>CAVONX010000001.1:0-126230 GCA_963697395.1 uncultured Flavobacteriaceae bacterium
GGGTGGCAGGATTCGAACCTGCGACCTCCGCGTCCCAAACGCGGCGCGATAACCGGGCTACGCTACACCCCGAAAATGGTTATCTTAAATTTAATCTGACTCTCACACAGATTCTTGCGGAGAGACAGGGATTCGAACCCTGGGTACCCTTTTGGGGTACGACGATTTAGCAAACCGTTCCTTTCGGCCACTCAGGCACCTCTCCGTATAAAATTATGAACTTCGCCATTTAGCGGATGCAAATGTACATTTTTACAACACTATAAAGCAACTATTTTAATCGATTTTTTATAAAATTTATAACTTGAAAAATCTAAGGTATCCTGTGATCCTACCAATTGACTTGAAATCAATATACTAGGCTTCGTTCATTACTAAAAAATTTATTCTAGAGATACCATTTTATCTAACTTTAAACTGAAAAAGGCATTCACATTCAACCAACAAAACCACTTACTATTATCGAAATGAATTTCCTCTAAAATTATCACTAATAAGACTAAAATAATGTAAGTATCTTTTGAATTCCCTACTCGGGATATTCTACCCTCAAATGATAGATATTGGTTAATTTAAGCTTAAAGATTTTTTTAATGGTCTCTATTTCCTTAAACGTAATGTCTGCATTTACAAATTGGTTGGACTTCATCTGACCCCCAATTATTTTTTCCACAAATTCGTCTATAATCAAGAAGGTTGGGTCTTTAAGACTTTTAGAAGCTGCCTCCACGGAGTCTGCCATCATAAGTATAGCAGTTTCTTTGGAAAAAGGTAAAGGTCCGGGATACTGGAAATCTGCTTTGTCTGCTTCGCCCTGGAGTTCTTGTTGCTTCTTGTAAAAATAGTAGACCAATGTGGTGCCATGGTGTGAACGAATAAAGTCCACTATCCTATCCGGTAGCTTATTTTTCCTCGCCAATTCTATGCCTTTGATGACATGATCTAAAATAATTCGGGCACTTTCTTTGGGACTGACTTCATCATGCGGGTTTATATTGGTAATCTGATTTTCTGTAAAAAAAGTGGGGTTATCCAGTTTTCCTATATCGTGATAGAGGGCCCCTACCCTAACTAACATGGCATTGGCCCCAATACCATTGGCAGCGGCCTCTGCCAAATTTGCCACTTGCAAAGAATGGTTAAAAGTACCCGGAGCCTTATTGGAAAGTTCCTTAAGTAACTTGGAATTGGTATCTGAAAGCTCCAATAAAGAAACATCGGATACTAGACCAAAAATCTTTTCATAGATATAAATTAATGGTTGTACGAATAGGGTGATCATACCGTTCAATAAAAACAGGCCAAGAGCGAACCACTCAATATTATTCAAATTACCTTCATGAATGGTATGAAACGACAAATATGCTACCACATAAATAAGAGTAATCTGCCCTACGGAGACAAAAAGGTTAGCCCTCTTATAGAGTTCCGAAACCGTTAGAATGGTAACGATCCCTGCAATGATCTGTAGAAAAATATATTCAAAACTATTTGGCACTACAAAACCCAATAGAAGCACTGTTAATACATGAACAAATAGTCCTAATCGTGCATCGAAAAATGTTTTAAGCACTAATGGAAGAATACATAAGGGCACAACGAATACTAAGGAATCATTGTATTTTATCACTAAAGTGGTTATAAACACCAAAAGGACTATATTAAAAAAAATAAAGGTCACTTTCGTGTTATTATCGTAAACCTCACGCCTATACTTTTTAAGAAAGAGCAACAGCATTAAAAGCACCACGGCAACCAGAATGGTATAGCCGACAATTACAAAATAGTAATTATTATCCGTCCATAATTCGGATTCATATTCGGCCTTTAAGGAATTCAACACCTTTAGGTTATCGGCCTCTACGACCTCACCTTTGGCAATTATCAGCTTTCCTTCATCTACGGTTCCTCTGGTATACGATATTTTTGAAAGAGCATCTTCCAGTGTTTTTCTGGTAAGCTCCTTATCCAAGGTAACATTTGGTGCCACTAAATCGAAAAACAGGGCTCTAAAATCGTCCTTAAACGCTCCCAACCTTCGTTCTTCCAGAAAGGATTCAATCAAATTTTCAACCTCACTAACTGTATAAAAGTCGGATAGGGAGACCTGTCTTGCCTCATTATTTACGACCAATAAAATAGGGTTATCATTTAATACAACCTCCGAAGAATGAAGAATACCGTTTTTGTAAATAGTATTAAGAATCTCCTTTGCCGTATTCTTTAGTATACTTTTTTGAGCATTCCTAAGTCCACTTTCCTGCCACTGTTCCTCTAGCTTAATATCGAAAGTTTCGTAAACGTCTTTAACTATTTCTTGGTCATATCTAAAATAGAACGTTTGATTATCACGGATGTTCTGCTTTTCTTGGCTTATCTCATCTTCCGTTTTGTGAATAGAAAAATCAAAAGGTGCATACAAATTTTCAAATTGCCAAGGCTTCCCCTTTTGGAACTCGTATTTAAACTTTCCTCCTTTTGGAAAGAAAAATACAATTAAGCCAACACATATGACATACAGGAGGAACTTGTATATAAGATATTGCTTTTTATAAAAATTTTCCAAGAGTCCTATGTTTCGATTATATGCTCAAAAATAGAAAATTATAAGCTCATAATCGGGAAATGACAACATTACCATATCGTTGAAGAAGAATTTAGTAATTTCGCAAAACATAAGAATTTTAAAAATGAAAGAGGTAGTTATTGTTTCTGGGGTACGAACACCTATTGGTAGCTTCATGGGTGCATTATCAACAGTTACCGCCCCTATGTTAGGAGCGGCAGCAATTAAGGGGGCGTTGGAAAAAATTGGGCTCGATCCCCATTTAGTAGAGGAAGTACTCATGGGTAATGTCGTACAAGCAGGTACCGGCCAGGCACCGGCCAGGCAGGCTGCGCTATATGCCGGCATTCCAGATTCCGTTCCCTGTACCACCGTTAACAAAGTATGCGCCTCAGGTATGAAAACCGTTATGCAGGCAGCGCAAGCTATCGCTCTTGGAGATATATCCATTGCTGTGGCCGGTGGTATGGAAAACATGAGTTTGATTCCACACTATGTTCAGATGCGGACGGGAAATAAATTTGGACCTGCAACCATGGTAGATGGTATGCAAAAAGATGGGCTTGTAGATGTTTATGATGACCATGCCATGGGTGTTTGTGCGGATGCCTGTGCTGAGAAATATGAATTCTCAAGAGAAGATCAGGATAATTATGCCATACAATCCTATACCAGATCAGCAGAAGCCTGGGCTAACGGACGTTTTAAAAATGAAATCGTACCTGTTTCCGTGCCACAAAGAAAGGGAGAGCCTATTATGGTATCCGAAGACGAAGAATACAAAAACGTAGTTCTTGAAAAAATCCCTAATCTAAGACCCGCATTTACCAAAGAAGGCACCGTTACGGCCGCTAATGCCTCCACAATAAATGATGGTGCAGCCGCACTTGTGCTTATGAGCTTGGACAAAGCCAAAGAGCTAAATATTAAACCTTTGGCCAAAATAATAGGTTATGCGGATGCGGCCCAGGAACCAAAATGGTTTACTACTGCGCCGGCAAAAGCACTGCCCAAAGCCCTGAAAAAGGCCGGAAAAGATTTGAAAGAAGTAGAATTTTTTGAATTTAACGAAGCTTTTTCTGTAGTTGGCCTGGCCAATATTAAACTTCTTGGTCTTACGGATAAAAATGTAAATATAAACGGTGGTGCAGTTTCTTTAGGGCATCCATTGGGGTGCTCTGGCGCTCGGATAATCGTGACGCTCTTAAATGTACTTGAACAAAAAAATGCAAAAGTTGGAGCGGCAGCTATTTGTAACGGTGGTGGCGGAGCTTCTGCTATAGTAATAGAACGAATGTAATTTCCTGGAGAATAAAATTAATGCAATACGGTATCTGTCCTTTAAGCATAGTCCCAATAAGGACTGTTCCCGAAGAAGTTGGCGAAATGACCTCCCAATTATTGTTTGGGGAACATTTCAAAATTTTAGAGTGCAGAAAGGAGTGGTCAAAAATTAGGGTGGCTTTTGATAAATGTGAAGGATGGATTCTAAATCGGCAAATGAATTTTATTGTGAAGGAGGACTACGATATAGTCCAAAAAGGACCTCAACGCTATTTGGCCGATCTTATCTCCTATGTGGAAAGCGAAAATTCAATGCTCATTCCCATAGTACTCGGGTCATCTGTACACCAAAAAAACGGTCATTTAAAATTTGAAGGCACTATCATAAATTCGCAGCAACATAAAAGTGATTTAATAAAAACTGCCTTCATGTACTTAAACGCTCCAGAACTGTGGGGAGGCAAAACACCTTTTGGTATTGATGCTGCCGGTTTTACCCAAATGGTCTACAAAATTAATGGATTTGAGCTTTTAAGAACTCCAGTAGAACAGGCCTCCCAAGGAACACCATTAAGTTTTGTGGAAGAAAGCGAAGCAGGGGACCTAGCCTTTTTTGATAATACCGGTGGAATCATAAATCATGTAGGAATTATTATGGAGGATAACTACATCATACATGTAAACGGAGTTGTTAGGATCGATCGTTTAGATCATACCGGTATTTTTAACAATGACCAAAGAATTTATACCCATAAGCTTAGGGTTATAAAAAAAATTATATAAAAAAAGAGGCTACCGGTAAAGTAGCCTCTTTTTGATGATTCTAATAGAAATCTTTACTCTCCCAACAACTTCTTCATTCTCATGAAGTTTTCATTGTCTCCCATTGCACCGTAGATGTTTTTTAACTGTGTTAAAATACCCTGGTTATCGGTATTCGATTTTAAAGCTTCCTCCAAAATATCGGCACCTTGTCTAAACAAATTATCCTTTTTGGTTTTCAATTCTTCATATCTGGCAATATCGGCTCTAGAATTACCTAAAGAATTCATTTCATCTATAAAGCTGTTCCCCTCGTTTACATAGGTTGTGGAAAGGTTTAAAAAAGCGTTGGTATACTCTGGGTTTATCTCTAACGCCTTTTTATAATTTTCCCTTGCCTCTTCTATATTACCTTGTTCGGAACTAATAACAC
Organism: uncultured Flavobacteriaceae bacterium; assembly: GCA_963697395.1. Taxonomy (GTDB): domain Bacteria; phylum Bacteroidota; class Bacteroidia; order Flavobacteriales; family Flavobacteriaceae; genus Maribacter. Next base: position 5,046 of record CAVONX010000001.1, read on the forward strand.
CTACGTTATAGTAAAGATCGGCATTATCTGGAGCAATTGCGATGGCTTCTGCCATAAGCGATTTAAATTTATCCTTGTCGCCCAGTTTAAAATAGAGATTGGCCTCGTTTAAAATCAGGTTCACATCCTCAGGGTTGCCTTGCCTTGCTGCTTTGTACGCTTCCAAGGCCTTATCATCTTGACCTAATTGTGTGTAGATCAAAGCTATATTCTTTACAATTTCCGACTTCTTTGATGGAGATTTTTCATCTACAGCATCTGTGTATGTACCAGATTTAACCATTAAATCCCTTTGGGTCTTTTCCATGGTCTCAACTTCGCCACTTACGACATTTGTCGCCTTGTAGACCATACCACCACCGTCGAAGCCCACATCCTGTAGCTCGTTATAATATTTCAAGGCATCTTCATAGTGCCCTCCGTAAACAGCGCTACTTGCAGCTTCATAGAGGTTGGCCGTATCTTTTGGGCTCATTTTATAACTCATGTATAATTTCTCCCCTGCCTCTTTGTACTTCTTATTGTTATAATCCTCAATTGCAGCACTAACCACGTCGTTAGAGAGACCCGCAATAGCTTGATTTGTTTGCGAAGTGTACTTCTGTTTCCCAGAAGATTCCTCTATATCCAAGACCTTTTTGTATGCTTCAAGAGCTTTTTCAAATGCAGTGCTTTCACCATTTTTTGCTTGACCACCGTAAATGGTACCTTTTGTAAAGTAGTACTGTGCCTGCAATTTTTCGTCCGCAGCGCCCACCGTTCCCTCGGCAGCTTCCAAAGCAGTTTTGGCCGTAGCAAAATCGCCACTCTTTATTGCCTTCTCGGCTGCCTTTATCTCGTCTTTTTGAGCCATCCCCACCACTGTAAATGACAAGGCGGCTACCAATAAAATCTTACGTTTCATCTTTATTATTTTAATTATTATTAGTGTTTAAAAATTTATGATTCGGTATCGTCGGTATTCTTGTTATCAATTGCCGTGCCATCTTCTTCCGGTTTCACCTCAATGTCATTTAAAGCGGTCTCATCGAGCTCATCCTCGTCCTTCATCACTTTTGCAACTGCGGCGATAGAATCGTTGCCTTTTATATTGATGAGCTTGACCCCTTGTGTTGCCCTACCCATTACACGAAGATCTTCCACACTCATTCGTATAGCGATCCCTGATTTGTTGATAATCATAAGGTCATCGGAATCTGTTACATTTTTAATAGCCACCAAGCCTCCGGTTTTATCCGTAATACTGATGGTCTTAACTCCTTTTCCTCCCCTGTTCGTAATGCGATAATCCTCAATACTGGAACGTTTTCCGTAACCGTTTTCGGAAACGACTAAAATCTCATCTTCAAAGTTATGCACAGAAACCATTCCTATAACCTCATCCTGATCGTTCGCCAATGTTATTCCCCGTACGCCCGATGCATTGCGGCCCATAGGTCTGGTCTTACTTTCCTCGAACCTTATCGCCTTCCCTGATTTTAAACCAAGAAAGATCTGACTAGTTCCCGTCGTTAACTTGGCTTCCAACAATTCATCATCATCCTTAATGGTAATGGCATTTATACCGTTCTGTCGTGGCCTAGAGTACTGCTCTAATGAGGTTTTCTTGACGCTTCCTTTCTTGGTTGCCATTATGACATAATGACTGTTCACATAGTCTTCGTCCTTCAAATCTTGGGTACAAATGAACGCTTTTACCGCGTCGTCCTGCTCTATGTTAATTAGGTTTTGAATGGCTCTCCCCTTAGAAGTCTTACTTCCTTCAGGAATCTCGAATACCCGCATCCAGAAGCATTTTCCTTTTTGGGTAAAGAACAACATATATTGGTGGTTTGTGCCTACGAACAAGTGTTCCAAGAAGTCTTCATTACGGGTAGAAGAAGCTTTTTGGCCCACTCCGCCCCTATTTTGTGTCTTATATTCGGACAGTGGCGTTCTTTTGATATAACCAGCACTAGAAATTGTTATGACGACTTGCTCGTTAGGTATCATATCCTCCATACTTAGATCCCCACCGGCAAAATTAATTTCGGAACGGCGTTCATCTCCGTACTTTTCCTTAACCTCCAATAGCTCGTCCTTGATGATTTGCATCCTACGCTCCTTATGTGCCAAGATATCCTTTAAATCTTCAATGGTCTTAATAATCTCGTCGTACTCAGATCTTAATTTATCCTGCTCCAGACCTGTTAATTGGCGTAGACGCATTTCTACTATAGCCTTTGCCTGTATGTCGGTAAGTTTAAACCGTTCCATAAGGTTCTCACGCGCTTCATCGGCATTGGAAGACGCTCTTATGATTGCGATGACCTCATCTATATTATCCGAGGCAATAATAAGCCCCTCTAATATGTGGGCCCTATCCTCAGCCTTCTTTAACTCAAAAGTAGTACGCCTGACCACTACTTCATGACGGTGCTCCACAAAGTAATGAATCATCTCCTTTACGTTGAGTAGTTGTGGCCTGCCCTTTACCAAGGCAATGTTATTTACGCTAAAGGAAGTTTGTAAAGCAGTGTATTTATATAAAGTATTAAGCACAATATTGGGAATGGCATCCCTTTTAAGAATATAAACGATGCGCATTCCATTACGATCAGATTCGTCCCTGATGGTGGATATGCCCTCAATTTTTTTCTCATTTACAAGATCGGCTGTCTTTTTGATCATGTCGGCCTTGTTGACTTGGTAAGGGATTTCATTAACAATGATACATTCCCTTCCTTGCACTTCCTCAAAAGTAGCCTTTGCACGCATCATTACCCTACCGCGGCCCGTGTGAAAAGCTTCCTTTACACCATCGTAACCATAAATAATCCCGCCTGTTGGGAAATCTGGGGCTTTGATATGGGTAATAAGCTCGTCTATACTGATATCGTTATTTTCTATGTAGGCCACGGTACCATCTACCACTTCGGAAAGGTTGTGCGGTGGCATATTCGTTGCCATACCTACCGCGATACCCGATGCCCCATTAATAAGCAAGTTGGGAATTCTTGCCGGCAAGACCGTTGGTTCTTGAAGGGAATCGTCAAAATTCAATTGATGATCTACCGTATCCTTGTCTATGTCGGCCAACATATCATCGGCAATTTTGCGCATACGTGCTTCCGTGTAACGCATTGCCGCTGGACTATCCCCGTCTATAGACCCAAAGTTACCCTGTCCGTCTATCAACATATACCTAAGGCTCCAATCTTGCGCCATCCTTACCATAGCATCGTATACGGAAGTATCTCCGTGGGGATGATACTTACCCAAAACCTCACCCACGATACGGGCAGATTTTTTGTGGGCACTTCCGCTTCGCACACCCAAATCGTGCATTCCATAAAGGACCCGTCTATGAACAGGTTTTAATCCGTCCCTGACATCTGGCAGGGCTCGTGACACTATGACCGACATTGAATAATCAATGTAGGCAGATTTCATTTCATCTTCAATGTTAATAGGAATCAATTTTTCTCCGTCCGCCATTATAAAATCTTATCTTTATTTTATTAGTAAAAAAGCATGGCAATATACGTAAAATCAAGCCTTTCAAAGAACAAGCAAAGTTATTTATTCAATAATTTATTAACACTTGGTAAGGATAACATAATGCAACACTTTAGCGTTATATCCTTTAAATACGTCCTACTTTTTCCTGATTTAGAACAACTTTAACGAATATAGGAATAGTATTTGCTCTGAATTGAAGGAGATTTAGTAATTTTATAGAAGATATTAAAGTTTATGGATGATAATTTTTCACCTAGGGTAAAGGATGTAATTGCCTACAGCAAAGAGGAAGCTTTGCGACTTGGTCATGATTTCATTGGCACCGAGCATCTAATGCTGGGGCTGCTTAGGGATGGTAATGGTAAGGCCATTAGCATTTTAGACGCTTTGGATGTGGATTTGGACCATTTACGCAGAAAGGTGGAGATTCTTAGCCCTTCCAACCCCAATGCTAGCGGAGTTCAAAAGGACAAAAAGAACCTACATCTGACAAGACAAGCGGAACGCGCACTCAAGACCACATTTTTGGAAGCAAAACTGTTTCAGAGTTCTTCCATAAATACAGCACACTTATTACTGTGCATACTTAGAAACGAGAACGACCCAACTACCAAGTTACTCCATAAGTTACAGGTAGATTATGATGGCGTAAAGGAACAGTTTAAGTTTATGCTCACCAGTGATGACGACATGTCAGACGGACCTAGGGCAGAATCCTTTTCGAGCGATTCGGACGAGCCACAAGAAAATAAGGATACTTCTTTTGGAAACACCGGAACACAAAAAGGTGCAAAAAAATCTAAAACACCCGTTTTAGATAATTTTGGTCGCGACCTAACACAAATGGCCGAAGAGAACAAGCTAGACCCTGTGGTTGGCCGTGAGAAAGAAATAGAAAGGGTTTCCCAAATATTAAGCCGAAGAAAAAAGAATAATCCCCTACTTATAGGAGAGCCTGGTGTTGGTAAAAGTGCTATTGCCGAAGGGCTTGCACTTCGCATCATTCAGAAAAAAGTATCCAGGATCCTTTACAACAAGAGGGTGGTTACATTGGATTTGGCCTCTTTGGTGGCCGGAACCAAGTACCGTGGACAGTTCGAGGAACGGATGAAAGCGGTCATGAACGAATTGGAAAAGAATAATGATGTGATTCTTTTCATCGACGAAATTCATACCATTGTTGGTGCGGGTGGTGCCACAGGAAGTTTAGATGCCTCCAATATGTTTAAACCTGCTTTGGCACGTGGAGAGATACAATGTATAGGAGCGACGACTTTAGACGAATATAGACAGTACATTGAAAAAGATGGGGCACTTGAACGACGTTTCCAAAAAGTTATTGTTGAGCCTACCACCGTGGAGGAAACTATAGAGATTCTGCATAATATTAAAGGAAAATACGAGGAGCACCATAATGTAAGCTATACGGATGCAGCTATAGAAGCATGCGTTAAGTTAACCAACCGATATATGACGGATAGGTTCCTGCCGGACAAAGCCATAGATGCCCTGGATGAATCAGGGTCTAGGGTACATATTGTAAATATGGACGTACCGAAACAGATATTGGAGTTGGAAAAGAAACTGGAAGATGTTCGGGAACTGAAAAATTCTGTGGTAAAAAAACAGAAATATGAAGAAGCGGCAAAATTACGCGACGACGAAAAAAGTCTTGAGAAAGATTTGGCTATCGCCCAAGAGCGATGGGAGGATGACAGTAAACTGAATAAAGAAATTGTTTCAGAGGACAATGTGGCAGACGTGGTATCTATGATGAGCGGCATACCCGTAAACCGAATTGCACAAACCGAAAGCAACAAATTGGCAGGGCTTCCCAAGCTTATTAAAGCCAACGTTATTGGCCAGGATGAGGCCGTAGCAAAAGTTTCCAAAGCTATTCAACGTAACAGGGCCGGCTTAAAAGACCCAAATAAACCTATTGGATCTTTTATTTTCTTGGGACAAACCGGTGTAGGCAAAACTCAATTGGCAAAGGTCATGGCCAAGGAGCTTTTTGACTCGGAAGATGCCCTAATTAGAATAGATATGAGCGAGTATATGGAGAAATTTGCCATCTCTCGGTTAGTCGGAGCACCTCCAGGATATGTTGGCTATGAAGAAGGCGGTCAGCTTACTGAAAAAGTGCGAAGAAAACCCTACTCTGTAATTCTATTGGATGAGGTAGAAAAAGCACATCCAGATGTTTTTAATATGCTGTTACAGGTATTGGACGACGGCTTTCTTACAGATAGCCTTGGACGAAAAATCGATTTTAGGAATACTATAATCATAATGACCTCCAACATCGGGGCCAGACAAATAAAAGATTTTGGTCAAGGAGTAGGTTTTGGTACCGCTGCAAAGAAAGAACAGGAAAGTACCCACCAAAAAGGCATCATAGAAAATGCACTTAAAAAGGCATTTGCTCCGGAATTCCTGAATAGGATAGATGACGTTATAGTGTTCAATGCATTGGAAAGAGAGCATATTCACCAGATTATAGACATAGAGCTTGCCAAATTATTCAATAGGGTAAAGGATATAGGGTATCATTTAAACCTGACGGATGCAGCAAAGGATTATATTGCCGAAAAAGGTTTTGATAAGCAATATGGCGCCAGACCCTTGAAGAGAGCTATTCAGAAATATATTGAAGACGCCTTGGCGGAGGAAATTGTGAACTCGAAATTAGAGGAAGGCGATAGCATATTCATGGATTTGGACGAAAAAAGCGAAGAATTGACGATTGAAATTAAAAAGGCGGAGAAATCCTCCAATACTTAAAATACTAATATATCATCATTTATATACAAAGAGCCCTTACAGGGCTCTTTTTTTACGCACGCTTTTTGTAGGGTCAATAACAACTTAAATCCTCCCATTCCTAGCTGCAAGCAGTACGAACGATATTTGAGCTTTTAATCTAATATTTTATATCAAGCTGTATTATACAGCTACTTTCGTCCAAGACACTATAATATCTAAGAAATGGGAGTTCAATCAACCAAAAAAAAAGTAATAGTTAGAGAATACGAACTGGAAATTGGAAAAGTACAAGTGTACGAGAACTACATGGTGTCTATCTTCGACGAAGGAGCAACATTAACGCTTGAACGTGCATATCAAATTATCGGAATTTCGGAAATTCATTTTAGAAACAAGAATTTTGGTTTTATAAGTCTTCGTAAAAATTCCTACGCTGTAGACCCAACGATATACAATTATCTTAAGGAATTGGAGAATCTAAAAGCTTTTGCTATTGTATCGGTAAAGGAGATAGATATGCACAACTTTAAAATAGAAAAGCTGTTCTACAAAAAACCGATGAAATTTTTCATAGAATACGATAATGCTCTTAAATGGGTGAAATCTAGACTAAAAGGAAAATAAGAACTATTCTCGCTTGGGATTACTACCTATATAAACCCATTCCTAAACAAGAGTATTCAATTTCATTCCAACACTTCGTTCTCTGCTTGCTGTGGCACTTCAGGTATTTTAAACAAATCTAAATACGCTGTTCCAAGACCATCTACAATATCCGAAGCAATTAAAGCCTGATAACCTGTAGTATCAATCTTTAGATCTGCCGATTTTCCATGGAGGTATACTCCAAAAATGGCGGCCTGTAAAGGCTCATAGCCCTGAGCGACCATACCGGTGACAATACCGGCGAGCACATCTCCACTGCCCGCTGTTGCCATACCCGGGTTTCCAGTAGTATTTACATAGCCTTTGTCCTTATAAACGGTAATCGTATGCGCTCCTTTGACAATAACCACACAATCGTACTTCTTTGAAAAGGCTTTCACTTTAGCCAACTTGTCAAAATCGTCCTTCCATATTCCAATCAGTCGTTCCAATTCCTTTGGATGTGGCGTAAGTATACTTTGTTTAGGCAACAGGGAGAGCAGGTCTTTATTGGAAGCCAGAATATTTAGACCATCGGCATCAATCACTAAAGCTATTGTATTCGATTTTAAAAATTTTGCGAAAGCTTTTATCGTTTCCGGTGAGGTACCCATTCCCATGCCTATACCTATTACAGTAGGTAGAAATATCAAAATCAATGTTGGTTAGTGTCTTCTCCCCATCCGTTAGCACCATTGCCTCGGGCAAAGAAGATTGTAACACAGTATATCCACAACTGGGTAAATAGGAAGTTACGATACCGCTTCCTATTTTCAGAGCAGCTGTACTTGCCAATTTTACTGCTCCTATTTTGCCATAACTTCCACCAATAAGCAACGCGTGGCCATAAGTACCTTTGTGTGAAAATTTTTCTCGAGGCCTATATATAGGTAACACTTCATTTTTACCTATGAGCACATAATCTGTATCTTCTTTGATCAAGAATTCTTGGTCTAACCCTATGTTCAGTAATTCCCATTGCTCTAAAAAGATACCTGTCTCCGGCAAAAAGAACACCAATTTGGGAGTTTGAAAACTTAATACATAATTTGCTTTTACAACTGCCTCCATATTTTCAGGAGCCCTATCCGTATATAAACCAGAAGGGATATCAACCGATAAAATAAAGGCTTTTGAATCATGTAGATGCCGTATGAGGTTAATAACCCAATCGTCTGGTGTTCTATTTAAGCCAATACCAAAAATGGCATCTACAATGATATCATCAGGTCCGATTTCAGGAAACTCGCAGTCGGAATCCATAAAGTTAGGCCAAATTTTTCGGTCTTTCAACCTATCCAAATTGATTAAAAAATCCTTTGAACGCTTGTCACTATACTTTACAATATTAACGGTGATATTGTAGCCATGCTCTTTAAGGTGTCTCGCCAAAGCTATGCCATCGCCTCCATTATTACCTATACCACAGAAAATATGTATTTTTACGGGTGCTCCCTGCATGCGTAGGTGCATCCAATCAAATAGCTGTATAGCGGCCCGCTCCATCAGCTCATCACTTGTAATGTTTTGTTTCACTATTGTGAATTTATCAGCGGAATACATTTGATCGGCACTAAAAAGCTTCATTATCCAGTTTTATTTGAGTAAAAATAACGATTCGGTAAAAATTTGTAGCATCTTTTGTTTAGGAAGTCAAAAGTACTACTTTTGAATCTTAACCAATAGTATGTTTGGCATTGAATCCTTCTTAAAAATCGCATACCGTACCTTACTAAAAGGTTTTGGTACCCTAACCGTATGTTTCACCCCTTTGGGGTAAAAACTGCTATTCTTCGTCCCAAGTTCAAGTACAATTCTGTTTTTTAAAGATAATTATTACGCAATATGCAAGTATTAAAATTTGGAGGTACGTCCGTTGCCAGTCCTGAAAACATTTCTAAAATAAAAAATATCATAGACAGCTATACCGATAGGACGATTATTGTTGTTTCGGCCTTCGGAGGCGTTACGGACGAACTCATAAAGGCCGGAATCCTCGCAGAAAAACAGGACGGCTCCTATAAAGCGATTTTAAAGGATATTGAAACCAGACACCTAGAATCTATTAAGGCTTTACTTCCTATCATGGAACAGAGCGCTGTTTTGAGTCATACAAAAAACGAACTTAATATACTGGAAACCCTTTTGGACGGTGCTTTTTTTATAGGGGAGATTACCAAAAAACTATCCGACAAGATTGTATCGTACGGGGAGTTGTTATCCTCGTATATTATTGCGGAATATTTTAAAAGTCAAGGAATGGACTGTACCTATAAGGACAGCAGGGAACTCATCGTTACCGGAATAGCAAATGGGAGAATTGCGGTAAATATAGAAAAAACAAATGCCAATTGCACCGCATATTTCAACACATCCAATCAAAAGGTAACCGTTTGCCCAGGATTTATCTCCCGTTCCGAAGCTGGAGACGCAACTACTTTGGGAAGAGGTGGTTCCGATTATACCGCTGCGCTCTATGCCGCAGCGCTAAACGCAACAATACTAGAGATTTGGACAGATGTAAGTGGAATGTTTACGGCCAATCCCAAAATTGTAAAACAAGCAAAACCCATTGCCCATATTTCCTATGAAGAAGCCATGGAGCTTTCCCATTTTGGTGCAAAAGTATTGTACCCACCTACCATACAACCGGCATTGACAAAAGGGATATCCATCCGCATAAAGAATACTTTTGATCCAGATGCGCATGGCACCTTAATTACCAAATCCAGAAATGAAAAAGGAAAAACGGTACGTGGTATAAGCCATATTGGGGATATTGCCTTATTATCTTTGGAAGGCCCTGGCATGGTAGGCATTCCAGGGATCTCAAAACAATTTTTTGAGGTGCTGTCCCAGGCAAATATTAATGTTATTCTTATTACGCAGGCCTCATCTGAACACTCTATTTGCATAGGGATTTCGGTCACTGACGTAGAGACTGCAGTAGCCGCAATAAATGAGGCCTTTGCGTATCAAATAGAAAGAGGGCGCATTAATAAGGTTGTCCCAGAAAGCTACTTGGCAATTGTGGCCTTAGTAGGAGATAATATGAAGAACCATCAAGGACTCAGCGGAAAAATGTTCAGTACCCTTGGTAGGAACAATGTGAATATTAGGGTTATTGCGCAAGGCGCTTCCGAACGTAATATTTCTTGTGTTATCGATGAAAAGGATGTAAAAAAAGCCCTGAATGCATTGCACGAAGAGTTTTTTGAAGAAAACGTGAAACAACTGAACCTTTTTGTTATGGGCGTTGGAAATGTTGGCGCCAAACTTCTACATCAAATCAATAAACAAAAAAAATACCTCAAGGAAAACCTAAAACTTAATATTAGGGTTGTTGGTATTTCCAATTCTAGAACCATGATTTTTGACGATAGCGGAATACCGCTTAAAAATTGGGAAACTCTTTTAGCGGAGGGAGAAAAAGCGGACAACACCAAATTTTTTGAAACCGTAAGCAAACTCAATTTGCGCAATAGCATTTTTGTGGACAACACGGCAAACGAAACCGTTTCACAAACTTATAAGAACTATCTGAGCAACAGTATTTCTGTGGTTACCTGCAATAAAATAGCATGTTCTTCTACCTATACCAACTATATAGCATTAAAAGATCTGGCACGTACATACAATGCGCCATTTCTGTTTGAAACCAATGTTGGCGCAGGGCTGCCTATCTTGGACACCTTAAAAAATCTAATCGCTTCTGGTGATAAAATCCGGAAAATACAGGCCGTGCTCTCCGGTAGCCTAAATTTTGTGTTCAATAATTTTAATGATAGTAATACTTTTCACGATGTAGTTAAACAAGCGCAAGAAGAAGGATATACGGAGCCAGATCCGAAAATTGACCTCAGTGGTGTGGATGTGATGCGCAAAATATTGATTTTGGCTCGGGAAAGTGGATATCCATTAGAAATAACAGATATTAAAAATGATTCCTTCCTTCCAGAGGAAAGTCTAGCTACCGATACCAATGCGTCCTTCTTTGCTTCCTTAAAAAAGTATGAGAAAGACTTCCAAAACATATATAACCATGCAGTGCAGCAAGATACCAAACTCAAATATGTTGCACAATTTGAGGACGGACAAGCCAGCGTAGGGCTTCAAGAAATACCAAAAGGCCATGATTTTTATAACTTGGAAGGTAGCGACAATATTGTACTGTTTTTTACAGAACGTTATCCTACCCAGCCTCTGATCATTAAAGGCGCAGGTGCTGGTTCAGATGTAACGGCTTCCGGTCTTTTTGCAGATATTATCAGAACCGGAAACTTTTAAGTTAAAGAGTTTATGGTTTATATGGTTTGGAGTTATCATAACTTGCAACTTGGCAACAACTTAACCAATAGAAACTAGAAACAAGAGAAACCCTATTCATGAACGAAATCAAGATTTTTTGCCCAGCGACCATAGCCAATATCTCCTGCGGATTTGATGTTCTTGGCGTTGCGTTGGACAGCGTTGGAGACGAAATGGTAGTTCGTAAGACCACGAAGAAGGGGATTAGGATTACGAAACTGGAAGGACAGCAACTTCCCATGGAAACCTACCTTAATGTAGCTGGCGTTGCAGGTTTGGCTCTTTTGGCCGCAAGTGATTACAACGGTGGTTTTGAATTGGAAATCTATAAAAAAATTAAGGCCGGGAGCGGTATAGGTAGTAGCGCCGCAAGTTCTACCGGTGCCGTTTGGGCCATGAACCAATTGTTAGGCACCCCCTTTTCAAAATTGGAATTAGTAAAATTTGCTATGGAAGGCGAACGCCTGGCCAGTGGTGTAGCCCATGCGGATAATGTAGCGCCCGCTCTTTTTGGCGGTTTCACTTTGGTACGTAGCTACAGTCCATTGGATGTAATTCCGATACCTAGTCCTTCAGAATTATACGCCACGGTCATTCATCCGCAGATAGAAGTAAAAACATCCGACTCCAGAAAAATATTAAAAACGACCATAAGTCTAGCCGATGGCATAAAGCAATGGGGGAACCTAGGTGGTTTGATTGCCGGTCTGTTCACATCGGACTACGATTTAATTGGCCGATCGTTGGAAGACCATATCGTAGAACCCATTCGTTCTATTTTAATTCCCGGTTTTGATGCAGTGAAATCGGCCGCCATTTCCAACGGAGCTTTAGGCTGTGGTATTTCCGGGTCTGGACCTTCCATCTTTTCTTTTAGCAAGGGCGAAAAAACCGCAAAACAAGTGGGCGATGCAATGAAGGAAGTTTATGAGAAAATAGGAATAGATTTTGACGTCCATGTTTCCAAGATAAATATGGATGGTATTAGACAATTGTAAAGAAAGAATAAAATACAACGAATTTTAACCTATGAGCTTTTATAGCCTAAACCAACAAGCACCAGTAGTTTCTTTTAAAGATGCCGTCATCCAAGGCATAGCACCCGACCGTGGCCTGTATTTCCCGGAAAAAATAACACCTTTGCCCGTCTCTTTTTTTGAAAGGATTACAGAACTGTCCGATAGGGAAATTGCTTTTAACGCGATCCATCAATTTGTAGGCGACGAGATTCCTAACGAAAAATTGAGGGAAATACTCGCCAAAGTGCTCGATTTTGAGTTTCCATTAGTTCAAATTGAAAAAAATATAGCCACCTTGGAACTTTTTCATGGCCCGACAATGGCCTTTAAGGACGTTGGCGCCCGTTTTATGGCATATTGCTTGGAATATTTTTCTAAAGACGAACAAAATGAGCTTACTGTACTGGTAGCCACATCTGGAGATACGGGGGGCGCCGTTGCCAATGGTTTTTTAGGAGTAAAAGGAATAAAAGTGGTCATCCTCTACCCTAGCGGTAAAGTGAGCGATATCCAAGAACGACAATTGACCACCTTGGGGCAAAATATTACCGCCCTAAAAGTAGACGGTACTTTTGATGATTGCCAGGCCATGGTCAAAACCGCATTTTTGGATGAAGATTTGTTACGAACTATGCAACTGACCTCTGCCAACTCCATCAATGTAGCACGTTGGCTACCTCAACTATTTTACTTTTTATTTGCCTATAAACAGCTACGTTTGGCGGCTGATAAAAATAAAACGGAAATGAAAGAAATCGTTTTTTCGGTACCGAGCGGAAATTTTGGGAATATCTGTGCCGGAATGATGGCGCAACGCTTGGGGATGCCCGATACGCCATTTTATAGCGGCCACCAATGTAAACGATACCGTACCCCAATTTATGAAAACCGGCATCTACAAACCAAAACCGTCAACCGCAACGATTTCGAATGCCATGGATGTAGGCGACCCAAGCAATTTCATTAGGATACGACATTTGTTCGAAGATGATTTAGAACAGATGGAACGGCATCTATCCTCCTACTCCTTTACCGACACCGAAACGAGGGAAGCTCTTTTAGAAATTTACAACAGGAGCGGCTACATTGCCGACCCTCATGGTGCAGTAGGGTATCTAGGTCTTAAAAAATACCAAGAACAGCATCAGGACGCTTACGGTATTTTTCTTGAGACCGCCCATCCAGTAAAGTTTTTAGATGTCGTCGAGCAAACAATTGGTCAAAAACTAGAGATACCACCACAGATCCAAAAAGTGATGGACAAGGAAAAAAAATCCATTTCCATAAAAACCTATCAAGCGTTTAAGGCTTTTTTGCTAAGCCCTAATCCAAGGTAGGCAGCACAAAATTGTCTAATGGGCTGGGTTGTTTCATCATGGCTTCAATGGCCTCGGTTGTCCTGGGCGCCATAGCGGATAGATTCACAGGTCCTTTTTCGGTAATAAGGATGTCATCCTCTATACGCACTGCAATGCCCCACCACTTTTCATCGCAATCGCTTCCTTCTGGAATATAGATACCAGGTTCCACAGTAATTACGGTGTTGGGTTGAAACGGACCATACGTTCCCTTATCGTGCACATCCAAACCTAAATAATGTGATGTGCCATGGGGAAAATAAGTTCTAGCCTCGTTTACATTCTTTATAATACCAAGACTTACCAGTCCGTTTGCCACTACTTCACTTGCGGCGTTGCCAGGTGCTTGGAACGAAGCTCCCACCACACTGGCCGCTATACCGGCTTCTTGTGCGTCATAAACGATATCATAAATAGCCTTTTGTTCTTTAGAAAAAGTACCGTCTGCGGGAATGGTGCGTGTTACATCAGCCGTGTATCCGTGATATTCAGCTCCTAAGTCCATAAGAACCAAATCGTTACCTACCTTGGGCTTATTGTTTTCGATATAATGAAGAATACAACCGTTGTTTCCTCCGCCCACTATGGAAGGGTAACCCTCGTATTCCGCTCCATATATCTTATAAACGTATTCGTGAACGCCCTGTATTTCGGATTTCTGACATATTGGGACGCATGGCCTTCATCACTTCTATCTGACCTACGGCAGAGATTTCGATCGCTTTTTTTAATAAAACTAATTCCTCTTGCGTTTTAGTCTCCCTAAGGGTATTCATGATTTCGGAAATCATAGAGGAATCCAAGTTGTTCGTTTTTTGAACGACGAGCACTTTTTCGCGGATTTCCTTTCGTACGGCTTCATCTTCAGAATTTGCAAATTCCGTTAACAATTCATCCTCTTGCAAATTGGTATAGCTGTTCAGGTAACGCCCCAGAATCTGCGCTACATTAGCACTATTCTCTATTGGTGTGGACGTAATCATGGAATACAGCTCCTGTTTTTTGGCGTCATAGTCCGATGGATAATTGGCCTTTTCCTTAAATATTTTGATCAGGTCGAATAAATCGGCCTCACCGCGTTTGTCCCGGTAATCGTTCTCAAAATCAAAAAAAGATACCATATCGAATGAGGAAAAATCTACCGGTATAGCGGAAAATTCATCGCCATTGAAGGCCATATCGAAGCCTAGTTTTTCCCTTGTCCCTTCAACGCCCAAGCGTTTACCGTCCCATTGCTCCGCACGTGCATCCCGTTTCTGGACATAGATGATTTCATTAAAGGATGCCCCATCAGGATTTTGCTGTTGTTCTGAAAAAATAAGTAAAACCGCATTGGGCTCCCTATATCCCGTAAGGTAATAGAAATCGGGATCTTGGTGGTAGATATAATCTACATCGTTCGCCCTATTTCTTTCCGCATTGGCAAAAAATACCAGCACGCTGTTGGGCGACATCATTCCACGTACCTTTTCACGTCGTTCTTTATGGAATTCGGCCGACAGGTAATCGGTGGGTGTGTCCTGAGCGTTGAGTTGAACAAGCGAAAACACCCCAAATGTCACTGATAAAAAATACTTTAACATACTAGTGATTTTAAGAGTTCAAATTACCACTTTTTCCTAAAAACAGCATCCAAATAATACCAAAAATTATAGAAAACATAAGAACCTGAACTACCGGTTTCCCTAATTAATTCTATAAATTTGCACAACTTAAAACACTGATGATGAAAAATACAGCCCTTTCCCAAATCCATGAGTCCCTTGGTGCCAAAATGGTTCCTTTTGCGGGTTATAATATGCCTGTTTCGTATGAAGGCGTTACTGCAGAACACGAAACGGTTAGATCGGGAGTTGGCGTTTTTGATGTTTCGCACATGGGCGAGTTTCTGATCAGCGGGCCAAAAGCATTGGAACTGATCCAAAAAGTGAGCTCAAACGATGCCTCCAAACTAACCATTGGCAAAGCGCAATACAGCTGTTTGCCCAATGAGACCGGAGGTATCGTAGACGATCTTATCATCTACAAACTTAAGGAAGAACAGTATTTATTGGTTGTAAATGCCTCCAATATTGAAAAAGATTGGGCGCATATCAGCAACTATAACAAAACCATAGGAGCCGAAATGCGAAACCTTTCCGAAGACTATTCGCTCTTGGCCATTCAAGGACCCAAGGCCATAGAAGCTATGCAGTCTATTACCTCGGTCGATTTATCGAATATAAAGTTTTATACTTTTGAAGTGGCCGATTTTGCAGGCATAGAACATGTTATCATTTCGGCAACCGGGTATACGGGATCTGGCGGTTTTGAAATTTATTGTAAAAATTCTGAAGTAGAACAAATTTGGAAAAAGGTGTTTGAAGCGGGTGCAGCATATGGCATTAAACCCATAGGTTTGGCAGCACGGGACACTTTACGTTTGGAAATGGGTTACTGTTTATATGGAAACGATATTAGCGACACCACCTCCCCATTTGAGGCCGGTCTAGGTTGGATCACCAAATTCACAAAGGATTTTGTAAACAGTGCCGCATTGGCCAAAGAAAAAGAACAGGGGGCGGAACGCAAGCTTGTCGCTTTTGAATTGGATGAACGCGGGATTCCCAGACACGATTACGATATTGTAGACGCACAGGGCAAAAAGATTGGCGTTGTGACCTCCGGTACCATGTCTCCCTCTTTGGGCAAGGGCATAGGATTAGGCTATGTGCCTACCATACTTTCGGACATAGGCACAAAAATTCATATTCAAATACGAAAAAACGCAATTCCTGCAACCATAGTAAAGGCACCGTTTTATAAAGGGTAATGCAAGACTTTCAACAACATTTAGATCGTATTTACGGAGAAATTCTAAGGCTTCCCGTCACTGGAAAAGTAGCGTCTTATATTCCGGAGCTCGCGTCAGTGGATAACTCTAAATTTGGAATTGAACTTTTGGACATCCAACAAAACCACTATAGTGTTGGGGATAGTAGGGAACACTTTTCCATACAAAGTATATCTAAAGTATTAAGCCTATCATTGGCAATGAAATGTATAGGGGAAGACATTTGGAAACGTGTGGATGTTGAACCTTCCGGTGATCCCTTTAACCATTTATCATTGTTGGAGCTGGAGAACGGCATCCCTAGAAATCCATTAATAAATGCCGGAGCTATAGTGATCGCAGATATTCTGGTCACCGAATTGGAAAATCCCAAGGCAGACTTTTTGGCGTTTGTAAGGTTACTGGCCGATGACGAATCTATACACTACGATGAAGCAGTCGCAAAATCGGAAAAAGATACCGGTTTTAAGAATTATGCTGCGGCGAATCTTCTTAAATCCTATGGTAATCTAACCAATGATGTTGAAAAAGTACTGGATTTTTATTTTCATCAATGCTCACTGCGTATGAATTGTACACAGCTGTGTGATACCTTCTACCTTTTTATAAACGGGGGCAAATGCAAACACAATATCAAGCATCTGAACAGTAGCCAAATAAAACGAATAAATGCCTTAATGCTTACCTGCGGTTTTTATGACGAGGCGGGGGAATTTGCCTTTGAGGTGGGCCTACCCGGGAAGAGCGGCGTAGGCGGCGGTATTGTGGCACTATTGCCAAACCATTATTGCATTACGACCTGGTCGCCCGCACTTAACAAAAAAGGGAATTCTGCCAGGGGGATGACTGCCTTGGAGCGTTTAACTACCCTATCCGGATTATCTATCTTTTAGTTTGGAAAGTAAAAAAATACTCATATTGGGCGGTAGCGGCTTCCTTGGCAATGCCATTTACAAGGAGCTGTGCAATTATTTTGACACCTATGGCACCTATTGCCACACTACTAAACCCTTTGCATCCAACAAACAATTTTTTAGGTACGATGTGGAAAACGATGATATTTTTCACCTCCTTGAAAAAATACGCCCACAGGTAATCATTTCGGCCCTTCGCGGCAGTTTTGCGGCACAGGTTATTGCACACCAACACATAGCGGAATATGTAATGGATAACGATTGCCTGTTCTATTTCCTATCCTCTGCCAATGTTTTTGATGCGTACAGCAAATATCCTTCCTACGAAACGGATAAAACCCTATCCGAAAGCATTTATGGTCGTTTGAAGATAAAAATTGAAAATATGCTCCTACGCTTGCCAAAAAACAAGTGGGGAATTCTAAGAATTCCTATGGTGTTTGGAAATGGTTCACCCAGAATCAAGGAAATGAAACATAATATATTGAGAAATGAACCTATAGAGGTATTTCCCAATTTAATTTTAAATGTAACAAGCGACGATAAACTTACACAACAAATTCATTATCTTATCAACAGAAATAAAACCGGAGTTTATCATTTGGGTAGTACAGATTTGGTACATCACGAAGATTTTATAAAGGAGGTGTTAGAACGCGTAGGAAACTTTAACCCCATATTAAAAAGGGTATATACCACGAACGAAGATCGCTATCTGGCTGTATTACCAAAAATCAATAAACTCCCTAAAAACCTTCAGTTTACCTATCAGGAAATTATAGAGCATCATGTTTTAAATTAATCGGAATATTTAAACCTTATATTATGGAAAAATTTACGGACAAACAAATACAGGACTACTTGGGTCAGTTGGACGGATGGGAATATGTGGACGGGGCCATAGAAACCACCTTTGAATTTAAGGACTTTAAAGAGGCCTTTTCTGTAATGACACGCATTGCCTTTGAGTGCGAGGCGCAAGGTCATCACCCAGATTGGAGCAATGTATACAAAACCCTGAACATACGGTTGAACACCCACGATGCCAACGGTGTAACCGAAAAGGATTTTGTGCTAGCCAGAACGATAGAGGAAATTGTGGAGAGTGATTAAATGTATCGTTTTGAATTTTAGTAAATTTACCCGCATAAATTAAATAAGAGTATATGGGAAGAGCTTTTGAATTTAGAAAAGCGCGAAAAATGAAACGATGGTCCGCCATGTCCAAAGCCTTTACCCGCATTGGCAAGGACATTGTTATGGCGGTAAAAGAAGGAGGTCCCGACCCGGATTCCAATTCTAGACTGCGTGCCGTTATACAGAATGCCAAGGCGGTAAACATGCCGAAGGACAATGTAGAACGTGCTATTAAACGCGCAAGCGACAAAAGCCTTGGGGATTTCAAAGAGGTCCTTTTTGAAGGTTATGCACCTCATGGCATAGCAATTTTGGTAGAAACGGCAACGGACAACAACACAAGAACCGTGGCCAACGTTCGTAGTTATTTTAATAAATGTAACGGAAGCTTAGGAACCTCGGGCTCCGTAGAGTTTATGTTTGACCATACTTGTAATTTCAGGATTCCGGCAGAGGGGCTAGATCCGGAAGAGCTAGAGCTAGAACTGATAGATTTTGGTGCCGAAGAAGTTTTTGTAGATGATGATGGCATCCTTATTTATGGTCCGTTTGAAAGTTTTGGCGCCTTACAAAAAGAATTGGAAAAGCGCGAAATAGAAATCCTTTCCTCTGGTTTTGAGCGTATTCCACAAGTAACGAAAGCACTTAACGAAGAAGAAGCTGCCGATGTAGAAAAGCTTTTAGAAAAATTGGAAGAGGACGATGATGTCCAGAACGTATACCATAGCATGGAGGAGTAAAAATCTTAGTATTTTTTTAGTAAAAAAAAGGAGACCTTGAGGTCTCCTTTTCTGTTGTGGTATAATCCTAAGTTATTATCGCCGTATCAGCATCTGCTGCTGGAACTGAATACCAGAATTATCTGTTGTCTTAACAAAATACATCCCGGCCGGCATCTCCTGTACATTGACCGGTTTGCCCCCTTTATTTATCAAACCACCTTTGATGGTCCGCACTAACCTACCCGTTACATCGAAGATTTGTATCGTCTCTACCGTGGTAGGGAAATCAAAGCTCAAGGTAGTTTCTACCACAGCAGGGTTGGGATAAAGGGCCATTTTATTTGCTGGTCCGGTACTGGTCGTTATGATATTGGCACCAGTAGTTATGATCAGCCGTGGTGCCTGGGCAGTTTCATCAGAGGCGAAGGCCACGTCGTTCCCGTTGTTGTGCTTCACGATAAGCGTTAGTAAACCTCCAGTAGCCAACTGGTCGATATTCAGGTTCCAGGTC
This sequence comes from uncultured Flavobacteriaceae bacterium, assembly GCA_963697395.1. Classification (GTDB taxonomy): domain Bacteria; phylum Bacteroidota; class Bacteroidia; order Flavobacteriales; family Flavobacteriaceae; genus Maribacter. The sequence goes on from CAVONX010000001.1 coordinate 24,760, forward strand.
TTGGTCTGGCCTAGACTGTGCGTTCCGGTTATCGAAGCCAAGGCTACGCCAACAGTACTTGGTTTGTTGCTGCCGTTTAGGCCGGTCTCCGTCCAGTTGGAACTGCTTCCGACGAACACCTCCAAGGTACCGTTGCCCGGATCGCTCGCCACCTGCATTTGTAATGTGGCCTCGGTAATCGGGCCGCTAAAGGCACTTAGGTCGAATTTCAGGTAGGTCTCCCTGTTCCCTTGTTCCACCCGTAGGATAGGGCCGGTAGGGTCAGGATTGCTGGAACCCTGTAAATAGGTCGCGTCGATCAGGTCGGCAAGTACTTCGGAGGGACAGTCGGAACTGTCGGGATCCGCACCGTCGATCAGACCGTCACAGTCGTTGTCCTTGCCGTCACAGAGCTCCGGTGCACCAGGATAGACAGTTGGGTCGTTGTCGTCACAGTCCACACCGCTAAAGAATCCGTCACCGTCCGAATCTACCGGAACAATTGCTCCTGCTTTTATAATTAATTGCGGAGGGTTTGATGTTTCATCCGAGGCAAAGGCCACATCGTTGCCGTTGCTGTGCTTCACGATCAGTGTGACCGGGCCGCCACTCGATAATTGGGCGACGTTCAGGTCCCAGGTCTTGACTTGGCCAAGGCTATGGGTTCCCGTAATGGTGGCTAAGGCACCACCTACGGCGGTCGGTTTGTTGCCTCCGTTAAGGCCGGTCTCCGTCCAGTTGGAACTGCTTCCCAAAAAGACCTCCAAGGTTCCGTTGCCCGGATCGCTCGCCACCTGCATCTGTAAGGTCGCCTCGGTGATCGGGCCGCTAAAGGTACTTAGGTCGAACTTGAGGTACACTTCCCTGTTCCCTTGTTCGGCACGAAGTATCGGGCCAGTAGGATCAGGATTGCTGGAACCCTGTAGATAGGTCGCGTCGATCAGATCCGCAGGTCCTTCAGAGGGACAGTCGGAGCTGTCGGGGTCCGCACCGTCGATCAGTCCGTCACAATCGTTATCCTTGCCGTCGCAGAGTTCCGGTGCTCCGGGATAGACCGTTGGGTCGTTATCGTTACAGTCCACATCGCTTAAGGACCCGTCGCCGTCGTTGTCCACGGGCGCCGTCACGAAACTGAAATTAATCGTTGTCGGGGTGCCGGAATCACCGCCCCCATTGTCCTCAGAAAAAGCCGTGGCGGAAAGGGTGTAGGTGCCCAACGTAAAGATATGTTTGGCATAATTGCCCGAATTATCCCCAAAAAGGGCATAAGGTACCACGTTCTCGGTTCTTATATTACTCTGCGTACCAGAAAGTTCTAAAAGTACGCTCATGGCGTCTTCCGTAGCATCGGCACGAATGTTCAAGTCGGTCGGCAGGCAGTGCAAGGTCCAACACGTCGCCATTCCATAATCGGGCCAATCACCACATCGTTGTCTGCATCGATCAGGTTGAAACGGAGGATGGAGAGTACCGTTGGTACCTCCACCGTAATCGTCTGATTACATTCGGCAGAATTCCCAACACTATCTGAAGCTGTCCATGTTCTAGTGATTACCTGACCATCTATTGTATCTTCTGAAGTTATTTCAACTGCTCCGATACCACCTGTTGCTGTAGGAGTGCCTGTATCAGCTGGTGCTGTTGATTCGCCTTCTTGGACAGTTAGGTCCAATGGACAATTAATCACGGGAGGGAAGACTGAGCAGGATTCTGGCGCTACGCCTGCTTGAGTATTGGTCAAATTACAATTAAGGTTTTCTGAGAACTGTGCTGTTAACCTAATAAATCCGCCGTCCGAGGACATGACGACCCCTGTAAAAGTATAGCTACTGCCCGTAATATCGGATACCGGAACGCTTACGGTTCCATCTCCAGTTACATTCAGGCTTCCCGTGGTGGGTATATTGGTAAAACCTACGGTCACATCTGCCGTAAAGGTATCATCCAAGGGGTCCGCCGTGCCCTGGTCGTCACAGGCAGATATATTTGTAGTGGTAATTGCGGCAACAACACAGAAGCTGCCGGAACAGGGAGCTGGTGCAGATCCCAAATTACCATTGTTCAAGGTACAGTCTGGCGCATCACTGAAGCTTACCGTTAAATTTATCGGGGTCCCGTTAGCGCTCATGACCACATTTTGAAATGTATAGGAGCCGCTACCAATACTGCCAACCGGTACACTGCCAACACCATCGCCACTGAGGACCAGATTACCTGTATTTGGCCTACTCGTATAACTCACGGTGACATCCGCTGTAAAAGTATCATCAAACGGAAAGTCGTTACCTTGATCATTACAGGCAGAGATGTTGGAAACGGGAATGTCTGAATCCATGGTCTGGAACATACCAACATTGGCCCTCGTAACATCCGAAATAGTTACCGTCGCCGTGGATGGTGTGCCGACCCAGTCCGGGTTGGTACTGCTACCGATCACAACGGTAAATGTTTCGTCGCCTTCGGGAAGGGCATCATTTAAAATAGGAAGTGTCACGGTCTTGTTAGTGGTATTGCCGTCCGCCCAGGTCAATGTTAGTGGAGTGGGAACACCGGCATAGTCGTCGTCAACGGTAGCGCTTCCATCGAACGTCTGAATCTGAACCGTAAGTTCACCACTGCTGCCGCCCACGCGATTTATTTCAAGGATGACCGAACCATCGTTTTCGTTAACCGAATACGTGTCACTACCAAATTGTATGGTGCCCGGTGGGGCATCCGAAATAGTTACCGTCGCCGTGGATGGTGTGCCGACCCAGTCCGGGTTGGTACTGCTACCGATCACAACGGTAAATGTTTCGTCGCCTTCGGGAAGGGCATCATTTAAAATAGGAAGTGTCACGGTCTTGTTAGTGGTATTGCCGTCCGCCCAGGTCAATGTTAGTGGAGTGGGAACACCGGCATAGTCGTCGTCAACGGTAGCGCTTCCATCGAACGTCTGAATCTGAACCGTAAGTTCACCACTGCTGCCGCCCACGCGATTTATTTCAAGGATGACCGAACCATCGTTTTCGTTAACCGAATACGTGTCACTACCAAATTGTATGGTGCCCGGTGGGGCATCCGAAATAGTTACCGTCGCCGTGGATGGTGTGCCGACCCAGTCCGGGTTGGTACTGCTACCGATCACAACGGTAAATGTTTCGTCGCCTTCGGGAAGGGCATCATTTAAAATAGGAAGTGTCACGGTCTTGTTAGTGGTATTGCCGTCCGCCCAGGTCAATGTTAGTGGAGTGGGAATACCGGCATAGTCGTCGTCAACGGTAGCGCTTCCATCGAACGTCTGAATCTGAACCGTAAGTTCACCACTGCTGCCGCCCACGCGATTTATTTCAAGGATGACCGAACCATCGTTTTCGTTAACCGAATACGTGTCACTACCAAATTGTATGGTGCCCGGTGGGGCATCCGGCTGTTGTAAAAAATTATAAGTAATCGGGCCAGTAAAATTACCGACGGTGGTAATCGTACATGGCAGGCCGAGGGAGCCGTTCAAGGTGCTGGGAAGCGTATTGTTCCAGCCCGCTTGTGGCACCACGCAAATCTTCAATTGTGTGCCCACCGCATAGGAACCCAGGTTGGCACGAATCTGTGGACGATGCCACTGCCCTGGTCCGCAGTGGTAAAGCTGTCCAACAGGTTGTCCGACATATCGTAGACCCGGACCTCAAAACCTTCCAGCGCGCTCTCCGTACCACCAGGACCAAAGAAATCGGTGACGTCCCCGTCGCCGTCATCATCGCTTATCACAATCGCCGGAGGGCCACGGGTGGCCTGAGCAGAAAATTATATGTAACCGGGCCAGTAAAATTACCCACGGTGGTAATCGTACATGGCAGGCCAAGGGAGCCGTCCAAGGTGCTGGGAAGCGTATTGTTCCAGCCCGCTTGTGGCACCACGCAAATCTTCAATTGTGTGCCCACCGCATAGGATCCCAGCTCACCACGAATCTGTGGCGATCCACTGCCCTGGTCCGCTGTGGTAAAGCTGTTCAACAGGTTGTCCGACATATCGTAGACCCGGACCTCAAAACCTTCCAGTGCGCTCTCCGTGGCACCTGCACCATAAAAATCCGTGATGTCCCCATCGCCATCGGTATCGCTAATCACTATGGCCCGAAGGGCCACTGGGGGTCTGACTAAAAAATTATAAGTAACCGGGCCAGTAAAATTACCGACGGTGGTAATCGTACATGGCAGGCCAAGGGAGCCGTCCAAGGTGCTGGGAAGCGTATTGTTCCAGCCCGCTTGTGGCACCACGCAAATCTTCAATTGTGTGCCCACCGCATAGGATCCCAGCTCAGCACGAATCTGTGGCGATCCACTGCCCTGGTCCGCTGTGGTAAAGCTGTCCAACAGGTTGTCCGACATATCGTAGACCCGGACCTCAAAACCTTCCAGCGCGCTCTCCGTACCACCAGGACCAAAGAAATCGGTGACGTCCCCGTCGCCGTCATCATCGCTTATCACAACCGCTCGGAGGGCCACGGGTGGCCTTAGCAGAAAATTATACGTAATAGAGGGGAATTCACCCACGGTGGTAATCGTACATGGCAGGCCAAGGGAGCCGTCCAAGGTGCTGGGAAGCGTATTGTTCCAGCCCGCTTGTGGCACCACGCAAATCTTCAATTGTGTGCCCACCGCGTAGGATCCCAGCTCACCACGAATCTGTGGCGATCCACTGCCCTGGTCCGCTGTGGTAAAGCTGTTCAACAGGTTGTCCGACATATCGTAGACCCGGACCTCAAAACCTTCCAGTGCGCTCTCCGTGGCACCTGCACCATAAAAATCCGTGATGTCCCCATCGCCGTCCATATCGCTGATCACAACCGCTCGCAAGGGTACATTTGGCGTCGTTTGGGACCATGCTTTTGAGCATGTAACTATTAAAATGAATACGAAAAGGAGGTTACGTAGAAATTGTTTCATAAGGGTTGGTATTGGTTTATTGAATAAACGATTAATGGCGATTATTGAATTTATAAATAAGCTAATGTGCTCATATTTAAACTATAAAAATAGTTTTGGGATTTATGCAATAGATACCGACGGGAACTGATATAAAAACCCTGGTCCTCTTGTTCAAAAGATTTATTAAACAAGTATGCCTTTCGCAAGGATCAAGGACTTAATGCGACATCATTGAATGCAGAAATTTTAATTGGGTATACGTTTCCATACTCAGTTGGTTCTTTAGTTAAACCAGAGCAAGGAGTAGTTCAGTTCGATGTGGGGTTGAACAAAAATAATAGCTATACAACGAGTCCATCGAATTCATGGAAGGGGGGGAAACCGGTTGAATATAGTTTAATTCAATTCTCCTTTAAATTAACAATTAGTTAACGAAGTAGGTGTCGTGTATAGGGTCTTTTTCGACATACGGTCTATATAATAGGATGTATAGCACATTCTAAACACAATAAAAATGTGAAGTGTACCTAAACAAACGATTATCATAGTTAACAGATTGGAGATGATAAGGGTGTTTAAACTTACTCAGCAGTTGTAGCTAAAAACTACTTAAAAAATTGGAAGAGGACGATGATGTCCAGAACGTAAATCTTTCCATGGGGGGATAGGCTTCTTGAACCTTAACATATCTGAAACACTCCGCCTACATACTGGGTGTTCTTTGATGTAAATGTTTTTAATGAGCCCTAATTGCACTCTTTACCGCACTCAAAACCCATCAATTATTCGGATTATCGATTAATATATTTGGCACTAGTCTTTATCCTAAGAAAATAGTAGTTTAACGCTATAAAAAAATAAGATTTTTGATTCTTTATTGGATCAAAAAAATATCCTGTAATATATTATGAAGGCACTACCCATAAAAATACTACTTTTCGCTATCCTAGGCGGGCTGAGTTTTTATACCATACATACGATGGCTCCCAAAACCTTAAGTGACATTAAGGAAAAGTACGATGCAAATGAAAGGGCAATTTCAAAATTTGAACTTTTAGAAACTATATTGCCTTCCAAGACACAAAAAACCAAACCCAACTTACTTTTTAGTTCAGGTTTTGAAGGTGTTCAGCTTAGCGAACCTCTAGAAGGTTATCAATACATAACCGGAACAGATAAGGATACCAACTATTCATGGCCACTTTACATCCTTGGTTCCGATTTTAGCGGTATTCACAGAATAAACGATGATCAGGGCAAAGCCATTACCAATGAACTCGTGCAAACGGAAGGGCCTACCGGAAAGCCTACGACAGCCTTGTTTCAGAATGTAAAGTACGATGTCCAGGTAACCCAAACTCCTTTTCAAATAAACAATATTCGAGAAAATCCAAAAGAACTGTATATGAGCTTTTGGATGAAAACGGATAGCACAGCGGTAAAGGGAAAGGATACATGGAGGGCTATTTGGGAGTATAAAACTAAAAATTATGCCTCATACAAAGATGGTTTTCGAATGATCGCCTTTATGGCCACGGATTATGACGGAAAGCCCTATTGGCTTTTTCAGGGCGACACAAGTCCCCAACACCCCGTTTGGCAAACAGAGAACTATGCCATCCCACTACTGTTTAACAAATGGTTTAAGGTAGAATATTATATAAAATGGAGCGAGGGAGAAGAGGGCTACGCGTCCATGAAAGTAAACGGGCATCTGATTGGGGAACACAAGGGTGCTACCACAGCAAATTCAGATGATCTGGATTTTATTATGCTAACCCAGGTCTACGGAAATTCGCACCCCATGCACCAATGGGTAGATGACCTTGAAATTTGGGACGGTCTTCCCTATTGATACTGATTTTCGTATTTGTAGCGTCTATAATCTAATAAAGTAATACGTTTACAACCAGAAGATAGTAGCGCTACCTTTTGAAAACAGTTTCTTAGTTGTTAAAATGCCTATGGCCGAAAAACGTATTTAAAAAGGTTAGGAATGCTTTATATTTACTTAAAAAATTGAACTATCTTTTTCGGAGATATGTTACTCTCTATCATTTAAAGTAAATGAAGTATCTACAAATAGGTCTACTGATAGTAGTCATGGCTTTTACGTCGTGTGGAAAAACAGACCCGTTAGATCTCAATCCCACAGCGCCACAATTACTATTTAAATCAGGGTTTGAAGAAGGAATTTCTATCAGTGCACCTCAGGAAAATTATCAACTCATAAGAGGAACGGATTCGGAATCTGGCTTTACATGGCCCATTAAAATATTAGGCTCCAACTTTAGCGGTATTCATCGCATACAAGATGACGGTGGTCCTGCTATTGAAAATTATTTGGAAAATGTTGATAATGCCAGAGGAGAGGAAACAACCGCACTTTTCCAAAGAGTAAACTATGACATAGGGGTAACCCAAACGCCATATCAAATCAATAACATAAGGGAAAATCCAACATCGCTTTTTATGTCCTATTGGATGAAGACCGATGACACCTCCTTGAACGGCCCTGATAAATGGAGGGCGATTTGGGAGTTTAAAACAAAAAAATATAATGAAAACAACGCGAACGGTTTTAGAATGATAGCCTTTATGGCCACAGATGATGATGGAAAACCCTTTTGGTTATTTCAAGGTGACAAAAATCCATTAGAACCTATATGGCAAGTAAAAAACAAAAATGTTCCCGTTATCCGAAACCAGTGGTTCAAAGTTTCCTATTATATTGAGTGGAGTAATGGAAATGATGGTTATGCTTCCATGAGCATAAATGACGAACTTATTGCCGAACACAAGGGTGCAACTACCTATAATTCTGACGATATGGACTTTTTAATCTTAACTCAGGTATACGGCAATACACATCCTATGTACCAATGGATAGATGATATTGAAATTTGGGAAGGTTTACCAACAGAAATTAGAGTATGTCCAATCCTAAAACTGTAGCTACCTATTTCCTTTTATAAGCGGCATCAAAACAAAGCAGTTGCCCTTTTGATGTAGATAGTGCATAGCCATTAATTCTTTATCAAGATTAGGGGGTTATTATTCGTACTGTTTTTTCATCATGCGATCAAAAGTCAGTTTCCTATTTTTTTTTAGGTTCAATACTCCCCCATAAATACCTTGATATTTCTTTGGAACCGTCTGTCATATGCCGACAACGTTGGTTCCCGATACCTGTGTGAAAAACAGTAAAACCTTTTGGGCGCATTTAAAACTATCGTTAACGTTCCCGCTGAATAGTTACTTTGTGCTAAAAAATTGGGAGTACACATCGTATCAACCAGTATTTATAATTGACTTATCTTCAAAAGAGAATTAAAACTGAAAACTGCTTATTTAGCTTACCAAAGAATTTTGACTGGTTTTAAAAAACTTGTGGACGAGAACGATCAGAAATGAAAAATTCAAAAATATTACGTTTGTATTTCTCCGATGGGTAAATAAGAAAGAAAATATACCATAGAATAGTAGACATAATAATCATTTCACCACCATCTTCTATTAAACCTAAAACAAAATTCACTTTTAGGTTTTCGCCAAAAATTTCATGTAGCATATCAAAACCTACGGCGAATATTACCTAAAGGTAAGTAATATTAAAAATCAATTGTTAATCTTATAAATCCTTTACTTCGTTGAGGAGTATCCCAATTCTTAATTTCAAACATTATAAGGCTGAACACATTGATACCTCTCCATTCTGATTACTCCGGCAATTTACAAAATCGTGCAAAATGTATTTTGAAAGTGCGCGTACATACTTGCCACATGTTCTAGTAGTAAGACATAGTTAGCCAATACTCTTGGTTTACCCTAGATTTTGCAATTCGTTATCGTACCCATATGCGTAGCCATAGTTATAATTACCTTGCTTAATCTTGCCCACCCCATTAAGGACATAGGCCATGTTATTAAGTTTTTTATTTTTGTACAATTCTTTGGAAAATTGTAACAACTTTTTATCCGTTAGGCCAGAGCGCACAACGAATAGGGTGACATCTGCATATTTAGAAATCAACAAAGTATCTGTTACCAACATAGTGGGTGCGGTATCTACGATTATATAATCAAACTCCGCCTTGGCCTGTTCTATAAACTCCCCATATCTTTTACTAGATAATAAAGCAGGCGCGCTTTTGGGGATTTTTCCGCTTAGGTACATTTTATGATTTCGGTTATCCTCAAATCCACTTTGAATTCCGTCATAAAAACTAAACCACTGGTCCTTTAGATAATCTGAAAGGCCAAGTGCGTTTCTATCCAGTTGGGTATAGCTATGTAATTGCGGGTTTCTTAAATCGGCGCCAACAAGCAATACCTTTTTACCCAAACTGGCATAAGCCAAGGACAAATTAGTAGCCAAAAGTGTTTTACCTTCCTTTTTTACAGCTGAAGTAACATAAATAACTTTTCCCAGATTGGAGGTAGATGATCCAATTAAGTAATCCGTGTTTGTACTCAGTATTCTAAATGCCTCTGCCAACGCTGAGCCTTCTGGAACACTATTAAAACTCTTTTGTGTACCAAAAAGAGGTATTTCGATTAAGGTAGGGATTTCCGGATTTAGTCGCTCTATTTGTGAAAGATCATGAAGTTTCGTGTCAAAAGAACTACGTAGCAAAATAACTGTAAACGGTAGCATAAGACCTAAAATCAAGGAAAATGGATAAATAATGGTCTTTTTGGGCCATAAAGGCTTGAAACTGGTTAATGCATGATCAATAACCTTTACTGAAGATGACGTAGATTCATAATCCAAAGAAGCTTCCTCCCTCTTTTTAAGAGTAACAGATAAAGATTCTCTTTAATGCTTTGTTGGCGTTCAATAGACCTTAGTACCCTCTCCTTTTCTGGAAGTTCTGAGTACGAAAGGTCTGTCTTGTTTTTTTCCTGATCCAATTGTCTTTTTGAAATCGCTAGTTGGGACTTATACACTTTAACAGTCTCTAGTATATTTTTCTTACCAAACTCTAAACGCTCGGACAAATTCTTAACGCTGGGATGATCTTCTTTTACAGAAACAGCCAATTTTTGTCTTTCCCGTGCCATTTCGTTGTACTTCTCTACCATAGTATTCAATGCGTTATTGGACAGGCCAATATCTGCGGGCAATAGATTATAATCGGCCTCATTGGCAACGGTAGTATTTAAAAGATTCATTAAGGATATTTGTGTTTCTAACCTAAGCAACTCCCCATCGGTTACAGATTTTCTTTGGAGGTTAACACTGGCATCGGTTTGAATATAGGTTAGGTCCTCCACTATTTTAAAATCCTTCTTCACAGCTTCTATGGAGTCTAATTCCTCGGAAAGTGTATTGAACCTTTCGTCTATAATTTCTAAAGTTCTTCTGGCAACCAATCGTTTGTCCTCCACGGCATCATTCTCAAAACTTCTCACAACAGCGTTCAAAATAGACTCCGATAAAGGCCTAGATTGACCTTTTAATGTTAACGTAAGTACATCGCTCTGTTTCTCTGAAGTAGAAATATTAAGCTTCTCGGACAGTTCCATTGATGCGTACTTTTCTGATTTTAGCATCACTTTATATTTTCTATCAATGAGGCTGGAAACATCCGTGTTTTCATCTAATGATATTCCAAATGGAAGTATATTTTTTAAGGATGCACCGCTTACTTCATAAGGAACTATAAATTTTCTACCGCTTTTATCGGTAATATGATACCCGGCAGTACCCATAAGAATTTCAAAAGGCATTGGTTTTTCTATATCATCTTCGCCAATATTTTTAAGTAACACAAAAGGCGCTTTGGCAATTTGTTGGTAACTAAAATCCTTGTATTCGAAATAGGCAATATCCAAGCTTAATTCACGAACTACTTGGCTGAGCAAGCGATTGGATTTCAATACTTCTAAATGGTTTTCTAGGTTGAGTTTTAAATTTTGGCTTACAGCTACGGCGTCATTTGGAATAACCTTGGTCTCGTGACTACTATCCAGTATTTTAATCTTGGCCTCAGAAGTATAGGTCTTTGGTGCGTATTGTTCATAAAAAAAACCTATGGCCAAGAACAGGGCACAACTAGCAACAAACCATGGCCAGTAACTAATATATTTAGAAACTAATTCCTTCAAAGCGATAGGTTTATCCTCTTCCTTGAAATCTAAAATATAGGGTGTTTGGTTCATTCTATTAAAAAATCAGAGTTCTACTGCTACATAACTATAAACCGTTGTCGGATAAACGGCACTATACCCCAGAAGTTGAACTAAATACACAAGTTTGGTTTGGTTTTGGATAGCTCCACTATACCATAAGAGACCAGAACAAGTAAAACTAAGTGTAAATAGAGTAGTAAATTTTATAATTCGTTCAATCCTAATATTTTATCGACAATGCGTGTGGCGGTGTGGCCGTCCCACAAATAAGGTGTTTTACCCTTCTTCCATGAACCGGAAAACAACCTTTCCATGGCAGGCTTTATGGCCTTTGGATCGGTCCCTAACAGCTCGTTGGTTCCTTCTGTTATCGTTTCTGGCCGCTCCGTATTGTTACGCAAGGTCATACAAGGAATTCCCATTACGGTTGTTTCTTCTGTTATGCCTCCAGAATCTGTAATTACTGCCTTTGATTTTTCTACGAGATAATTAAATTCCAAGTATCCCAAGGGATCTATCATGTGCAATCTTTTATGATCGATATTCAAAGTCTGTAATATTTTGGCCGTTCTTGGGTGAACAGGAAAAACTAGCGGTAAATTGGCGGAGTGTGCAATAATCTCGTCCAATAAGGATTTTAATTGGGTTTGCTCATCAACGTTCGCAGGTCGGTGCAGTGTCATAACAATATATTCCCTTTCCTTTAACCCTAAGGTATCCCAGATGTCCGGTTTCTTAAAATGAGGTCGCTGTTTTAATAGTGTATCGATCATGGTGTTCCCAACATAAAAAATACGGGACGCTTCCACTCCACTATTCCTAAGATTGGTGTTTGCTACCTCTGATGTAGTAAAAAAGTAATTGGTTATAGCGTCTGTAACCAGTCTGTTAATTTCTTCTGGCATCGTCCAATCGTTGGATCGAATGCCTCCCTCTACATGGGCAACTTTGGTGTGTAGTTTCTGCGCTGTAATAGCACAGGCCATAGTGGAGGTAACATCGCCCACTACCAATACAAGGTCTGCCGGGTTTTCTATAAGTTCCTTTTCAAACCGAACCATAATATTGGCCGTCTGTTCTGCTTGACTTCCACCACCTGCCTCCAGATTGGCATGTGGCTGGGGAATTTCCAATTGGTCAAAAAAGTTGCCGGACATTTTGTTATCATAATGTTGACCGGTATGCACTAATCTATACGAAATGTATTCACCCGACCCCTGCGCTGCTTTAATAGCGTGTATAATTGGGGCTATTTTCATGAAGTTGGGCCGTGCGCCGGCTATCAGCGTTATGTTTTTCATTATGTTTGATTTCGTTGAGATTTACAGTTTGGGCAATTGACCAATCTACGTTATTTACCGCATTATTTAAGTCGATAAAATGGAAATCCTTGAGCCATTGCTCTAGTTTTGGTTTGCATGATTTTAAACCCACATAGGATTTGAATTTTCTTGTCTGGGACAACTCCTTTATTACGGGTTGCCCATAGTCAAAATCCCTTGGGTGAAAATAGGACATTACGTAATCGGCCTTTTGGGTGCAGCTTTTTATTATCCGATAGGGAAGTATTCTGAAATAACCACCTCCCGAAAAAATAAAAGGCTTTCCTAAAATAAAATGTGTGTTAATTGGAAATTCCATTAATTTCGCACCATTATATTCCAGCAAGGAAGGTTCTGCTACCTTGTAAGCGGGAAGTCCGCCATGTGACCTACTGGCTGGGAATACTGAAGAATCAACGGTAATTCCAAGCTCGTAAAGCACCTCAAAAGCCCATTTATTCTTTTCCATGATAGAAAAGCCTGGTGCCCTAAAAGAAGTAACCTTCTTACCTGTACAATCCTCTATGGTCTTTATGGATTTCTCAACATCCCTAAAAAAAGTATTGCGATCCTGTTCATATACAAGCTGATGTAAATGTGTATGACTTCCTATTTCATAGCCCCGATCCGAAATCTCGCGTATCACCTCTGGAAACTTTTGTGCCATCCAGCCAACCACAAAAAAGGTGGCACCTACATTGGACTTTTCTAATATATTATAAATAACCTCCATATTTTTATGAATACGAGGCTCAAAACCAGACCACTGTACCTCGGTTTTGGTCGATGTGTTGTCCAGGAGATGAAACCATTCCTCAATATCAAATGTTAATACTTTCATTTGTTGAATTGTTTAGGAGATTAATACAGGTACTTTGAAATCCTGTGACCCAAATACACGGAGGTAGCCAAAGGCTGGTATTTCCAAATTTTGGTCAAAAAGGAAAGTTCCTTAATCGAAGTGCCAACCGCTTCGGAATAATTGTAAAAAATAGGCAGTTCTAAAGGATTCCATTGCTTTTTAAACATATGGTTGCTACTACCAATAGTAGATCTTCCAAAAGAAAAATAACTGTATTTTTTAGCGACAGAAGTTTTAAGGATTTCCCAAAACATAAAGGTATGTATGTTGTAAGCATCATAATCGCTGTCGGTTGCGGACCAACATACTTCGTTAAAATTCAAATAGGATAGGGAAAACCCTGAGGCAACAACTTTCTCTTTGGAATAAACAACCGTAATTTGAGCCTGCCCATACGCATAGTCTTCCAGTAAATTTTTGAAGAATATTTTTCCAATTGGCGGAGATCCAAATTTCAACATCTTATAGGCATACAAATCGTAATAATCATTCAAAAGTTCTATTCCTCCATGGCAAACATGAAAGTTATTTTTTTCTGATCTCCGGATTTTTGTTCGCAATTTGGACTTGAAAGATTTTAACTGAAGCTCCTCGGACTGGTGTACCTCTATGATACAGCTTATCTTTTTGTCAAAGAAATGTTCCGACAATTTAGAAAAGCTGCGTATTTCAAACTTTTTATTCCCTAGGATAGATTTTAAAGTAACAGTTCTTGCCCCTTCTTTTGAAAAAACTGGGCCTCCATAAGAAAAATGAGGCATAGAAATTACTTTGTTTTGAAAGGAAACTGTTGGCATTACGCCAATCATCTTGTACCCTTCCATAAAGGAGAGGTTTTGATAGGTATAACCAAATGTTCTTTCTAAAATAGGCCCTAGAGAGGGGTTATGGGCGATGGTAATCATTTGACTCTCCTTCTCCCCTTCTAAAAAGCTGTTCCAAACTTGGTTATCTGTTCCCAATTTAATTTCAATCATATCGTTTCTATTTCCAATCAACTAAAGAGACATCTTAAAAATGTTTCTCTTTAAATAGTTCTTTCAAAATATTATGTTCTTTTACTTCGCTATTATTGGTTTATCTATTTTTTTGAATACCCTTTCATAAATCCTTTCAAAAAAAATCAATACACATATTTCGAAATAATATCCCCTAAAAATATAGAGGTCCGCAAGGGCTGAAGTTTCCATATTTTAGTCAAAAAAGTAAGCTCTTTTAAGGGTTTACCTTTGGGTTCGGAATAGTTATAGAATATGGGGATTTCCATGGGTTGCCACTGTTTTTTATAATAATGGTTAGTTGAATCTTTAGTGGAACGCCCCATTGAGAAATAGGTATAATCTCTTCTAATAGAATCTTTAATAATATTCCAGTACAGGAACGAGTTCACGTTATATTTATCGTAATCCCTATCTGTACTCACCCAGCATAGCTCGTTAAAACCTAAGTAACATAAGGTAAAACCTGCCGCAACCACTTTGTGCACATCGTAGATTGCGGATATCTGAACTTGCCCAAATTCATAATCCGTAAGTAAGTTTTGAAAAAAAGCCTTACCAATAGGCGGAGATCCCTTTTCTAACATTTTACGGGTATAAACGGAGTAGAAATCATCCAATAATTCTTGTCCTCCATGAATTACCTTAAAATCCAACTTTTCCGCTTTCCTTATTTTTCTTTTAAATCCAGATTTAAATACTGCAAATTGCTCTTCTACGGTTGGCTTTAGTTTGACTATAGAAGTAATTTTCTTGGAATATCTAAACTGAGATAGTTTGGAAAAGCTCCTCGCCTCAAATTTTTTGTTACCCAGCGTTTGGGGTAAATCGAACTGTACTTCCTGTTTCACATCCAAAACAGGTCCTCCGTAGGAAAAATGCGGCATAGATACCCATGTTTTACGAACCTTAACCTTAGGGAGCACGCCCACGATATCATCGCCCTTCTTGATCCACATATTTAGACTTTGATAACCGAATGTTTTAGCCAGTATTTTGCCTAAACACGGATTATGGGCAATAGTAATGAGTTGCTCCTCTTTTTGCTTTTCCAAAAAGAGGTTCCATTTACTGTTTTCCATGCATTTGGTGAGCTCTATCATAATCTATTGAACACTATCCTTATAAAATATGGCATTACCCGTATATCGCCCATAACCCGTTTTTTGGGTTCGTTCAGGGTTCTATATATCCCCTCTAAATTGTTCTTGATCCACCAGTTGGGCGCACGTTTAACGTTACCGGTGTACACATCAAAACTTCCTCCCAAACCTTGATAAACAGCTGGGTGTTTTTGATACATCTCTTCCATAAACAGTTCTTGCTTTGGAGAACCCATGGCCACGAAAACGATATCCGGTCTCTTCTCGGTTATGTCATCAATCAATTCAAGACGTTCCGCATCATCCTTTAAATAGCCGTTCCTAAACCCCAAAACATTGATTTCGGGAAACTCACTTTTTAATCGGGTTACCGCTCTTTGGATAATTTCTTCCTTACCGCCGACCAGGTAAAATGATTTTTGATCACCATAATGCGCTACCAGGTTTAGCCATAACTCACATCCCGGTATTTTGGCAACATTCTTATGTCCTTTTCTTTTTAATGCCCAAACGGCACCAACGCCATCTGGATAACCAACGTTTCTATTGATAATTGCGCGCGTTTGATCCGTAGCATGATATATTTTTTCTGCATTTACGGCAACCAAAATACTTTTGTGTTCTAACGCATATTCCATAAGCTCCTTTCTGGACTTTGGAACGTAGGTCTTTACGCCGTTAAGTAGTTGTGATAGCATTACAGTTTACTTTTTTTCATTCGATTCAAACCAATAATAGATACTCAATAACAAAAAAATTTGTTTTTCCCTATTGTAACCAATGCTATGCTGTTCCAAAAGTTCTACTATATAGTTGGAGTTAAAAACAGTAGCGAACGCAGATTCTTTATTTAAAAGAATATCCTTTACGGTATCCATTTCTTCCCTAAACCATCTGTTGGTGGGTGATTGAAAACCCTTTTTCTTTCTGTTGATGATACTGTCAGGTAATATGGTCTTGGCAAATTTTTTATGAATAATCTTTGCTTGCCTACTGTTCAACTTTAGTTCCAATGGGAGCGTTTCCATAAAATGTACCAGAGCGATGTCCAACATAGGGACACGACATTCCAGGGAGAAGTTCATGGTTATTTTGTCCGTATAGTTTAGAAGATCATCGGCCAAGTTCATTCTGGTATCAATGGCCATCATTTTATCGGCACCGTGTTTTCTAGAACCGCAATCCAACAAATCATAAAAATTGGTTAGTGCCTTTTTGCTTTTGATATCCTTTATAGCGATCATCTTTTGAATCTCCTCTTGTGTAAAAATCTCATAAACGGATAAGAACCGTTCGATCTCATCTGAAATACCGGCCGACTTCGCACCCCGCAAAATTTGTTCATCTTTACTTCCTATAAGTTTAACCATAGGAAGCAATGCGCCACGTAAAGGAGCCAGAATTTTGGCCCGTATTAGTTCTGATCTATAGCGTGTGTAACCGCCCAATGGCTCATCTGCCCCCTGCCCTGTTAGCACCACTTTTACTTTTTTTGCCGCTAGTTCCGCCAAATAATACATGGGTATCATAGAGGTGGTGGCTAAAGGTTCTTCGACTATTCTGGAGCATTCCTTTATGAGTCCCAAGAAATCTGAAAAGGATATCTTTTTTACGTAGTGTTCCAATCCTAAAATTTCAGCTGTCTCTTTGGCATCGGCTATTTCATCCTCCTCAAAATCGCCTTCAAAACCTATTGTAAAAGCCTTTAAGTTTCCTTTATACTGTTTTTTGGCCAATGCGGCAATAAGTGCGGAATCTATGCCCCCACTTAAAAGCACGCCAACCTCAACGTCTGCAAGTAATTGCCGTTCTACCGCCTCTTGTAAAGCAACACCATAAGCGGCAACTAATTTTTCAGGTTTATCATGAACCACCTTTGGCAGTGCTGGTGTAAAAGAAGAAGTAACGCGTGCCAGCCCCTTAGTACCCAATTGTACATTAATAATATGTCCTGGCAATACCTTTTTTATTTGTGTGTACAGCGTATCGGGAGCCGGATTGTATCGCAATCGCAACAAGCTGGCCAAAGCATCCTTGTTAAGTTCAGTTGCATGCAACATGGCCTTTATAGGGCGAATCTCGGAGGAGAATACCATCCTTTTTCCATCTTCAAAATAATACAAGGGTTTAACGCCAAAAGGGTCACGTGCCAATGTGAGCGAAGCCTTATCCAAATCTAAAAATGCAATGGCGAATATTCCGTTGAAATCCTTAACTGCACTTTCTCCAAAATGAATTAAATAATTCAAAATGGTCTCCGTATCCGAATGACCTTTATAGATTATATTTTGAGGTAGTTTTCTCCTTAAATCCTGGTGATTATAAATCTCGCCATTGAATATTAAGGCATATCTTTTACAAGTAGAAATCATAGGTTGATGCCCTGCCGGAGAAAGATCTATAATAGAAAGTCGCCTTTGTCCAAACTGAATATCATGACCATTTGCGGTAAACAAATCAATACCAAAATCGTCAGGGCCGCGATGCTTAATTTGATTTAGCATAGCCTCGTCAAAAGCTTGATTAACAGACCCTAAAATACCACACATACTTTTTTTCTTATAGATTTAAGTCCAAGGACTTAAGTGAAAACCAAATTTAATTCTTTGGTTCTGCCTAGATGAATAATCCCGACAAAGCACCGTATCTATCGACTTATACACGAGTACTCTTTAGAAGTAACCAGGATATTTTTTAGCATTTTAAAAAATGTAAATAATCACCTACAAATGGTAAGGATATCTCCTGATACCGATAATCATAAAACTTTTAAAATCGACTAACTTTGGGTGCTCCTATCCTTTACGGACAGGGCATAGATGTACGGCATTACTGCCCATCTTAAGGTGTTCTTATTTCGCTTGATATTGAGAATATCAATAATGGAATAGATACTATCAGACTTCACAAATGTTTTTCTAATGGTCGTGGATAAAGATGAAACCAACTCTTGATCGTTCAATAAAATCGCTAAATGCAACAGTTCGGCATTGTCATAAAGATCAAATTTTACGATAGAAGGTTTATTACTTAGACTAAAGCGTTTGAAAAGTCCTGTTCGGGAATTATAAAAATTATCCTTAACGTAGGTATAACCTTTCTTGATAATAGTTTCACTACCGTCCAAAGTTATTACCTGACCGGTCTTAAATATGTTTTTTAGAACAAAGCAAGAGTGAAAACAATCTATAAAAGAATTCTTGTTGTAGGGCTCATACAACCATGACCCATCTTCGAGTTGTTTCCCTTTAATAAAATTATAAAGCTTTTGAATCTTACTTTCTATCAATTCTTTCTTGGCGGGTAGATGTTTTAGAAAAATTGCATAGGAAAACATACTGTAAGATACCGCATTGGTCACCAGCCTATCCCTATCAGGACCGTAAGAGGTAGCCATTGTGGCTTCGTCCTCGAACATAATCTTAATATCCTCTTCAAAAAAGTTAAAAACACTTTCAATATGGGACAGATATTTTTTATCCCCCGTCAAGGCAACATATTTATCCAAAGCCTCCAACACATAAGGCGTATGGGTGCTGAAGGGTGTATTCTCGTCATAATCAAGATCATCACCAGCCGCCCATTTAAAACCAAGACCCCAACACAAACCGGCATATCCTTCACAGGTGTTGGCAATCAGCCAATCTAAATGACCTTTTGCCCCTATTAAAAAATCCTTATTTTTAAGGCCCTCATAAGATGTAAGTAAGCTAAGGCTGCCATGGCCCTAACCACAGGATATTCCTGTTTTTTATAAAAAAAACGTGTTCCATTATTTAGAAAATTATCCCAAACGGTAAGTGCCGCTGCGGGTAGAATACCTACCACATTATTGGCATTATACAACCGCTTAATGCGTATTCCTAAACCTGTCATCCAAACATCATAGGGATCATAACATTCCAATGTTTCCAGTAAACAGAATTTTTCGATCAAAGCAATGTCTTGGTGCATCTTAATTAGTATTGAACATAAATTCTAGATTGAACTTCTGAAACTGATAGTGCCCAATCGATTAGAAGGCAAAAATCATTAATTTATTTTTTTAGAAGTGGCACCAACTTGCCTTCTTCAATATGGCGCACAACGTCAGATGTAGTAACAAATTCTATGTTATTGTATTGCTTGGTCAAATGGGCCAAAAACCTATCAATGTCCCCAAACACATTCTTAAAATCTTTTGTATGCGTTTCCATAACGATTAGCTTATAGTCACACTCGTTCTTCATTACCAAATTATAGGCTCTTTTAAAGGTTTTCCTTAAATACCAGTAAGGTTGCTTATTCATTTTTAGGTTGGTCTTATATGGCATTTCCAAAGAGTGTAGACTATCCCTGTTAGCCACCGGATTCATTTGCAAAATACGCTTCGGAATTCCGTAAATATCCATGTCAACATCATTTTTTTCCATGAACCCCTTAAATTTCACATAGAAAACATAGCGCACTAAATCTACCCAATTGAGATAGGTTGGTGTCATTGGAATGATGGCGATTTCCTTGTTAATACCAATACGGTTAATGTCGTCCTTACGACAATAATAAGGTGTGATTTCACTTTCCATAGTAGAGTAGTCCAAGTCCAAGGCGGAGAGCTTAAGCCCTTTTGTGGGTCCTAAAACCAACTTTACTCCGTTGTCCTTAAATTCATCGTACAGGTCATCAAAAGGTTGTAGCCCCCATGAACCTGCTTTAAAGGAATTAAAAAGGTTTTGATTTTCCGATCTGGAAATAATTTCCTGTAAGCGCTTGGAACCTTCTAAAAATAACTTTTTTTGGTCAGTAGCAGCCAATTGTCCTATATTCCACTTTTCCGTCACATGTACAATATCATTCTCTATCTTGGCATTTACCCATTGGGAGTGAAGGTGTAACTGTACTTCCATTTTATTTTCCAGTAGGTGCAAAATGGTTTGCTCTATCAAATCTGCTTGGACGGAAAAATCTTGAAAATGGGGATTCTCCTTAAGGAACAACCAATGGGCCATATCTATGTAGAAAGTGGATTTTACGTTATAGCTTCTCAACAGTTCAACGTAACGCACCACAGGAAGATACATTCGGTACATAATGTGTCCCGTGCCGTTACCGAATATCTCGGTATCGTCCTCCAGTAATACATAGACTTTTTTATCTTTCATTTTCAAACTTATATTATGCTTTCAAATTTCACAAAAGACCGTCAAGAACGGTCGTTTATATTTATACTTTCAACGTAACTGACTAACCAAGGATGCATCTCGTAAAACATTTTACCTTGGGTATTATCTATATCCAAAATACTGTCCGATGCCAACAAAGCTGTAGAACGTAGTATTCTATCCGTAAGCCCAAAATAAATATCACGTTTTAATTTTTTCGGGTGCAGGGAGGTAAAACAAAGTATAGCTCCTGAATCTATTTCTGGTTTTATAAGATGATTGGTAGCCACTAAATTGGCACCGAACAATTTGGAATATTCCAAGGTTGACCTTCCTTTAAAAAGCGGTAAGGCTCCCCAATGGTCGTTTATAAGTCCCTTACGGAATTGATTGATTAGACTTTGAGAAATAATAAAGCCAAGCTTATGAAAACCAACGTCGTATTTCTTTGGTAATACAATATCCTTAAGTTCTTTTTTATGCTCTACATCGATCTGAAAATATGCTTTTTTACCAAAAATCAATCTATATGCAAACGAGGTAAGTATATTATTGAGAATATGCGTTTGTATTTTATTACTAACATACCTAACATTGACCACATCTACGGCTACTCCCAATTTCCTTAGTTTTTTATAAGCGAAAATAAAATGGAACGGGCTACCGATCAAACAAATGGTATTATTATCAAAAATGTTTTTCGAAACTTTTTTTATATCGCTTTTAAGCGCAAGACATGACTTAAAATCATCCTCATAACAAAAAGAATAAAAACCGCTTTCATTTATTTGGTTAGTAAAGTGATGAAAAGCTACCCTTCTTTTCTCCTCATCTTCCGAAACCCATAAAAATTCATTAAAAAATCGGACATCATTATTCGTTAAAAATGTGTTTAGCAAATATGAAACACAGAAAGCGGGAACTGTTTCTTTAAACCTTCTAAAATGTATTTTTCGAAGAAGTTCATCATCTGTAGCTGAAGGTGTTAACCTAAAACTTCGGATTACTTCGTTCCTTGCTATTGTATACTCGTCTTCCACATCAATATACTTTCTAAGCCCCAATTATACTGTTTTATGAAGAGGTTCTACTTTGTTTTCGTTCACTAGTTTTAAAAGGTCGTTGGCAGTCACAAATTCTATGTTTTCATAAGCAGTTGTAATATGATCGAAAAACTTTTCGATATCCTCAAAAGAATTCTTAAAATCTTTTGAGTGGGTTTCTATTACTATCAATTTAAAATCATGATTACTTTTGTCAACATTTTCATGAGACCTTTGAAAGGTTTTTTTCAAAAACCAAAATGGTTGTGCATTCATCTTAAGATGGGTCTTAAAAGGTCTTAACGAAGAATTCAATTTGTCCTTCCCTCGGGTAGGATCATTATAATCCGTTTTCAAAACAGTTTTGTTTAAATCCAAGTCGTTGTCATACCTTTGGTAAAGCTCTTCCATTTTAGATGCGCTATATATCATATTAAATCTATCAAGTTTAAATACGTTGGCGTCATTGGCAGCACTATAGCGCCCTTTTTATCCCCTATTTTGTTTATATCAGTTTTTTCGCAATAATATGGTTGGCAATCACTTTGCATTTGGGTATAATCAATACCCAACCTCGGAATCTTTAATCCTTTAATTGGGCCCATAACCGTGTTTATGCCTAAACTTTCAAATGTGTCATAAAGTGTTTCAAAAGGTTGCATTCCCCAAGATCCTGTTCTAAAAGATGTTATAGGATTTGATTTATTCGATTTGTTGATGATTGCCTCTAAATAGCCAACTGCATCCGTAACCAATTTATGCTGTTCCTTAGGAGCTAATTTACCAATGTTCCATAGGTTGGTTACCTGAATTTCATTGTTCTCTAACTTGGCATTTAGCCATTGAGAATGAAGGTGCAACTGTACCTCCATATTATTTTCAAGCAGGTGCAGAATAGTCTTCTCTATATAGTCAGCTTGAACCTGAAAATCTTTATGTAAAGCATTGTCCTTAAGAAAAATAAAGTGTGCCATATCTACATAAAAAGTACCAACCAGGCCGTACTTTCTTAACAGTTTCACATAACGTAAGACGGGTAGGTATTCTCGGTAAAAAACGTGTCCTTGTCCATTACCTAAGACTTCTACGTCATCCTCTAACAATACATATATTTTTTCCGCTTTAGCAGTCATTTGAAGGTTTAAAACTAATTCTATTCTTTTAAGAATTTCTATTCTTCTCAGTTACAAAAAGTACTTGTGTATCTCCAATAACTTTAGAGCAAATCCTTAATGTGCCCATATAATCTTTCTGCTACCTTGTCACCCATTACGTGTTCGGCCGCGTATTGATGGTTAAACTGACCGATCTTTTGCGTCCCTTTTGGGTTTGAAACTAATAGTCGTAACTTTTCTTCTAGTTCACTTGCATCTTTACGCCCAACAAAATAGCCCATTTTACCATCTTGAAAAAAATCCTTTAAACCTGCTGATCTAGTTGTAATGACTGGAATACCAAAAGCCATCGCCTCTAAAACAGATACGGGTAAGCCCTCGCCATAACTGGTTGGTAAGCAATAAATATCGGTTTTTTTAAAAAGGTTTATTTTATCTTCCCCAATAATATGACCGGTCATTACTAGACCCTCATCCGCTTTGGTCTGATGTTTTAGATTTTCGAATTCAGGACCGTCTCCCGCAATTGTCAATTCAATGTTTTTAAATCCTTCCTAAGGTTTCTAAATGCCTCTATTGTTTCGTAAACCCCTTTTCCCTTATTAATCTAGACAAAAAGAGTATGTTTACTGTGCCGTTCGTCTTTGAGTTTTGGTCAAAGTGGAAATTTCTCAGAAGTTCTTTATTTACCGTTGTAGTTTCAATGATAATCTCACCATTATAACCCCATTGCACCAATTTTTTTTTAAAATCCGTACAGAGGACGATAATTTTACTTGCCTTACCAAACGTGCGTAGAAAAAAACCAGCATACTTTTTATCTACATCCCGTTTCAAAGTCCAAATCCCATCCATGAAAAAAAACGACAAACGGAATTTTTTTTCGAATGAGTTTTTTTGCGAATAAAGCGTCCCTAAAAAAACTCTTAAACCCTAAGGAAGGATTTAGAATCACCAAATCTACATTGGAGCTGATTTGCTTTTTAAAATTCCGTTGGTCGTCAATGGCACGGAATATATTTTTACCATACCCACCCACTTCAACAATCCTTAAGTCAATTTTACTATTGTCCTTCAAATGAGGAAACAAGGCTTGCCAAAAAAATATGACGCCACCAGGAGACGATAGGTTTGGAATGGTAACTAGAAGATTCTTTTTCATTAAAAAATATTTATCCTGTTTATGTTTTGAATCAGCTTGTGAGCATTTGTTTACTTTTTAGATATATTTTCTGTTCCAAGTGTATTTTCAGGAATACCAAGACCATAAAAACATCTAGCTCAAACCACATTCCGCCTTGGGTCAGCATTAGGGAAACATATAAAAAGAAAATTGCAATGGCCAAATTAAAGGACGGTGTTCCTTTTCGTTTCCATATAAATCTGAACAATGAAACCAAGTATCCAAAAAAGAAAAACACGCCCAAGTAGACCATTTTGTCCCAATTGGGTAAATATTTCGTTATGTGCATAAACGCGTATCCCAACAACCTCATTAATTTTATCCAACAATGCCTCAAAACCAAAACCAAAGAATTGCTCAAAAACATTTCCGTTAAACCACATATCAAAGGAGGCCTCCCAAAACAGTAGTCTCCCGGAGCCAGCAGCGGTTTGCTTACCGTTACGTATATCAAAAATCCTATTATAAAAAGATTCGCTCGTTTCCAACAAATAAAAGAATCCCAAAATCAAGACGGAAATAAGCCAAACTTGCGGTTACTATTTGTTTTATAGAAAACTTTTTTGGCATGTATATGAGTACAAGCCCAACAAAAAACATGGCATAACCAGTTCTAATAAACGTAAAGTAAATAAGGTAGATCCCAAATAAAAACAATGCATAATTCAATATTTTAAATTGTATTATACTTGATTTCTTTTTTAGAAACGCAAGTAAAATCAAAACGGCGGTGGTAGTGGTTATTGCTGCTCCATGTGTGTTTTGGAACATTCCGGCATAACTATCAAAATCGTGAATACAAAATGGCATCCTTAGCTTTCGTTTGGATTAGACCTAAAACAAATGGAAGTCCAGATAGGATAATAAACTGTGCAAAACCCAGTAATATTTTGTCAAGGGTTTTTGGATCCTTAATTTTAATCGAGGCAAACTCGAACATTAAGGGAAACATCATATACCTTAAAAAATCGGTAATTCCGGCGATATAACTAACCGAAAAACCACTTGTTACAAGATTTTTTGCAGCTCTTGCATAAGACCATTTTATAAAACCAGGCTTCTCCTTATTTCTAATGATTATCACCTGCCAGAAAAGGAAAAGAAATAAAGGTATTTTCCAAAGTTGAGAAAATGTGGTAGGCCCAACCGGCACCGGTCCTAGGTAAATTAGGAAAAATATGATGAGATACGGTAATACGGTTTTTATAATTCTCATGAATTAGGGGTCGTCAAGGTAACTGTAACATTACTTTTTACTTATATGGTTTTCAAGGAGTTCTTTTAACTGCATTCGTTTATCCAATTCCTTAAACGAATACCATGTGGACAATAGTATAACTGGGATTCCCGCTACAAATGACCAAGGGGTAGACAAAAATGAGATGATCGCAAAACAAATCAGTACTAATCCAAACTGTATAATAAACAACTTCAAGAATCCTTTGTCAAAGGTAAACTCATACATTGTTTTGGCGATAAGGTAGACTTGTCCAATATAAAGTAGGTAGGAAACCAAGAAGGAAATACCTAGCCCCGAAAGTCCCCAAAAATAATAGCCCACTATATTAAAAACCAATAAATATAGGTTGGAGACCAATTCGCTCCAAAAAAACAATTTACTCTTTCCTTTAGCAATAAAAACAAAACCTATTACCCATGCCGGTACCTTAAAGAACATACCCAAAAAAGCCCAATAGATCATTACCTTTATCGCAACAAACTCGCTGGAATACAAGATTATGATTATCCAATCCATAAATATAAAAAACACCGCCAACACCGGAGCTAAAATAAGTAAGGCTATTTCTGTTTGTTGATTTACGAGGTCATTGGATTTTGAATTATTACCAGCGACGGCAGAAAGCCTAGGGAAGTAATCCTTTTCCATTGCAGCAAAAATAAGGCCTACGTATGTAGATATTAATGCGATACCGGCATTATAAAGACCCACTTGAACTACACCACCAATATTATTAATGAAAATTCTAATCGCATAAGACTCGCCCAATACCATAATGCCACTAAGACCAAGCGTAAATCCCATAATCATCATTCCCTTTCCTTCCTTTTTTAATTCTTTGGTCGTTATTGTAGTTTTTTCAACTTTCACCCTTCTACCGTAATATCGGGCAACCGCATAAGTTAAAATAGCGGTTACTATGAAACCTGGAACTATTCCTTCCAGTTCCAAATAATAATAAAATGGTATAGAGGCCAATAATCCCAATGCGGAACCTAATCACGTTGGCCATGGCCAGATCTTTAAGTTTTTGAAGCCCTTGTAAGATGGCAAATTGGCCATTGGCCAATTGTTTTAAAAGAATAGTACCTGAAAGCCAAACAAAGGCGACCGTATACTCGTTAGTAGCAAAAGCAATTTGGCTTAACCAAGAAGATAAGAAAAGTGTAACTAGTGCCCCAAAAATACCTGTAACCCAAACCAAACGCTTTACGACCAAAATAATCCTACCGATTCTGTCGTTCATTTTTAGTTTCCCTAGCAGCAGCAATATCTTTTACGGCGCTTATACCCAAACCGAAATTGGTTAAAGAACTCAATAAAACAATTGTAGAATTAAAAAGCCCTAAAATACCAATCCCTGCCGGACCCAATAAAACTGCCATAACTTTTGATCGAATGATGGAAATAAGGATATTAAAAACCTGAACACCACCAAAAATAGAGGTGGCCTTCATAATCTGTCTATAACTACCACTATTTTTATTTGGAACTTCGTTAGCCACTGGCAATCAGTTGTTATTTACCTAAAAGTATATAAATTGAAAAAGGTACGAACTCAAATGAACTTACCTTAATTTTGTTCTTTGGACAATTTCAAGATTATTCCTTATCGAAAATTATTTCGCTTTCGGATTGTTTTTTGTCGGCAAGCTTTTTCCTAACCATTTGAAGATTTTGACGTCTATTTGTAACTATCGTCTCAAAATCATTTTCAACGATATCCTTGTTAACCTTTTTGGTTTTCATTTCTGTAACCTCAGCACCATTTAAGATTTCCTCATGCTTGTCTATGCCGTTATTTTTTGAATATACAATGGAGCTGGAATTAATTCCAGAACTACTAGTTAATTTCGCTTCCAAAGAGGTAAGGTCCTTCACCTCTGTTGCCAAAACTTCCGCACCATTACTTTCTGCCAATTGGGTTTCTCTCGAAGAAGTATTTCTTTCAAACACCCTTAAAAACGGACTAAGATATAACAAGGATCCAAATAGTACGGTGATGAGCAAATGAAGATGTATTTCCAAATTATCGAACAAAAATGAAATCGCTATGACAAGAACACTTAGGGTACCCAATACTAATGTTGCTTGTTTATGATCTAAACCCAAGCGCAGTAGTTTATGATGAATGTGGTTGGCATCTGGGCTAAATGGGCTCTTACCTTGTTTGATCCTAATAGCAAATACACGCAGAAGATCAAATAAAGGGTAGGAAATTATCGCCAGTAGAATAACAGGTGCATTTATAACCGTACTTGATGAAACGGAAATGGTATTTAAAGCAATAAGATTAACGCCTTGGTAGGCTAACAGAAAACCCGCCAACATAGAGCCGGAATCACCCATAAATATTTTTTGCTTACTGGATAAGTTATACCTTAGAAAACCCAGAATGGAGCCAATAAATATGGATGATACCAGCGTCATTAAATAGTAACCATCTACAAAAAATAGGATACCGAAGATTAGACTAGAAATCACCGAAATTAATCCTGCCAAACCATCTATACCATCTATTAAGTTAAGTGAATTTATAATGAGTATAAACACGAAAATGGAAAATAGGATAGATATAACGTACGGTAATTCCCCTACTCCGAGAAGTCCTTCAAAACTGATTATACGCACATCGGTAATCACAACAACATTTATGGCCGCCAAAAGTTGACCTAGAAATTTCATTTTTGGGGACATGGAAACCAAGTCGTCCTTTACGCCTAAAAACAAGAGAATGATCGAAGAACCCAACAGGGCAAGAAGCTTCACCAAATCCGAATGCACTAATTCGATCACGATTCCATAAAAAATTATGGATAAGGAGAAAGCAATAAATACCCCTACCCCCCCTAACGTTGGAGTTAAATTTTTGTGCATTTTACGGTTGTCCGGTGCATCCATAAGACCTTTTTGCCTTGATACATTTATAATGACCGGATATAAATAAAAACTAGTGGACATTACAAAAGCCGATAGACCGGCCAGAAGTGGCACATAGTTTGCATCCAAAAAAAAATCCTTTATAACATTCATAATTTATTCTCTTGTTACTGAAATTGCTATATTACCACCAAACAATCCTTACTTTTCAAAAAACAGCAGGCCCAACCACAACAGCTGTGCTAGATTACGAGTGGGTTACAAAGGATAAGTTCTTAGATTATATTTATGGGGAGAAATATTTTCTGTGATAAAACTATGTTGAACTGTTTAACCTTAGAATATATATCGTTGTGTTACCACCTTAATCGTTAACTTGCTTAAGATAGTGTTTACAAGGGTTCATCGATGAATAGCAAGAAGTAATACGAATCCTACATAAGCCGATTTCCCGAATCCTAGCAGAACAAAAGTTCTGACCATGCCAAATAAATCTTAATGAAGGTAACGTTGGTAATTCCAGTTTTGCAACTCTTCCTATAGTTTGGATTGCATTGAATTTGTTTGTGGGCAACCATTATTTTGGAATAGCTAAAATGATAAAACCTATTCCCTGTTTTGAATGCCGCTTGTTCCCCTTTATATAAATTATAGAGAATGTTCATTAAAAAGTGTATAAACCGTAAAAGTTAAAGCCGTAGTTTATTTAAGAACATTTGCGGCTGTCCCCGTTTCCTTTTATTTTGGGTTTAACTATAATAACAAACACAAGGAGACTTAAAACTTCCCACAAGAAGTTCAATTTATGATGATACTATCCAAACTACGCTATTGGATATTGGAAAACGTATTTTTTTGGTTTAGGTAAAGTTCGCAAAAGAACCTTTAAAATAGCGACATGAAGTTAGTTAAGGCAAACAAATAACTTGGGCATACAATAGTAATTATGCATATTTTTAAAGCGCCAATAAAATATCTGATCTTATAGTTAGGTATGGTAAACAGAATTAAAATCGCAACAGAAGTTTACAAAACTATTGATGAGGTAGTTCCTTCCCATCAATTCCAAAAAAACTAAAAACACTACCCCCATACTTACGAGATTCCTGAAAATGGGGAAGCTGATCAAGATTCATGCGCTTTGAGTGCTCTATAACCAATACGCCGTCGGTGAGCAACATGTTATTCGCGAATACGAACTCAGGGATTTTATTAAAATCGACCTCCTCCATATCGTAGAATGGATCAGCGAAAATAATATCGAATTGTTCTGTGTTTTTAGCTAAAAACGAAAATACATCACTTTTAATGGCCTGTATTCCTAAGTCCAATGCAGTAGAAACTTTGTCGATGTAAGTAATGCAGCCCATGTCGAGGTCTACCGCTTTAACGTGCTGCACTCCTCTAGAGGCAAACTCGTAGCTAATGTTCCCGGTCCCTGCAAAAAGATCTAAAACTTTTACGTCTGCAAAATAATAACGGTTATTCAAGATATTAAAAAGCGCTTCTTTCGCCATATCCTTAGTAGGACGTACCGGTAAGTTCTTTGGAGCCATTAGGTGTCTCCCTTTATGTTTTCCTGATATAATTCGCATTATAAGGTGTTTAAAATAGTAAAATCTATACGATCTACTTCTGGCTCACCCAATTGCAAATGTTCTTTTGAGGAGGGCTCAAAGATAAGAATGTGCTCTATATATTTTCGACTAAGTTCAAAAATAGGATCATCTTCCTCAATGGCTCCAAAAAGTTTTACGGCCACATCCTGCATATCCAACTCTAGCTGTTCCAGTACAAATAACAGATAGTAGGCAAAGTCTTCCTTGGTCTCGAACAAAAAACTATTGTAGAGCAAAAGTTGTTTTTGTGCAACTATGCAAACATCCAATTGTTTTTCGCTTACATGTCCATAACAAATAGTCTCCTTGGTATTACCATGATTATTTAACAGGGACTGTATAATTATAGTACCGCTATGAAAAAAGGTAAACTCCCCAAAAATATCGTAAACGTAGTTATTGATGTTCGTGTAAGGCACGTAGACGTTTATAATGTCCAAATTTTCCAACTCATCATAAGCTAGGTCATCGGATGAAAATATTTTAGAGTTAAATTTTAAGTAACTGGAAAGCGTATTAGCATCAAATAAAGCTTTTGGAACTAAACCGAACAACGTATTCCTATGTACGACCGTAACTTCCTCGAACTTCTTTTGGTTTAATTCGTGCTTATGGAAAAGCTTCTCTAAACGTACTTGCATTTCCATAGGGTTCAATTCCTCTGAAAACAGCGTGGTATCCGAATAGAGTATATTGTGCGACACAGTATCCGCCACACAAAAAGAAAGTCCATTCAAGCTAACTTGAATGGACAATTTCTTAAAATTTGTTATCGGCTATATCCGAACTATTGTTTATCTTTTTTATCATAAATAGGTGGCCAGTTTCCACTGGTACTTACTTCTTCCATAGAGCCTACCTTAATATCGGCACCATTAACCTCTTCCACACTTAGTTGAGCATTTTCGCGTGCTAACAAATCTTTTGGCTGATCATAAAGAAGGATACTTTTGGCAACCTTTGCTTCAAAGACAGGTGCTCTATAACCGCTCTTTTCCACCACTCCGGCATTCATGATAATTTTCTCTCCATTTGGCGCTCCCGGTATATCCATCAAGCTTTTATATCTAGTATCCTTTTTAAAAAGAGAATCCTTAACCGATACAAAACCGAGGGTATCTATAATTTTAACTTCCTTCAATAAATCGATACCATATGCTTTATCAAACTCCATGTAAGAAGAATCGCGCTGCTGGGTGATTACATAGCTGCCCGTATCGACAAAACTAATCAAGGTATTAAAATCCTTTGCATAGTTACCTTTAACGGTCTTATAGGCCTCTTGCGCGTTCCTAATGTCCTTTAGCTTTGCAACGACTTTGCCAAATCGTTCTACTTTAACCTTTTTAAATTCAATAGGTCCTGTAATAGAATTGTAGATTAGGTATCCCAAACCTATACAAGAAATCCAAAGTACAATTTGAATAATGGTCTTCATTTCGTTAAGTGTTAATTTAATTTAGTGGTTTCAACAAATCTACAATTTTTTTTTAATGAGAAAAGTTTTTGCCCAAAAAATCATCTTTATCTTTGTACTTGCATGAAACAACTTACACCTGCCACTTTTTATAAGGAGTTACTAACAAAGTTCCCACATGAACCAACCTTAAAACAACAGATAGCTTTAGAAAAATTGGCGACCTTTATATTATCTAAGGAAAAAGATGAAGTTTTCCTTCTTAAAGGTTTTGCAGGTACCGGAAAGACAACACTTGTGGGAACCGTCGTAAACAGTTTGTGGAAATCCCGTATGAAGTCCGTTTTAATGGCTCCTACGGGCCGCGCGGCCAAGGTCATGTCCAACTATTCCAATACACAGGCATTTACTATTCATAGAAAAATATACTTTCCAAAAAAACAGGGAGGTGGTGGTATACAATTTGTTTTGGCTCCCAATAAACATCGCGATACCCTGTTTATTGTGGATGAAGCTTCCATGATTCCCGATAAAGCTGCCGATTCCAAGTTGTTCGACAATGGTTCCTTGTTGGATGACCTTATGATGTTCGTTTATTCCGGCCATAACTGTAAACTATTATTGATAGGCGATACCGCACAATTACCACCCGTGCACTTAAGCTTGAGTCCGGCTTTAGATCCAGATGCACTTGCCTTAAATTACAACAAGGAAGTGATACGGCTAGAATTGGACGAAGTAATGCGACAAGCAGAAGATTCAGGCATTTTAGCAAACGCCACCCTACTCCGGGAACAGTTGCAAGGCGATTTTTTCGAGAGCTTTAAATTTGATGTACTCCCTTATAAAGATATAGTGCGGCTTATTGACGGGCATGAAATACAAGAGGCCATAGACGAATCCTATTCCCAAAACGGCAAAGAGGAAACAGCCTTTATCGTACGCTCCAATAAAAGAGCCAACCTGTACAACATTAATATTAGAGAGCGTATTTTGTTTTTGGAGAACGAATTGGCGACAGGAGATTTTATGATGGTGGTGAAAAACAATTATTTTTGGTTAACACCGAATTCCGAGGCGGGTTTTATAGCTAACGGAGATATTATCGAGATTTTGGAAATCTTCAACTTCAAGGACATCTACGGTTTTAAATTTGCCGAAGTGAAAGTACAAATGGTGGATTATCCCAATATGAAACCTTTTGAAACCGTACTCCTACTAGATACCATTAAAGCTGAATCGCCATCGCTTTCTTACGATGACGGAAATCGTTTGTACCAAGAAGTGATGAAGGATTACGCGCATGAAAGCTCTAAATACAAAAAATTTCTTGGGGTAAAGAACAACAAATATTTTAATGGCCTTCAGGTTAAATTCTCCTACGCGATTACCTGCCACAAGTCGCAAGGGGGACAGTGGAACACAGTTTTCGTAGAACAGCCCTATCTGCCCAACGGCATAGACAAAGAGTATTTAAGATGGCTTTATACGGCAGTTACGCGGGCCAAACAGAAATTATATCTCATAGGCTTTAAGAACGATTTTTTTGTTGAATAGGAAAAGGTTATTTTAGTAGTTAAGCAGGTCTCGCAATAGAAGCGGTATATTTTTTGACCTACTCGTTTTAAATTAAAACATTAACCATTAAAACACAAAATGACAACCGAAACCATGTTAAGTATATTTTTAGGAATTGGCTTGGCTGCCTCCGTCGGGTTTAGGGTATTCCTACCTCTTTTTGCCTTGAGTCTTGCTGCCTATTTTGGCATGTGGGAGCTTAATACTAGTTGGCAATGGATTGGTAATCTAGCAGCCTTGCTTACTTTGGGTGTAGCAACGGTCATAGAAGTTTTAGCCTATTTTATTCCTTGGGTAGACAACTTGTTGGATAGTATTGCCATACCCTTGGCGGCTATTGCGGGCACGGCCGTAATGGTTTCTACCGTTGCCGGATTGGATCCAGTCGTTACCTGGTCCTTAGCCATCATTGCAGGAGGTGGTACTGCAACTGCCATCAAGGGCGCGGGAGCCACAGGACGACTCGCATCTACGGCCACCACGGGTGGTTTTGCAAATCCCGTAGTCGCCACGGTAGAAACCGGAACCGCCGTTGTTGTTACAGCAGCCTCTATATTTGCTCCCGTATTGGCCGCTGTTTTGGTAATCATCATTTTATTCCTGATTTTTAAAATTTACAGGAGTTTTAGTCCAAAAAAAAGTAGTCGGTCTTAAAATAGTCAACAGTAATGCTTCAGTAAATAGTGTACTTGTTAGCCATTAAAAAATAAAGGAATCACTATCGCATAAAAAAATAAGAATAAACTTAATCCTATATAAAAGTGAAAATTATCGCCATGATTCCTGCCCGTTACGCAGCCTCCAGATTCCCCGCTAAACTCATGCAAGACCTCTCCGGAAAACCAGTTATCGTTCGCACCTATGAAGCGGCGTTAAAGACTGGACTCTTTGATGCGGTTTACGTGGTAACCGATAGCTCCTTGATTTATGATACGATCACAGCCATGGGCGGTTTGGCCATCATGAGTAAAAAGGAACACGAGTGTGGCAGTGATCGTATTGCAGAAGCGGTAACGGACATGCCCGTAGACATTATTGTAAACGTACAGGGAGATGAACCCTTTACCGACCGTGAAAGCCTAGCGGGCGTTTTGGAGGTTTTTAAGAATGATGTGAACAAGGAAATCGACTTGGCATCGCTTATGGTCCAGATTAAAGAGGAAGAAGAGATTAACAATCCCAATACGGTAAAGGTTATTGTGGATAATAGAAACTTTGCGCTGTATTTTTCACGTGCGCCCATTCCCTATCCAAGAGCCAAGGATGTAGAAACTATTTACTATAAACATAAAGGCATTTACGCCTTTAGAAAAAGTGCCTTGATGGATTTTCAACGTTTGCCAATGCTTACATTAGAAGCTACGGAAAAAATAGAGGCCATACGATATCTCGAATACGGGAAAAAAATAAAAATGGTAGAAACAACGGTTTTAGGAATTGAAATAGACACTCCTGAGGATTTGGAAAAAGCGAAGGCGGTATGGAAATAGATTTCAAACAGATAAAAGTCATAGGTTTTGATGCAGATGATACGCTGTGGATAAACGAAACCTACTTTAGGGAGGCCGAAGAGCGCTTTGCCGAGCTTTTGGAACCTTATGAAACCAAGAATAAGATAGATCAGGAGCTTTTTAAAATGGAAATTAAAAATCTGGAACTCTACGGCTATGGTATAAAAGGTTTTATGCTTTCCATGATAGAGTCGGCCTTGGAACTTTCCAACAATGGAATTCCACAGACTACACTTTCCAAGTTATTGGATATCGGCAAAGAAATGATTACCCGGCCGGTAGAACTATTGGAGGGGGTTGAAGAAGTCTTGGGAAAATTAAAAGGTAAGTACCGATTGATTGTCCTAACGAAAGGAGATTTGTTGGACCAGGAACGCAAACTGGACCGTTCCAACCTATCGGATTATTTTCATCATGTAGAAGTCTTGAGCGATAAAAAAGAAAAGAATTACCAAGATTTACTGGACCATCTAGAAATTTCTACCAACGAATTTTTGATGATAGGCAATTCCTTAAAGTCGGACGTATTACCTTTGGTACATATTGGGGCTAGTGCCGTTCACGTGCCCTTTCATACCACATGGAAACATGAAGAAGTAAGTACCCCGATAAAGCAATCGGGCTATATTACGGTTCAAAAATTAACGGATGTCCTGGACTATCTGTAAGCAGTGTAATGGAGCTAAATAAAGAAATAAGATTGAAGAACATACCTACTAAAGCCTCCGAAAAGTATCGGAATTTCCCCATGGTCCCTCGCGTTGTTTTCGGAAACGGAAGTTTTGACCAGTTGGCAGCTATTTTAATGCCAAAGCGAAAGCATTCCGAAGCTCCGATAGTGTATCTGGTAGATGCCGTTTTTGAAGGGTCATCACTCGTAGAACGCATCCCAACTATTTTTTGTGATCAGATTATTTTCGTTTCTGCCCATGAAGAACCCAGCACAATTCAGGTAGACGCGTTAGTCTCCATGATTAAAGAAAACTTCCAAGAATTACCTTCCGGGATCGTAGGGATTGGCGGTGGTACACTTTTAGACCTTTCCAAAGCTGTTGCAATACTGCTAACTAACGAGGGTAGCGCTTCCAAATACCAAGGATGGGATTTGGTACATAAAAAAGCAATTTACCATGCAGGTATCCCTACCATTAGCGGAACCGGTGCAGAAGTATCCAGAACTACAGTACTTTTAGGTCCTGATAAAAAACTGGGCATTAATTCTGATTTTACCACTTTTGATCAGGTAATCCTGGACCCGGAATTGACCAAAGGAGTACCAAGGGACCAATGGTTTTATACAGGTATGGATTGTTTTATCCACTGTGTAGAATCTCTGGAAGGCACTTTTCTCAATGCTTTTAGCCAGAGTTATGGCGAAAAAGCTTTAGAACTTTGTAAGGAGGTTTTTCTTAACGACATTCCCGAAAACGAATCTAGGGACAAATTGATGATGGCCTCATGGCATGGCGGTATGAGTATTGCCTACTCTCAAGTGGGTGTAGCCCACGCACTCAGTTATGGCCTTGGTTTTCTCTTAGGCGTAAAACACGGGATTGGCAATTGTTTGGTGTTCCAGCATTTAGCAGAGTTTTATCCGGAAGGTGTGGCACTGTTCAACAAAATGATGCAAAAACATGATATTACCCTCCC
This sequence comes from uncultured Flavobacteriaceae bacterium, assembly GCA_963697395.1. Classification (GTDB taxonomy): domain Bacteria; phylum Bacteroidota; class Bacteroidia; order Flavobacteriales; family Flavobacteriaceae; genus Maribacter. Next base: position 60,443 of record CAVONX010000001.1, read on the forward strand.
AAAAGGTATCTGTAAACACTTGACGGATGCGGAATTTGATAAAATGGCAACTATAGCCTTGGGAATGGAACCGCTTTGGGAAAATGCTCTGGGCGAACATTGGAAAAAGATTATTACTCCAGAAAAGCTTATAGCGATTTATAAAAAAATATAGCTTAGGCGTAGTTATAAATATGTAAGTGCACCTTCTTACGGTTAAAACATCACTCATGCAGAGCATAGCTAAATTTATTTATTTTAAGATGTTAGGATGGTCGCTCGTAGGTGACTTTCCAAGCCATCTAAAGAAATGTGTCATCATTGTGGTACCACATACCAGCTGGTGGGATTTTTTATTAGGTTTGCTTGTGCGAAAAGTGTGGCAAGAACAAATAAACTACATTGGAAAGAAAAGCCTTTTTGATTCGCCGTTCGGGTGGTTTTTTAAATGGACCGGCGGCGCACCAATAGACCGCAGCAAATCTAGTGATACCGTTACTGCCATTGCAAAAATCTTCAAAGAACGGGATACGTTTAGGCTCACCGTTGCGCCTGAAGGCACAAGAAAAAAAGTGACCCAATGGAAAACCGGATTTTATTTTATAGCAAAAGCAGCCGAAGTTCCCGTAGTGATGGTAGCTTTCGATTTTGGCAACAAACAGATTAAAGTTTCTAAACCCCATTATCCAACAGCCGATCAAGCAGCGGATTTTAAAATCTACGAGGCCTTTTTTAAAGGGGTGAAAGGTAAGATTGCAGAAAACAGTTATTGATGCCACCGACGTTCGAGACAATTTCAATATAGAAAAGTAAAGCTTTCCACTAAAGTCTAAAGCAACAAAAAACCCACGTCTCCACGCGGATTTTTAGCTAACGAACACTAACTCAAAAATTAAATTCAGAAATGGGTATTACTCTCCCTGCCCTAAGGAAAAAGCTCTTCTACCATTAAATTCATAAAGGTAGCAGCCATGACTTCAGGTCCTATCCCGTCACCATTTACTACGGCTACTTTTACTGGCTTGTCATTAAAATAGTGATAGGATTTTTTCTTTAATGCACTAGTCTTCACACTTGCTAAGGATTTGTTTGAATGACAAAGTTGCAGAATTTATAATATATTTTTATTTATGTTATGGATGAAAAATATTGATATTTTTAATAATTAGTAGTGAAGCACCTCGTTTTACGGAATCATAAGGCCAAACGTTTACATCCTAGGACCACAAGACGTTAATAGCAATACTGAAATAAGCCGTTCAAATTGAAAAATGAAATGAGGAGAGCCAAAACTGTGTTATAGGTTCGTACAAACCATTCGCTGAAGGGAACTTTGAAAAAGTTGATTACGGTTTAGTTTTCCACATTCTCTATTGAAGAAGCAAAAACCTTCGCATTAACGCAAGATTTACCCATCTCTGGCAGGCACTCTCGATTACACAAATCAGAGATGTACTATCTAATAAAAAAGCAGGCCGTAAGCCGGATTCTGTATTCCCCGAACAAGGTTCAGGAACTCCTTATCATTTATCTAGGCCAATGGTTGCCCAAGGGCTCTAACCGCCTACCCTTCGGCTCGAGCGTGCAGCCCTTTCCCGATCAAAATCGGGGCGCCGGTTTACATGACGTTTCACCGTATAGAGTTTACCTGTTTTCACTACAGCCGAACTGTACTTGCTTTCTGTTGCACTTGTCCTCGCCTCTCGGCGGACGGGCGTTACCCGCTATACTGCACTGTGGTGTCCGGACTTTCCTCTGCATGATGAAACAAGTTCAGCATGCAGCGATAAGGTGGCCTGCTGTGGGCAAATGTACAGTAATTGTTGATAACTAAAGATGATCTTAGCTTTAATTTGGCTACAAAAATGCGTGCTATTTTTATATTTGTAAGCGCACAAAATTAAACGTATTTGGAACCATTTATCGTATCGGCACGGAAGTACAGACCCCAGACATTCAAAGATGTTGTGGGGCAGCAGTCCATTACCAATACCCTCCAAAATGCGATTAACAACGACCATTTAGCCCAAGCCCTATTATTTTGTGGCCCACGAGGCGTTGGTAAGACAACCTGCGCCAGAATATTGGCAAAGCAAATAAACACTGATGGCACCGAGAGTCCCGATGAAGATTTTGCATTCAATATTTTTGAATTGGATGCGGCTTCCAACAACGGTGTAGACCAAATACGGGAGTTGATTGATCAAGTCCGTATCCCACCACAAGTAGGTAAATACAAGGTATATATTATTGACGAGGTGCACATGCTCTCCACCAATGCTTTCAACGCCTTTCTGAAAACCTTGGAGGAACCTCCAAAGCATGCTATTTTTATTTTGGCTACTACGGAGAAGCATAAAATTATCCCTACCATCCTATCTCGCTGCCAAATATTTGATTTTAAGCGGATAACGGTAAAAGATGCAGCAGAATACTTGAAGTATATTGCCGAAAGTCAGGGAATAAATGCCGAGGAAGATGCCTTGCACATAATTGCCCAGAAAGCGGATGGCGCTATGCGTGATGCGCTTTCCATCTTTGACCGTATCGTAAGTTTTTCTGGCAAAGAACTCACAAGAAAGGCAGTTACGGAGAATTTAAACGTGTTGGACTACGATACCTATTTTAAGACAACGGATTTTATTCTCCAACACAACATTCCACAAGTACTTATACTTTTTAACGAGACCTTGTCGCTTGGTTTTGATGGGCACCATTTTATATCCGGACTCGCATCCCATTTTAGGGATTTAATGGTCTGTCAGCACCCCGAGACCATTGCGCTTCTAGAAGTTGGCGAAGCAGCACAGAAAAGTTACAGAGACCAATCACAACGCACCTCCTCCAGTTTCTTACTAAGGGCCTTGGATCTGGCCAATGATTGTGACCTGAACTTTAAAACGAGTAAAAACCAGCGATTGCTGGTGGAACTCACACTAATGAAACTTGCCTCTATCGACTTTGATGGAGAAAAAAAAAATCCTGAGTCCTTAGCACTTCAGCATAAGACTATTGACTTCATTGCTCCTGCGGCATTTTATCAAAATATCCCTTCCGCGAAAAAAGTAGCTCCCACAGCGAAAACGACACAACCACTGGTTATCGAAAATGAAATTGCGGAGACCTGTGCCGACCATTGGGACAAAAGAGGCAACCCAAGAAACAAAAGAAGCTGAACCGGTACTAACTCCTGAAAAAGAAGCTATATTCTTGCCCAAACAAGAAGTAAAGTCAGTACCAAAGGAAGTAGAAAAACCGACAGGCAGAAACATCAACATAAATGCTCCCGCAAAGCGGGTTTCAGGGTTATCCCTATCTAGCTTAAAGGCAAAAAAGCAACACGAACTAAATAAGATTGAAGTCGTTATAGACGAAGATGACCTACCCAAAACGCCCTTTACGCAAGACACCTTGGTGCAACATTGGAACGATTTTGTAAATCAAATAGATGCCAAGGGCCAGAAAATATTAGCCTCCAACTTAAGCGTAGATATTCCTAAACTAAAGGATGAGGTTATCATTTGTATTGAAATGCCCAACGATACGATGAAAAAGGAAATAGAGCGTGAAAACTTTGAGTTGATGGAGTATTTAAGGACGAAACTCCACAATCATTTCATACAGCTACAGATTATTGTGAATGAAAAAAGTGCTAAAAAGTTCGCCTTTACGCCGGAAGAGAAATATGAAAAGTTAAGGGAAAAGAATCCCGCGATAGACTTACTGCGAAAAGAATTCGACCTAGACCTTTGATTTTTGCTTCAATTTAAAAACATACAAAAAAAAGACCAAAGCAATAATCAACAATCCAAACGCTTCCCTACCCAATTCCACCGTTTTGATGTCGCCATCATTTAAATCAAATCCCTGAAAATCGGGAGGATATAAGTAAACAAAGCCTATAAAACAGGCTATTCCTGCTACTAAAGGAACTAAAATAGCAAGCTTATCCAAAGCAAAAAGAAGGGAGACAAAGGCCGCAACCGCATAAATAACAATCCATACCAATGAATCCGGATCGTTATACTGAACCGCGGCTCCAATGCCAAACAATACCGTAAACAGAATACCAATAGACTTAAATAGTGTATTCATACCGATCTAATTTACAACCTGATTTTCAATAATTTGGTAGACATCCACAGCTTCAATAACACCATCTTTAGATGATATAGTATTGTTGCTAATTATTATTGGATAATCTGCGGTGTCCTCGGGAATTCGTCCATGAGATCCTTTGATCAATGTAGCATCTATAGGAATAATATTCATAACGGTCCTAAAGCCCAATTTCTTTTTTATAAGCTTTCCAATCACTTTTGCCATGACCAGTTTATCCTTAGGGTCGGTCATCATTTCTACCGGATCATAGCCGGGCTTTTTATGAATATCCACCATGCGCGCATAGTCGGGAGCCTTAGCGTCATCCAACCAGAAATAATAGGTAAACCACGAATCTTTGTCCGCCACCACGACCAAATCGCCACAGCGCTCGTGTAGCAAATGTTTCTGACCAATCTCATCTCCAGATAATACCTGCTCCACACCTTCTTGCTGACTGATCAATTTCTTTACCTCGGACAAACGGGCTTTATCCTTTAGGTATATATGTGCTATTTGATGGTCTGCAACCGCAAAAGCATCACTAATCCCCGCATCCAAGAGTTCTAGACCACGTTCTACCCTAACACGTACATATCCGTTTTTACGCAATACCCTATTGAGGTGTATAGGTCGGTTTACGTTCGTTATCCCGTATTCCGACAATAATATGATATTAGCGTTCGATTTTTCATAATGGTCTACCAATTGTTTTACAACGCCATCGATTTCTTTTAAATCCTTGGAAATAACCTTAAAATCCAATCCGTGACGCTGCAAGTTATAGTCCAGATGCGGTAAGTAAATAAGGGTCAACGTTGGATCGTAAAGTTCATCGGTATGGATTGCAGCATTCGCTATCCATTGCGAAGAATTTATGGTTGTCTTCGGGCCCCAAAACTCGAACAAGGGAAACATTCCCAAAGAACCTTGCACGGTATCCCGAAGCTCCGCTGGTTGGGAATAGATATCGGGGATTTTACGCCCGTCCGCCAAATAATTTGGGCGTGGCGTAATACTATAATCCGCCGTGGAATACATATTGTACCACCAAAAATGATTGGCACAGGTGAAACTGGCATCTTTAGCTTTTAAGGCATCCCATATTTTGGGCTGTTGTACCAAATGGTTGGATTGCCGCCAAAACTTGACCTCACATTCTTCCCTAAAATACCATCCGTTCCCAACGATACCGTGTTCCGAAGGCCACTTTCCTGTCAAATAGGTAGATTGTGCCGAGCAGGTTACGGCAGGCAATACAGGCTTTATGTATGTAGATTGGCCTTTTTCCAAAAAGGATTTGATAAAAGGCGTATGCTCGCCAATGAGTCGTTTTGTGAGTCCTACAACATTTAGTACAACGGTCTTCTTCATATTACAAACGATCTTTTAACCACTTCAATTCCCTGATAATGGATTGGGTAAGGTCCTCCTTTAAATCTGTCGGTAAAACCTCCCACGTATAGGTTTCAATTTCCAAGTGTTCCGAAATCGCATCCTTTTTAAGATAGGCCAAAGTCTTTAAAATTTGGTCTTGGGTGGAATATAGTGCTCCAAATTTTTCTAAAAATATAGGCACGTGAAAATGCGCACGCAATTCGGAGAAATCGCCCTTATTTTCAAGAACAACGGGCAAATCGTTATAGGTATGAACTGTATCTCCCTTTTTCTGGGTTACCTGATGCAGATAGGTAGGTTCGTTGAACTGGGAAAGCAGTTCCCAAACTGCAGCATCATTTACGCCATTGAACAAAATCTTTAAGGCGGCACTGACTTGAATTTTACCAATCTTTATGTTGGCTTTCTTGAATTTGGCAAACGTATCCTCCGGCTCCTCATACGCTAAGGAAAAATGGCAAATATCATAACAAACAGTAATGTAACGTTTAATAATAACTTCAATTTCATCAGCCTCTTTTCCTAAGTCATTCTTAAGTATTTCAATGCCTACAGGTACTAAATAGTCCGAATAAAAAGAAAGAACCTCATCACTATTTTCAAGCAGTCCATCCGGTTCTGGCTCTATATCCAGGTGCAGGTATTTTCCTGTATTGTTTTCTAAGTCGTACAATTGTTTTGCTACACGCACCATCTTTTCGGCACCTTTTCTAAAGGCTTTTTGCTTGTCCGTATCGGTCGTATGCCAATCTTTATAACTGATGGGCGATGTGGATATTCCCCCGGCTTTTCCTTCGGGAAGCAATACCGCCAACTGATCAAAAAGTCGGAGGGTATATGTGAGTCGGTTTTCAGTTGTCCAATCCGGCGCATGCACCTGTTCCTTTACACGTTCGTCATGAAAATTCCCATAAGGAAATCCGTTCATGGTAAAAACATAGATATCATTTTCTTTCAACCATCCTTGGAATTGGGCCATATTCTCGCCTTCCGCAAGTTCTTCGCTCGCGGTATTGGACAATCGCAGCCCCAAACCAAAAGGAGTCGATTCAGAGACAGCAGTCTTAATGGCGGGTACATGTTGTTTTAAACTTTCAAAAGTGTTTTTCCAATCCTGCCCAGGATGTATATTGGTACAATAAGAAAGATGGTATGTATTCTCAATAAACATTGGATTTCTGATTTAGGATGCATTCTGTTTTAATTTGGAAATGGCTTGGGTCATTAACGTCATATCTATAGTGTGTACATCATGTTTTTTACCAATTCCCGAAATAAGTGTAATAGTAAGTTCGCCACCCAAATGCTCCCTAAATTCTTCAATTCCTCGCAATAGCTCTTCGGTTTCAGCTTTAGATTTTAAAGGAAGGGACAAATCAAAACCGATCGTACGCATGACCTCCAAAATATGTTGTAAATCGTTCTCGGATATCAATCCGACCAATTGGGCATAGGTAAGGTCCAAGGCTATACCTTTGGCAACAGCCTCGCCATGACGAACATTATAATTGGTCATATATTCCATTTTGTGTGCTGCCCAATGTCCAAAATCCAAGGGTCGGGACGAACCGGACTCAAAAGGATCTCCACCTTGGGAAATATGGTACATGTGCATTTCCGCACATTTGTAGATGACGTAGTGCATGACCTCCATATCCCTGTTTTTCAAGTCCATCGCGTGTTTTGCGATATACTCAAAAAAATCTTTATCCTTGATCAAGGCGACTTTTATAGCTTCGGCCACTCCGGAAATCCAATCCCGTTGCTCCAAGGTCTTTAAAAAATCGCTATCATTAATAATGGCGAAAGGTGGGGCGAAAGTGCCTAGAAAATTCTTTTTACCAAAGATGTTCACGCTATTTTTTACGCCCACCGCAGCATCGTTCTGAGAAAGTACCGTGGTGGGAATACGAATTAATTTTACGCCTCTATGTGCAATGGCAGCGGCATATCCGGCCATATCTATTAATGCTCCGCCTCCTATGGCGATTACGAAAGAATGCCTGCAAATGGCATTGTCGTTCACACCATTAAGAACAGATTCAATGGCTTGTGAACTATTTTTGGATTGTTCCCCGCCGTCCAAGACAATACTTTGAGTATGCTTCAATTGGAAAGGGTACGCGTCACAATAGGTTTCAATTTGTGTCAACAGACTAGGGTGAGCGTCAGCAACTCCCTTATCGATAACAAAAAGTAGCTTTACAGCTTCATTGGGCCTATACACACTGATAATATCCGCCAATAAGTTGTTATCAACACGAAAGATTCCCTGCGTAAAATGCAATTGGTATTCGTAGGGAACGGCAAAAGATTGTTTTATAGAGGGTAGCTGCATAATTCTTAAGTAACGGCAAAAAGTTTAGAGAGCATTAAAGATACTGGCAAAAGCAAGAGTACGCCTAAGCCAATATACCAATTGGAAAATCCTACTGCCCAACAGGCATCCATGACCACCAAGGATAACACACCTGCCATTACGGCTTTTTTGATATGCGCTGGGGAATTATCGGTGTAAGCATTCAATAAGGGTCGGTAAATCAGAAGAGCGAAGAGTATTAAAAATGGAAGGGCAATTACTAAATTGGTGCTGTGTATCGCAATACCCGTTGCAATCAATCCAATGACTACAGCATACATAACGGCTGCCATAACAATATGTTTTTTGTTGTCTCCATGGACTTCTCCCCTACTGATCAGCGTAATGGCAAAAATGTAAACAACGGGGATAATGGCAATCCAGATAATCGGAAGTTCTCCCAAAATTGATATCCCCAGCAAAAGATTCAATCCCCTACAAAGTCCCATAACCAATGGCCCAAAAAAGGAATGAGATTTAACCACCGCATCATAGATATAAATTGTTGCAGCTAAAATAATGGCAATATATCCAGAAATATCGGAAACGAATACGGCGAGGGCGCATCCCAAAAGCATAAGTATCGCACCTAGGGCGGATGCCTCCTTAATGGAAACAACTCCACTAGGAATTGGTCGTTCTGGGCGTTCGATAGCATCTAGTTTGGCATCGAAAACATCGTTTAAAACCACTCCGCCCGCGTACAAAAATACCGAAGCAAATACCAACAAGGTAATAGTTCCGGTATCCACAAGAAAATAATCTATGGAAGCTATTCCGCTAAAAAAGCAAGATATGGCTATACCCGCCAAAATATCGGCAGCTGCCGTTGGTAAATTGGCAGGTCTACACAGACGGGCCAGCCCCATGAGCTTATTGGACATACTAGCTAATTTTGTTTTCTTCTATACGAGGTACCTGTCCGCGTAAGACACTATTATCATTGAATAGTTGGGACTGATCTATGCCATTGGGGTTTAACCAATGTTCTTCTTTCATTCTACCATTTTTACTGAAGGCGTCCAAGGCATTTTGATAACAGGTTTTCACCACATCCGATTTGGCAATACCACGTTGTAACATAAGGGAAGCGGTTTTTGGTACGGCCAAGGGATCGCTCACGCCCCAATCCGCGGAACTGTCCACGATAATATTGTCGCTCCCAAATTTACGCACCACCTCAACCATGCGCTCGTTGCCCATTTTTGTTTTTGGGTAAATGGTAAATGCGGCGATAAAACCTCTATCCAACACCGCTTTAACCGTTTCTTCATTATTGTGATCTATAATCACATTTGACGGATCCAAGCCATGTTCTAGACAGACCTCCATACTTTTAAGGGTGCCCGCTTTTTTATCCCTGTGAGGGGTGTGGATTTGAACGGTCATGTTCAGTTCTTTGGCCATATCCAACTGCATTCTAAAAAATTTGTCTTCGGCGGGTGTCTGGTCGTCGTAACCGATTTCACCAATGGCGACTACATTTTCCTTATGCAAATACAAGGGCAAAAGTTCAATAACCTGTTCCGCCAAAGCCTCGTTATTCGCTTCCTTGGAATTTAGACCGATGGTACAATAGTGCTTGATGCCAAATTGAGACGCCCTAAACGGTTCCCAACCCACCAAACTGCTGAAATAGTCTTGAAATGAACCGACTTGGGTCCTAGGCTGCCCCAACCAAAAGGAAGGCTCTATAACGGCCACAACCCCCGCTGCGGCCATGGCCTCATAGTCGTCCGTAGTACGTGCACTCATGTGCACGTGTGGATCTATAATCATCATCTTATCGCTCATAGTCTAATTTTTTAAAGTATTCCAAGTTATGTTATTCAAAGCTATTTGCTCCTTCAGTTCTTTGTGTTGTTCCAGTAGTGCGAATGCCCTATCATCTTCCGAAAAATAACAACACAAAGCACCCGCCTTATTTTCAATGGGATTGTCACTGTGTAGCAAACGTTTCATATCACTAATAAGGATATCATCCATAAACTTTGTAACAGGTCTCCAAAACATGGGATCAATTGTTCTAGATGCCGCCCATCGCTCATGCGCATAATCCGAAATGATCCGCGTTAAATCGGCATTCGCCCGTTCCTCCACCGACTCGATCATTCCCAAATCCCTTTCCATAAAGGCTGCTTTTAGGTACATTTGGTTCCATTGTTGATCGTTAAAATACAAGGCCGGATAGGGATTGTTTAAAGTAATCGCATCAAAAACGATAGAAATATTCGTTCGTAATGCCTCAACAGCCGAAAATTTAAATCGTTCCGATTGCGGTAGCATTGTCAAATACCTTAAAAAAGTTTCTAATTCCGTAGTGTCGGCTACCTGAATAATTTTTGCTACCTCTGGGGTATAGAATTCAGGATTTCCTTCAAGAACTTTCGTCAATAAATATATTCTGGATATCTGCAGCAAATTGGCTCCATGCGATTTAAAGTAGGAAGTTGTATCATTCTCATCGCCACCGTAATTTACCAGTTGGGTTTTATCAAACTTAGAAGCCAACAAACTGTAGGCCATGAACAAATCCCTAGCCGATTTTGAAGTTTCTAGCTTGTCCGTCTTTTGCATCAACCAAGCCAATGCATCTTGGTTCGCACTGTTCCTTAGGATTTCGTAGATCTTCTTACTTTTCTGCATTCCTTGTAGCTTATCAATTGCTTTTATCAAAATTAATTATTAAAAGCCATTTAGCCTTATTTTTGTGGTGTAAAGAACGTATTGCGATGCTAACAAAGTGTTTTTGGAACATTACTTCTTACTAAAACGATAAAACTATGCTAGGTCTAAAATTACCTACCGACCCACGATGGGTAAATATTGTAGAAAAGAACATTGATGAAATTTTGACAGATCATGCCTATTGCGAGCAAAAGGCCGCAAGCACGGCAATATCGCTTATCGTCTCTTTTCCTGAATATCCAGAACTTATAGAAGAAATGGTCGCCTTGTCCAGAGAAGAGATGGGCCACTTTAAAATGGTACACGATTTGATTTTGGAACGCGGGCAAACCTTGGGCAGGGACCGCAAGGATGACTATGTCCTAGAACTGATAAAATTCTTCCCAAAAGGAGGAAGTAGAACCACGCAGTTGGTGCATCGACTTTTATATGCAGCATTAATAGAAGCCAGAAGCTGCGAACGTTTTCGTTTACTATCTGAAGAATTGGAGGATAAAAAATTAGCCGAATTCTATCGTAAATTAATGATCAGCGAAGCGGGACATTACACCATGTTCCTGAAATTTGCTCGACAGTACGGAGATTTGAAAGAAGTAAACCAAAAATGGGATGACCTTTTAAAGTATGAGGCGGTAATCATGAAAAATTTGGGTACCAAAGAAACAGTACACGGTTAAATTTTCTTCTCCCTATAATACAGGTCTTTAATAATCCCATCCGACAATCCAATTTTAGGCACATGTATTTTTTTAGCACCGCTCCATTTGGCCGCGGATAGAAAGATACGTATGGCAGGGATAATAACATCTGCTCTATCCGGATTTAAACCTAGTTCCGATACACGTTCTTCATACGTAAGGCTTTCCAAAAAATGGTATTGGGCGTTCAACCAAATATAGGATAATGGGTCACCTTCCTTACGTCCGGACATCTTATGCAGTTTATTGATGTTTCCGCCAGACCCGATAATGGATAATTTTGGAGAATTCTTTACATGGGCCGTAATCCATTCCTGTAATTTCTTCCAAGTACCTTCGCCTACCAAACCATTCAATAATCGTACGGTACCTAACTTAAAGGATTTGGATAGTTTTACTTTTCCACCTGTAAACAAGGTAAACTCAGTACTTCCGCCACCAACATCAATAAACAAATAGGATTGGTCTTCCTTCATAATCTCTTTCAGGTGGGTAGCGGCTATGATGGCGGCTTCCTGCTTTCCATCTATAACCTCTACCTGTATACCAACTTTTTCAGCTATAAGCTCAATTACTTCATTACCATTATTTGCCTCTCGCATGGCAGAGGTCGCACAAGCTCTATACCTTTCAACGCCGGCAACCTCCATCAAAAGCTTAAACGACTTCATAGTCTTTACTATTCGCAGCACATTATGTTCAGATATTTCACCCACTGTAAAGGAATCCTCCCCCAAACGGACTGGCACCCTAATTAGGGCACTTTTGTGAAACTGGGTGATTTTGCCCGTTTCTTCGATTACGTTATGGGTAAGCAAACGAATGGCGTTGGAACCAATATCTATTGCCGCAAACTTTCTTATATTCAATAATGTTGTTTTTTAGTCCTTTAATTTAGCTACGTAATAGTCATAAGTGGCAAACTGGGAGCGTACTTTTATTTTATTGTTCTTTCTATACGCATTATCCTGAGCTGCATTAAATACCCGGGCTTTAACGTTATCTGACCATGCAATTTCAAATGTGTCCATTAATTCTTGTTTGATGTCCATATCATAAATAGGACAGCCTACTTCTACCCTGTTCTCCAAATTACGCGTCATAAAATCTGCCGATGAAATATAGACCTTCGGGTTGCCGCCGTTACAGAATATGAAAAGTCTGGGATGTTCCAAAAACTTATCTACAATACTGATCGCCTCAATATTCTCGCTCATACCTTTTACCCCGGGAATCAAACAGCAAATTCCGCGAACGATCAATTGTATTTTCACCCCTGCATTACTGGCAGCATAAAGGCGATCTACCATGGCATAGGACGTAAAACTGTTCATCTTCATTTTTATAAAAGCTTCCTTTCCCGCTTTGGCGTTCCTTATTTCTTGATCTATCAATTTCTTAAACACTTTGGTCGTGTAGTGGGGCGAAACAATAAGATGTTTATATTTATTGATCTTATAGGTTGTCTCAAAGAAATCGAAAACCTTATTCAATTCTTTAAGGATGGGCTCGTTGGCGGTAAATAGGGTATAATCTGTGTATATTTTTGCTGTTGATTCATTAAAATTTCCGGTACTTATAAAACCATATCGCTTCATTTGCCCTTCCTCTTCCCGTTCTATCAAACAGATTTTACTATGAACTTTTAGTCCACGAACCCCAAAAATCAACTTTACACCCTCGGCCTGCAGCTCTTCCGCGTAGCGAATGTTGGCATGTTCATCAAAGCGGGCCCTTAACTCTATTTGCAAGGTAACCTGTTTCCCGTTTTTTACAGCATTAGACAAACACGCAGCAACTTGCGAGTCGTTCGCGAGTCTGTACACCGTAATTTTTATAGTCTTTACCTTGGGATCCAAGGCGGCCTCCCTTAAAAATTTCAAAATATAGGAAAACGTGTGGTACGGCGTATATTGCAAATAATCCTTCTGGGCTATTTTTTCTAAAAGACTACCCTCCAAACTAAGGCCTTTTACAGGTAATGGAGTGATTTTTTCGTACAACAGGTCCTGTCGCCCCAAACTAGGAAAGCTTAAGTAATCTCTTTTATTGTGGTATCTACCGCCAGGAATAATACTATCGGTATCCTCCACATTCATTTTCTCCTTTAAAAATTCCAAAGTGTCCTTGCCAATTTTCTTATCGTACACAAAGCGTACAGGATCACTTATTTTACGGTCTTCTACACTTGAGTATATTTTTTCTATAAAACTTTTACTTAGGTCATTATCAATATCCAACTCCGCATCCCTGGTAATTTTTATCATGTGGGCCGATATGGAACTGTAATCGAACATCGTAAATATACTATCCATGCAAAAACGGATGACATCGTCTAGCATAATAACGTAATCCTTTTCACCTTCCCTAGGCAAGACCACAAAGCGCTCAATGCCCTTGGGAATTTCTATAAGAGCATATCTTTTTTCAATTTTTCTCGATGTCTCACGTGTACGATCATCCCTTTTCAACATCATTCTAATGGCTAAATAGGCAGCAGTATCCTTTAACATTGGGAATTCTGCCAGATCGCTAAGTATAATCGTCGTTAATTGTGGACTCACATTTTGCAGAAAGTACCTTTTTACAAACTCTTGCTGATTCTCGGAAAGCTCTGTCTCCTGGATAAGAAAAATATTTTGGGCCTCTAGTTCCTTTTCTATTTCCCGTATAATATCAATACTCTTGGACTGTTGTTTAATGACAATCTTGGTGATTTCATCCAAAAGGTCTTTGGCTATCTCTCCGCCCAGAACACTCTTTCCTTGCCTACCGGCCTGCACTATACGTTTTACCGTGGCATAGCGCACCTTAAAAAATTCGTCCAGATTATTGGAAAAGATACCGGCAAACCGCAACCGCTCTATAAGGGGAACATTTTTATCGGCGCTCTCCTGTAATACACGCTCATTGAATTTAAGCCAGCTTATTTCCCTATTTATATATTGATTTTTATTCTTTATCATTCTTTTATCTCCTTTGGAAAAATGGTTTGTATGGTTGTACCCTTAGAAATGGAGGTCCAAGATTTCTCGTTAAATCGTAGGTGGACGAAACCGCTAGTGGGCACGTTATCTATATGTTGACTTCCCAATGAATTTGCAATATGGGTAAAAGCGTGGTTATGTCCAAAAATTAAAACGGTATTCAGCTCGTTTGTGAGACTTTGGACAAAATCCAGTACATGGTTTCCAGAAAAATCATATAGTTCCGGTACAACTTTGAAAGCATCCAGAGGAAACCTGAGCTGACGCAAACAAATCATAGCGGTATGCAAAGCCCTATTTGCAGGACTGGAAAAAGCAAAATCGATCTCCAAACCCTTTTCAGCGAGCGCTACACCTACTGCTTTCGCGTCCGTTACGCCCCTTTGCGCCAAAGCCCTGTCCTCATCACTCACGTTGAGCTCCCACGAAGATTTTCCATGTCGCATTAATAGTAGATTCTTCATTTTTCTTGTATTTTACGGAGCCAAGCGTTCCATTTTCCAGTCAAAATCTGGCTGAAGGGTATAACGTATTCTATCATGCAGTCTATTGGGCCTACCCTGCCAGAATTCCATAGAAACCGGTTTAACAATAAATCCCCCCCAATATTTAGGTCTTGGAATTTCTTTTCCTTCATGGGCCGCCTCTAACTTCTTTAATTTATCTTCTAAAAAAGCCCTGGAAGAAATTACCGAACTCTGATCCGAAACAATAGCGCCAAGCTTACTGCCATCCGGTCTAGATTCAAAATAACCGTCCGAAAGGTTTTCCGCTATTTTCTCTGCATTTCCCTTAATTATGATTTGACGCTCCAAGCCCGGCCAAAAAAATGAAATACATACCTGTGGATTTTTGGCAATCGCCCTTCCCTTTTCGCTGTTGTAATTGGTATAAAAAATAAAACCCTCATAGGTGTACTTTTTTAATAGAACCACCCTACTTTTAGGATAACCGTCCAAACCCAAGGTAGATACTGTCATAGCATTGGGTTCATCTACACTATCGGATTGTTCTGTTTCGTAAAACCAAGTCTGGAATTGCTGCATGGGGTTCTCCGATACATTTTCCTCGATAAGTTCACTTTTATCGTACGTCTTTCTGTAATTTCCTAGGTCTTTCTGCATGTGTGTAACTTAAAAAACAAGATAACCAAAGTTGAGGAAAAGATGGGACAATGTAAAGTAAGAATTTTGCTTTTAGGAAAAATTTGGGTTATTGTGCTGCATCTAAAAGAAACACTTAAATTAGACCAGATTTCTTTTGCGGCAGTTTTACCTCATATTGGTGCTGATAACCGCTTGGACGGTAACAATGGATTTAATAGACCCAGTTACCGGAATGTTAAAACTCAAAGCACTTCCCGTCATCCGCAAGTTCCACATGATCAAAAACCTGTTGCGCTTCTTCCTTAAAAAAAGAAATGGATTTGTATCTAGTAGAGTAATGCCCCAATATTAATGATTCTACCTTGGCAGCTTTGGCAATCAACGCGGCTTCTTTGGCGGTAGCATGTTTGGTTTTTTGGGCCAAGTGAGTTTCGGTTTCCAAAAAGGTAGCTTCGTGGTATAAAGCATCTACACCGGTAATCAATGGAACGATATCGGGTTTGTAGGCCGTATCGCTACAAAAAGCATAGGCCTTGGGTTTCGGTGGATCAAAAGAAAGCAAATCGTTGGCTATTTTTTTGCCATTTTCCAGAAGCACATCCTTGCCATTTTTTATATTTTGAAAGTAGGCTTTGTCTATTTTATATTTGGACACTGCATTGACGTCCAGCTTTCTTTCCCCTAGTTTTTCACGGAATAAATAACCGTTGGTATAAATCCTGTGATCCAATGGTATGGTTTCCACACTTATCCTATCGTCCTCGTAGACAATTTCGCTTTCCTTGGAAGATAGTTCGTGGAAAAATAAGGGATAGTTTGTCCATGAATCCCCCAGTTTCAACAAGAGGGTTATTGCCTCCTTTATGCCTCTTGGCCCATAAACGTGCATTTCCTTGTCCCTTCCCAAGAGTCGGAATGTAGAAATAAGTCCGGGCAAACCAAAGAAATGATCGCCATGTAAATGCGAAATAAAAATATGGTTGATTTTTGAAAACTTAATTTTATGCTTGCGCAGCTGCACTTGGGTTCCTTCCCCACAATCTATCAAAAACATGTGGTTCTTGATTTCCAATACTTGCGAGGTAGGATTCGTCAGCGTTCTAGGTGTAGCGGCATAACATCCGAGTATGGTCAATTTCACAGATCCAAATCCCTTTCAATTTCTTCCATTTCAATGATGTCTTTTGCTTCTTGCAAGGTAGGAGTTACCATAATTTCATCCGGAACCTCGTCGTAAGAAACCTTATCCGTTACAATAACAAAGGATTTTCCATTTTTCTTGTGAGTATTGGATAGTTCCAAAAACTCCAACACGTCCCCCGAGGTAAGTTTATCAAAAGAAAATAGATTAAGGATCAGATTATCATCCTTTACCTTGGCATATCTCTCTTTTAAGTTTTGTATAAAAGTAGTTATGGAAATCTTTTCCTGGTAAACAATGGATGTATTCCCGTCTTTATCAAAAATCATAGTTTTATTGTTTTATTTTGGACGCCAATAAATAGATGACCGCCATGCGTATGGCAACTCCATTCTCTACTTGGTTAAGAATAATGGACTGCTTGGAATCCGCCACATCGCTTGTAATCTCCACGCCCCTATTTATGGGGCCAGGATGCATAATTACGATTTCCTTGTCCAAACTGTCCAACAACTTCTTGTTTACTCCATATTGCTGTGTGTATTCCCTGGTACTGGGAAAGTAACTAATATCCAATCGTTCGTTCTGTATGCGCAACATATTGGCCACGTCGCACCATTCCAATGCTTTACGCAGATTGGTCTCCACCCCTACTCCCAAAGATGCTATATGTTTGGGAAGCAAAGTTTTAGGGCCGCAGACCTTTACATTTGCACCTTGCAGTTTTAAGGCGAATATATTGGATAGCGCTACACGGGAGTGCAGTATATCTCCAACAATAACTACATTCTTTCCGGCTACATCGCCTAGACGTTCGCGTATGGAAAAAGAATCCAAAAGTGCCTGTGTGGGGTGTTCATGAGCTCCGTCGCCTGCATTTATTATGGATGCCTTTACGTGTTTAGAAAGGAAAATTCCCGCTCCCGGGTTGGGATGGCGCATCACCACCATGTCCACCTTCATAGCCAAAATATTGTTAACGGTATCTATAAGTGTTTCCCCCTTTGTAACCGAAGATTGTGAGGCCGAAAAATTAATGACATCGGCGGACAATCGTTTTTCGGCAAGCTCAAAGGATAATTTGGTACGGGTACTGTTCTCAAAGAAAATATTGGCGATGGTAATGTCGCGTAATGAAGGGACCTTTTTAATAGATCTATTAATGACCTCCTTAAAATGATCTGCCGTTTCAAAAATGAGTTGAATATCGGACTCTTTCAGGTATTTAATTCCCAATAAGTGATGTACACTCAGTTCGCTCATTTCCTATCTATTAATCAAATAAATTATATCCTCGCCATCGTTCTCCGCCCACATTACCTTTACTTTTTCGCCATCGATTGCATCTACCTGTCTACCCCTGTAATTGGGCTGTATAGGTAAATGTCTGCTGAATCTGCGGTCGATCAAGGTAAGCAGTTCCACTTCGGCGGGCCTTCCAAAAGATTGTAGCGCGGTTAAAGCGGCATTTATACTACGCCCCGTGTAAAGTACGTCATCTATCAAGACCACATTCTTATCCTCAATAAGAAAATCGATTTTTGTTTTGGTAGCCTCCAAGGGTTTATCTCCCCTCCTAAAATCGTCCCTGTAAAAGGTAATGTCCAAAACCCCTACATCTACATGTTTTACCCCATATTCTTCCTGTAAAATCTTGTAGAGGCGCTGCGCCACGAATATACCTCGAGGTTGTAGGCCTATTAAAACCGTATTATTGAAATCTAGATGGTTCTCTAGCAATTGACAAGCCAGACGATGGAGAATAATATTTATTTCTTTCGAGGAAAGTAGTACTTTTTGACTCATAGTGGTCCGTCAGACATTTAGCTCCTCAAAAATAGGGAATTCTAATCAAAGCACAGCACATAAGATTCTTGTGTTTTTTGAGATATAAACAATACTTAAATCCCAAATAATATGTAGTACAACATACGATATCCCCTCTAAATGAGCCGTTTTCTTTTAACTGTTCATGAGCTATTTCTAAACTTTTTTATAAAACAAAAGTGCTATGCTATTTCCTACAAAAATAATTTAAGGAAACAAGATAAGTGCCTTTCATTTTCGAGCCCTCACCCTGATAAAAACTTGTTGAAGAATTCCCAACTTTCGCAGTTTTCATTAAATTTATGTTAAGAATGTAATTTAAAACATGGTTCTTTCATACCTTATTGTTTTAAACTAAAAGTATTACTATGAAAAAAGTTCGTATCTCTATCGTGTCTGGTTTAATAATCGTTCTTTCCGTACTTTCCTTCACTAGCCTCCCACAGGAATATATGCTCTTGCAGAAGATAAAGGCCATACTCACCGATTACGGCCGCAACCTGGCTCCTGAAAAGACCTACCTGCATACGGACAAGGATTTCTATACCAACGGGGAGACCATCTGGTTCAAGAGCTACCTGGTGGACGGTATCTCCCACGACCGGTCCGACAGGAGCAAGGTGGTCTACGTGGAGCTGGTGAACGACAGGGACAGCGTGGTGGTCAAGCGCAAACTGTTCGTGGATGACATCGGAGCCTCGGGGGATATACAGATAGCCCAGAACATAGAACAGGGAGAATATACCTTGCGCTCCTACACCAAGTACATGCTCAACGAAGAGGACCCTGTCATCTTCGAGAAGAGCATACCCATCTTCGTTCAGGAGGTACGGAGCGGGCTTACTGCGGATCAGGTGCCACTCGCAAAATCCCTTCGCGGTTTTGACAGGAAAGACAACGATGCCGTAATCGGAAGGCCCAACATAAAGTTCTTTCCCGAAGGCGGACACCTGGTCAAGGGCCTGCCCGGCACCATGGGACTTGAGGTACTCGACGCCAAGGGCAACGGCATAGCCCTGAAGGGTCATATCAAAAATTCGAAGGACGAGATCGTGGAGCCTTTCGAGAGCTTCGAGTTCGGGCTCGGAAGCGTAGGTTTCGTTCCCTTACCGGGGAGAAACGTACCATGCCAGTGTGGTCTTTAACGGCAGTGAACTCAGGTTCCCCTTGCCGGAGGCACAGGAAACCGGCTATGTACTCAGCCTGAAGAACAGGGAGGACCATGTGCTGGTGCAGGTGGCGAGCACCACCCGGAACGGCCTTGAAGGTACCCTGTTGGTAGGCCATCTAAGGGGGGACCTCATTTTCAAGAGAATCGGAAGCTCCGAGGACAATGCCTCCTACGCCACCAAGATATACACCAAAGAACTACAGGACGGCGTCGCACAGTTCACCCTCTTTTCCGGTGACGGGGAACCCATAAGCGAGCGGCTCGTCTTTATAGACAACCCGGATAACGATGCCGCACTTAACATATCCTCGCCCAAAAGTGCATACGGACTTCGGGACAAGGTGGACCTGGACCTGGCACTGACCGATGAGAACGGCGCCCCGCTAAAAGGCGATTTCTCCATGGCCGTAGTATCCAAAAGCGGCACCAGGAACGGAACGGGAAACAAATATAAAGAGCTGGCTCCTGCTGGATTCCGATCTGGGAGGTAGCGTGGCGAACCCCGATTTTTTCTTCGCCGAGGATTCCAAACAGCGCAGGTTCCTTTTGGACGCACTCATGCTCACCCACGGATGGAGAAGGTTCGTATGGAAGGACATGCTCTCCAAGAACGTTAGTAAGATACCTGAATATGCGCCCGAAAAAGGAATCATGGTAAGTGGCAGGACCACAAAATTCAAGGACATCTTCGTACCACGGCCCACGGTAGCCACATTGAACCTCTATGGGCCTGATCTGATCAACTCTAAAAAACCGACAACCAAGCAGGGAAGCTTCGAGTTCGGTCCCTTCTATTTTACCGATACCATCCAGGCCACCGTGGAGGCCTACGATTCGGTACCGAAGTTCGAATACAAACGGAAGAACTTCTCCATCGTACTGGACCAGCAGAACCCGGAACTGGGATCCAAGCTCAAAAGGAACGAGCGCACCGACCGTAGCACCGTTGAACTGGGCCAGGAATATATCAAGGAGGAATATATACGGAAGGTGAACGATTTTAAGTTCGACCCCACAAAGGTGATACAGCTGGAAGAGGTCACTATAACGGAAAAGAAAAAATCAAGAACACAGATTGCTCTTGAAACTAATCCGAATTCGGGATTGACCAATAGTTTATTCTCTAGACGAGTGTATACAGAGGACATTTCAGGAAGTGAGGCGTTGAGTGCAATGGATCTCATGCAGAGAATGCCTGGAATAATAGTTAGCGGTGCATATCCTAACCAACAAGTTAGGATTAATGGTATGGGCCAATCTATTAATCCTAACCGACAAGATAGGATTAATGGTATGGGCCAATCTTTTATGGCTGGTACAGAACCATTGGTACTTGTAAATGGTATGCAGTCAGATTTTTTCTTTTTACAACAACTAAGAGCCTTAGAGGTAAGTTTTATAGATGTAGTTTTTGGTTCGGACACTGCCTTTTGGGGAAGTAGGGGTGCTAATGGTGTGATTGCGATTTATACCAACCCCATTATCGACACGGATGCCGTAGTACAAGTGGAAACACCCGGTATCACTGTTTTCCAAATACCCGGTTTCTATAAGACACGGGAATTCTATACGCCGGACTATGAGAAGGAAGACCCGGAAAAGCCCGATTACCGCACTACCCTGCTCTGGCAGCCGGAACTGGCCTTCAACGATGAGGGACGGTCCAACATCGATTTCTTTACCGGGGACAAAACAGGATCCTTCCGCGTACTGGTCGAAGGGATCACCGATGATGGAAGGCCCGTGAACGGCCTATATGATATTGAGGTGGTGGAGTAGCTGCGTAACAATCGATTTTTACAGTGCCGTCATGGCATTAAAGCGATAGCTTAAGTTACAAGAAAAAAATATTCATGTATTCTCTTATTCAGATGATAAGAATACTTGATTTTAATAAATTAGTTTAAAACATGTCTTATGAAAAAAGTACATCTCCCTATCGCATTCGGATTGATGGTCGTTTTTATTGCAGTTTCCTTCACCGGCATCCCACAGGAGTATTTGCTCCTACAAAAGGTAAAGGCCATACTCACCGATTACGGCCGCAACCTGGCTCCTGAAAAGACCTACCTGCATACGGACAAGGATTTCTATACCAACGGGGAGACCATCTGGTTCAAGAGCTACCTGGTGGACGGTATCTCACACGACCGATCCGACAGAAGCAAGGTGGTCTATGTGGAACTGGTGAACGACAGGGACAGCGTGGTAGTAGAACGCAAACTCTTCGTGGACGATATCGGGGCCTCGGGCGACATACTATTGGACGAGAACATAGCACAGGGAGAATACACCTTGCGCTCCTACACCAAATATATGCTCAACGAGGAGGACCCAGTCATCTTCGAAAAGAGCATCCCCATCTTCGTTCAGGAAATACGTAACGGGCTGACCGCGGATCAGGTGCCACTAGCAAAATCACTTAGGGGCTTTGACCGTAAAGCCGACGATGCCGTCTTCGGAAGGCCCAACATCAAGTTCTTCCCCGAAGGCGGACACCTGGTCAAGGGCCTTCCTGGCACCATGGGACTGGAGGTACTCGACGCCAAGGGCAACGGCATAGCCCTTAAAGGACATATCAAAAATTCAAAGGACGAGATCGTGGAGCCTTTCGAGAGCTTCGAGTTCGGGCTAGGAAGCGTAGGTTTCGTGCCTTTGCCCGGGGAACAGTACCATGCCAGCGTGGTCTTTAACGGCAGCGAACTCAAATTCCCATTGCCGGAGGCACAGGACTCCGGCTATGTGCTGAGCCTAAAGAACAGGGAGGACCATGTTTTGGTACAGGTGGCGAGCACTACCGATAAGGGCCTTGAGGGTACCCTGCTGGTGGGGCATCTGCGAGGGGACCTCATTTTCAAGAGAATAGGAAGCTCCGAGGACAATGCCTCCTACGCCACCAAGATATACACCAACGAACTACAGGACGGCGTGGCACAGTTCACCCTATTTTCCGGAGACGGGGAACCCATAAGCGAGCGGCTCGTCTTTATAGACAACCCGGATAACGACGCGGCACTTAACATATCCTCGCCCAAAAGTGCATACGGACTTCGGGACAAGGTGGACCTGGACCTGGCACTGACCGATGAGAACGGCGCCCCGCTAAAAGGCGATTTCTCCATGGCCGTAGTATCCAAAAGCGGCACCAGGAACGGAACGGGAAACAATATCAAGAGCTGGCTCCTGCTGGATTCCGATCTGGGCGGCAACGTGGCGAACCCCGATTTTTTCTTTGCCGAGGATTCCAAACAGCGCAGGTTCCTATTGGACGCACTCATGCTCACCCACGGATGGAGAAGGTTCGTATGGAAGGACATGCTCTCCAAGAACGTTAGTAAGATACCTGAATATACGCCCGAAAAAGGAATCATGGTAAGTGGCAGGACCACAAAATTCAAGGACATCTTCGTACCACGGCCCACGGTAGCTACATTGAACCTCTATGGGCCTGATCTGATCAACTCTAAAAAACCGACAACCGAGCAGGGAAGCTTCGAGTTCGGTCCCTTTTATTTCACCGATACCATCCAAGCTACTGTTGAGGCCTACGATTCCCTGCCCAAGTTCGCCTACAAAAGAAAGAACTTCTCCATCGTACTGGACCAGCAGAACCCGGAACTGGGATCCAAGCTCAAAAGGAACGAGCGCACCGACCGTAGCACCGTTGAACTGGGCCAGGAATACCTGAAGGAGGAATATGTACGGAAGGTGAACGATTTTAAATACGACCCAGAAAAAGTGACACAGCTGGAAGAGGTAACGGTAACTGAAAAGAAAAAGACAAGGGAACAAATAGCTCAAGAGGCAAATCCGACATCGGCATTGACCAAAGGTCTGTTCTCAAGAAGATTGTACAAAGAGGATGTTACAGGAAACGAAGGCATGAGCGCAATAGATCTGATGGCCAGAATACCTGGGCTTAGGATTGGAGGAAATTACCCCATGCAGACCGTTGAGACTACCTCATTTTCTTTCGGGGCAGGTAACAGCCCTTTGATTCTTATAGACGGTATAGCTTCTAATATGGCAATGCTTGGACCCTTAAGAGCTATA
Organism: uncultured Flavobacteriaceae bacterium; assembly: GCA_963697395.1. Lineage (GTDB taxonomy): Bacteria > Bacteroidota > Bacteroidia > Flavobacteriales > Flavobacteriaceae > Maribacter. The sequence goes on from CAVONX010000001.1 coordinate 83,951, forward strand.
GAAATCAGTTTTATAGATTATGTTTTTGGTCCAGAGACCGCACTATGGGGAAGTCGAGGAAGTAACGGTGTTATTGCCGTGTATACCAATCCCATTATCGATACGGATGCCGTAGTACAAGTAGAAACTCCCGGTATCGCCGTTTTCCAAATACCCGGTTTCTATAAGACCAAAGAATTCTACACCCCGGACTATACCAAAGAAGACCCCGAAAAGCCCGATTACCGTACTACCCTGTTCTGGCAACCGGAACTGGCCTTCAACGATGAGGGACGGTCCAACATCGATTTCTTTACCGGCGACAAAATGGGTTCATTCCGGATACTGGTCGAAGGGATTACCGATGACGGAAGGCCCGTTAACGGCCTTTATGATATTGAGGTGGTGGAATAGATACAATTTTTAGCAAAAAAACAATCATTAGGCAAGTGCATTGATGCCTGTAGTTTTGAACCTAAGCGCTATACCAAAATGGACACTTCTTACTGTAGCGTCTATGAAATCTGTAGCAGTCTATTAGTACTAAAGCCTACTTAAAAAATTGCCACAAAAAAAACCCTTGACCTAATGAGTCAAGGGTTTTTACTGTATTGAATAAACTTGAAAGATTACTTCTTCTTTTTAGAATCAGCCGCTTCCATTTTATCCTTTAACGCTTGTAATGCATCGTTAGCATCACCTAAAGTAGGTTTGGCTTCCTCAGCACTGGCCGCTTGCCTTTTTACAGCTGCCTTTACGTTGCGTTGCTCTTCTTCCCTAAAAATTGAAGTATGACTCGCTACCACGCGCTTGAAGTCTTTGTTGAACTCAATAATCTTGAATTCAGCTTCATCGCCCTTTCCTAGTTTCTTACCATCTTCTTTTTCTAAATGACGTTGTGGAACAAATGCGGTAATATCCTCGTTAAAGTCTATAGTCGCACCTTTATCTACTATCTCGCTGATAGTACCTGTATGCACGGTATCTAAAGCGAACTCGTCCTCATATTTATCCCAAGGATTAACAGTTGTTTGTTTATGGCCTAGACTTAGTTTACGTCCATCTACGTCCAACTCCAAAACTTCTACTTCCAAAGTATCGCCAACATTGGTGAATTCAGATGGATGCTTCACTTTTTTGGTCCAAGAAAGGTCGGAGATATAGATCAAACCATCGATACCTTCTTCCAATTCTACGAATACCCCAAAATTGGTAAAGTTTCTAACGATACCCTTATGTTTTGAACCTACAGGGTATTTAGACGTAATATCCGTCCAAGGATCTGGCGTCAATTGCTTGATACCTAAAGACATCTTACGATCCTCACGATCCAAGGTCAACACAACCGCTTCTACCTCATCACCTACTTTTACGAAATCTTGGGCAGAACGCAGGTGCGTACTCCAAGACATTTCAGAAACGTGTATCAATCCTTCTACACCTTCAACAACTTCTATAAATGCACCGTAATCCGCTATAACGACTACTTTACCTTTTACTTTGTCACCAATCTTGATCTCATCGCTAAGGGCTTCCCAAGGATGCTTCTCCAATTGCTTAAGACCTAATTGGATTCTAGATTTATTCTCATCAAAATCGAGAATTACCACATTTAATTTCTGGTCCAGTTCTACCACCTCGTTCGGGTGATTGATCCTGCTCCAAGAAAGATCGGTAATGTGAACAAGACCATCTACACCACCAAGATCTATGAACACGCCGTAAGAAGTAATGTTTTTAACAACACCTTCCAATACCTGTCCTTTTTCTAGTTGACTGATGATTTCTTTTTTCTGCTCTTCAATATCGGCCTCAATAAGCGCTTTATGTGAAACTACTACGTTTTTGAACTCATGGTTGATTTTCACCACCTTAAATTCCATAGTCTTGTTTACGTACTGATCGTAATCGCGAATAGGCTTCACATCGATCTGCGAACCTGGCAAGAACGCCTCAATTCCAAAAACATCAACGATCATACCACCTTTCGTTCTGCATTTTACAAAACCGCTAACAATCTCTTCCTTGTCATGCGCCGCATTTACACGGTCCCAAGCCATAATGGTACGAGCCTTTCTGTGTGAAAGTACCAGCTGCCCACTTTTATCCTCACGGATATCGATAAGCACCTCTACTTTGTCCCCTACCTTTAGGTTGGGGTTGTACCGAAATTCGTTCAAGGAGATTACACCTTCGGATTTTGCGTTAATATCAATTATCGCCTCCCTATCCGTAATGTACACCACAGTTCCTGTAACTACTTCCTCATCGGCCGTATCTACAAAGTTCTCAGCTACTAAATCTTCGAATTCCTTAAGCATGGACTCATCAACACGCTCAATTCCCTGCTCGTATTTCTCCCAATTAAAGTTTTCTAAAAATTCTTTAGGATCTTGAACAGGAGTCTGTTCCTTTTCTTTTTGAACCACTTGCGCAGTTTCCGGGGTTGCCGTTATGGTTTCTACCACTTCAGCCTCTTTTTTTTCTTCAGCCATTATATAGCCTTAAATTTGTATTCTACGATTATTTTAAGAGCTAAGCGACTATCGTAGAAGTTGTTATAGTATTATTTTTTTCGTTCCTTTTCCGCTCTAAGCAATGCCGTAAAAAAGGGAGTGCGAAATTACAACATTTATCTTTAATTACAAACACTATGTTAGCCAGGCTTAAAAATGGCATAGAGTTTCCTTTGTTTTTAGGTACAATTATTACAAATATTAGTATCTTTCGATCACAAATATTAACCGTTAAATATATTATTATGAGTGTTAAAGCAAAATACCAAGGGGTTCTAGATCTTGGTGAGCAATTGGGAATCAAAAATGGCGACGTTACCGAAGAAGGCAATGTGCTAAAAATAAAGGGCGAAGCGAATACGCCTTATGAAAAGGATATCCTTTGGGATAAAATCAAAGCTATTGGAGGCGAGAGTCCTGCAGACATAAAAGCAAACATCACTGTTTCGGACAGCTCTGTATATCATAGACATACTGTAAAGGGAGGTGAATCTTTAAGCAAAATAGCAAAGCACTACTATGGTGATGCCATGAAGTATAAGAAAATCTTTGAAGCAAATACCAATATTCTTAAGAACCCGGATGTAATTCATCCAGATCAGGTTTTGGTTATTCCAAATCCATAGTTGGATAAAAGACATAAAACAAAAATGCCGCTGAAAATTCAGCGGCATTTTTGTTTTAAACCATACGCTATATTGATAAACCCCCTAATTATCCCTGCTTCTCTATAACCCTAAGGGCAAAATTGTGAATTCGCTCAAACTGTTCTTTTAGACCCATATCGCTGTTATCGAACTCAATGGCGTCTGCGGCCTTGGTCAACGGAGAAAACTCTCTGTGGGAATCTATATAATCCCGCTTCTCCACGTTTTCCAATACCTCATTATAGGTAACAATCTCTCCTCTGTCCAATAGTTCCTTATACCGTCTATAAGCTCTTTTTTCGGGGGATGCGGTCATAAATATTTTTAGTTCGGCATCTGGAAAAACTACCGATCCAATATCACGGCCGTCCATTACAACACCTTTACCTTTGCCCATTTCCCGTTGCAGTTCAACCAACATAAGACGTACCTGTTCAATTTCCGCAATCCTACTTACGTTCTTGGAAACTTCCATCTTTCTTATTTCCCTTTCCACATTGGTGCCGTTCAAGTACATTTCCGAGAAACCTAAGCTATCGTTAAAGACAAAATTCAATTGAATCTTGGAAAGTTCGCCTACCAGGCCTTCAATATTTTCGGAGTTGCCACCAATAAATCCATTTTGTATGGCAAATAAGGTTACGGCTCGGTACATGGCACCTGTATCTACATACACATATCCTAAGGATTTTGCCAATTGCTTGGCCAAAGTGCTTTTTCCTGTTGATGAAAAACCGTCTAGAGCTATCGTTATATTTTTCATTTGATTAAAGATAATAGTTCTATTGTTTTTAGAGTTTCTTTGCGTTCTTCACTTTGGAATCCGTTAAGGCAATGTCTATCACCTCATGCATATCCTTAACGTAATGAAAGGTTAGTCCTTTAAGGTAATCTTCCTTGATTTCTTTAATATCGCGCTCGTTATCGGCACAAAGTATAATTTCTTTTATCCTGGCACGCTTTGCCGCCAAAATTTTTTCCTTGATACCACCTACAGGTAACACTTTTCCCCGCAAGGTAATTTCCCCTGTCATGGCCAAGCTCTTCTTTACCCTTCTCTGGGTAAACAAAGAAATTAAGGACGTTAACATGGTAATACCGGCACTTGGACCATCTTTTGGTGTTGCTCCCTCGGGAACGTGAATATGTACGTTATACTTTTCAAAGATTTCCGCATCCAAACCAAAACGATCTGCATTGGATTTAATATATTCCATGGCAATCGTTGCAGATTCTTTCATCACCTTGCCCAGATTACCCGTTATGGTAAGTGTTCCTTTTCCTTTGGACAAGATCGACTCAATAAACAAAATATCGCCTCCTACACTCGTCCACGCCAAACCTGTAACCACCCCAGCCACTTCATTGTTTTCATACTTGTCTCGCTCCATTTTGGGCGCACCCAATACCTTTACAATAATCTCGTTGCTCACTTTTATCTCGTAGTCCTCCTCAATGGCGATTGACTTGGCAGCGTAGCGCACCATTTTGGCAATTTGTTTTTCCAATGAACGTACGCCAGATTCACGGGTATAACCCTCTACTATTTTTTCTAGTTGAGGCTTTCCTATTTTTAAGTGGGAAGCATCCAAGCCATGCTCCCTTAATTGTTTGGGCAATAAATGCTTTTTGGCTATTTCCACTTTCTCCTCAATGGTATACCCCGTTACATTTATAATTTCCATACGATCGAGCAAAGCGGGCTGTATGTTCCCTAAATTATTTGCCGTGGCAATAAACATAACTTTAGAAAGGTCGTAGCCCATTTCCAAAAAGTTATCGTAGAACTCGTTGTTCTGCTCTGGATCCAGCACCTCTAACATGGCTGAGGAAGGATCCCCTTGGTGACTACTAGAAAGCTTATCTATTTCGTCCAAGATAAAAACAGGATTTGAAGTCCCTGCCTTTTTAAGACTCTGTACGATCCTACCCGGCATGGCACCAATATATGTTTTACGGTGACCGCGAATTTCGGCCTCGTCCCGTAATCCACCCAAAGAAATACGAACATATTCCCTACCTAATGCTTCGGCAACGGATTTACCCAAGGAGGTTTTACCAACTCCCGGAGGTCCGTACAAGCAAAGAATAGGAGATTTCATATCATTCCGCAGTTTTAATACCGCTAAATACTCTATTATCCTTCGTTTTACATCTTCTAAACCATAATGGTCACGGTCCAATATACGTTCCGCCCGTTTTAAATCGAACTTATCCTTAGAAAATTGATTCCAGGGCAAATCCAAAAATAGATCCAAATAGTTGCGCTGAATGGAATATTCCGCTACCTGCGGATTCATGCGTTGCATTTTGGCCAGTTCCTTATTAAAATGCTCTTTAACCTTTTTTCCCCATTTCTTTTTCTTGGCCCTTACCCGCATTTCTTCCAACTCATCATCATACGAAACGCCTCCCAATTCTTCTTGGATGGTCTTCATCTGTTGATGTAAAAAATATTCGCGTTGCTGTTGGTCCAGATCGCTGCGCACTTTAGACTGGATATCGTTCTTCAACTCCAACTTCTGCATCTCCACGTTCATGTACTTTAGGGTGGCCAATGCGCGCTCTTGCAAGTCGCCGATCTCCAAAAGATCTTGCTTTGCCTTCACATCCAAATTTAAATTGGACGACACAAAATTGATAAGGAAGGAATCGCTCTGGATATTCTTAATGGCAAAAGAGGCTTCACTAGGAATGTTAGGATTGTCCTTGATGATCTTAAGCGCCAAATCTTTGATCGATTCTATAATTGCGATAAATTCGCCGCTGTTCTTATCCGGCCTCAGCTCCACAGTTTCGCGAACGGTTGCCGTAAAATATGGTTTTTGCGTTAATACCTCCGCAATTTCAAAACGCTTTTTGCCTTGTATAATAACGGTGGTATTACCATCAGGCATTTGCAAAACCCTTAAAATACGCGCTACAGTACCCAAGGTGTTTATATCCTTTATCTCGGGGTTTTCGGTCTCCTCATCCTTTTGGGAAACTACCCCAATAACCTTGCTGCCGTTATTGGCATCCTTTATCAATTGAATAGACGAATCCCTGCCCGCCGTAATAGGAATGACTACCCCTGGAAACAGAACTGTATTTCGCAAGGGAAGTATTGGCAAGGTTTCAGGCAATTTTTCGTCGTTCATTTGTTCCTCGTCCTCCGCCGTAAGCAAAGGAATCAACTCCGCTTCCTCATCTATTCCCTGAAAGGACATGTTGTCAAAATTTGAAAATTTAGGATCTCCCATGTAGTATATATCGGTCATTCTGTCACATAAGTGGCAGAAAAATTAATTTTAAATTAAATTAAAAAGTCTCAAAAGCCTCTAATTACTTCATATTATAAAGATAAAGACCATGCTCCATTTCCCTAATTCAATTCTTGTGCCAACCTCAATCAAAATCTAAGCTAGGTAGCTGCATTTCTTAACGCAAGCATATATTTTCAAATTAAATTCAATTCTTTTATTACAAACTGTAACAATCCGTAACTTCCATTATCTATACAACAAACCAATCACTTTTTTGAGCCAAAAAGAAGTACATATTGATGCCCTTTTGCAATCATGCATGCAAGGAAACCAAAGTGCGCAATTAGACCTATACAACAGATATTATAGGGCCATGTACAATACGGCCGTTCGTATCGTAAAGGATAGCGCAGAAGCGGAAGACGTGATGCAAGAATCGTTTTTGAACGCATTTACCAAGCTGCATACATTTAAAGGAGAGGTGAGCTTTGGAGCGTGGCTAAAACGCATTGTCATCAATAACAGTATTTATCATTACAAAAAGCAGCGAAAAAAAAACGAAGTTGCTTTGGATGAAGTACTTTATAAGGTCGAGGATAATGACGGAATTTCTTCGGATCATGTGTTGACGGAACAAAAGGCTCAAAAAGTGATGGAAACCATGAATCGATTAAAAGATAATTACAGAATTTCCTTGACCTTACATTTAATTGAAGGATATGATTATGACGAAATCTGTGCAATTATGAACATAAGCTACGCCAATTGCAGGACTACCATATCCCGGGCAAAGGAAAGTTTGAGACGGCAACTAATACCTACGGACTAATGGAAAAAGATACCATAGAAGAATTATTTGAAAACCTACAAGGCACTTTTGACCAAAAAGAACCTGTTGCCGGGCACCAAGAACGGTTTATACAAAAGCTAACCAATGCCAAGAGCTTTGAAAAAACTCCCGTTAATAAAATTGCTTGGTGGAAACCCTTATCCGTTGCCGCAGGTATTGCGGTATTCGTTGGACTAGGTATCGGGTTAGTTCAAAACAATTCCACAGTAGGGGAACAAGTGGCCAAAGTATCACCAGAGATTTCCAAAACCCAATTTTATTTTGCCAACCTTATTCAGCAACAAGTAATAGAATTGCAAGCGGAAAGTGCGCCAGAAACACAAAAAATTATTGGGGACACCATGCAGCAGCTAAAAAATTTAGAGGACGATTACTCCGATCTCGAAAAGGAGTTGTTGAACGGCGGAAATAACAAAATTATCCTTAGTGCGATGATTACCAATTTTCAGGCCAGAATTGACCTATTAAACTATGTACTAGAACAAATTGAAACTATTAAAAATCTTAAAACTTATAATGATGCGAACTATACTCTTTAAATACAGCCTATTATTGGTGCTGTGTCCGGCTTTTGTACTGGGGAACCCAATTGATCTTAATGGAAAATATACCAAGGAAAAAACGATTAAAAAAGAGTTTAACGTAAACGCGGATGCGCTGCTGAAAGTAAACAACAACTATGGCAACCTTACCATAACCTCTTGGAACGAAAACCGAATTGTTATTGAGGTACATATAAAAACCAATGGGGACAACGAGGAAAAAGTACAGCGTAAACTGGACGATATTACTATAAATTTTGAGGCCAGTAGTAGCTCCGTACACGCCAGAACAATATATAGCGAGCAGAACAATAGCTGGGGCTGGAACTGGGGCAGGAGCAACAATGTAAACATGCAGATCAATTATACCATTAAAATGCCCATAAAGAATAGCGTAGACTTGGACAACGACTACGGCAATATTATACTAGATCGTGTAGATGGGCATGCAAGAATTTCTTGTGATTACGGCAGACTGGAAATTGGTGAGCTACACGGAAGAAACAATCAGCTTAATTTTGATTATACCTCAAAATCTACAATAGGGTATATGAATAGCGGAGATATAAAAGCCGATTATTCTAGTTTTACGATTGAAAAGGCAGGTAATTTAACCTTACGCACAGATTACACCAATGCGACCATAGAAAAAATGGACAACTTGGATTATGTAAGTGATTACGGCACCCTAGAAGTTGAAGAGGCCAACAATATTGACGGAAATGGAGATTATATAACCATAAGGCTGGGCACCGTTCATGGCAACGTAAATATCAACGCAGATTATGGTAGCATTAAAATTAATGAACTTGCCGAGGATGCCGGGGACGTTACCATAAGAACGGATTACACGGGTATTAAGATAGGCTACAACCCCAATTATCATTTTAATTTTGACATTACTACTAGTTATTCCGGGGTAAGCGGAAAGGACGATTTTGAAATGAACATCAGTACAGAAAAATCCAACTCCAAACATTATGAAGGCTATTATGGTAGCAATAATAGTGGAAAGAGAATCACCTTAAGCAGCGATTACGGAGGTATTAGCTTTACCAAAAAACAATAACAACCTAATTCGCCCAAAGGGCGGGTCACTAAAAACAAACAAAATGAAGAAAGCAGCAGTAACATTATTTTTATTGGCTATCACAGCATCCTGTTCCGCACAATGGGGCAAAAAAGTGAAAGGAAACGGAGAAACGGTAACCATCGAAAGATCTACCTCAGATTATGATGGCATAGCAGTTTCTGGTTGGTTTGATGTGGATTTGGTCGATGGAAAAGAAGGCCAATTGACTTTGGAAGGGGAATCCAATCTTTTGGAGTACATCATCACCGAAGTCAAAAACGGAAAACTTGTCATTAAAACAGAAAACAATGTAAACCTTAAGCCCGCTAACTGGAACGGCGGTATACGTATAACTGTGCCCGTACAAAGCGTAAGCTCCATATCCTTATCCGGTTCGGGCGATATTGTTGGCAAAACAAGAATCAAATCCGAAAAATTGGAAACTACCATGTCAGGATCGGGCGATATCACCTTGGACGTGACAGCCAATTCGGTAAGCGCAACCATGTCGGGCTCGGGGGATATTACGCTGAGTGGTAGTACAACCGACTTTTCGGCCACCATTTCCGGTAGTGGGGACATTAAGGCTTTTGATCTGGAGGCCGATAATGTGGATGCCACGATTTCAGGATCAGCGGATATCAAAGTAACTGCGAACAAGATGCTAAAAGCCAGAGTTTCTGGATCAGGTGATATTACCTACAAAGGAAATCCGGAAAAGGTAGATACCAAAACCGCGGGTTCCGGAGATATTTCAAAAGGGTAAAATTAAAATTGAATGTAATCATGTCTAGAGAGTCCCTTTGTAAAGGGACTTTTTATTTGGCACCCTAAGCAGCAATAAAATCCCTGCCAAGAAGAACAAGAAAAGAAAAAGTATGGCATAACGCATGCTACTAAAATGGTCCACCACGGCAAAAATGACCATTCCTACAACAATCCCTATTTTCTCCGCAACGTCATAAAAACTAAAATAGGAGGTGGTATCCTCTGTATTTGGTAAGTACTTGGAATACGTGGATCGTGCCAAGGCCTGCACACCACCCATAACAAGACCTACAAAACCGGCAGCAATATAAAACTGCAAAGGTGATTTCATAAAATAGGCGTAAAAACAAAGGCACAACCAAATGAAGTTAACAACTATCAGGGTTTTAATGTTACCAAATCTGGCCGATGCCCTAGAGGTAACGACAGCGCCAAGAACAGCAACTAGTTGGATAACCAGAATACTAATGATCAATCCGGTTGTCTTTTCACTGGCGTTGGCCCAAGAGATTTCCCTTTCGCCAAAATAAACGGCCATGAGCATAATCGTCTGGACTGCCATACTGAACACGAAAAATGCCGTTAAATAACGCTTTAATGGTAAATTACCCTTCAACTGCCTCCAAACAGATTGCAACTCACGAAATCCGTTAAACACAACATCTTTTGTGACTTTATGCACCGTGCTTACGCCCTGGGGAAGGACATGGAAGGTATATTGACTAAAAAGCGCCCACCAAATACCTACCGTAATAAATGAAATTTTCATCGCTTCAAATTTGGCAGCGTTCAGTTCTGCCTCAGTACTGCCAATATCGAATCCAAACCATTGCGGATTCATTACCATGGCCAAATTAACAAGCAAAAGCAGTACGCTACCAATATAGCCCATAGAAAAACCTTTGGCACTTATGCGATCTTGTTGTTCCTCAAATGCGATATCGGGCAAATAGGAGTTATAAAATACCAAACTTCCCCAATAACCGATCAAGCCCATGAAATAAAAAAGTACGCTTATATGAATGTGGTCCAAACTAAACCAATAAAGACCAATACAACCTGCACTTCCCAAATAACAAAAGAACTTCATGAACGTCTTTTTGTTCCCAACATAGTCGGCAATACCTGATAAAATTGGAGAAAATACCGCCACTACCAAAAATGTAAAAGCCGTTACTATCTCTATGAGGACAGTGGGTTTCATATCAAACCCAAAGGCACGCACCAACTGATGATCCGCAGTAAATAAGGCGGAATAAAATATAGGAAAAATAGAAGATGCTATGGTAAGGGTGTATACCGAATTGGCCCAGTCATAAAATGCCCATGCGTTCAATAATTTTTTACTTCCCTTAGTTGGTACGGTTCTGGTCATGTGGTAAAAAATAAAAAGCCGCCCTGAATTTCAGAACGGCCGTGAATATACGATAAAACAAGTACCTCATTTTACTTAAACTCGGTTACCCCAAATTTTGCGGCTTCAGCAGCTGCCTCAGGTGCCCATGCTGTTAAATTATTGATTCTGGTATCGTTGGATGGGTGGGTACTCATAAACTCAGGTGGTGCCCCTCCCCCACTATTTGCCTTCATTCGTTGCCACAGCTGCGCTGCTTCATAAGGGTCATATCCTGCAATTGCCATAATCTGTAAACCAATACGGTCCGCCTCAGTTTCATGGCTTCTGCTAAACGGTAACATGCCTCCTACAGAAGTGCCTATACCGTAAGCCTGCATCCAAGCACTTTGCGCTTCTGCGCTTTTACCGCTCGTAGCTACTGCCACACCAACCGCCCCTACCTGCTGTAAGGTTCCCGCACTCATCCGCTGCGCCCCGTGATCTGCCAAGGCATGTGCCACTTCATGACCCATGACCACGGCTACGCCGGTTTCGGTCTGGGTAATAGGCAGAATGCCGGTGTAGAAAACAATTTTACCACCTGGCATACACCAAGCGTTTACGGTCTTATCGTCTACCAGGTTATATTCCCATTTATAATCACTTAGATAGCCGGGATAACCATTTGCCGTTAACCAGCGCTCCGCAGCGGCAGAAATTCGCTGCCCTACCCTCGTAATCATATGGGCTTCAGGAGTTCCTGTTATGACCTTGTTCTCACCCAAAAACTGGTCGTATTGCGCAAAGGCAGTAGGAAATAGCTGACTATTCTTGTACATGTTAAAAGTGTTTTGGCCTGTAAACGGATTTACCTTGCATGCCGAAACCCCTAAGAATAGGAAGATTATCAATACTAATTTTTTCATGTTAACAGTGTTTAGTGCTAGAAAATTACAAAAATATTATTTCCCCATAAGGTGTAAAACAGTAAAGTTTTTGTTGATGAACAACGTAGGAGCCCCGTTTGGTTTTACCGACTTTATATCTACCTCTTCATTATCCACCATTATCTTATAAATATTAAATGGAAGGCCGTGAAAATTGAACTTTAAGGTCTCATAGTCCGTAGCAAAGTCGCCCTGCTTAAACTGCTGTACCGTAACCGATTTTTCCTTGCCCGTCAATTTAAAGTTCCGTAAAGAATAGCGTCCTTTTTTATAGTCATAGCCATCTTGTGCATCTTCATATACTTCAGAGGATTCGGTTCCCATTTTATAGTATGTATCCAATATAAGTTCCGTTAGCTGTAACTCTCCTACATATTGCTGTACGGGATATTTGGGTATTATGGCACCTTCTTTAACAAAAATGGGCATAACATCCAAATCAGCAGCAACCCAACATTCTTTTCCACCTTCTACAGGGGCGTCTGTCCAAAAATCATACCACCTTCCTCTAGGGATATACATTCTTCTGCCTTGGGCGCTTGGCTCTTGAATTGGGCAGACCAATATTTGCTCCCCAAAAATAAATTCATCGGTTCTAAAATGGGTCTGTACGTCCTCTTGATCAAAAAGCACCAAAGATTGCAGCATCGGTTTTTGGGCCGTACTGTACTTGTAAAACATGGTATATAAATAGGGTAGCAATTGATAACGTATCTCTATGAACTTGCGCACAATATCGGTAACCTCCGAGCCAAAGGACCAAGGTTCTTGATCTCCATGGTCACCACTGGAATGTACCCTACAAAAAGGGTGGAAAATACCCAATTGCACCCATCTGGCAAATAACTCGCCGTTGGGCTGCTCTGCAAAGCCACCAATATCCGACCCTACAAAGGAGTAGCCGCTCATACACATTCGTTGCATTTGTACGTTCGCGATATATAAATGCTCCCATGTAGCCACATTATCACCCGTCCATGTTGAGGAATACCGCTGTGTGCCTGCATAGGCTGCTCTGGTGATTACAAATGGCCTCTTGGGGTATACATATTTTTTAACACCTTCATAAGTAGCGCGAACCATTTGCATACCATATACGTTGTGTGCCTTTCTGTGTGTGCAGGGGTGGCCGTCGTAATCGTGTCTTGTATCTAAAGGAGCTGTTTTGGAAGGTACTTCCATGACCGCAGGCTCGTTCATATCGTTCCAGACGGCATGCACACCAAGGTCGGACATGAATTCCTTATAGAGGTCTCCCCACCATTCCCGTACTTTTGGATCGGTAAAATCAGGAAAATGGCACTCTCCCGGCCATACTTTTCCGCTCATTAAGGGTCCATCCCCCCTCCTACAGAAATAGCCTTTTTCCAAGGCTTCTTTATAAACCGAATACTTTCTATCTATTTTAATACCTGGATCGATCATGACCACAGTCTTAAAACCATCGGCTTCCAATTCCTTGATCATTCGTTTTGGGTCCGGGAAAAGGTTTTTGTCCCAGGTAAAACATCGAAATCCGTCCATATAATCAATATCCAAATAAATGGCATCACATGGGATCTTCTGATCTCTAAATTGTTTTGCTATATCCTTAACATTACTTTCCGGATAATAGCTCCATTTGGATTGGTGATAGCCCAAGGCCCACATTGGTGGTAGTTCCGGTGTACCTGTTAAATTGGAATATGCGGAGACGACTTTGCCCATCTCCGGGCCGTAAAGGAAATAGTAGTTCATATCACCACCATCTGCCCAAAAACTGGTCGTAGTCCTACGTTCATGGGCGAAATCAAAATGCGTCTTAAAGGTATTGTCAAAGAAAATACCGTAAGCCTTGCCCTTATGAAGGCCGGTATAAAAAGGTATTGCTTTGTACAAAGGATCTTGGTCCTTGCCATAGGCGTACTGGTCGGTTACCCAATTTTCTACTCGTTTGCCTTTGAGATTACTATGGGTGGCCTTATCGCCCATACCATAAAAGCTCTCCCCTATCTGGGTGATTTTACTCATTTTTACGGTGTTACCACCATACTCGTAATTCTCCTCCCAATGGAAGCCTATTTCATCTTCATTAATAATATTTCCTTCCAGATCGGATATTTGGGTTCGGAGGGATTTCTTATCCACTAAAACATGGACGCGTGCTGTTTTAATGACATACTCTGTCTTGTTTTCAACAACTTCCAAAGTACTGTATCCCAATGTCGCCTTTGGGTCTATAGCATACGAAAAATCGGGCTCAAAAACATGGTTTGTTGCATATCTGAATCGGATAACGCTACCTCTTAAAATGGTTATCTGCAAAACGACGCCATTCTCTGTGGTAAAGTACAATTTATCCGTATCCTGCTTAAAATCAACTATATGGTTAGGGTACAAATTACCCTTATATTCTAATTCAGTATTCGTAATCATTACTTATTGAATTTAAAAGAAGTAGCAAAAAAAAGATATTAGACCGTAATCACGAAATATTATCCGAGCAATTGCCAACTATAACGTTTTAGCTACCAAAAAATTATTTTAATATGACAATGCCCAAGGGCGGAATAGTAATTTCAACAGACTTTGAGTGACCGTGCCATGGGAAGGGATTCGTTTTTATAGCAAGGTTAAGATGACCAGAACCACCGTACTTTTTATCATCACTGTTCAGAACCTCTTTTAACTTTCCTTTCTTTGGAATTCCGATCCTATAATTTTCCCGAAGTATCGGGGTAAAGTTACAGGCAATGATGAGATCGTTCTTTGCGTCATGACCTTTTCTTATATAAGTAAGTACGGAATTTTCGTGATCGCCGTAGTCGATCCACTGGAAGCCTTCCGGACTAAACTGTTTTTCGTACAAGGCAGGATAGTTTTTGTAGGTATGGTTCAAATCCTTTACGAATTGTTGTATACCGGCATGCCCGTCATATTGTAATAAATACCAGTCCAAACTCTGTTGAAAATTCCATTCAGCGGTCTGTCCAAATTCACCTCCCATGAACATTATTTTGGTTCCGGGATGGGTAAACATGTACCCGAACAGCAATCTTAGATTGGCAAAACGCTGCCACTCGTCCCCTGGCATTCTGTACACCAAGGATTGCTTACCGTACACCACTTCGTCATGTGAAAAAGGAAGCATAAAATTCTCGGTAAACGCGTAGGTCATACTAAACGTGAGGTCATTTTGGTGGTGTTTTCTATAAATAGGTTCTTTTTTAAAGTACTCCAAGGTGTCGTGCATCCAGCCCATCATCCATTTCATCCCAAAACCTAAGCCTCCCATATTCACAGGTTTGGACACCCCGGAAAAGGCGGTGGATTCCTCGGCAATGGTCTGTACCCCGTCAAAACTTGCATACACCTCCTGGTTGAGCTCCCGTATAAAGGAAACAGCCTCAAGATTTTCATTGCCACCATACATATTGGGTTCCCATTCGCCGTCCTCCCTAGAATAATCTAGGTAGAGCATTGAAGCAACTGCATCTACCCTAAGTCCGTCTACATGAAACTGTTCCAGCCAAAACAAGGCGTTACTGATCAAAAAGGCCCTAACTTCGTTTCTGCCATAGTTAAAGATGAGACTTTTCCAATCTTGGTGATATCCTTTTCGCCTATCCGGATGTTCGTACAGGTGGGAACCATCAAAATAACCTAGGCCGTGTGCATCTTCCGGAAAATGGGAAGGTACCCAGTCTAAAATTACCCCAATATCGTTTTGATGGAAGGTATCTACCAAGGCTTTAAACTCCTCGGGAGTTCCAAATCTTGAGGTTGGCGCAAAATATCCCGTAAGCTGGTAACCCCAAGAAGGATCATAGGGGTATTCCATGATGGGCATGAACTCAATATGCGTAAACCCCATTTCCTTTACATAGTTCACCAAATCTGTTGCCATTTGGGTATAGGTCAAAAAATTTCCATGGGCATCTTTTTTCCAAGAACCTAAATGCACCTCATAAACAGAATAGGGCCTATCCAGACCGTTTTTTTCCTTTCGGTACCCCATCCAATCGGTATCCTTCCATTTGTATTCGCCATTCCATATTACCGATGCCGTTTTTGGGGGATGTTCGCAGAGCCTGGCAAAAGGGTCTGCTTTCTCCGTCCAAATATTCTGATGGTTAGATTGTATTTTATATTTATACTTTTCGCCATGACCAATTTTGGGAATAAAACCTTCCCAAATGCCACTGGAATCCCAGCGTACGTTTAATGGGTGTTCTTCAGTATTCCAGCCATTAAAGTCGCCAATAACAGAAACTGCCTTGGCCGAAGGCGCCCAAACGGCAAAGTAAGTACCGTTGGTTTGGCCTACCTTAATCGGATGCGAACCTAATTTATCATATAAACGATAATGCTTTCCACCTTTAAAAAGGTCGATATCAAAATCTGTAAACAAGGAATGGACGATAACGTTGGACATAGGATTCTCTTATTTTTTGGTAAATCTAATCATCTTTGCAATAAGTAGGGGAATTTAGCTGTTTAACTTGGTGGAGACCAAACCTCGTTCTATTAATTTTAGTGAAAATATAAAAAATGGAACGCTTTTTGAAAACATCAATGTATAAAAAATAAGAATCCAAAAAAATCAAAATATTATGAAAAAATTTACTTTAGCACTCGGCAGTTTATTGGCACTATTCATCATCTCTTGTGAAGGGCCCCAAGGCCCTCCGGGTTTCGATGGCTTTGATGGCCGTGATGGAATTAACGGAAGAGATGGTGCTGACGGACAGGATGGAATAAATATTCTAGGAAAGGTATTGGATATCGAGGGCTCGTTTTCCCCAGAAAATAACTATGCCATACTATATGAATTTCCTCAAAACATAGAAGTTTTTGAAACAGATATCGTACTGGTTTACCTTTTATGGGACCAGACCGAAGATGGTAACGGTGACCCTGTAGATATATGGAGATTAATGCCACAGACCCGCATATTGGATCAAGGATTATTACAGTACAATTATGACCATACCTTTTTTGACGTAAATTTAT
The DNA here is from genome assembly GCA_963697395.1 of uncultured Flavobacteriaceae bacterium. Taxonomy (GTDB): domain Bacteria; phylum Bacteroidota; class Bacteroidia; order Flavobacteriales; family Flavobacteriaceae; genus Maribacter. The sequence continues at coordinate 100,845 of CAVONX010000001.1, forward strand.
TTTTAGAATTTAATTTTAACGAAGCCGAACTTCTTCCAGGCGATATAAACGACCAAGTTTTTAGAATAGCCGTATTACCAGCAGAAATGACCCAAGGAAAAATTGACACATCGAATATTTATTCGGTAATGGGTAGGCTAAATATTACCGAAGACGAGATACAAAGAGTGAAGTTGGATTAATACGCCCTCCTAATACTTCTGAAAGCACCCCTCCAAAAAAGATGGGTGCTTTTCGTTTTTAACGAACCAATCTTTAAGAAAATGGTAACAACATTATTTTCTTTAGTATCTTATCTTTGAAAGGATTGAAAAAGAAAAACGACGAACACAAAAAAAGCTATGAAATATTCTTTACTATTTACCCTAATTATTTTAGCAACCAGTTGCAAAGGCGTTTCCCAAGAAAAAGAAACGGCTACAACCGCGACCAAGGCTTCCTCACAAGCCACCGCGAAGAAGGAATTCCCTATTCAGAAAACCGAAGCGGAATGGAAAAAAGAACTAACCGATGCCGAATTCTATGTGCTAAGAAAAGCGGCGACCGAAAATCCGTTTACCAGTCCACTTTTAGACAATAAAAAAGAAGGAACCTACGTATGTGCCGGTTGTGATACGCCAGTATTTAAAAGTTCCACCAAATTTGACTCGGGTACAGGGTGGCCAAGCTTTTATGAAGAAATAGCGGGTAATGTTGCCTATGACGTGGATTACAAAATAGGTTACAAAAGAACCGAGGAGCATTGTGCCACATGCGGCGGCCACCTGGGACATGTATTCGAAGATGGCCCTGAACCTACCGGACTAAGACATTGTATTAACGGGGTTGCGTTAAAATTTGTACCCACTAAGTAAGCCATATACGTTTGTGGGAAGCTATATCCTTAGTACATGTTATAATTTGAACGCCACAAAAAGCTGGGAGACCATACTTTTAATCAACTTTCGGAATAAGATATACACTGGACCTTAACAGAAACAGATCACACTATCGATCTTGTCGTAAAACTCGTAGTCGGTAACATACTTAGTAGATGGACCTACTTTTTAACCGAGGATGGGGAGAAAGTCTGGCGAAATCGAGAAAACCAGTTTTTAAGCCCCTTCGCGAATAAAGCAGAAATGCTAGCCGCTTGGTCATGAGGTTGGGCATGTCTTTTTACTACCTTGAACCATGTGAACGAAACAAATTTAGATACCTTCACCAAGAATAGAAACGAGAACCATCCCATCGATGAGGCCACAAACCGCCAGTTGGCCCATTATGCTAGCCATAAAGGGCAAATGGTACTATTGTGCTAAATGTGCAAAGGAAAAGCTTGGATTTCCCTTTCTATCCTTAAAGGCCGTTCACATACTTTTAACGACAAGAAATTCAACACCTAGTTTGGGCATTAAATCAACAAAACTGGTTTTTAAATTTACGTCCGGATCATTGTCCTTCTAACTTGGTTTTGTATTTTTGCACCGCTCCCAAAAGGACTTGGGTTTTAACATTAAAAATTTACAACTATGAGCACTTTCGACGTTATTGTTTTGGGTAGTGGCCCTGGAGGTTATGTTACGGCCATTAGAGCATCTCAATTAGGACTTAAAACCGCAATTATAGAAAAGGAGAGCCTTGGCGGTGTTTGTTTGAACTGGGGCTGTATTCCTACCAAAGCATTACTGAAATCTGCTCAAGTGTTTGAATACCTGAAACATGCGAAAGATTACGGCCTAAATGCAGAAGGCGTGGACAAGGATTTTGATGCCGTTGTTAAGAGAAGTCGAAGCGTTGCCGACGGTATGAGCAAAGGTGTACAGTTTTTGATGAAGAAAAATAAAATCGAGGTCATTAACGGATTCGGAACCTTGAAACCTGGCAAAAAAGTATCGGTAAAGGCAGCTGATGGTTCGGTAACAGAATATAGTGGTCAACATATTATTATAGCTACCGGAGCTAGAAGCAGGGAATTACCGAGCTTACCTCAGGATGGCAAAAAAATTATTGGCTACAGAAAAGCAATGACCTTAGAAAAGCAACCTAAAAAATTGATCGTTGTCGGTAGTGGTGCTATAGGTATAGAGTTTGCTTATTTTTATAATGCCATGGGCACGGAAGTAACCGTAGTGGAATACCTACCCAATATTGTTCCAGTAGAAGATGAGGACATTTCCAAGCAGTTGGAGCGCAGTTTTAAAAAAGCAGGAATAAAAATAATGACCTCTGCGGAGGTTACTAGTGTAGATACTTCTGGAGAAGGCGTAAAAGCAACAGTAAAAACCGTCAAAGGAGATGAAATATTGGAAGCGGACATCCTGTTGTCCGCCGTGGGTATAAAATCAAATATTGAAAATATAGGTCTAGAGGACGTTGGTATTGCCACGGACCGCGACAAAATTTTGGTCAACGACTATTATCAGACAAATATTCCAGGATATTATGCCATCGGCGATGTTACGCCGGGGCAAGCCTTGGCGCACGTTGCCTCTGCCGAGGGAATCCTTTGCGTAGAAAAAATAGCTGGAATGCATACAGAAGCCTTGGATTACGGAAACATTCCTGGATGTACTTACTGCAGTCCGGAGATTGCGTCGGTAGGTCTTACCGAGAAACAGGCAAGGGAACGAGGTTTGGATATAAAAGTGGGTAAATTTCCCTTTTCCGCTAGTGGAAAAGCTCAAGCATCTGGCGCATCCGAAGGTTTTGTAAAAGTTATTTTTGATGCAAAGTACGGCGAATGGCTTGGTTGCCACATGATCGGGGCAGGAGTAACAGATATGATCGCAGAAGCGGTGCTAGGGCGAAGATTGGAAACTACAGGACACGAAGTTTTAAAAACGGTACACCCGCACCCCACCATGAGCGAAGCGGTTATGGAAGCCGTCGCGGATGCCTATGGCGAAGTGATTCATTTATAAGTCAAGTAGAAGAAAGCCCATTAAAGGGTTCAAGTACACTAAAGCGGTTTTCAAAAACTACTTATCAAAGGATTAGATTGAAATGCGTTATTCAACCAACTTAAAATGTAGGAAAGATTTATTTCGTCGTACCCGTTTTATGGTTTTAAATCAACACTATGCTACAATTATTTAGAGTAACAGCAATATTAGAGGGAATATCCTATTTGGCATTGTTCGGTGTTACCATGCCCTTAAAATATTGGGCGGATATTCCAGAACCCAACATTTATGTAGGGTATGCCCACGGTGCTCTTTTTATTGCCTTTATAGCACTAGCACTACTCGTTTGTTTCAATAAAAAATGGGGAATTAAACGTTTTATCATTTTTGGAATTGCCTCCCTATTACCATTTGCTACCTTTTATGTAGAGGAAAAATATCTGAAGCCGGCAGCAGCCGAAGTTTAACAATTACCAGATTATTTTACTTTAGAAAACTCTGAATGGCCAAATCATAACTTTGTAGTCCAAAACCCAAAATAACACCTTTGGCACCAGAAGAAATATAGGATATGTGCCTAAACTCCTCGCGCTTGTAGGTATTGGATATATGAACCTCAACCACCGGGGTTTCAATTGCCTTTACAGCATCTCCAATGCCAACAGAGGTATGCGTATAAGCGGCGGCATTAAGTATAATGCCGTCATAGCCAAAACCTGTTTCCTGTATTTTTGTGATCAGTTCCCCTTCTATATTGGATTGAAAATACTCCAATTGCACCTCCTTGAACCTAAACTGAAGAACGGAAAAATAGTCCTCAAAAGTCTGGTTTCCGTATACTTCTGGTTCTCTTTTACCAAGAAGATTCAGATTAGGGCCGTTAATAATAATTAGCTTCATGTTGTAAAAGTACGTATAAAAAAAAGGTATAAAAAAAGCGAAAACAAGAGTTTTCGCTTTTTAAACAGTAAAAAATATTTTAATTAAATCGGTAACCGGCACCAATGGTTAAGGTGTTTAAGTCTACCACATCACCATAATCACCACCTCTCATGATCTCAAATCCGTAACGGGCCTCTACAAACCAATTATCATCTATCTGGTAACCGCCACCAATAGCAAGATCAATCCCTAAAGCACCATCTGGAACATCTTCCATAAGATAGTTGATTTGTGGCCCTGCCTGTACATTAAAGTCTTCGGCAATTCTATATTTAGCCATTACGGGAATATAAAGGGAAGTTAAATCGCTTACTATACTAATTAGAGCAGACGGCTCTATAGACCACGTATCGTCAAGTTCAAAATTGTATCCACCACCTACATAGAAACCTAACTCGCTATTGGAAACCTTTCCTCCAAAAGCTCCTAGATCAGTGCTGGCAGTTACATTGTTCAAGCCTGCCTTCACGGCAAAACCTTCTTGGGCGTGAACCGAAAATGTTACGCCTAAAACAAATAGTGCAATTACTCCTAATTTTTTCATAAGTATCGATTTTTAAAGTTGTAAGGTAAAGATAGAGAAATAGGTATCATGCAAATACCCGATTTTGCATAGATTGTACGCACTGTTGTACAAGTTACATTTTTTGAAGTATGACAGGCCTTTAGGCAATTGGAACCCTTCCGTTCCAATGGATCAGTTTAGATTTTTGATCTATTGGATATCATTGGTATTTTGGGCAGCACTAAGAATTGGCAACACTGTTTTAAAGATATCAACGATTCCCAACCTAAAACTTTTACTTGAATACCTTGCTCCAGATGCTAGGCTATTATATTTATGCGCAGCATATTTTATCAAAAAAGAAAAAGGACACCAAAAAGGACATTGGAAAAAGTGGCGTCACCATGTACCGCCAAATAGGAAATATTAAGTTCCGTTACGCCTCCGTTAATATCTATTCCCAAGCTGGGTCTGTAGTACAATCCACCTTCATTCCCTTCATTTATCCCTATTGCGTAACCCACATCGCCTCCGATCTTAAAACCCGCAGTCGGATAAATCCTTACCGATCCCGCCACAGGAATGATCTGTATATTGTCAAATTGGGTTTCTAGGGTTATACCCCCCGATGTTAATTCCTTCTTTTCGCCAAAGGCGTTTAAAAATCCGGTAGTAACTCCTAAATCTAGTGTCTTAGAGACCCCCCAATGTTGATATAGATCCACTCCTAATACCAAGCTGTAGGCTTCGGAAAAATCCCCAATGACCATTCCAGCGTTTAAACCGCCCCTAAAATTACTACGGTCCACATTCTGTGCCTGGGTACTAAAAGTAAAAAAACCGAATATTATAATAAAATGTACTAGTCTCATAGCCGTTGAAATGATTAGAGTCTAAAAGTAGATGTTACTCAAGGGTTTATATTTTTTTTGTTGTGAAACTTCCTGTAAAAGTTGTAAGAATTCCTTTAACACTAGTTTACTGGATGTCCATTTTAATAAATGGTACAAAAAAGCGGAAGTTATCCTTCCGCTCTTTTCAAAAATAACCTTTTAGTGTTAATCAAATGCATATCTAAAGCCCAAGGCAAAAATACCGGCTTCAAAACGATATCCTTCAAAGCCCTCGGACAAACCTAAAAAAGGTCTTCAGCTAACAGACAATACGAAAAATAGTACCTAAATAGCCCAAGGCTCAATGGAAATTCCGCCTATCAAAGAACAATTAAAAGGGTAACCCGTATCTTTAGGCCATGAACTGGAAACAGGCAAAAAACGACTATATCCATTACCTGAAATTGGAGCGTGGTTTATCCGATAACTCTATTAAAAGCTATGTTTTGGATATTGAAAAGTTGGTGCGCTATTTAGAGAAGTACGAGCTTACAGAATCGCCCGTGAATATACCTAAAAGCACGGTACAACAATTTGTATACGACATGGCCAAGGTCGTTAACCCTAGGTCACAAGCCCGTATCATATCTGGATTAAAAAGCTTCTTTAACTATTTGATGTTTGAAGATTATAGGGCAGACAATCCCATGGATTTAATAGAGTCCCCAAAAATTGGTAGAAAACTGCCCGATACACTATCGGAAAACGAAATAAACAAACTTATCGCCGCAATAGACCTTAGCAAACCTGAAGGAGAGCGCAATAGGGCCATGCTGGAAACCCTTTATGGCTGTGGACTTAGGGTATCCGAACTGATAGGACTTACACTATCAGACCTTTATTTTGAGGAAGACTTTATTAAAGTAACCGGAAAGGGAGACAAACAGCGCTTCGTACCCATTAGCCCCATCAATAAAAAATACATCAATATCTATAAAAACGAAGTGCGGGTGCATATAAAGGAGCAAAAAGGTTTTCAGGATATTCTTTTTTTAAACAGAAGGGGCAGACAACTTACCCGCGCCATGATCTTTACCATAGTTAAAGATCTGGCCGAAACCATAGGACTGAAAAAAAATATAAGTCCACATACTTTTAGACATTCCTTTGCTACCCATTTACTGGAAAACGGAGCGGATCTTCGTGCCATTCAGCAGATGTTGGGCCATGAAAGTATTACCACCACCGAAGTGTATATGCACGTAGACCGAAGTCATTTGGCGGCGGTTATGGAGCAGTACCATCCAAGGAAATAATGCCAACTTAACCTTTACTCTTTAAACTGGTCATAGTTTCTATGGTACGGACGTATGATTAAACGTGCTTCCCTATCAAATTTGATATAATTATAGACCCAGTTGACAAAGACGATGACCCTGTTCCTGAAGCCGATAAGGAAAAATAGGTGTACGAACATCCAAACAAACCAAGCAAATACGCCTTGAAACCTAATATGTCCCAAATCGCATACCGCTTTGTTTCTACCAACCGTAGCCATGCTCCCTTTATCGGTGTACTTGAAAACTTCTAAAGGCTTTCCTTCTATTAAACGTTGCATGTTTGCGGCTAACTGCCTTCCTTGCTGTATGGCGGGTTGTGCCATCATAGGGTGGCCGTGGGGATGACTGTCGCTTTGCATACAGGCAATATCACCTATCGCAAAAATTTCTGGATAACCGACAACCTGATTGTATTCATTTACGGGCAACCGATTTCCGCCGGCTAAGAACTCTTTGGCATCCAGTCCTTTGATGGTCGCACCCTTTACTCCTGCAGCCCAGACCAGGGTTGCGGTATCAAATGTAAGGTCTGTCTTGGTGGTTACCGTTTTACCGTCGTATCCCGTAACCCTTACATCTTTCCACACCTGTACCCCAAGTTTTTCTAGAAAATCCTCTGCCTTCTTGGACGCTTCCTCGCTCATTGCATTCAAAATACGATCACCGCTCTGTAAAAGATTAATGGTAGCACGTCTGGTGTCCAGATCAGGATAATCTTTAGGTAAAATCCCTTTTTTTATTTCGGCCAAAGCACCTGCCAGTTCCACGCCTGTTGGGCCACCGCCCACAATAACAAAGTTCATTAAGGCGTCGCGCTCATGATAATCGTCCGTAAGCAAGGCCTGTTCAAAATTTTCGAGAATCAGGCTGCGTAAATTTAAGGATTGCGGAATGGTCTTCATGGCCATGGCATTCTTTTCCAGTTCCGTATTGCCATAGTAATTGGTCTCTGAACCCGTGGCAATTACCAAATATTCGTAGCTTAAAGGACCTATAGATGTCTTAATCGATTTCTTTTCGGGCTCTATTTCTTGGACTTCGGCCAATCTAAAATAAAAATTATCATAGCCGATAAGTACCTTTCGGAGCGGGTAGGCAATAGAATCTGGCTCCAGACCGCCAGTGGATACCTGGTAAAGTAAAGGCTGGAAACAATGATAGTTGTTCTTGTCCAACAATACCACCTGAACTTCTTTTTTACTTAACTTTTGTGCCAAGGCGATGCCGCCAAAGCCGCCGCCAATAATAACAATTCTGGGGAAACTGGTACGTGGTATATTCATAATTAAAACAATATCCGTCAAAATTAAACAATCCCATTTCTATAAAAGAAAAATCGTAGCTTTTTAGTACATTTAGCCAGCCAATAGAAAAAATAGGAAGTGTATTTCTTCCTCTTCAAATCCGAAGCATTTTAGAATTGTGAATTCCCAGAATTTGAAGTGTTGTACTAAAAACATATGCCCTTAAAAAACTTGGAATTACCAACAAACTTTTATTAACCCTACCCTAAATAATCAAAAAATGGAAAAAGCCATCGTACTTACCCTTTTATTATTTTTTACAGCGCTAACAGCGGTTGCGCAAAAGAAAACAACAAGTGTTTTAAGTACACTGGAAACAAAAAGTGAAGCATACGGACAAATAGCCCAAGAGATATGGCAGTTGGCAGAAATGGGCTATCAAGAGGAGAAAAGCGCCGCCTTACTTCAAAAAACATTATCCGATGAAGGCTTTAAGATCACTAACGGTGTTGCGGCGATTCCTACAGCCTTCATTGCCGAATACGGTAGCGGAAGTCCGGTAATAGCCATTTTAGGGGAATACGATGCTCTTCCTGGACTATCCCAAGAAGCGGTCGCTGAAAAAAAATCTGCTGGAAAAGCGGCAGGCCATGCCTGCGGACATCATTTGTTCGGAACAGCTTCCGCCGCTGCCGCCATTGCGGCAAAAGATTGGCTAAAGACTACTAACGGAAAAGGCACCATACGTTTTTACGGAACACCTGCGGAGGAAGGCGGCTCCGGTAAGGTTTATATGGTTCGTGCCGGCTTGTTCAACGATGTGGATATCGCCTTGCACTGGCATCCAAATGCCAGTAACGAAGCCAGCGCTGGAGCTGCATTGGCAAATAAATCGGCTAAATTCCGTTTCTACGGGATATCCGCCCACGCTGCCGCATCACCTGAAAAAGGTCGTTCTGCACTGGATGGTGTAGAAGCGATGAACATGATGGTGAATATGATGCGAGAACACATTCCGTCTAGTGCAAGGGTACATTACGTAATTACAGACGGGGGAAAAGCGCCCAATGTAGTACCCGATTTTGCAGAGGTGTATTACTATGCCAGGCACGAAAGAAGAGATGTGGTCATGGATATTTTTGACCGTATCGAAAAAGCGGCGGAGGGCGCGGCACTCGGCACAGGTACCACAATGGATTTTGAAATGATCGGTGGTACCCATGAGCTGCTTCCCAATCTTACACTTCAAAAATTGATGTATGATAATTTAGTGAAAGTGGGCGGTCTGACTTACACAACCGAAGAACTGGAATTTGCCAACAAAATAGCCCAAAGTCTAGGTAAAGAAAAAGCGGATATTCTGACAGCTGCAACCATTCAACCCTATAAAACCGAAGCAATACCCTTTGGCTCAACCGATGTAGGAGACGTTAGTTTTACCGTTCCTACGGTAGGTATGAGTGCGGCAACTTGGGTTCCTGGTACAGCGGCACACAGTTGGCAGGCAGTTGCGGCCGGAGGAACCTCCATAGGCAATAAGGGAATGATGGTGGCCGCAAAAACATTGGCACTTACCACCATAGATTTGCTAAAGAATCCAAAACTTATTATAGCGGCAAAACAGGAATTGGAGGAAAGAAGAGGTCCTAATTTTAAATACATACCGCTATTGGGCGATAGGGCACCCGCATTGGACTATAGAAACTAGACAAACCATGGATGGTAACCAACACCCTGATCAAACTTGGGCCTACTTCAAGAACCCAAATTATATTGAAACCAGATAAAAAGTCAACAGTTTACCTTCAGGTAGTTTTACAATCAACTTTAAATTTAAAGCTTCGGCAAAATAAGAATTATCCCGTGTTCTCCTTCATTATCAGAAACCACTAACCAATGATAAAATTCTTTAGAAGAATTAGACAAAATTTGCTTTCAGAAGGCAAAACTGGAAAGTATCTGAAATATGCCTTTGGAGAAATTATACTTGTCGTTATCGGAATCTTGATTGCCATTCAAATCAATGATTGGAATAACAACAGAATAGAAGAAAAGTCAGATTATCAATTAATTGAGACATTAATTACAGACCTAAAATCAAAAAACAAAGAATTCCATGGTGATGTAGAATATGGAAAATCATTGATTGAACGCACAGATAATATAGTTGATACTTGGGCTAAAAATAAGAGTATTGACACATTGAATTTAAAACGTTCCATTAGTTACTTAGGGGATGATAGAGCGTTTTTTAATGACACCTCGCCTGTTTTGGAAGGTCTAACTAACTCTGACTTATGGAAAAGATTACCGGATAGTTTGTTAAGAGAGATAGATGATGTTTATAGAGGTCATTTTACAGCAGTGAACGCCTCATTTGAAAAATTAACGGAATACGCTACGCACTGTAAGTTCAACTTTCTAATACCTAAAGGACTCGTTGACAGTCATTTAACTTCGATTGAAATCCATGCCATAATCAATGAAAACAAGATCGAATACATTTCGACTTTAGAAGCATATAGAAGTTGTATTAGGTGGCTTAAACAATAGGCTCGAAAATGCCTCCGAAGGAATCAATACATTGATTGAAAATTTACTCATTCATCAAACTGAAATAAAAAAATAGCAAAAGCACAATAACCAGCGAGCCAAAACTACTTTTGAGACTAGCCGTAAACCTTATTATTTTAGAAAAAAGCATCTACAAAGTGTAACAAAGTTGGCCATACGCATACTCATTGTTACGCGATAACCACCAACCGCCGAGTGAACAAAGAATTGGAGCATAAATTTGTGACCGAGTTACAGGACAATCAGAACATTGTCCATAAAGTCTGTTCCTTATATACAAATGACCGTGATTCGCACAATGATCTATTCCAAGAAATAACCATTCAATTATTTAAGGCCTATCCCAAATTTAGGGGCGAGGCAAAATTTAGCACTTGGATGTACCGCGTGGCACTGAATACGGCCATTACGCTCTACAGAAAATCCAAAAAACGGGTGGATATACATGATTATGAATCGGTAATTTTTAAAATAAAAGCCGACGAATATGACGAAACAGAAGAACAACAATTAAAGTTGATGTACAAGGCGGTGCGCCAATTGGGAGATATAGACAAAGCTTTGGTATTCTTATATCTAGAAGATAAAAACTATACGGAAATAGCGGAAACCTTGGGTATAAGCGAGGTAAACGCCAGAGTTAAAATGAACCGTATAAAGACAAAATTAAGAACTATTTTGAACCCTTGAGTTATGACGGATGAATTGGAATTATTAAAAAGGGATTGGCAGAAGAAAGAATCAGCACTGCCCCAGCTATCCTATGGCGAAATCCACAAAATGATATGGAAAAAATCGTCCTCTATCGTTAAATGGATTCTCATCATTAGCATTTTGGAATTTACCCTGCCCCACTTGCTCATTTTTGTACCTTCGGTAGGAGAGTCCATGGAGATATATGAGCATATTGGCGTCTCCAATTATATTTTTGCCTTATCCGTACTGATCTATGCGGTGGCCCTATTTTTTATTTATCAGTTCTATCGTAGGTTTAAGGAAATATCGGTATTGGACAACTCTAAAAACCTGATGCGAAAAATCCTCAAGACCAGAAGAACCGTAAAACATTATATCATATTCTCACTCTCCATGATAATGCTCACAATCATAATCATACTTATTGGAATCTATTTAAACGATGATATTACCCACATCGTTCCAGAACTAAAAGAAAGCCTTGAGCAGGTGCCATTAGATAAATTACGCATGACGCTTGTGCTAACTATAGGAATATTTGGGGTCTTATTTACGATGTGTATGGGTGGGGTTTACTTTTTATTGTACGGTCTATTGTTACGCAAATTAAACAAGAACTATGCGGAATTGCGGCAACTGGAATTTTAGTCGGTCTGCTTACGCCATTTACGGTGCTTGTTCTCTTCTTCGTAAGCCAGTAGGTCTTCTTTGGATATCACTTTTAAAAAGGAGGGGTGTTGCTCAATGGCGTATTCCAATTTCTCTATAATAGAATCTGTAGATTCGTTCTCATAGTCGATATCCAAAGGTTCTTTAATAACCATGGATTGTAAAATACCCTTTTTCTTGATGCGCAGGCCTTGCTTGTCAAAAGAACGTCTAAAACCATCGATAACCACGGGCACAACAATAGGCTTATATTTTTTAATGATATGGGCTGTACCTTTTCGCAAGGGTTTCCACGGCGTTGTGGTGCCTTGTGGGAAGGTAATTACCCAACCGTCCTTTAATGCGGTCCCGATACTGGAAATATCGCTCATTTTAACCTGTCGGTTCACGTCCTTCCCCTCTGCCCGCCATGTGCGTTCCACGCTTATAGATCCTGCATAGGCCATTATTTTGGTCAAGACGCTTTTCCGCATGGTCTCGGCGGCGGCTACGTAGTACATATTCAATTTTGGCTGCCAAATGTAACCTAAGTTCTTAATAGAGTTTTCACGGCCGCTTAAGCTGGCATTAAAAACATGGAACATGGCCACAACATCCGCAAAATAGGTTTGATGGTTGCTAACAAAAAGGACATTGTTCCCAGGTAAGTTACGAATGACCTCAGAACCTTCTATTTCCAATTTATTAAAACGCTTGTAGCGCTGATGGCTGAGTACAGCCAAAATACGGATCAACCATTTCTTAATAAATAAATTATGCCCAAAAGGGTTTTTCTTAAATAGTCCCATAACTGCTAAATTAATAAATAAGATTTAGCCTACTCCGTAAACTTAAGGAAAAAGAAAATGAGGAAAAAAGTTACAGGTTACTCCAACCATCATCTGTCATTTGTCTAAATTCCTACAATCAAACTTTTTAAGAATAGCGCTGATCTTATAGTTATTAAATACCTGCCAAAACTACATTTAGGAAAGGAATAAAGTGCTATAAAACCTGTTTTAATAAGGTCTTGATCTCGCTCAACATCATGGCCGTAGCGCCCCAAACGATGTAACCGTTTAATTTAAAGGCCGGTACATCTATCTTTGTTGCGTAAGATGTGCTTAAATTTTTGATCACAATGTTGGAATCGGTTAAAAAATCGACCAAGGAAACCTCCAAAAGGGCTTCTACTTCCGACTCCTGGATCACAAAAGGCTTAGGTGCCCTGTAAAGGCCCACGTAGGGTTGCACTTCAAAATTACTTGGCGGAATAAAAATTTCGGTAAGTTCGCGTATCACATGCACATCTTGGGGATGCACGCCCACTTCTTCTTGGGTTTCCCGTAATGCGGTTACCAGTAAGTTCTGATCCTCGCGTTCTTCCTTGCCGCCCGGAAAAGCCACTTGGTTGCTATGCACCCCTTTATACGTTTTCCTTAAAATAAACAGTAAGTTAGTGCTGTGATGTGCATTTGGATAAAACAATGCCATAACAGCTGCCTTTCTAGGGGCCATAGTTTTATCCCTAGCGACTTTCAGCTCTTGCATCCTAAATTCCGGCACCATTTTATAGTGCGAAGCCTCGCCTGGTAGTGGCAGATTTTTTATTTTTGCTATTCGTTGTTCAAACAAATCGAAATCCATGCGCTTTACAAAAAATTGGCTATCCCTTTACGTACTGCTCTTTGTTCTGATAGGATGTAAAGATAATCCTAACAAAACAAATAAGACCGAAACCAAGTCCCAAAAGGTAGCGGACAGCATTACCATTGTGCCAGAGGACACCGGAAGAAAGGAAGAAAAAGAAGTTCCCTTTGAACTTACAGAAGAAAATGCGATCGATTTCTTTTTTAAATATCAGCAAGACCTAAAGGCGAACAAGGTTAAAATTACGACCAGATTTGGATCGTTTGTGGTGGAACTCTATGACAATGTTCCTTACCACAAGGCCAATTTCATTTACCTAACACGTAAAGGCTATTTTAAAGATACCCAGTTTCATAGGGTCGTCAAAAATTTTATTATCCAGGGAGGTAATTCGGACGATACCCAAACAGGCAAAAAACGAAGGGAAATTGGTCGTTATCTTTTACCACCGGACACCCGTAAAGGTCACAAACACCACAGAGGAACCATTTCCATGCCCAGTAGCGAGATAGACAATCCTCACATGCTTGCTTCGCCCTACGAATTTTTTATAGTCGTTACAGATCCGGGTTCCTACCATTTAGATGGCGATTTCACCCCTTTTGGCAGGGTTATAGAAGGTATGGATGTGGTAGACGCCATTAATAGTCAACCTATAGCCAAAGGAGATTGGCCTGTTCAGAATACCTATATACTGGACGCTGTTGTGCTTGAGTAGGATTCAGGTTTCAGGACCAAGGTTTAGGGTTTGTCCAAAAACCAAACATCGAGCATCGAGCACCCAACACCTATCATCACTCTTTATAAATATTGGGTAAGGAAATCTTAAAACGCACGGCCAATAAACGCATCACAATTATAGAAAGTATAGCGGCGACGTACGCATACGTGCTATTAAAAGGAAACTGGATGAGCAAAAAGTAGAAGGCACCACCTAAAATACACACTGTGGCATAGATTTCTTTCCTAAAAATAACGGGTATCTCGTTACAGAGTATGTCCCTGATAACACCACCAAAACTTGCGGTAATGGTTCCCAAAATAATACACATTACGGGAGATAGGCCGGCATTAAGCCCCTTCTCCACTCCTACCATGGTGTAGAGTCCAATGCCAATCGTATCAAAAAGAAATAAGGACTTTCTAAAATAACGCAACTGGTTCACGAACAAAATAGCACCAATTACGGTAATGGTAATGGTTATAAGATATACCGGAGTGGTCATCCAGCCCACAGGGGCGCTCCCGATTAAGAAATCGCGCAATGTTCCGCCTCCTACGGCTGTTACAAATGCAATGATAAAGACCCCAAATAGGTCCAGCTTTTTCTCCATGGCCACCAAAACCCCGGATATGGCGAACGCCACGGTTCCTAAAATATCGACTACAAAATAAAACATATCCTAAAATTGTTGGGTATAATAGTTATAGTCCTTAATTACAATATCCACAAAATCCGTGGGCGAGAGGTCGCTTGTAATCTGTGTAACTTTTTTTATGCGAACGCTCAAAGATAGGATAACATTATGGTTTCCGTTCCGCTTTGCCTTGTCGTACAAATCCTTGATAGTCCCCATTTCATTGTCCTTAAAAACGGTGACCTGTGGAAATTGTGGTACATAATCCGCCGGAAGCTCGCGCAGCAGGGTATCTTCTAAAAAAACACGCTTTTTTTCACTTATAACAGTGGTTCCCGCAGCTATATCGCCAACGCGTTGCCCTTTGCCACGCATTAAGATCGTAAACACGGCTACTCCGCCAGAACTTAAGGAAATATCTACTATCCTTAAAATCCACCGAATAAAATAACTGGAAAAACCAGGTTTGGAACCGTCCAACTTCACTACCCTTAACTGCATTAAATGCTTGCCTATGGTCTTACCGTCCATAAAGGTCTCGAACACCAAATAATAGAGAAAAGCGGGCAGTCCCATAATCATAAAAATGGCCCAGCTATCTCCAGTGTTCACATCTAAGGCCAACAACAACCAAATCATCAGCACGTAATAAATGACGATGACCAAGGTATCTATGATGAAAGCCAGTATGCGGTCGCCAAGGTGCGCGGTATTTTGGTCTATGCTTATATTTTGAGCGGTTTCTATTTGAAATTGTTCCATAGTTTTGTTCCTTTGATATAAACCTCAAAGTTAATGCGCGAAGCCGCCTTTGTAAAGCAAAATAAGGACAAATGGTCAACTTTTGAAAGCGCATTGGCGAACAAAACGGATATAGCGCCGAATGTATTGTCCGACCTATATATCGAAATCACGGACCATCTCAGCTACGCCAAGACTTTTTACCCCACAAGCAACACAGAGCGCTATCTAAATTCCTTGGCCTCACAGGCACATCAAAAAATTTACCGCACCAAGCGCGAATCCAAGAACAGGATCATTAGTTTTTGGAAAACGGAATTTCCCTTGATGTTTAAACACCACCATAGGGAACTGCTCATTGCCTTTCTAGTATTTGGTTTTTTTACGTTCGTAGGTGCATTTTCGGCAGCAAATGAACGCGATTTCGTCCGAGCCATCTTGGGAGACGGCTACGTGAACATGACCTTGGAAAATATTGAAAAAGGCGATCCCATGGCGGTCTACAAGCAAATGGGGGAATTTAACATGTTCCTTGGCATTACCATTAATAATATACGTGTGGCACTTATGGCCTTTGTCTATGGTTTTTTATTGGGCATAGGCACGCTTATAATCATGCTGCAGAACGGGATTATGCTAGGAAGTTTCCAATACTTTTTTTACGATAAAGGACTGCTCTGGGAATCCATGCGCACCATTTGGATACACGGCACCATAGAAATTTCCGTGATCATCATTGCGGGCTGTGCCGGTCTGGTATTGGGCAATGGAATTTTGTTTCCGGGTACCTACACCAGATTGGAGTCCTTTAAACGCGGTGTAAAAAACGGACTAAAGATCATGTTGAGTACCGTACCGTTCTTTATTATGGCAGGTTTTTTGGAAGGTTTTGTGACCAGACATACCGAAATGCCCGACTGGTTGGCCCTATTCATCATTACGGCATCACTTGCGCTTATTGTATTTTACTATATTATTTATCCTTATAAATTGAGCAAAACCACACCAAATTATGAACAGTAACTATATCGAATTCAAGAAACAGCGTGAACTAGGCGAAATACTGTCGGATACTTTTGCCTTTTTCCGCAGTGAGTTCAAACCATTTTTTAGTACCTATTTTAAGATTGTGGGTCCTTTCTTGGCGGTAATGCTCATTTCCGTAGCACTTTATTTCTATTTTGTGGGAAATGTATTCAATACCCTGCTACTGGATTCCGGGATGGAGGGTTTTAACTTTGCTACTTTTGGCGGTATTGGCCTACTTTATCTGTTATCTATTATAGCGGTTTATACCATGTCGCAATCTACCGTTCTACATTACATTAAATCCTACGCCAATGGCAAGGGCACCACAGATTTCGAGACCATACAAAAAGAGGTGTACGCCAGTTTTTGGAACTTTATCGGGCTGGGCATCATCGTAGCGCTTTCTTTTATGGTAGGTCTTATGTTCTGTATTATTCCAGGAATTTATCTTTATGTGCCCTTGTCCCTTTCGTTCTGTATTATGGTATACAACCACTTAGGAACGTCAGATGCCTATAACTATAGTTTTACCCTTGTAAAGGATGAATGGTGGATGACCTTCGCCACTATGTTCGTTATTGGTCTTATCGTAGGAATTGCCGGCTATGTTTTTGCGGTACCTACGGCAATTTACCAATGGATCAAAATGGGTATTTTTTCGGGCGAAGTAGATGCAGAAGGTGTTTTGGATATTTTTAAGGACCCCGTGTACATCTTGTTGAACGTGATAAGCACCTTAGCACAATTTTTACTTAACCTTATCAGCATTATCGCCGGCACCTTCATTTACTTTAACCTTAACGAGAAAAAGAATTTTACCGGCACCTACGAGCGTATAGAAAACATAGGGAAAATAAGGGAGAACTAAAAGGATGGGGTACCGATTTTTATTTGGATCGATGTGTTTTCTTTTCTTTGGTCCGCTTTGGGCACAGGAAAGCACACCGCCGATTAAAATGGACTCGGCCAACATTGCTCCACGATATATAGACGCTGACCAGCTGGAAGAATTTAGAAACAATCCCGACTTTGATTATGAAGTCGTAAAAAGTGCCGCCCCAGAGTGGTGGATTTCCTTTAAAAACTGGTTGGGCAATGGCATATTAAAGTTCTTTGAATGGCTCTTTGGGATAGAAAAGGCCGCCGGGGCATTTAGCACCTTTCTAGAAGTCATACCCTACGTACTTTTGGCGGTACTCCTGTTTATCCTTGTGAAGTTTTTTATGAGCGTAAATGCAAGGGCAGTGCTCCATGCCAAAAAAAACAAACCTGTCGTTGCCTTGTCCGAAGAAGAGCATATCATCAAAAACGAGGACATTCAACACTTAATACAAAATGCCCTGGACCAACAAGACTATCGTTTGGCCGTACGCTATTATTACCTGTATATGTTGCAGCTCATGAGCGAGAAAGAACTTATTACTTGGGAGCTGCAAAAAACCAACGAAGACTATACCAACGAACTACAAAAACAGGAACTGGTGCAGCCCTTTGCCACTACTACCCGACTCTACAACCACTTCTGGTACGGCGAATTTCCTATAGATGCGGACAAATACCGTAAGGCCGAAGCCAACTTCCTCTCCCTAAAACAACTCCTCTCAAATGGGTAAAAAGGGAACAACGTACCTCATCATTGCCGTGTTGGCACTAGCAGTTCTTATGCTTTTACAATACAACAAACCAAAGGAAATAAATTGGTATCCCTCCTATGTATCCACACATAAGATCCCGTATGGCACCCTTGTAGCGACCACCCTAATGGAGACCTTTTTTCCAAAACAGCTAAAACAAGTCTATACCCCACCTTTTGAATTTTTGGCTACCAACGATACGATAAGCGGTACCTATATCTTCATAAACGACGAACTACTGTTCAATGAAGCGGAACTGAACGTTCTACTGGATTGGACCGCCAAGGGAAACACGCTGCTATTGGCCTCACAAAGTTTTGAGGCAGCACTAAGGGACACCTTGGGCCTGGATACAGACCTTGTATATGCCGGTTTTGAGACGAGCCAGAGGCAACTGCACCAACTAGTAAATCCGAAACTAAAAGGTACGGATTCCGTTATTTTTGACCGGGATACCAGTACCCCGTATTTTAGCAAAATAGATACCTTGCAAACTATCGTCTTGGGCCAAGTGAAGACCAAGGAGGAAGATGAGGAAGTGACCCACGTAAACCTTATACGACAACCGTTCGGGGAAGGCAGCATCATCCTATCTATTTTTCCGGAGGCTTTTACCAATTACTTCATACTTAAGGGCGCAAACAAGGAATATACAGCGGGAATCCTATCCTATTTGGATGCGTCACGGCCTATTTACATGGACAACCATTACCGGAGCGGAAAATCCTTTTACACTTCGCCCATGTATATTTTCCTGAACACCAAAGAACTCAAATGGGCCTATTATATAGCCCTGATCGGTGCCGTTTTCTATGTAGTATTTGAAGGCAAACGAAAACAGCGTGCTATCCCGGTCATTGAACCCTTGCCCAATCGCACCTTGGATTTTACGCGTACTATTTCAGATATGTATTTTGTGCAAAGCGACCGGAAATCGATTACAGAGCATAAAATAAATTACTTTCTGGACTGGCTGCGCACCCGCTATTACTTGGGAAGTATTAATAAAGAAGATGATTTTTATAAAAATATTGCCAATAGAAGCGGCCATTCTTTGGCCTTCGTAACCAAAATGTTCGCTTTTATGGAACAGGTACGGAATAGCGAACAGCTCACGGATGATGATGTCATAAAATTGAATACCTATATACAAAAATTTAAAGCTAAAGCCGATGGAAAATAACGAAGCACACCCAAACGATCTGGATTTCAACAACAGGATTCCCTTAGAGGAACTCCAAAAGGCGGTAAGTGCTATAAAGGCCGAACTGGGCAAAGTAATCATAGGTCAGGAAAACTTTATAGAACTATTGATCGTCTCCCTATTGGTAGATGGCCACGTGCTGATAGAGGGCGTACCGGGCGTGGCCAAGACCATTACCGCAAAACTGTTCGCCAAGACCCTAAAGACCGATTTTAGCCGTATACAGTTCACACCAGACCTAATGCCCAGCGATATTCTGGGTACCAGTATCTTCAATGTAAAATCCAACGAGTTCGAATTTAAAAAGGGCCCTATTTTTTCAAATATTGTCCTGATCGACGAGATCAACAGGGCACCGGCAAAAACACAGGCAGCGATGTTCGAAACTATGGAAGAACGGCAAGTGACCATGGACGGCACCACCTACCCCATGGCCGTCCCCTTTATGGTCTTGGCCACCCAAAACCCCATAGAACAAGAAGGTACCTACGCCCTGCCCGAAGCACAATTGGACCGCTTCCTGTTTAAGGTAAAAGTGGACTACCCCAATGTGGACGAAGAAGTATTGATCCTAAAGACCCATCACGACCGCAAGGGAAACCAACCCCAGGACCAAATAAAAAACGTGCTTACGCCCAAGGAACTTTTGGGCTTTAAGAGCCAGATACAGCAAATTGTGGTAGAGGAAAAGATATTCCGTTATATAGCGGACATCATCACCAAAACCAGGAACCACCCTCATTTATATTTGGGCGGATCGCCAAGGGCATCCATTGCCGCACTCAACAGCGCCAAAGCCTTTGCGGCGATCAACGGAAGGGATTTTGTAACGCCCGAGGATGTAAAAAAAGCCTTGGTACCCGTTCTCAACCATAGGGTTATTTTAACTCCGGAACGCGAAATGGAAGGCATGAGCACCGAAAATGTGGTACAAATGATTACCGAAAGTGTAGAAATACCACGATAAATGCTGTTCTTAAAATCGTTCTACATCCACAACACTTTTTTTAGGTACTTGGCACTGCTGAGTGCCAGCTTTATCCTGTCCTTTTGGTTTTCATGGCTGTACCCCATCGCATGGATACTCACATGGCTTTTGGTAGCCACATTTTTGTTGGATGTTTTTCTGCTTTACGGCTCGGGAAGCCGCTTGGATGCGGAACGGATACTCCCTAAAAAACTATCCAATAGCGACCTGAACCCGATTCTTATAAAATTCGTTTCACACTATCCCTTTACAACAGGCATCAGTATCCTAGACGAACTTCCAGCGCAGTTCCAAAAACGCGATTTTGAGCATCGCACCAGCGTCCTAAAAGGAGAACAACAGCTATTTGAATACAAGGTAAGGCCCGTAGATCGCGGCGAGTATGTCTTTGGAAACCTTAACCTGTACGCATCATCGCCCTTGCGCATAGTAAAAAGGCGGTATGTATTTCAAAACCATCAGATGGTGCCCGTGTATCCCTCCATCATTCAAATGCAGCAGTACGATTTTTTGGCCATCAACAATCGACTGAGCAACATAGGCCTAAAAAAAATAAGAAGAATTGGCCACACACAGGAGTTTGAGCAAATTAAGGAATACGTACCTGGAGACGACATACGCACCCTAAACTGGAAAGCCACGGCCAAACAGCACCAGTTGATGGTAAACCAATACCAAGATGAAAAATCGCAGCCCGTGTACTCGATCATAGACACGGGGCGGGTGATGAAAATGCCCTTTAACGGACTTAAATTATTGGATTACGCCATTAACAGCGCCTTGGCCTTCTCCAATGTAGCCCTGAAAAGGCACGATAAGACAGGGCTGATCGCATTTTCTAAACAGATAGAAACGTATTTACCGGCCGTACAAAAACCCACCTATCTTAACAACATCCTAGAAAACCTGTACCATATAGACACCGAGTTTACTGATTCCGATTTTGGAATGCTCTACGGGCATGTAAAGCGGAAAGTAACCCAACGAAGTTTATTGTTGCTGTACACAAATTTTGAGCATATATCCGCCTTAAAAAGACAACTGCCCTATTTATTGGCGTTGGCCAAAAACCATGTGCTGGTGGTCATCTTCTTCGAGAATTCGGAATTGGAGAAACTCATCGCCACCGATGCGGAAAACCTACAGGCCATTTACCATAAGACCCTGGCGGAAAAATTTTCCTTGGATAAAAAACTGATGCAAAAAGAACTGCAACGGTATGGTATACAGACCATTCTTACCAAGCCAGAGGAGCTGACCATAAACACCATAAACAAATATTTGGAAATAAAGGCAAAAGGCCTATTATAAGCCCGTTTTTATAAAGTGGTTGGCCTGTATGGCCGCCGCTATATTCCCCGATCCACTGGTTGTGGCACTGGTTACAAAATCTACATCTACCTTTACTTCTTTATACGCTACAGGTGGGCAACCGCACTTTCTTCCACTGCCCCTTTGCCGATCCAAGATCATATCCAAGGCCAAACCCGAAATAAAACCGCCCAGGGCCGTGTACAGGATATCGCTGTTTTCCCAGATGGCACCGTTGTTAACGTCATAGGTCTCCTTGGCCAAACCCGCAGCCAGACTTCCGCCGACGGCACCTGCCCAGGTCCAGCCCCGTTGCCCTTTAAAAATTTTGTGGGCCGCATAACCGCCCACGGCACCAATGGCAACTCCGGCACCTAAATGTTTGGCGGCGTTACCGGTTTCCTGTGCCCTACCCGCTAAACAAAAGAGTATTGAAAAAAGTAGAAGAAAGCTTTTAATCATTTTTGAGTGTCGTTTTACGCTAAGATGCATAACGGTGTTTTGCTATTTTAATTTTACAACAAACAGTAATTCCTGTCCTGGTAAAACAGCTAAAAATGGTAGTACCCTACTTTTTTCCCTATTAGGGTTATTGAACCCTAAAAAGCTGTTCTTTGACGAAGAAAAAGGCACTTCTGCATATTCTAAAATGATACCCTCCGCCAAATTAAGTTGCACGTCGAAAAAAATAAAGTTGGACTTTATGATCATTTTGTATATCACTTTATGAAAATACATTTTTGATATATAAGCAGGTTACCTTTTGAAAGCTTTCTTGGGGTCTATTTTATATACCGTTATCAGAAATAATGTATTTTAGTGAGCACACACAAAAGGTAAACATATATATGTGATGATGTAGCATTCGCCTGTGGCGACCCTAGGTGCTACATCTCGTTTTCCAACGCACCGTCTCGCCCGCTGCTGTCGCAGACGTCGCCCGCACCAAGGGAAATGCTATAGCATCGCAGCGCTATGACAGATTGCAGGCGGGACAGGATAAGGGAACACCGGCCGACCACGCCACCACGGCCCATGAACGCTACATATCAAACCCCTATATGCAATTTATTCATGCCATATCTATTTTAATGCGGTATTCATGTGTTCGCTGCGCTCGGAAGGACCGCACAATTTTATTCCCAATACCGTCGAAAACCAAAAAGGGTTTTCACTATATTTCCATAAAATTGCGCGGACTACACATAGCGCTGCGTTGCCTGCAAGCAAAAGAAACTGAAGATTGAAATTAAGAACAGCATCAATACAAGACCTAGATTTGGTCCAATATTGGGACACTAAACAGCACGTGATTGACTGTGACCCTGATGACGATTGGGATTGGGAAAAAGAACTTAACCGAAATCCTGAATGGAGGGAACAACTGATTGCTGAAGTAGACGGAGAACCAATAGGATTTATACAAATAATTGACCCTCTATTGGAGGAAACTCATTATTGGGGAGAAGTTGAACCGAACAAAAGAGCTATTGATATTTGGATTGGAGAAGAACATAATCTGAATAAGGGATACGGAACAAAAATGATGAATCTTGCTATTGAGAAATGTTTTGAAAACGAATTGGTGGATGGAATTTTAATTGACCCGCTGAAATCCAATACTAAAGCTCAAAGATTTTACGAAAGACTAGGATTTGAATTTGTTGAAGAAAGGGACTTTGATGGTACAACATGTATCGTATATGAATTAAAAAGAATAAAGCCAGTAGGTAACAATGTATGAAAAATAGGCGAAATAGTAATGTAATCAAGTGTTTCGGCTCGTATCAAACTTTGTGCTTAACCGAAAGTTTAGTGCTTCGAAATCGCCTCCTTCACATATACTAAACGTTGTAAACAATTTATGAATACACTTCAACTAAATATTTTGATTTTCTTATTGGTTGTATTATTTCAAGTTAGAACGTTTAGTCAAGATTTTAACATATCTGTACCTAAAAACGAATTTTTAGCCAACTCACCTTGGCCTACCTATCACGGAGATAGTTATCGTCAATCTTCTACACTTATAAAAGGACCAACCAGTGATGACAAGATTAAAATTAAGATTCTAAAAAACATTAAGGGAGGCACCTCGCCCTGGACATACCTTTCTGAGAAATATCCAAATGGAAAGCGAGTTTTATTGCAATCCAATGCAACTCATTTTTATAAAATAGCCGATATTGATGGAGAGCTTCGCATCGTCGCTAAACAAAAAATTGATGATGATTGGTTAAAATCCTATGGTTGGAATATGCTTCAAACAAAAGGAAATGTATGGTATACGTACGACCCAAAATTCGACCCCAAAAAAAACAAGTTCACAAAACTTTTCAAAATCAAGGATATTGACCCAAATGACCCATATTCAGAAATCAAAATAGTGGACACATTTAATTTTGGCGATTACAATATCGGGAAAGTACAGAACTATGGAATTAATTACAGTGGCCAAATCGTATTCGCAAGCGATAATAATAACGGAAAGATAAATTGTACGGTAGGTATTATTGATTCTGATTTCAATTTATTGGGCAAACTAGAAATTAAGTCGCTTCCCGATGAGATTTTTGGGCACAATGCTTTCCCCATAGACGAAAACAATAGTTTTTATCTGGTCACTACAAAAAGGTTAATTAGGATAGATTGGAAAACAAATGAACTTAGTATGGGATTTGAAGCATATTATGATTTTGTTTATGATGGACCTGTTGGAAAATTTGCGGAAGGCAGTGGAACAACACCCACTTTAATGGGAGTGCAAGAAGGTGAAGATAAATTAATTGTAATGGCAGATGGTCATAAGAAAAATAATTTAGTGGCATTTTGGAGAGAAATTCCTGAAGATTGGAAAGGAATTGAAGGTGAAGACCTAAGACTTGCAGGAAAAATTCAGCTACCTGCCGCAAAAAAGTTTAGCAATTTATTTCAATCCATTGAAAACTCTCCCACGGTTTATGGATATGATGTTGGTATTGCACAGTTTAACGGGTTTTTGGGACAGCCTAAAAATACCTATAAAGGAGTTCAGAAAATCCATTGGAATAAGGATTCAAACATATTTGAATTGAGTTGGGTAAATACTGATATTAATATGAATGGGGTTTTGACCTACAGTAATGGGTCTAATCTTGTTTATGGTAGTGGAAGAGAAGGCTGCGATTTCTATTACTATGGTCTTAATTGGGACTCTGGAGAATTAGAATTTAAATACAAACTAGGAACTATGTGTAAAAAGCTATTCAATCCATATGACGACGGGGGAACTAATAATATTATTGATGATGAAGGTAATATCTATTTCTCTGGTGGTGGGTCATTGATTAAGCTTGAAAAAAAATAAACAGTTTACAATAAAAGTAATCGTTGCACAAGTCATTGATCCACGAAAAAATGGATTCATATAAGCCTCTTTAAGGGGCTTTTTTCTTGCAGGATCAGTATGGAAAGGTCAATTTTCGAAGCTTTACCGAGGCTGAAAATAGGTCGTGGACAATACTTTTTACAAAAACCCTAAAAGCAAGTATCCCTGCCCCGCTTTTAGAACGTTTTTCGATGAATTTCAGGTACTTTTTCAGGTTGTAGGCAATGGCGGAGAGGTGCATTACCTTGTTGTCCTGCTCGAGCCGATGGTATTTATTTTAACAAGTTAGTAATGTATTCGCCGCGCTCGGAAGGACCGCACAATTTTATTCCCAATACCGTCGAAAACCAAAAAGGGTTTTCACTATATTTCCATAAAATTGCGCACCAACGCTACAACCCGCCCACTGCTATCGCAGATGACGTACATAGCGTTGC
>CAVONX010000002.1:0-254326 GCA_963697395.1 uncultured Flavobacteriaceae bacterium
TAATATTGGCCCAACATACTATTAGTATTGTAAAAGGAAGGTTGATACGAAAAACAGACCATCTGCGAGATAAAACAACAAAGCTAAAAGACAAAGAAAGTCAAATACTGGATCAATTAGGCAATGATCAGATTTGTAAAATTTTTCTCAGTCAGATCCATCAGGATAAGCCCCGCTACTATCATGATCATCTCAGAGTGATAAAGACACTTTTTAGAAAAGTACGATGAGATAGTAGTAGTGAATGCCATACATCAATGTGTAAAATTAGGTATACACAATGCCAATGAATTAAAGCAAGTATTATCTCAAACCTCAATTGACAGCCCAGTTGATGTTCCCCGAGATGTAAAACCATCAGTTTGCCAAGAAACAAGCCAACATCCATCCTGTCAAGAGTAGTATCGAGACTTATCAATCTATTATGAATTAATCAAAAAGATAGCCA
Source organism: uncultured Flavobacteriaceae bacterium (assembly GCA_963697395.1). Classification (GTDB taxonomy): domain Bacteria; phylum Bacteroidota; class Bacteroidia; order Flavobacteriales; family Flavobacteriaceae; genus Maribacter. Next base: position 449 of record CAVONX010000002.1, read on the forward strand.
TGAAACAAATAGAAAAAATCCGTCAATATGCTCAATCTCTAAGATTGACACAACTCAAAAACAACCCCGAAAACCTAATCCACGAAGCTCAAATGAATAAACCAGGTTATTTGGAGTTTACCCAGGCTTTACTAGAAAGGGAAGTACAACATCGATTAAAAAACAGATAAAGAAAGAAGACTGAAACTGGCTCGACTTCCTCATCACCACCAGCTGGATCAGTATGATTACAATTTTGATAATGGAGTTACTAAAAGTGAATTAAAACAGCTTAAGAGAACTTATCTGGTTAGAACAAAACTACAATCTCATTCTAATGGGACCATCAGGTGTAGGCAAAACTTACATAGCAGGAGGACTTATCCATGATGCAGTCTTGAGTGGTTATAAGAGCTTACTTCATCACCATGGATGAACTACTCAAAGTTATTAAACTTAAGCATATTACTTCATCGGCAATGAATACTTATAAAAGACTAGAAAAGTGCCACCTGCTAGCCATCGATGATATCATGTTATTTCCTATTGGTAAATCAGAAGCCGTAGAGTTATTCAATCTTATAAACCTCCTGCATGAGAAAGCATCTTTGATCATCACTACCAACAAATCACCTAAGGAATGGGCTCAAACACTGGACGATGAAGTACTGGCAACAGCAATGCTTGATAGAATACTTTATCGATGTGAGGTCTTAAAGCTGGAAGGTAAAAGTTATAGAATGGAAAACAGAAAAACTATATTTGATAACCAATAATCTAGCTCCCCAAGTGGTGAAAATACTTTGCGAAAATTTGGGGATTTTTAATTTGCTATTTACAGATGTGCTTGCTCATCCGCTCTAATCAGCCTCCGTATTCAGTTCCTGTTCGTTGGAGCCAGTTTTCGTAGTCCTGCTTCCTTCAGATGAGCAGTCACCTACTCCACCCTTGCAGCTTACTACAGACTTCTGTCAACTTCGTCTGGCAGTTCTTTCAACCGCTGGATCATTTTGGTTATCTTTATAACCGTGCTATGCCAGGCACACATCGAGTAGATGGCTCCACCAGCGATAACTGATGGAGTGCACCTCTCACACCACCTAGCATACGGGTCTCGTACTAGGCGGTTCATTAAATCGAAATTCCAACTTTAGAGTAGTAATCTGTCAAGGAAATATAGCCCTTACGCTTAAGTATTGATACTTTTATTGTAGTACCAAGTATAGGACTCTGAGCAACAGCCCAGCCTCCCATTCTAGTTCTACTCCACGCATAAGCCATTCCTTTCTTAACTCCCAATCTTATGAGGTTCTTACGTTTACGCTCAGGCTTTTTCCAATCATGCCAGACCTGCCCGTCCGGCAGGCGGGTGCAGTATCGCAACCGATTTCTAAGCCACTCATCTACCTTCTTTAGCTTTGTATAAATGTTGCCTAGTCGGTAATTATTAATCCATCCTTGATAGATTAATTTTAAGCGTCGTAATCGTTCGTTAAAACTGCATGGAAGCGTTTTCTTGGTTGTTTGCTTGAGTTTCCTCTTTAGTTTTTCCCAGCTACTTTTGCTTACTATCAATTGGAACTGTCCTTTGCTTCCCTTCTCATAAACCGAAGTGAAAGTGTGACCCAGTACCGTGAAATTTGTTGGTCGTCTAATGCCGCTTTTCTCTCTATTGATTTGTAGATCGAGTTTGTCTTTAAGGAAGACATAGACCTCATTTCCAATAGATTTTGCTTCTGATTTCGATCTAGTATAGATGCTAAAATCATCTGCATAGCGGATAAATTTAAACCCTCGCTTCTCTAGGTATTTATCCAATTGATCCAACATAATATTGGAAAGTAAGGGACTTAAAGGGCTGCCTTGCGGTAGTCCCTTTCGTCGCTTGTGTAACTTGCCATCTATAAGTATGGGTGCACGCAACCATTTACGAATTAATCGCATTGTGGTTTCGCACTTCATCTTCTCATAGATAAGCTGAAGTATCTTGTAATGGGCTACTTCGTCAAAGAACTTACTCAAGTCTATGTCCACTATGTCGCTATATCCATCATTGATATAGGCGAGTGATTGCATAAGAGCTTGTTGCATGTTCTTCTTCGGACGGAAACCATAGCTAAAGTCTGAGAATTCTAACTCGAATCTCGTCATCAGCTGCTGACTTACCGCCTGTTGCAGCCATCTGTCTACTACGGCGGGTATTCCTAAGAGACGTTTCTTTCCATTTGATTTAGGAATCTCTACTCCTCTGATAGCATTTGGTAAGTAGTTGCCTGTAAGTATTTCTCGCACCAGATTCCTCTGGTGGATTGATAGATATTCTTCCAGATCACATACTTGCATTCCATCTACACCGCATGAACCCTTATTGCCTACCACACTTCGGCGAGCTTTCTTTAGATTCTTGCCTTGCAAAATCTTTGCTATCAAGTCATTTTTTTTTTCTGTCTTTCTAGACTATGGCTATCGAGTTGATTCCATAGTGAATCCAGACGTGATTTAATGTTCAGTCCTTCCCAAGTTGTGAGTCCTAGAGGGTATGGTTCTCGCAATCCTCACTCGTTACTCTTAGTACTATGACTTCGGCTGACTTCTCAGGCCTATCAACTAAACCTGAGACCTCCCTGGGTAAGGCACCGATCCTTCTACTGACATCCACTGAATCTACTAACTAGAGATATATTGACCTTGGACTTTGCAAAGATGTGCTTGCTCATCCGCTCTAATCAGCCTCCGTATTCAGTTCCTGTTCGTTGGAGCCAGTTTTCGTAGTCCTGCTTCCTTCAGATGAGCAGTCACCTACTCCACCCTTGCAGCTTACTACAGACTTCTGTCAACTTCGTCTGGCAGTTCTTTCAACCGCTGGATCATTTTGGTTATCTTTATAACCGTGCCATGCCAGGCACACACAATGTACATGAGATCATGCCTGCTTTCGCTGACGGCACGCTCCATGTACTCACCGTTGTGCTTCATTCGACAGATTTGACAAACCAAAATTGAAATGAAAAAAATATCAATTCCTCACCAGCAAATTAATTTCCTATGCTAACGAACCACCTCAAATATGTTAATTTCATTATGTTTAAAATATTGAAATTCAATATTACGGTGAACCATTAGTCAGAATCCCGATAGCTATCGGGACCAACCAATAACCAATGATAAAATTCTTTAGAAAAATTCGCCAAAACTTGCTTATGGAAAATAAAACTGGAAAGTATTTTAAATATGCTATTGGCGAAATTGTGCTGGTCATGATTGGGATACTTCTAGCATTACAAGTAAGCAACTGGAATCAAGAACGCAAAGACCGCATTAGCGAGCGCAAACTTTTAGACAATATCCATAGAGATTTTGTCCAAAATAAAGTGAGTTTTGATTCTATTAAAGCTATTCACTATCGAGGGCTTAACGCCTTGGAAAACATTGATTGATTTGTTTCCTTTAAATAGAGATACTCTAAAGCATGCAGCTTATAATGAAATACAACTGACAAATACAAGGTATGACCTATAATCCATATTCTAGCTCTGTAGAATCCGTAGTCAATTCAAATGCTATTCAATTAATTCAAGATGAAGATTTACAGAAATATCTGGTCTCTTGGAAAGATGTTTTGCTCGACTATCAAGAAGATGAAAATAGCATACTATGATTATTTGAATGACTTCCTTTGGCCTTATTACAGAGATGTATTCGATTATACAGGAAAAGACAAAGAAAGGAATCTGGCCGCCAGAAATACGATAAAATTTCAAAATATGATTATAGGCCGAAGAAATCATATAAGAGGTGTTATTAAAGCCATAGAGGAAGAACCCATAGAAAATCACATCAATGAGATTATTCGATTAACACAACCTAAAGACCAATGATAAAATTCTTTAGAAAAATTCGCCAAAACTTACTTATGGAAAATAAAACTGGAAAGTATTTTAAATATGCTATTGGTGAAATTGTGCTTAGTAATGATTGGTATATTATTGGCTTTACAAGTTAATAATTGGAATGAGAACAGAAAAATTAGCAATATTGAACAGCTATTACTACGTGATTTAAGAACAGAAATACAATCAAACATTGTTGCTCTTGATAAGATTATAAAATCTCACAGTGCATCTCTAGATGCGATTATAACCTTGGATTCGGTAATCACCAACTTAAGACAAGTTAATAGACCTCTTGAATTGGGTAGATTATTACGAGCACACGATTATAATATGACCTATGATCCAAGAACAGGTATTCTCAATTCTATTATCAATTCAGGGAAATTAGATTACATTTCAAATAGAGAATTACGGTATAAGCTTTCTTCCTTAAATGATATTATTCTTGACACAAATGAATCGGCTGATGAATTCAGTGAAATGAGGTCTCAATTCTATTGGCCATTACTAGGTCAGTTATATGAACGGCAAACAGTTGGAAGGTTTAAATTTAATCACGTAAAAATTATAAATAGTTCAGAATTTAATTGGTGGTTATTACTTGCGAAGTTAAACAGAATAGAAGGATTAGCTGAGGAGAACGAGCTTATGAAAACCCTAAAGGAAATCCTCGAATTAATTGAAAGTGAAACAAAAAAATAACGAAAGCCTGCCTACCGCAGGCAGGCACAACAATGGTAGCTGATGCACAACTCAGTTGAGTATTTCGGTATGTTCTATGGCGGCTGTGGTTCGTATATATTTTCTAATTGCTTTATTGCCTGTATTAAGCTTCGTGAAGGGTGAGCGTGGGAAAAAAGTATAGAAACAGCTTTTTCAAGCCATTTTTAGTAGAATTTTCTACTATTTCCAGAATATTAGACATAGTTATCCTGGGTTTCCTGGCATATTTAAGCAGCTTTTTCAAGTTAAAAGCAGTAGCAGCTAATAGCATACATTTATTGGCCTGGTCGAGTCCTATAGTATTTACTTTTACGCATGCCTAAGAAGTTTATTAGCGTCCCAAAGACGGGTTCTACCGTGCTCATTCTTTTTGCCTTGTGCCATTTGTTTGTGGCTAATCGTTCATTGTTTCTTTCATATTCCGCACGGTAAGCAGTGATGGAGATTTTTTTACTGAATTGGCTTTTGCTTAAACAGTTTTCTTTAAATGGGCAGTTTCTACAATCTTCAACATTTGTTCTGTAGTGATTTTTCAGGGTACCTCTTTCTACTACTTGTTTTTTAAATAAACCCGTTGTGCATTTTAAATAATGCTAATTTTAATATTGTTAATGTTTCTATCAAATATAAACTTGTTGATATATTGAACAGTTGTTAAAGCTGTTATTTTAGATAGTATTCTAGTTTTAAATCCTTTAAAAGACTTAGCATAATTGCGTCTTATCATAAATTGATCACATAGTTGAGAGAATAATGTTTCTATTCTTTTTCTCTTTTTTCTAAACACATAAGGTTGTTTTTTGTAATCTTTTTGATTGCTTCTCATAGGTGTATTTAGTTTTATGTTGCAGGTTTCAAATAAGTTGAGTTGTATTTCTGCTGATAAATAACCTCTGTCTCCAATTAATGTACAATCACTTATTTGCATCTTAATATCTTTAAGATAATTGATGTCGTGTACAGAAGCAGGACTTAAATCAATACTTTGAAAAACACCGTTTACAGAGCAAACTGCGTGTAGTTTATAACCGTAATAATTAGAGCTTTGTGCAGCACAATAGCCTTTGTCTGGAAACGCATAAGTATCTTCTTTACAGATTTTTGAACGAGAACTTCTTGATAATTTACAAACTTCTAAAGGCATACTATCTACAACAAAGTAATCTTCAAACTCATTAAAATGAGAAGCTAATTTTAACCGAATATTATTGAGATTATCAGCTAGTTTTCGTCGTCTTCTGTTGTAAACACTACGTTCTATTTTTGCTGATATGGTTTTTGGAAGTTTTCTAAAAAGGTCATTCTCACTATCTATTCCCATAAATTCAGCCGTTAAACTCAAACTAATAAGTTCTAAATCGCTAAGCTTTGGTTGTCGTCTTTGATAGGTTAAAAGTTGTTCTTTTGATATTTTTCTCAATACTTCCAAAATTCTTTCGTAATTTGCATTTAAGTTGTTCATTGTTAATGTTTTATGGCTAAAACAAGTTACTGATTATCAGTAAGATGAACAACTTTTTTCTTTTAAATCATAATGCACAACGGGCTTCAGAAAGCGCACGCCCAATGACGAGAGCGCTATTTGAGCAGTATAAGATTATTTTACTAGACAGTTACTAAAGCAAACACATGCAACAGATTTCTTTTTGGCAAACATGGGTAGTGGCAGGCTTACTGATGGCGATGCCCGCAACATTCACAGCACAGGAAGGTGAGCTCACTCTTGATGACCTGTTCGCAACGCCAAAACTGACGGGAACAACCCCGTCCCGGCCTGCGTGGGCACCGAACAGCGAGCACTTCGCCTTTTCCTGGAGTGAACCAGGAAATCCTGGGCGTGGCCTCTGGGTATCCACAAACGATGGGAAGGAAGTGCGCCTCAGTTCCAATACGACATCCGCGTCAGTGAGCGATATTGTCTGGACCGACGCGAACACAATCGTCAGCCTGCGAGGTAACAACCTATGGCAGACATCGCTGAGCCAAGGAGACGACCTCCAGTTTATGCCCGTCGAGGCAGGTGCACATAACCTGTCGATATCGCCAAGCGGCAACCAAGCGGCGTATATACGGAACGGTGACCTGTGGCTTGCTGACTTCCCTTCCAAACAAAATCGCCAGCTCACCGAGATCGGCATCGCCAGTCTCTCGAGCTTACCGAAGGGGCGCTACAGCCGACCGGAACGTGAAATCGGTCCTGGCATCTGGAGTGGGCCAACGTACAAGTGGTCCCCGGATGGCAAGACAATCGCGTTTCACGCCGTTGACCGACGCGAGATGCGAAAGGTGCCGTTCCCGGATTACCTCGCTGCCGAAACCAATCCCAACGAGGTACGCCGAGGTTACCCGGGCGATCCAAACGAGATTCGCAGAGTTGGCTTGCTCGATATAGAAAGCGGTAACATTATGTACCTCGATTTGCCAGACCCGCACGCCAACCAGGTCATCGACTTCAACTGGTCACCGGGCGGTGCTCTGCTGGTTGATACTGCATCCGACACGGCGGTTGAACGTAAGTTGTTCGTCGTTGCACCCGGAGAAAGCCAACTGCGCGAGATTTGGCGAGGTGTTCGAGAGAGCCGCATGTACACATCGTTTGGATCTACCTGGCATCCGGATGGAAAGAAGGTCGTTTTCTTAAGCGATATGGGTGATCGCTACGGCCTTTATACGATCGATGCATCACCGTCTAGGGATCGTCCGCAGCTCCTGACAGATCCGTCCTACGATGTGCTGTCCGCCCCAAGTATTGCTGGTGATGCACTGTTTTATGCAGGCAACGGCGTTAATCCATACGAACAACACGTGTATCGCCTGAATATGTCCGGTGGCGATCCCGAGCAGGTTACGCGTCTTTCTGGCCAGAACGTTGGCTACCCCTCACCGGATGGCCGGCACTTGGTGTTCATGCATAGCAACGACACATCACCGCCCGAGCTTTACGTGGTAAGCAGTGAGGGTGGTGACGCTACACGAGTAACCCAGTCGCCATTGCCCGCATTCACGGAGCGAACCTGGGCGGCTGCGGAATACGTTAGTTTCCCCAGTCTTGTAGATGACTACACGCTGCATGCCCGGATTCTGAAACCTACCAACATGCAGCCCGGTACGAAGTACCCAGTACTGTTTGGGCCCGTGTATTCGAATACAGCGAGGAACCGCTGGGCCGGCAACCGTTATACGCCAGGAAAGAGGTGATGACAAAACCAAAAAAACCCGACTTGGAAGACCTTCAGATAGCGCACGCTCCAATGGCAAGAACGCTATTTGAGCAGTTTAAGATTATTTTACTAGACAGTTACTAAAGCAAACACATGAAACAGATCTCTTTTTGGCAAACATGGGTAGTGGCAGGCTTACTGATGGCGATGCCCGCAACAGTCACAGCACAAGAAGGTGTGCTTACTCTTGATGACCTGTTCGCAACGCCAAAACTGACGGGAACAACCCCGTCCCAGCCTGCGTGGGCACCGAACAGCCAGCACTTCGCCTTTTCCTGGAGTGAACCAGGAAATCCCGGGCGTGGCCTTTGGGTATCCACAAGCGATGGGAAGGAAGTGCGCCTCAGTTCCAATACGGCATCCGCGTCAGTACGCGATATTGTCTGGACCGACGCGAACACAATCCTCAGCCTGCGAGGTAACAACCTATGGCAGACATCGCTGAGCCAAGGAGACGACCTCCCGTTTATGCCCGTCGAGGCAGGTGCAAGTAACCTGTCGATATCGCCAAGCGGCAACCAAGCGGCGTATATTTTGAACGGTGACCTGTGGCTTGCTGACTTCCCTTCCAAACAGAATCGCCAGCTCACCGAAATCGGAATCGCCAGTCTCTCGAGCCTACCGAAGGGGCGCTACAGCCGACCGGAACGTGAAATCGGTCAAGGCATCTGGAGTGGGCCAACCTACAAGTGGTCCCCGGATGGCAAGACAATCGCGTTTCACGCCGTTGACCGACGCGAGATGCGAAAGGTGCCGTTCCCGGATTACCTCGCTGCCGAAACCAATCCCAACGAGGTACGCCGAAGTTACCCGGGCGATCCAAACGAGATTCGCAGGGTTGGCCTACTCGATGCAGAAAGCGGTAACATTATGTACCTCGATTTGCCAGACCCGCACGCCAACCAGGTCATCGACTTCAACTGGTCACCGGGCGGTGCGCTGCTGGTTGATACCGCATCCGACACGGCGGTTGAACGTAAGTTGTTCGTCGTTGCACCCGGAGAAAGCCAACTGCGCGAGATTTGGCGAGGTGTTCGAGAGAGCCGCATGTACACATCGTTTGGATCTACTTGGCATCCGGATGGAAAGAAAGTCGTTTTCTTAAGTGATATGGGTGATCGCTACGGCCTTTATACGATCGATGCCTCACCGTCTAGGGATCGTCCGCAGCTCCTGACAGATCCGTCCTACGATGTGCTGTCCGCCCCAAGTATTGCTGGTGATGCACTGTTTTATGCAGGCAACGGCGTTAATCCTTACGAACAACACGTGTATCGCCTGAATATGTCCGGTGGCGATCCCGAGCAGGTGACGCGTCTCCCTGGCCAGAACGTTGGCTACCCCTCACCGGATGGCCGGCACTTGGTGTTCATGCATAGCAACGACACATCACCGCCCGAGCTTTACGTGATGAGCAGCGAGGGTGGTGACGCTACGCGAGTAACCCAGTCGCCATTGCCCGCCTTCACGGAGCGAACCTGGGCGGCTGCGGAATACGTTAGCTTCCCCAGTCTTGTAGATGACTACACGCTGCATGCCCGGATTCTGAAACCCACCAACATGCAGCCCGGTAAGAAGTATCCAGTGCTGTTTGGGCCCGTGTATTCGAATACGGCGAGGAACCGCTGGGCCGGTAACTACAGCCTCGTACAGCATCTGTTGGCCAAGAAGGGATATATTATCGTGCAGGTAGATTCACGTGGCAGCGACGGTTATGGCCGGGCATTCCGTGAAGAGTTCCTGTTGGGCTTTGCCGACCAGGACATTGAGGATTATGCAAGTGCCGTTGCCTACATGGAGTCACTGGCTTATGTCGATCCCGATCGCATCGGCATCTGGGGCAGCAGTTACGGTGGCACACTCTCCGTTTATTCGCTGTTGATGAAGCCGGGCTTGTTCCAGGTGGGTGTTGCTGCAGCGGCAGCTGTTGACCCAGCGTTCTTTGGCACGGACGACGTTGCGATTGTTCGTAGCCCACAGACACACCCGGAGATCTTCGAAAGAAAAGCGCTCAACTATGCAGCGAATCTGGAGGATAAACTCCTGTTCATCCACGGCATCCAGGACCATGTGGTACCGTTCAAGACGACGGCCGTGTTAGCTGAAGAACTGATTAAACAGGGCAAGGACTTCGACTTTGCGTTTGCACCGGGTGCGACGCATGGATGGAGCCGTGAGCAGAATTACGATCGCTACCTGTTTGGCAAGATAATCGAATACTTTGACCGACACCTAGCCGTGCCGTCTGAGTAGCTATTTGCAGGTGTCTTGTTGCAAGGCGTTGAGGAACGCCGGGCAGATTTTTAGAACGTCGCATAACAAACGATATACCACATGCCTCACCTGAGTTATCTGACAGTGAAACGCAACAAAGAAACATTACCGATATTTGAAAGCCCAGAGGCACGTGCCATATCTGGGCGTCGTGTGTCATGCAAAAAAGTAAAGTCAATATTTAATACTCACTTTCCACTTTGGAGTTTATTATAAGATTATATTTAGAAATGAATGAGCGATATAATAAATTAAAGATCATATTAATTATCCAGTTACTCTGCTTTGGCGGAACCATTGGATGGAGTCAGAACCTTAGCTTGAAAGTTGCGGGAAACAATGAACTGGGATTCAGCGTGGACATCTACAGTGATAACCAGAAATTGCTTGAAAACACAGAAGAATTTTCTCTTCTCTTGGCTAATATGGATTTAAGCGAGAGAATTGAACTACCGGCATGGAAAGGATCTCAGTGGTCAGGCGACAAAAACCGACTGCAATTGACAAATGAGTCCTATGTTGCTGAATTGGATTTAGATTTAACGATAAGTGTCACGTATGAAGTCATTAATCAGCATGTTATTGAGAAACGTATTGATTTATTCCAGTCTGGAATTCCCTCATTATATTATACCCTAGAAGAAAAGGCTAAACCGGCAGAGACCCCATTAAAATATGTCACTTTTGAGCATGACAATTTTCCTGGAGGTTTTGCGCACGAAATATTTCCTTCCGTAGGTTTTGTTACTCCAGATAAGCAGCTGGTTGGTTTTTTAACGGATGCCGGCTATAAGAATCACTATACCCGTACCACTCGAAGACGTTTTAACGGGCACGGTGGAGGTTTTGTGGGCATGAGAAAATTACCGGATCCGGCCTTAATCGCTTCGGCAACAATAGCTGAAAGGGAAAATGGCCAGCATTATATAAAACAGACCTTTGGCGAAATGTACAATTTGGATGCCGGTACTGAAGTAGTACTCAAAATTGATGATTCGTTTAGAGAGGTTGGTGAAGTAGAAATCAAAAAACAATCGGAATTAATTACGCTTAACTGTAAAGCTTCTGATCGCTCGGGTATTGAATTATTAGCTCCCTTAAAAGACCAAAAGTTATATACTATTTCCTTTCTTGCCAAAGGAAATACGCCGGTTGCATTAAAACTTTTCAGACTTGAAAACGGCAAGAAAACAATAGAATTAGAACATGGCATTAAGTACATCGATCGTTTCCCTATTGTTGAAAATGAATGGACGCTTTTTAAAGGTAGTGTTTTGGTACCCTATATTGAAAAGGATAGCGTGTCTATGTTTATTGGCTCACACTCGGGTAAAAAAGCTTGGCTTCAGATTAAGGATTTAAAAATTGTAGAGCATCAGCCTCAAAAAGAACCTTACAATATAATTCCCATGGGAGATACAGTATCAAAAACAACTTATGTTTTTGTTGAGCCGTGGACCAACCATCATGATTTTGTCATTTCTTCTCAATCTCGCTTGGCTGAAGGGAAAGGATTTAAAGGCACACAAATAGAGAAAATGTTGTACGCTAATTTTAATATGCTCACTTGGATTACCTCCATAAATGATTTTACGCCATTTAATGTTCCAAACATGAACTATTCCCCTGACATGTATAATCGGGATTCGTTTTTCTCTATAATATCGAGTTATAACAGAGAATTGAATCTTAAAATTTGGAATCAGTGGGCAAAAACGCAAACTGCAAAAGGAGCAGTTGGTACGATTATAACGCCTTATATGGGAACTGTTGAAGTTAAAGATAATGAAGCGACTATTCAATGGCTAATTTGGGCAATGATGAACAAGAGAAGATTCGGGGTTACCCTTCCAGCAGAGAAAATAAACAAGGCCGTTGAATACGTTTTAAACGAATTTGATGATGATAAGGATGGAATATGCAAGTCACATTTTACGCTGAGTCAAATAGATATTATTGAATACAAACCTAAAACGGACCGCTTGGCAGTAAATCAAGGAATGTTCGCCATAGCACTTCGCACAATTAAAGAATTGGGATTTGATATATCTGATGAATATTTAGAAAAGGCAGAAAAAGGATATCGAGATTTCTACGATGTGCAAAGAAAGCATCTATTATTCGACAAGAATTTGCCTGAGATTATGTCCTTAACAGATTTGGAACCCGAATTTTTTTCATTGTGGTTGTTTAACAGACCCATATTGTCAGATACAATGGTAATCAATCATTTAGAACAAATACCTGTACTCAATAAAGTGCCAGATTCACCCCATCCAATGTATGGTACAACTGCCCCAATTTGTGTGAGAATAACGGATGATGAAAAAGGGTATGCCTACTTAAGTCCCGATTATCAACCCTTCGGAGAATTTGGAGAAACCGGTTATAAAAATGGCGCAAGAGATGGATTTTACTACAATGGAGGAAGTTGGTTTCGTGCAGAATATTGTGCTTACGTAGTTGGCCAAAGACATGGATGGAACAAGGCTAAGAATTATATGGAAAACAGAATATGGGCTGAGATTAATCTAAATCCACAATGGCCGTACAGTAAAGAATTTATTCCCACAAAATGGACTACCACTGATTCTTGGTGGCCATCAACCCGCGGGTTATCTTGGAATGTATTTGTACTAATGGCAAATGAAGTGGCTGGTCTTCGTACACCAGATATGGACCCTGACTATAAAAATTATAAAACCATTTATTATGGAAATAATAATTGAAACTGAATCGAAGACTAAACATACTTATAAAAAGGAAAATATGGATAGCACGAACACACAACACCGGTAACCGTTGCACAAGTCATTGATCCCGGAAAAAACGGATTCATATAAGTCTCTTTACGGGGCTTTTTTCTTACCGGATCCCTATTGAAAGGTAAATCTTCGATGTCCTGGAAAAGCCAAGGACAGGTTCTGGACCACACTTTTTACAATGTCCTTAAAAGCAAGCTGCCCTGCCCCGCTTTTAGAGCGTTTTTTCGATTATTTTCAAGTACTTTTTCAAGTTGCAGGCGATGGCAGAGAGGTGCACTACCCTGGTCGCCTGTTTTATCCCCCTGGAATTTATTTTAATAAGGTGTTCATGTGTTCGCTACGCTTGGAAGGACCGCACCATTTTATTCCCAATAACGTCGAAAACCAAAAAGGGTTTTCACTATATTTCCATAAAATTGCGCACCTTCGCCAAAACCCGCCCACTGCTATCGCAGATGACGCACATAACGCTGCGTTAGCAGTAGGTAAACAAAAAACATAGTATGACAATTAAAAACACTTTAAAATACGTAACAGCTTCTTTTTTTAGTTTATTAACAGCTTCAGCTGTTGCTCAATCAATTCTACCTCCAGTGATGGATTGGCATGGGAAAAGTGAATCTTTAATCGCCAAAGCTAACAATCCATGGGTCACACCATCAGAAACATCTTATTTTAAGACAACTCCAAGCTATGATGAAACGGTCAATTGGTTTGAAAAACTGACGGCTGCTTCCCCATTGATATCTATGGTGAGTATTGGCAAAAGTTTAGAAGGACGGGACATTTATATGATAATCGCATCTTCTGATACCGATAAAAGTGCTGCAGCCTTAAAAAACTCTAAAAAACCGATGCTACTTGCACAAGCAGGTATCCATTCTGGAGAAATAGATGGAAAAGATGCTGGCATGATGTTATTGCGGGACATTGCTTTTGGCACTAAAAAGGAATTGCTTGAGAACGTCAACTTTCTTTTCATTCCTATTTTGAGTGTCGATGCACACGAAAATTCATCAGCCTTTAATAGACCAAACCAAAGAGGTCCAGAAAACATGGGCTGGAGAACCAATGCGCAGAATTTAAATTTAAATCGCGATTATGCCAAGCTCGACACAAATGAAGTAAGAGCAGTGGTCACCGTCATCAATGATTACAATCCTTTATTTTATATGGATATACACGTGACCGATGGCGCCGATTATCAATATGACATTACCTATACGGGTGCCGGCGTGAAAGGCAATTCTCCCGGTATTGCCAATTGGCTTGAAACCAAATTTAAGCCAGCAGCAGATGCCGATTTAAAAGCCCAAGGTCATATACCAGGACCATTGATGTTTGCATTGAATGATAGAGACTTTTCGAAAGGCATGATTTCGTTAAACGGCGGCACTCGATTTTCAGATACTTATGGCAATCTTCGTCATTTAACCAGCATCCTTGTAGAAAACCATTCATTGAAACCTTACAAACAACGGGTTTTGGGCACTTATGTCTTAGTAGAAAGCACCTTGCGATTATTAGCTAAAGAAGGTCAGTCGCTTAAGGGCATCACAGAAGCGGATAAATCTTTAAGGGACCAAAAACTTCCAACAGCTTATAAGATACCTCAAATGCAGAACAAAGTTGATTTTGAATCACTGGCGCTACTTGAAACCGCTGAAGGGTCCACACCTCCTGAAACTTACCTATTGCTTGGTGTTGATTCAAAACTTCATACCTCAACGATTACAAATGAACAGTATATAGAATGGTTGGGGACACCGAAAACAATGACCGTTGCACACTATAAAGAAACTGAACCCATTGAGTATATCACACGGCCAAAAGGCTATTGGGTTCCCGCTTCTTGTAATGAGGTCATTGAACGGCTAAAAATACATGGTATTGAAATGGAAGTACTTACGGAGGCCCGCAAAGTGTCGGTAGAGATGTATCGGATTGAGGATGCAAAATTTGAAAATGAAACCCATCAATCACTTCCCTATGAAGGTCATATGCAAGTCAATGGAACGACACGAACAGAATTGCGAACAGAGACCTTTGCACCCGGTTCTGTCTACATCACCACAGACCAACCTTTGGGAGATTTAGCTATGATATTATTGGAACCAAAATCAAAAGACTCTTTTTTCAGCTGGGGATTTTTTCTTAGTATGTTCCAGAGGACCGAATACATAGAGGCCTATGTCATGGAACCAATGGCAAAAAGAATGTTGGAAGCATCTCCAGAATTAAAAAAAGAATTTGAACAAAAGAAGGCACAAGATAAAGAGTTTGCAAATGATTCAAATGCTATTTTTAGTTGGTTTTACAGCAAAACAAACTATTATGATGACCGGTACTTATTATATCCGGTTGCAAGGGAATTGTAAGTCAATTTAGATTAAACTACGAATACCTACTGCTAACAATGGTAACCGTTGCACAAGTCATTTATCCTGGAAAAAACGGATTCATATTAGCCTCTTTACGGGGCTTTTTTCTTGCCGGATAAGTATGGAAAGGTCAATTTTCGATGCCCTGGAAAAGCTAAGAACAGGTTCTGGACCACACTTTTCACAAAATCTTTAAAAACAAGCTATCCTGCCGCGCTTTTAGAGCGTTTTTTCGAAGAATTTCAAGTACTTTTTCAGGTTGCAGGCGATGGCAGAGAGGTGCATTACCTTGTTGGCCTGCTCGATCCCGATGGTATTTATTTTAATAAGGTAGTTCATGTGTTCGCTACGCTCGGAAGGACCGCACAATTTTATTCCCAATACCGTCGAAAACCAAAAAGGGTTTTCACTATATTTCCATAAAATTGCGCACCATCGCTACAACCCGCCCACTGCTATCGCAGATGACGTACATAGCGCTGCGTTGTACAACATTAGACCAAACCGTTATTTAAAATCCTGATTTGTTAAACGCACTTAAAATATGATAATAGAAATTGCTAAATGGATTGTTATATTTTTTGGATTATTTATCATTTTCACTGGATTTATAATGCTGATTTATCCCAAAAAAGCAAGGAGTACATTAAGAAAAGCCGGCAGTACAAATTTTATAAACTATGCGGAAATAACTATCCGACTAATTCCAGCAATTGCTCTGATAGTATACTCTGAATTATCCAAATTTCCTGATCCATTTAAAATTTTTGGATGGATAATGCTGATAACTTCTCTCGTCCTATTTGTTGTGCCGCGAAAAATACATCATGATTTTTCTATGAAAAGTGCAGATATCCTTAAACCGATTTATTTTCGACTTATCTCGTCTTTGGCCTTCCTGTTTGGCGGATTAATAATTTATAACGTAAATTGGATTTGAATGAGGAAAACCAGAACGTAAAAAAACGTTGCACAACAACGAACTGATAACTTTAGCGTAATGAATGTGACACAACTTTATGAACCTTTGGATTATTTGTAGTATCACTTTGCTCAAATGCTATGGTATCAAAATCAATTATATAAAGCCATTACAGAAATTGACGAAATACTGAAATAAGGTTAGAAAGTTTCTATGAATGGAAAATCGTAACTAAGTATATAAAAAATAGCGGGAGTCGTTTCTAACACAAAGGTTCCGGCATTTTTGGGAAGTCGACATATTTTTAAATTTGACAAATTCCCAGCAACTAAAATAATTAGAAAATTAAAAAATTCGGCTTGTGTTTCATCCGAAAAATAAGGCTTATTTTCAGCACTACGTTTCATATACAAGACCGTGGTGTCATTAAAAAACCAACATGGAAACGATCAATAGTATTTTGGAATTTGAACTATTTACCGTAGGTGAATATAAATTAAGAGTTTATACTATTTTTTCTATTATAATCATTTTCATTTTTACTAAAACGCTATTATGGTTGATCAAAAGAGCGCTTTATAGAAAGAGGAAGTCCGATAAATTTGATCCTAAAGATTCTTACGCTTTATTTCAAATTATTAAATATGTAATATGGGTAATTGCCGTTGGTTTTATTTTAGAAGCTATCGGAATAAAAGTTACAGTGCTCATTGCTGGTTCAGCTGCCTTGCTTGTGGGTATAGGATTAGGCTTACAACAGACCTTTAACGATATTATATCTGGAATAATTCTTCTTTCTGAAAAGTCTATAAGAATTGGCGATGTATTGGATATTGATGGTATAGTTGTAAAAATTCAAAGTATAGGGTTACGGACATCAAAAGGAATTAATACCGACGATATTTCAATGATAATTCCAAATTCTTTAATTACGACCAATAAAGTAATCAATTGGAGCCATCAATCAGAAAAAGCGCGTTTTAGAATTGATATTGGTGTGTCTTATGGAAGCGATGTTGACTTGGTTATAAAAATTTTGGAGGAAAGTGTACTAGAACACCAGGATGTTTATGACACGAAATTAATTGAAGCACGATTAATAAATTTTGGAGCGTCATCGTTAGACTTTCAAGTGTTGTTTTACAGCGAAAATATATTTCGTATCGGAAAAGTAAAAAGTGATATTCGGAGAATTATTTATAAAAACTTTGCTATTAACAAGGTAACTATACCTTTCCCACAAATGGATGTACATTTAAAAAGTAATAAAAACGAAATTTCATAAAGAACAATTAGAACGACGCGCAGCACGGTATGAAATCAATTGCCTGTTGTGAAATCACTTCTTAAAATCCTCTCGGCCATCCCATGCCGGTACTGCTATGATAGAAAAACAACTTTTCTTGCCATAGGACTATTGGAAATTGGACTTTTGGTAGCAAAGTGGCAACCACAAATGAATCAAAAATGGTTAAACTTCTAGTAACATTATTGATTGTACCACTTAGTACAAGTTCCAACACTTAAACAAAAAAAAAGGACATGACAGACAAAAAAAAACAATCGGAAAAGCCTACCACACCTGCTAACACGAAACCAAAAGTGACAGGAATTGGTGGCATTTTCTTTTTTACCGAAGACATAGAAAAAACTAAAAAATGGTATGCAGACAATTTAGGACTTGCAACCGATGCGTATGGTTCCAGTTTTGAATTTAGAAATGCACACCGCCCAGAAGAGATCAACTACTTACAATGGAGTCCTTTTAAAAAAGGGAGCGAATATTTTTCGCCTTCCAAGAAAGAATTTATGATAAACTATCGGGTTCAAAATATTGAGGGACTTATAAAGAACCTTAAATCCAATGGAGTAACTATATTGGATACTATTGAAACGTTTGACTACGGTAAATTTGTACATATACTTGATGACGAAGGGAATAAAATCGAATTGTGGGAACCGGTGGACAGCGTGTTTACCGCAATGGGCGGTGAAACAACGAAATAACAGAATAGTCTGAAACAACTGTATGGTAAAAATTAGTAGCTCTACGAATCACTTGATAGGCATTCTAGTATTTTTCACTTTGGTATTGAATTCTTCTTGTAGTTCACACAAGACTTCCGATTCATTTGAGTATGGTACAAAAAGTGATTCGGCACGATACTATTATCTCAATGGATTTCACGAAATTTTGGACAATGGAAGGTGGACGGAAGCTGAAAAGTCGTACAGAAAAGCGATTGAGTTTGACCCAGATTACATGCTGGGCAAGAGCTTGGTAGGACGTATAACCCGGAACTTGAAAGAACGGGAGGAGTTGTTACAAAGTATACTAAAAACCGAAAAAAGAATAACTAATGATGAAAAATTACTACTGGATGTATACCTGTTGAGCATTGAAACGTATAACAATAGGGACAAGGGGGTTAAGGTAACGGAAGAATTCAAAACTAAAAGAAAGAAAATAGTAGCATCCAACTTTAGGAAATTCATTCATAAATTTCCTGGCGATGATTATGTAAAGGCTGAATATATTGAATGGCTCCGCGCAATTCACGGACCCAAAGTTACACTTGACTCTTTACAAATCTTGGCGACCGAAAAACAAATGAAATTGGGATTTTATATAAGCTATGCTGCAAGTTTGGAACTAGAGCTAGGTAATATTGAAAAGGCCATAGCGCTTTCCGAAAATTTGAAGGAGCTAATGATAGACTCGACTTACACGAGTTACAGTAAACTCAAAGCTGAAATTTATATAGCGCAGGATAGTTTACACAAAGCCAAAGAATATGTTGACAAAATCATAAGAATTGACTCAAATCATATAATCGCGCTTGGAATGCAATCCGAGATTGAAAAACAACTAGCAAAAAGAAGTAATTAAAATCAAACTTAAGATTTAAATAAAAGACAAAAGTTTTGGCTTGTGGCTAAAACGAAAGCTCAAAACTTACCACATGATCTGCTTTTCTCCTGTAAACTTCCCCTGGTTTGAACTGCTTAGTTTTCTAAAACTTCATTAAAGTGACCTCCTATTTTTAAACAGTTCGGTTTTAAGGGAAGCTTACACAATGATTGACAATATGCCCGAAAAAACAGCCAAATCCTTGAACGAATGGAAAAAGGTGCTTAAAACAAAGTCTTTTACCAAACATTCAGAAGCTGTGAATTTTCTGAAAAAAGAACACCATGTAACCCACGGATTT
Source organism: uncultured Flavobacteriaceae bacterium (assembly GCA_963697395.1). Lineage (GTDB taxonomy): Bacteria > Bacteroidota > Bacteroidia > Flavobacteriales > Flavobacteriaceae > Maribacter. Next base: position 19,819 of record CAVONX010000002.1, read on the forward strand.
ACCAATACAATTGTAATATGGTCTAAAAAAGAAAACGAATCACCACTAGACCTGGTTCAAAACCAATACCAAGGAAAGGAAGATTTACTTCCGATTTACGACAAACTGTTAACCGTAGTCAAAGAATTTTGTGATGATGTAACCATCACACCAAAAAAGGCAAGCGTAAGCATCATCAGAAAAAAAACAATTTGCACTCATAAAACCCGCATTCAAAACCCTAATAAATCTAGGGCTAAAATTCAAGGACAAACCCACAAGAGAAAGACTTGAGAATTCAGGTCCTTTTAGAACAATGTGCACGCACAGGGTTAAATTGTCTAATGTAAACGAAATAGACAGCGAACTAAAAGAATGGCTGAAAGAATCCTATCAAAACGCCGAATAAAAAGGGTGGTAAGACCTACGTATATAACACGCCATTTGCCCAACGCCATATGATTCGTTCACTAATCCCATAATGCAAAAAAAAGGGGAGGTCGTACAGGTCTGCAAAGCTTTCGCAATCCACTTGACTTTTATAAAAAACATCCTTAGGAGCAAACGATATGATTAGGCGCTTGTAAGAAATTTTAAAGTGTAGTACCTTCAATCGCTTTAAAACCCTAGTATTTCGCGCCGTGCAGTTCTGCAATAAAATGAAGTGTCAGTTAAAATGAAATTTTAATGAAAAATATAAGCCTAGCATTGCTTTTTAGTTTGTACGTTTTTATAGCGAACGCCCAGTCCGACTACTTCCCTGATACCACATGGCAAGTTAAAACGCCCACAGAAATGAAAATGGATGCCGTACTGCTAGATAGCGCCGTGTCCATGGCAATAAAGAACGAGAATAAAGTGGAAAGGGATTTACGCCTTGCAAATTTAAAAGCTTACGCCAGGGAACCAGGTTATGAAATGGTGGGACCCATGAAAAAAAGAGGTGGCCCTGCCGGAATAATTCTTAAAAACGGGTACATCGTAGCGCAATGGGGAGACATTAACCGTGTGGATATGACTTTTAGCGTAACAAAAAGTTTTTTATCTACAACAGCAGGCCTAGCAGTGGACAACGGACTCATAAAAAGTGTAACCGACAGTGTAAAGAATTATGTCTGGGATGCCAATTTTGAAGGACAACACAATTCAAAAATCACATGGGACAATTTGTTAAACCAGTCGTCTGATTGGAGCGGTACACTTTTCGGGTTGCACGATTGGGCAGACAGACCCCCAAAAGACGGAGGTATTGATGATTGGAAGTACAGAAAACTAAATGAACCCGGGACTGTTTATGAATATAATGATGTTCGCGTTAACCTCCTCGCCTATTCCTTACTACAAGTTTGGAGAAAACCATTGCCAGCTATACTTAAAGAAAAAATCATGGATCCCATCGGTGCCTCTACCACTTGGCGTTGGTATGGTTACGAAAATTCGTTTGTGAACGTAGACGGATTAATGATGCAGTCTGTAAGCGGTGGCGGACATTCTGGTGGCGGAATTTTTATCAATACGCTCGATCAAGCCAGGTTCGGTCTACTATTCTTACGCAAGGGCAAATGGAAGAATCAACAGTTACTTTCTGAAAAATGGGTCAATGAGGCGCACCAACCCTCCATTCCCAATGAAGATTATGGCTACATGTGGTGGATAAATACAAGCAAAGAATGGAAAGACGTGGCATCCGATATCTACTATGCGGCCGGGTTTGGAGGCAATTATATTGTTATTGATGAAAAAAATGACCTAGTCGTCGTTACCCGATGGATGGACAATTCCAAAATGGGAGAGTTCATGGGTCTAATTCAACAGTCAATTGTACAAACATCCAAGGTCAAAAAAAAATAATAAGTTAAGCATGTCTAAAGGGAATAACAGAAAATATGCACAAAATGCCAAGTCCAAATAAATGTATTATACTTCCCATGTTTCTTGTAATGCATTACAGCATAAAAACTAGACCTTAAATACATCCTGTAATTCCATCTTTTTCCGGTTCGTATTAATCAATACCCATAATTAACGCCCAAAAACAATACAGTGTATCTTTGGGGTTTTGAATTTCAGTACAATCGAACTGTATCAATTACATTAACTCAACTTAAAAAATCCGGGTGCTATACTGAAATAAACAATGGGTATATAGCCATTAGAACAAAAAACGAGCAATCACATGAACAAAATACTGGCACTTTTATCGGCTACCATAGGACAGGATTCGGCTAAGTCCATTTCTCCGCTAATGCGATGGATGAACCCTAGGCTATTGAGCGCAAAAGAGGGACAATTGGAATTCTCGCATACCGTAAGAAGAGAAATGACCAACCCCATGCACATCCTTCATGGAGGTATCACGGCCGCCATTATAGACGATGCCATTGGTGCAGCGGTATATTCCCTGGACAATAGCCATGCCTACACTACGGTTTCTCTACAGGTAGATTATTTTAGTCCTGCCAAAGAAGGAGACGAACTTATTGCTCAAACAAGTATTGTTAAAAAGGGGAGGCAAATCATAAATGCCGAATGTCACGTTTGGAACAGCGACAAGACAAGACTTATAGCTAAGGGAAGTTCCAATTTAATACGGACGAATATAGAAATTGCCACTTACTCAAAGTGATCCTAAAGCGGACCTTTGACCGGTATAAAAATTGAACTCCGGAACACCTCAAAACCACGGTGCATAAAGATTAAAAAAATCTGTACCTTGGACTATTAAATGAATAGTCATGATGAGATTAACAATCCTATTACCATTTCTTCTCTTTTTTGCATTTGCCCCTGCACAAAACTCCGTTATCGGATTTAGCAGCGATAACGCAGTTCAACAGCTAAAACTGGAATCTTCCTTTGAAAAGAATCTCAGTGCGGCAAACTTGGACAATTGGATGCAGCTCATGTCTGCCGAGCCTCATTGGGTAGGTACCAAATTTGGGGAAGAAAATGCCAAATGGATACAAAAACAGTTCAAATCCTGGGGCTATGACGCCAAAATAGAGACCTATGATGTGCTATTCCCTTATCCCACCGAGCGGGTACTGGAACTTTTGGGGCCCAACCCGTATAAAGCCAAACTAACGGCAGTACCTGTAGAAGGAGATCCTTTTACGGCCCAAGGCGATGCGTTGCTTCCAAGTTACAATGCCTTTTCAATAGATGGTGACGTTACTGCAGATCTAGTCTTTGTGAACTACGGAATCCCTAAGGATTACGAAGAACTGGAAAAATTGGGGATTAGCGTAAAAGGTAAAATAGTCATCGCAAAATACCAAGGATCTTGGAGGGGGATAAAACCAAAACTGGCCGCGGAAAATGGGGCTATTGGCTGTATCATCTATTCAGATCCACAGGACGATGGGTACGCGCAAGGCGATGTGTATCCAAAAGGTGCTTACAAAAACGAAACAGGAGTTCAGCGTGGTTCCGTGATGGATATGCCGACCTACCCCGGGGATGTCCTCACACCCGGATATGGCGCAACAAAAGACGCAAAGCGATTGGATAGAAAGGATGCTCCCACGATAACAAAAATCCCTGTGCTTCCCATTTCCTATGAGGATGCGCAACCTTTATTGGCAGCACTGGAAGGTCCAGTAGCACCAGCCTCCTGGCGCGGCGGATTGCCCATTACCTACCATATTGGTCCAGGTCCGGCAAAAGTGAGATTAAAATTGGCCTTTGATTGGAAATTAGTTCCCGCACACAACGTCATTGCAACACTAAAAGGAACGGACTTCCCGGACGAATGGGTGATGCGCGGAAACCATCACGATGCCTGGGTACACGGGGCAAACGATCCCATTAGCGGTATGGTGGCCTTAATGGAGGAAGCCAGGGCTATTGGCGAATTGGCCAAAAAAGGTCAAAAACCAAAGCGTACCTTGGTATATTGTGCATGGGATGCAGAAGAACCGGGTTTAATAGGTTCTACAGAATGGGTAGAAGACCACAAAACAGAGCTGCAACAAAAAGTAATCGCATATATTAATACCGACGGGAATGGTCGCGGATTTTTAAGTGCAGGAGGCTCCCACTCCCTTCAGGCAATGGTCACCGAAGTAGCGGAAATCGTTAAGGACCCACAAACAGGCGTGTCCGTAAAAGAACGTAAGATAGCGGCACAACTGGTAAACGGTGGGGATGACAGCTTCAAATTGTATGCCCTTGGCTCAGGTTCGGACTATACCCCGTTTATACAACACGCGGGTATTGCCTCCTTAAATTTGGGATTTGGCGGCGAAAATGGAGGTGGCGAATACCACACCATTTATGACACCTACCCGCACTACAAACGCTTTAAAGATCCAGAGTTTGCCTATGGCGTTGCTTTAGCGAATACGGCTGGTAGAATTACGCTTCGCTTGGCAAATGCAGAGGTGCTTCCGTTCGATTTTAAGGAATGGTACACTACGGTTGACGGCTATTGGAACGAGATCACCAACGAAACGGACCAGATGCGGAAGGCAGTAGAAAAACATAATGCCTTGGTTGAAAAAAATGCATTTGTACTCGCCTCAGACCCTAGGGAGCCTTTCCTTAAACCGGTCAAGAAAAAGGAAGTTCCGTACCTCAATTTTTCTCCGGTGCAGAATCAACTTACGGAATTAAAGAGGACTATAGACCAATTGGCGTTGCAAGATGGCGTCAAAAGTTCAAAAGCCAATCAGAAAACCGTAAACCAGAAATTGATAGCCGCAGAACGTATGCTTACCTCCGAAAACGGACTCCCCAGAAGATCTTGGTACAAACACCAGATCTATGCACCCGGATTCTATACCGGTTACGGGGTAAAGACCCTTCCAGGTGTGCGGGAAGCCATAGAGCAAAAAGACTGGAACGAAGCTCAGGAACAAATATCGGTCTTGAGCAACACCCTAAAGGAATTCAATAATTTCCTGATGGACATAAAGACTCAACTAAATTAAAAAGCATCACAATGGAATCGGACTATATAAAAATATACAGTGGTAACGCCATAATAGGGAAACGTATAGAATTAGAGTTATTGGAAGCCGGTATTTCCCCTATCTGTAAGGATGAAGGTGAGTCTGCTAGGCTGGCCGGTTTTGCTTCTTCTATGTTGGGCAATGTGGAACTTCATGTGAACCAAGACGAGAAAGAAAAAGGGTTGGCCGTTGTGGCCAGGATTCTTGCTAAGGAAGACTGATTATTTTTAGCAACTATGTCTATTCAGTAATTACCAACAATTTCTGCCCTCTTTTCTCCTCCCGATAGCTATATGGGGATTATAAAGAAAAGAGGGCAAAAATATAGCTCCCTTTGTTAAGGGCACAACAAGGGGACTTCTCGCCGAGGTTGAGTAGTTACCTAAAACGAGTTATCAAGCTTTATCTACTGAACTTCAGGATAATTGAGCATACACTCGATTAGATACACTTTCGAAATTAGAATTAACGCTACTATTACTTCATTATCGGGGTAATCTCCAAAACCCGAAATTCCACGGGGCCATGATCTCCCTGTATCATTATAGGACCCGGAGCTGCTTCATCGTTATCCAGCGCACCACCGGTCATTCCGGCGATATTCTGTTCAGAAATTATAGTTTTCCCGTTGGCAACTATGGTAACCCTCCTCCCAATAAGTGTAATATCATAAGTTTGCCACTCCCCCGCTGCTTTTGCCACCATTTCGTTAGGCGTAAGTAGCCCGTAAATGCCTCCGAACAAAATAGAGGAAGGTTCCATACCCTTGTTATCCGCTATTTGCACCTCGTATCGCCCTCTAAGATATAGCCCGCTGTTGCTACCTTCCGGATATCTAAATTCTACGCGCAATTTAAAATCTGTAAATTTTTCCTCTGTTATTAAATTCACACCAGACTTCTCACTTGTTAAAATCCCGTTTTTTACTGTCCATTGGTTTTCACCTTCGGCTTTCCATCCGTCTAAATTCTTACCGTTAAACAATTTTTGGGTCTTTCCCCACTTGGGATTGTCCGTTACAGGTAATTTAGGCGCCCTTGTTGCCGTCCACTCATATGTCTTTCCATTGGTGTAGATCATGGTACCTTTCAAACGCTCCCCTTCCTTTTTTCCACTAAATTCCATATTCGAAGCACCTTCCTCCCATTGCGGTGGAATAGAAAAATAGAACACATCATCGAATTTTTGCACCTCGGCTATAGGTCGTGCACTGCCCGTAGCAAAAGTAAATCTGCCGATTAAAGTACTGTTACCGGAATGGCTGATTTCGAGCCAAGAAGGTAGTTCTTTATCGCCTTGGGAAACAGTGAGGTTCCAGGTACCCTCCAATGGGTCGGCCACTTGGGCATGCAACGCTCCAATGTTCATAAGTACTACTGTAGTGAAAAGCGACAAATAGATAAAAGCGGTATTTTTCATGATCGTATTCATTTTATTCAAATATACTATTAAGTTCCAATTTGTTAAAATTATAATCATGCGACACTTTCTATATTTTAAGTTCTGCCATTTAATTGATAATAGCTATTTTTAGTAACTTAATCCAATCTTACATGTTCCTAAGACAACGTATTTTGTTTTCCATAGTTACCCTTACCGGGCTAATTTCATTTTTCTCCTGCAATGAAAAAAAACCTAAAGAAACGCCTTTAACGGTATTTGAAGATACTACCCAACTGAAGGAAAGAACGGCGGCGATCAGAAAAAGTATCTCGGCCGTGGTTGCGGACGGATTGGAACTCAGCCTTTGGGCCACCGACTCCTTGGCACCTGATCCTATTGCAATGGATATTGATAACTACGGAAATATCTACGTAACACGGACGAACCGACAAAAGAATTCTGAATTTGATATCAGGGGATATAGGGATTGGATGACCCCTTCCATTGCGCTACAATCCGTTGAAGACAGGCGGGCATTTTTAAGAAAGACCTTTGCCACGGAACGTAGCGCTGAAAATAATTGGCTTAAAGACCTCAACAACGACTCTATACACGACTGGCGCGACCTTACCGTTGAAAAAGATGAAGTGTGGATGTTACAGGATTCTGACAAAGATGGACTTGCCGATGTTTCTACCCGTATTCTAAATGACTTCAATGACGAAATCAACGACGTGGCCGGAGCTCTTTTGGTGCGTGATGAAGATATATTTGTAGGTATTGGTCCGGATATGTACCGCTTAAAGGATTCCAACGACGACCTCATTCTGGACGATAAAACGAGTATCGCCCATGGTTTTGCCGTTCATATTGGTTTTGGAGGGCATGGTATGTCCGGGGCTATAGAAGGACCGGACGGGAAAATATACTGGGGCATAGGGGACATTGGCATGAACCTTACCGATCAAAATGGCGAAAACCATAAATATCCCAACCAAGGCGTAATCGTAAGAAGTAACCCCGATGGTAGCAATTTTGAGGTTTTTGCGCACGGACTCAGAAATACGCACGAGTTTGTTTTTGATGCCTATGGAAACATAATTTCTTCGGACAATGATGGGGACCACGCAGGAGAAAGCGAACGTTTGGTACATATTGTTGAAGGCTCCGATGCTGGGTGGCGGTCTAATTGGCAATATGGTAAATATACCGATGAAAAGAACAATGGGTATAATGTTTGGATGGATGAACAACTCTTTAAACCCAGATGGGAGGGCCAAGCGGCATATATTATTCCTCCGATCCAAAATTTCCACAATGGCCCAACAGGCATGGTCTATAACCCCGGAACGGCCCTGGGTTCCAAATGGATGGATAAATTTTTCTTGGTAGAGTTTGCCGGAGATCCAAGTCGCTCCAATATCTGGGCCTTTGACCTAAAACCCAAAGGAGCCTCTTTTGAGTTGAACACGGATACCAGTATTTTAAATGGTGTACTTCCCACAGGTATTGAATTTGGACCGGATGGCGCACTGTATTTGGCAGATTGGATAAACGGATGGAATACCAAGAACTATGGCAGGATTTGGAAGCTAGATGTTTCAGATGCCGAAAACGATCTGGCGGCACAACGGAAAGAAACAGAAAAGTTGATGATCCACAACTACGAGGATGACAATACCGCGAATTTAGTAAGCCTTCTGGGATATGGTGATATGCGTATTCGTAAAAAAGCGCAATTTGAGTTGGCCAAGAGAACCTTTTTGGGCTATAGGGCGCTAAAGAATGTAATTAAGGAGCAAACAGATCAACTGGCCAGAATACATGCTATTTGGGGAATCGGGCAAATTGCCGAAAGCGACAGCGAAAAAGCGGAACCCTTAATAAATCTTTTGGATGACCAGGACTCCGAAATCATAGCGCAGGCGCTAAAAATACTGGGAGATGTTAAATACAAAGGTGCGGAAGACACCATGATAGCCCTGCTAAAACATGAAAATGAAAGAGTCAAATTTTTTGCAGCACAGGCACTAGGAAGGTTAAAAGAACAGCGTGCCGTACAACCATTATTGGATATGATCGTCACAAACAATGACAAGGACCTATACTTGAGACACGCTGCAGTCCTGGCCTTGGCCCGTATTGGCGAAGCGCAACCCATGCTGGACCTTTCTAAAAGCGACAATAAAAGCCTGCGATTGGCGGCGGTATTGGTATTAAGGAAACTACAACATCCGGAGATAGCGAAATTCCTTTTTGACGCCGACGAATATATTGTTACAGAAGCCGCAAGGGCCATAAACGACGATTGGTCTATACAGGCCGCTTTACCCTATTTGGCCGCTACCCTGAACGATGAACGCTTTACATCGGAGCCGTTGCTGAGAAGATCGATCAATGCCGCTTTGAGGGTAGGTACGGATAAAGAAATGGAATACCTCATCAATTTTGCAAAACGGGAAAACGTATCCAGCAATTTGCGAGGAGAAGCTTTGGCGACCCTAGGTACATGGAGCCAACCCTCTGTGCTAGATCGGGTAGACGGCAGATACCGGGGCGAAATAAATCGGGATCCAATGCTACTAAAACAAAAAATTGAAAAGGATATTCCACGATTTTTGGAATCCCAAGACCCCGAAATACAGATAGGAATTTCAAAAACCTTAAGTGCGCTAAACCTGAATACCTATAATAACCAGTTGTTCACCATTTTTAAGTCGAGCAAAGAGGCAAAAGTTAGATCCGCCATACTTAATACCTTGGGAAGCCTAGGGTTTACAGACATGGAAAATGCCATGGCCGCCGGAATGAAGGATTCGAGCGCAGAGGTGCGTAGTGCGGCCGTAGGCCTCTTAAGTAAATTAGACCTTCCAAAAGAAAAATTGCCCAGCATTGTAGATCCCATTTTCAAAAACGGTTCTACAAGGGAACAGCAGCGGATGCTCGGGGTATTGGGAGACCTCTCGGAAGAAAAAAGTAGTGCTATACTAAGCAGTCTCATTCAAAAAGCTAGCAAAAGTGAGCTATCCCAAAGTGTTATCCTCGACTTAATGGAAGCAGTGGAAGCTACTAAAAACGAAGGCTTAATCGCAGAATTAGGTAATCTGAAAAAAGGTGCATATACATCGGAATCCTATGCAGAAACCTTGTACGGGGGAAACTGGTGGGATGGTCGTGGTGTGTTTACCAACAATCCAACGGCACAGTGCGTGCGTTGCCATGCCGTTAACGGAGCTGGCGGAGAAGTTGGCCCTGCCTTGGACAACATTGCAAATGTACTCACAAGGGAACAAATTTTGGAATCCTTAATTGAACCAAGTGCCAGACTGGCGCCTGGGTACGGATCCGTAACCCTGACCCTGACAGACGGACAAGTTGTAAATGGTATATTGCTAGAGGAAAACGAAACCGAAATGTACCTGCGCACCGCAGAAGCAGAACCTATAGAAGTACCGTTGCGCCGCATTGCGAAAAGGGAAAACTCCGTTTCCTCTATGCCTGCCATGGGTCGTATGATTTCCAAAAGAGAGCTCAGGGACTTAGTTGAGTATCTGGGAAGTTTGAAAAAAGAAGGGGTTTAATAGGAGAAGTTGAAACTAATGAGTGGGTAGTACCAAGTATGGGGCACGATGAGAAATTAGTATTTGGCAGTGGGTTGTAGGTAGTTGCTGACTGCTCCTGTTTGCTTAGTTCTCGAAATTGCCTTAACTATGGACAGCAAGAATAAAATTTTAGTGAGATAACGATAGGAATCGACCAGCTGTTAAAGTGTGGATACAACGTTTTGTAGCTAATGTACTAAGTGGCTAACCTTAAACCAGAATTTTATTTAAGTATTTTGGAATGATGGGAATTATTTCGGTTTTTCAGACCTCTATTTTCTTTCAAATTAATAGAATAAAGTGGAGACAAGTATTATTATGCAGGTTAACACACAAAAGTATTTTATCATTCCTAAAATATAAAAGAAACCAAACCCTATACCGAATCGATAAACGATGGTACTTTGCAAACAAACTTTAAAACGCTAAAAATTTTCTTAAAAAGTAAGAGGCAGCCAAAATCACATGGAAATATACTAAAGCGATAGTGTGAGATCCCTAAGTCATTACCGCCACAAATCCCCAACCCGATCAACGGCCTTTTTAAAGTCGGCCATAAGTTCCACAACAATTTCCGCTGCGGGTTTTATGGTATGAATCAAAGCCGAAACCTGACCTATTTCCAGTTCGCCCTCCTCCAAGTCGCCTTCGAACATACCTTTTTTGGCTCTGGCTCGACCTAGCAATTGTTTAAGCTGTTCGGGTGTATATCCATTGGCATAGGCACTTTGTACGTCATCGTAAAATTTATTCTTTAACAGGCGCACAGGAGCCAATTCTTTTAAGGTCAACTGCGTATCCCCTTCCTTGGCCGCTACGACTTTTTCCTTAAAAAGTATATGGGACGAAGCTTCGGTACTTGCCACGAACCTGCTTCCTATCTGAACAGCGTCCGCACCAAGGACCATTGCGGCAAGCATAGCTTCGCCCGTACCGATTCCCCCTGCGGCAATCAATGGGATTTTTAGTTGTTCCTTAACAGAGGGAATAAGCACCAAAGTAGTGGTTTCGTCCCTTCCGTTGTGGCCTCCTGCCTCAAAACCTTCGGCCACTATAGCATCTACACCGGCCGCTTCGGCCTTTAACGCAAAGGCTACACTACTGACGACATGTACCACTATAATTCCGTTTTCTTTGAGGTATGAAGTCCATGTTCTTGGATTTCCAGCGGATGTAAATACAATTTTAACCCCTTGATTTACAATAATTTCCATCAATTTGTCAATATCCGGATACAACATAGGAACGTTAACTGCAAAAGGCTTGTCGGTAGCTTGTTTGCATTTCTGAATGTGCTCCCTAAGTACATCGGGATACATACTTCCGGCACCAATAATCCCCAAACCACCTGCATTGGAAACCGCGGATGCCAATCGCCAGCCGCTGGCCCATATCATCCCGGCTTGTATGATTGGGTACTCAATATCAAAGAGTTCGGTTATTCTATTGCGCATTGGTTCATGGTTTAAGTTTTTTAAAATCAATCCCTATTAAGAAATAACGCCGGAACCTATCAATTCGTCAGCCAAATACCAGGCAACGAACTGCCCTTCCTGAATAGCGGACTGCGCCACCTCAAAATCGACATACATGCCTCCTTCTACTTTATATAGCGAAGCTTTTTGCAACTCTTGCCGGTATCGTATACGTGCCAGCACATGGATTTCCCCATTTGTTTCCAAGCTCAAATCTGGCCGCACCCAATGCAGTTCTTCATCCTTAACGTACAAAGTTCGCCTATATAGCCCAGGGTGTGCTTTTCCTTCGCCAGTATAGATGACATTTTCATTGACATCGGTCTCTATGACGAACAAGGGTTCCTTGGTTCCCCCAACGTGTAGTCCCTTCCGTTGCCCTTTGGTAAAATAATGTGCGCCTTGGTGCTCACCCACTACACGTCCATCCGCAATATGATATTCCGCCTTTTCCGCATAAAATGCTAATTCTTGGGCCCTATTGGAAAAAGTAGGTATCTCACGATTGTATGCCGCAACCGTAGGGGGTACTTGAACAATTTTACCTGTTTTGGGTTTTAACTGTTGCTGTAAAAAATCTGGAAGGCGGACCTTTCCAATAAAACATAGGCCTTGGGAATCTTTCTTATCTGCCGTAACCAAATTCATCTTAGCGGCAATTTCCCGAACCTCAGGCTTGGTCAACTCCCCTATAGGAAACAAGGTTTTTGATAATTGTTCTTGGGACAGTTGACATAAAAAATAAGATTGATCCTTATTCGGGTCCTTCCCAGCCAAAAGTTGATAAGTTTCACTTCTGTCGGCATTGGTTATGATATCTTTACGACAATAATGTCCAGTAGCTACAAAATCTGCACCCAATTGCATGGCAATTTTTAAAAATACATCGAACTTAATTTCACGGTTGCAAAGGACATCTGGGTTTGGCGTCCGCCCCATTTCATATTCCCGAAACATATAATCTACGATACGCTCCTTATATTCCACGCTTAAATCCACTGTTTGAAAAGGAATACCTAACCTTTCTGCTACGATAAGCGCGTCATTACTGTCCTCTAACCATGGACATTCCTCAGAAATAGTTACGGAATCGTCATGCCAGTTCTTCATAAAAAGACCGATGACCTCGTAACCTTGTTCCTTTAGTAAGTATGCCGCTACGCTGGAATCTACACCTCCCGATAATCCTAGTACTACCTTTTTCATATACTCATTTATCGCTACAAAAGTACAAAATTACACCTATGCTTTGGCCAGCCAAAGTTCACTGTCCATTGTGGCGATAGCTGAATGATAACACTAAATTTTTTCTACACACGAAGGTATCCGTTGATTAATAAGGAAACTGAATGATAACCGAACTTCATATTAATCATTAGTTTGTGTTAAACTTTTATTAAAAAAAGATAAACAAACGCAACCATTTGGAAATTCCAACATCTCCATGATGTAACAAGGTATAGAACCGTAGACGAAATTTAAAAGTTTTAAACCTGCATAGTACTTATTGCAGTGCAAATGAAGTACTAAACTTTAACAAATTCTTTAAATATTTTCAAACAATCTGTTTATACTTTTACAACAATTAATAAACAATTTAATCTTAAAAACAAAAAAACAATGAAAGACTTATTAAAATTTTTAAAGCCCTCGTTGCTAGCGTTTGTTCTAATTTTTGCAGTGTCCTGTGACAATGATGACGACAACAAGCCACCAATGACCATGCCGGAAGGAAGCACCATCGTAGGATTGGCACAAAACACTCCCTCTCTAAGTAATTTGGTAGCGGCATTGGCCAAGGCCGACGAAAGCTCAAATAACGACCTTATCACAGCCTTAAATGATGAAACGGGGACTTTTACAGTCCTAGCTCCGTCTAACGATGCCTTTGCAGCACTATTAGGGAGGTTAGACGGTTTTGATTCCTTGGACGACTTTTCCACGCAACAGTTGCAAGACCTGTTGGCGACAATCTTGAAATACCATGTGGCCTCTGGAGCAGCAGTTACTTCGGGTCAGTTAACCAATGGTCAAAATATTACCACCCTTCAAGGCGAAACCGTGACCGTTAATTTAGAAGGAGGTGCGGGGTTTGTAGATGCTGAAGGTAAAAAAGCCAATGTAACAACAGCAGACGCAACTGCAGTAAATGGTGTAGTTCATATTATAGATAGAGTATTGTTACCCCAAGCCGCAATTGATGCATTGGAGGGAGTTTTATTGAGCTCTATAACGGATTTGGCCATTGCTACGCCTGCGCTAAGTAATTTAGTCGCAGCATTGGTAGCTGCCGATGGTGACTTGCCAACGGTATTGGCCGGTAATGGTCCTTTCACCGTATTTGCCCCAACAAACGAGGCTTTTGAAGCATTTTTGGCAGCAAATGATTTTGCGGATTTAGCAGCGGTACCTACCGACGTTTTAACGCAGGTATTACTGAACCACGTAGTTGCGGGAGCCAATTTCTCAACAGACTTGAGCACAGGATATGTTTCTACTTCTTCTACCGCCGGTGTTGACGGCAAGAACTTAAGCATGTTCGTTGACCTAACAGACGGGGTACGTTTAAATGGTGTTTCAAGTGTTAATCTGGATTTAGCTGACATTAAAGCCTCTAACGGTGTTGTTCATGTTGTTGATGCTGTTATTGGATTACCCAATATTGTTGACCATGCTTTGGCAAACGGCGCTTTAACATCTTTAGTTGGTGCATTAACCGCGGGTGGAAATACCGCGTTCACAGACTTGTTGTCCAACGGGGACGAAACGTTTACCGTATTTGCTCCAATCAACAGTGCTTTTGAAGCTTTTCAGAATCCAAATGGAAACCAAATAGCCAATATATTATCTAACCATGTGGTTGTCGGTGCAGCTGCCTTCTCTGCAGATTTAACCAATTCCTACATTAACACAGCAGCCGAAAATGCTGATGGTGATAAGTTAAGTTTATACATTAATACTGATGACGGTGTAACATTTAATGGGTCAGGTGGTGTTGTTGCGGGTAATTTCGATATCGTAGCTACGAATGGTGTAGTGCATGCTGTGAGTGAAGTAATCGATATTCCAACAATAGTAACTTTTGCTGCGGCCGACCCTAACTTCTCTACGCTTTTAACAGCCCTAACTGAGTTGACTCCAGGTACTGATTTTGCATCGGTATTGAGTACTCCAAACGGCACGGACCCAGCTCCTTTTACCGTATTCGCGCCAACAAATGCCGCATTTGCAGCATTGGCAGCCGTTCCGGAAGAAGCGTTACTGACACAAGTATTATTGCATCACGTCATTGGAGGTGCCAATATAGTATCAGGAGATTTGTCCAATGGACTGGTTTCTCCGGCGACATTGGAAGGAGACACCTTAACATTTAGTATTGCCGAAGATGATTCTGTAACCATTACCGACGGTTCAGGAGTTATGGATATTGGTATTATCGCAGTAGATGTCCAGGCAGGTAACGGCGTTATACACGCTATAAATAAAGTAATGATTCCAGATACTACCAACTAATATTGGTTCCATCCTAAATCGAATTTAAAAGCCGCTGAAACAGCGGCTTTTTTTTATGGGTATACGTAAAAAATGTTCAACAGATCAACGCGCAGGAAAAGACTAAAAAATATCACGAAATTCCAAAACTCATTTTAACACAAATAGTAATCTTGATCTGCTTAACATTATAGACTTCAAAAAATTAATTTGGTGCGAATTCTTGATGTATGGTCTATGTTATTTTCACTCAACATTAAATCTAAACCTATAGACCAAAGTGCTAAAGATTAAAAACCGGACTAAAATTTAGTCTCCCATATACAGGCAAGTAGACCTTTGTGATATACAAGAAGAGTTCGTATTCATTTCAGCACTAAAAATCCACCGACAACGGTAATTCC
This sequence comes from uncultured Flavobacteriaceae bacterium, assembly GCA_963697395.1. Taxonomy (GTDB): domain Bacteria; phylum Bacteroidota; class Bacteroidia; order Flavobacteriales; family Flavobacteriaceae; genus Maribacter. Next base: position 35,106 of record CAVONX010000002.1, read on the forward strand.
TTTCCATTTTGTATGAGCTACCTCATAGGTTAATTGGGCTTAACCTTTATTTTTTTTCTCTAAGACATGCCTAAGCCATTTTAGTATTTCCATTTTGTTAAACTTTTGTGAAATATAAATAAACAAACGCAACCATTTTAAAATTTTCACATCTAGTGATAGAAGTCGCATAAATAATAAGTATATGGGTTCTAAATTATAATTTTGATAGCGAATAGCATTTAAGTTGTTGAAATTAGTAGTGAGAATGAAATCCTGAATTTATTATTTGTTAGATTTTTTAAACAATTAATTAAACATTTACCTAAAACCCACACAGTATGAAAAAAGTAGTATCATTTAAAAGTTTACTCGCGATTTTGGCAATTGTTTTCGTAGCATGGTCTTGTGACAATGACGAAGATGACAATACCGCCAGGAATCAGAATGAAAAGAACATTGTAGAAACGGCGATTGGAACACCTGCCCTATCTTCTCTGGTAGCAGCATTACAAACAGCCGACAACTCCGAAGGAACTGATCTTGTTGGTACCTTGAGCGGTGAAGGTCCTTTTACCGTTTTTGCACCGACCAATGCTGCGTTTGTGGCACTATTGGAATCCTTGGACGGTTTTGAATCCCTAGCCGATTTTGACACGGACGAAGAAAGAGCTATTCTTACCACTATATTGACCTATCACGTAGTAAGTGGAATTGCCGCAAAATCTACAGATTTGACCGAAGGACAGATGATTACAACCGTACAAGGCGAAGACGTAACGGTTAGCCTTGAAGGCGGAGTTTTTATTAAGGACAAACAAGCAGCCGATGTGCCTGCCGCGAAAGTAGCAATCCCAGATGTGGCAGCAAGCAACGGCATTGTACATGTCATAGATAAAGTATTGCTCCCTCAAGCTATAATCGATGCAATAAACAATGGCGAAATGACAAACGGCGCCGGTACTTTAGTAGATGTTGTAGTCGCTTCGGAAGCACTGACCGTACTTGAAGCAGCGGTCATTAAAGCAGGATTGGCCGAGACACTATCTTCCGAAGGTCCATTTACCGTTTTTGCCCCTACGGATGCTGCCTTTTTAGCCCTTTTGGATATCCTTGGCGATGATTACAACAGCTTGGATGATTTTGACGAGCCAAATGAAATTGCATTATTAAAAGATATTTTACTATACCATGTTATAGCTGCCCAGGTAAACGCTGCCGATTTAGCTGCCGGCACTGTTCCAACGGCATTGGCGGACAACAGCATAGAAGTTATCGCCTCCGGAAATGGTTTTGTTATTGGGGATGCCTCTGAAACGAATGCCAACATAACCGGAACAGATATCATGGCTTCGAATGGTGTAGCACATACCATAGACAAAGTATTATTACCACAATCCGCTATCGATTTTGTGGCCGGCCTTTCATTAAAAACTATCGTGGAACTAGCCGTCGCCACAGATGACCTTAGCCTATTGGTCGGAGCGCTTGGACAAGCTGATGCAGGATTGGTAGAAACACTTTCTGGAGACGGTCCGTTTACCGTATTCGCGCCAACTAATGCTGCTTTTGTAGCGTTATTGAACACACTTGGGGATGACTATAACAGTCTTGCAGATTTTGATACACAAGCCGAAAAAGACCTGTTGGTAAAAGTATTGACCTATCACGTGGTCGCAGGAACCGCAGCCTTCTCAACGGATTTAAGCGATGGCCAAATGATCGAGACCTTCCAAGGAGAAAACGTGGGCATCAACATTAAGGACGGTATGGTACACATTATGGATGCTACCGGAACTAACGCTACAGTATCCACCGCAGATGTCAAAGCCAGTAATGGTGTCGTACATATCATAAATAAAGTACTATTGCCACAAGAAGTGTTGGATTTACTGGCACAGATGAGCTTAAAGACAATAGTTGAAATAGCTGTGGAGACCGATGACCTGAGCCTATTGGTCGGAGCGCTTGGACAAGCTGATGCAGGATTGGTAGGAACACTTTCTGGAGACGGTCCGTTTACCGTATTCGCGCCAACTAACGCAGCTTTTGTAGCGTTATTGAACGCACTTGGGGATGACTATAACAGTCTTGCTGATTTTGATACACAAGCCGAAAAAGACCTGTTGGTAAAAGTATTGACCTATCACGTGGTCGCAGGTACCGCCGCATTCTCAACTGATTTGAGCGATGGACAAATGATCGAGACCTTCCAAGGCGAAAACGTGGGTATCAGTATTAAAAATGGTACAGTACATATAACCGATGCTACAGAAGACAACGCCGCGGTTATTACGGCGGATGTTGAAGCTAGTAACGGAGTTGTTCATATCATCAACAAAGTATTATTGCCACAGGAAGTATTGGACATCCTTACTCCGCCCGTACCTAATATCGTGGAAACAGCACAAAGCGTTCCAGCCCTAAGTTCGCTGGTAGCCGCTTTGCTAAAGGCCGATGAGGGAGTAACCGAAAACAAATTGGTAGATATCCTTAGCGGAGACGGTCCATTTACAGTTTTTGCTCCTACCAACGCCGCTTTTAGCGATTTATTGGCAGCTTTAGGTTTCCACGGCTTGGATGATTTTAATACCGCTGCCGAATTGGCATTGTTGAGAAATGTTCTTCTTTACCATGTAGTACCAGGTGCTGCTGTGGCCTCCACAGATTTGGAAGACCACCAACGCCTGGACACGGCAAACCATAGCGAAGCCCTTTTCGCCATCTTGGGCCATGGCGTTCAGATTCGTGATAAATCAGGGACGGATGCCAATGTTACCACAGCAGATGTTACGGCAAGCAATGGTATTGTGCATGTAATTGACAAAGTATTGTATCCACAAGCGCTTGTAAACCTCATCCACTAATACAGAAATCACAAAATGAACTGATTTAATTTGCAAAACCCTCTCAAAAAATCGAGAGGGTTTTTTGTTGGTAAAATCTTAAACAACAGAAGTAGATAGGTTAGCATACAAATACAACTGTTATACAACTCTATTTTTTTTTAGGTAGGATTTAGGAGCATCTTTACCACCCCAAATCTTATCAAACCAAACCTTAATCAATGGCAAAAGCCGCTACAAGTTGTAGCGGCTTTTATTTTTGTCGTCCATTATTCTAATTACAGATAAAGTGAATTACATGGTTAAGAACTCATCCAATTTAAAGAATCAAAAGTAAAAAACCTTTAACCTTACCAAGAAAAGAAAATTAGGCATTCGCCTTACTTTAAATAATGCTTACTATTCACCAAGTAACTATGGGGAAAAGAAGTTTCACCTTATCAGGTTTTCTAAAATTTATTTCTTTTTCTGTGTTTCGGCCTGCTCCATTACCTCCCGCATTTTACGCTGAAATTTGTTCTCCTTCTTGGGTTTTAGTTTGTTCTCTTGTATCTGGGCATGTATTTTGTCGTTATCCAAAATAAAGTTCTTTATCACTAACATAATACCAATGGTTATCATATTGGAAACAAAATAATACAAACTTAATCCACTCGCATAGTTGTTGAAGAAGAACAACATCATAAAGGGCATTAAATACATAATGAACTTCATATTGGGCATACCAGGTTGCGTTGGCATATTCTGCCCCGTGGTCATCATCATATAAAAGAAAATAGCAATGGATGCCAAAATCGGGAACAAGCTCACGTGATCCCCATAAAAAGGTATAGAAAACCCTTCTGGAAATTGATAAATGGTATCAAATGAAGATAAATCGTCTGCCCACAAAAATGATTTTTGACGTAATGCAAAAGAGGTGGGGAAAAACATGAACAGGGCATAGAAAATCGGCATTTGTAGAAATGCCGGCACACAACCACTCATGGGACTAACCCCGGCCTTGCCGTACAACTTCATGGTTTCTTGCTGCTTTTTCATGGCGTTGTCTTTGTACTTCTCGCCCAACTCGGTAATCTCAGGCTTCAATACCTTCATTTTCGCCTGTGACAAATAAGACTTATAAGTAACGGGAGACATGGCCAAACGTACCAAAATCGTCATTATAATAATAGCAATTCCGGCAGGTAACATTCCGCCTAAAAAGGAATAGAACGGGGTGAAAATATACCTATTTATCCATCCAAAAATTCCCCAACCAAAGGGTATGGAGTCTGCAAGCCCCAAGTCTTCGTACTTGGACAGCACATCCACATCCGTAGGGCCAAAATACCATTGCATGTTTTTGGCAAGCACCCCTCCCTTCAGTTCCAAAGGAAGAACAGACCTGTATTCTTTTAGAAATCCAAAGGTCCTACTTTCCTCCTCTACTAAATTTTTGGAGGTAAGCTCTCCACTTTTAAAAGGTTCATCCGCAGCCAGTATAGTGCTGAAAAAATGTTGCCGGTAAGACAACCATTTTATGTTCTCTTCCAACTCCTCATCATCACTACCTTCTGAGAGTTTACTTATTTTGTCCTCTTCGTGATTGTAGGTAAGACGCGTATATCTATTTTCATATTCGATACTTTTTGAATGTCGGATGGCTTTCAAACCCCAATCCAGGACAACAGGTTTCCCCTCGCTTATTACCCGTTCCAAACCTTGGCTCCTGATGGTAAAATCTACCAAATAATCATCTGGTTTCATTTCATACCTATATTCCAGAAATTCGTTATTGGATGTCTTCGCCTTTAAAGAGAGGACTTGATTACCGTTGGCACTGGTTAGGGAGGGTTCAAAAAACAGGTCCTTTGTGTTAAGTACACGATTGTCCGATGTAGAAAACGTTATACCAAAGGAGGAGTTGCCATCCTTGATCAAATAGATAGGTACAGAATCATAGGTCACAAATTGCTTCATTTTGGCCTCGACTACTGCACCACCCTTATTATTTATCCTTAAAAACAACACATCGTTTTCCAAAACGGTCGATCCTTCTGTAGGTACTGTAAAACCAAATGCCCCAATCTGACTCTTATAACCGGCTACGGCGGTGGAATCGTTTACATCCAATACCGGAGTTTCTTTCTGTAAGGGCGTTGCGTTGTCTGCTTCTGCGGCAGCTGATTTAACGTCGAGCAGTTCTTGTTGTGCTTCCTTTTCCGCTAACTCTTCTGGTGTGGGTCTGTTTTGATAAAACATGAAGATGAGAATTCCAAAAATCAGTACAAAACCGATTATAGAATTTACATCCATTTTCTTTTCTTCCATCTAAAAAAAATATCGTGTTAATAAGGTAATAAGCAGGTTTATATTTTAAAACCTTGTTTCTAAACGCAAATATATGTCCAAATACGGACTATATGCCATACTGGCACTAGTTTATGCCTTTTTGTGTTCCAAGGCCGCCTTTACGAAACCTATAAATAAAGGATGTGGTTTAGCAACCGTGCTTTTATATTCTGGATGGTACTGCACGCCTATGAACCATGGATGGTCCTTAAGCTCCACAATTTCGACTAAATTTGTAGTGCTATTAATACCGGAGGCTATGAGCCCGGCATTTTCAAGTGCCTCTTTATACTTATTATTAAATTCGTATCTGTGGCGGTGGCGTTCCTTTATTTCTGCAGCTCCACCGTACACTTTCCGAGCCAGGCTATCCCTCATTAATTTGCAGTCCCAAGCTCCCAATCGCATGGTACCGCCTTTGTTGGTAACCGTTTTTTGTTCTTCCATTAAGCTAATAACCGGATTGCTGGTGTTCGGATCCATTTCAGTAGAGCCCGCATCTGTAAGTCCCAAAACATTTCTGGCATATTCTATGACCGCCATTTGCATACCTAGGCATATGCCTAGGAACGGAATCCCGGATTCCCTCGCAAATTTTATAGCCTGAATCTTGCCTTCTATACCGCGCTCCCCAAAACCCGGAGCCACCAATATACCGTCCAAACCCTTAAGTTTGGCTTGATAGTTCTGGTCATTAATGTATTCCGAATGTATAGATTGCACCTTTACCTTGACCTCGTTACTTGCACCGGCATGTATAAACGACTCCAAAATAGATTTATAGGAGTCCTGTAATTCAACGTACTTCCCAATTAAACCGATCGTAACCTCATCCTTTGGATTTTTATGACGTTGCAAAAACGCTTTCCAATGGTCAAGGTCCGGTTCAATTTCATCTGGGAGGTTCAATTTTTTTAAGGTAACGGTATCCAAGCCCTCCGCTTGCATTAAAATAGGTACATCATAAATAGTAGATGCATCGATACTCTGTATGACAGCTTCTCGTTTTACATTACAAAAAAGTGCCAATTTATCCTTGATCTCATCTGAAATATGATGTTCTGTGCGACATACCAAAATATCGGCCTTAATTCCACTTTCCATCAAGGTTTTTACAGAGTGTTGTGTAGGTTTTGTTTTTAATTCGCCAGCAGCTGCCAGATATGGCACCAATGTTAAATGGATAACAATAGCGTTGTTATCGCCCATTTCCCAAAGCATCTGCCGAACAGCTTCTATATAGGGCAAGGATTCAATATCGCCAACAGTTCCACCAATTTCAGTAATTACAATATCATAATCGCCACTATTGCCCAGAAGCTGTACGCGTTCCTTAATCTCGTTTGTAATGTGGGGCACTACCTGAACGGTTTTTCCTAGAAACTCACCACGTCGTTCTTTCTCTATAACGCTTTGGTAAATTCTGCCGGTAGTTACGTTATTTGCCTGCGACGTACGTACATTTAAAAAGCGCTCATAATGGCCGAGGTCCAAATCGGTTTCCGCGCCATCATCGGTAACATAACATTCTCCATGTTCGTAGGGATTTAATGTGCCAGGATCTACGTTAATATAAGGGTCTAATTTTTGAATTGTAGTTCTGTATCCGCGAGCCTGCAATAATTTCGCTAAAGAAGCTGCAATGATTCCTTTTCCAAGAGATGAAGTAACTCCTCCCGTAACGAAGATGTATTTTGTCTGTGACATGTTTGATTTCTGTATTACGGGACACAAAGTTACTAATTGCCATTAGAACTTACTTGGTTTCTTTGGGAAAATCTTTCTGAATCTTCTTAACAAGGGATTCCAGTTCATTTATCTTGATTTCCAATACAGATCGCAGCATTTCCCCCAGTTTACCCGTTGGGAAGCCCTGTTGCCTAAACCATATTAAATAAGGCTCTGGCAAATCTATCAAATACCAACCCTTATACTTACCAAAAGGCATTTTATAATGCGCCAACTCAATTAAAGCTCGTTTATCCGGTTTCAATTCCATTTTATAAATCTAAAAAAATTATATTTAGGACTGATTTTAAAAAACCGACCTAATGCAAAGACGTAAATTTTTAGGGACATCTACCGCTGCAACAGTTGGCATCTTGGCCACAAATGCCTTACATGCCAAAGAACAGCACATTACCAATATCGTAAAATTAAAACACAATATAAACCACAGTGTCTGCTATTGGTGCTATAACAGTATTGAATTTGAGGACTTTTTAAAGCACTTGAATGAATTGGACATTAAGGCGATAGACTTGGTGGGCCCGGAAGATTTTCCGCTGCTAAAAAAGTATAAAATCCATGCCTCTATGTGCTGGGGAGCAGGCAAGGGAATTGAGGAAGGATGGAACGACCCCAAACTCCATGAAGAACTTATAGCCGATTATGAACGTGTTATTCCCTTGGTAGCAGAAGCAGGCTACACCAATCTGATCTGTTTTAGTGGTAATAGGCGAGGAATGGAAGACACCACAGGATTGGCGCACTGTGCTAAAGGATTAAAGCAGATCATGCCTTTGGCCGAAAAACATGGCGTGGTCATACAAATGGAACTCCTAAATAGTAAAGTAGACCACAAAGATTACATGTGCGACCATACATCTTGGGGCGCAGCACTTTGCGAAGCCGTTGGTTCTCAAAACTTTAAACTGCTCTACGATATTTATCACATGCAGATTATGGAGGGTGATATTATTAGAAATATAAAGGAATTCCACCCTTATATAGGTCACTACCATACCGGTGGCAACCCAGGCCGTAACGAAATAGACGAAACACAGGAACTATACTATCCTGCTATAATGAAGGCCATCTTGGAAACCGGATACAAAGGTCACGTAGCACAGGAATTCATTCCTACTTGGGCAGATAAAATAGATGCGCTAAAACAAGGGGTAACCATTTGTGATGTATAAAAGTCCCTTAGCCTCACAAGGGGGATTTTGTATGGGGGATCATAAAAAAATAAATAAAAAGTACTGACGATTTAAAAGCTGAGGAAAAAAACTAACAAAGGGTACCTCGGCATTAGGCGGACTAGTGCTGGTTATGGTTGTGGTCTTTGTTTATGGAAGCGTACCAAATGAGGTAGATTTTATGACATTTTTGCCCGTTTTCTTTATACCGATACTTCTTATCAATAGTTAAAAAAAAGAAAACTTAGGAAGGAAATAGGATCTAAAGAATACGCTAAAGAGATTGACTGGTATCCGAAATTGATGAATAGCCAAAAAATCAATACTGATGATTTAGTAGATGTCATGCACCACTACTACTCGTCCAAGGCTTTTGCAATTTTCACTATCCATTCTTCCTGTTTTGCGATATCTCGTGAAAAGTTGGTTTCTTGGTCATATAGTTTTTGAAAGCTGTCCAACTCTTCATTTATTTCCCGATAAATGGATTTTACTTTTGCTTTTACGGTTTCGTAGTTAAACATTTCATCCGCCAAACGTCTTTTCATCTTTCTTGCGTAGAGCTCGGAGATATCAAAATGCAGCTGTTCGTGACTCAAAATACCTTCATCACACAATTCAGGTTGATACCATGATTTTGTGGGATAAAAAAAAGTATCTACCTTAAAGTCAACCTGTAAATTATCCTTAGTGCCCGAAGTAGAAAAGTTATACGTAATTCCGCTCGTCGTAATTGCAGCAGCGTTGGCCTTTGATGGTACATTTCCCTTAAAATCATCCCAAGAAAGACGTTTATCTGAATGCCAAGAGATAGTTTCATTGTCTTGTATGGATGGTAAACCCAACAGAACAAGCATAAAAATAACCATAAAGTATTTTACAAGTCCCAATGAAACGTAATTACCTTTTCTATATCCGGGTGCAAACTATAGTGAACGGGACAGGTATTTGCCGTATGCACCAAAATCTTTCGATTCTTTTCAGAAATTTGGCCAGGAAGGTATAATTCAATTTCTATTTTAGAAATCCGTCTTGGAGCGGATGCCATATGTTTAGTGACCGCAGCAGTAGCATTGGCAAGGTCAATGTCCAAGGTAGTTGCCTTTATTCCCATCATGGTAAGCATACAACTTGCCAAACCTGTGGCCACGGTATCCGTCGGGGAAAAAGCTTCGCCCAGACCGTTATTGTCCGTTGGAGCGTCGGTAATAAAAGTCTGGCCAGATTTTACATGTACACAAGTAGTCCTTAAATCCCCGATGTAGGTTACCTTTGAGGTCATACTATTCCAGTTGCTTTATTTGCATGTTATCGTAGGCCATAATATAGGAGGCTTGATTAAAATAACCAGAGGTAGCATCCTTGGTATAATCGAACTTGTTCCCAATATATTCGGTAGAGCCAATCATCTTCGTCACATCCAAAAGGCTATTTTTATAGGCAAGTTTTAATAGCACATCATACGTAACATCAAAACCGCGTACAGCGTATTTATCTGGTTCTTCACCAAATTTCTTCTTGTACATAGCTGTAAAAGAACTGTTACCGGCCTCTCTATATACAGAAGGATAGGTGAAATTAAGATTGGACAAGTGCGTACTAGAGATTACATCATTATCAAAAGCGCTATTGTGGTTCGTTGTAAACATTCTAAGCTTAATTTTGTTGGTTGCATTTTCGGGATCCAACGTTGTATTATTAAAAGAATTTAAAATTGACACTACACTAGATATCAATTTAAAATTATCGGATTCTACAAAGACCCAATTGTTCTTGGTTCGACTTAATAAGGTCCCTAACTTTTCGCGGTTCACCCCAATATTTTTTTCCTCTTCCTTGACCTTGACCACTTTTGCAGAAGGGAAATTTTGTACCAGCAACTCTTGGGAACCTTTGCTTTTATCATCGGCTATTATAATGATGTTCTCGTCCTTATAATTTCCCTTTACGTAGGCGATCATGTGCTTTCGCAGCAAATCATCTGCTGTATGTGAGAAAAATACATTATTAAGACTAAGATTATTTTTTACAGTAACAGGAACCACCACGGGGACGTTAGAACCAGATGCCCTCACCGCAACCTCATTAAGGGAGTCCTCATCCAAGGGGCCAAAGATTGCATTATAGCCCATAAGCCTTTCATTAGTGAGTATTGCTTTTGTTCGCTCAAGGCTTAATTGGTTATCAAAGGTTTTTACATCTACAGAGACCCCCAGCGATGCCATTGAATCCAAAGCAACCAAGGCACCGGAATATAATCCAAGACTATATTTAAGGCTATTTCTGTTCTCTATGGTCCAAGTAACGGTTTCCGTATCGCTTAGGTTTAGCTTGTCCAAACGAAAGGGCAAGAGAAACATCACTTTTGGCCTATTCTGTCTGTTTATACTATCCAAAAGGTTTACCTTATCTAAAATGAGCGCATTTTTAACCTCAAAATTACCCACTTGATCTTTGGGCAGTTTTAAAATCATTCCTGCCTTTACCCCATCTTTTAATGCAGGATTTAACTGTACCAGATCTGCCCAAGACATCCCAAACATTCGGGATAACCGAAATTCGTTCTGTTTCGGTTTTACTACATAGAAAATATAGTTGTCCGTATTAATAACACCAGGATCCAATTTACGTTCCGGAATGCGTATTACCATTCCCTCTTTTAGTCCGCCCCTTTCGGTAATTTCCGGATTTAAACGTACAAGTTCGTCAGATTTTACGCCAAATTTTTTCTCCAATTGATAAAAGTTCATTTTTGGCGGTATGGTATACGACGTAAACAATTGGGTCTTTTGGTCGCCAACGGTACTCCCGGCTATTTTGGGCATTAAAAGTTCATAGCCCTCAGCCAAATAATTTGTGTTTTGAGAAAGCGCAGGGTTAAGAACCAGCATACTATCGATGGTAATACCGTATTTGTGTGCAATACTCCATCTTGTTTCCATGGGTGCTACCGTATATTTTTCATAAGCATCCGGATCAATTGAATTTTCCTTTTCTGCTGCTTTTGCATATTTTGGGATACGGATTTCCATTTTCTTTTTAAGCTCAGAAGCATAGAGCTCTTTATTATACTTTTTTATTTCTTCCTCGGTTACCCCGTACCGTTTAGAAATTCCGTATAGGGTTTCCTTTTTTCTAACATTATGGGTGAGGAATCCAATAGGTTCGCGTTGACGAACCGAATCCTGCATCACATCCTTAATCAAATTCTGTACCCCTGAATTTAAGGGAGCGTTGGTCGCCTTAACTTCCGGAACTACTAAAATAGTGTTTTCCCTAAGCCTGTCCGCTACTTTTATCTCCTTGTTATACTTGAGAATACTTTGAGGAGAAACGCCATATTTTGCAGCAACGCTCTCTAAAGTTTCACCTTTCTTAACAGCATGAGTCGTAAATTGTTGTGCTAAAACACGGGTATTCGCCAGAAGACAAATTACTGCGGTTGCAAAGAGTATTTTAAAACTTTTTTTCATTTATTCCCATTCTATGGTTGCCGGAGGTTTTGAACTTATATCATATACGACACGATTTACTCCAGGGACTTTATTGATTATATCATTTGATGTTTTTTGCAAAAACTCATATGGTAGATTTACCCAATCTGCCGTCATACCGTCGGTACTTTCTACAGCCCTTAAAGCTACGCATTTTTCGTATGTACGTTCGTCGCCCATTACCCCTACACTATTTACGGGCAAAAGCATGGCACCGGCCTGCCAAACTTTATCATATAATCCCCAATCTCTGAGCCCTTGAATAAAAATATGATCTACTTCCTGCAAGATGGCGACTTTTTCCCTTGTAATATCCCCTAAAATACGAATAGCCAATCCAGGCCCGGGAAAAGGATGGCGACCTAAACGTTCATCGCCAACATCCATACTGGCACCCACACGCCTTACTTCATCTTTAAACAACATTTTTAACGGCTCTACCACTTTCAATTTCATAAAATCTGGCAAACCACCAACATTATGATGACTTTTAATCGTAGCCGATGGACCTCCAGTACCGGAAACCGATTCTATAACATCCGGATAAATAGTACCCTGTGCAAGCCATTTGGCATCTTCCACTAGATGCGCCTCATCATCAAAAACTTCTATAAAAACACGTCCTATAATCTTACGTTTAGTCTCGGGATCACTTTCCCCTTCCAGGGCATCCAAAAAACGTGCCGAAGCATCCACGCCCTTCACATTAAGACCCATTCCTTCGTATTGCTTTAAGACATCTTCGAACTCGTTCTTTCGCAAAAGACCGTTGTTTACGAAGATACAGTGCAAATGCTTACCAATGGCCTTGTGCAACAAAACCGCTGCCACGGTAGAATCTACACCACCGGACAGCCCAAGGATTACCTTATCGTCCCCTAATTTTTCTTTTAAACTGGCTACTGTAGATTCCACAAAAGCATCTGGCGTCCATGTCTGGGCCACGCCAGCAATATGAACCAAGAAATTCTCCAACAAGAGCTTACCATCGGTGGAATGATATACTTCGGGGTGAAACTGTATCCCGTATGTTTCCTCAGCATCAAACTTGAAGGCCGCATTCTGCACATCGTGGGTACTTGCCAGGAGTTTCGTGTTCGCTGGAAGCTCTTTGATCGTATCGGCATGGCTCATCCACACTTGGCTACCAACCTCTATTCCTTTAAAGAAAGGATGATCGGATTCCACTTTAGAAAGATTGGCCCTACCATATTCCCTAGTATTGGACTTCTCCACACTACCACCATTAAAATGTGCTAAATACTGCGCTCCGTAACAAACGCCCAATAGTGGTTTTTTACCCCTTATACCTGACAAGTCCGGATGCGGGGCATCTTCTGCCCGCACCGAAAAAGGCGAGCCGGACAGAATTACCGCCTTATAGCTATCCAAGTCCGTAGGGACTTTGTTGTAAGGCTTAATTTCACAAAAAATATTGAGTTCGCGCACCCGTCTGGCGATGAGCTGTGTATACTGTGAACCGAAATCTAAAATGAGTACATTATTTTGCATGGACAAAAATAGGAATTTGAGCGTTTTAAGAAACCAACTTTTAAGTATATTTATCCTATAAAATTAACAAGTCTAAGATGAAACACTTATCTGCCATTATTTTTGGTGCGGCAATCGTTATTGCAGCCTACTTTTTGGGAAATGCCTATGTAAATAGGGCAAATCCACCACAGATCATATCTGTTACTGGCTTGGGCAATGAGAATTTCACTTCCGACCTAATTGTATGGGAAGGGCAGTTTTCCACTAATAGTACAGTCTTAAAGTCGGCATTTGACCAACTCAATAGCGATAAGGAAATTGTGAGAGGTTATTTGGTCTCCAAAGGTATAGAGCCGGGCAGCATTATCTTCAATAGCGTTCAAACCAATGAATTGCGAGATAACCAATACGAAAACGGAAATTATATTGGGAGCATTTTTAGGGGTTATCAACTTTCCCAAAACGTACAGATAGAATCTCAAAAAGTGGAACTTATAGAGAGTGTGGCACGAGAAATCACAGAATTACTGAACAAAGGAGTACAGTTCAACTCTTTTCAACCGCGATATTATTACACCCAATTGGCCGATCTAAAAATAGAAATGATTTCAAAGGCTACAGAAGATGCACGTATAAGAGCGGAAAGCATTGCGCAAAATTCAGGTAGCGGATTGGGTGATCTGATTTCTGCAAAAATGGGGGTATTCCAAATTACGGGACAGAACTCCGGGGAGGATTTTGCATGGGGAGGTTCCTTTAATACCGACTCCAAAAAGAAGACCGCTTCCATTACCATGAAGTTGGACTATAAGGTAAAATAGTTTAATTTTTGAGTGAAGTAAAAAATACTATATTAATGGTAATCAATCATTTAAATCGATTCCTACAAAATCATTTTTGTGATATTTATGATTCTAAAATCACAGGTTTAACTTCAGCCTAGATGTATTGAAACTTTGCAAAGAGTTGCCGTAAAAATTCCTACAAAACATAAAAAGCTCGGGAACCACCCCGAGCTTATTGAAATCAAAAACCAACCAAAAACAACTACTCAATTCAAATTCTCTTTCTTAGCATTTAATAGATAACAACTACCTACAGCTATACCCTACTCTTACCTGTATTTTTTTTATCTTTAAATAAATAACAGTGCTATGACCCAGCAATTTTTGGAGGAAGCAAGGCAAGAATTACAAAAAGGCCTCGTAAAAAAAGGACATCCGTTTCGCTTTTTTACCTTGGCTACTGTAGGTTTGGATCCTATGGCGAGGCTTAGGACAGTAGTACTGCGGAAAATTAAAGACGATTTTAAATTGATTTTTTACACGGACAAGCGCTCCAAGAAAATAACACACATTACGGAGAACCCCAAAGTTAGTCTCTTGTTCTACCACCCAAAACTTATGCTACAGCTTAAAATCGAAGGCAGGGCCAAAGTAATAACGGACGAAGTAGTCCTAAAGACATACTGGCACGGCATACAGCCCAACAGCAGAAAAGATTATATTACGGAACAAGCTCCTGGCAGTGATTTAAAGAATCCGGACGAGTTACAATACCTCAACGAAGAAAACCATTTTTGCATGGTGGAAATTGAGCCATTCAAAATAGAGTACCTAAAACTAAAACGGCCCAACCATCTTAGAGTGCGCTTCTCCAAGAACAATGATACTTGGAAAGGGGAATTTTTAGTTCCTTAAATAGTAGTGTACTGTTATTTACTCCATACTTTTTAAAATATCCGCAATATCCTTTTCTGTAGTATCTGGATTAATGAAACAGAACCGACTTACGGTTTCATAGCCTGTGGTAGTCTTCCATTTTGTGGGTGTTACTAAAGCAAAACCAGCTTCGTGGTTTTTGTAGGTCCAGTTGCGGTAGTCATCAGGAGTCCAACCTTTTCTTCGGTATAGCACGCAGGACAGGCTGGGCTCCCGCACCAGTTCCAACAAGGGGTGGGCCGTGATCAATTTACCGGCCAAATTTGCCAGTTGTATACCTTCCTCGACCGCCCAAGCATATTTCTCCGTGCCATGTGTGGCCAAAGAGTACCAAAGTGGCAAGCCACGCAAACGGCGTGTAAGCTGTATTTGATAATCGGAAGGATTAAAACCATGAGCTCCTTCATCCTTAAAAATCTCTAAGTAGGAACCTTGTTGGGAATGGGCTTCTTTGGCCTCTTCGGGATTTTTATAGAGTACTGCACCACAATCGTATGGAGAAAATAGCCATTTATGGGGATCTATAGTAACACTGTCCGATCGCTCAATGCCATTGAACAAATGCCGAACGGATTTCGCCGCCAACGCACCACCGCCATAAGCGGCATCTACATGAAACCAGAGCCGTTCCCTTTCACATACTTCCGCCACTCCAGAGAGATCGTCTATGATTCCGGCATTCGTGGTGCCCCCTGTGGCGACTACCGCAAATACCCGAGCTCTTTGTATAGTGTCCAGTCCATTAATTAAGGTCTGTAATGCCGAGCCGGACATGGCGTCCTCGGTCTCTACCAAAAGAACGTCCACATCTATGACCTTTGCCATAGCCTTTATAGAAGAATGAGCTCCAGTGGAAGTAATCATCAAGCCTTTTACATTCTGGTTCTTGGGGTCTTTTCGCCACTTTTCCCGTGCTGTCACCATCGCGGAAAGATTGGCGGCCGTACCGCCACTGGTAAACACACCAAAGGCAGGTTTTGGCATACCCGTAAGCGATACCAACCACTGCATGGCCTCGTTCTCGCAGAAAATACCGCCTGCACCTTCCATCCAATACGCCCCATGGATGCTGGAAGCCGAAGTAACCAAATCGAATAAAATAGCTGCCCTTGTGGGCGCAGCTGGCACAAAGGCCAAATGCCGTGGATGGTCTATGGGAACCGTAGCCTTTACAAGAACGTCCCGGAAGAGCTGAAAAGCCCTCTCCCCTCCTATCCCCTTGTTCGTGACCGTTTCACCTACC
Organism: uncultured Flavobacteriaceae bacterium; assembly: GCA_963697395.1. Lineage (GTDB taxonomy): Bacteria > Bacteroidota > Bacteroidia > Flavobacteriales > Flavobacteriaceae > Maribacter. Next base: position 51,138 of record CAVONX010000002.1, read on the forward strand.
AACCTGCGAAGTTCCTCTTCGGTTTTCGGTTTGCCCAATTCCGGGTTGGTTTTAGTGATTCTGTTTATGGCATACTTGACCACATCCAAGGTCATTTCCACCATTTCTATATCTATGTCGTGCATAACAAAATTTTAAAGTGAATTATTCAAATGACAGCGCATCACTTTCAAAGTTGAGTATAAATAAGGTATCCTTTTCTATTCCAAAACCCAAGAACTCTTCCAACGGAATTCTTCCTCTTAAGTTTTCTCTGCCCAGAATTACCTCAATCGCATCCGCGTCTTGCAGTTTTGATTTTGGAAGGGAAAAATCATCCTTGGAAAATAATTCTTTGTGGGGATTTAATATTCTTATGTTTCCGCCGTAGGTTACGTTCGGCAGTATCCATTGTTCAGCTTTATAGTGCTGTTGCAGGAGCTTCGATAACGGCTCGAACCCGAAATGTACGGAAGACGGAATACCCAATAATTTCTCAACGGGAGTGCGCACTACTTGCGCAACAATAATGAATATAAAAATGGCAAATGCGTAAACAGACCAGTTACGAGCAGACCTGAATTCTACCGAGCGCACTAGTAGTACCATAAACGGCAATACTAAGGGCAACAGCCAACGTTCCTCTACTTTTTGCACGTTTAAAACAACAAAGAACAACACTAAAACGGTTAATTGAGACAAAGCCAGATTCGTAAACCAATCTGGCCTTGTTTTATGAACACTAACTTTTTTGAACGCAAGGGCCAAAGCCAACACAACCAAGAGCGGTGCCAGTAGCTTTACCAATGTCCATAATACGGAAAACAGCGGACCGATCACATAAAGCGTGTTTTCTGAACTGTTTTCCATTTTGAGTGCGATACTATCGCTCAGTTCTATAAGAAATTCATCAGATTCCAACAACCAGTAGAAATGAGGAATTAAAAGCAAGATTATAATAAAAAGGGACAACAGGATTTTCTCGTTGAGAACAATTCTTCTTAAAGCACCATCAAAGAATAAAACCAATCCAAAGGCACCCAAAAAAAGCGCAAAGTTATATTTGGACAACATCCCAATACTAACAACCAGTCCAAAAAGGGCATAATTTTCCCATGTTTTATGATGCATTAGGCGCTGTATTACCAGAAGAAAAGCTAAAATGGCCAAGCACAAAAGCGATGTATGGGATAGTCTTCTAAAAGTAAAATCGATAAAAACAGGTAGTAAAACCAAACCCAAAACAGCCAGTTCCGCCTTTTTTTGATCATTGACCATTTTTCGTGAAAATTGACCCATGAGTAGTAAAATACTTGAAAAAATAAGACCTCGCAACAAGGAAAACGAAATCTTATGAATTCCAAAAATCTGATTTACTCCATACTGAAACCAGGTGTACAAGGGTGGCTGATCATCATAGCCCCAGCGTAACCATTGTGAATAATAAGCTTGTTCCGCATCTTCTAGTTCAAGGGCACTTTTAAAAAAGGTAATACCAGTAATGGCCAGAAAGGATAGCAAGGCGAGTAGAACGATTTTATTTTTTAAAATCCTCGCTACAAGCATCCCTATTCCGCCGTAAGGATTACAAACTCCTGCTTTAGCGGGTCTAAAGCCTTGAAGAGCATAGGTATCAAAGCTTCTCCGTATTCCAAGTAGAGTTCAGAGAAATTCAGGTTACGTTCTTGGAGTGATTTTGAAGGAAAAAGTTCGTTTTGTAGTTCCGCCAAACGGGACACATGATCTTCCAATTTACGCTTTTGTGCTTTCAATAAGCGTTTTTCCAAATGATCCAATCCCTTTTTCTGTTTGACTTCCTGAGCCTTAACGGCTCCCAGAAACGATTTATCGGTCTGCTCTGCCAAATCGTACAATTCTCTAAACTGCTCTTCCAAGTGCTTTCTCTGAGGCGCAAAATCGATATCGATATTGGAGACCTGCCTTATTTTTTTATTGATAAGGGTGTTTTGCTTCAGGAAAATATCGTTTAGGGAAATATTCAGCTTTTGTAATTTTTCCTTTTGTTTTGGTGTAATCACCAAGGCCGAATTACGTAGCAACAACATCGGAAAAGGAACTTGCATTGCGGCAAAGGCCGACTTCAATTCCAACCAATAGGCCAACTCTCCGCCACCACCTATATAACAGAGGTTTGGCAATATCACTTCTTGGTACAAAGGTCTGGAGATGACGTTGGGCGAAAATCGTTCCGGATGTGTTTCCAACTCCTGTAACAATTTTTCCTTGGAAAAGTTGATCTTGGTATCGTTAACGAAGAAGCTGCCATCCCGTTCCAAAATACGTTCGCGCAGCCCATCTACCAAATAAAAATAATTTATTTCCCTTGGGTTTACCTGTACGCCATAGTCCGTTTCTAATCCCTGTAATTTTTTAATAGTTTCCGAAACTGCTTTATGAGCTGTTTGTTCCAAGATATCCTTTTTTACATAGGGAATCAATAAACGTTTTAATTCGGTATCATCGCCATCGACAATAACTAAACCATAGTCGCCGAAAAGTTCATTGGCCAGATACCTGGTAGCTTCGGTTAAATTCTTGTTTTTCAGATAAGAAGCCTCAAAAAGTTCCTTTAATATTTTAGCATTACTGCTAGAGCCTAGAAGATTCAAATATGTTGTAAGTACGTCCTCTAGTCCGTTTGTACTTAAATGTCCAACAGCACCTGATGCCTGAGTATTCCATTGTACTTTTTTTCCCTTGAAATTAAAATAATTGATTTCCTCAAAATCATGATCTTCCGTGGCCATCCAGTACACCGGCACAAAATGCTGTGCAGGATATTGTTTTTTTAAGGTCTCGCAAAGGTTAATAGTTGAAATAATTTTATACAGAAAATATAGCGGGCCTGTAAACAGGTTCAATTGATGACCGGTAACCACGGTAAATGTATTTTCGTCCACTAAAGCAGCAATATGTTTTTGTGTACTATTTGAAATCCCCTGATTCTTATACTGCCGTGTTAATGCTGTTTTTAAGACCTTTCTATTCTCCAACGGAAAGCTGGCCTTTTTTTCTGCAATCTGATGCTCAAAATTTGCCAAATCGGGAAAGCGATTATAAAAAGGAACAAGCTGTTTATCCTCGGCAATATAATCGCAAATAAGCTTGGAGAAATAACCGGTGTTTTTAAAGGGTAAACAATCAATATCCATATGTACACAAAATGAAAGTAAATTATAAAAGGCTACTTAGTTAGAGTGTCTAAAAATACATTAATTAGATGAAAATCGAGTTTTTTTACCAATCAACAAAAAGGGAAATCCATAAAGAACATTTCAACAATTATTTATTAGATTTGAGGTCATCTCAATTTAAACGGTTCACATGAAGAAATTTGTACTATCCCTATTTTTTATTTTGCCTTTTGTTACGAATGCACAGCTAAAATCGCCCTCCGAATTTTTAGGTTACGAATTGGGCAGTGAGTTTACCAGACATCATCAAGTATTAGATTATTACGAATATTTGGCGGAGCAAGAACCCAACCGCATGGTATTGCAAGATTATGGCACTACAAACGAACGCAGACGCTTGGTATTAGCCTATGTTTCATCCGCTAACAATATGGGGCAGTTAGAAAACATCCGAACGGAGCATTTAAAAAATACCACTGGAGAAGGAAATCCTGAAAAAGCTATCGTTTGGTTGAGCTATAACGTTCACGGTAACGAAAGTGTAAGTACCGAAGCCTCTATGCAGACCATTTATGACCTTTTGACCCAAAAAAGCGATTATTTGGAAAATACGGTGGTCATAATGGACCCATGTATAAACCCAGATGGCCGAGATCGTTATGTAAACTGGTACAACCAATATAAAAACACACCCAACAATGTAGATCCATATTCCGTAGAACACCATGAGGGCTGGTGGAGCGGCAGGAGCAACCACTATATGTTCGACCTTAACCGTGATTGGGCATGGTTGACCCAAGTGGAGAGCCAGCAGCGCCTGAAGGTATTCAACAAATGGCTGCCCCATGTACATGTAGATTTTCATGAGCAAGGTGTAGATAATCCGTATTATTTTGCCCCGGCGGCAGAACCTTACCATGAGGTTGTCACCGATTTTCAACGCGAATTCCAAAAAACTATAGGAAAGAACCACGCCAAGTATTTTGATGCCAACGGATGGTTTTACTTTACCAAGGAAGTATTCGACCTATTGTATCCTAGTTATGGGGACACATACCCCACCTACAATGGCGGTATTGGCATGACCTATGAGCAGGGAGGAAGCGGCCGTGCCGGATTGGGCATTATTACAAGTATTGGCGATACGCTTACCCTAAAAGACCGTATAGCGCATCATTACACTACGGGACTTTCAACAGTGGAAGTTGCCAACAAAAATGCACAACGGTTGAACGACGAATTCAAAAAATTCTACCAGAACAAAAATTTCAAGTACCAGAGCTATGTCCTTAGCGGCAATACCAATAAAATGAATGCTTTAGGAAGATTATTGGACCATCATGGAATCGAGTACGGTTTTGGATCCAACGCAAACGTTAAAGGCTTTGATTATGCCACAGGCAAAATAGGGAACATGAGGATGACAGAAAATAGCATGGTAATTTCTACCGACCAATCCAAGGGAACTTTGGTAAAAGTACTTTTTGAACCTAAGGCCAAACTCAGCGATTCGGTCACGTACGACATAACCGCTTGGTCCTTGCCATACGCCTACGGACTTAATGCCGTGGCATCCGAAAACCTTGTAAACGGTATTGCAAATACAAAGGCAACAATAAATTCGGTGGATAAGGTAAACGCCAACAACTACGCCTACATGGCCGACTGGAACAGCGTTACCGATGCTAAATTCTTGGCCACCCTTTTAAAAAATAAGATCCGCGTACGTACCGCGCACAAACCTTTTTCGGTAAACGGTTTTTCCTTTGACCGTGGAAGTTTGATCATTACATTGGCCGATAATAAAAACCATAAGGATTTTGTGGGCACTATGAAATCTATCCTAAAAGAACATCAGGAAATCGATTTAAAGGTAGCCACGACAGGCTTTGTGGACAGCGGAAAAGATTTTGGATCGAGTTATGTAGACATGGTCAACGATGTGAACATCGCTATTTTAGCAGGAGAACCAACTTCTACCTTACGGTTTGGGGAAATATGGCACTTTTTTGAGCAGCAACTCCACTATCCCGTTTCAGTCTTGGACGAAAGCTATTTTAGTCGGGTTGACCTTTCTAAATACGATGTACTTATCCTACCTGATGGTCGGGGATATGGCGGATTCCTAAAAGAAGCTGTCACCAAAAAAATAAAGGATTGGGTAAGTGCCGGTGGTAAGCTCGTTGCCATGGGCAGTGCCATAGATGGTTTGGCAGGGCAGGACGGTTTTACCGTCAAGAAAAAGGAAATAGCTAAGGATACTACAGTTAACCTGGATGCCTTTGATATAAATGAACGGGAACAGATAAAGGAAGAGATTACAGGTGCCATTTTTAAGACTACCGTAGATCCCACCCATCCGTTGGCCTACGGATACGATAATTCCTATTTTACCCTAAAACTTGGAGATGGCGCATATGACTATCTAGACGGTGGTAGTGCCGTATATTTGGCCGAAGGCCAAAATAAACCGGTTTCCGGTTTTGCTGGTAGCTTAGCTGTTAAGAAAATAGATAAGACCTTGATATACGGTACCCAACGCATGGGCCGCGGACAGGTAGTGTACATGGTAGACAATCCTCTATTTAGAGGTTTTTGGGAAAACGGCAAACTACTATTTGCTAATGCACTTTTTATGGTGAATTAATAAGAACTCGGGTTGCCTATATATAGTAAGAAAAAAATAACGATACTAAATTATAAATTGCCACGGTTAATAAGCCGTGGCAATTTTTTTATGGACACACTTCGCCAATCCTAAGACACGGAAACAAAACAAACATTTACACGGAATTCAGGGAACCAGCCGATCAAAAATCTAATCTACCTTGCCAACAAATTTGAAGTTGTTTCGTTTAGTACTTTTGGAATACATTGTTAAGAGAATGACTTAAAACCAAAACGGTTATGGCCAACGATCAAGAACATATAGGCAATCTTTTAGAGAAATTGGAGCTGTTGTTGCGCAGACAAGAAGACTTTTCACTAGAAGTTAGAGAACTAAAAAGTGAAATTCTAGAGCTTCGGAACCAATCTTTCGGTACAACCAAAGAACCCGTGACACCTCCTGCCCTTGAAAGGCCAACGATAAACAGTCCGATTGAAGAAGTTAAAAAAGAAAATGAAATAGCGACCGATATTCCCAATGCCACCATTGAAGAAACCCCTAAAATTAAGGCGGTAGAACCCCTTGTAGCAATATCAAAAAAACCAAAAGGGAAATCCAATCTAGAAAAATTCATTGGTGAAAACCTCATCAATAAAATTGGTATACTTATTACAATTATCGGCGTGGTCATTGGCGCCAAGTATTCCATAGAAAATAATCTCATTAGCCCGTTGACCCGCATAATACTAGGCTATATTCTTGGTTTGGGACTAATAGGTTTTGGTATCAAATTGAAAGCTAAATATAAAAGTTACAGCGCGGTATTGGTAAGTGGCGCTTTGGCCATTATGTACTTTATTACCTTTGCCGGGTATAGTTTTTACGGACTCTTTCCGCAACTTTTCGCATTTGGACTTATGCTACTGATTACCGTTTTTGGCGTCGTGGCATCCCTGAATTACGATAAGCAGGTCATTGCCCATATAGGTCTGGTAGGTGCATATGCCGTGCCATTTTTATTGAGCAACGATTCTGGGAATATCACCGTTCTGTTCAGCTATATTGCTATAATTAATCTGGGCATTCTCTTTATTTCCCTAAAAAAATACTGGAAGGCCTTATATTATGTTTCGTTTGTCTTTACATGGTTAAGCTATTTAGTCTGGCGCATATTCTCTTACGAAGCTGAGGCCCATTATCAACTGGCATTGCTCTTCCTAGTTGTATTTTTCTTAATTTTCTACGCGACCTTCTTAGGCTATAAGTTGATTAAATCTGAGAAGTTCAAGGTTTCCGATGTCTTTATGCTCTTGCTCAATTCCTTCATCTTTTATGGTTTGGGATATAGTTTGCTAGATGAAAACGAAACAGGTCGACAGCTTTTGGGGCTATTCACCCTGGCCAATGGCGTAGTGCATTTTGGAGTAACTACATTGATATACAAAAAGAAACTGGGTGACCAAAACTTGTTCTACCTCGCGGCAGGTCTTGTGCTCACATTCATTACTATTGCCATACCTGTGCAATTAGATGGCAATTGGGTTACACTGTTATGGGCGGCAGAAGCTGCTTTACTATTCTGGATAGGTAGAACTAAAAAAGTGAAGGCCTACGAGTATATGTCCTATCCTTTAATGATATTGGCCTTCTTTAGCCTCATCCAAGATTGGGGAGACGCCTACAGGATAAACTATCTTTACAATGATACCGCCAAACCGCTGACCACAGTTTTAAATAGTACCTTCTTGACCTCTATCCTGTTCTTGATGGCCTTTGGCCTAATTAACTGGGTACAGAACAAATACGATTTAGTTTTAGCCAACGGAAAGAAAAGCGTCATCTCCAACCTTATGGCGGTTAGTATTCCATCCGTGTTCCTTTTTGTACTGTACAGCGCTTTCTATATGGAATTGGAGTATTACTTTTCCAAGCTATATCACGCATCCGAAATAATTACTAAAGATGTGGATGGCTATGATTTGACCAACCGTAATTACGGAATTAATGATTTCAAAAATATTTGGCTCATTGTCTATAGTGTATTTTTTGTTTCCCTTTTAAGCCTTATAAATATGTTCAAATTAAAAAGTAGGGTGCTAGGCATTGTTACTTTGGTATTGGCCATTATGGTTGGGTTTATATTTCTAACAGGGGGGCTTTACACCTTAAGCGAACTTAGGGATAGCTACCTCAATGCCGAATTGACCGAATATTATAACATCACGAATTATAATATATGGATACGCTATGTAGCATTTGCCATTTTTGGCTTGCTCGTTATCACCATACAAAAATTAATACGTCAAGATTTTATGCGTATCAATTTCAAGGTTCCATTTGAGTTGCTCTTGCATACCTCCATTATTTGGATTCTAAGCAGTGAACTTATAACTTGGATGGTTATTGGGGAATCCGATCAATCCTATAAACTAGGTCTAAGTATCCTATGGGGCGTATATGCCTTAAGCTTGATCGTACTGGGTATTTGGAAAAAGAAGAAATACATCCGTATTGCGGCTATAGTGCTTTTTGGTGTGACCTTGGTTAAACTATTCTTTTACGATATTGCATCGCTCAACACGATTTCAAAAACTATCGTATTTGTATCATTAGGCGTATTACTTTTGATCATCTCCTTCCTTTACAACAAATACAAACATATAATTACCGACGAAAGCCATATGGGCAATGAATTAAAATAAACGACCACAACCGACAGAACAAATTGAAATCCATATCTTAAAGTAATTTCATACTGATAAAATGAGGTACACAACCATACTATTGCTTCTGCTATTTTGGCCTTTGGTGCTATTGGCTCAACTGAAGGATTACGACAAACAAATACCCCTCAGCCAAACTTCGGGTATTTGGCATACGGTAACCCTTCCAAAATCGGTCTTCACCATAGTAAAGGATGATTTTTCCGACATCCGTATCTATGGCACCACCGAAAAGGACACCGTAGAAGTGCCTTACATATTGCGCTCATCTGGACCAACGGGTATTCAAGAAGAACTGGAATTTAAGCTTATTAATAGCACCTCCAACGCAAGTGGTTATTTTTACACCTATACCGTTCCTGTGGACAAACCGATTAATGAAATACAGCTTTCTTTTGAGAACGGGAATTTCGACTGGAATATTGATTTGGAAGGAAGTCAGGATCAAAAGCAATGGTTTACCATTTTGGAAGAGTATCGTATTTTGTCCATCAAAAATGGACAGACCAACTATAGTTTTACCGACCTTACTTTTCCCGATGCCCAGTACAGCTTTTACAGACTTCATATAAAAACCGACACTGTTCCCGAATTAAAATCCTCCAGTATACTCTTGAACAAAAATATTGCTGCGAATTATATAGATTATAAAACAAGTGACATCCGCGTATCCCAAAAAGAAAAAATTACTCTAGTAGATGTAGACTTAAAAGACCGATTGCCCATATCCTATTTAAAAGTCAACGTAGCGGACGATTTCGACTTCTACCGGCCTATAACGGTTTCATATGTAATTGACAGCGTTAAGACAGAGAAAGGATGGAAATACAGCTATCGAAATCTCTTTACCAGCACCTTAACTTCATTAGAAACAAAGGGTTTTACGTTTGGAAATACGCTTTTGGGCAAGTTGCGCATCAGCATTCAAAATTATGACAATCCTCCCTTAAAAATAGAATCGGTAGACATCAAAGGATATTCTTATGAACTGGTCGGCCGCTTTACGGAACCTGCCAAGTATTATCTTGTTTATGGCAACGCTAATGCCTACGCCCCTAGGTACGACCTAAAACAAACAGATTTTGAACCGCTGCAAAATCTGGGGGCATTACAGTTAGGAATCGAAGAAAAGATTAATAAACCCTCAATAGTTACTCAAGCACCCCTTTTTGAAAACAAATGGTGGTTATGGGGTATTATGGGCCTCATTATTTTAGTATTGGGTGGTGCTACCTTGAAAATGATGAGGGAAAAAGAGTGAGTAAATGGGTAGATCTCAATTGGAGACATGAACATCCTTGAACTTCATAAATAATAATAGGATGGAGATACCTTCCTTACTTGATGGCTTAAACAATACCCTTAGTTCCGAGTACACTAAAGCGAATGGTAAAGATTACGGTCATAAAAAAAGGATAATTTTCTCAGAAATAAAAAGAAATCAGGCACCAAATCGATTTGTAACATAAATCGATAGTAACTTCTGAAGAAAAAACGTTCCAAACTTCAAGACTTCGATTTCAAAAAGAAAAAGAGCTTCGAGAGGCCAGGGCTATCTTATACACTAATGGTATTTTATTTTTGATTGGTTTATGAGATTCGCTTTCTCGAACAAACAAATTGTTGATTCATCGTAAAGATTTCCTATTCATAAACCTCAACGATCATTTCCACCTCCACCGCAATATTACTGGGCAATGAACCCATACCAACCGCGGAACGGGCATGTTTTCCCCGGTCTCCAAATACCGCTACCATCAAGTCGGAGTAGCCGTTTATAACCTTGGGCTGGTCAGTGAATTCAGGAGTTGTATTTACCATACCTAAAACTTTCACGCAACGTTTTACTTTATTTAAATTTCCCAGTTCAGCCTTCAGCACGGCAAGCTGATTTATACCTGTTATCCGCGCTGCTTCATAGCCCTCCTCAATGGTCAGATCCACCCCTATTTTTCCCGTAATATTCTGGCCATCATCCTTTAGAGGCCCTTTACCGGAAAGATAAATCATATTACCCACGCGCACCGCATTCACATAATTTGCAACCGGGATCGAAGGTGTACCAAGTTTAATTCCCAACGCTTCCAATTTGGCCTCGGGGTCATAGCCGGCCTCTGGCTTTTCAATAACACTTTCTTGGGCAATACTTGGAACTTCTCTATCCATAGTGGTATTACAGGCAAGCAAGGTAAAAACACAGATTATTAGGTATATTTTCTTCATTTTAAATAATTTTTATGCCTTTGACAGTATTTCTTTAATTCTTTTGGCCACAATACGTTCTTGACCGGGCTCCATCATCCAAGTGGTAATACCCACTTCGTCTTTATTGCCCACAGTTTCTATGGATGGATGACCTTCACGGAGCAACTTTCTCATTTCATCTGTGCTTATCTTCACAACGTTTTCGTCCCAACGTATTTTAAGACTTGGGACATGATTGGCATGGGGAGGAACATGAATCTCCGTTTCCACGCCCTTTACTGAGGACGCACTATCGCTAATCAATTTGATCTGTTGCTCCCAAAGTTCCCATTCCTTTTTATGGTCCCTGGCAAGATAGAGTTCCAAGGCCACCATCATTCCCAAAACCTCTTCCTTATTTACCTTCATGCCCCTGCCAATCGTTGCGCCCCTAGGAGGGGTATGCATTCTTGCCGCTTCAATATACTTTCGTTTTCCTAATAATATACCGGCACTCTGTGGTCCGCGCAGTCCCTTTCCCCCAGAGAAACAGACCATATCAAATCCCATTCTGGTAAATTTAAAAAGATTATCAACCGGCGGTACATCGGCTGCACAATCAATAAACGTCGGAATACCGTGCTTTTTGCCCAAGGCTATGAACTCTTCCCATTTTATGTCACCATTCTCTGTGTTGGCATTTAAAAACCAGAGCATTGCCGTTTTATCGTTAATGGCTTTTTCCAGTTCTTTTGCCGTGGTTACCTCAACAATTTTGGCCCCGGTATTGATCAAGGCGTGTGTATAGCCTATGGCGTGTCCCTTTTGCACAATAACTTCATCTTTTAATCCCTCGGTATTTGGAAGCTGTGCCACCTTTTCCTCGTCCATGCCGCACATGACACCAGCGAGCCCCAAGGTCATTGCTGAAAATGCACCCGAGGTTACGGTAGCGTATTCACATTGCAGCAATTCCGCAATGCGCTCGCCGACCTTATCCTGTAGCTCATCCAGATTCACAAATTCCGTCGCCCCATACCCGATCGCATCGGTAACTTCCTTATGCATCAAGGAACCGGTCATGGAGGTATATGTGCCCGCCGCATTGATGAAGGTTCGTAAACCCAACTCCTTAAAAAAATCGCGTGTGGCCGGCGAAACCAAGTTCGGGACTACCGTTTTGGCCGAAATAAGATGTGGTCCCAATAGGGTCCCGACCAGCGGTAACGCAGATAGGGTCTTTAATGCTTTTCTTCTAGTGCTCATATGCTTCTTTTTGTGATTATCCTAAATAAAAAAAACTTTGCGCTATTTTTAATCCAATGCCGCAATACAATCCATCTCTACCAATGATCCTCCCGGTACGCCACCATAAGTTGCCACCGTTGTCCGAACCGGTGGATTTTTACCGAACCTGCCTCTAAATACCTCGTTCATACCCTTATAATCGGCCAAATCGGCCAGATATACATTTACCTTTAAGACTTTCTCCATGGATGAACCGTTCCGTTCCAACTCCTTTTGTAGTTCTTGAAGCACTATTTCGGTATGGGCCTTTATCTCGTAAGGTTCCACATGTGCGCCTTTTCCGGCTATATATAATGTATTTCCGTGTTTAACGGCTCCTGAAAAAAGCGGTATATCTTGATCAGTAACAATGTCGCCGACAATTTCCTTTGTGGCAGGCTCATTGCGGTTAGCTGCGTGTACCGTTGCAATTCCGAACAAGCCTGCCAATCCCATTCCTATTTTCTTGAAGGAATCCCTTCGTGTCGTGTTTTTTTTCATCTCTTTATGTTTAATTGTTTTTATAGGTCCGATGTAATTTGCCACTAACCCTCTAGGTTGGTATTTGCCTTTGTTATGAACTGATTTCCAACGTACTTTATATATAATGAATTAACTTACCAAGTCCGCTTTTTTAATAGTTCCTGAATTTGTGCTTTTGGCACGGGCAGGTCATCTATATGGTCATTGAGCCATTTGGAGAAATCTTTCTCTATTTCATCCGTCCATTTATTATCGATTTGTCCAGGAGTATAAATGCCCTCCTTTAATCTACCTATTCCGAACAGATCCCTAAGCCGCACCACCTCTGAAGTAACCACTACCGTTTCTGCCAAATGTGCCGGAATAAAGACGACCCCTTCCCTTTTTGCCAATACAACATCACCGGGTAGTACGGTTGCGGCTCCAATACGGATTGGGGAATTGATATCCAAGCAACATTACTTCGGTTAGAAATGAGGGATGCCAACCACGGACAAAAGCGTTGAAACCCTCTATCTCCGAAAGGCCTTCCTGATCTCTGCTGGATGCGTTAAAGACGACTCCTGTTTTTGTTTTAGCATAAATTGAATTACCCAAATTGTCCCCAATAAGGGTACCGTCCACAATTTTACCGAAGCCATCCGCTACATATACATCACCCAATTGCAACATATCTATAGGCCACGAATTCGTATTTCCTATTTGCCCCTCTTGTTTGCCTTTTTTTGCAATCTGATCGGAGACATCGGGTCTGTTGGGCATATATTGTACCGTTAAGGCACGGCCCACAACGGGTACGTCATTATGCAAAGGTTCCCAACCACCCTCGAACTGATTGTGATAGCCTTCATTGCGAAGTACGCCCCAAGCCTCCTCAATGGCAACCCCTTTCATTCGTTGCAAAATATCATCGGCCACTTTGGGCCTTCCATCTTCAAAACGTTCGCCTTTCCACTGTGACGTTAAAAAAACGATTTGCTCTTTGGTTGCGGTCTGTGCATAAAATAGGTTACCGGTCATTACCACCAACAAGTACAGGACCCACATTTTTCTATTTCTCATCCTTTTTTATTTGTCTTTCGTTATTTGCATCATTATCAACCAGGTCTTTATCGCGCCACCAAGTGGCTAAGGAGGAACCAGAAATATTCATCCAAGGCCCAAAAACGGCAGGGGCTAGGCCTACGGTGGCTACCTTTCCCATTTCCAAGGCTATACCAGAGGCAAGTCCACCATTTTGCATCCCTACTTCCAAGGCGATGGTTCTACAATCCCGCTCCTCCATTTTAAGGGCACGGCAACTCCAATAGCCCAAAAAGTACCCTGCTATATTATGTATAATGGCGGCCAATACCAAAAAAAGTCCTATCGTAAGCAGACTGTCCCTACCAGCAGCGGTAATGACCATAATAATGAGAGCGATTCCCGCCATAGAAACATACGGCATGGCACGGTCTAGCCAGGAAGTTTTACCATGAAAAAAATAATTGAACAGCAGCCCCAAAATGATGGGAACTATAACAATTTTTATGATACTGAGCATCATTCCCCAAAAATCAATAGGTACGAATTGGCCTGCAAAAAGTTCCATTAGCAAGGGCGTCATCAAAGGCGCCAACAAGGTAGAAACTGCCGTTAATGTAACAGACAAGGCCAAATTTGCCTTTGCCAAATAAGCCATAACATTGGAGGCCAAGCCACTTGGAGAAGAACCAATAAGCACCACCCCAGCGGCAATTTCGGGCGGAAAGGCAAAGAACGTAGCAATAAGAAAACCCAAAATGGGCATAATAGTAAACTGACAAAGCACCCCGACCAATACCCCCTTTGGCATTTTTACTACGCCAAGAAAGTCCTTAACGCTCATAGCAGTTCCCATACCGAACATGATCAGCTGCAACAAGGGTACAATTAATAATTTAAGCTCAAAATCCCCTATTTGTTGGAGGTAATTGGGATAGAACATGGAAAGGGAAACGGCAGCAAAAATCAACACGGTAAACGAAAATCCTTTTAACCTTTGGTTTCCTCTCATGGCCAAGGCCAAAAACAAAAAAAAGAAAATAACCAATGGCCCCACAAACCGACCATAACCCATTAGGAGCATCATTATAAATGCCAACCCACAAAGTGCGGCAAGTACCCATAAAACCTTAAACCCCTGTTTCATTAAGATCGTGTTCTAAACCTCATTCGTTCCAAGTATTGGCGGCCATACCATTTAAATCGTAGACCACCTGTCCGTTCTTAATAGTAAGCTCGCACTCCAATTTTTTATCGCCCTTCATCTTTTTTCCTTGGGAGTCTATAAAACCAAAATCGCCCTTTCGTAGGTTAAGAATAACAACATCTGCGAGGGCACCGGTAGTCAAATGGCCCAAATCCTCGCGTTTTATGAATTTTGCGGGATACCAAGTCGTTGCGGCAATGACCTCCTTTAAAGGCATATTTAAATTTAAGAATTTTGACATGATATTGGCAAGATCCTTCATCCCACCGTTCATACTCCCCGTATGCAAATCCGTACTTATAGAATTTGGTATGAATCCTTTTTCCATGGCCGGTACCACTTGTTCAAACAGAAAACTTCCCCCACCATGGCCCACATCAAAGATGATTCCACGTTCTTGGGCTTTCCAAGCAAAATCCGCTACATTTCCTTGCTGATCAACAAGGGGGGTGCGCCCCTTTACGTGGGCATAGGCATGGGTAAAAATATCGCCGGGACGCAGCTTATCCATAAACAAGGTAGTAAGGGAAAGCTCTGGTTCACTACCTCCAAAATCGATCATGACCGGTACATTGGCAAGTTCCCCTGCCTTTACCGCCCTTTCGGTGGGTGTCCAATCAAAACCATTAAAATGCGCCAACTTAATACCGACGATAAATTGGGGATATTGTTTTGCAACGATTGCTGTTAGTTTTGCATCCATGTCGTTAACATTTTGCTCAACGGCACCGCCCTGCATGCCAGAACCCACAATATTCAGGAAGGCCAAGACCCGTGTCTTGGACCGATCTATGGTCTGTTCCTTAAAAGTCCGAAAATTGCGCCATCCAGCACCGCCCGCATCCACCGTTGTAGTAACTCCAGTTCTGAACGTAAATCCGTCTGGCGGAAGGGAAGAAAAACTATTGCTCAAATAGGCTTCAGGTTCCGTACCAAAGAAATTATGGCTATGCATGTCTATAAGGCCAGGAGCTATATATAGTCCTTCGGCATCAATTACCTTTTTTGCATCGCTCGCTTTTATGTTATTGGCAACTTTAACAATAAGACTGTCCTTGATGGCCAGATCCATTTTCTTATCTATATTGTTTTTGGTATCGATTAAATAGCCATTTTTTATCACGATATCAAATTCTTGGGCATGGCTATTTACCGTTCCGAGCACTAATAATAGGTATAAAAGGACATTAAAGCTAATCGTATTTTTCATTTTTTTGATATTTGGTTATCGATTGAAATAAAAATGGCTGGCTTTTTGAAACGTTTTGCAAAGTGCATAAAAACGTCCAATGCTACCTATTCCCCGGCCATAGTTGCTTGAATTGGTTTTACGGGCTCCCCACTTCCCTGCTGCTCGGTACGTATTTTTGCGACCTCAAAAATATCTACGGCATCGGCGCTATTACCAAAATTAGAGCGAATATAGGTAAGCACCTCGGAAATCTCCTTATCACTTAAAAAACTATGCTGGGGCATTACCCCATTATAGACCTCGTTACCGATTTGGATACTTCCCTCCATACCATTGAGGAGCACTTTTATCAGTCGGTCTTTATCACCTGTAACCCAATCAGTTCCCACCAGTGGTGGAAACCTTCCCGTAGCTCCTTTTCCATTGTTTTGATGGCAGGCGCTGCAAAATTGGTAATAGATTTTTTCTCCCCCTACAAGGTCGCCCTTCATTAAATTATCATCTACCTCATGGGGCGAACGAATATGGGATAAGGATTTTCTGGCCTCCATGGCTAAAAGATGTTCCTCACCAAAACGTGCTGAATCGCCTGAATAACTGATTTGCCAAATTTTTCCTTTTACAGAATCCGAAATATACATTTTCCCATCTGGCCCAAATGCAATACCCATAGGCCTGTAGTGTGCATCCTTTACGCTCACAATGGGATCTACGACCGCAAAACCATCTGCAAACACCTCCCAATCCCCGCTCGGCCTTCCATTTTTAAAGGGTACAAAGCCCACAATGTAGCCCGACTGCGGGTAAGGAGCCCTGTTCGTAGACCCATGAAAAGCAATGAATGCGCCATGCTTATAACGTTCTGGAAATTGATTTCCTTCATAAAAAACAAGGTCGTTTGGAGCCCAATGACCTGGAAAGCCTATTACGGGATCATCATAGTCCGCGCAGCGGCCTATGATATCGCCGTCGCCACCATATTCGGGTGCCAATACCTTTTTACCTTTAACTTGATCATAATAACAATAGGGCCAGCCAAAATTTGAACCTTCGGTGACACGCATAAACTCCTCTGAAGGTAATAGCGCACTTTCCTTCGGGGAAAAGGTATTTGGCCATAGCCTTAAAAGATCGTCCCTACCATGCTGTACCACATACAATTCATCATCTACCGGGTTCCAGTCCATTGCAACAACACTGCGAATCCCTGAAGCATATTTGTAGCCGTCCTTTTGGGTCTGGTTAAGTGTATTGGCATCAAAACGCCAAATACCCCCATGATCTTCCAGCTGCGGGCAAGGATCAAGCCCAGGAGCACCCGGTGTGCGTTTGGGTTCCTGACAGGCATTGGAAGGAGCACCAAAGGGGATGTACATATTTCCCTTTTTGTCAAAGGCTATCGGCTTGCCTATGTGCTCATGTTTTCCATGTTCATGATCATCGGTCATAACCACTTCCATCTCTCCTTCCGGAAGCATGGTTTTGGGATTTAACTTATAGCGATAGACCACCAATTCAGAACTAAAATATAAGTATCCATTGTAGATACGCATACCTGTGGAATAGCTCCAATTCTGCTTTTTACGATAGGCACCAAATTTCTCGATGATATCGGCGGTGCCGTCACCACTCTCGTCCTTCAGGGCTATGATTCCCGCCTTATCATGTGATTCCCGCAACTTTCCATACAGAATTCCATTATCGGCAACAGCAATATGACGTACCCTCTCCTCCACACTATCTACTACCACTACGGATTTAAAACCATCGGGCAAAAAAAGGCCTCCCTCTTTTGGTGCCTCTTTACATTGTGTACAAATAAAAATAAACGAAAGTGCTAGCAAGGTATATTTCAAAATAGAAGAAAAAGCCATAACCAAAAATTTGTAGTTACTAAAATTATTTTGAAAGGAAAGCCCAAGACCGGCCATTACTAGGATACCTTATTTAAGCTTACACCACTAGGTTAAGATAGTTTTCTTTATCATAATTTCCAAGTGTAAAATAAGGAAAAGAAAAAAGGCGAGTACTAGTTTATAATGAGGCATCACTCAAATTGAAGTAAACCAAAATAACTGGGCTGATGAAAATCGGGTCGTTCCGTACCAATTGGGTTCCAAGTAAGGTAATGCGGTTGGGAAGTATCATCGCCACATTTGTAAAAATTACCATTGGCAACAAGCTTGTTAAATTGTAGTCCCTTATTATGAACAAAAACCGATTTGGGAATAACCACGGTCATTTCCCATGAATGTTCACCCCTCATTTTGTTCAAAGGTTCATTACCCAGGGTTGAAGCTATTTGTATTTCGTTTTCAATAATTGCTGAGGGGACAAAGACCCGATTGTGTCGCCCTGCACCATAAGCTAAATGGACGGTGCCGATACAATTAAACTCAAAATTATAATAGCTTCCCGTCTGCTCCGGATCCACAAAAAACTCTACACAACTATCCCGGTGAGTGGCGGAATTGGTTTCGGTATGTTGGGCCAGAATATGGTTCTCGGTTACATAGAACTTCAACCATATTTGGTCATTGGCATGGGCAATTCGGAATTTTACATCTGGCACATAGGAAAACGTATCCCAATTGACCAAAGAAATGTCCTGTACTTGGGTTTCTTTCTCCAACAGCTCACCTATTTCCGAAATAGTGATAGATTCAGGAGCGTTTAGTTGTTGTACGAGTAGTTCCTTTTTCATAAGGGTTTGGGAAAAACAATTTGTAAATGCGAAAATCATTACTATGGCCAAGTGACCTATAACCGCATTTTGTTTTTTAAAGTTAGTTGGTTTCATAGTAAAAGTAGTTCAACGCTAATATACTCATTTGAACTACAATTTATTCAAAATACACAGTTACTTACAACTCTTGGGATAGGCTGTTTTATTGTCCAATTAGCATAATTCATGTAGCAGAACTAGCGAAAAATAAAGGATATTTAAAGGTACATTCCTTAAAAATTCGAGTATAAAAACAACCTATTTTTAACGTTTTAAATTTGAAAATTTGGTGGACTACTCATATAAATTGCAAAGGCCCCAAAGATTTTTAAAACCTTTGGGGCCTTTTATGTAAGTTAAATTGCGTCGATACTTCTCTTACCAAAACTTAAACCAAAAAAAATATACACCTCTAAAAACCGTAAGTTAAACTGCTGGCTCCCCGTATAAATCGAAATCGGCCGCATCTGTTATTTTAAGATCCACGAACTCGCCCTGTTTTACGTAATGCTGTACCGCGTCTATCAAAACTTCATTGTCAACATCGGGAGAATCAAATTCTGTTCTGCCAACAAAGTAGTTACCCTCTTTACGATCTATTATACATCGGAAGGTCTGACCTATTTTCTGTTGATTCAGCTCCCATGAAATTTGCGACTGCAATTCCATGATTTCGTTGGCGCGTTCCTGCTTAACCTCCTCGGGAACATCATCTATCAAGTTATAGGCATGGGTATTTTCCTCGTGACTATAAGTAAAACAGCCCAAACGCTCAAAACGCATTTCTTCTACCCATTGTTTTAGGGTCTGGAAATCTTCCTCGGTCTCTCCCGGATAGCCTACGATCAATGTTGTTCTTATCGCCATGTTGGGCACAGCCGCCCTAAAATCCTGTAATAACTTGGTAGTCTTGGCCTGCGTGGTGCCACGACGCATACTTTTTAGAATGCTATCCGATATATGCTGTAAAGGAATATCCAAATAGTTACAAATCTTAGGCTCACGATTCATGACATCCAGCACATCCATTGGAAATCCTGTCGGAAAGGCATAGTGTAAGCGTATCCACTCAATACCCTCCACCTTTACCAATTGCTCCAAAAGCTCTGCTAAATTTCGTTTTTTATATAGATCCAATCCGTAATAGGTAAGGTCTTGAGCAATTAAAACAAGTTCCTTAACTCCTTTTGCAGCCAATTTTTCGGCCTCCGTAACCAAATCTTCCATGGGCTTGCTCTTATGCTTGCCGCGCATTAGCGGAATGGCACAAAAAGAACAAGGTCGGTCACAACCTTCGGCAATTTTTAGATAGGCATAATTCTTTGGTGTTGTGGTGAGGCGCTCTCCTATTAGCTCATGCTTATAATCTGCTCCTAATGCCCTTAAAAGGTTGGGTAGTTCACTCGTTCCAAAATATTCATCCACATTAGGGATTTCCTTTTGTAGATCGGGTTTGTAGCGTTCACTCAAGCATCCAGTAACAAATACCTTATCTACTAGTCCGGCCTCCTTCTTTTCTACATACTCTAAAATGGTGTTGATGCTTTCCTGTTTAGCATTCGCAATAAAGCCACAGGTATTTATGACCACCACGTTGCCTTCCTCTTCGTGCACAACCTCTTTCTTGTTGGCTTTCAATTGCCCCATAAGTACTTCAGAATCGTAAACGTTCTTACTGCAGCCCAGGGTTACCACATTGATTTTGTTCTTCTTACGTGTTTTTGTACGCATAGTATATTTATGGGCCACAAAAATACGATTTGAAATACGATTTGGAATACTATTTCGTTCTTTATAACCAAGTTCTTTAATTAAACCTTTACGCCCAAATAGAGTCATAACCTAAAGTTACTGCTATGAGAGTTCACCCTTTTTATATTGTTTTGAGCTTGTTTTTTTTAATAGGTTGTTCAAAAGAAGAATCCAATTACTCAAAATATCCAGAAGAAGGTCTTTACTTCCCCCCTATTACCAGTGATGAATGGGAAACCATTTCCTTAAAAGAGTTAAATTGGAATGATGCTGCGGTGGTTCCACTTTACGAATTTCTGGAAGAAACTAAAACAGATGCATTCATCATTTTATACAACGGAAAGATTGTAATTGAAAAATATTATGGGGATTTCAACGCTACCAAGCCACATTCGTGGAATTCAGCGGCCAAGACACTAACAGCTATAACCGTGGGTATAGCGGAACAAGAAGGCTTTATTGAAATAAACGCCCCATCTGCAAATTATATGGGGCAAGGATGGTCAGCGATGACCTTGGAACAGGAACAGGCCATTACAGTCTGGAACCATCTTACAATGACCACAGGTCTTGACTACACGGTACCACAAAACTTTTGCACGTCAAAAGAATGCTTTTTATATAAAAATGAACCGGGTAGTTATTGGTACTATCATCAAGGAGCTTATACAGTCTTAGATGATATTATTTCCGGAGCGGTGAACAAACCCTACAAGGACTATTTCAATGAAAAAATAAGGGATAAAATCGGTATGAAAGGATCTTGGGTAAAAACAGGTAATTTAAATTTGTATTTCAGTCCGGCACGCAGTATGGCCCGTTTTGGGCTGCTTAACCTCAACAAAGGTGTTTGGGACACCAATGTCGTTTTAGATAATGTTGATTTTTTTGAGGACGCCACAAATTCCTCACAGAATTTGAATTTGTCCTATGGCTATCTATACTGGTTAAACGGAAAAAGCAACTATAAAATCCCTGGATCAGAGGAATTGTATCAAGGAAAGCTCATTCCCAACGCCCCGGATGACCTATATGCCGGTTTGGGTGCATTTGACCAAAAAATGTACATAGTTCCCAGCCGTGGCCTTGTCATCGTGCGTATGGGAGATTCTGGTGGGGAGGACGAGCTGGGACCGACAACTTACGACAATGAGCTTTGGCAAAAAATAAATGACATCATCGAATAACACAAATTCTCACCGAGATAGACAACCTAAGACCATTAGTAATTACAAAGACATATGTTTTTCAGCACATTAGAAAACAGAATCCCTGGTTGAATATAAACGGAATTGTAAAAAATCTACTTTCGATGTTTGGTTCCTTTCTTTTTGTATTTCTTTTAGTCAGTTGATCTAGCGATAATGGTTTAAAACGAGTATATGATCCAATACGAGCGTCTAGTCCCCAATTATTGAGCAAACAATTATTCAGCAAATTTTATTTCCCCGCAAAGGACGGTAGTAACTGCAAACCATTTCTATAGAAACCTAAGGATAGAATAGCGATGCCAAACAGATTTTGAATGCAATTCTTAAGGAAAAGGACACCAAAAAATTCCAGATACTAAAAAAAGTGGAAATTCCATTAGAATGGTATTTCGACGAATTTAAGGCATATAGTTTCTGGTACTGGGCATCCGCAGGAAAAACCTTCACTTCTTTTACTACCGGAATTGCGCAGGACTAAGGTCTTTTGGAGCTGACGGATAAAAGTTCCGACTATTTGGGCGAAGGTTGGACGTTACTTTCCCTAGAAAAAAAGATTTGATAACTGTTTGGAACCAACTGACCATGAACACGGGAATGGACGATACCCAAGGAAATTGCAAAACACCGGACTGTCTTACCTCTATTTCGGATGCAGGAACACGTTGGTCATACCATAACGCAACGTACACCTTTCTGTTGAGGTGATTGCCAATGGTTCTAATAATGTGTTTTGGAGTAATGCACGAAGTATGGTATGTTTCGGACTTTTAAACCTGAACAACGGAACATGGGAGGAAACAACGTTATTAAAGGATAGGGATTTTTTAGAGGAAATGAAAAATACTTCTCAAGACTTAAATAAATCCTACGGATATCTGTGGTGGCTCTATGGTAAAGAAAGCGCAATGATTCCACAATCCAAAATTGTTTTTGACTCTCCTTTAATGTCCAACGCTCCTGAGGACCTATATGCGGGACTAGGAAAAAACGACCAAAAACTATACATCGGTCCCTGACAAAACTTGGTTATGGTCAGTATGGGAGAAGATATAGGAGAACCCACCTTGGGGCCTTCCACTTTGATAATGAGTTATGGAGGTTAATAAATTCAGTAGTTGATTAAGTAATTCGAAAATTCTCCTTTCCCCTGCAAGCAAATCAATTAATAATATTAGGGTTAGACACCAATTCTATTGGTAATCAACTGGCATTTTCCTGTTTTTAAAGGCCTTTTCATAAGCAGCTCCTAATCGCAACAATTCGGCTTCCCTGAATTGTTTGGCGATAAAAGTAAGGCTTATAGGTTCCCCAGAATTCTTATACCCCATAGGTACTGTAAGAGCAGGATACTTGGCCACGGCGGCAAAACCTGCATGGTAATTATTAATGGAGAGCACGGCGTCCAGGTCATTGGTATCCATTACGGTATCAAAGAAAAATCTTCCGTCAATTTCCAAACGCTTTTTTATTTCCTCCAAACCTTCCGAACTGGTGCTATCTGCCAAAATACCATGGAACAACGCTTGCCCATATGGAATTCTAACAACCGAATCGGCGGAATTAAATGTTACAGCATCCGCAATTGAGGTGATTGATACCTTATCCGCCCTACTGTTCGCTTCTAGATATCTCGGTAGATCGTTACGCATATCAACATTCAAAATACTTAGAAATCCGTCCATGGAAACTTCGGGAGGCGTGAATTCGATGATTTCCGCCCCCAAAGAGCGCATATGTTCTACGTTTGCCTTATAGATCGAATCACTTTCTAATAATGTCGAAAAAGCACCGAGTCGCATTTCCTTAAAATCCGTAGGATGCAAGGGGGCTGAAAGAATACCGGGAAATTGATTATTGACCGACTTGCCATCGGAAGCATCATAGCCCAACATGGCAGACAAGAGGATGGCATTATCTATAACATTCCTAGTCATAGGTCCGGGCGTATCCAAGGTACTGGAAATAGGCACAATCCCAGAACGACTTAGCAAACCAATAGTAGGTTTAAGCCCCACTACGGAATTTTGACTACTCGGCGATAAAATAGAGCCAGAGGTTTCGGTACCTACAGCGGCCACCGCATAATTAGCGGCCATGGAAGTGCCACTGCCCGCACTGGAACCACCGGTATCAAAAACGAGTCTACCATAAGGGTTCAAGGTCTGGCCACCCACCGCGCTCTGACCGTTGGGACAATTGCATAAAAAATTGGCCCATTCGCTCAAATTAACCTTGCCTAGAATAAGTGCCCCGTTCTCTTTTAAGCGCTTCACAATAAAAGCATCCCCAACCTCATTGTTCATTAAAGCAACGGATCCCGCAGTGGTGTTCATTCCTTGGGTGTTGATATTGTCCTTTAGAAGAATAGGCATACCATAGATGGGATGGCGCATGACTGGTTCTGTAGTATTTTTCCGTATGGCGTCCAAGTTACGCGCTTCGGCAATCACATTTTTATTTAAAGCAATTACGGTGTTAAGTGTGGTTTTGTTATTTAACTCGTATTCATAAATACGGTACAAGTAGAAAAGCACCAATTTTTCATAGCTCAACAACCCATCTTCAACACTTTTTTGAAGTGATGGTATATTTTGCTCTAAAACCAAGGGTTTTAAGGCCTCATAGTGCTCTTGGGACATGTTGGATACTTCGTCATAAAGGGGTAGAAATACATCGTTCTTATCCAAATTCTTGGACTGTATTAAAAGATACTGCATGCGTTTACTTGCATGATCCGCGTTTGCGGCGACGTCTGACGAATCGTTATACCCTTCCCAAATTCTCAGCTTCTGAACCGGTTCTTTTGAACCTTGGTTGCAAGATGCCATTACAATACAAACCAAAACTAGTAACACGTTCTTCATTGCTATTCCCTTTTTGACTTTATTATTTTTTCCCAAACCCTGATACTCCTCTGGTTCATTCTTACAAACTCGTCCTTATTTTCGATTTTGCCATATTCATTGATTTTTTGGCAGATAAAATAGCATCGGTATAGAACCCTGATCGAGCCTGCAACAGGGATTTTATCCGATAAAAATAATAGGTTTCCCCGCCAAGTTCCAAGGCCTTGTTCACATAATCCAGCGCTATTTCACTCTTTATCCCTTGTTCCTGATAGTATCGTGCAATTTCGTAATAGGTCTGGGCCGTAGGTGTATTTTGTAGTTTTTTTTGAATTTGCACTTCCATAACGGATTGGGTATCTACAGCTAAGGGTACCATAATTTTAGTCTGTGCCCAATGCCAAATCATAAAAACCGAATCATGGGTAAGTCTATCAAAAGAAATATTAAAATTTTCCTGAAAATCTAAGACTTTGGTGGGGACCACGCTGATTCTTAGGGCATCCTCGGCGGCATCATACGCTGTCCTGCCATCTCCCCAATGGGTCGTGTTTTTATGAAAAACGATTTGCCATTCCCTCTCGGATGGAAAAGCATATAACGCATAAGTCCCTCTTGGTAGGGTATTGCCTAAAACGGTTACCTCTGTATCAAATGTAATCTTGGTAGCCTCATTAGCCCCAACTCGCCAAATACGGCCATAAGGCACCAAACCCGGAATACCCTCGGAATCATTTCCGAAGATCACCCTACCCCTTACTGCGGGCCTCGAATACTCAACAGTAATTTTGGAGACGCCTACTTCTTGTTCTATTTTGACGAAAGGACTAGTTTTCGGATGGTTAAGCTGTCCCCAAGTAGTACAGGAACATCCAATGCACAAAAGGAATAGCAGGAATCTCAACTTTTTACAGTAAAAAAAGAATCTACAAATTCATGCTTGTTAAAGACCTGTAAATCTTCTATACCTTCGCCTACTCCGATATATTTTACTGGAATCTGAAACTGGTCGGAAATTCCAATGACCACGCCTCCCTTAGCCGTTCCATCTAATTTTGTAACCGCCAAAGCGGTCACTTCGGTGGCCTTTGTAAACTGCTTGGCTTGTTCAAATGCGTTCTGTCCCGTAGAACCGTCCAACACCAACAATACTTCATGTGGTGTTTCTGGGACTACTTTTTGCATGACACGTTTTACCTTGGTCAATTCATTCATTAGGTTCACTTTGTTATGCAAACGTCCTGCCGTATCGATAATCACAACATCCGCATCTTGTGTAACGGCAGAACTTAGGGTATCGAAAGCCACAGATGCGGGATCGCTTCCCATTTTCTGCTTTACGATAGGCACTCCTACACGGTCCGCCCAAACTTGCAGCTGATCTATGGCGGCCGCCCTAAAGGTATCCCCTGCGCCCAAAACCACTTTATATCCTTGTTTCTTTAACTGATACGCAAGTTTGCCTATAGTCGTTGTTTTCCCCACACCATTGACTCCAACTACCATAATCACATATGGTTTTATATCCTTGGGGACTTGAATCTCTGTAGCATCCCCTGTGTGGGTTTCCGACAATAGGCCAGCAATTTCTTCGCGCAAAATACCATTTAGCTCCTCTGTGCCCATATATTTATCCTTAGCCACACGAGCTTCAATACGCTTAATAATTTTTAGGGTAGTGTCCACACCAACATCTGAGGAAACCAAAACTTCCTCTAGATTATCTAAAACATCATCGTCTACTTTGGATTTTCCGGCAACGGCCTTTCCCAGCTTAGAAAAAAAACTTGACTTGGTTTTTTCAAGACCTTTATCTAAACTTTCCTTCTTTTGGGAAGAAAATATCTTTTTAAATAAACTCATGTTATTCTTAAATTGTT
This sequence comes from uncultured Flavobacteriaceae bacterium, assembly GCA_963697395.1. GTDB lineage: Bacteria > Bacteroidota > Bacteroidia > Flavobacteriales > Flavobacteriaceae > Maribacter. Next base: position 77,393 of record CAVONX010000002.1, read on the forward strand.
ACTCAAATATAAAAATTAAAAAGCCCCTTTCAGAAGAAAGGGGCTTTTAATAACTTTTAAAAATAATATTACTTTTTAGCAATCCAAGCATCTACCATTTCTGGTGCCATAACCGACTCAACAAAGACGTAAGCACCAGATTTTGGTGACTTTACCATCTTTATAGCTTTTGTCAATCTTTTGGAACTTGTCTGTAAACTTGCTACCGTCTTCTTTGCCATGACTACTTATATTTTTTTGTCTTTTCCGTTTATGTGGAAATCTATTTAATTTCTTTGTGAACTGTCATTCTCTTTAGAATAGGATTGAACTTTTTAAGTTCCATCCTTTCCGGAGTATTTTTCTTGTTCTTGGTAGTAATATACCTAGATGTTCCAGCCTGTCCCGATTCTTTATGCTCGGTACACTCTAAAATAACTTGAATTCTGTTGCCTTTCTTTGCCATCGTAATCTATAATTTTCGGGATTATTTTACTACCCCTTTAGCTTTTGCCTCTTTCAACACAGCTGAAATACCTTTTTTGTTAATGCTCTTTAAACCTCTTGCAGAGACTTTTAAAGTAACCCAACGATCTTCTTCTGGAATGTAAAATCTCTTTTTGGAAATATTTACATCGAACCTTCTTCTGGTTTTATTTACGGAGAAGGAAACATTGTTTCCAAACATCGCTCTCTTTCCGGTAATTTCACAAACTTTAGACATTGTGTCGTATTTTTCTTTTAAACAGGGTGCAAATTTATATCATTTTTATCTTATCGGCAACATTCTACTTCACATTTTTAAAATTTCTTTTTGAAGTAATTCAAACGCCTTATTAACAGACTTTTGTACAACGCGTTTCCTATGGTTTCCCATTTGGAACTTTTGAGCAAATACCCCTCTGGGAGAAGCTATCGCAATATAGACCGTCCCCACCGCAACATCGGAATCTCCTTTGCTTGGCCCGGCATTCCCGGTGGTGGCAATTGCAAAATCCGACTTCATTAATTTTTGAACACTGCTGGCCATAGCCATAGCGACCTCTTCGCTTACCACGGAACACCTTTCGATAAGCTCTCTTGGGACTTTTAAGATCGATTCCTTGACGGATGTTGCATAACTTACCACGCTACCATTAAAATAATGGGAAGCACCAGGGATGGCCGTGATTCTAGATGCAATCTTGCCACCGGTAAAACTTTCGGCAGTAGCTAGTGTCATATTTTTTGCGGTAAGCAATTTGGCCACCACTTCTTCCAATGTCTCCTCATCTTCCATCCCAAAAATAATATCACCTATCAAGGGTGTCAACTTTTGGTATTCCGTTTCTATAGCATTGACCAAAATGATGTGGTTGTTTCCTTTCGCGGTCAAGCGCAGGCGCACTTTCCCCAAATTTGGCAAGTATGCAAGTTTTATAAAAGAAGGAAGCGCATCTTCCCATTCCTCAATTTTTTCCGCTATAGCGCTTTCTCCCAAGCCATAAGTAACAATAGTTTTATGAACGATGAAGGGACGCTTATAAAAATCTATTAACTTGGGCAATACCTCCATGGTCATCAGATTTTTCATCTCAAAAGGTACTCCCGGAAGTGAAATAAAGGTTGTTCCCTCTTCATGAAACCACATACCAGGTGCCGTACCATTCGCATTATGCAGGACTCGGCACTTACTGGGCACCAATGCCTGCTTTCTATTTAAATCTGAAATAGGTGTTGAAATATAATTGGCAAAAATAGCTTCAACGTGTTCCAATACCTTTTTATCCTCCACCAAAACGTCATCAAAAAATTCGCAAAAAGTATGTTTGGTTATATCGTCCTTGGTAGGGCCCAGACCGCCCGTAACGATTACAATGTCTACCTTCGATTTTCCATCTGCAAGTGCCCTAAGAATGTGTTCCCGTTCATCCTGTACCGATGTGATCTGGTACACCGAAATGCCTATTTTGTTAAGTTCCTTGGCAATAAACGCGGAATTGGTATCCACAATCTGGCCAATGAGAATCTCATCGCCTATGGTAATGATTTCTGCAAGCATTAGAGATCAAAATCTTTTTGAAGCTCCGACACTACTTGATGTATATCTGCCTTTAGAGATGGAAAAATACGTTTTATCTCCTCCATGTTCGACTCGTTCTTTCCAAGTGTTTCCATTTCCAAAGCAGCCGCCCGCGTCTGTTCCATTCCCAAGAGATCTACGTTAGGCTTTATTTTATGAGCCAGTTGATAGACTTGGTGGTAGTTATTATTTTCCAAGGCAATCTCAAGGGCATTTAAATCTTCTGGAACTTCCTCTAGAAAAACGGACACCACGGAATTTATGAAATCCTGATCGCCATCCGCCATCTCGTTAATCTTATCAAGACTATAAATCATTACTTTATTGTTAGGTTAAAAAGCTCCTTATTTTCCAAAGTGCCGGAAAGGTAGTCATTTGCAGTTACTTTCCCAACACCCGCTGGTGTGCCGGTAAAGATAACATCTCCTTTCTTTAACATAAAAAAAGTAGACACATAAGCGATAAGCTCATCGATTTTCCAGAGCATCAGCCCGGTGTTGCCAGCTTGTACGACCTCGTTGTTTTTTCTTAGCTCAAAACCAATGTCGTTCAAATCATTATAATCTGTTTTAGGCACCCATTCCCCTATCACGGCGGCACCGTCAAAACCCTTTGCCTTTTCCCAAGGCAAACCCTTTTCCTTTAATTTATTTTGCAAATCCCTCGCTGTAAAATCTATTCCTAGTCCAATTTCATCATAATAGGTATGGGCAAAGGATTCTTTTATATGCTTTCCTACCTTTTTAATTTTCACCAATACCTCCACCTCATAGTGCACGTCATTAGAAAATTCGGGAATATAGAAGTCCTGTTCTTTTGGTAATACGGCAGAATCCGGTTTAATGAAGACTACAGGTTCAGAAGGTCTTTCATTTTTAAGCTCCGTAATATGGTCTGTATAATTCCTGCCTATACAAATGATTTTCATACGAATTATTTTACTTTTAAACTTTTTGGAGAAATGGGGCTAGCTTTACATTTTAGATTGTGCCCATAGGCTAAGCTATCACTTTTTGCGCAACCCCCTAACCATTAGTTATGGTTTTTTATGCAATTTTACACGTCCAATCCACTAAAAGTAAGAAATAATCTTTTCCAACTTTTCGGAGGGGTTAAAAATAGGGTGACTAGAAAAAAATGCATTGAATTTTATAAATCGACAGATTCAAAAGGATATCACGTAGTGCTATGGCATTCAATAATACAACCAATTGTACCAACTAAAAGACTTAAAAATAGGGGCTCGATGTATAAATCCAAAAAAATAAAAACTGCACAAATCAAGCAAGTTTAGTATTGAGCTTACTAAGTTTTATCTGTGTTAATATTTTTTTGGTATACAAGGGAAAATCGGCATTGAGTATCCAGCCAAAATAGCCAGGTTCCTTATCCAAGACATCGTGTACTTTTTTACCCTTATGCTTCCCAAAAGAGAAAATCTCTTCCCCCTCTTCATCCATAATAATAAAACCGGCAAAATCTACGGATTGGTTTCTTGTAGAAAATTCGGATAATTTCTTAATATTATTTTCGAGTTCCGGATAGCGGTCCAGTTGTGATAGCAAGACCTCATAGGTTGCATTCGTATCCGCGGCGGCACTATGGGCATCGGTCAAATCCTTGTTACAATAAAATTTATAGGCAGCTTCCAAGGTGCGTTTTTCCATTTTATGAAAAATGGTCTGCACATCTACAGACACGGTGTTCTTCATGTCAAAATCTATACCCACACGCAATAGCTCTTCGGCCAACAAAGGAATATCAAATCGGTCGGAATTAAATCCGCCCAAATCCGCATCCTTTATCATTTTATAGATTTCCTTGGAAAGTGTTTTAAAAGTTGGTTCATTGGCTACCTTTTCATTAGAGATGCCATGTATGGCCACAACTTCATCGGGTATGTGCATTTCAGGATTTACAAGCCATGTTTTGCTTTCCTTGTTTCCGTTCGGGAAAATCTTCAGTATGGCGATTTCAACGATCCGGTCCTTGGCTACGTTGGTTCCTGTAGTTTCTAAATCAAAAAAACAAATGGGTCGTGTTAGTTTTAATTCCATTTTATTGGGACTTTTTACAAATATAGGTTTTAGAACTAGCTTAAAGATAATTCCAAGCCATTATTCGGATGCAATTACTTTGTACCAGTTGGCCAATTACCTGCTAAACACTTATAATCTCAGGTTAATGATGTTATTGAAAGCAGACCCGAAAGTATACCTGAGGCCTACCCTAAAACCGAGTTCAAAATCTGTTGCGATCTGTTTTTGCTGTAAGAGCACATCTTCCAATGAGGCATCACCGGCAGGAAGGTTTATGAGATCTCGGATAACGTCAAAATTTCCCGAAAACGAAACCGCAAGCCCTTTAAAAATTCGGATAGCCAACCTGCCGTACAATTCTATTCTATTCTTCTGAAAATCCTCCAAAAAGGTAGAACCCCGCAACCTGGTATAAATATTTCCCCAAGGCTGCCTGTAATTTAGTTGGATATCCAAGGAATGGTTAAATATTCCCTCGGAAGTTTTCTCGAAAATGGTCGCATCTATATAATTATTGTAGAAATACCCTATGCGATAGGCGAATACGATTTCCCTGCGAAGTACTTCCTTATAAGGAAAGATGTTGTATTCGATAGCGGGGTTCACATAAGTAGAAAAATCGATATTCGTGAAGGTATTGTGCCGTGCCCCGCCAAAAAGTCCGGCCGACCAATGATCCGAAAGGCTTCTTACGACGCTGCCATCGAACGAATAGCGTATACGTTCACTGGTAAAGGTATCCTCATTCTGCTCGAACTCGGCACGAGATTGGTTTAATTCGCCATCTGCCCTAATACGCCATTTTTCCGTTACACGGTCACTTTCGAAGCCGAGCTCATACTCAAACTCGTTCCTACTCGTTTCCTGGTCTAATTGTGCTTCTCCATAAATCTCAAAAATCCAATTGTTCCAAGGATCATCAAAATCGATATTCTGCATTTCATCTGCACCTTCATCGTCTATATTGTAGTTTATTTTATCGGCAAGATCGGATTCGATAAGGTACCGAAGCAGCCCTACCTTGATCTGCTTCACCAAACCCCGACGCACTTCATCGGAGGTCATATTTGGATTGGTGGCATAGGACAGGTCTCCGGACACGTCCTCATAGTCACGCGTACCTTTAAAATCCAAGACATACGTTCTACCACCAGAACCGTTGGCCACATCGTAAATAAACAACTGCACATTGGCCAAGGCCTGGTCACGAACATGGCCAACGAATTTTATTTCCTGTTGAATGTAGCTTCGTTCACAATTACATTCCACAAAAAGTTTAAGGGCTTCCTTATTCTGCGGTACGGGGGGTCTTTGGGCAGCTAGCACAAACGGTAGTAATATAAAAAATAAAAGGGCAGAGCCCCATTTTGAAAAAGTGAATATAGACATGCTCAAAATTAAATGTACAAGCGGCTCTCAATATACCACTTTGACTCCTTACCGTTAAAATTATTAGATGAACAACCTTTGGAACTTCCTAAACATCAAATCTCCCTGTTCGGATCCCAAGCCTCTAAATAATCTGCCACAGACTTGGCGAACATACTCCCCAAAGCTCCGTTAACCACGCGATGGTCGTAACTATGAGACAGATACATTTTACTACGGATACCTATGAAATCGCCCTCTTTGGTCTCAATAACCGCAGGAATTTTCCTGATTGCACCAAGAGCCATAATACCTACTTGAGGCTGATTTATAATTGGAGTCCCAAATACACTACCAAAAGTACCTACGTTTGTTACGGTATAGGTACCATCTTTAACCTCGTCTGGTTTAAGGGCATTGGTACGGGAGCGATTGGCCAAATCATTGATTACTTTGGCCATACCTACCAAATTTAACTGATCGGCATTTTTAATTACCGGTACAATGAGGTTACCATCTGGTAACGCTGCGGCCATACCTATGTTGATGTTTTTTTTCTTGATTACGGTATCACCATCCACCGAAATATTCATCATCGGATATTTTTTGAGTGCCTTTGCAATCGCCTCCATAAAAATGGGCGTAAAGGTCAATTTCTCGCCTTCCCGTTTTTCAAAGGCATCCTTCATTTTATTTCGCCAGTTGACGATGTTGGTCACGTCAACTTCAATAAAACTCTGTACATGTGCAGAAGTGGAAATACTGTCCGTCATGTGTTTTGCAATGAGTTTGCCCATCCGTGTCATAGCAATCACCTCATCTCCTTGGCCCACTTTTGCTGGTGCGTGGGTCGGTTTTTCGGGAACTGTCGGTTTTTCTGCAACGGCTACAGGTTGCTGGACTGTGGGAGCTAGCCCTTTCCCATCAACTTCTTGAATAGCAGCTGGGTTGGTCTGCAGGGACGCACTTCCCTTAATGTTGTACATAGTCCAAAATATCGTTCTTGGTCACCCGACCGTCTTTTCCCGTACCCGAAATGGCCTCCAGCTCCTCAAAAGAAACGCCCTCTTCCTTGGCAATATTTTTGACCAAAGGTGAATAAAAACGTTCCGAACTTGAAAAATCCGGTGTGGACATACGCACCGTATCTTGGGCTTGAGATAAGGCCTTTTCGGCCGCAGCCACCATTTCTTCGGCTTCCGCAGGATTATCCTGAACAGTTTCCTTTACACCGGACGCTTGTTCTTCTTGACTTCCCTTTATTTCTATTATGGCAACGGTTTGTCCTACCTTTATGATATCATCAACCTTAAAACACTTTTCTATCAATACGCCATCTACCTCACTAGGCACCTCGCTGTCCACTTTATCCGTGGCGATTTCAAAAATTGCCTCGTCCATTTCAATAGATTCCCCAACCTCCTTCAACCAAGACGTCAATGTCGCTTCCGCAACACTTTCTCCCATTCGGGGTAGCTTCAATTCAAATTTTGACATATCGATAATTTATAAGTGCTTTTGTTTGTATTTTTTGCAAAAATAGTAAAAATTAAGCCTTTTTACTGGGTTTGTATCATTATAATCTCTATCCATTACTTTTCAAGGAGCCCTCAAAAGGAACCCTGTTCAAAATACTTCTACCCAAGGTTACCTCGTCTGCATATTCCAATTCATCGCCCACGGCAATTCCCCTCGCTATCGTGGATGTCCGTATTTCCAAACCTTCAATCTGCTTAAAGATATAAAAATTGGTGGTGTCGCCCTCCATGGTAGAACTTAACGCAAATATCAACTCTTTTATTTCGCCTTCCTTTACCTTACCTACCAAAGAAGGGATGGTAAGATTTTGCGGACCAATACCTTCCATAGGCGAAATTTTACCCCCTAGCACGTGGTACTTTCCCCTATATTGACCTGTATTTTCAATGGCCATAACATCGCGGATATCCTCTACCACGCAGACCAGAGCGCTATCCCGCTTTGGATTTGCGCAAATTTCACAAAGGGCCACATCTGAAATATTATGACAGTTGCTACAAAAACGCACTGTATTTCGTAACGTCGTAAGTGCACCGGTCAGTTGTTCCGTTTGCCGCTCCGACTGCTTCAACAAATGCAGGACTAAACGCAAGGCCGTACGCTTGCCAATACCAGGCAATTGCGACATTTCGAAGACTGCATTTTCCAATAATTTTGAAGAAAACTCCATGCATTTAAGTTTCCGGTAAAATTACGCACTATTTTTACTTTTTGTACTTTGGCCCAAAATAATTTCCAATGAATCCTATTCATATCCTAATCTTGATCGGGGCCTACTTCACCCTATTGATACTTATCTCCTATTTTACCGGAAAGAACGATTCTAACGAAGATTTCTTTAAGGCAGGTAAACAATCACCTTGGTTTTTGGTAGCATTTGGTATGGTTGGTGCCTCGCTTTCGGGTGTCACCTTTATATCTGTTCCGGGCTGGGTAGAGAGTTCCCAGTTTAGCTATATGCAAGTAGTCTTCGGGTATTTTTTGGGCTATATGGTTACGGCATTCGTGCTATTGCCTGTTTATTATAAAAAGAACGTTACCTCTATCTATCAATATTTAGATGATCGTTTTGGTTTTGTCAGTTATAAAGTAGGTGCTATTTCATTTTTTGTTTCTAGGGTTTTGGGTGCTGCATTTAGGTTGTTTCTCGTGGCCATTGTATTACAGCAATTTGTATTCGATGCTTGGAAAGTACCTTTTGAAATAACCGTTATCCTTTCTATCTTACTAATTTGGATATACACTTTTAAGGGTGGAATTAAAACCATCGTTTGGACAGACACCTTACAAACGTTATTTATGCTGGTTTCCGTTGGATTGTCTATTTATTTTATATTGAACAAGCTGGAATGGACCATGGCCGACTTCCTAAAGTCTTCCGAACTGGCGACTTACAGCAAGACCTTTTTTATAGATGACCTGGCCGATAAGAACCACCTTTTAAAATCTTTCTTGGGTGGTATGTTCATAACCATTTGTATGACGGGACTGGATCAGGACATGATGCAAAAAAACCTTACCTGTAGAAATCTTAAGGATGCGCAAAAGAATATGGTTTCCTTTAGCATTGTTTTGGTCATCGTAACCTTTGTATTTATGTTGCTTGGTGCGCTCTTATTCATTTATGCCGAAAAATACCAAATTGCTATACCCCTCATGGACGGCAGTCCAAAATCCGACCTCCTATTCCCCGAAATTGCCCTGAACAGCGGTTTGGGAATTACCGTAGCCATTACCTTTATGTTAGGCCTAATAGCCGCCGCATATAGTAGTGCCGATAGCGCACTTACTTCCTTAACCACTTCATTTTGTGTAGATTTTTTAAATATTGAAAAGAAATCTGTGGCGGCCGCCAAGACCACACGACAGAGAACCCATATTGGGATGAGCGTGCTAATGGTTCTGGTGGTCATTGCCTTTAAATATATCTTGGACAGAAACGTAATAGACGGCCTACTTACCGTAGCCTCCTATACCTACGGTCCTTTATTGGGACTCTTCTCCTTTGGTATTTTTACCAAACACCAAGTAAAGGACAAGTTTGTTTGGGTCGTTGCCTTGCTCTCCGTCCTTATCATTGTTATCCTTGGAAAACTTCCTGCAGAAAGTTTGGGCGGCTATGTAGTTGGATATGAACTTCTGCCCCTCAATGGTTTATTGACGTTTATTGGGCTTTGGTTGATACGCAAGAGATAGGTTTGAAGTTTTTGACTACCAAAACTTAAAGTCAAGAATAGTAGCCCAGGTTGGGAGGTCCCATGCACGGAAATTGAAAAATGAAGAGGGCCGCTGTTTGGTTAAAATACCACTTCTTTCAACTACCCGAATACCGGAAGCCTATTGGACCAGAATTCACTCATGTAATAGATTCCTGTTCTGGGTAGAATCATTCTAGTTTTATAGAAATTAGTGCCAAGCTATGTCCTTCCGACAGGGAAGATATCCTACATTTTGAGAATTCGTACAAGAGTACCCTATTTCTACTTTGGAAATTCCGAGGTACCAAAAGGACAAAACCATATAGAAAAAAATATTAAGGCGCCTGGCTTAAGAAGTTGTTCAGCGGCCTTACATTTTTGCTTTCTGTAGTACTACAAAAAAAACGCTAACCGATATTAACGATTGAGTTTTTGTCGTGCTGCTTAAATAAGAATCGCAACGATAAGCAAGCGCCATAATCGTAATTGCAGTTGAACAATCTGTAATATTTGGATAATCATCAAAAAGTTTACTTCACTTAGCCTACCTCAACGGTAGACCAAGTGAAGTAGTTATATTTTAAATTCATTTTCGTTCATGGCAAAGACCACTTACTAATCCAACTTCCTTCCCACTGTATAAGGTGCACCAGCAGCCTGCAATTGCGCCTCATACTTTTCAAGAGCATCAAAATAGGTCTTTAAATCTGTTTTAAAAGTATTGAAATCCGTTTCCGCTAGGCGAATGTTCTCTTTTTGGGTTTGGGTAGGCATTTGGGTGGTCTCCCAATGTCCGTAAGCTACCGACCCCGCTCTGGATCTAATCGAGGGCACCGTAGATTCGTTGAATTTGTTTTTAATTGGATTACCGTACAAACGCTCCCTAAGAGTACCTAATTTAGTTTCTAGGGCCTGCAATCCCGAAAATAACTGCTCGTTTGCCTTTGGCGTTTCTAGTAAGGCCGATTTCATATAACGCAAGCGATTGTTGGCCTCTCCTAATTTGGAACCTGCCCCATCCATATCTCTCAAGAGCAAACTGGTCTTTTCCTGAAATTTGGCCACTTCCTCAAAATTAATTTCAGCCGGAATATTAGGCGTAGGTTTCAACTTAAATTCTTGCGCATCACCCAATTGTTTCAAACTTCCGTTTTGAAGCATAAATAATTTTACATTGTACCTTCCGGGGGCGGCTAAAGGACCTGCTGCCTCACCGGCCCATGGTGGCACAAAATCGGGCACATTCAAGTCTATAGCATCCGGCGGGGACAATTTCAAATCCCAATTGGTACGGTGCAATCCTTTTTCTGCATTCCCTTTTATCCAACGGATCGGGGTATTATTTTTATCGCTGACCAAAAGAAGTACTTGCGGTTTCTCCTCATCCGCCTCCTGTTGCAGCCTTTCCCATCCGGGAAAGGGAATACTGGCATTGTTCTCCCTAGATTTTTTTTCCGCTTCCTTTCGGGTTTCCTGCATGGTTTTAGGGACATCATTTATATAATATGTGAACAGTGCTCCAAAAGGCGGGTTCTCCGTTACAAAACTGGTTGTTCCCTGTCCCGGCATTCCTTTTGCCTGCATCGGAACATTTTCCACATACCACCAAGCATCCCTTACCGGAAATAAAGCGATCGATTTATCTTCTATGGTTTTGCTTAAGCTTCTAAGAGGTGTATAATCGTCCAAAATATAAAATCCCCTTCCAAATGTGGCACCAACAAGGTCATTATCCCTTGGGTGTAACTCTAGATCACGAAACGCAATGGTAGGTGCGCCTGCCCCTAATTTTATCCAATTAGTTCCTTTATTGGGCGAATAATAAATACCGAATTCCGTTCCGATAAACAATAGATTTTCATTCACCGGATCTTGTTTTAATACCCAAACGATGGTTCCTGCCGGTAAATCTCCGGCAATGGACTTCCATGAACGACCCTGATCGGCACTCATGAAGACATACGGACTGTAATCCCCAAATTTATGCGCATCCGCCACAGCGAAAACAACATTTTCGTTATGATGCGATGTTTCTATGTCGTTGATAAAAGAACGTGCCGGAAGTTTGGGAAGAACGGCGCTTTTTTGCCAATTCTGTCCACCATCTGCACTACTATGCACCAAGCCGTCATCCGATCCGGTGTAAAGCAAGCCTTCCTTCAATGGCGATTCTGCAATGGACGTAAGAGTAGCGTATTTGGACATAGCTCCCGTATCGTATAAAGCATCTATGCTCCATATACGGTCTATAGTCTCCAATTCATATCTAATGGTATTGGTGGTCAAATCTTTACTAATGGCCGTCCAAGAATTACCGCGGTCATCACTTTTCCACAAGCGCTGGGATCCAAAATAGAGTCGTTTATGATTATGAGGACTAATTAGCAAGGGACTGTCCCAGTTCCAACGTTCCGCAGCATCACCTGGTGCGGGTTGTGGCTGAATGTTCAATACTTCCTCGGTTCTTCTATCCAAACGATGTAAAAGTCCTTCTTGGATTTCCATATACACCGTATTGGGGTCCTCCGGGTCGAAAGCGGACTCATACCCATCTGCACCAAGGGGTACATACCAATCTTGATTTCGAACACCCTCTGTATTCATGGTACGCGAAGGACCTAACAGGGTTCCCAAATCCTGGGCGCCCCCAACAATATTATAGAAAGGTTCCGCATTGTCCAAGCCCAACTTATAGAATTGAGAAATAGGAAGGTTTGGAAAATGGCGCCAGGTAGTACCTTCATCAAATGATTCGTAAAGTCCGCCATCGGTACCCGACAGTAGGTGCTTTCCGTTCTTCGGGTCGATCCACAAGGCATGGTTATCACTATGCTTTTCGCGGCCATTGCCCAAAATATTGAACGTTTTACCGCCATCACGTGAAACCCGATAAAAAACATCCATTTGGTATACAAGGTCTGCATTTACGGGAGAAGCTTCTATTTCCTGATAGTAATGCGGTCCCGTTCCTCCCGAAATATAACTGTTTCTCTTTTCCCAGCTCTCCCCTTTATCAATAGACCTGTAAAAACCTTTTTCGGCATCGTTGGCTTCGATGGTGGCGTAGACTATATTTGGATTTGCCGGAGTAACCGCCAAACCTATTTTCCCTATATCGCCCTTGGGCAAGCCCGTTGAAACCTTTTTCCAAGTAGCACCATTATCAACGGATTTGAAAATACCCGATTGCGGACCGCCCGCCAACAAAGACCATGTTTGCCTTCGCCTTTGATAGGCTGCGGCATAAAGTACATCTGGGTTAGAAGGGTCGAACTCCACATCGGTTACGCCCGTATTCTCATCGATTTTTAAGGTTAAATCCCATGTTTTACCACCATCTGCACTTCTATAGAGGCCACGATCCCCTCCAGAAGACCATAAGGGCCCCTCCGCCGCCACGATGACAACATTGCTATTTCTAGGATCGACCAAAATTTTTCCAATATGCTCCGATTTTTTTAGGCCCATGGATTCCCATGAAGAACCACCATTACTACTCTTGTAAATTCCATCTCCCCAGGCTACGTGGCGTCCGCTTACATTTTCGCCAGTCCCCACCCATACGGTCTCTGCGTTATTTGGATCAATAGTAACCGTACCAATGGAATAGGATGGTTGATCATCAAAAATAGGCGTCCAAGAAATACCACTATTCGTAGTTTTCCATACCCCACCAGACCCAACGGCCACGTACCAAGTACTAACATCTTTTTCGCTAATAGCAATATCAGCAATACGGCCACCCATAAATGCTGGTCCGACTGCACGGAGCTTCATTCCTGAAACGGCATTTTTAACACCGTCTATGGTTGTAGTTTGTGCAAGGCCATCTTTTAGCCCCGTAAAATAAAAGGCAATAAACATAAAAGCGGCAAAGAAGAATTTTTTAAGCATCTGTATCAATTATATGTTGGGTAAAATTAAAGTAGTCATCATAACTTTTAAGGCAACTAATGTAATAAATGTAATTGGGTGTTTTGTACTCTAGGCTTATTTTTCAGCTTAAAACTGTCCAGTACCCAAGAGTACCAAGGTACAGGCGACTTCTACCGTTATGCCATTTTGCCTTAGCAAACTATAAAATTCAGGATTTTCGGTTCCAGGATTAAAAAGGATACGGCTGGGTTTTAGTGCTAATATACTTTGGTAATATTGAACCTGCCTTGCCGGATTCAAGTATAAAGTTATAGTGTCTATATCTTGGAAATCATCCAAATTGGTCTTAACTTCAACACTCCCTATTAGTCCACTTCTAAGACCAAATGCATAGGTTTTAATTCCTTTATCCACTAGCCTATGTACAACAATATTACTGTAACGATTTGGTTTTAAGGATGCTCCGAAAACAAGAGTATTTCTCATTTGTTATGAGGTTGTTAAACTTTAAACAATAGTGTAAGTATTAGACAAAAAAATCGTCTCTTTGCAGACTGAAAGTACAAAAACCTTCGTTAATACCGGGAGAAATGATATTTACGAGTGTTGATAACGCTATATATTTATAGTTAATGGTTAGTGTTTAGTATAGCCTATCAGCTCAGAAACCCAAGCTTTTGCTTGGGTTTCGTTTTTTTAAGAAATTTTAAGGAATGTATTTGTAATACACAAAAGATTTTGAATACAATTCTTATGAAGTTCTGATGAGCTATCGACGAAACCCCAATTTTATTAAGGTTCGCATTCTTGACTTAAAAGTTCTTATCCAAAAAATAACCTAGATTAGGATGATTCCCTTTTTTTAATTTTCACCTCGGCTTCTAAACTAGTTAGAACCGTATGTTTTAGAGTAAAAAGCTGCGGTTTTGTTAAAACTACGGCTAGATTATGTTATAATTTAAGGCAAAACTCTGCAAAGTGCCAGAACTATTTTAATCCTAATGTTTTATTGTTAGTCTATACTACCACCTTATGATAGCACTGCCCCACGTAAATCCACTACCAAAAGCCGCCAGTACTACCAAGTTTCCATCTTTCACCTTTCCAGATTCCCAAGCCTCGGTCAAGGCAATTGGGATAGAAGCGGCGGTGGTATTCCCATAGCTCATGATATTATTGAATACCTGATCGTCTTCCAGACCAAATTTTTTCTGAATAAATTGTGAGATTCTTAAGTTTGCCTGATGTGGCACTAAAAGGTCAATATCCTTTGGAGTCAATTTATTTTGGTTTAATCCCTCCATAATGACTTCGCTAAAACGAACAACTGCATTCTTAAACACGAGTTGACCGTTCATATACGGGAAGTAAGATTCATCGTTTGGATCGGCTTCCTTTATAATATCGGTAACCCATCTTTTTCCCATTCCGGGCGCTATTAACGAAAGTTCCTCGGCATACTGCCCTTCAGAATGCAAATGTGTTGATAAAATACCTTTGTTAGTGTCCTCTTCTCGACTTAAAACAGCAGCACCGGCACCGTCACCAAATATAACCGATACTCCCCTACCCCTTGTAGTCATATCCAAGCCGTGGGAATGAAGTTCGGACCCAATGACCAGGACATTTTTGTACATACCACTTTTTATGTATTGATCGGCAACGGAAATTCCATAAATAAACCCTGAGCACTGATTACGGACATCCAAGGCACCAACCGTTTTTATACCCAAGTCCCGCTGTACCAAAACGCCTGGACCAGGAAAGTAATAATCTGGACTAAGGGTGGCAAAGACGATGAAATCTATATCGTCTTTAGATATTCCTGCACGTTCAATCGCAATTTTTGCTGCTTTTACGCCCATTGTGGTGGTGGTATCCCCATCACCTTTTACCACGTGGCGCCTTTCTTTTATGCCCGTTCGCTCCTGAATCCAGGCATCATCGGTATCCATGATTTTGGACAAATCATCATTGGTGACCACGTTATCCGGAACATAATAGCCCAGACCGGTTATTTTGGAGTTGTACATTAAAAGTAGTTTTTGTCTTCGTTAGTGTTAACAAACCGTAGCCGCAATATAAAAAACAATTCCTAACCTATAGCAAAAAATTCGCAGCTTACTTACTTTGGCAAGTATTGTTTGTAGTTATTTACGTTTACCGTGGCTTTAAGATCGTGCAAAAGATTGTATAGTCCGAAAAAAGTTCTATTCATATAAAGAAAATGCTTGGAACCCCTGTTCCCGTTCATTTTTCTAATCTGTTTATCCGAAGAAAAACGTTCGCCCAAATCGGCAATTTTACTCCAAAATTCACCATTTCCAAAATCAAAAGAGTCTTCATGAAAGGGAGAAGTAAATAAGCTTAACATCTCATGGAACAGTTCCTTGAAGAATTTAATTTCAGATGGTGTATCGGTGGGCACTAAAATCTCCAATTGATACAGGGTATCCATAAAAATTTTCTCATCTGCGGATGTTGTCCTTTTTGGCCAACTCAAAATACGGAGTATAGAAAGAGTCCGGAATCTCTTTAATACAGCCAAAATCTATTGCGATGAGTTCTTCCTGTTCGTTTATTAAGAAGTTTCCGGGATGCGGGTCGGCATGTACCCTCCTAAGCCCATGTATCTGGAACATATAAAAATCCCATAGGGTCTGGCCCAATTTATTTCCCAGTGCTTGTGGAAATGACGTTTTTGTAAATTCTCCCAAATGCAGACCCATCATCCAGTCCATCGTAATGATTTTTTCACTGGATAGTTCTGGATAATATTCGGGAAATCTCAAGTTTTCAATTGCACTACATGCTTGTGTAATTTCCTGACTTTGCTCTATTTCCAACAAATAATTTGTCTCCTCAACTAATTTATCCTCAACCTCTTTAAAATATTTGTCCGAATCTTTACCCTTTATATTAAACATTCTTAGTGCGATAGGGCGCACCAAGGCAAGGTCACTACTTATACTCTGAGCCACACCGGGATATTGAATTTTGACCGCTAAGTCCTTTCCATCTTTTGTCGCCCTGTGCACCTGTCCGATACTTGCGGCATTTATAGAATCTTTTTCAAAAGTATCATAAACCTCCTCCGGATATTTTCCTAAATACTTTTTGAATGTTTTACGCACTAAGGGAGCGGACAAGGGAGGCACAGAGAATTGTGAAAGTGAAAACTTCTCTACATATGCATTGGGAAGAAGGTTCTTCTCCATACTCAACATTTGGGCAACTTTAAGGGCACTACCCTTTAAACTTTTTAATCCGTCATATATATCGGAGGCATTTTCCTCGTTAAGTTCGTCCTTGGAAATTTCCGAGTTCACCAACTTCTTACCATAATACTTGGCATAATTTCCACCGATTTTTACCCCGGTTCTAACTAGTTGACTGGCTCTTTCTATTTTTCCAGTAGGTATTCTATCCAGTGTTTTCAATAGATTTGGGATTCAAGGGTTAGGCAAAAGTTTCTTTATATAGGAATTTTCCAAAATCCACTATATTGTCCAAAGGTGTGTTGTCAAAAACATCAAAAATAGTGTTGACCGATTTTTCAATGGCCATATCTGTCTTTTCAAATCGTGCCGAATCGTCTTTCATCCAAAACCTCAGAAGAAATAAGAACTGCAACCACGCCCCTTCGGAGAAAATTTGAGGGTTGTGCTTGGTTATCCTTAGGTTCTTATCTAAGTTACCTTCTTCTATAAGGTCCCTAGCGAAGCGCTTTATATTTTGTCTGAGCCCTTTTAACTGTTCCATGTTTTTCATTGGATGGTTGGCTCTATCCAGTGTAAAAAGTACGTAACTCCTATTTAGGGTAAGAATTTCGAAAAATGTGTAGAAGAAAGTTAGCATTTTATCCTTATTACTAAATGACGGGAACTCCTTGTTTTCCTGCATTACCTTATCAGCATTGCCATAAAATTGCTCCCAAATTCCTTTTTGCAAGGATGGTAAGGAACCGTAGAACAAATAAAAATCCTCCTCTTTGATGTCAGCGACCTTACAAAACTTATATACCGACTTAGGAAACATTTCATGTTCAAGGACATAGTCCATATATTTCTTTATTACCTCGTTTGAAGTTGTCTTTTTTGATTTTGTAGCCATAGCTTATATTTTCTTTTATGGAAGTTACTACTCATTTTCAACTTAAAAACGAGTTCTATAAAGTTTAAGTTTTATTTAGCAAAAACGTGCTTTCCAAGGGCGGAAAGCACGTCTTAAACAACCTAACCAATAAATAATCAAAATGTGATTAAAAAATTAGAAACTTTTTCATAGCAATCTTTTTCTCCTAATCACAATGTAAAGATATATAATGTTTAACTTTTACTAAAATTAATTAAACATAAAATTTGTTAAAGTTTCGTATTCAATAATATGTCAGTTTGTCACGGTCGGCCTTTGTGGTATTTTTTTTGACATGTTGAAGTGAATAATTTAAATAAATATATCATATGGCTACAGGTAAAATAAATGTTTCGGTAGACAACATATTTCCGCTAATTAAGAAATTCTTGTACAGCGACCACGAAATTTTTCTAAGGGAATTAATTTCCAATGCGACGGATGCTACCTTAAAATTAAAACATCTTACGGCTATTGGGGAAGCCAAAGTGGAATATGGGAATCCTCTTATAGAAGTTAAAGTAGATAAGGAGGGTAAAAAGCTACATATTATTGACCAAGGTCTGGGAATGACCGAGGATGAAGTTAAAAAATATATTAACGAAGTGGCGTTCTCCGGTGCCGAGGAATTTTTGAACAAGTATGAAGACGGCGCCAAAGATACGGGTATCATAGGGCATTTTGGGCTAGGATTCTACTCAGCATTTATGGTTGCAGAAAAAGTGGATATCATTACCAAAAGCTTTCAAGACGAGCCAGCTGTTCATTGGTCCTGTGACGGTTCTCCAAATTTTACCCTCAAAAAATCAAAGAAAAAGGAACGAGGTACGGAAATCGTACTCCACATTGCCCCAGACTCTTTGGAGTTTTTAGAGGAAAATAAGATAAGCCAACTGTTAAGCAAGTACAACAAGTTTATGCCAATTCCCATAAAATTTGGCACAAAAACAGAAACCTTGCCCAAACCGGAAGGAGCTAAAAAAGAAGATGCAGCTCCTACAAAAGAGGTTGATAACATCATAAACAACCCAACTCCTGCGTGGACAAAACAACCGGCAGATCTAAAGGACGAAGATTACAAAAGTTTCTACCGGGAATTGTATCCTATGCAGTTCGAGGAGCCTTTGTTTCATATCCACCTCAACGTGGATTATCCCTTTAACCTTACGGGAATACTTTATTTTCCAAAGCTTACGAACGATTTAAGTGCGCAAAAGGATAGAATTCAACTGTACCAGAACCAGGTATTCGTTACAGATAATGTAGAAGGTATTGTACCAGAATTCCTTACCATGCTCCGTGGTGTCATAGATTCCCCAGATATTCCGTTAAACGTTTCCCGATCCTATTTACAGGCCGACGGTGCCGTTAAAAAAATCGCCACTTATATTACCAGAAAGGTTGCCGACAAACTAAACTCGCTCTTTAAAAACAATAGGGAAGATTTTGAAGCCAAATGGAACGATATCAAAATCGTAATTGAATATGGTATGCTGTCCGAAGACAAATTCTTTGAAAAGGCCGATAAATTTGCCTTGTACCCAACCGTAGATGGCGCGTTTTTCACTTTTGAAGAATTGCAAGACAAGCTAAAAGTGAACCAGACCGATAAAGATGGTAAATTAGTAGTACTCTATGCATCCGATAAGGAGGCGCAACACAGTTATATCGAAACCGCCAAAGCCAAAGGATATGAAGTGCTGCTGATGGACTCGCCGATTGTTGGGCACTTAATGCAAAAACTGGAGACCAGCAAAGAGAAAATTTCATTTGCCCGTGTAGATGCGGACCATATTGATAAATTGATCCAGAAAGAAGAAACGCAAATCTCTAAATTATCCGATGAGGAAAAGGAAACCTTAAAAGCCGATCTGGAAAAAGTATTTGGCGAAAAAAGCAGCTACACCGTACAATTAGAAGCTATGGACAGCAAGGCCTTGCCCTTTACCATAACAGAGCCGGAATTTTTACGCCGGATGAAGGAAATGCAGCAGACCGGTGGCGGTGGCGGCATGTTCGGGATGGGCAGCATGCCAGAGATGTACAATCTCGTTGTAAATACCAACCACGAATTGGTCAGCGAGATATTGAACACGAAAACAGAGAAGAAAAAAGAACGCCTCATTAACCAATCCTTAGATTTGGCAAAACTTTCTAAAGGTCTGCTAAAAGGTGCTGCTATGACCGAGTTTATTAAACGAAGTTATGAGATGGTGAAATAGTCGGTGGGGGGGGTAGACTTTAGATGGTAGAATTGCTCTTCTCTCATTTGTTTTGTCTCTCTCCTTCGACCGTCAAGCTTGATTCTAAAAATATAAAAACGCCACCTTGATAGGTTCAAGGTGGCGTTTTTGTTCCTCTTAATTACACCCTAATCCAAATTTTTACTTTATTTTTCTCCAAATTAACCAACCCACCAGAACATGCAGGACGAAAAAGGCGATGCCAAGTACAGGCAAGTATTGGATGAACTACAAGTACAAAGTTGGCAGTTGGAGCTTCTTATCTCCGGTTTTGCCATTTTCGGCTTATTCAGTACTTTAGAGCCTTTGCAGGATTTTGCAATGGTTAAGCGTTTTGAACAAAACACTTTTCAGTATATTTTTATCAATACTATTTATATTACCTGCATCATTGCTATTTTCAACCTTATCCTACACGTATTGTTACGCGGATTATGGATCGGTGCGGTAGGTATCCGTTCCGTTTCTGGGGATATCGATTTTGATCAACTTAATATTGCCAAAATATTCAGGACACATCTAAAAAACCGTATCGGTTCTTTTGACAAGTACATCATCAACCTAGAAAACTATTCCAGTATTCTTTTTGGGGTTACGTTCTTAATCGCCTTTATAACCATCGCCGTGTCCTTAAACTTTCTAATTTTTATCTTTTTTACGGTATTCTTGGTAGAAGACGATTTTCTTCCTTTTGAACTTAAAGCTGTTTTGGGCTTTATCCTATTCCCTGCCTTTTTCCTTGGACATCTCATTACCATTATAGATTTTGTAATCCCAGGCGTTGTAAAACGCTCCCCAGATGTTGCCAAGGTGTATATGCCTATCTACAAGGTTTTTAGCATCTTAACACTATCGTTTATTTATAGACCTATTTTATACAACTTACTGGACAACACGTTTGGTAAGAAGATTATCTACAGCCTTATTCCTATTTATGGGATTCTTATCTTCTTTTTATCGTTGGAGATGAATCCTAGTAACTTTTTTGATGTAGAGGAAGCCTCATCTACCGAAATTGGGAATCGGCGAAATTATAAGGATATGTTGGTTAACAACAAAGAATATTTTTTGAATGCCGCCATTCAATCAAAAACGATAACCGAGCCCTTTTTACAGATTACGATTCCCTATCGAAAGTTCGTGGAGGATGAAATTATTGTTTATGACTCCCTGTTAAAACCAGAATCGGATGAGAGAAGCTACCGAACCAGTATTAATTTTATAACATTCCCGAACAAGGTGGACACTTTAAAAATAAAGACGGAAACCTATCTTAGGAGCATTAATGAAATGTTTTCTTTTCAAATTGACAGCACAACAATTGAAAGCGATTTAATACTTGTAACGAACGAGCAAAATCGTTTGGACCTCGAAATGTACGTAGACCTTATGGGCTATAAAAGGGGAAAACATATCTTGTATATAAAGAATAAGGAATTTAAGACAGATAGTGTTGCAACCAAGGAATGGGTAACCATCCCTTTTTGGTATTATAATGAGGCTGCAACCACAGCAGTACCTGCCGTTGTTCAAAAAACCACTTTAGATACCATAGCTGAATAATTATAGGCAGAAATCCATACTATCAATTCTTTTTTTATCTTCACAAGATGAAGGTAATCGCAACAAATATAGGCTCGCCCACCACTTTTATGTGGAACGGCGCCGAGGAACAAACAGGGATTTTTAAATATCCGGTCGCTGAAGGACTCTTTCTTACACAAAACGATGTAAAAGGAGATACGGTCATAGATCGGGTTCACCACGGCGGTACGAACAAGGCTTGTTACCTGTTCTCGGCCGACTATTATCCCTATTGGAAGGAACGCTACCCTAATCATAAGTGGGACTGGGGAATGTTTGGGGAAAATCTTACGATTTCTGGAATGGACGAATCCAAAATACGGGTCGGCAATATCTACAAAATTGGCGGCACTACCGTACAGGTATCACAACCCAGGGAACCTTGTTACAAACTCGGTATCCGTTTTGGGACACAGGAAATTCTTAAGCAATTTATTCAACACAACCACCCCGGCACCTATGTCAAGATTTTGGAAGAAGGCAATGTGGTTGCCGGCGATTTAGTTGTACTGATGGAAGAAAGTAAAAACAGTCTTACCGTACAGCAATTCTACGAACTCATGTTCCAAAAAGAAAAACCTGCAGAAATTCTTAACCTTTTCATGACCAACGACGCTGTTCCCCAATACAAAAAAGACCGATTTCTAAAATACCTGTAATGAACTTCAGTTATCCTTGGCACTTATATTTTATGGCCGGTATGTACATTCTTGCTGGTATTTTTCATTTTATACGTCCAAAAATGTATATGCGTATTATGCCCAGATACCTTCCCAATCATAAGGCCTTGGTCTATTTGAGCGGAGTTGCTGAGATTACTTTGGGTATCGGCCTTTGTTTTGCTTTTACAAAGGAACTTGCCATTTATGGTATTATTGCTATGCTAGCCCTTTTCCTACTAGTTCATTTTTACATGCTGAGCAACGAAAAAGCGGCTGCCGGCCTTCCTAAATGGGTATTGTTGTTACGCCTCCCTTTACAATTTGGACTCATGTATTGGGCCTTTAGCTATCTAGATATATAAAAACAAAAAGGGGACGCGCCCGTCCCCTTCTACCAAACATTTAACTAAACCAACTTAATCAACTATAAAATTTTCCAAGAAGCTTTTTTTGGAATCGGTTACTATTACACTGTACGCACCGGCAAAGGCTCCTTTGAAATTAAAGGCTTTTTCTATGACCATTTTGTCCAGTAGAGTCTCTGTAAATACCAATCTGTTCTCCTCGTCATAGACCTTAATATCTACCTTAGAGCTATCCAAGTTTAAGAAATTAACGAACAGTTTTTCCTTTGTTTTTCGAAAACTAGGCTTAATTAGCTCATCTTTCCCTGAAATGGTTACATTTTCGCCGTTCACAGAAACGGTATATACAATCACCTTTTGCGTGTCTGTAGTTGTAAGGTAATACGTCCCGTCTTCAAGCCCCTTTAGGTTAAAGGTTTTGGCTTTGGTTCCGTCGGTCAATTTTTCAAAATACAAAATATTTTCGTTACTGTCCGTAAAGGTAAGCTTTAGGTCGTTGGATGCTCCCTCTAAGGTCAGTACCAAACTCTTCCCTTCTTTTTCGGCACTTAGTCTTACATCTGAATTTTTTGCCATGCTTATTGCAGTGGTTAAGAACAAGGCAAGTACTGTTGTTGTTTTCAAAAATTTTTTCATGATATTAGTTTTTTAGATTAATACTAATTACATGGCAAATCTACACCGAGTACACGGCCTATACTACTACACGATTTTCCAGTTTATGTTCTATATTAACTTCTAAACAATCAAAAATTTCATTTTAGGTTAAATTAGCATATTTTTTGGTTAATTTTGCACAGTACATCCTAAAATAGCTTGTTTAGTTTTATCCTAAAATTCAAATTAGAGCATGATTACACAAAAACCCAAGTTCGAAGCTATTGCACCTACATTTGGGAACTCCTTTACGTATCAAAAGTTCGACGAATCCAAACTGAACAAGAATTATGATTGGCACTACCACCCAGAAATAGAACTCGTGTACGTAAACGGTGGTTCTGGAAAACGGCAGGTAGGGAGTCACGTATCCTACTATACAAAGGGAGAGCTTATCTTAATTGGCAGCAACCTGCCCCATTGCGGGCTTACAGACAAACTCACAGGCAACACTAGCGAAACGGTCATACAAATGAAGCTGGATTTTCTAGGGAACGATTTTTTTAATATTCCCGAAATGAAAAAAATCCAAGCACTTTTTGAAATAGCCAAGGGCGGAATTATTTTTTTTGGAAACACGAAAAAGAAAATCGGCGAAAAAATAGAGGTATTGGAGTACCAGACCGATTTTCATCGGTTATTGTCTATACTCAACATCTTCAATGAACTGGCCAACTCAAAAGAACTACAGCTTTTAAATGGAGAGGGTTTCTCCTTGGCAACAGAAGTAAAGGACAATGACCGTATCAATGTGGTTTTTAACTACGTTAAAAATAATTTTAAGGAAGATATTACCTTAGAGGAAATTTCAGAAATCGTGAGCATGACCATCCCTTCCTTTTGTCGTTATTTTAAAAAGATAACCAATAAGACCTTTGTGCAATTTGTAAACGAATACCGTTTAGTCCACGCCTCCAAGCTATTAGCAGAAAAACCTTTGAGTATAACCGAAGTATGTTTTGAATGCGGATTCAATAACTTCTCGCATTTCAACAAATCCTTTAAAACCTTTACGGGTCAGAATCCGTCTGAATATAGAAATCAACTTAAAGCGATTATTTCCTGATGCAGCAATTCTTCTCCCAGGAACCACAACACATTGATCTACCCGATAGTAACATTAGATATTTTCCTGACTTTATGGATACTATCCTTGCGGATGACTATTTTAGCGTATTGAAAAAAAACATTGCATGGCGACAGGACGATATTAAGGTATTTGGAAAAGTATATGCCCAACCAAGGCTCACCGCACTCTATGCGAACAATGAAAAGCCCTACTCCTACTCCAACATTACAATGACGCCCAAACCATTTACCAAAGAACTACTAAAAATAAAAGAAAAAATAGAGTCTATTTCCAACTGCGAATTCACAACATGTTTGCTGAATCTATATAGAGATGGAAAAGACAGTAATGGTTGGCATGCGGACAACGAAAAGGAACTTGGGAAAAATCCTATCATCGCTTCCATTAGTTTGGGAGCACCTCGTTATTTTCATCTAAAACACAACCATATCCCAGAAGCAAAGCACAAAATACTATTGGAACACGGCAGCCTTCTACTAATGCAAGGCGAAACCCAACATTTCTGGAAACATCAAATCCCGAAAACGGCGAAACCAATTGGAGAGCGGATTAATCTTACGTTTAGAGTGATTCTGTAATCCTTTAAAGTTCAGGTGTCATGTTCAAATTCAAAATTAAAAACCTTAAGCCACAAATCTTGTACTTTGAATTTAATACAACAGAAACCTTCAGCTAAAAAAGAATACCCTTTAAGGTCTATTCACTAATTACTTACAATTTCGTAACTTTGCCCTGCTATGGAAAAAGAATTTACAGACCGCGAACTTGATCGTATTATAGAAATGGCTTGGGAAGACCGCACTACTTTTGATGCCATTCGTTTTCAATTTGGTATTTCTGAACAGGAGACCATTGAGATCATGCGGAGAGAAATGAAGCCCAGCAGTTTTCGCATGTGGAGGGAAAGAGTGCAAGGAAGGGCTACTAAACACGCCAAATTGCGTACGGACGGTATTGACCGATTTAAATGTACGCGGCAAAAACAAATTACCGGAAATAAGATTTCAAAGCGGTAATTCCCTAGGAAATGCCGTTATTTAAAAATATCGTTCAGCACCTCCGCCAAACGGATACCGCCTTTTTGTAATTGATCCTCCACGGTAGCCCACCAATCGTAACTGTATCGGTAGCCAATTTTTTCACCCACCTCGGCAGAGTCATAAATTTGCTTGACCAAATCTTGGGACTCCTCTACCCAAGTATATACATTACCCTGCCGTAAACCTTTTATCTGTTCCTTGGAAAGCTCGGGTAAATTATCGGTAAGTTCTCTATACCCCATTCCGTAATCGTCTATCATATTACTGTCCCAAACTCTGTGTAAGTTACTACCCTTACCAAACCATTGTACCTGTATATCATTACCGCCTTTGTCCTCCAACCTTCCTACATGCAGTGGTTGATGAAGGTCACCAATCAAGTGAACCAAAAATTTCAAGTAAAACTGTTTGTCCTCCAAGGAGCTTTTATCATCCTTTATAATGGCAATACTCTTCTCTATTCCCATAACAAGATCACCTTCTTCGCTAGGCTTCACATCGGTATACTTTTTATCCAAAGGAAAATTTACATAATGCCAAGGGCCAAATGCGCTATAGGCTCTATCTGCTTTTATTTCATCACCAAAGGTGGAGACCTCGGCAAGGCTTTGACCGTTTAAGAGTTTATGTATGGCTTTTTTTGCCTTACGAGTCAGGTATTTTTCGGCAACTTCTCCTGTAACCCTATGGCCGGTTTTGGACCATTCCATATTGTTGGCAAAGGAGATTTGAATCGCTAAAAATAATAGGAAGGAAAACTTTTTCATTGTTTCAATTTTGCGCAAAAATAGAACATCATCCTTTAAGGTATTGTTAAAAATATGCTAGGCTTGGTTTTTAATAAGAACTTGCATCCATGAAAAAGAAAACATCCGGTCGTAAAAAAGGAAGGTTACGATATTTTCAGTTGATAGCAAAGCTTTTTATGGGCTTCTGCCTTTCTCTTTTTATCTTTATTTTGACTATCTACCTAGGTGCTTGGGGACCTATTCCCAAAGAAAAGGAACTCACAAATCTCAAACATCAAAAAGCATCCGAGGTATTTTCTGCAGACAGTGTACTTATTGGAAAATACTACCTGAGCGACCGCCAGCCCATTACCTTCCAAGAATTTCCGGATTATCTCATACAGGCTTTAGTAGCTATTGAAGACGAACGTTTCTACTCCCATTCCGGAGTGGATTTCCCAAGCCTCTTTAGGGTCGGTATTAAAACCGTACTCATGGGCAATAGCTCCTCGGGCGGCGGAAGCACTCTAACACAGCAGTTGGCCAAGAATCTATATCCCAGAAAAGACCGAAAAGCGTCATTTCTGGTAGTGGATAAAATTAAGGAAATGATTATCGCAAAGCGATTGGAATCTATCTACACTAAGGAAGAAATACTTACACACTACCTAAATACGGTCTCTTTTGGTGATAACACCTTTGGTATTGAAAGTGCGGCACTAAAATTTTTTAATACCCGTACCAAGAACCTTTCCCTTGAGGAAGCGGCGACCTTGGTGGGCATGTTAAAAGCCACATACGGTTATAACCCACGGATATTTCCGGAGAAAAGCGCAAACAGGCGCAACCTTGTACTCACAGCAATGAAAAATAATGGCTTTTTACAGGAAGATGAGCTAGAAAATGCCCTTGTAAAAGAGATTTTGCTAGATTATAGGGATTATGATTACAGTGCAGGTATAGCACCCTATTTTAGGGAAGAAGTACGTAAACAACTCCTAGATTGGATAAAAACGCAAAACGGTAGAGGCGAAGAGCTTAATCTCTATACCTCCGGACTCAAAATTTACACAACCCTCAATTACAAAATGCAGGTTTTAGCGGAAACCATTATGAAGGGACATATGTCGCAACTTCAAGCAGATTTTGAAAAAAGTTATGGAAAAAATGCGCCTTGGCTTACCAACACCAAAATCATCAACAATAGCGCAAGAAGAACGGCTGCCTATAAAAACCTTAAGAAAACCGGAGGTACAGATGCGCAAATTCTAGAACAACTTACTGCGGACAAGAAACAAATGACCTTTACCTCTTGGGAAGGAGATACGGACCGCATGGCCAGCACCCTAGACAGTATTCGGCACTACTCAAAGTTTTTGAATACCGGCTCGCTTTCCATGAATCCTTCTACCGGGGAAATTCTAACATGGATCGGAGGAATAGATTTTAAAAGGTTCAAATACGACCACATATCCCAAAGTAAGCGTCAAGTAGGCTCTACCTTTAAACCCATCGTATATACGGCTGCTTTGGAAAGCGGAATAGCACCTTGCACCTATTTTTCTGCACAAGAAGTTTCGTACGAGAATCTACAGGGATGGCGCCCCAGCAATTCCGGAAGTAAAGAAGAGGCCTACCTCAACTATTCCTTAGAGGAAGGTCTTAGCAATTCGGTCAATACGATTGCCGTAAAAGTGCTAGAAAAAACAGGTATCGAAAACGTACTACAACAGGCGAAAAAAATGGGAATTCAAGAAAATTTACCCATGTTACCTTCATTGGCTTTAGGAACAGGAGAAATTAAAATGACAGAAATGGCAACTGCATATTCCACATACCTCAATGATGGCAAAACGGCAAAACCATTTATCATCAAAACCATAACTAATGCCGACGGCGCTACCTTAGCTAAATTTGAGCCGGAACTCGGTAAAGAATCTTCCTTTTCCAAAGAAAACGGTCAGATCATGCTAGAAATCATGAAATCTACTATAAATACAGGTACAGCATCTAGAATACGGTCTTCGTACGGCCTTAAAAACGATATAGCCGGAAAAACGGGAACAACCCAAAACAACAAAGATGCATGGTTTGTTGGACTAACACCAAAAATGCTACATATTACTTGGGTAGGTCTGGACAACCACGAAATAGGGTTTAAAAATACACAACTTGGCCAAGGAGCAAATGCTGCCCTACCCCTATTTGCACTTCTGCTTCAAAAACTGAATGCCGATGACGATTTCAACTACATTACCAAAGCTAAATTTCCCAGTCCATCCCCGGACGTTTTAGGAGCATTGGACTGCGACCCGGTAAAAAGAGATGGATTCTTAAAGCGACTTTTCAAAAACCCAAAAAAGATGAAAAAGAAAAATTTTAATAACTAAACCTCAGTACATGACAAAAAACATAAATGTCGGTCAGCGCAGTCGAAGAGCTAGAAACCCAGCGTTTTATTAGCATTTCGACTGCGCTCCTTTCTGACAATTCGCTTTAAATTAATTTTTGTCATGTACTAAACAAATCGGTAGCTAAATCTTCTTTGCTATTTAAGCCTCTAAATGAGCAATTTACCATTGAAAACCGCAACCAAACCATAATCTAACCAAGACTTTAGCCCGGTCATTGGTTCATATGTCTGGTTGTCACTTTAATAATGTTCCACTAACGTTGAACTAGGTATCAATACACATAAATTAAAAAATAGCACCACGGATAGTTGGACTTAGAAAATAATTGATATATTTATGATATCAATTTAATATCAATAAATATGTCAACTGAAAAAAACCACAGTCCAGCTAACGGTTACGTGATGCTATTTGTTTTACTGCTGCTCCTTGTAGCTGGTGTTCTGCTGCTAAGAATGTACGTAGGTGCGTTCTTGATCCTAGCGGCCATTTTTGTGCTTCCTGGCTTTGTACTGGTGAATCCCAATGGTTCGCGGGTGCTCCTTTTATTTGGTAAATACATAGGCACCATTAAGCAAAATGGACTGTTTTGGGTAAACCCCTTCTATACCAAAAAGAAAATTTCTTTAAGGGCTAGCAATTTTGATAGCGAACGCCTTAAGGTAAACGACAAATTAGGAAACCCTATCATGATCAGTACCATCTTGGTCTGGCGGGTAACCAACACCTACAAAGCGGCATTTGACGTAGACGACTACCAAAATTTTGTTCGAGTACAGACAGATGCCGCCGTACGAAAGCTGGCCAGTATGTACCCATACGATAATTTTGCGGACGAAGGTTTGGACGAGGACATCACCCTGCGCTCTAGCGTAAACGAGGTGAGCGATGCCTTGGAAAAAGAAGTACAAGAACGACTTTCAATGGCAGGAATTGAAGTTTTGGAAGCACGCATTGGCTACTTGGCCTATGCTCAGGAAATTGCCAATGCCATGCTAAAAAGGCAACAAGCCACGGCTATAGTGGCCGCAAGGCATAAAATTGTGGAAGGAGCCGTAAGTATGGTAGAAATGGCACTGCACGAACTCAGTACCAAAGGATTGGTAACGTTAGACGAGGAACGTAAAGCAGCTATGGTAAGCAACCTTATGGTAGTACTGTGTTCGGATAAAGATGTCGCTCCCATTGTAAATACAGGAACTTTAAACCACTAGGCCATGCGCGTTTTTAGCGAAACACAACGGTTTAACCAGTGGTGGATGCATCTTTTAGTAGGCGGTCTCCTTATATTTTTGGCCGTCGCTCTATACAAATGGTTTATTTTGGAAACCGCCATGGGGAACGTTACGGCATCCGATACTACCGGACAGATTGTTGTAGTTTTAGCTGTGGTACCGGTCATAATTTTCCTATATAGTATAAAACTTAGGACAGCAATAGACGAAATTGGTGTGCATTATCAGTTTTATCCTTTGCACCTATCCTTAAAAACAATACGGTGGTCCGAAATTCAAAAATGTTCTGTACGGCAATACAGTCCTATAAAAGAATATGGTGGTTGGGGCTATCGGATATCATGGGGCAATAAGGGAAAAGCGCTTAACATATAGTGGCAACAAAGGTATACAACTTGTATTGACGAACGGCAAAAAATTATTGTTGGGAACCCAAAAGAGTGACAATGCACAACAGGTGATCAACAATTATGTCGAAAAAGATGCAACCCGTATTAGCTAAAGTCATAAAAATAATTTCATACGAGCTTAAACTCACATTGATAGATAAATGTAAAGCTGTAAACCACAATTAAAAATAACACATGAAAGAATATAAAGTAGTGACTTGGTCAATGGGTCTTACAGGAAATAGTAAACGTTTGGAAGATACCCTTAACGAATATGCAAAGCAGGGCTGGCGTGTTGCCTTTATTTATGAAAGTACCACATCCATCGTATTTGAAAGGGATAAAAACAGATGAAAAAGCTAACTAAAAATGGTTATTAATCTTTTACTTCTCCTTCCTTTATACTGCCTATCCCAGAAGGCAGTTTTCGAAGAAGTTGCCCTATACACCAAGGATAATGAAATTGAGTTACTGGGTGCTTTAATCCATGTTGATACAAAAAACCCTATGCCCTTTACTCCATTCGTACATGGTTCTGCCCCAATATACCGTAATGGCATACAAAGCCCTATAACCGAAATTTTGGTAGAGCAGCTTACCAAACAAGATACTGCCCTTGGTAGCCTAACGGCAGGGCACACAAAGGAATTGGCCCAAACACATACTAGAATAAGCTACAACACTTTCTTACTCTCCCTCTTCTTCCCAAAAAACCGAAAGTTGATTAAAAATTGGATATCCTTTGACCCTTTTAAGAAAATAGAAAGGCTAAAACTTCCTAAACTTGTCGTCAACAGGAATATGGACGTGCAGATTTCAGAAAAAGAGGCTCTTGTACTTCAAATAGCAAGACCGTCATCCATTCTAAAAATGAACCATGTAATTAAAACAAGAGTCTCTTTAGGTACAAATCTAAAATCCTACTTAAATCCCAATTTTGTCATTTCCCAATATCTTATAGACGCTATCACATCAGTTATCAAAAATAATGAGTAAAAAAAAGGCATTTGCATTGAGGGTAAACGAAGATATACTCAAGGCTATTGAAAAATGGGCCGCCGACGAGTTTAGGAGCACTAATGGGCAAATAGAATGGATGTTGACGAGAAGCCTAAAAGAGGCAAAGCGTGAGCCAAAATCTAAGAATGAAAAGTAATTTTAAGATTGTTTTAACATTGTAAACCCTTAAATTTGGAGCTTAGCTAATTCAAACCAAAATGACCAAGATTGTAAGTGCCCTCGCACTTTTCTTTCTCTCCCTTACCGCCTTTTCACAAAGCTCAGAAAAATCGTTTACCGTTAAGTTTATTTCGGATTTTATAAATCTAGATGGGATTTTGGATGACCCTGCTTGGGAGATGGCAGAAAGCGCCAATACTTTCCAGCAATACTTCCCCACAGATTCTTTGCCAGCGGTTGCCAAAACAGACATAAAAATGCTTTATGACGATAAAAACCTATACATTGGCATACGTTCGGACACCAAAGGAAGAGATTACGTAATTCCCTCATTAGAACGGGATTTTAGGGCAAGTGGCAACGACAACATTAGTTTATTGTTCGATACGTTTAACGATGGTACCAATGCATTTTTATTCGGTATAAATCCCTATGGTGTAAGACGGGAGGCCTTGATTACAAATGGAGGTTCCGGGCTGGAGGGCTTTACAACCTCCTGGGATATTAAATGGCAAGGAGAGTCTACAATATATGACGACCACTATACCGCCGAGATAGTAATACCATTAACTTCTTTCAAATTTAGGGAAGGAGAGACCAAATGGCGCTTTAACAGCTATCGTTTTGATATGCAGAATAATGAACAAAGCAGCTGGGCACGCATTCCTCAAAATCAACTCATCTTCAACCTTGCCTTTATGGGCGATATGGTTTTTGAAAAATCTTTGGGCAAGTCCCGCACACCTTTAGCCTTAATACCCTATGCAAACGGCATTGCTGCACAGGACTTTGAAACAGACGAAAACCTAAATAATTTTAAGGTAGGTGCAGATGCCAAAATATCGATAGGAAATAGTTTGAACCTAGACCTTACCTTGAATCCTGATTTTTCTACCGTAGAGGTCGATAATTTTATAACCAATCTAACCCGATTTGAAATTGCCCTACCGGAGCGACGTCAATTTTTCATAGACAATAACGACCTTTTTGGGGGCTTTGGCGGCGGCCGCGATGCCAACCCTTTCTTTTCCAGAAGAATAGGGATTGCTACAGATACCGCAGGAAACACCATAGAGAATCGTATCCTTGGTGGTCTTAGGTTAAGTGGTAAAATCAACAATAACCTACGGTTGGGATTTCTTAACATGCAGACCCAAGAGGATAGCGATAATGAGATTCCATCCAATAATAATATGATGTTTTCGCTTCAACAAAAAGTGTTCTCGCGTTCCAATCTAGGAGTTTTCTTTATTAATAGACAAGCCGTAAGAGCGGCCAACTCTTTACCTGAAGACGGGGAATTTAATCGTGTGATCGGCCTTGATTATAACCTGGCATCCAATGACAACAGCTGGACGGGGAAATTCTATGCCCACAAGTCCTTTCAACCAGACGATAGCGAAGGAAACCATTCGCTAGGTTTTTTCTTGGGCAAGAATACCCGGAATTTTTCAGCGTTTGTAGATGCGGTTAAAATAGATGAAGAATTCAGCTCGGATCTTGGCTTTATTCCAAGAACGGATATTGTTAAAGTAGTAAACATTTTTGAGGGACGTCTGTGGCCAAAAAAGGGAAAAATCAATAATTATGAGGCGCAGGTCTTTAATGAATTTATTTGGCGGCCCGG
Source organism: uncultured Flavobacteriaceae bacterium (assembly GCA_963697395.1). Classification (GTDB taxonomy): domain Bacteria; phylum Bacteroidota; class Bacteroidia; order Flavobacteriales; family Flavobacteriaceae; genus Maribacter. The sequence continues at coordinate 109,801 of CAVONX010000002.1, forward strand.
CCTAGAGTATAAACTTACAGACCATTCGATCTCCTTAGAAACCAGGGCAGCATTTAAAAGTCTGGAAGAAATGGGGACCACGTTTTCGAGAAGGTTTATCTATCTGACAGAAGACTTTGAACCTTCAGGAAAGGATGATGCGGTAGCTCTACCCGGCAATCAAGGCTACACCTTTAACACCGTTGAACTTTCTTTTGAATCCGATCAGCGCAAGATATTTTCTTACCGCATACAACCTGGTTATGGTGGATTTTTTAACGGCACAGGCTATTCACTAGAAACCGGCTTTGACATACGATTACAGCCCAAAATTCGTATAGGTTTCAACGCTCAATATGATAGGATCGATTTACCACAACCCTACTCCAGCTCAGATATCTGGCTGGTTAGTCCGCGATTCGGAATAACCTTTAGCAAATCAATTTTTTGGTCTACCTTAGTGCAATACAGCAATCAGCGAGATAATTTGGGGATCAATTCAAGATTGCAATGGCGATTCGCTCCCCTATCCGATCTATTTATAGTTTATAATGATAACTACTCCGTAGATATCCTGGCACCAAGATTTCGCTCTTTAAACCTAAAATTATCCTACTGGTTGAATATCTGATCGAACTTTAAATATGCTTTTTCATTAGTATTAATTCAGGCCACCACCAAAATAGAACGAATGAACAAATTTCTTAGCTTATGGTCTCTGCTACTCATTTCCTGGAGCGGAATTTGTCAAGAACAAACCAAATCCGTACTGGTTAAATTCATAACGGAACCCATAGTTGCAGATGGTACTATGGATGAACCCATTTGGCTAATGGCGGAAAGTGCCGAAGAATATTGGCAGTATTTCCCATTGGATTCCGTGCAGGCAAAAAAGCAATCGCAAATCAAAATACTTTATGATGATAAGAATCTATATATAGGCATCAAAGCCTATTCCAGTGGTGCAAGTTACGCTACACAATCTTTAAGGCGTGATTTTAGAGGTAGCGGAAGTGATAGTTTCTCTCTAGTTTTCGACACCTTTAATGATGGCACCAATGCTTTTTTATTCGGTATTAACCCTTTTGGTGTGCGCCGTGAAGCACTCATTGCAAACGGTGGCGCCGCCCAAGATGATTTTAATCTAGCCTGGGATATGAAGTGGAAAGGAAATGCCAAAATCTATGACGATTACTTTACGGCAGAAATGGTCATTCCCCTCACCTCCTTCAAATTTGAGGAAGGTGTTACCAAATGGCGCTTTAACAGCTACCGGATTGAAACACAATCAAACGAACGTAGTACCTGGACCAGAATACCGCAAAATCAGCAGATATACAATCTTGCCTTTATGGGAGATATGGTATTTGAAAAACCTTTAGGAAAATCAAGAACACCCTTGGCGCTTATACCATATGTGAATGGTATTGCAGCACGAGACTTTGAAAACGGGGACGACCTCAATAATTTAAAAGTTGGAGCGGATGCGAAGATATCTGTAGGAAATAGCTTAAATCTAGACCTCACCTTAAACCCGGACTTCTCTACCGTAGAGGTCGATAATTTTATAACCAACCTAACCCGTTTTGAAATTGCCTTACCGGAGCGGCGACAATTTTTTATAGATAATAATGATCTTTTCGCAAGTTTTGGAAACGGTTTTGATTTCAGTCCTTTTTTCTCAAGACGAATTGGTATAGCACGGGATACCTTGGGAAATACAATAGAAAACAATCTTATTGGAGGAGTCCGACTTAGCGGAAAGCTAACAAAAGACCTTAGGATAGGGGTGCTCAACATACAGACCGCTGAAGATTTGGAGAATAAAATCGCCTCGAACAATAATAGTATGATAGCCTTACAGCAAAGGCTATTTTCCCGTTCCAATGTCGGTTTGTTCTTTATTAACAAACAATCCTTTAAAGATTATGATTTTCTGGAACCGGAAGATGCCTATAACAGGGTCTTGGGCGTTGACTATAACTTGGCGTCACAAGACAATACCTGGAACGGATCGTTCATCACCCACAAATCATTTCAACCGGGGGACAAGGAGGGCAACTTTGCTTCAAGCGCCCTGATTCGATACAATACAAGAAGATTCAATGTATTTGCCAAAGGTACTTTTATAGATGAAGATTTCCGTTCGGATCTAGGCTTTGTGCGAAGAACCGATCTTTTTAAGACACTACTGAGCGCTGAGCGCGTTTTTTGGCCTAAAAAAGGAATTGTCCAAAATCATTCATTTAGGTATTTCACAAATATACGTTGGAGTCCCAGTTTGGATTTTCGAAATACGGACTATGACCTTGAGGCTAGGTATGCCGTACAGTTTAACAATCAGTCCCAAGCCACGTTTCAATTTTCCAATAGCTATACCTTCCTATTTGATGATTTTGATCCAACAGGTACAGCAAATGCCATACCTTTACCGGAAAATGAAGACTACCATTATAATAGCGTGGAATTTGGATATCAGTCCGATCAACGCCAACTGTTTTCTTATGATGTGCAGTCAACGGTAGGTAGGTTTTTCAATGGAAATCGATTTTCATTGGAAGGGAGCATGACCATGCGTTTTCAGCCAAAGGCCTTTGTCTCACTGCAGTTCAATTATGACCAAATAGACCTGCCGGCACCCTATTCAAGTGCCAATATCTGGTTGATCAGTCCTAACGTGGATATTACCTTCAGCAAATCCATCTTCTGGTCTACCTTGATCCAATACAGCAACCAACGTGACAATTTAGGGGTCAATTCAAGGCTGCAATGGCGGTTTGCACCGCTATCGGACCTTTTCCTTGTGTACAATGACAATTACTTTGTAAACACTTTTGTTCCAAGGTTCCGCTCTATTAACCTAAAGTTGTCGTATTGGTTAAATATCTAAAATGAACTATACACTATTATGTTCCGATTTAGATGGGACACTCCTCTCTACCAAAGATGACGTATCTGATTTTACAATCGCAGAAATTAAACGAATTCGAGATCAGATGAGTGTAATTTTGGTATCAGCCAGAATGCCTAGTGCCATGTACTATCTTCAAGAACGACTAGGAATTAAGGATCAGCCCATTATTTGTTACAATGGCGCCCTTGTATTGGAAGGGGATATGGAACTGTTTTCCACTACTATTGCCCACAATGTGCTGTACGAAGTGTATGGAATGACAAAAGCCTTGGACATAGATATGGGTCTATATTTACAAGATAATTGGTTCGTTCCCAGAACATCAAAAAGGGTGGAAACGGAAATAAAGTATACCAAAACCCGTCCAAAATTTCAGGAAACGGATAAAACCCTGAACGACTTAAGTCTCCAAGGTGCGCACAAGGTCATGCTTATGTGCACCAAACCAAGTGCGGACTATCTAATGCCTATTTTAGAGACCAATTTGGGAGATCAAATTCACGTATACCGTTCTAACGACACCCTAATAGAACTGGCCCCTAAGTCGGTTTCCAAACGCACTGCCATAGGGCATATATTAAAACCCGAAGAAACCATGGAAGGCGTAGTGGCCTTTGGAGATAATTATAACGACATAGAAATGCTCCAATCCGCTGGATGTGGAGTTGCCGTAGCCAATGCCAGGGAAGAGGTAAAAAGAATTGCAGACCACATTACGCTTGCGAATACCAAAGATGGTGTTGCCGACTTTATACGCAGAAATATCCTTATTTGACTATCTTTAAAAAATCTTGATTTCGGATATGGAGAACACACTTTCGCAACCCTTTATTACAAACGATACCGTTGTATTTGGCATTCTAACATTGGTCCTCGGATTCATATTTTACACATCTAGCTTAAAAACAGGATTTTGGAAAAAGTTTTATTCCATTATCCCGGCCGTACTTATGTGCTATCTGTTACCCGCCATTATAGCGAGTAGCGGACTTATCTCCGACGAAACCTCCAATCTTTATTTTATGGCAAGTCGCTATTTGCTTCCTGCGGCCTTAGTACTCATGACCTTAAGTATAGACCTAAAGGCAATCGCAAATTTAGGTTCCAAAGCATTGATTATGTTCCTTACCGGTACAACAGGTATTATCATAGGAGGTCCTATCGCTATACTTATTGTTTCAGTTTTTTCTCCGGAAACAGTCGGTGGAAACGATTTTGATGCTACCTGGCGAGGGCTTTCAACCATAGCGGGAAGCTGGATCGGAGGTGGCGCAAACCAAGCGGCAATGTTGGAGATTTTTCAGTATACTCCCGAAAAATACGGAGGAATGGTACTCATAGATATTGTTGTAGCAAATGTTTGGATGGCCATTATACTGCTTGGTGTTGGCAAAACAGAACGAATTGATAAATGGTTAAAGGCAGATACTTCTGCAATAGAAACGTTAAGGGTCAAAGTAACGGAGTTCACGGAAAAAATAACTCGCGTACCCACCTTGAACGATTATATGATTATGCTATGCCTTGCATTTACGGCAGTAGGAGTTGCCCATTTTTTTGGAGATAACATAAGCGATTACCTTATGGCTAATAGTAATGCCGTAAGTGATAAAAAAAGTTTTCTATCATTTTTAGGCTCAAGCTTTTTTTGGATGGTAGTCATTGCCACGGGTCTGGGCATAGCACTCTCATTTACCAAAGCTAAAAATTATGAGGGTGCAGGAGCAAGTAAGATCGGTGGTGTCTTCGTATATATCTTGGTAGCGACCATAGGTATGAAAATGGATCTTGGCAAGGTATTGGAAAACCCTGGCCTCATAGCTGTGGGTTTTATTTGGATAGCCATCCATGCCTTACTCTTGATTTTAGTAGCCAAATTGATAAAGGCTCCCTACTTCTTTTTGGCTGTGGGTAGCCAAGCGAACGTAGGCGGTGCGGCATCAGCACCCGTAGTTGCGGCAGAATTTCATCCTTCACTTACATCAGTTGGCGTGCTGCTAGCTGTACTTGGTTATGTTGTGGGTACCGGTGGCGCATTGTTTTGTGCTTACCTAATGGAAGTGGCCTCCAATTTTTAAGAGCAACTTAAGGTATTCCAGAAAGTATATTTAAAATTATTTTATGGATATTTGCGCCCTAATAAAAATAAGATGAAACAATTTATATATGGCTTGGCCACCTTACTTTTAGTGGTTTCCTGTGCTAGCGAAACAGCAAACACAATGACAGTTTCCGGCACGATCAAAGGTCTAAAAAAAGGCACACTCTACCTGCAACATGTTCCTGACACTGTGCTTATAACAGTAGACTCCCTGGATATTGACGGAGATGGCAATTTTACCTTTAAAACAGAATTGGAAAGCCCGGAAATCTACTATTTATACTTAGACAAAAAGGATAACAACGATATCAACGACCGTTTATCCTTTTTTGCCGAGCCTGGTCTCATCACCATCAATACCAATTGGAATACGTTTGACACCAGCGCTAAAATAACCGGTTCAAAAAGTCAAGAAAAGTTGGAAGAATATTTAAAGTTTATGTCCAAAAGTAACCTAAAAGGTCTTGAGTTGATCCAGATGATGGCCAACCAAGATGCACGGTATAGTACACAGGAACTGGATTCCCTGGAACAGGTGTACACACGAAGTATCCAAAGAAACTACGTATACGCCATAAATTTTGCTATTAACAATAAGGAATCCTATGTTGCACCTTACATTGCGGTAAAGGAAATACCAGAGGCCAATCTAAAATATTTGGATTCCATAGCTTCCGTGCTACCGCCAGAAGTATCAAACTCCAAATACGGTAAAGAACTACAAGCCTTTATCCAGAAAAATAGGCAATAAAAAAAGCATCCTGTAACGGATGCTTTTTTAGTACGCACATTATGTTTAGACTAACTTAATTTATTAAGGTCTTCTATTAAGCCTTTTGCCTTTGTTTCCAATTCCGCTTTTACACTGTTATAGTGTGCTTTTTTGTTTTCAACGCCTCTTTTGTTCACTTTTGCAATTAAGTCATCAAAAGTAGCTATAGCACCATCAATAACTTTAAGGCCTTCTTTGGAATCTTGTTTACCATTGGCCGCTTCCACTAAATACACCGCCTCAATGATATCGCCCAATACATAATTGATATCTTTTTTTAAATCTCGAACACTTGCCATTTTACTATATTTTTTTTGCAAAAGTACAACTTTAACCTTGTAAAATTAATATTGTACCTAAATAGTGACTTCCAATAATTTAGTTCCTGCAGTTTTTATATGTATAGTTTTGGCCAAGGCCGGCACCAACACGGTTTCTCCTTTCATTAAAGCTACCTTACCTTCAGCCGTCTGAATGGTAGCCTTACCCCCAACGCACATAAAAATGGTAAACGAATCCCTCTGCGTTGTATCTTGTTCAAAGTCCTTAGTAAGGTTAAGGAAATTAGTCTTAAAATAAGGGCAATCCACCATACTATTAGTAGTATCCAAAGTAGCGCTATATTTTATTTTAAAATCGTTCTTCCTTTCAAAGTCTATAGCATCCAAAGCCATCTGGGTATGTAGTTCCCGTAGGTTACCGTCCTTATCCTTTCTATTAAAATCGAACACTCGGTAAGTGATATCGGAAGTCTGTTGTATTTCTGCCAATAATACACCTGCGCCTATGGCGTGTATTTTTCCCGTATTTATAAAAAAGGTGTCCCCTTCCGTTACCGGTTCATAATTTAAGATTTCTAATAAGGTGTCTTCCGCTACACTTTTAACGTATTCTGCTTTGCTTACCTCCTTATTGAAACCCACAATAAGTTCGGCTCCGACATCGGCATCCATAACGTACCACATTTCTGTCTTTCCAAAAGAATTATGTCGCTTCTTCGCTAATTCATCATTGGGATGTAGTTGAATGGATAAATCCTGTTTTGCATCTATAAATTTGATCAGTATAGGAAATTCCTTGCCAAAGCGTTCCACGACACTTTTACCTAACAGAAGTTCTGGGTAGGTATCGATCAATTCAGAGAGCGATGTATTTGCTAAATTTCCGTTTGACACAATAGAAATATCTCCGGAAACCGTGGAAAGCTCCCAACTTTCTCCCGTTATGTCACTCTTTATGGGTTTATTCAATACTTCTTTCAGCTTGGTGCCGCCCCAAAGCCTTTCTTTTAAAATAGGCTGAAATTTTAAAGGATGTATACTCATTAATGCCCTTTGTTCTAAGTTAACTCTTCCCCAAAGACAACGCTTTTAATGCCCTTTTCATATGTTCGGAAGCATTTATACTGTTAAAAACCATAATAACAGTACCTGTTTTGTCCACAACATAGGTTTCCCTGCCCGGGAGCAATAATAAACTATTCTTTATTTTAAACTGTTTACGGACGGTATTTTGCGTGTCGGACAATAGAACAAACGGTAACCCATACTTTTTACCAAAACGTTCATGACTTTGTGAAGAATCTGCACTAATGCCTATAACCTCCGCACCCAATGCTTTAAAATCCTCGTAACTATCCCTAAAGTCACAGGCCTCGGCAGTACAACCAGGTGTGTTGTTTTTAGGATAGAAAAAGATTACCAAGCTATGTTTACCCAATGCATCCTTGATAAAAAATGTATTGCCTTTACTATCGGGCAACGAAAACATGGGTATTTTATCCCCTATTCTTAGTCCCATTATCCGCTATAAGTTACAAAATTCCTAGGCGTCTCATACAACACAACTTCCAACTCATAATCGACGTTAATATGTGGTCTAAGCTTGTTCCAGATTACTACCGCTATGTTCTCTGCCGTAGGGTTCAACTCCATAAACTCGGGCACCTCTTTGTTAAGATTCTTATGATCAAAGGCGTCCTCAATTTCGGACTTGATCAAATCCTTGAGCACTTTTACGTCTATTACAAAACCAGTCTCTGGGTCTATCTCTCCGTTTACACTTACAATGAGCTCATAATTGTGACCATGAAAATTTGGGTTACTGCATTTACCGAATATTTCAAAATTCTTATTATCGTCCCAATCTTTTCTATATAACCTATGGGCAGCATTAAAATGCGCCCTTCTACTTACTTTTACTTTCATTTTCTTTCAATATTATCCAACAGATGTTGATAGAATTTCTCGAATATTATCTTAAACCATGCCGTATAAATATGAGGATTACTTTTGATGTCCTCCTTTATGGCCTCGGGTTTCATCCATTTCCAACTGGCTACCTCATTGGTATTCATTACAGGGGCATCCTCGTAATAGCCAACCATAACATGATCTAGCTCATGTTCCGTTAGACCATTATCAAAGGGTGCCTTATAAATAAATGAAAAAAGCTCTTTAAGATCGGTAGAAAAACCCATTTCCTCCTGTAATCGTCTTTTCCCGGCTTGTATATTGGTTTCTCCTACACGTTGATGACTACAACAGGTATTGGTCCATAACAAGGGCGAGTGATATTTATGAGCAGCCCTCTGCTGTAACATTGTTTCCCCTTTTTTATTTAAAATAAAAACAGAGAACGCCCTATGCAATACAGCTTTTTCATGAGCTTCCATTTTAGGCATAGTACCTATTTGCTCATTATTTACATTGACTAGAATTACCTCTTCTTCCTTCATTACGTAAATGTAACATCTTTACGTAAGTTAAGATAATTAAGGCTATAAAATAAATAGATAGAAGTATAGTCTTTTGGCCTTTCTATATTAAAAGAACCTAGGAGATTTAATGTTGTCCTTTATAGATAGGAAATCATACCTTAAAATCACCTCAAAAGAACCATCGTTAAATGCTGCACTACCCAAAGCGGTGGTTTCACGGTCGTAGGCAATACCAATTAAGAAATTGTTGGATATATTGAATCCCACCATACCACTAACTGCAGCGTCCCATCTATAGCCAGCACCGAGGATAAACTTTTCGCTGAACATAAAGTTGGCTGAAACATCTACTTGTAACGGGGCGCCTTGAGTTACTTTACTCAAAATAGTTGGTTTAAACTTCAAGAAAGGATTTACATCCCAAACATAGCCCGTAATCAAATAAAAATTCATCTGCTCTTTAGCTGTAGATAAGGAAGATTCTTCAAAATGTGAAGTTTCTAAAAATCTAGGTACCGAAAGTCCCAAATAAAATTTTTCTGAATGATAATAAATTCCGGCGCCTACATTTGGCGATAGTCTATTGTCTATATCCTGCTGCAGCGTCTCGTCCGGAGTGAACTGATTCAATTCCGAAAACCGAATATCCAATAAGTTCATACTACCTTTTAGACCAAAACTTAGACGTGTTTCCTTCGCCAATTGGATAGTGTAAGAGAAATCCATATCGAAATTGGTTTCTGACGTAGGCCCGATCTTATCGTTTACAACAGATAGACCCAAGCCCATTCCTTTATAACCAATTGGTGAGTGAATATTAAAAGTTTGGGTTACCGGGGCACCATCTAAACCCACCCACTGCGATCGATGTAGGGCAGCTATACTCATGTGACCCCTTGATCCAGCATAGGCAGGATTAATACTTACCGTATTGTACATATACTGGGTATATTGTGCGTCTTGCTGCGCAACCGCCCAGTTACCTATTATAAAGAGGGTGCCTAGAAGAAAAAACTTTAAGGTTTGTGTATACGTTATGAACGGTTTTTTATAAGGCATCCTTTTATCTGTTTATATATAAATAGCCCGAAAGCGATTTCATGTTACCACTTGGTTCTTTATAATCGATAATATAAAAATAGGTACCTACTGGCAACTGATTTTCTTGATTTACGGTTACTCTTCCTTGCGAGGAGCCATCAAATACATTACCGTCTGTTCCATAGGCCTTTGTTGTAAAGACCAAAACACCCCATCTGTTATAAATCCTGACCGTATTCTCAGGGAAATTTTCCAGGCCATCAATCCGAAGTACATCATGTACCCCATCACCATTAGGTGTTATTACGTTGAAAACCTCAACCGTTTCTCCTTGCACCCCAAGATCTGGGTCTAAATAATTTGGAATACCATCCCCATCAGAATCGTCGTTAAGATAGTTACCATCTCCATTTAAGTCTTCATCAATAGTTGCAATTCCGTCACCATCATCATCGCTATCCCTATAATCGGATTCTTCATCATTGTCCGTATTTGGCAAATCATTTATTGGATCATCTATTTCATCGTTCACGTCAATATCCATTGTGTTACCTCCCTCATATCCATCATCAAGACCATCATTATCGGCATCGGAACCTATAAATAACACGTCCGCTATACCATCTTGATTAAAATCATGCGCTTCTATATTATCCGGAATAGTATCATTATCACTGTCCTCATCCAAATAATCGGGTAAACTATCACCGTCCGTGTCAACAGGGAACAAGCCCTGCAATCCTGATGCTTCATAAGCATCATCTAATCCATTACCATTACTATCGGTACCGCTAGGTGCAATATAACCAGCTGTGCTCTGTGCCTCTACATTGTCCGGAATACCATCGTCATCGCTATCAATATCCATGTAATCGGGAATACCATCGCCATCGGTATCCGTTGCATCCGTGGCAGGATTATTATCACCATCTAGGTTCAAGTCTTCAAAACTATTTAAAATACCATCATCATCGCTGTCCAAATCTGCTCCGGCGGGACTCACAATAATGGTTACTGTTGCCGTATCACAATTTCCTAAGGTATCGCAGACCGTATATTCAAACGTATCCGTGCCTATAAAGTTGTTGTTAGGGAAATAGTTGACAATATCATCGGATGGATCAATTAGCGTACCACTATTATCTATGGTCAAAGAACCATTGGTAGGTTGGGTTGCACTAAACGTACCGTTGACAGGTAAGTCATTATCATTTATATGCCAGTTATCTATATTGATGATTTCATTGACATCTATCGTGACCAAATCATCATTAGTATCCACTATGGGCAATACATCAATTGTTACAGTCGCGGTACTACAATCGCCAAAAGAATTACATAGCGTATAATCAAAACTATCGGCCCCGTTATAATTTGGATTGGGTGTGTAGGTTAGTATATCGTCCGTAGGGTCGTTTGGTGTTCCACCATCGTTTAGGGTTACAGTTCCGTTAGCAGGATCTGTGGTTGTTAATGTACCTATTGTTGGCAAATCGGAATCATTGTCAAAAATATCGATGACAATCGAAGTATCCTCATCTAAAGAAACGATATCATCGACCAAAGTAGCTGCTTGACTTAAACATACCACCGTAAAATTGGGAAGGTCATTGTTGTTGCCCGCTTTAGTTAAGGTTGCCGTGTATTTTACCACCGTTTGCGTAGCTGTGACAGTTGGTCTGGTTTGATCTCCCGTAACAGAAGGAAACCAACTAATCGTTGCCCCGACTGGAATATTGGCTCTAATATCCAGGGTGACTTCATTATCCGGCGTATTGCAATCGGTTACTATAAAATATCCCGTAGCGTTAGAACCGCATAAGGTACCATCGTAGGTAGCGTAATAAATACCAGGTGCCGTAACCTCTAAGAAAAATTCGTTCCCCAAAACCGTTGCAGTGTCCGTAGCCTCATACCAGCGATAATTATTCTCATCGCTACTGTTTGGCGCTTGCAACAAAAATTGAGCATTGGAAACCACTATTCCTAGCATTGTAAAAACAATACCAAGAATTATGGTTTTATATGTAAGGATATGTTTCAAATCGATTTTTGCTAGTTTCTGGGTTCTATTACTTGACTACAAAGACAACGTTGATCAATGAATTGTAATCCGGTGGAGTTCCTACCACATCATATTGAAGAACACCATTTGCATTTATGCTGTCGATATTAAGCACCCCTGGATCTGCAAAAGTCACGTAGTAGTAGAGCTCTGTCCTTGCATATGTAGGAACAGTAGCAGGCGCACCGGCACTTGCCGTAAAGTTAGAAGCCGTACCTCCAAACTGATCTAAATATTGTTGATACAAATCTATTGTTTGATTATTTGCCAACGCAGTAGCATTAATAGCAATAGAAGGAGGGTAAAAAATACGGGCCGCTTTTGCCGTAATCGGCGCGATAGCGCTTACGACCTGTTGTAAATTGGTTTCGTTGGTACCATCGCCATCTACATCTATTGCCGTGTTACTTACCTCATTGGCACTTTCTTGTACCAATACCCAGTCCGAACCATTCCATCTCATCATTTGCCCTGAGGTAGTCCCATTAGCTAATTTAGCCAGGCTAACAGCATCGTTTGCAATATCTGCGGTCGCTATTGTTCCATTAACAATTTTCGCACTGGTTACCGAGTTGTCGGCTAGTTCTGTGGTACCCACGGCCCCGGCAGCAATTTCCAGGGTAACGTTGTTCAAAGCTGCGTTGGCACCCCCTGTCACGGTAAGATCCGAAGAACTTATTGTTCCGTCTCCGGTCAGACTCGAAACGTTAACAGAGAACACCGTGCCCGTTAGGTCAAGTCCCGCACCGGCGGTATAGGTCGTGTCGTCATCAACGTTGTCCGCGAATCCAGCGGGAACGGCCGTAAGGCTGCCCCATGCTCCGTCGAAATCGTCCGTAGCGTCCGTATCAAGGTTCGGGAATTCATTGTTCACCGCCGTGGCAACCTGTGCATCGGTCAACTGTGTATCGTTGTCTATATCGTCAGCGAAGCCGGCAGGTATGTTCGTGATGTTCGTCCAGTCGGGCGTGATCGAGGAACCGTCGACGGAGAACACCGTGCCCGTTAGGTCAAGTCCCGCACCGGCGGTATAGGTCGTGTCGTCATCAACGTTGTCCGCGAATCCAGCGGGAACGGCCGTAAGGCTGCCCCATGCTCCGTCGAAATCGTCCGTGGAATCAAGGTCCAGGTTCGCAGGTATGTTCGTTATGTTCGTCCAGTCGGGCGTGATCGTTGAACCGTCGACGGAGAACACCGTGCCCGTTAGGTCAAGTCCCGCACCGGCGGTGTAGGTCGTGTCGTCATCAACGTTGTCCGCGAATCCAGCGGGAACGGCCGTAAGGCTGCCCCATGCTCCGTCGAAATCGTCCGTAGCGTCCGTATCAAGGTTCGGGAATTCATTGTTCACCGCCGTGGCAACCTGTGCATCGGTCAACTGTGTATCGTTGTCGATATCGTCAGCGAAGCCGGCAGGTATGTTCGTGATGTTCGTCCAGTCGGGCGTGATCGAGGAACCGTCGACCGAGAACACCGTGCCCGTTAGGTCAAGTCCAGCACCCGCACTGTACGTAGTGTCGTCATCAACGTTGTCCGCGAATCCAGCGGGAACGGCCGTAAGGCTGCCCCATGCTCCGTCGAAATCGTCCGTGGAATCAAGGTCCAGGTTCGCAGGTATGTTCGTTATGTTCGTCCAGTCGGGCGTGATCGTTGAACCGTCGACGGAGAACACCGTGCCCGTTAGGTCAAGTCCCGCACCGGCGGTATAGGTCGTGTCGTCATCAACGTTGTCCGCGAATCCAGCGGGAACGGCCGTAAGGCTGCCCCATGCTCCGTCGAAATCGTCCGTAGCGTCCGTATCAAGGTTCGGGAATTCATTGTTCACCGCCGTGGCAACCTGTGCATCGGTCAACTGTGTATCGTTGTCGATATCGTCAGCGAAGCCGGCAGGTATGTTCGTGATGTTCGTCCAGTCGGGCGTGATCGTTGAACCGTCGACCGAGAACACCGTGCCCGTTAGGTCAAGTCCCGCACCCGCACTGTACGTAGTGTCGTCATCAACGTTGTCCGCGAATCCAGCGGGAACGGCCGTAAGGCTGCCCCATGCTCCGTCGAAATCGTCCGTGGAATCAAGGTCCAGGTTCGCAGGTATGTTCGTTATGTTCGTCCAGTCGGGCGTGATCGTTGAACCGTCGACGGAGAACACCGTGCCCGTTAGGTCAAGTCCCGCACCGGCGGTATAGGTCGTGTCGTCATCAACGTTGTCCGCGAATCCAGCGGGAACGGCCGTAAGGCTGCCCCATGCTCCGTCGAAATCGTCCGTAGCGTCCGTATCAAGGTTCGGGAATTCATTGTTCACCGCCGTGGCAACCTGTGCATCGGTCAACTGTGTATCGTTGTCGATATCGTCAGCGAAGCCGGCAGGTATGTTCGTGATGTTCGTCCAGTCGGGCGTGATCGAGGAACCGTCGACCGAGAACACCGTGCCCGTTAGGTCAAGTCCAGCACCCGCACTGTACGTAGTGTCGTCATCAACGTTGTCCGCGAATCCAGCGGGAACGGCCGTAAGGCTGCCCCATGCTCCGTCGAAATCGTCCGTGGAATCAAGGTCCAGGTTCGCAGGTATGTTCGTTATGTTCGCCCAGTCGGGCGTGATCGTTGAACCGTCGACGGAGAACACCGTGCCCGTTAGGTCAAGTCCCGAACCGGCGGTGTACTGTGTGTCGTTGTCTATATCGTCAGCGAAGCCGGCAGGTATGTTCGTGATGTTCGCCCAGTCGGGGGTGATCGATGGAACCGTCAACGGAGAACTCGGTTCCCGTTAGGTCAAGTCCCGCACCGGCAGTATAGGTCGTGTTCGTATCGGTTCCCGCGGCTATATCCGCCAAGGGTACTGAAACCGTATTCCCATCTTGAATGGAAATTTCAAGATTGGTTCCGTTTACCTGGAAATTCTGTAAATCCTGATCATCGGTATCCGTCGCAGCGGCTATCGCTCCCAAGGAAACGCTTAAAATGTTACCATCAGAATCTTCCAGTTCAAGATCGGAACCGTTTATTTCCAAACGATCGTTCGTGGTGTTGTCATCAACGTTGTCCGCGAATCCAGCGGGAACGGCCGTAAGGCTGCCCCATGCTCCGTCGAAATCGTCCGTAGCGTCCGTATCAAGGTTCGGGAATTCATTGTTCACCGCCGTGGCAACCTGTGCATCGGTCAACTGTGTATCGTTGTCGATATCGTCAGCGAAGCCGGCAGGTATGTTCGTGATGTTCGTCCAGTCGGGCGTGATCGAGGAACCGTCGACCGAGAACACCGTGCCCGTTAGGTCAAGTCCAGCACCCGCACTGTACGTAGTGTCGTCATCAACGTTGTCCGCGAATCCAGCGGGAACGGCCGTGAGGCTGCCCCATGCTCCGTCGAAATCGTCCGTGGAATCAAGGTCCAGGTTCGCAGGTATGTTCGTGATGTTCGTCCAGTCGGGCGTAATCGTTGAACCGTCGACGGAGAACACCGTGCCCGTTAGGTCAAGTCCCGCACCGGCGGTATAGGTCGTGTCGTCATCAACGTTGTCCGCGAATCCAGCGGGAACGGCCGTAAGGCTGCCCCATGCTCCGTCGAAATCGTCCGTGGAATCAAGGTCCAGGTTCGCAGGTATGTTCGTGTATGTTCGCCCAGTCGGTGATCGTAGCAGCGGCAGAATCGTCCAGGAACGCGTAAAATGTCCATCGAATCCCGGTTCAAGTTCGGAACCGTTGTATTCCAGCACGTATCGGTCGTGTGTCGTCATCAACGTTGTCCGCGAATCCAGCGGGAACGGCCGTAAGGCTGCTCCATGCTCCGTCGAAATCGTCCGTGGAATCAAGGTCCAGGTTCGCAAGGTATGTTCGTGATGTTCGTCCAGTCGGGCGTGATCGATGTGAACCGTCAACGCGAGAACATCCGTAGTCCCGTTACGGTCAAGTCCCGCACCGGCGGTATAAACGTTAAACGTGCGTGTCGTCATCAACGTTGTCCGCGAATCCAGCGGGAACGGCCGTAAGGCTGCCCCATGCTCCGTCGAAATCGTCCGTAGCGTCCGTATCAAGGTTCGGGAATTCATTGTTCACCGCCGTGGCAACCTGTGCATCGGTCAACTGTGTATCGTTGTCGATATCGTCAGCGAAGCCGGCAGGTATGTTCGTGATGTTCGTCCAGTCGGGCGTGATCGTGGAACCGTCGACCGAGAACACCGTGCCCGTTAGGTCAAGTCCCGCACCCGCGCTGTACGTAGTGTCGTCATCAACGTTGTCCGCGAATCCAGCGGGAACGGCCGTAAGGCTGCCCCATGCTCCGTCGAAATCGTCCGTGGAATCAAGGTCCAGGTTCGCAGGTATGTTCGTGATGTTCGCCCAGTCGGGCGTGATGGTAGAACCGTCAACGGAGAACTCGGTTCCCGTTAGGTCAAGTCCCGCACCGGCAGTATAGGTCGTGTTCGTATCGGTTCCCGCGGCTATATCCGCCAAGGGTACTGAAACCGTATTCCCATCTTGAATGGAAATTTCAAGATTGGTTCCGTTTACCTGGAAATTCTGTAAATCCTGATCATCGGTATCCGTAGCAGCGGCTATCGCTCCTAAGGAAACGCTTAAAATGTTACCATCAGAATCTTCCAGTTCAAGATCGGAACCGTTTATTTCCAAACGATCGTTCGTGGTGTTGTCATCAACGTTGTCCGCGAATCCAGCGGGAACGGCCGTAAGGCTGCTCCATGCTCCGTCGAAATCGTCCGTAGCGTCCGTATCAAGGTTCGGGAATTCATTGTTCACCGCCGTGGCAACCTGTGCATCGGTCAACTGTGTATCGTTGTCGATATCGTCAGCGAAGCCGGCAGGTATGTTCGTGATGTTCGTCCAGTCGGGCGTGATCGTATGAACCGTCAACGGAGAACACCGTGCCCGTTAGGTCAAGTCCCGCACCGGCGGTATAGGTCGTGTCGTCATCAACGTTGTCCGCGAATCCAGCGGGAACGGCCGTAAGGCTGCCCCATGCTCCGTCGAAATCGTCCGTAGCGTCCGTATCAAGGTTCGGGAATTCATTGTTCACCGCCGTGGCAACCTGTGCATCGGTCAACTGTGTATCGTTGTCGATATCGTCAGCGAAGCCGGCAGGTATGTTCGTGATGTTCGTCCAGTCGGGCGTGATCGTTGAACCGTCGACCGAGAACACCGTGCCCGTTAGGTCAAGTCCCGCACCGGCGGTGTACGTAGTGTCGTCATCAACGTTGTCCGCGAATCCAGCGGGTACGGCCGTAAGGCTGCCCCATGCTCCGTCGAAATCGTCCGTGGAATCAAGGTCCAGGTTCGCAGGTATGTTAGTTATGTTCGCCCAGTCGGGCGTGATAGTAGAACCGTCAACGGAGAACTCGGTTCCCGTTAGGTTCAGGCCGGTGCCCGCCGTATAGGTCGTATTCGTATCGGTTCCCGCGGCTATATCCGCCAAGGGTACTGAAACCGTATTCCCATCTTGAATAGAAATTTCAAGATTGGTTCCGTTTACCTGGAAATTCTGAAGGTCTTGATCATCCGTATCCGTCGCTGCGGCTATCGCCCCCAAGGAAACGCTTAAAATGTTACCATCAGAATCTTCCAGTTCAAGATCGGAACCATTTATTTCCAAACGATCGTTGGTGGTGTTCGTGTCCGTGGCCGCGGCGATAGCTGCAAGGGCTATCGTTACCGTATTGCCTTCGCTATCGGTCAGTATAAGGTTAGTACCGTCCTCCGTTAAAGTGGCGTTGGTGGTGTTCGTGTCCGTGGCGGCGGCGATGTCCGCAAGGGCGAGCGTTACCGTGGCACCTTCACTGTCCGTCAAAATAAGGTTCGTGCCGTCCTCCGTTAGAGTGGCAACAGTGGTATTCGTATCAACCTGAGCCGCGATGTCCGCAAGGGCTATCGTTACCGTGGCCCCTTCGCTGTCCGTCAATATAAGGTTCGTGCCGTCCTCCGTTAGAGTGGCAACAGTGGTATTCGTATCAACCTGAGCCGCGATGTCCGCAAGGGCTATCGTTACCGTGGCCCCTTCGCTGTCCGTCAATATAAGGTTCGTGCCGTCCTCCGTAAGGGTGGCGTTCGTGGTGTTCGTGTCCGTGGCGGCCGCGATGTCCGCAAGAGCTATCGTTACCGTGGCGCCTTCGCTATCGGTCAAGATAAGGTTGGTTCCGTCCTCCGTTAAAGTGGCATTGGTGGTGTTCGTATCCGTGGCGGCTGCGATGTCCGCAAGGGCTATCGTTACCGTATTGCCTTCGCTATCGGTCAGGATAAGGTTGGTTCCGTCCTCCGTTAAAGTGGCATTGGTGGTGTTCGTGTCCGTAGCGGCGGCGATGTCCGCAAGGGCTATGGTTACCGTTGCACCTTCGCTATCGGTCAAGATAAGGTCCGTTCCGTCCTCGGTTAAAGTGGCGTTGGTGGTGTTCGTGTCCGTAGCGGCGGCGATGTCCGCAAGGGCTATCGTTACCGTTGCGCCTTCGCTATCGGTCAGGATAAGGTTGGTTCCGTCCTCCGTTAAAGTGGCGTTGGTGGTATTGTCATCGCCATCGGCAATGTCCGTTGGGATGCTCGTAATGTTCGTCCAATCGGGATTGAGCTCTGAATCGTTCACTGAAAAAATAGTACCGGTCAAGTTGATTCCCGTTCCAGCGGTGTACTCTGTGTTCGTATCCACCTGTGCCGCGATATCCGCAAGGGCTATGGTTACAGTTGCACCTTCGCTGTCCGTCAAGATAAGGTTGGTCCCGTCCTCGGTTAGAGTGGCGTTGGTGGTGTTCGTGTCCGTGGCCGCAGCGATGTCCGCAAGGGCTATGGTTACAGTTGCACCTTCGCTGTCCGTCAGGATAAGGTTGGTCCCGTCTTCCGTTAAAGTGGCGTTGGTGGTGTTCGTGTCCGTGGCGGCGGCGATGTCCGCAAGGGCTATGGTTACAGTTGCACCTTCGCTGTCCGTCAGGATAAGGTTGGTCCCGTCCTCCGTTAAAGTGGCATTGGTGGTGTTCGTGTCCGTGGCGGCGGCGATGTCCGCAAGGGCTATGGTTACAGTTGCACCTTCGCTGTCCGTCAAGATAAGGTCCGTACCGTCCTCGGTCAAAGTGGCGTTGGTGGTGTTCGTGTCCGTGGCCGCGGCGATGTCCGCAAGGGCTATCGTTACCGTATTGCCTTCGCTATCGGTCAGTATAAGGTTAGTACCGTCCTCCGTTAAAGTGGCGTTGGTGGTGTTCGTGTCCGTGGCGGCGGCGATGTCCGCAAGGGCTATCGTTACCGTATTGCCTTCGCTATCGGTTAGGATAAGGTTGGTCCCGTCCTCCGTTAAAGTGGCAACAGTAGTATTATCATCTCCATCGGCAATGTCCGTTGGTACATTGGTAATGTTAGGCCAGTCAGGATTAAGTTCTGAATCGTTTACTGAGAATACAGTTCCCGTTAAATTAATCCCTGTTCCAGCGGTGTACTCCGTGTTCGTATCCACCTGTGCCGCGATGTCAGCCAAAGAGACTCTTACATCGTTTCCTTCACTATCTGAAATTACTAATTCATTGGTGGCTAAATCAATTTCAAAAGTAGTATTGGTCGTATTGGTATCTGTTGCAGCAGCAATTCCAGATAAAGGAACCCTAAATTCAGCTCCAGCATTATTTAAGATGACAAGTTCTCCTATTCCTGCATCTATAAAAAAGTCTGTAACCACCGTATTCGTATCTATGATAGATGCTAAATTGGCTAGAGAAATAGAAAAAGAATTCGCTTCGCTATCGGTAATTATTAGACTATTTGTACCAGCATCAATATCGAAACTTGTAATTACCGTATTGGCATCTGAAAAAGTATCGCGCAAACTACTCAAATCAACATTTACACTTCCTCCGTCTTCCAAATCGAGCGTTAACCGGTTGGTGACATCATCAAATATAAAACCTGTTAACTGCTGATTGTCGGTGGCGGTTAGTTCCCAAGAATTACCATCCCAGAAAAAAATTGTTCCAGAATTTGTATTTACATACAAATCACCCAAATCTGCTCCCGATGGAGTGGCAACTCCTGGAACGGAAACATCAGTTCCTTGCAGCACCTCACAGTTACACTGATCCTCTAACGTAACTGTCGTTTGTGCGAAAGTAAAACTAGATATCAGCAGAATTATTCCTAAAATCCTTTTGTCCATGCTTGAAAATTTACTTCTATATTTTGCCATTCTCTTTTTGACTGTGTCCATAGACTTATTCTATATTCCAAATTATTCGTCCCTTTTTCGGTCTTAAACCTTGCAAGGCATATTAATTCCCTACAAAATTAACTTTAGGTATACTCCTAGGAAATAAATGTTGTGTAAGTGTTATATCGTACGGTCTACGTCTATAAATTTGAGGTTTCGACTTAATTATTGTTTTCGAATTCCATATTCATTTTATCGATAAGGCCAATAGTTACGATACATATGGAACCCTGTCACAGAGAAGCACTTGGTTTTTGCACGTTAAGAAGTACGGAGAACTAGTCTTTTTTTACCCTATAGGTTATCCTCCTATTGGTTATGATACTATAGGTTCTAATTTGGCTTAACGGTGAAAATTCTGAAGTGGAATTTGCTATTGTAGCCGTGGCGGTCAAAAACTCACCTACATTAACCCCAGATGGTAATGGCAAGGTAAATTTAAATTTATTGGTGTTGTCCGTATTCCCATCCATATCCTTTTAAAGTGCTTAGTTGTGAGAGATGTAGTATATGCAACATCCGCAGTAACATTTTGACCTTCAAATGTCACATTATTGTCTAAAGTAGTGCTGGAATGTGCCCAATATAAATATGCTCTTTCAATTGAAGCCCCTAAAGGAATATCTGCTAATAATGGAGCTTGTGAAGATGTTTGTATTTGACAGGCATCATTTGGAGTACTATTGCTATTGGGTAAGGTTCTCAATGATCCCCCCGTAGAAGTAAAGTCAA
This sequence comes from uncultured Flavobacteriaceae bacterium, assembly GCA_963697395.1. Lineage (GTDB taxonomy): Bacteria > Bacteroidota > Bacteroidia > Flavobacteriales > Flavobacteriaceae > Maribacter. The sequence goes on from CAVONX010000002.1 coordinate 130,300, forward strand.
AATTACCATTGAACTCCCTTACTAAAGCCAATGGAGTATTGGACATGAGCTCATTATCATTTATCGTACAAATACCACTATCAGAAATAGTTAACACTAGGATCACTAGTTGATGATAAATTCTAAGGTAAAATCTTCTGGGCCTTCCATAATCATGTCATCCAGTACGGTAATTGTAACAGTCTCCGTATCACCTGAACTACCATTAAAATTCAACGTTCCGGTTGTTCCCGTATAATCCGTTCCGGCCACTGCTGAACCGTTTATTGTTGTGTAACTCACTGTAAATGGCCCACTTGTGCTCGCACCTGAATGGGTAATCGTAAAATCAACAGAACCTGCATCTTCATCTACAGTTACATTAGATACGGAAATAAAAGGTGTAGGCGCTGTACCAAAATACTCCACTTGAGTTGTATTTGATGACGAGGCACAAGAGTATTGATTTAAAATAACGCGAACCTGTCCCGTGAAATTCGTGTTAATTGATATTCGTGATCTATATCCACAACCACTTGCATCATCGTTATAGGCAATATAGGTCCCTGTTGTACTGTAAATTGTTAATTGGGTATCCCAACTTGTTAACCCACATGTACTTATTGTGTAATTACCGCCATTAGCTACATTCATGGTAAAATACCGGCCTGCCTGTATATTCGAAGTAAACTGAGAAGAGGCCGTTGGCGAAACTGTAACCCCAGAATTAATCCCTCCAAAGCCACACTGCGCTGTAGCCGAGATTATAGTCGTAAAAAAAACAGCCCGATAAGGAGATTTTTCATGAAGATATTACGCCAGAAGTAAAAGCAATTTGTCAAATCCAAATTTAGATTACGTACTAGGACCCAATAAATAAATGTTGTGAAAGGAAGAATAGGTAAAGTATACCCTGTGTGGTTTGTGGTAATGCTTGGTAACAACTAGTTAAATTGAAGGTAAATCAAAACAAAAAGGACAGCTTAAAAGCTGTCCTTTTGTTTTGATATTGAAAGAATTCTTATTCCAAGATGATAAATTCAGATCTCCTATTTAAATCATGCTTTTCAGATGAGCATCTAATGCCATCGGCGCACTCATTGATCAATTTCGATTCACCAAAACCTTTGCTGGCCAAACGATTAACTCCAATTCCTTTGGAAATCATATAATTGATCGTAGATTCCGCTCTTTTTTGTGAAAGCCACAGGTTATAAGCTGCGGGTCCACGACTATCCGTATGGGAATTCACTTGAATTTTTAAACTTGGGTACTTCTCCATTGCGGCTATTACCTTCTCTACCTCTATTTCAGAATCTTTGCGTATATTATATTTATTGAAGTCGAAATAAATAGTGCTTAGTTGTAACAATTTAGCCAAATCGTCCCCAAAACCAGCGGTAACAACGTCTCGTTCCAAATAAAAATCTATGATTTTAGGTTTACCATCCGAAACTCCTATGAACTCTTCGTGAGGAACATAACCTTCCATAAGTGCTCTAACAAAATTACCTTGGTTACAATCTAAAACTAAACTGTAATCTCCATCAGAATTCGTAATAGCGGACATGACCTCTTGGTTATCCTCGTTGATAACCTTTATCGTAGCACCAACCAAAACACTGTTCGATATTTTATCCCGCACAGTTCCCGAAATTTTTTGGACACATTCAAAAACCATAGGTTCATTCTCGATAAACTTATATATATCGTCATCGCCCATACCTCCATCCCTATTGGATGCCATGTATCCTTCCCTTGATACTTCATTGAAGATAAAAGTAAAATCATCCTTCCTACTATTTATGGGCTCACCTACATTTAGCACTTTGCCACTAAAATCCTTACGCTTTATTTTTGTAGCAAAAACATCCAAACCACCCAAACCCGGATGGCCATCGGATGAGAAATAAAGAATTTCTTCACTAGTAACGAACGGAAACGTCTCTCTTGCTCCGGTATTAATATTGCTGCCAAGGTTTTCGGGTGTTCCAAACGTTCCATCATCGTTAATGGTTACCATAAAAATATCCGACAGACCAAATGTTCCGGGCATATCGGAAGCAAAATAAAGGGTTTTCCCGTCAGGGCTTAAAGCTGGGTTGGCCACGGAGTAGGCATCGTTATTAAACGGGAGCTCCTCTATTTCCGCCCAATTACCGTCGACCATTTTAGCCCTAAAAATTTTCAATCTAATAATTCCCTGTTCGTCTTTAAGATATTTACCCTCAATAAAATTATTTCGGGTAAAATAAAGCGTTTCACCATCACTAGTAACCACAGACGTAGATTCATGCAACCTTGTGTTCACATCTTCGCCAAACTTCGTAACAAAATTTTTGGAAACACTATCGGAATTTACCTTGTACAAATCCAAAAAATCTTTAGAATTCCAAGTGTGCCTATATCTTGCAAAGTTACCGGTATCCCTATCCGAAGAAAAAATTAATCCCTCTTTATAGTACGTTGGTGCGAACTCCGAATAGATCGAATTATACTGAAAGGGAGTAATATCATACCTACCGGAATTTGCCTTTATTTCGGCCATAAAATCCCGGTCCTCCTTAAATATATTTCCACTGGCATTACCAGAAGTGAGTGCCTTAAACTTTGCCATAACCTCACTGGAACGATCATATTCACCCAAGGTTTTAAGGGATTGCGCATATTTAAAATAATCTTCAGGTGTTACATCATCTGCAAACTCCGCTACTAGCTTACCGTATGTCTCTGCAGCTTCTTTATAGTCTGAATTAAAATAATAGGAATTACCCAACTTTTTAAGCAAATCCGAAGAAACAAAGCCCTTGTCCAAAACCTTTTTATAGATATCAATGGCAGGCCGAAAGGAATATGCCTCATATTTCTCGTTTCCCTTTGTTACTAATTTCTCTTGGCCAAACAAAGTTCCAAGACCAGAAATGACCAAAATAAAAAATAGTATGTGTGCTTTGTTTATCATGTGTCTTTTCGTGTTAAAAGAAACGAGGTGATACTAATCGTTGGAATGATTTCACTAGTTCAAACCTTAAAAAAAGTTCAAAGGAACCATCATTGAACCGAGTACCTCCCAGTTCTGTTGTTTCCTTGTCATATGCCAAGCCAAGCATGAACTGATCCGAGACTTGAAAACCTACCAAAGCACTTATTGCCGCATCCAATCGGTAAGCGGCGCCAAAAGTGAACTTCTCGTTAAACATAAAATTGGCAGAGAGGTCTACCTGAAGCGGTGCTCCACCTACAACTTTGGTCAGTAAGGCCGGTTTGAACTTCAAGTTGCCGTTCAAATCAAAAACATAACCAGTAATCAGATAAAAGTTTATGCGCTCTTTTGATAGAAACTGAATTGCATTGGCATCGGACTGAGAATTGTCAAAATGCTCTGTCTGAACAAGGTTAGGAGCTGATAGACCTGCATAGAACTTATTGGTATGATAATAAAAACCTAAACCAATATTTGGAGATATCCGATTCTCTATGTTCTCCACACTTACCGGTTCCGCATCAAAATTACGCAATCTATTAAAATCCAGATTTAACACATTTAACCCCGCTTTAAGGCCAAAGGACAGTTTGCCTTCACGAGACACATCTATAGTATAGGACAATACTCCATCAAAATAGGTTTCCTGAACCACCCCATCACCAATCTCATCGTTTAGCACAGATATACCGTATCCGAATTTACTATTTCTAATTGGTGAATGAAGATTAATTGTTTGTGAGGTGGGAGCCCCGTCCAAACCTACCCATTGTGCCCTATACAAAGCCGCTGCGCTCAATTGACCACGAGATCCTGCATAAGCAGGATTTACACTAATGGTATTGAACATATATTGGGTGTATTGTGCATCTTGCTGAGCATTCATCTCACCTATATAAAGGAAAACTAAGAAAAGTAACCCTAAAAATTGATTTCTGATTTTCATGTGGTTATTCTGTTATCTGCTTATGTAAATATACTCACTATCAACCTTACTGTCTCCGTTTAGTGTGGTATAATCAAAGATGTAAAAATACACTCCTGAAGGAAGGTAGTCCTCAACACTAAGTGTTGATCTTCCCCTAGATCTGCCATCGAAAACATTATTTTGATTATTATAGTTTTCACCTTCATAAACCGCAACACCCCATCTATTAAATATCTTCAACGTACTATTTCTAATTTTATCCACACCCCTAATAAACAAGAAATCGTTCTTACCGTCCGAATTTGGCGAAACAATTTGATTGACCTCTATTTCAATTGTTTGTGGCTCATTTACTAGTATAGTGACCAATGCGGTATCGCAATTGCCCAAAACATCACAAACCGTATATTCAAAGGTATCAGTTCCACTAAAGTTCGCGTCAGGCGTGTAGGTTACGAAATCATCCAAAAGATCATCTGGAGTACCTCCTTCATTTAGTGATAAAACTCCGTTTGATGGCTCCGTAAAGGTTACTGCACCGTTAGAAGGAATACCCGAGTCATTTACAAATATATCAATCGAAACAGACGTCTCGAAATCGGTTACTTCAGTATCATCAACCAAATCTAGCATCTGAGGCGTTCCTACCGTTACCGTTACCGTTGCCGTATCGCAGATTCCTGTGGCATCGCACACCGTATAGTCAAAGGTATCCGGACCCTCGAAACCTTCGTTTGGAGTATAGGTGACCGAATCATCGCTGATATTGTTAGGTGTGCCGCTATCGTTTATTTCAATGGTTCCGTTGGATGGCTCGGTAATCGTAATCGTGCCATCCGTTGGAATACCGGAATCGTTAGCCAAAATATCGATGTCAGCCGGAGTGTCCAATGGTGTGCTTACAGAATCATCTACCACGTCCAAAACGGGAAGCGTTCCTACCGTTATCGTGACCGTTGCCGTGTCGCACATTCCTGCGGCATCGCATACCGTATATTCAAAGGTATCCGCACCCTCGAAACCTTGGTTCGGAGTATAGGTGACCGAATCATCGCTGATATCGTCAGGTGTGCCGCCATCGTTTATTTCAATAGTTCCGTTGGACGGCTCGGTAATCGTAATCGTGCCATCGTTAGGAATACCGGAATCGTTAGCCAAAATATCGATGTCAACCGGAGTGTCCAATGGTGTGCTTACAGCATCATCTACAACGTCCAAAACGGGAAGGGTTCCTACCGTTATCGTAACCGTCGCCGTATCGCAGGTTCCGGCAGCGTCGCATACCGTATATTCAAAAGAATCAGCACCCTCGAACCCGTCACTCGGTGTATAGGTAATCGAATCATCGCTGATATCGTCAGGTGTGCCGCCATCGTTTATGTCAATGTTTCCGTTGGACGGCTCGGTAATCGTAATCGTACCATCTGTGGGAATACCGGAATCGTTCGCCAAAATATCGATGTCAGCAGGAGTATCCAATGGTGTGCTTACAGCATCATCTACAACGTCCAAAACTATTGTAGAACTATCCGGGTCAAGGTAATCCGGTGTGCCGTCATTGTCGCTGTCATCGTCCGTGGGGTCGCCGTTGCTGTTGGGGTCCTCTTCCTCGGTAGGCATACCATCTCCGTCGTCGTCAAGGTCGCGGTAGTTCACGTCCTCCGTACCATCAGTGTCCGGGAGGTCGTTCGCGGGGTCGTCTATCTCGTCGTTAACGTCGAAACCGTCGTTAACGTCGCTGCCCTCGTAGCCGTCGTCAAGCCCGTCGCCGTCGGTGTCCGTGCCCGTAAGTAACTGGTCGGGGATACCGTCGAAGTTGAAGTCGTTACCCTCGTTGTTGTCCGGTACAGTATCGTTATCGCTGTCGCCGTCAAGGTAGTCCTTGTCGCCGTCGCCGTCCGTATCAACGGGCGTAATACCGTCGTTGTCCGCCCCCTCATAGGCGTCGTCAAGTCCGTCGTTGTCAGCGTCGTTACCGCTCGGCGCCAGATAGTCCGCAGTCGTCTGGCCCTCCACGTTGTCCGGGATGCCGTCGTTGTCGCTGTCTATATCGAGGTGGTTGGGGATACCGTCGCCGTCCGTGTCCCTAGGGTCCGTTAAAGGATCGTTGTCCCCGTCAAGGTTCGGGTCCTCCGTAGTGTCCAGAAGTCCGTCGTTGTCGTCGTCAAGGTCCGTGACGTCCGGAACCCCGTCGCCATCGGTGTCCTTGCCACCGCTATCTGGATCAAGGTAATCGGGCGTGCCGTCACTGTCGCTGTCGTCGTCCGTGGGGTCACCGTTGCCGTTGGGGTCCTCTTCCTCGGTGGGCGATACCGTCTCCGTCGTCGTCAAGGTCGCGGTAGTTCACGTCCTCCGTACCGTCCGTGTCCGGAAGGTCGTTCGCGGGGTCGTCTATCTCGTCGTTCACGTCGAAACCGTCGTTCACGTCGCTGCCCTCGTAGCCGTCGTCAAGCCCGTCGCCGTCGGTGTCCGTGCCCGTAAGTAACTGGTCGGGGATACCGTCGAAGTTGAAGTCGTTACCCTCGTTGTTGTCCGGTACAGTATCGTTATCGCTGTCGCCGTCAAGGTAGTCCTTGTCGCCGTCGCCGTCCGTATCAACGGGCGTAATACCGTCGTTGTCCGCCCCCTCATAGGCGTCGTCAAGTCCGTCGTTGTCAGCGTCGTTACCGCTCGGCGCCAGATAGTCCGCAGTCGTCTGGCCCTCCACGTTGTCCGGGATGCCGTCGTTGTCGCTGTCTATATCGAGGTGGTTGGGGATACCGTCGCCGTCCGTGTCCCTAGGGTCCGTTAAAGGATCGTTGTCCCCGTCAAGGTTCGGGTCCTCCGTAGTGTCCAGAAGTCCGTCGTTGTCGTCGTCAAGGTCCGTGACGTCCGGAACCCCGTCGCCATCGGTGTCTGGGCCTTTATCGTTATCAGCATCCAAATAATCTGGAGTTCCATCATTATCCGTATCGTCATCGGTAGGGTCACCATTTCCATTTATATCTTCGTCAGGCGTACTGATTCCGTCGCCGTCGTCGTCAAGGTCCCTATAGTTCACGTCCTCCGTACCGTCCGTGTCCGGAAGGTCGTTCGCGGGGTCGTCTATCTCGTCGTTCACATCGAAACCGTCGTTCACGTCGCTGCCCTCGTAGCCATCGTCAAGCCCGTCGCCGTCGGTGTCCGTGCCCGTAAGTAACTGGTCGGGGATACCGTCGAAGTTGAAGTCGTTACCCTCGTTGTTGTCGTAGAACTCCATCATCATCACTGTCAAAATCCTGATAGTCAGGCTTATTAGGCGGTGGGGTGCCATCTGTATTTACCGGAGTAAGACCTCCTATATAGGCACTATTTATGCCTTGATTTGAAGTATAGGTCGCAGCATCGTCATCGTTCGGAGCAATATAACCTGAAGTTGTCTGAGCTTCTACATTATCCGGAATACCATCGTTATCGGTATCTATATCCAAGTGATTTGGGTATCCATCAAAATCCCTGTCATTCACAACAATTCCTTGCCCGGCACCAGGATAACTTTCGTAGGCGTCATCTAAACCGTTTCTATCGAGGTCCACTCCTGATTTAGGTCTATACGTATGAAAATTTTGAGCTTCTAAATTGTCTAATATACCGTCGTTATCGGAATCTATGTCCAAATAATCGGGTACACCATCGCCATCGGTATCCGTAGGATTGGTTGCAGGATTATTATCATGATCTAGATTGGCATCTTCTTTATCGTTGGTGATTCCATCACCATCTGTGTCGATATCAACGTCGTCATAAACTCCATCACCATCATAATCCCAATAAATAGCTTCGGAAGTGTTGCCGTAGACCTGACTCACAGGATGACCGAACAATGCACAGATTCCAATAACTACTATACCAGTATAGTATCTGGAAAGTACACCAAATACAAAAGTTTTATTTTCCATAATGATAGTTTAATTAAAACTGATCACCATGACACGTAGGATGCACTGTTGATAGGACGTGGGACTTCCTAAAATTTAACGCAAGATAGTCGTATTATAATCAGGTCTATCACATATTGGATAAGTTGTTGATAATTCCCTTTGAAACACTATTAATGAAAATTCAAATAGAATCTATTTACTTGCACTATTAGACACAAAATTAAAATTTTTGTCGCATCTAACTAATTATCAACCCCAAATCTTTACCCTGGAAATACTTATAGTAAACCCTAAAATTCATGTATTTTTGCTACAAAATTCCATAAAATGAGCTTTAAAGAAGAAATAGAAAGAAGACGAACTTTTGGTATTATTTCGCATCCTGATGCTGGAAAAACTACCTTAACTGAAAAGCTACTTCTATTCGGCGGTGCAATCCAAGAAGCGGGTGCCGTTAAAAACAATAAAATAAAGAAAACGGCCACAAGCGATTTTATGGAAATAGAAAGGCAAAGAGGAATATCTGTTGCTACCTCCGTTCTAGCCTTTATATACAAGGACAAAAAGATAAACATACTGGATACTCCTGGCCATAAGGATTTTGCCGAGGATACTTTTAGAACCTTAACGGCAGTTGATAGCGTAATTGTAGTTATAGATGTTGCAAAAGGTGTGGAGGAACAGACCGTTAAACTTGTGGAAGTTTGCAGAATGCGCAAGATACCCATGCTCGTATTCATCAATAAATTGGATCGCGAAGGACAAGATGCCTTTGATTTATTGGACGAGTTAGAACAAAAATTGGGACTTTCCGTTACGCCACTAAGTTTTCCCATAGGTATGGGTTACGATTTTAAAGGAATCTACAATATTTACGAGAAGAATATAAATCTGTTTAGTGGAGACAATAAAAAGAATATCGAGGACACTATCGCTTTTGATGACCTAAAGAGTGCAGAACTTGAAAAAATTATTGGGTCCAAAGCTGCTGAAGAACTCCGGGAAAATTTAGATCTAATTTGGGGAGTGTACCCCAAGTTTGACAAAAATGCCTATCTAAAGGGACAACAACAACCTGTATTTTTTGGTTCCGCATTAAATAATTTTGGCGTTCGCGAACTGCTGGATTGTTTTATACAAATAGCTCCTTCCCCAAAAGCAAAAATGGCGGAAGAACGATTGGTAGAAGCGAACGAAAAAGAGCTTACCGGTTTCGTTTTTAAAATTCACGCCAATATGGATCCAAAACATAGAGACAGATTGGCCTTTGTAAAAATCGTATCCGGTACTTTTGAGCGCAACAAACCATATTTACATGTAAGGCAGGATAAAAGATTAAAATTCTCCAGTCCCAATGCATTTTTTGCCGAAAAAAAAGAAATAGTTGACATCTCCTATCCTGGGGATATTGTTGGATTGCACGACACGGGAAACTTTAAAATAGGCGATACACTAACTGAGGGTGAATACTTGCATTATAAAGGAATTCCTAGCTTCTCCCCCGAGCATTTCAGATATATCAATAACGCCGATCCTATGAAATCCAAGCAATTGAACAAAGGTATAGATCAATTAATGGACGAGGGTGTTGCCCAATTATTTACCTTGGAAATGAACGGACGCAAGGTAATAGGTACTGTTGGAGCCTTACAATTTGAAGTTATCCAATACCGCTTGGAACATGAATACGGGGCAAAATGTAGTTATGAAAATTTTCCTGTTTACAAAGCCTGTTGGGTGGGCAAGGAAAATCGAAAGAGTGAGGAATTTAAGGAATTTATAAGGATAAAACAGAAATTTTTGGCAAAGGACAAAAGAGGCCAGTTGGTATTTTTGGCCGATTCCCAGTTTTCTTTGCAAATGACTCAGTCTAAATACCCGTTGGTAAAATTACACTTTGTATCAGAGTTTGATTGATACTGAAAAAATTAGAGAGCCAAAAAAGTAAAAGGAGGAAGTAATATCTTACCCTTTTTCCTCTCTTGGATCCCTAACTGTTAAAAAGGAAAAACGCCAGCAAATACTGGCGTTTTTCCTTTTTCAAGCCTCTCCTGTAGGTCCAAAATTAATAGGTATTGTGGTCTGTTCATAGTCTTTAATAGTGCCATGAGCTTTCTCAAAACGCTGTACGTTGTCATTCAATGCCTTCAGGAATTTTTTTGCATGTTGCGGTGTTAGCACTATCCTACTTTTTACTTTGGCTTTGGGTGCACCAGGCATCATACTTATAAAATCCACTACAAACTCAGATACGGAATGGTTGATAATGGCCAAATTGGAATAGATTCCTTCGGCTATCTTTTCATCAAGCTCAATATTGATTTGTTTTTGATTCGCTTTTTTTGGGTCGCTCATCTGGATAATTTATTATTTCATTTAAAAAAAAGCCCCCAATTAAAAAATTGAGGGCTTCCTGATTTAGAATCTTAAGGCTTCTTTTCTTGCCATTATTTCATCATACTCCTCTCTAGAACCTACGATTATATTTTCATAATCCCTCATACCCGTACCTGCAGGTATTCTATGACCTACGATTACATTTTCTTTAAGTCCTTCCAGAGTATCGATCTTACCGCTGACAGCTGCCTCGTTCAATACCTTAGTGGTTTCTTGGAACGATGCTGCCGAAATAAATGATTTGGTTTGAAGTGATGCCCTTGTAATACCCTGTAAAATAGGAGTGGCGGTCGCAGCAACTGCATCCCTTGCCTCTACCAGAGACTTATCATTTCGCTTTAACAGAGAATTTTCATCCCTAAGTTCACGTACCGTAACAATTTGACCAGGTTTTAAATTTTCGGAATCACCTGCTTCCATAACAACCTTTTTACCAAAAATATCATCGTTTTCGCTAATGAAGTCATCTTTATGAATCAACTGATTTTCCAAGAAAATAGTATCTCCCGGATCTACAATCCTCACTTTACGCATCATTTGTCTTACAACAACTTCAAAATGCTTGTCATTGATCTTTACACCTTGAAGACGGTAGACTTCCTGCACTTCGTTTACCAAATACTGCTGAACTGCAGATGGTCCCTTTATTGCTAAAATATCCTCTGGTGTTATGGATCCATCGGACAAAGGCATTCCCGCTCTCACATAATCATTCTCCTGAACTAGTATCTGATTAGAAAGTTTAACCAAATATTTCTTGATTTCACCCAACTTGGATTCAATGATTATCTCACGATTACCTCTCTTGATTTTACCAAAAGAAACAACACCGTCAATTTCTGAAACTACCGCTGGATTAGACGGGTTCCTTGCTTCGAACAATTCGGTAACCCTAGGAAGACCACCGGTAATATCTCCTGATTTGGCAGATTTACGTGGTATTTTTACCAAAATCTTGCCTTCTTTGATTTTGTCCCCATCATCTACCATGATATGCGATCCAACTGGCAAGTTATAAGAACGCAAGGTTTCTCCTTTTCCATCTTGGATAAGTAGGGTTGGAATCAATTTCTTGTTCCTGGATTCTGAAATTACTTTCTCTTGGAAACCTGTTTGCTCATCTATCTCTACTTGATAGGTAATTCCCTGTTCAATATTCTCATATGCAATTTTGCCAGGGAACTCAGAAACAATTACCCCATTGTATGGATCCCAAGAACATATAACCTCGCCTTTGGATACTTTGGCGCCATTCTCTACAAATAGCTGTGATCCGTAAGGAATGTTATTGGTACTTAGCGTAATCCCGGTTTTAACATCTACTACCTTAATTTCCGTAGTCCTTGATATGACGACATTCGTTGGTTTCCCTTCAGAATCCAAGCTTTTTACAGTTCTAAGGTCCTCTATCTCGGCTATACCGGAAAACTTCACTTCCAATTTGTTCTCTTCCGAAATGTTACCAGCAATACCCCCCACGTGGAAGGTACGCAATGTTAACTGGGTACCGGGCTCACCAATGGATTGTGCTGCCACAACACCAACGGCCTCACCTCTTTGTACCATTTTATTTGTAGAAAGGTTTCTACCGTAACACTTGGCACAGATTCCCTTTTCGGCTTCACACGTCAATGCGGAACGTACCTCAACCTTTTCAATTGGGGAATCTTCGACCTTCTTGACGTCATTCTCCATAATTTCCTGACCGGCCCTTATTATAAGTTCTTCGGTCAATGGATTATACACATCATTCAATGCAACACGCCCTAAAATTCGCTCTCCTAAAGTTTCAACAACTTCCTCGTTCTTCTTTAATGCCTCTACTTCCACACCTCTCAAGGTCTCACAATCCTCGATATTTATGATAACATCTTGTGAAACATCTACCAATCTTCTGGTTAAGTATCCGGCGTCTGCCGTTTTTAAAGCGGTATCCGCCAAACCTTTACGAGCACCGTGAGTGGAGATAAAATATTCTAAAATGGAAAGTCCTTCCTTAAAGTTAGACAGAATCGGGTTTTCAATTATCTCTCCACCACCTGCTGTAGATTTCTTTGGCTTTGCCATAAGACCACGCATACCTGTCAACTGACGAATTTGCTCCTTAGATCCCCTTGCACCAGAATCCAACATCATATACACAGAGTTGAAACCTTGCTGATCTTCACGAATACGCTTCATAGCCAACTCTGTTAGCAAAGCATTCGTAGAAGTCCAAACATCAATGACTTGATTATAACGTTCGTTATTGGTAATAAGGCCCATGTTATAGTTGGCCATAATCCCATCTACCTGTCCATTGGCATCCGCAATCATATCAGGCTTTTCCTCTGGAATAATAATATCCCCCAAACTAAAGGAAAGACCACCTTTAAAGGCAAAGTCATAACCCATTGTTTTAATTTTATCCAAGAAATCAGCTGTTGTTGGGACATCGGTTACCGCCAAAATCTTACCAATAATATCACGCAATGATTTTTTATTCAAAACATCGTTGATATATCCTGCAGCTTCTGGCACTTCCATATTAAACAATACCCTACCCACTGTGGTAGGTATGATTTGGTTGACCAACTCGCCATCCTCGTTAAAGTCTTTTGCCCTTACCTTAATACCTGCATTTAGGTTTACCATGCCTTCATTGAAAGCAATTTCTACCTCTTCGTAAGAATAAAAAGTCCATCCTTCGCCTTTAATAGGAACTTCGGGAGTAGATTTTCTTTCCTTAGTCATATAATATAGACCCAAGACCATATCCTGAGAAGGTACGGTGATAGGTGAACCATTTGCAGGGTTCAAAATATTATGGGATGCCAGCATAAGTAACTGCGCCTCCAAAATGGCCTCTGGGCCCAATGGAAGGTGCACCGCCATCTGGTCACCATCAAAATCCGCATTAAAAGCCGTACAGACCAGTGGATGCAAACGAATTGCTTTCCCTTCAATAAGCTTTGGCTGGAATGCTTGTATTCCCAAACGGTGTAATGTAGGGGCACGGTTCAATAATACAGGATGCCCTTTTAACACATTCTCAAGGATATCCCAAACTACAGGCTCCTTTTTATCTATAATTTTCTTTGCAGATTTAACTGTTTTTACAATCCCTCTTTCTATAAGTTTACGAATTACGAAAGGCTTGTACAATTCAGCGGCCATATCCTTAGGAAGTCCACATTCGAACAATTTCAATTCTGGACCAACAACGATAACCGAACGTGCGGAATAATCTACACGTTTACCTAATAAATTCTGACGGAAACGACCTTGCTTTCCTTTCAATGAATCTGAAAGTGATTTCAAGGGACGGTTTGATTCCGTTTTAACTGCGGAAGCTTTTCTGGTATTATCAAATAAGGAATCAACAGCTTCTTGAAGCATACGTTTCTCATTTCTAAGAATCACTTCAGGTGCCTTAATTTCCACCAATCGCTTTAAACGGTTGTTACGAATGATTACTCTTCTATACAAATCGTTCAAATCCGAAGTAGCAAAACGGCCACCATCCAAGGGTACCAATGGACGTAATTCTGGTGGTATAACCGGAATTACCTTCATGATCATCCATTCAGGAAGGTTCTCCCTATTATCCTGCGACTCTCTTAAGGCTTCAACAACTTGAAGTCGCTTCAAAGCCTCTGTCTTTCTCTGCTTGGATGTTTCGGTATTTGCCTTGTGCCTTAAACTAAAGGACAACTCTTTCAAGTTAATTCTTCCTAAAAGGTCGATCAAACATTCGGCACCCATTTTAGCGATGAACTTATTGGGGTCCGAATCCTCTAAATACTGATTTTCCTGTGGAATAGACTCCAAAATATTCAAATACTCCTCTTCGGTCAGGAAATCCATCTTATTGATTTCTTCACCCTCTGCGCCTTTAGCAATACCTGGTTGTATAACTACGTAACGCTCGTAGTAAATAATCATATCCAATTTCTTGGAAGGCAATCCAAGTAGGTATCCAATTTTATTTGGCAAGGAACGGAAATACCAGATATGCGCAACAGGAACCACTAAGTTAATGTGCCCTACCCTATCTCTACGTACCTTTTTCTCGGTAACTTCCACACCACAACGGTCACAGACAATACCTCGGTATCGGATACGCTTGTATTTTCCACATGCACATTCATAATCCTTTACAGGTCCGAATATACGTTCGCAGAAAAGGCCGTCACGTTCTGGTTTGTGTGTCCTATAGTTAATGGTTTCAGGTTTTAAAACCTCTCCTCTGGATTCTGCCAAAATTGCTTCTGGCGAAGCCAATCCTATAGAAATTTTATCGAACCTTTTTATTGGGTTATTATCTTTTATTCTAGCCATAATAGCGTGCTGATAATGATTTTAATTGTGTTTTAAAATAGTCCTTAAAACTACTTACTTATTCCTCAAGCCTAATATCCAAACCTAATCCCTTAAGTTCGTGCATTAAAACGTTGAAAGATTCTGGTAAACCAGGTTCTGGCATGGTCTCACCTTTAACGATTGCTTCATAGGTCTTAGCTCTTCCGATCACATCATCCGACTTAACGGTCAATATTTCACGCAAGGTGGCCGATGCCCCATAAGCTTCCAAAGCCCAAACTTCCATTTCCCCAAAACGTTGACCACCAAACTGGGCTTTACCACCCAATGGTTGCTGTGTAATTAAAGAGTATGGTCCTATAGAACGGGCGTGCATCTTATCATCTACCATGTGTCCTAGTTTCAACATATAGATTACGCCAACGGTTGCAGGTTGATCAAAACGCTGACCGGTACCACCATCGAATAGATAAGTATGTCCAAATCTTGGTATTCCAGCTTCATCCGTATATCCATTTATTTGATCTAGTGTAGCACCGTCAAAAATTGGAGTACCGAATTTCTTGCCTAACTTAAGTCCAGCCCAACCCAATACGGTTTCGTATATCTGACCGATATTCATACGAGATGGTACACCTAACGGATTCAATACGATATCTACTGGAGTTCCGTCTTCCAAGAAAGGCATATCCTCTTGACGTACAATTCTAGATACGATACCTTTGTTACCGTGTCTACCGGCCATCTTGTCACCTACTTTAAGCTTGCGCTTTTTGGCGATGTACACCTTAGCCAGTTTCATTATACCCGCTGGTAATTCATCCCCAACCGAAATGGTAAACTTATCCCTTCTCAAGTTTCCTTGAAGATCGTTCAGCTTTATTTTATAGTTATGTAATAAATCTAGAACTGAATCATTAGAATCGTTATCTGTTGTCCAGCTTCCACCCACTAAATGCGCGAAGTCATCAACAGAGTTCAACATTTTCATGGTGTACTTTTTACCTTTTGGTAATACTTCTTCGCCTAGGTCGTTCAAAACACCTTGAGATGTCTTTCCGTTAACCAAAGTGAACAATTTCTCAACAAGAATATCCTTAAGCTCTTGGAATTTAACTTCATATTCCAACTCCAACTTAGAAAGATCTTCCTTGTCCTCTGAACGTTTTCTTTTATCTTTTACAGACCTTGAAAACAATTTTTTCTCAATAACAACACCTCTTAATGAAGGAGAAGCCTTTAAGGATGCATCCTTAACGTCTCCTGCTTTATCCCCAAAAATGGCACGTAGCAATTTCTCTTCGGGAGTTGGATCAGATTCGCCTTTTGGTGTAATCTTACCAATAAGTATGTCTCCGGGTTTTACCTCTGCCCCTATCCGAATCATACCGTTTTCGTCCAAATCCTTTGTAGCCTCCTCAGAAACGTTGGGAATATCATGGGTTAATTCCTCAGCACCCAATTTGGTATCCCTAACTTCTAAAGAGTATTCGTCTACGTGAATGGATGTAAAGATATCCTCACGAACTACTTTCTCTGAAATTACAATAGCATCCTCAAAGTTATATCCTTTCCATGGCATAAAGGCCACGGTAAGGTTTCTACCTAGAGCCAATTCTCCTTTTTCAGTGGCATAGCCCTCACATAGTACTTGTCCCTTTTTAACCCTATCGCCTCTTTTTACAATAGGTTTAAGGTTGATACTGGTGCCTTGGTTTGTCTTCCTGAACTTTACCAAGAAATACGTTTTCTCGTCCTCTTCAAAACTGATTAGGCGCTCTGCATCTGTCCTATCGTACTTTATAGTAATTTTTTGGGCATCTACATATTCGATAACCCCATCTCCCTCTGCATTGATCAACACCCTAGAATCTGATGCTACTTGCCGTTCCAACCCAGTTCCAACAATAGGGGACTGAGGTTTTAATAATGGTACAGCCTGGCGCATCATGTTTGAGCCCATCAAGGCACGGTTTGCATCATCATGTTCCAAGAAAGGAATCAAAGAAGCGGATATAGATGCTATCTGGTTTGGTGCAACATCCGTATAATTGATTTCCGAAGGATCAACTACAGGGAAATCCCCTTCTTCCCTTGCAATAACCTTATCGGTATCTATTAGACCGTTTGCCTTCAAAGGAATATTAGCCTGGGCTATTTTCATTCCTTCCTCTTCCTCTGCACTTAGGTACACAAAATTATCTATATCAACAATAGAGTTTGTCACCTTTCTGTATGGTGTTTCCAAGAAGCCCATAGGGTTTACCTTTGCAAAAACAGATAAGGAAGAAATAAGACCAATGTTTGGACCTTCTGGTGTTTCAATAGGGCAAAGACGACCGTAGTGTGTATAGTGTACATCACGAACCTCAAAACCTGCTCTTTCTCGGGAAAGTCCGCCTGGTCCTAAAGCCGATAGTCTTCTCTTGTGCGTAATCTCTGCCAAAGGATTTGTTTGATCCATGAACTGAGATAACTGGTTTGTACCAAAGAAAGAGTTGATTACCGAAGATAAAGTCTTGGCGTTAATCAAATCTATAGGCGTAAACACCTCGTTGTCACGAACGTTCATACGCTCACGAATGGTTCGTGCCATTCTTGCCAAGCCCACTCCAAATTGAGAAGACAACTGTTCTCCAACAGTTCTCACACGCCTATTTGAAAGGTGATCAATATCATCAATCTCCGCTTTGGAATTAATGAGCTCGATAAGATATTTTATAATGGTAATGATATCTTCTTTGGTCAAGACCTGTTTGTCCATTCCAATATCCAGACCTAATTTTTTATTCATTCTATAACGCCCAACCTCACCTAGATTGTAACGTTGGTCCGAAAAGAACAATTTATCTATAATACCACGCGCAGTCTCCTCATCTGGTGGCTCAGCATTACGTAGCTGACGGTAGATGTGTTCAACGGCCTCTTTTTCGGAGTTCGTTGGATCCTTTTGTAAAGTGTTATGGATTATGGCATAATCGGATTGCGCGTTGTTCTCTTTGTGCAATAGGATGGTTTTTACATCTGCATCCATAATCTCGGTAATATGATCCTTTTCGAGAATGGTATCCCTGTCCAGAACAATTTCGTTTCTTTCGATTGAGACTACTTCACCGGTATCTTCATCAACGAAATCCTCATGCCATGTATTCAATACCCTTGCGGCCAATTTACGACCCAGTACTTTTGTAAGTCCTGCCTTAGAAACTTTGACCTCCTCAGAAAGGTCGAAAATTTCTAAAATATCCTTATCACGCTCAAAACCAATGGCCCTGAACAACGTGGTAACCGGAAGTTTTTTCTTTCTATCGATGTAGGCATACATAACGCCATTTATATCGGTAGCAAATTCTATCCAAGAACCTTTAAAAGGAATTACCCTGGCAGAGTATAGTTTGGTGCCATTCGCATGGAAGGATTGTCCAAAGAAAACACCCGGAGAACGGTGTAACTGAGAAACAACAACACGCTCTGCACCGTTTATAACAAATGTTCCACTCGGTGTCATATAAGGAATAGTACCTAAGTACACGTCCTGTACAATGGTTTCAAAATCCTCATGTTCTGGATCGGTACAATATAATTTTAACCTGGCCTTTAGTGGAACGCTATAGGTAAGACCACGCTCTATACATTCTTGAATTGAATATCTTGGCGGATCGATGAAGTAATCCAAAAATTCCAATACAAACTGATTTCTAGTATCAGTTATTGGAAAATTCTCCATGAAGGTATTGTACAAACCCTCGTCTCCCCTTTGGTCAGTCTTCGTTTCAAGTTGAAAAAAGTCTTGAAAAGATTTGATCTGAATATCCAAGAAATCGGGATAATCCGGTGTTTTCTTGGCGGATGCAAAATTTATTCTTTCAGTCTGATTTGTGAACATCTACGGACAGTGTTTTGATCGTGAGTACTATTTGGGCGGTATACATCTTCATATACCTAATTCTATAAAATGGCTTAGGTCTGACTCCGCCGCGACGGAAAAAGACCTAAACCAAAGATAATATGGTTGTTCTTATTACTTAAGCTCAACTTCCGCTCCTGCTTCTTCCAAAGATTTTTTAATACCCTCTGCTTCGTCTTTAGACACACCTTCTTTTACTGCTTTAGGTGCACTATCAACAATATCCTTAGCATCTTTCAATCCCAAACCGGTTAATTCCTTAACCAATTTAACAACTGCTAGTTTAGAAGCACCTGCGGACTTCAAAATAACATCGAATTCTGATTTTTCCTCAACAACCTCACCGGCATCAGCGCCACCAGCAGCGGCAACAGCAACTGCAGCAGCTGCAGGCTCGATACCGTATTCATCTTTTAAAATACCAGCTAACTCGTTTACTTCTTTTACTGTAAGGTTAACTAATTGTTCTGCGAAATTTTTTAAATCTGCCATTTTCTATCGTTTAATAAAATTTTAAAATATACTTAGTTTTTAGTGCGTACTTATCTTTCAGATAATGTCTTAAGGATACCAGCAAGTTTACCACCGCCAGATTTAAGTCCAGAAATAACATTCTTGGCTGGAGATTGCAATAATCCAATAATTTCGCCAATCATCTCTTCTTTGGACTTAATGCTCACTAGAGCATCCAAATATTCATCACCTATGTAAACTGCCTCCTCTACGAAAGCACCCTTTAATAAAGGTATCGTGGATTTTTTCCTAAAGCTCTTGATCAGTTTTGCCGGAGCATTACCAACCTCTGAGAACATTAAAGAGGTGCTCCCCTTTAATACACTAGGAAGTTCACCAAACTCCCTATCGGAAGCTTCCATTGCCTTTGCAAGCAATGTATTCTTAACTACAGCCAATTGTATGTTTGCCTTAAAACAAGCCCTTCTTAAATCAGAAGTCGTTTTGGCGTCCATCCCGGAAATATCTGCTAAATAAATAATAGAATTATCTCCTAACTGCGCAGTCAAGTCTTGTATAACCGTTGCTTTTTCTTCTCTTGTCATAATTGAAATTTTTGACCGGCAGTGATTAAACTGACTTTGGATCTAATTGAACACTAGGACTCATGGTGCTTGACATAAATATACTTTTCATGTAAACTCCTTTTGCAGCGGTAGGCTTAAGTTTATTTAAGGTTTCCAACAGTTCCTTGGCATTTTCGGCAATTTTATCGGCAGAAAAAGAAACTTTTCCTATCCCTGCATGCACTATACCAGTCTTATCTACCTTAAAATCAATCTTTCCTGCTTTAACCTCGGATACTGCCTTGGCTACATCCATTGTTACTGTACCCGTCTTTGGATTGGGCATTAAACCTCTTGGACCTAAAACGCGTCCTAAAGGGCCTAATTTTCCCATTACACTTGGCATGGTGATGATGACATCAACATCTGTCCAACCGTTTTTTATTTTATCCAAGTACTCATCCAACCCCACATAATCCGCACCTGCTTCTTGGGCTTCGGCTTCCTTGTCGGGTGTTACCAGTGCCAAAACCTTAACATCCTTACCTGTCCCGTTAGGAAGTGTTACCACCCCACGAACCATTTGATTTGCCTTCCTTGGATCAACACCCAAACGCACGGCAATATCTACAGATGCATCAAACTTTGTATTGGTTATCTCTTTTATTAAAGCGGAAGCTTCCTCCAAAGAATATAACCTATCCTTCTCTATTTTGGAATGCGCTTCCTTTTGCTTCTTTGTTAACTTTGCCATTTAATTGCTTTTAAAGATTTAAAAAGGTTTTTTACCTGAAACCTTCATACCCATAGAACGTGCAGTACCTGCAATCATACTCATTGCAGAGTCTATCGTAAAGGCATTTAGGTCAACCATTTTATCTTCGGCTATTGCCTTGATCTGGTCCCAGGTTACACTACCTAATTTTACTCTGTTAGGTTCGCCAGATCCCTTTTTAATCTTAGCCAATTCCAATAGCTGAACTGCCGCTGGTGGTGTTTTTACAACAAAGTCAAAAGACTTATCCTTGTAAACGGTGATAACGACCGGTAAAACTTTACCTGGTTTATCTTGGGTTCTAGCATTAAACTGCTTACAAAACTCCATGATGTTAACACCGGCAGCACCTAAGGCGGGTCCAACCGGTGGCGACGGATTCGCTGCACCTCCCCTAACTTGTAGTTTAACTACTTTACCTATTTCTTTTGCCATTGTTTAAAATTAAATTGAAAGTGTGTTAATGGAAGCAACACAACTTTTAAATATGTAACAAATCTTTATACTTTTTCTACTTGCATATAACTAAGCTCCAATGGTGTTTTTCTACCGAAAATCTTAACCATTACTTCTAGTTTACGCTTTTCTTCATTTATTTTTTCTACCGTGCCATTAAATCCATTAAAAGGACCATCTATAACTTTTACGGTCTCTCCAAAAACAAATGGTATTGCAACGCTATCGCTATTTACGGTAAGCTCATCTACCTTACCTAACATTCTATTAACTTCACTCTTGCGCAATGGAACAGGATCTCCACCTTTTGTCTCTCCTAGAAATCCTATAACATTGGTAATCGAACGGATAATATGTACCATCTCACCACCCAAGTTAGCCTTGACCATGATGTAGCCCGGAAAATAAACACGTTCCTTATTTATTTTTTTTCCGTTCCTTACTTGTACAACCTTCTCCGTAGGAACCAGTACATCCTCCAGATAATCCGAAAAACCATGGCGCTCCACTTCACTCTCTATATAGCCTTTGATTTTATTCTCTTGACCACTAACAGCTCTTACCACGTACCATTTCTTTTCCAATACTTCTGACATAGAGCTTACCTTAATTTAGTACGTTGTTGAAATATAATTTTATGATTTTACTGAAAACCGTATCAACACCCCATGTTGCTAGAGCAAACAAAATGGAAAACACAGCCACTACAACCATTAAATTTGAGGATTCGGCTCGAGTAGGAAGTGATACATTATTTCTCAACTCCCCAACCGCCTCTTTTATATATGTAATCATTGTCAACTAATTTTAGTTTCAATTAAAAAGGACAAACTAGTAGCCTTTATAGATAACCTTAATTTATCATTGATGATTCAGAAAATGAACAAAACATCAACCCGATATAAAATTTTAATCATCTACGCACGGGAGGAGAGACTCGAACTCCCGACACCTGGTTTTGGAGACCAGTGCTCTACCAACTGAGCTACACCCGTAATTATAAGCAACACCCCAACACATAGGTCAAAAGCATACTTATTTATATTTACATCGAAAGGTATCCCGACTTTGCGTCGGGACACCCTTTTGATGTAACACTATTTTATACTATTGTATTATTAAAGAATCTTAGTAACCTGACCGGCTCCTACAGTTCTACCACCTTCACGGATAGCGAAACGAAGACCTTCGTTCAAAGCTATTGGCTGGATTAACGTAACAGTAATCGTTAGGTTATCTCCAGGCATAACCATTTCTACGCCGCTTGGCAAAGAAATGTTACCAGTAACATCCGTAGTTCTAACATAAAACTGTGGACGGTAGTTGTTATGAAATGGTGTATGACGACCACCTTCTTCTTTTTTAAGGATATACACCTCAGCTTCGAATTTGTCATGAGGCTTTACGGAACCTGGCTTACAGATTACCATACCACGGCTGATTTGCGATTTATCAATACCCCTTAAAAGAATACCAACGTTATCTCCAGCTTCACCTCTGTCCAATATCTTACGGAACATTTCAACACCAGTTACCGTAGAACTCAACTTCTCAGCACCCATACCAATAATATCAACAGCATCACCAGTATTGGCAATACCTGTCTCAATTCTACCAGTTGCAACTGTTCCACGACCAGTAATTGTAAACACATCTTCCACAGGCATCAAGAAAGGCTTATCAACATCACGTGTTGGTAATTCAATCCAACTATCAACCGCATCCATTAACTGCATAACCGTATCAACCCACTTTTGCTCACCGTTCAACGCACCTAGTGCAGAACCAGCAATTACAGGACCATTATCACCATCGTACTCATAAAAAGAAAGTAGTTCCCTAACTTCCATTTCCACTAATTCGATAAGCTCCTCATCATCAACCATATCCACTTTGTTCATGAATACAACCATTCTAGGAATACCAACTTGGCGACCCAAAAGGATGTGCTCACGAGTTTGTGGCATAGGACCATCTGTAGCGGCAACAACCAATATAGCACCGTCCATTTGGGCAGCACCAGTAACCATGTTCTTTACGTAATCCGCGTGACCAGGACAGTCAACGTGTGCATAATGACGGTTAGCCGTTGAATATTCAACGTGCGATGTGTTAATAGTAATACCTCTTTCCTTTTCCTCAGGAGCGTTATCGATAGAATCGAAACTTCTCATTTCAGAAAGTCCTGCATTTGCCAAAACGGTTGTAATAGCAGCAGTCAATGTAGTTTTACCGTGATCTACGTGTCCAATGGTACCAATATTTAAGTGCGGTTTGGAACGATCAAAAGTTGCCTTTGCCATGTTTATTGAATTTTAATCTTAGTTTATATTAGTGTACAAATAAATTTCTTAATTGAGCCAATGACGAGATTCGAACTCGTGACCTCTTCCTTACCAAGGAAACGCTCTACCCCTGAGCTACACCGGCGTAAAGTGTCGAATACATTTCTATTTTGTTTAAAATAGGAATAAACTCCCGCCTTAGCAGGAATGACGCTAATGTTGAAAATTGTGGAGCAAGAACCAAAATGATTCCGGAACACGCATCCTAAAAGCTCTACCTCGTTTTCTTTACCATTTATAAAGTTTAAACACCTGTTTATAAATAATAAAAAAATAGAGCGGGAGACCGGGTTCGAACCGGCGACATTCAGCTTGGAAGGCTGACGCTCTACCAACTGAGCTACTCCCGCTTATTTAATTTCAAAATTTCACAATACTGTTTTAAATGTTAAAGTGGGGAGAGCAGGATTCGAACCTGCGAAGACGTAGTCAGCAGATTTACAGTCTGCCCTCGTTGGCCGCTTGAGTATCTCCCCTATTAACCAGTATTTAAAGAACTTAAGAGCCGATGGAGGGACTCGAACCCACGACCTGCTGATTACAAATCAGCTGCTCTAGCCAGCTGAGCTACATCGGCACTTTGCATGCTTTTTAAGGCATAAAAAAGTCCGCTATTTCTAACGGACTGCAAATGTATAGATTTATTTGTTTAATCAAAACAAAATTTAAAAAATTTTATTCACGCTATCAACCTTAATTTCTCTTTTCTCTTAATAAGCTTTCTTTCCAACGAACTACAAGCCGAATCCACAGCTTCTTCAAATGACTTGCATTGCTTCTTTACAATATACTTGTCCTTTGGAATATTTACCTTTATTTCCACTATTTTATTCTCCTTCTTGCTGGTGTTCTCTAATTTCAGATACACATCTGAGCTAATTACCTTGTCATAAAAGGTTTCCAACTTATCCAACCGATTTTGCAAAAAATCCAGCAAGGACCTATCTGCATTAAAATTAACGGATTGTGCGTTTACTTTCATAGGCTTAAATTTTAGCGTCCCGCTGAAGCACGGGAACTGATTAGACATTATTCTTTATCTCCTCTAGGATGTGCCAATGCATGCACTTTTTTTAACTCGGCAATGCTATTGTGGGTGTACACCTGTGTAGATGCTAAACTTGAATGACCCAAAAGCTCTTTAACGGAATTTAGGTCCGCTCCTTTGTTAAGTAAATGCGTAGCAAATGTATGCCTAAGAATATGTGGACTCTTTTTTACTTTGCTTGACACTTTTCTAAAGTACTTATATATAACTCTATAAACAAGATTTTCATAGGTTTTATTGCCCTGCTTGGAAATAAAAACGTAAGAACTATCGGCTATATATCCTAGTCCCTTCCGGTACTCAAGATACTCCACAAAATAAGGCTCCAAAGTACGTAACATAGGAATTATGCGCTCCTTGTTCCTTTTGCCCAAAACCTTAATGTATCCGGACTCAAAATCTACATCCGATAACTTTAAATTAATGAGCTCCGCCCTACGTATACCTGTGGCATAAAGCAGTTGTATAATTAATTGGTCTCTTTTACCCTCAAAATCATCAGCATAGGGTATGGAAGACAATACAGTTTCCATTTCAATCTCCGAAAATGGAATTTCTATTTTTTTTGAAGTTTTCAATGCCCTGTGCTTTGCCAAAGGGCTTACTGTTATGGTTTCCGTCTTTTGAAGAAACTTATAATAGGCTTTTAAAGAAGCTATCTTACGATTTATAGATCGATTGGTAATACCACTCTCGGATAAAAATACAATCCAACTTCGAACTACCACATATTCTATCTGAATTAAATCTCCTTCATCATAATTTTCAGCACAAAAGGATGCAAACTCTTTTAGGTCGTTTTTATAAGCATCAACCGTATGGCCAGAGTATTTCTTTTCGAGCGTAAGGTAGGAAATGAATTCTTGAACTGCCATATACCAAAGTTATCAATCAAATGCATTACTTCAACATATAAACAAAAAAATCCCGCCAGTTGCGGGATTTTTCTATTCTTCAATACAATTAACCTAGATTTCTTCTTTATCTCTAAGACCTTGTATGTACTGTGCTTTTTGAATCTTTGCTCTATTCACTACCGAAGGCTTATTAAACTGTTGACGTTTTCTCAACTGTCTCATTGTACCTGTTTTATCGAACTTACGCTTGAAGCGCTTTAAAGCTCTATCGATGTTTTCTCCTTCTTTTACTGGTATTATTAACATGGGCTACAACCTCCTTTCTTTAATGATTAAGAGCGCAAATATAGAACTATTTTTAGTATTCAAATGATTTTGGAGGTAATTATTCTGGTCATTTAAAAAAAGTCTACTCATTGGGCGCTTTATATTCCTTTTTATCTATGATTATTTTCGCTATTATTTCCCTTAAAATCTCAGAAGTCCCTCCTCCTATTGGCCCGAGCCTACTATCCCTGAACATTCTGGCCATTGGATAATCTTCCATATAGCCATACCCTCCTAAAAATTGTAGACAGGAGTAAATGACCTCATCGGCCATTTTGGTGGATTTAAGTTTGGAAATTGTTGCTTCCTTTACCACATACTCACCCTTATTCATCCTATCCATTACGTAGTAATTGTATTGTCGACAAATTTCCATATCGGCGTACAGGTCCACAAAACGATGCCGCAAGGCCTGGTACTGATCTATGGTATTCCCAAACGTTTCCCTTTCGGACATATAGTTACGCGCATATTCCAAGGCATATTCTGCCCTGGCATGGGCATTAACTCCCATTATCAATCTTTCTAATGCAAAAGCCTCCATAATATATGTAAATCCTTTTCCTTCTTCTCCCATTAAATTGGAAGCAGGCACTACTA
This sequence comes from uncultured Flavobacteriaceae bacterium, assembly GCA_963697395.1. Taxonomy (GTDB): domain Bacteria; phylum Bacteroidota; class Bacteroidia; order Flavobacteriales; family Flavobacteriaceae; genus Maribacter. Next base: position 156,122 of record CAVONX010000002.1, read on the forward strand.
CATTATCAAAAGCAAGTTCCGCAGTATCCGAGGCTTTCCAACCCAATTTATTCAATTTGTTGGCCGAAACGCCTTCGGTCTTTAAATCTACAATCAAAATACTGATACCTTTGTTCCCCATTTCGGGATTCGTCTTTGCGGCCAAAATAACATAATCGGCATATACCCCATTCGTAATGAAGGTCTTGGACCCATTGACGATATAATTGTCGCCTTGTTTGATCGCAGTAGTTCGCATCCCTGCCACATCACTACCGCCAAAGGGTTCTGAAACCCCTAAACAGCCAACCAACTCCCCTTTTACAGATGGTTTTAGGTACTTATCCTTTTGATATTGATTCCCGTTCTTGTTTAAATGCGTCATGGCGAGATAAATATGTGCCCAAATAGCCGCGGCAAACCCTCCCGAGTTGATTTTCTGTAATTCCTCCAACAGCACAACCGTGTAGAAAAGGTCCAGTCCCATACCACCATCTTCTTCTGGAGTAGCAAGACCAAAAAAGCCCATCTCACCAAACTTCTGCCAAATAAACCTGTCGATTTTTCCGGTCTCCTCCCATTTCTCTATATGGGGAACCACCTCTTTTTGCAAAAAATCTTTGAAGCTTTGCCTAAATAATTGATGTTCTTCAGTGAAGTACATTCCGTTCATAGCCTTAATTTTTTAGGAACAAATATAAGGCAATTCTATTAATCCGGTCTGCGGGAAAACGCTCTATTTCTAACAATTCATCAAAAGAAGCGATACCTCCGTTACGCTCCCTATACGCAACAATATCGTAAGCAACACTTTTCTGAATATAGACCAATTGGGCTAATTCTTCTGCTGTGGCGGTATTTATATCTATTTTCTCTATATCGGGTATGTTGAGTACACGAAAGCGCCTAAGGGTTCTTTCGACTACTTCTGGGGTTAGTCCGTACACATCGGAAAGTTGCTCATCTATTAAAAACCCGCCCAACTGATCCCTAAACTTAATAATGCGGACCGCCAATTTATCTCCAATGCCATTAATGGATTTTAGCTCGGCTTCCGTGGCCGTATTCAAATCAGAAATAGTCCCAACTTCTGTTACCTTCTTAAAACTACTTTTATATATGTTGTCAACCTTAGGTGTAGCGGTTACCCAATCGGGAAATTTGAAATAAGGGGATAGTTTCGCCAACAGCGAATCCGATACCTCGGTTACTTTTTGAAATTCTCTTGGGGTGTTCACAAATTTATTTTTTCTCCTAAAGGCATGCAATCTGTCAATTTCTTCTATAGACAGTCCCAGTGTGTATCCTTTGTAATCTGTAATAAAGTTGGGATTGAATGGATACATTTTAACTGTATCCTTTTGTAGCTCATTTTGCCTTAGCAGGTCAATTTTCTGTTGAGCATCCACATCTGGAACCATCAACCTTGAATCAATGGCAACATAGTCCTTAAAGACAAAATATCCTATTTGTACTAAAATTAGCAGTAGCAATAAAAAGAAAATCCCACTTCGTTCTTGTTTATTGAACTTGAAGTGGGATTTTAAAGATTTCATACAAAAAATATTACTCAGCTACCTTCTGTTTTTTATACAGCTGGTTCGCCTTTAACTTAATAAGATATTCGCCAAGGTCTTTTTTAACCTCTCCGGACATAATATATAATCCAATAATATTAGGGAAGGACATCGCCAAAATCATCATATCAGAGAAATCCAATACAGCCCCTAAACTAACTGATGCCCCGATAACTACAAATACCAAGAAAAACATTTTATATACAAATTCCGTTTTTTTGCTTTTTCCGAACAAGTAGGTCCAAGCCCTCATGCCATAATACGACCAAGAAATCATGGTAGAAAAGGCGAAAAGAAACACTGCAAGTGCCAATACGTATGGGAACCAAGATATCTGACTACCAAAAGCATCGGAGGTCAACTGCGCCCCTGCCATACCTTCCACCTCGTGCATACCTGTAAATATCAAAACTAATGCGGTTAGAGTACAAACCACGACGGTATCTATAAAGGGTTCCAATAGGGCTACAAATCCTTCGGATGGAGGATTGTTGGTCTTTGCTGTACTATGGGCGATTGCAGCTGAGCCAACACCTGCCTCGTTGGAGAACGCCGCCCGTTGAAAACCGATGACCAATACCCCAATAATACCGCCTTTTAAAGCGGAAGGACTAAAGGCACCCTCCCAAATAGCGGAGAAAGCCGGGCCAATGTTCTGAATATTCATTATAATTACCGCTAAGGAGGCAACGATATAAATAGATGCCATTATAGGAACGATCTTACCCGTAACTTTTGCAATACTGCTGATACCACCAATAATAACAACACCTACCAATATTGCGGTTACGATTCCGAACCAAAAGCCGTTACCTGCCAAAGCAGGAAACTGTCCCGCCAGTTGCTCAAAGGACTGATTGGCCTGAAACATATTACCGCCACCAAAGGAAGCCCCTACCGCTAACACAGCGAACAAACCGGCCAATACTTTACCCGCGCCTTTCATATTTCTTTTCTCCAAGCCGTACCTTAGGTAATTCATAGGCCCGCCAAAAACACGGCCGTCAGGGAGGATATCCCTGTATTTTACGCCCAAAGTGCATTCCACAAATTTTGACGACATACCCAAAAGGCCGCAGATAATCATCCAGAAGGTAGCTCCTGCCCCGCCCAAAGAAACTGCCACAGCGACACCGGCAATGTTCCCCAAACCTACCGTACCGGAAACGGCGGTGGCCAAAGCTTGAAAATGTGTTACCTGCCCTGGAGCATTAGGATCATCGTACTTACCTCGAGCCAAATCCAAAGAATGTTTAAAGCCCCTGACATTGATAAAGCCCATTCTAATGGTAAAGAAGGTTGCACCCAAAACAAGCCAAATTACAATAAAAGGTATGCCATTGGTAACAGGGTCACCATTTGGATGTGTGATAACAACAGGCTCATCATAGCGCACCTCCGCAAAAAAGTGGGCTCCTTGTTCAATAATATGTTTTTTGTTATCGGAATTGTAGATGACTTTCCCTTCTGCCGTCAAATGCTTTAAGGTCCCTGTTGCATTGGACATAATGGTTTGGTCAGGACCCTTGTCATCGGAAATGATGGCGATGGCTTCTCCATTTTTTACTTTCTCGCCTTCTGCCTTTAACCATTGCTTTAACATATATTTGTTGCTTACGTCTGGCGACCAATCTGGAACGGGAATACGTTTTAGATCTGCATAGGCTACTGGGTCGTAAATCCCCAAGGCGGCAAAAGGATCCCAAAACAGCACCGAGCCAAGCGCACTTACCGCAGGTGTCATTGCGCCGTTGAACACTTCTGTAATACCCTCGGTCTCCACTTTAAACACCTTGGTAACCGTTTGCCTGTTGGCATCAGTTACAACAACGTTATAAGAAACACCCTCAACAAGCCCTGATGCCCTTTTTGAATCTAAGCGTGTATTTTGGTTGCTCCACTTAAAGGTATAAGGCTCTGTTCCCCCCGTTACGGTAAGCTCAATTACACCATCGTTTATAGCTGAAGAGGGATTATAGGTCTTTCCCTTTACCTCCAATTCTTGTGCTGTAAGCGCGAAAGAAATAAAAAAAGAAAAACAGTAAAGTAATTTTTTCATGTTAAACATGTATCTAGTTAGTTTTGTTGGTTTTTTATCAGTTCGTGACAATATCTTAAAAAAAAAGTAGGCAATCAAATATACACCTAAAAGATTGTTAAGCTATATGAAACATTTCATTCAATTTTTTAATTTGTTCTGGTCTACCCAGCACAATAACTTTACTTTTAGGCTGCAATTTTAAATCTGCTTCTGGATTAATAATATATTCCCCATCGGGCGCAATATAACCAATAATAGTACATCCTGTCTTTTTACGTAAATCTAAGTCCCTTAGAGAGTTACACTCTATTTTACCTAAAAAATCCTCAATGGCCACTTCCTCTAAGTTGGTCGTATGCTTTCCTTCTGTTGACAATTTGTCCATAAAGGTTATCAAATCTGGCATGACTACCAAGGATGCCATGTGGTCTCCACCTATTTTATCGGGCATAATTACCTTGTCGGCACCGGCCAAAAGTAATTTTTTTTGGGAGTTAACAAGGGATGCCCTACTGATAATGAATAGTTTTTTGTTTAGCTGCCTGGCCGATAGGACTACGAATAGGTTTGCGGCATCGTCCGGAAGTGCCGTAATAAGAAATTGGGCACGCTCAATACCTGCACTTAAAAGCACCTCATCATCGTTAGCATCACCCTCTACGAATAATACGTCCTCATCGTAACGCTCTATCACTTCCTTGTCCCGTTCTATTATCACAAATGGTCTACTAAAAGCTTTTAGCCTTTCGGAAGCTTGCATTCCGTTTCGGCCAAAACCGCAAACTACCACGTGGTCAGATAAATTATCAATGGTTCTTTTCACTCTTTTTTTCTTTAAAATTTGTAACGAGTTCCTGCTTAATAGGTATTCCGTAATTACCGAAATCCCATAACCCAAAATAAAAACACTACTCAGAATAAGTAGTATGGTGAACATTTTACCTTCAGGGCCCATGGGCCGTACTTCCGAAAATCCGACCGTGGTGACCGTAATAATGGTCATATATAGGGCGTCTATCCATGAATAATCTGATATATAACGGTAGCCGAGCACTCCGAACAAAAGCACCTGCAAAATTAAAAATAGTGCCAAATAAATTTTGGATCTAAAGAGTTTAATCATCGCTATAAATCAAAAACAGAATTTCTTTTCGTGTGCACCAAATCCTTTATTTTTAACCAAAAAGCGAAAAAAAGATACAACGCAAAACCAAACCCCAATGTAACAAAAGTGAGGTAGATAAAAGAAGTACGTACAACTCTAGTGCGTATGCCCATACGTTCTGCAATTCTGCGGCAAACCTCAAAACCTCGCTTCTGCAAATAGTGCAATAACTCGTAAAAAATGTTCATGCCCTAAAATTAAGTTTTTAAAGTTAATAATTCCGCTCCCACGGAACATCGTAGACACTTGTTTTTTGTACAATAATTCGTGTACAGTTCCAATAATGCTTGACTATCCTTTGCATTATAGACCTTTACCCCTAGATTTTTATAGTTTTGAATGATACTGTTTCTTTCCGCAGCAATATCCAATATAGGCTCGGTAAAGGCATCATCTATTAAAGCGCCTTGGTGCCTTAAATAACAGAATTTCAAGGGTAAAATGGTATTGACAATTAATAAGTCTACAAATTTCCTAGATGTTTTTTTCACTACTTTTTTAGAAACTTTACCAAAAGTAAAATGGGTTTCCCAATAGTCACTTGTAGGTATCGAGAACAAATCATAAAGCACGATACCTTTGGTGTTTAGGGCAAGATGAAAAAGGGAATGTACAGAGGTGTACAGTTGTGCAAATTGGGAAAGACGTATCGTTGGGAAGTTAGACGGCCTTAACTTAAAAAATTGTGGTTTTGGCATAACTGAGGAATCTATGTCATACTTATGCCGCAGATAATCATAGGTCTTGCGTAATTCCTTGTGGTAGGAGTCCGGCTGCTGCTCTTTCAAAAGTCCCGCCAGTCCAAATAGTAAGGCCTCCATTTCCAAAGGCCTTCCTTGCAATTTTCGAATAATGGAAAAATCAATAGATAGGCCCAACTGTAAAAACAGCTCGCCGTTGATCTTGGAACCGAAATTCTTCAGCAACAATACAAAAAGCACCTTTTCCCAATCGTTCTTGGATGTTTCCAAGAGATCAAATATAAACTCAGATTTACGCTCCAATCGTTCCAAATAAAGACGTTCTTTCCAATGTTCAAAATTGAAACTGGAAACGGAATTAATATCGGCACCACAATTGATAAATACATTAGGCTTTTGTTCAAATAATCGATGGTAATTGGCCAGCAGTTCCTCGCTAATATAGCTCTTAAGCTCAAGCGCAGGAATCTCTGAACCATCCGCCCTAAAAACGGCCATATCATCTTCCCAAACCACATGAAGTATTACATTATCGTAATTAGAATCTGTTTCATGATTATGGGCATACCAGTCAGACGATTTGATATGAATTTCAACGTTTCCTGCCCACAACTGCTCAGCGATGACAAGCTTGGCATTAAAAAAATCAGGACCGCTCAAATGATTATGTGTCCCGGAGGTCTGCACAGAAATGGCGTAACCCTTGGTTGTCCTGATACTAGCTATCGGATATTTCTTATACTTCCAAATGTAGTGTAACAGGTCTTCTTTCATATGTTACAATGTACTGTTTTTATAATGGCCGAATATACTCCTTGCCGATTAAAACCACCTCTGAGTTTAGAGTTTACCTTTTGTTATAAAGATATCGTCTTTATCCTGTAAACAGCAATAGCCCTAATTTGAGCGGGCTATTAATTCTTAGATTATGGTAGTGGGCTAGCTCCAAAAGTAACTTTGGCAAACAATTTACAGTAACGGAAATATCAAAAATCTTTAGACTATTAAGTAACACTTGTAAAAACAGGTATTTTTACAAGTCTTACTTTGTACAGAAGTTTGTGCTAAGCCTTTCTCCTACTATACCACTTCCCCTTCCCAATTCATAAATCCACCAGCCAAATTATAGGCATTTTCAAAACCAATGCTGTTCATAATCGCACAGGCTTGCCCACTACGGTTACCTGATCGGCAATACACGTAATAGTTTTTGGACTTGTCCAGTTTTTCAAGTTCATCTATAAAACCTTGTCCCAAATAAATGTCGATGTTCCTTGCATTGGGGATTTGACCTTCCTCCAATTCCTCATCGGTTCGAACATCAAGAACAAATGCATTTTCATCGCTGCTCAATTGTGATGCCCATTCTTCTTGTGATAAATCTGCCATACTTGTGGTATTTTATTTTTCTTATCAAAAATAAGTGATTCTGGAAACTTATGCTAAACAGATTTGATTGTAATTTAGGTTTTTAGGCATAGTTTATTTTTGCTTCTGAGATAATCCTTCAAAATAATTATAACAAAAATTGCTAGCTTCTGTGTATGAGCATTGTTTTGATTCAAAAGCATAAAACGACTTTTCTTTTAGAATTCCTTTTAGGCTTCTATTCATCATTTTATTCTGAGACAACTTTTATTTTAAAAGTCATAGAATAAGATTTACTATAGTTTAGGAGCTAGTTTTTTTAACAAAAGTTTAATTTCTAAAGACATGTGCATGTTGAAATTACCACTACATTTGTTTATACAATTGTTGTAACTACATGAATGTTGAGGCTATTATAAAAACAACCACTGAAATCCCCATAAAAAAAAGGACTATAATCCATTTGTCATTGGTTCACAATAAGGTAAACGAACAAGTAGCTTTAACCTTGAAACCATTTGAACTATCCGTACAGCAATTCAATGTCCTGCGTATTTTGAGAGGTCAGAAAGGGAAACCGGCAAACCTTTCCACTATCAATGAAAGAATGGTAACCAAGATGAGCAATACCACTAGACTGGTGGACAAACTTATATCAAAAGGATATGTCAATAGGGTAACCTGTAAACAAAACAGAAGAAAAGTAGAAATAAACATTACCCTGAAAGGGTTAGATTTCCTGAACCAAATAGATGGCATGCTATTTGAAAAAGAGGAAGAAATACTAATTAATTTCACCAATCAAGAATTGACACAACTCAACAAATTATTAGATAAATTTTAAGCCATATATGAATACGATTTTAGAAAACAGGACTTGGCGCTACGCGACCAAAAAGTTTGATAGTAGCAAAAAGATTTCACCAGAAGAAATGGATGTTTTGTTGGAAGCAACGAGACTTAGTGCCTCTTCCTATGGCCTGCAACCCTACCATGTTTTTGTGATTACAGACCCCAAAATTAGAGAGCAGTTGAAGCCTGTTTCTTGGGGGCAGTCACAGATAACGGATGCATCGCACCTTATCGTTTTTACGCACCAAACAGATTTTTCTGGGGAGTTGGTAGACGATTTCATTACCAACGTTGCGGAAACAAGAAACATTCCCAAGGATACCTTAAAAGGATATAGTGATTTTGCCAAATCTAAATTGGTAGACCTGCCACAACGAACAAAGGAGGAATGGACAGCAAGACAAGTCTATCTTGCCTTGGGCAATCTGATGCAAGCTGCAGCAGAATTAAAAATAGATAGCTGCCCCATGGAAGGTTTTGAAGCGGAGGCATATGATTCCATTTTAGGCCTTGAAGGAAAAAACTTAACGACTTCCGTAGTAGTGCCCATTGGATACCGTTCAAATACGGACGATTCGCAACACTGGCCAAAAGTCCGTAAACCCAAGCAAGAATTATTCACCCATATATAAATATAATTATAAATTAAACGAATACATTAAAAATGAGCAACATGAAAAAAACAGTATCAAGCGTATTTTTAGCCCTTTTATTTGGGTTTTCCGCAACAGCGAACACAGGTTTGGATAACGAAAAGAAAGAAGTAAATGTTAGCCAAAGCAGCATAGTCTGGAAAGGATATAAGGTTACCGGCGCGCATGATGGTACCATGAAGTTAAAATCCGGCCATTTGATAATGGACGGCAAAAAATTGACAGGAGGAGAATTTGTAGTTGATATGACCTCCCTTACCGTTACAGATTTAGCTTCTGGCGACGGAAAGGAAAAATTGGAAGGCCATTTAAAATCCGATGATTTCTTTGGTGTGGAAACGCATTCCGAATCAAAATTGGTGTTCACCTCTGTAGAAACACTTAACAAAAACTCCTATACCGTTGTTGGAGACTTAACCATTAAAGGAATTACAAAACCTGTAACTCTGGTAGTCTCAATGTTTGAAGGTAAAGCTACGGCAACTGTTAAAATTGATAGGTCCAAGTACGATGTTAAGTACGGCTCCGGAAGCTTTTTTGATAACTTAGGGGACAAGGCAATCTATGATGATTTTGATTTGGTGGTAGATTTAGTGCTTTAATAAGCACTTATAGCACGCAGATAAAGGTTAGTTTTTATGAATCCCTTTGAAATTTTTTCATAGGGATTCTATGTTTTGTAGCTTTCGCATTCATCTATTCATGGGATATTCGTTGATCCAATTAAATCCCCGTTTTTCCAGGAAAAAATCTTCCCTGTTCTTTTTTGAAAGAAGTATTCTTATGCTTTTATCTTTTAATTTACCCTCCAATTGTAAGTCGTCGTTGGCCAATACAAAGGTAAAGTCGTTTTTATCTTCTTCGTTCAAATACGAATTTAGAAAGAGACTGGAATTAAGGCTATCTATCTCCAATTGCATAAAAACCCTATCGCGATTCATTTTTTCAATCAAGGCACTATTTTTATCAATTATCAATCGGTCCCATCTTTCGATATTAGTTCTAGAGGGTTCAATAGTATCATTGTTAAAAACAAATAAGTCCACATCATAAATACCATATAACAAATTTGTTGGTGACCGCTTTCCATACTCCTTTTGACTAGAAACGTCCCCCGAAATAATTGTAAATAAAACTATAACGATCATTGAAAATTTTAAGACACCTTGTACTAGACGTATCTTGGGTTGTTTAAAATAGGGTTGTATTGCCACAGCAGCTGTCGGCTTCGAGCGCACAAAAAAATTATATAGATGGCCTAAATCGGGTAGCAATACAACAAAAGCCATAAAAATAAGATGTAAGGAGTATAGCTTTACAGGTACATCAAATGACATATTAAGCATGAACACCTGAACCATGACGCCAAAACAAATTAAAGCACCTAACATTTTTGTTTGTCTGAAAAGCAACAAAATACCAACCAAAACTTCTACGCTTCCCGTAAAAATGGAATACATTTCAGAATGACCCATAAATTTCCACAACAGACCCATTGGTGAAGCATCCCCAAACTGTTGTGTTAATTGAGACAGACTTAATTCTTGAAACTGGAGATAAAATACCTTGGCAAAACCATAGGTAAACATGGTAAATGCCAAATAATAACGTATGTAAATACTAAAATAATTTACTATATTTTTTGAGTTTGCCATTTTCCACTTTAGCGAGGCACCATACCACACAAAACAAAGTAGTATGGCCACCAAAATTAAGGTAAGAATCTTTAAATAATCGAAGATTGAATCCCCTGTGCCATTCGTTCTTGGTATGATTGCATCTTCAAACCCGAAAAGATAATTGGAAATTAAGGGAACCAACCATGCCCAAAAATCTTGTACGGAACTCGAAAGAGCATCCCCAAAATTAAAAGGAAAATAATCCAGCGGGAAGGGAAAAACATAGAGAACCACATAGAGGATTATAAATCTTTGAAATAATACTTTAAACTGCATAAGTTTCTATTTGTACTAAAAATAAACATTTGACGATAAATACTTTTTCCTTTTTATTGGTTCATTAAAAATTCCTTTCTATCTTTGCATCAATGAAAACTATGAATCAATATTTGGTGGTGGAATACTTTACGACGATACTCGTGAACTAGTCCCTATTGAAAAATATATAAAGGCTTGTCATCACGACAGGCCTTTTTTAATTTAAACCATTCAATTTCTATTTCCCTGCTAGCGGAAATCCTTTTAAAGCTAAACCATGCAATTTGAACTAAAGACATATTATAAAAAGATCTTAGCGGATACCATTACTCCGGTAAGTGTTTATTTGAAAATAAGGGATAGATTCCCCAATAGTATCTTATTGGAAAGTAGCGATTACCATGCAAATGACAATAGTTTCTCCTATATCTGCTGTAATCCCATTGCTTCGATTAAGGTTGAAAACGAGGTCATTACGAAACAGTTCCCAAATGGGGCTAAAGAAGCCATCCAAATCACCCATTCGGTGGACGTGATGCAAGAAATCGATGCTTTTAGCAAACAGTTTCTAGTAGCCGACCAAGATTTTAAGTTTATTACCAACGGCTTGTTCGGTTTTATGGCCTATGATGCCGTGCGCTATTTTGAGGATGTTGATATTTCTAAAAAAGATAACTCCGTTTCTATTCCAGACATGTATTACGCGGTATACCAAAACATTATCGCCATCAATCATTTTAAAAACGAAGCCTATCTTTTTGCACATTGCTTTAAATCGGAAAACAACATTCCAGAATTGGAACAGGTTTTAAAAGTTCGCAACTTTGCTTCTTATAATTTTAAAACAGAAGGTGCCGTAAAAACAAATTTAGAAGATGATGAATTTAAAGAACAGGTTGCCTTGGCGAAAAAGCACTGCCAACGTGGTGACGTTTTTCAGCTTGTACTCTCCAAACGTTTTTCGCAAGGTTTCAAGGGCGATGAATTCAATGTCTACAGGGCGCTGCGTTCCATAAATCCATCTCCATATTTATTCTTTTTTGACTATGGCGATTTTAAGATTTTCGGAAGCTCGCCAGAAGCCCAGATTATTGTAAAGGATGACAAGGCAGAAATCCACCCCATTGCTGGCACCTACAAAAGAACCGGTAACGATGAAAAAGATGCGGAACTTGCTAAGCAGCTAGCGCAGGACGATAAGGAAAACAGCGAACATGTGATGCTGGTTGACCTTGCTAGAAATGACCTTAGCAGAAACGGCAATATGGTAAAAGTAGATACCTACCGTGAAGTACAGTATTTTTCGCATGTCATTCACTTGGTCTCCAAAGTAACCGGTATAAAAAAACCTGATATTTCTACGCTAAAAATAGTTGCGGATACCTTTCCCGCCGGCACCTTGAGCGGCGCACCAAAACACAGGGCCATGCAGCTCATTGAGCAATACGAAAAAACCAGCCGAGGCTATTACGGTGGAGCCATAGGTTTTATGGACTTCAAAGGCAATTTTAACCATGCTATTATGATCCGCACCTTTTTGAGCAAGAACCACAAACTGCACTTCCAAGCAGGAGCGGGATTAGTGGCGGCATCAAATGCAGAGGACGAATTACAGGAGACCTATAACAAATTGGGCGCTTTGAACAAGGCCTTGAAAATTGCGGAGACAATATAAAAAGTACCCTAAAAGTGCTCCCATGAACTCTTGGAAGAAGGAAGATTTGAAAAAAAAGGAAATGAATAGATTGAAGGATAATATATTATATAGACTCATTTTAAAATCAACAAGGATGACTTTTGGATTTACGCATTCGCTCGAAAATCAGGAAAAAATCACAATAAATGGATAAGACGCACAAAACACACAAGAGTAAGAACTCTCCCCCTTCGGTGGTGGGGGCGTCCATTTTAATGATAGACAACTATGATAGTTTTACCTACAACTTGGTGCACTATCTAGAGGATTTGGATTGCGAGATAACCGTAAAGCGGAACGACCAATTAACCTTGGAAGATGTAGATGCTTTTGATAACATCGTACTTTCCCCGGGACCAGGTATCCCGGACGAGGCCGGATTATTGAAAAGTATCATTAAAACCTATGCCGGTCGCAAGCGTATTTTTGGGGTGTGTTTGGGGCAGCAGGCCATTGCCGAAGTTTTTGGGGGAAGCCTTACCAATTTGGACCAAGTTTACCATGGTGTGGCTACCACCATAAAAATTACGCAGGACGATTATATTTTTAAAGGACTACCTAAAGAAATTGAAGTAGGACGCTATCATTCTTGGGTGGTTCATCCAGATTTACCGGACTGTCTAGAAGCTACTTCGTTTGATGCCAACGGCCAAATCATGTCCCTACGTCATCGGGAATATGATATACGCGCGGTGCAGTTTCATCCAGAATCGGTCTTAACGCCGGAGGGTAAACGAATCTTGGAAAATTGGGTAAAAGCCCCTCAATCTCCAAAAGGTGAGCTAAAGCGCCAAAAAACAAATAGTAATTAAAAAACGCCTATTAAACTCCCTCCCCCTTTTGGGAGGGTTAGGGAAGGGACTATGAAAGAAACACTAAATAGACTAATAAATCACGAAATTCTGGAGAAGCAGGATGCGAAACGGATATTGGTGAATATTGCAAAAGGAGATTACAATACCAGTCAGATTGCAGCATTTCTTACCGTATACATGATGCGTAGCGTTACGATCGAAGAATTGGAAGGCTTTCGTGATGCCTTACTGGAACTTTGCTTGGCGGTAGATTTATCGGAATATAATCCTATCGATTTATGCGGAACTGGAGGCGATGGAAAGGATACGTTTAATATTTCTACCTTGTCCTCTTTCGTAACCGCAGGTGCCGGCCTAAAAGTCACCAAACACGGTAATTATGGGGTTTCGTCCAAATGTGGCAGTAGTAACGTGATGGAGTTTCTAGGAATCAAATTCAGTAATGAGGCCGATTTCCTTAAAAAATCCATTGATGAAGCCGGGATTTGTGTGTTACATGCGCCGCTTTTTCATCCGGCCATGAAAAATGTAGCTCCCATCAGAAAAGAACTGGCCGTAAAGACCTTTTTTAACATGTTGGGGCCTATGGTAAATCCGGCTTTTCCTAAAAATCAGATGGTGGGCGTCTTTAATCTGGAACTGGCTAGAATGTATGGCTATCTGTATCAGAATACGGACAAAAATTTTACCGTTTTACATGCCTTGGACGGCTATGATGAAATTAGTTTAACGGGGGACACTAAAACCATATCCAACGGTTCGGAAGCCATATTAAAACCCTCCGATTTTGGATTGCTACCCGTTGCTGCAGAGGCAATTGTGGGTGGAGATGATATTGCGGATTCCGCCCAAATTTTTATGAGCGTCCTCAATGGTAGAGGAACCGAAGCCCAAAATAATGTAGTCTGCGCCAATGCCGGGATAGCCATAGCAACGGTTGAAGGCTGTTCTCCAAAAGAAGGATTTGAAAAAGCGAAGGAGTCCTTGTTAAGCGGAAAAGGATTAAGGGCGTTGCGTAAGTTACAGGAGTTGAGTACAGCCCCAAAAGGTAGAATTTGATTCTAATCGTAAAACTGATTAAAAAATTAAGATCTAATATCATTCTGAGCGCAATCGAAGAAAACAGGGGTTAAAAATTGCCCATCCGCCCAAGGCGGAGCATACCAAAGAAGATTAAAACATGGATATACTCTCAAAAATAGTGGCCGATAAACGTAAGGAAGTGGAACTGAAAAAAAGTCTGATTCCTACTTCCCAATTGGAACAATCCGTTCTTTTTGATAGAAAGGGCGGTTCTTTGGCGCAAGCACTTCGAGATAGCAACACCGGTATCATTGCTGAGTACAAGAGACGTTCGCCATCCAAGGACACCATCAACCAAAACACCAATATAAGCCAGGTAGCCAAGGGTTATCAAAAGGCCGGCGTTTGTGGGATGAGCGTGCTCACGGACATTAAATATTTCGGAGGCTCTTTAGAGGATTTGCTCTTAGCGCGCGCTTCCGTTACCATGCCTTTGCTACGAAAAGAATTTATCATTGATGAATACCAGCTATTGGAAGCCAAGGCCTACGGAGCCGATGTTATTTTGTTGATTGGCGCAGTTCTGTCTCGACAAGAAATAAAGACCCTTTCAGAATTTGCTCAAGGTATAGATTTAGAAGTGCTATTGGAGGTGCACAACGAAGAAGAATTACATAAATCTATAATGCCAAGTTTGGACATGTTGGGCGTGAACAACAGAAATTTAAAGACGTTTACGGTTAGCTTAGAAACGAGCAAAATCATTGGCTACACTCATTCCTGACGATTTTGTGAAGGTTTCCGAAAGCGGCATTAGCTCCGTTGAAGCCATTAAAGAATTAAAACCCTACGGATACCAAGGATTTTTAATTGGAGAGAATTTCATGAAAACGGTAGACCCCGGGAAAAGTGCCGCGGAATTCATCAACCAATTAAAATAAAAGATGGACTCCAAGCAATCCAATACAAAAGCGATTAAGACTTTTTCCTTGGGGAAAAACAAACAAACTGTGCGTCTTAAAGTCTGCGGAATGAACAAAAACACCTCAGAAGTGGCGGCGTTACAACCAGACTATCTCGGTTTTATTTTTTGGGAGGGCTCCAAACGCAATTTTGAAGGGAATTTGCCGAAACTTCCCTCCAGTATCAAAAAAATAGGCGTATTTGTCGATGCTCCGCTTGAGGAAGTTTTGAAGAAAATTGAAACGTACCATCTAGACGGGGTGCAGCTGCATGGAAATGAAAGTCCGGATTATTGCTTAGCGCTGATAGCTGATAGGCTTTCAAAACCGGTTGGGCCCTTAGATGTAATCAAAGTATTTTCCGTCAAGAACCAATTCGACTTTTCGGCACTTGCGGCTTATGAAGAAGTATGCGATTACTACTTATTTGATACCAAAGGAAAATTACCGGGCGGCAACGGATATGTTTTTGACTGGAGTGTTTTAAAGGATTACCCATCAACCAAACCCTACTTTTTGAGTGGTGGTATAGGTTTAGAAAATATCAAGCAAATCGAAGAATTTCTCAAAAGACCAGAAGCCACATACTGCCACGCTATTGATGTAAACAGTACATTTGAAATAGCACCAGGATTAAAAAAAATTGAAGATTTAAAGGAGTTTATGGCAGTATTGAAAAATCAGTAATGATTACAAAATAATAAGTATATAGTCACAAGGTCGGTTTACACTTCCTTTGTACTTCTTTGCTAGGAGGAAATAAAAAAAGAAAATAGAAAAAGAAATGGAAAAAGAAATGGAAAAAAAATATCCACTAGAAGCCTTAGGTGGCTTCCATGCGGACGAAAAAGGCTACTACGGCGAGTTTGGAGGTGCATTTATTCCAGAAATGCTATACCCGAACGTAGAAGAATTACGCCAAAAGTATTTGGATATTATGTATGAAGATTCTTTTCAGAAAGAATTTCATCAGTTGCTAAAAGATTATGTAGGCAGGCCTTCACCGTTGTATTTTGCCAAGCGACTTTCAGAAAAACATGGTTGTAAAATCTATTTGAAACGAGAAGACCTCAACCATACCGGTGCGCACAAAATAAACAATACCATAGGGCAGATATTAATGGCCAAGAAATTAGGAAAAACGCGCATTATCGCCGAAACAGGTGCCGGGCAACATGGGGTTGCCACCGCTACGGTCTGCGCCCTAATGGGAATGCAGTGCATCGTTTATATGGGTGAAATTGATATTGCCAGACAGGCACCCAACGTAGCGCGCATGAAAATGCTGGGTGCGGAGGTACGCCCTGCGCTATCCGGCAGTAGAACCTTAAAAGATGCCACCAACGAGGCCATACGCGACTGGATCAACAATCCTGTTGATACACACTATATCATTGGTTCTGCCATTGGGCCGCACCCCTATCCGGATATGGTTACGCGATTTCAATCGGTCATTTCCGAAGAAATCAAATGGCAGTTAAAAGAAAAGGAAGGGCGTGAAAATCCGGATTATGTGGTGGCCTGTATAGGTGGTGGCAGCAATGCTGCCGGAACCTACCATCACTTTTTGGATGAACCGGAAGTCGGTATCATTGCAGTAGAAGCGGCCGGCAAAGGTGTGGATACAGGCGAAAGTGCGGCTACATCGGCACTGGGAAAAGTGGGTATCATCCACGGATGCAAAACGATGCTGATGCAAACAATGGACGGACAGATTACCGAGCCCTACTCTATTTCCGCCGGATTGGATTACCCTGGTGTTGGCCCCATGCATTCCCATTTATTCAAATCTGGTCGTGCAGAATTTTATTCCGCTACGGACGATGAAGCCATGACCGCCGGATTGGAACTTTCCCAGTTGGAAGGTATTATTCCAGCCATCGAAACAGGACATGCCTTTGCCATTTTTTATCACAAAAAGTTTAGGCCGGACGATGTGGTGGTTATCAGTCTTTCCGGTCGTGGGGATAAAGATTTACAAACGTATATAGATTATTTTAAGTTAGCATAATGACGAATAGGATCAACCTTAAGCTACAAGAGGATAAAAAACTCCTCTCCATCTACTTTACGGCAGGTTACCCTGCATTGAACGATACCGTGAAAGTCATCCAAGACTTGGAAAAAAATGGCGTGGACATGATCGAGATCGGACTGCCGTTCAGCGATCCCTTGGCAGACGGCCCTACCATACAGGAAAGTTCTACGGCAGCCCTAAAAAATGGAATGACCACCGAAGTACTTTTTAATCAGTTAAAAAATATTCGACAAACGGTCTCCATACCACTGATCGTTATGGGCTATTTTAACCCCATGCTCCAATATGGTGTGGAAGCCTTTTGTGAAAAATGCCACGAGATAGGGATAGATGGCATCATAATGCCCGACCTTCCCCTGGATGTTTACCAAGCAGAATACGAAGCGATTTTTAAAAAATATGGATTGATCAATATATTCTTAATAACGCCACAGACCAGCAATAAACGCATTCATCAAATTGATGCAGCATCGGAAGGTTTTATTTACATGGTAAGTTCAGCTAGCGTTACAGGATCTAAATCTGGTTTTGGAACGGAACAGACTGCCTATTTTGAACGCATAGGCAACATGGGATTAAAGAATCCACAGATCGTAGGTTTTGGAATCAAAGATGCCGAAACCTTTGAGCAGGCCACAACATCGGCAAAGGGTGCCATTATCGGTTCCGCTTTTATCAAGCATTTGACACAGCATGGGGTAGAGGAAATTCCATCGTTCATAAATACCATAAGAACCCAATGAAAGAGTTTTTGAACAATTGGAAATTAATTATTCTCTTATGCCTCTCTCTTGGTTTAGCACCGTTTTTTCCAGAACCGCATTTGTGGGGCAAACTAAAATGGGTGGCCGGTGGTGCGGTTGGTATGCAAGCTATGGATTGGTTCGATCTTTTGTTTCATGGCTTTCCTTTTCTTCTTTTGATTCGAAAAATAGGTGTTTCAATTGTAAGGAAATGACTTTAAGAAGTCGTTAAAACGGATAAAATTGAGGCAACAAGACGATATCTGTTCTATCTTTAAGGTAAATCGAAAAAGCAGAAGTCATGTTTAAAATAGGTATGTTACTATGGCTATATGGCGTTGTTCTGGTCAATCCGCTTAAGGCCCAAGACCATGCTATTCAAACACCGGCAAAAAATGTAGTTCACGCATCCATTGGCAGTTTCGTATTTATCCATTCGGTGCACCTTTCCTACGACAGGCTTATACTTGTACCGAAAAAGGGATTTTTTAAATCCTATTATGCCACGGCAAAAACTGCGTTTAACGAAGAAGTTGGAATAAGCCGCGAAAGAAGTGATCAGTCCTTTCCTATTACCTTGGGTATCATGGGCCTAACGGGGAGCGGTAAAAATCATTTAGAATTTGGTCTGGGTGTGCAATACTACCATAATGGCAAAAACAACCCTATTGCAACAAATAATTCCTTTTCTCCTTCCGTTACTATAGGTTACAGAAAACAGGCCATCAAAGGTTTCATGTTAAGAACAGGTGTTGGCATTTCCGAATGGGTCTACTTTGGATTAGGTTATAGTTTTTAATCTATAAACTCATTTTTTTCAAAATACAAGCCTTCGAACAGTCACCATTTTTAAGTGTCTTCCGAGCTTAAGATAACACGAAAATGGAGCCGCCGTTATACAAATTATATATACTTTTAGCGAATAAGAAGTATAACCAGTATTATGAGAAGTATAATAGCATTAGTATCCTATTTCCTGTTTTTTTCTGCCGTCGGTCAAGACTCAATTATTTTAAAGTCCCAAGTGCGGCATAGTATTGATGAGCTGCGGAATTTTGTGTCCATTCCCAACGATGCGCTTAATGCAGACGACATAGATAGTAACCTTATCTGGCTCAGGAACAAATTCACCCAAAGAGATTTTAACACCTCTATTCTGGAGACCGATAATCTTCCTTTGTTCTTTGCCGCCTTACCTATGGATGATAATAAACCGACCATATTGTTCTATATGCATTTTGATGGACAAGGCGTCGACCCGACGAAATGGGATCAAAAGAATCCGTATGAAACAGTGCTAAAGTCAAAAGATGGAGACGGATGGAAAACCGAAGATTTTTCGGCACTGGACAACGACATCAACTACGACTGGCGTTTGTTCGGTAGGTCTACCTCAGACGACAAGGGTCCTATCGTAATGTTTCTAAATGCCATTGACCTTCTTAAAAAAGATGGTAAGGAACTCGCATTTAACGTTAAGGTTATTCTGGATAGTGAGGAAGAAAAAAGCAGCAAGCCCCTACCCAAAGCGGTGCGAACCTACAAAGAACTACTAATGGCCGATTTTTTGGTCATTAGCGATGGTCCCGTGCACGCCTCGGGCAAGCCAACTGTAGTCTACGGATGCCGTGGAATAACTACATTATCACTAACCACTTTTGGCCCAATAAAACCGCAACATAGCGGTCATTATGGCAATTATGCCCCAAACCCAGGGTTTCAATTGGCCCAGGTTTTGGCCAGTATGAAAGATACAGAAGGACGCGTTTTAATACCGGGTTATTACGATGGTATTTCCCTGGATGAGACCACACAAAACATTCTAAAAAGTGTTCCTGAAAACGATACGGAAATCAACGAAAAACTACAGTTTAAAACTCCCGAAAAAGTCGGTGGATTTTATCAAGAAGCACTACAATATCCTAGTTTGAACATTAGGGGGTTAGGCTCTGGGTGGATCGGCCAAGACGCGAGAACCATAGTGCCAGAAAGCGCTACGGCCGAACTTGATTTACGACTGGTACCCGAAACCGACGGCACCCGATTAAAAAGTTTGGTTAAAAAACACATCCAAAAAGAAGGGTTTTTTATAACGGAGGCAGCACCTACAAAAAAGGAGCGTATGGCCCATGATAAAATTATGATGGTTACGGAAGGTTCTGTAACAGATGCGTTTAGAACCGACTTGAACAACCCTTACGGGAAGTTCATTGTAAAAACACTGCAGGATACCTTTAAGGAAGACGTTGTTCAAATACGCACCATGGGCGGTACGGTTCCAATTGCGCCTTTTATCAACGAATTAAAAATCCCGGCATTTTTGGTGCCTATGGTAAATCCGGACAACAACCAACACAGTCCCAATGAGAACCTCAAAATAGGGCAGATCGCTTATGGGATACAAACGTTTTATGCCTTGTTAAGTTCACCTAAGACGGAGTAATTTTGGTTAGTTGAATTGGCCATAACATCTTTTAGTGGGAGGGGAACTGAAGATCAGCTAACGATGAAGCATTATTCGGATACTTCTAAAACACCCGTTAAGAATTTAAAAAAAGCCCAAGCATTATATTGCTAGGGCTTATCTTCGGTTCTTTGTGTCATCTAAACGGGCAAAATTAATCGCTGTTCCTTAAGCCGAATTCCTACTCGCATTAATATTCCCATATAAGGACCTGGTTACAATTTTCTCGTACAGGTCTTTATAGGCATTGTCCTCCCCGATCTTCTGTAACGCATACTGCTGTATAACCAGTAATGGGAGTACAATGTTTTCCCTGATTTTTATGGACTCCCTGGAAATCGCTTCCTTCTCCATCAAAATTTCCATGCCGGAAAGCTCCAGAAGCATTTTTTTGGAAAGCTGGTATTCCGCGTGCAGAATTTCCCAAAAAGCGCCGTACTCCTCGTTTTCCTTCATATAACTGGTCAGTTCAAAGTAGCACTTGGAAAGGCTCATCATGCTGTTCATCATCAAGGCTTGGAAGAAAGGCACCTCATCGTATAATTTTTTGGCCTCGGCAAACCTTCCGTCATCGGCCAACGTTTTTAGCGCGGACCCAATACCAAAATACCCTGGTACATTTTGCTTTAATTGGCTCCAAGAACCTACAAAAGAAATTGCACGTAGATCGGACAATTCCAGTTTGGCTTTGTTTCCACGTTTGCCCGGCCTACTTCCAATATTGGCCTTGGTATAGTACTTTAGTGTACTCATGTTTTCCAAATAGGGCATAAACTTATCATGGTGCTTTAAAGCATCGTATTTGGCAAAACTGAGGTCGGACAGTTCTTCTATCAAGGTTCTTGCCTCTTCGGAAATGATGATCTCTTTCCCTAAAATGGTATTGGAAAGTCCCGCCGTTAGCAATTGTTCGCTATTATAGATAAACTGCTCTTTGGTGCCATAGGTACTGGTTATCGTCTGGCCTTGTATGGTAAGTTGTATTTCGTTATTGGCCACCTTACTCGTCTGAGCCGCATAAAAACGGTGGGTTTTTCCGCCACCTCTTGCCGGAGGCCCTCCCCTACCATCAAAGAAAATAGCGGCAATATCGTTTTCCGCACAAACTTCCGATAGTTCTTCCTTGGTCTTTAAGATAGACCAATTGGCTTTTAGATAACCGCCATCCTTGGTGCCATCGGAAAAACCTAGCATAATCGTCTGTCTGTTTCCTCGGTTTTCCAAATGTGCCCTATATTCCTTCATGCCGAACAATTGCTGCATCGTAGCCTTAGCATTGTCCATTCCCTTCATCGTCTCAAAGAGCGGCACAATATCAAAGCTAATTTTCTTGTCTGCCCAGCCACACCATCTAAACAGCGCGTACACAAAGAGAACACTGAACACGTTCTCCGAATTACTTATAATGTACCTATTACAACCTTCCTCGCCATTTTTGGCCTGGATATCGGCCAGTTGGGAAACGTTTTGGATGGTATCCTTTACAATTTCGTCATCATAGTCATTGGCATCGAGCTTAATAGTATGGTGTAATAGGATAGCTATTAATTGTTCTTCGGTCAACTCGTCAATAACCTCCTTGATCATTCCGTTTTTAAGTAAAACAGCGTTTATTACCTTGGTATGCATGCTATGGTCCTGGCGGATATCTATAGTGGCGAAATGCGTTTTAAAGATTTTCACTTTGTCTATAAACAAATCCAGCTCCTTTAAATACAGGTTGTGATACTTATGTACCAATGCTTCACGTATGTGATTCAAAGGCGTAATGATATCGTCATAACCCACATCTTTGCTCGGGTCGAACATCGCCCTATACAAGTTGCCCCGCAAAGTATTTATAGGCTCCTGAACCTCTTTAAAGGTTAGTTTATGTTGCAGCCTTTTTAAATCGTTATAATAGCACTTCATTAGAGTGATGCGCAGTTCGTTCATGACATCTTTGGTAATGTCCGCCGTTACAAACGGGTTGCCGTCCCTGTCCCCACCGGGCCAAAAACCAAGCTTAACGATATCATGGTTTTCAAACTTCTGGTGGCCTGCACTTCCCTTTATATAGGCGTACATGTCCCCAATAGCATCATAGTAGACATGGCGAAGGGTGTAAATAATATTTTTGGCCTCGTCCAACGGCGTAGGCTTCTTGGCATTTACCAAAGAAGTTAGTCCCAATTGTTGAAGCACTACATCGATCTCGTCTATCCTGTCTTCTAAGATCAAAGTTCTTAGGTTGGTAATAATGTCCAATACCGCAGGGGTATAGAACTGTGTAGGGTGTGCCGTAAGTACAATACGAGCGCTAAAACTATTCAGTTTGGCCAAAATGGAATCCCAATCGTTGTTCTTCTCTACGAGCTGAAAATAATCTTGTAAGGACAAGGAGCTACTGTGCTTGTGTAATTTTGGAAAAGCGGCATCCTCCACACTATCATAAAGAACCACTTGCCGCTCTACGTATTGGATAATGCGGAACATAAAATCTATGTGTTCCTGCTCTGTTTTCAAGTCCGCGAAATTCTCAAAAAAAGACTCTATAATTTCTTTGGGATTACGTCCTGCCTTCAATCCTTTTTGGGATTGGTCCATGAGCAGCGGAATAAGCATCCCAACGTTATCTATGTTCCGGTAAGGTAAATTTAAGAATAAGCTATTGTAGACGTTGAACTTATTGTTTACCGATTTTTTAAACTCCTCTAATCTTTCTGATTGCTGCATTCCCCTTTTTTGTTTTCTATGAGTGGACCATCTTTTAATATAGGCACATTTCTGGTATAAATATCGCTATTCTGTAAGAATTTGGGCAGCCAAAACAAGGTAAATAACAAAAATGAAGTGGTACACCACAAAAATAACAGCATTGACAACAATAACTGTGCAGCACCCAAAACGGGTTATATATTTACAGTGTAAACAAGTAAACAATTTTTTTCATTTTCATATAGTGTTCTCGTAAAAGAGTCCGGTCCCACAAGATTGGACTCTTTTTAGTTTTGGGTGTTTCCTAGTTTCTCCTACAAGAGGAACGCTTATCTCTTCGCTTTATGCATTCACTGCTAAATGAACTGCCTTTTTAGTCAGCGACAGAGTAAACGATAGATTGCAATCAGCACTAACTAAAGAAACCGAAAAACAACAAGAAGAAGAAGAAGAACAAAAAGAACTAGAACCCGAAAGCCCAATAATTATGACTGAAGAAGAATTGGAAGCCTTTCAAATTGTGGTTGCCATTTTGAGACGAATTTTACCGAAAAGTAGAATTGTAAATCGAGACACGCAGTCATATTTTGGAATATTATTGGACGACAATAATCGCAAACCAATTTGTAGACTTCGCTTGAATGGCGGAAAAAAATATATCAGCCTTTTTGATGAATATAAAAAGGAATCGAAAGAGCAAATTAAAACAATCGACGAGATTTATCGGTTTGAAAAGCAGTTACTAAAAATAGTAGGACATTACGAAGCAGAATAAAACTGTGAACAACCAGGGTAATCGTTACACAAGCCTTGAATTAAACACAAAATTTTTCAATATAAGCCTCTCCAAGAGGCTTTTTTCTTGTAAAACAAAAAGTTATGGTCCGTTTGTAAATATTTAAGATCCGAATACCACTTTTTTCATAACTTGTGCAAAAGGCACAAAGGCTATAGTAATAAGGGCTTCAAGGCTGAATCGAAAAATCTGAGCCTATGTATAATGTCGCTCCATCTTTAGTCGCAGAAGCGAAGGTATTGCGCTGACGAAAAAAAATAAACCAAAAACGAATACTTAAAACATGAAAAAACTCAATGTACTATGGTCGCTCACTTTTTGCCTATCCACGTTCGCGGTACTAGGTCAAAAAAAAGAGTCGAAAAATAAACAGGCCATTCTCCGCTCTGTCGATGCACATGAACAAGAATTGATATCCCTAAGTGACCAGATTTGGGCCTTTGCAGAACCTGCGATGATGGAATATAAGTCCGCCAAAGTATTGGCCGATTATGCCGAAGCTCAAGGTTTTAAGGTAGAACGAGGGGTAGCGGATATTCCCACCGCATTTATTGCTTCTTATGGTTCTGGCTCCCCTATTATTGGTGTTCTGGGAGAATTTGACGCCTTACCGGGTCTTTCGCAAAAAGCGGAACCCTTTAAAGAAGCTTTGGTGGAAGGTGCTGCCGGCCAAGGATGTGGTCATAATATGTTCGGAGCAGGTAGTTTGGGAGCTGCCCTCGCCATCAAAGAATTGATGCAACAGGGCAAACTAAAAGGGACTATTCGTTTTTATGGTACTCCCGCCGAAGAAGATCTCGCAGGGAAAGTATATATGGCGCGCGCCGGACTCTTCAATGACTTGGATGTCTGTTTGGATTGGCATCCCAGCTATGAGAACGAGGCCAATATGTCTAGCTCGCAGGCGGTTAGCGACTTTTCTATTTCGTTCAAGGGAAAGAGTGCGCATGCCGCATCCGACCCGTGGAACGGCCGCAGTGCTTTGGATGCTGCGGAATTTTTTACGACAGGTGTCAATTCCCTTCGAGAGCACGTAAAACCAAGTGTACGCATGCATTATGTGTATACCGATGCCGGCCAAGTACCCAATGTGATTCCCGAAACTTCCAGTGTGTGGTTATGGATTAGGGATTCGAGTCAGAAGAGGGGTGATGGAAGTTGCAGACCGCATGAAAAAAATTGCCGAAGGTGCCGCTTTAATGGCTGGAGTAGAATATGAAGTAAAATTGAACAGCGGTCTGTATGAGCTGTTGATCAATACGGCCGGTGCCAAAGTATTGCATAAGAATATGGAATATGTGGGGCCTATTACCTATACCAAGGAAGAATTGGATTTCAGCGATAAGATTATGAAAGAATATGGAATGAAACCTTCTGGCATAAGCGGAGAAATAAAACCTTTGGCGCGCGAAAGCAAAGATGTTCCAGGAGGTTCTACAGATGTAGGCGACGTGAGTTATATTGTGCCAGAAATAACCTTATTGGCCACTACGGCACCTTATGAATCTCCGTGGCACTCGTGGGTAGTAGTTGCTTCTGGCGGCATGAGTATTGGGCATAAGGGTATGCTGTTTGCAGCCAAAACTTTAGGGACCACCATGGTAGATCTTTTTGAAAATGCAGATCTGCGAAAAGAGATAAAAGCGGAGTTTCTAAAGAGAAAAGGAACCGAAGTCTGGGAAGCCATGTTACCTGTGGGGCCACCACCAGTTCCTCCAATTCCGAACGATCCTAAGTAAAATAGTTTAGAGACCGAAACCTGAAAACCTTTCAAAGACCTGTAATGCATTCGACTGGAATATTTGTATCGATTTTTGAGTAATCTAGTTTTATGAGTGCGTAATCATAAATGATGCTATCTTATTGGAGTAACCAATAAAACCAACCATATGAAAAATTAATAGTTATTCTGATAACAATTATCTTATCCGTACTTCCACAAATAGTTTTATCACAAAACAAAATATTTGTACCTGCAGATTTCATAGTGCCCGATACGCTTGAGAATCAACATTTCAGAATTAGAATGCTAACCGTGAGCGACGTTGTAAAAGATTATGACGCAGTTATGACAAGTCTTAGCCATTTACAAGAAATGTTTCTGCCACTATGGGATTGGCCAACAGAGGATTTATCATTGGAGCAGGATTTAATTGATTTGGGATGGCATCAAAAAGAGTTCCAAATGCGAAGTTCGTTTGCGTATACTGTCGTAAGCCTTGATGAAAGCCAAGTACTTGGCTGCATATATTGATCCTTCTAAAAAAACCGATTTTGATGCTGAAATTTATATGTGGGTACGACAAAGCGAGGTTGCAAAGGGACTTAACTCAATGTTGTTTAGCACCGTAAAGAAATGGATTGAGAACGAACGGCCTTTTAAGAACCCTGCATTTCCCATTAGAGAGATTAGTTTAGAGAAATGGATGTCTATGAAATAGATCATGACTGAAGTTTGGACGGAATATGGGAAATCGGAATCACACTCATTGGAAGCGGAATATATTCCAATCGTACGATTACCAAAAGAAGACTTTTATGAAGTGGAACTTTAAAGAAAAGTGAGCAAATTTGAAGATTTTGGGTAAGTCTCGAGTGAATTCGAAATACCCACTGACCTAAAAATTGAAACTAATAGTAGAGGGCTAAATAACATACCGCTACATTTCGTGGAATACAAGAAGATCATAACGGTAACATTTTAATCGAAACACCTGTAGGCGTTAGTGAATTGCATGGAGAACATTTTACCGCCTTAAAAGTAATTCAATCAGAAAAAAGGAATGGAAATTAGAACCAAACGATTGATGGTTTAATTGTAACGGCAATGCGAATAACGTTTACAGATATGATGGAAAAAATCTCTACGAACTGCAATTTCCTAAAAAAGATGTAAACAATACCTTTGGAATAAACGAAAAGGAAATTTCATATAGCCCATATGCTGTATATGGAATTGACAAGGATAAAAAGGAAAATGTTTGGTTCGGAACCTTTTTTGGTTGTTGCTTAATCTGAAAGAACGGCACCTACTTATGCCCAACTTTTAAACACCGAACTGTTGTACTTAATTTCAATATAAAAATATGTCCTATAAATTTTTGCTCGTACTCTTTCTAGTTAGTTCCTTCACAATAGGACAAGAATCAAAAATAGAATGGAGCCAAAACTATCAAATTCAGATTGATGATTTTTTACCAGATCAAGTGGATATCCACCAAAGTAATACCACAATTTCAGCTAATTCTGGTGTACTAGTAGATTTCGCGGTACAGATGAGCAACATCGAATTTATGTTTACAAAAAATTTCAACTCTAAGCTTGTTTGTTCCTTTAACAAGGAATCCGCATCTATAACCGCTCCCGATAGCCTAAAAGCCAGTAAACTGCTAAAACTTGTTCAATTTGATTTTGACCTTTCCGAGCTGTATACCAGAAAAATGAGAAAAGAACTTTTTGAGAATAAGAAACTATTTTCTGATGTTACTTTTTTTCAGCCCTATTTTGATAAAATGAATGCAGCACGGAATAAGATAAGCTCCAAAATGTATATTGAATCCAATTTTGGCGAAAATGCTGTGTTTTTAGAAAAAGAACATGAGGCGGTCAAGCAGGAGATTAACTTGCTTTCGGATTTTTGCAAAGAATGCAAACCGCCTAAAAAAACTAAATAAACTATACAAATTTAGCAGAATCAACAGTTTATAACTAATGGTAATGGGAGAACGGGAATAATTACTCAAGAAAAGCACAATAGTTTTCACGCATACTTCGTTTAAGTTGTGCTCACAACATGCAATTCTGAACAGGCCCGAAAATCAAAAGAAATAAAGATTTAAATTATCTTTACTTTACACACTTCCTATTTAAAAAATGCCATTATGAAATACCTTAAGTTACTCGCTTTGTTAGTCTTCGTTTCGGTCCTTTCTTTATCTTCCTGTCAGGAGGCTACCAAAGCAACAGAAAAAGAACCCCTAAGAACTTTGAAAGTGGAAGATTTGGCTAGGCCCGCAACTCCTACAACTCAAAACCCGGCTGCTCTTGAAGCCCCACAGAATGCAATGGGCGTTTGGCACTATACCTGTAGCCAAGGTTGCGCGGGAGGTGCCGGAACGGCTACTAATTGCGCCACTTGTGGCGGTCTTTTAGCCCACAACGCCGGGTATCATGCCAATGCTAATCCCACACAAACTTTTTCCGCCCCTACTGCTGCCGCTCCTAGCCAAAATGCAGCCGGAATATGGCACTATAGCTGTGGAAATGGATGTGCCGGGGGATCCGGTGCTGCCGGTACCTGTAACACTTGTGGTACTGCCCTAGCTCATAACCAGGCCTATCATCAATAAATTATAACGTATTATGTATTGTTCTTTTTTAATTTGTAAAATACGTGCTATTGAAAAGGATTTTTAAAATGACAACCGAACAACCAACACTACAACGGTAACCGGTACGCGAGCTTCCAATTCCTCTAGCCTCGAACACACATAAACCCCTTTACGGGGCTTTTTTAGATGCAGTGGCAGAGGCCGATTCTAAGGGTTCACGTTTATTGCGAAAACGACCATTTAAAGTCGTTTGTGACATTTGCGGTCAGGACAACGGAAACTAACTCATATTATATTTTACATGTTTCTGTTAGTTCTTGTTTAATAATACCTTCGTTTAATTCCTTTGGCAAGAGTTCCCGCAAGAGTTCCCGCAAGAGTTCCCGCAAGAGTTCTTAAACTAAGTTTTTTTAACCTAACAAAAAACCTCAACCCTTTAAAAAAAATCGCGATACTGCAAGACCCTAAAATCTACCGTATTAAAATCAGGATCATCGACTTTCATTTGTTTATAGGCATCCAGACCTCCTACTGCCCTATTCGCAGCACCAGAGGGTGCGGTCAAGGAAACCGTTTGTATATTGAAACCTGTTTTAGGATGTTCGAACTCATGAATCCGGGGCACTACATCGGAAATCGTTTTTAAGGATACTCCATTTTCCTTTAAGTGTTTTCTAAAGAAATACTCAGGTCCGTTTTTACTATTTCCACCAGTAAACAACAACGTAGATACTTTGGTATACTGTTCTAGGTAACCCAATACATTCCGTAGGCGAATGTTTTGCATTCCCAAATCCGAAGCATCTATTTTTTCCCTCTCCGCAGATGCCACAATATCGCAGATACCTATATTCCGATTTTTCAAAAAAGCCTTACGCTCAACGATTGCCGCTTCTGTAGTTTCAAATTTTAGGTTTAAGTTAAAAATCCGATCTAGAATAGGCCACAATTGTCCGTCCCGGCTGCCATAACAAAAATTAACATCGCCTTCTTTTAAATCGCCTTGTGTAAATCTAGGTGGTGGTAGTGTCCCTACAATTAGCTTTGTGGCTTCTTCAAATAAAAAAGGATCATAAGGATGGGTGTGTAAAAACAAACTATTTAATATTGACAAGTACGATTAAAACACTATCGCACTTGGGTTCATTTCAAATTTACTAACTTTAAAAGGATACCTCAGAAAATCAGTATAACTTATAAAACAAAGCTATGTTATGGGCAAAGGAGACAAAAAATCGAAAAAAGGAAAAATATCAAATAATAGCTACGGTGCCAGACGGCCAAAAAAAATTAAAAAACGTCCTACGGTAGAAGAAAAGATAAAAGTGGGCAAAAAGAAATGACACGTTAATCTACCTTAAAGTTGAGTTCTAGTTGATCGGTATCGCCAAACGAAAGTTCGTAGGTATAAAACCCAATAGGTAAGGCTTCTGTAAATTCCAATGTGGGAGTATAATTGAGATTGATAGAATCTGCAACCACCGTTAAGGCCATTTCCTGAAACGCTTCCTCATATTCTAAATATTCGGAATAATCACCTGCGGCAATAGCCTCATAAACGGTATCCTTTCCGACAATGCGCACTTCTGAAAAGACAGACGAAGTATTGTTTTGAATACGAATGTTTACGGTAGTTACATCATCATCCCTATCCGTGCAGGCAGCTAAAATACCTACCGCGATAATCGTTAGTAAAAAATACCTTTTCATCTGTATATATTTGTTTTTATTCAAGGTCAGATGTAATGCGCCAATAAACATTTCGGTTGGTATCAACAATTGTTATGGCTCATTTCATACCTAGTATGTATTACCGTTTGTACTATCTAAAGAACGGCGATCCCAACAAAATATTTTACCGGATAAAAACGGGTTCGTTTTCCTTTAAGGTGTGCTCTTTGCTAAACTCATAATCATCCAAATTAAAACCCCGGATATCGTCCAAGGTCTTTGCATTGGAATCTATGATATACCGCACCATGGTACCTCTTGCCTTTTTTGCGAAAAAACTGATGACTTTTAATTTATCGTTTTTCCAGTCCTTAAAAATAGGCGCAATTACGGGTACTTTTAAGGCCTTAGTGTCTATGGCACCAAAATACTCGGTACTGGCCAAGTTAACAAAGAGTTCGCCGTCCTGTAATTCAGAATTTAGGTATGCCGTAATATCTTTCTTCCAAAACTCATACAGATTTTTATTCTTACCCACGGGTAGGGAAGTTCCCATTTCCAATCGGTAGGGTTGCATAAGGTCCAAGGGTCGCAGCACACCATAAAGTCCGGAAAGGATCCGTAGGGTATCTTGAAGCGTATTAAGTTTATCGCCCGATAACGTATAGGCATCCAAGCCTTGGTATACATCACCATTAAACGCATAAACAGCGGGTCTTGCATTCTCCTTAGTAAACGGGACACTGAAATTTTGGTTGCGTTCCCAATTCAATTGCGCAAGAGTATCGGAAATGGACATAAGGCTTGCCAAATCCTTTGGTTTTTTTTTGGCCAGTACCTTGTTCAGTTTTTTTGCGGATTCCAGAAAAACGGGTTCTGTATATGTTGTAGTCGGCAAGTCGGTCTTATAATCCAAGGACTTGGCGGGTGATATCACAATCTTCATAATGGTTATTTTAAGCGAACTATAAAAATAAAAAGGAATTAATAGATTACCTAAACCTATAGGAAAAGAGTACTGATACCACTATTGTCCTAAACTATTCTTGTACACTGCTTTGGCTGTAGCTGCGCCATTTTTCTATACATTGTTGCATATCCTCTGGAATTTCTGAATCAAATCGCATAAATTCTCCGGTTACCGGATGTACAAATCCCAAGGTCTTGGCGTGCAAGGCCTGTCTGGGCAAGATCTTAAAAGCATTATCTACAAACTGTTTGTATTTTGTAAACGTAGTTCCTTTTAGAATACGTTCGCCACCATATCGTTCATCATTGAACAGGGTATGGCCAATATGCTTCATATGCACTCGTATCTGATGTGTTCTTCCGGTCTCCAGTTGGCAGGAAACCAGTGTTACATAGCCTAAGCGCTCCAAAACCTTATAGTGTGTTACCGCTTCTTTACCGTCTTCCCCGTCAGGGAAAACGTGCATTTGAAGTCTATTTTTTGGATGTCTGCCTACATGGCCGATTACCGTACCTTCATCCTCTTCTACATTTCCCCAGACCAAAGCAAGGTACTCACGCTCCGAGGTTTTATCAAAAAATTGTTTGGACAAATGGGTCATGGCCGCTTCGGTCTTTGCGATGACCAGAAGTCCTGAGGTATCCTTATCTATTCTGTGCACCAATCCTGGGCGCTCATTACTATTCGTAGGTAAATTGTCTGTATGGAATATGAGGGCATTTATCAACGTTCCACTATAATTACCATGACCTGGGTGTACCACCATTCCGGCGGGTTTGTTCACAACAAGGAGCACATCGTCCTCATACACAATATCCAAGGGAATATCCTCTGCAACCAATAAAAATTCGTGCGGCGGATGCTCGAACATCACCTGTATCTCATCTTTGGCCTTTACCTTGTAATTGGATTTTACAGTAGCTCCGTTAACCCACACATGACCATCTTTGGCTGCTTGTTGGATTTTGTTGCGGGTAGCGTTTTCAATAAAATTCATAAGAAATTTATCTATGCGCAAAGGCTCTTGTCCCTTTGAGGCTACTACACGGTGATGTTCAAAAAGCTCGTTGTCCTCAGGTTCCAGATCTATTGTTGTGTCCATACGTTATTCAGAATCGGCCTTAATGATGGCGCGATCGGTAATAGAACCATTTCCGCAGACCAGTTCTATTTTAGAGGTTTTGGGAAGTTTGTCCCCAGCCTTTATGTCCTTGCCTTTAAACTTGATGTAATACACCATGTCCTTGCCCAACTCATCTATGTAAGTTACACGCTCTACATCCAGCCCCACCGCCTTTAACATGGAGGATGCATTTCTTTTGGTTACCTGCACAATGTTGGGAACGGTTACTTTTTTATAACCAGAAGGGTTAACGGTAAAGTAGATTTTTCTATTCGTTTTTACCTTTGATCCTGCCGCAGGATTTTGCTCGATAATAGAAAATCTGGGATAATCTGGATTGTAATTGGCGGAATCCAAAACCTCGTATCTAAGTCCAGCCTCCTCAACAGTTTTACGCATCTCCATAACAGAAAGCTTGGCAAAATCTGGAACCTGCACGAACTCGCCATGGTTGGTGCTGTCTTTTAACCAGCTTAAGGTCACGAAAACCAAAACAACAAGTAGCACAAGTGCCAGCCCTAACTGAATAAAAAAGGTCTTACTTTTTAAAAAATTGAAAAAATTTCTCATGTAACAATATAAGACTACAAAGATAATAAATGCACCCATAACAAATGGGTTCCGTTTTATTTCTTGTTATCCCTTATAAAATACAATACTATTTTGATGGGTCAGCTCTTTTTTCTTAACAGGGAATACCACATCTTTGTGATGGTTTTAACTCCTTTACTGTCAAAATGAAAAAAAAGATAGCCATTATAATGGGAGGCTACTCCAGCGAGTATAAGATTTCCTTAAAGAGCGGAAACGTAGTGTACACTTATTTGAACAAGGACAAATTTGACCTCTTTCGCATTCATATTTTTAAGGACAAATGGGTTTATGTGGATGAGCATGACAACGAATTTCCTGTAAACAAAGCTGATTTTTCTGTACAGGCAAAGGGAGTAAAAATTAACTTTGACTGTGTATTCAACGCTATTCACGGTACGCCGGGCGAGGATGGCTTGCTACAAGCTTATTTTGAACTTTTGAAGATTCCGCAGACCTCTTGCGGTTTTTACCAAGCAGCGCTGACCTTTAATAAAAGAGACCTGCTTAGTGTATTGAAACCTTATGGTATAAAATCTGCTGAATCCTACTATCTCAACAAAGGAGATGCGATTAACGAAGATGCAATTGTAGAAAAAGTAAAGCTCCCTTGCTTTGTAAAAGCCAACAAAAGCGGTAGTAGCTTCGGGATAACAAAAGTGTACAAAAAAGAAGAACTTCGCAAGGCCATAGAAGTCGCTTACTTAGAGGATGACGAAATTATTATTGAAGGATTCCTAAGCGGTACGGAAGTATCTGTAGGGGTACTTAAATATAAAGGAGAAACCACCGTGTTGCCCATTACGGAAATCGTGAGTGAAAATGATTTTTTTGACTACAAGGCAAAATACGAAGGGCAGTGTCAAGAAATAACACCTGCAAGATTAACGGATCAACAGGAACAGCAAGTTACCCATTATGCCAAAACTATTTATAATGTACTAAAAATGAAGGGGTTCTCTAGAAGCGAGTTTATATTTATTGGAAACGAACCTCATTTATTGGAAGTGAATACGACACCAGGACTTACCACAGAAAGTATATTGCCACAGCAAGCGGCGGTCGCGGGAATCGAACTGCCCATGCTTTTTGAAAATGCCATAAACGAGGCATTGCGTTAAAATTACCTATCTTTAAATACAATTGTTTAGATTTATGAAACGTGCTATTTTTCCCGGTTCTTTCGACCCCATTACCTTAGGTCATTATGATATTATAATGCGTGGCATTACCGTTTTTGATGAACTGATAATTGCCATTGGAAAAAATGCCGACAAAAAGTATATGTTCTCCTTGGAAGAACGTACGAAGTTCATTAAAGAAGCTTTTGCAGGGGAGAAAAAGATTAAAGTACTTACTTACGAGGGACTTACAGTCGATTTTTGCAAAAAGGTAGATGCTGGCTATATTCTTAGGGGATTGCGGAATCCGGGAGATTTTGAGTTTGAAAAGGCGATTGCCCACACAAACCGCAAGTTATCCGAAATAGAAACTGTTTTTTTATTAACATCTTCCGGGAAATCTTATATTAGCTCTTCCATTGTACGGGACGTTATTAGAAACGGTGGCGACTATACCGGTTTGGTACCGGATTCGGTTAGGGTAACTAAATAGTCGCTGTAGAACCCATTTTTTACTTCACAAAAAATATAATACTTACAAATTTTCTTACAAGACTTTATTTTATTTTTTCAATCGAAGTAAGAAAATAACTAATATCCATTTGACTTCTGAAACAAACCTGCAATTTCGATTTTTTTTGGTGCTATTTTGTTATTTGAGAATTGATATCGCCATCAACCCAAACTTCAAATATTCCGTACAGTTCCTTTCCAGTCCGGCTATTTTATACACACTTTTGATCCATAAAAAATTATATCCAAACCCTTTATTTTATTATGTATTTTATGAATCCGAATGGCATACAAATCAACTAAATTATGAGGTGTTTTGACCAAATTAAGAAGACTATAATATCACTAAAACAAGCTCGGACTTAATCTCTTATATAGCCATAACATCAGAAATACCACAAGAATCCAAATGTTCACAACAAAAATTAACTATATTTAAAAATACGCATCACCTTGTAGGAAATTTCGACGCAATGTTAAAAAATACATATCATACTTCCACTGCATATTTAGTAAAGCAGTTGCCAGTACCCACTCTTTTTATAGACAAAGAGTTTTGCATTGTGTATGCATCGGATAGCTTGGTTTCTATATTTGGCAAGGAATGTGTAACCATCTCGGGCCTACCTCTTTTTTCGCTTTTTCCAGAATTGAACATCAAATGGAAACAGACACTTTTAGATTGCTTTCAAGGGACTTCCTATCCTATGGGCATTCAAACTTTTACAGATGTGAGCGGTAGGGAAAAGCATTACGAATGGTCCAACGCAAGTTGGTACGACACTAATGAAAATATCCTCGGAGCTATCATTCAAATTACCGATGTTACCGCCGAAATTACAAGTGAACTTTCTTTAGAAAAAAGTAAGTTCCTTATAAGACAACAATCAGAGATTTCTAGAATCGGCATTTGGGAATACGATGTCATCAAGAATAATTTAAAATGGTGCAATGTGGTAAAGGCTATACATGACATGCCATTAAGCTATGAGCCTACCTTAGAGGATGCTATCGAGTTTTATAAGGAAGGACATAGCAGAAATGCGATTTCCATGGCAATTTTTGAAGCCATGGACAAAGGGACGCCCTGGAATATGAAATTAGAAGTGGTAACGGCCAAAGGAAATGAAAAATGGGTTGTGGCAGCAGGAAAACCAATCTACGAAAATGGTAGGCTAGTTCAAATTATCGGAACCTTCCAAGATATACATGAACAAGTACTATCCGACTTAAAAACAAAGGAAAACTCCAAACTACTTAAAACATTGATTGACCATCTGCCCGTAAATGTTTATATAAAAGACAGGGATTCCAAAAAAATATTGGTAAACAAGTCCGAATGTAATTATTTAGGAATTACCGACTCCAATGAGCTTTTGGGTAAATCAGATTTCGACCTTTATCCTTATGAAACGGCAAAAATCTCCCGTGATGAAGACTTACAGGTGATGGAAACCCTAAAACCGATACTTAGCAGAGAAACCATAAACAACAAAAATGATGGTTCGGAAACTGTTTTTTTAAGTTCTAAAATTCCACTTCTAGATGAAAACGGTCTTGCAACGGGCCTTGTAGGAATTAGCTTGGATATTACCAATATAAAGGAAAAAGAACAAGAACTGCGGAACCTTATTAATGTGACATCCTTACAAAATAAAAAACTGATAAATTTCGCCCATATCGTCTCACA
Organism: uncultured Flavobacteriaceae bacterium; assembly: GCA_963697395.1. Lineage (GTDB taxonomy): Bacteria > Bacteroidota > Bacteroidia > Flavobacteriales > Flavobacteriaceae > Maribacter. The sequence goes on from CAVONX010000002.1 coordinate 191,639, forward strand.
TAACCTAAGGTCTCATAGCGCTAATTTTTCTATGCTATTGGATTTTTTGGTGGATGAAAAAAATGAGGAGGAAAAAACTAAAATAGTCAAAATGCTGGTAGGTGCTTCGAATAATTTATTGGAAACTTTAGAAAATTTAAACGAGGCAATTACCCTTAGCACCGATAATCAGGCCAAAAAAGAGGACCTTAACCTATACCATAAAATTACTGGTATTTGCGAAAGTTTAGCTAGCCTAATAGATAACGATAAACTACAGATTATCAATACAGTAGCAAAGGATATCAACATCAAGATTGTGCCGGCCTATTTAGATAGTATATTAATGAACTTTGTAACAAATGGGGTAAAATATAAACATCCAGACAGGGAACCTGTACTTAAATTTAGTTCGGAAAAAGAAGGCGATTATACCGTTTTGAACATAGAAGACAACGGGCTGGGAATAGACCTAAAGAAGCACGGAAGTAAGCTATTTGGCATGTACAAGACCTTTCATACCCACAAGGATTCAAAAGGTATGGGACTATATATAACTAAAAACCAAGTAGAGGCCATGCATGGCAAAATAGAAGTACAGAGCGAGGTAGGGAAAGGAACAAAATTTAAGGTGTTTTTTAAATGAGAAAAATTAATTTCATTACCATCGTCGACGACGATCCTATAACAGTTTTTGGTATAAAAAAAATGCTTCATTCTACCGTAGAGTGCAAGACAGTAGAATCCTATAAAAACGGAAAACTGGCATTGGAAAGTATCAAAGAGCATATTTTTCAAAAAAAAGCTTTGCCAGAAATTATCTTTTTGGACATAAACATGCCCATAATGGATGGATGGCAATTTTTAGAAGCGTTTATTGCATTGCAGATTATCAAAAAAGTTAAGATAAATATCGTTACCTCTTCAATAGATCCTTTTGATAAACAGCAATGGGAGTATTTTAAAGCCAGAACCCATCACGTTATTACTTTTAATAATAAGCCAATCAAAAAACAGGAAATAGCGAAAATCACCAAAGTAGCTTAATTTTTTACTTCTAACGGCAATTTGGTTACTTTTACTGCTTTAAATAGTAAAATACCCTTACAACCAAAATGTCACAAATACGACCACTTTTAATAGTTCTAATCGCTTGCCTGTTCTCTTGCGAAAAACAGCATGAGAACGTATCTAAAGAGTTTCCTACACCATTTGAAACATCCAACGGGATGGAAACAGCAACGTATGACCAAGTAATTGATTTCTACATAAAACTGGCCAAAGAATTTCCCGAAATAAATATACAGACCATAGGACAAACAGACTTTGGCAAACCGCTACATATTGTAACCTTTAATACGGATGGTAATTTCAATTTTAAAAAAATAAAGGAGGAAAAAACGGTTTTATTAATAAACAATGGCATTCATCCCGGAGAAAGCGACGGTATAGATGCCACTATGCTGCTCTATAGGGATTTGGCCAGCAGAAAAATAGAACCTCCCAAAAAAACAATCTTAGTTACCATACCCATTTATAACATAGGAGGCTCATTTAACAGGAATACAAGTACAAGGGCAAACCAAAATGGGCCGGTTTCTTACGGGTTTAGGGGAAACGCCAGAAACTATGACTTAAATCGGGATTTTATAAAGAGTGACACTAAAAACGCCAGAACTTTTGCAGAAATCTACCATCTTGTGCAACCGGACATTTTCATAGACAACCATGTAAGTAACGGGGCCGACTACCAATACACTCTTACCCATTTGTTTACCCAACATAATAAATTGGACGGGGAATTGGGCCGTTATGTACACGATAAATTGATGCCGGCACTAAAAGACTCGCTGGCCATGGATTTATGGGATATTACACCCTACGTAAACGTGTTTAATAGACCACCGGAAACAGGATTCCGGCAATTTATGGATCATCCCAGATACTCGACCGGCTATACCACCCTTTGGAGTACAATTGGCATGATGGTAGAGACCCATATGCTAAAACCTTACAAAGAGCGCGTATATGGCACCTACTTACTTATGAAAAAAATGATAGGTATTGCCGAGGAGGACGGGAAACATATTAGGGACCTGAGGAGAAATGTGCTAAAACAATACGTATCCAGAGACCACTACCCCATTACATGGGAAGTGGATACAACTAGAAGTTCTATCCTTAGCTTTAAAGGATTCAAGGCAGATACGATTATCAGCGAAATCACCGGTGGCAGCAGATTAAAGTACAATCGGAACGAGCCCTTTACCAAAGATGTAGTCTACCAAGATTATTTTATAGCAACAGATTCCGTTAAGATACCCGAAGCGTATATCATAGGAAAACAATGGACAACGGTCCTGGAACTACTACGCCTAAATAAAATAGCCGTTACCGCCATTAAAAAAGACACTACAATTAATGTAGAGACCTACCGCATAGAAGACTATAAAACGGTGCAAAACCCTTACGAGGGACACTATCTGCATTATAATACGCAAGTTTTGTCCTCTCGTTCTTTGGAAAACATACAGGCCGGGGATTTCCTTGTTAAAACGGACCAGGCTGGTTTTAGGTATCTCTTGGAAACGCTTGAACCAGAAGCAGTAGATTCCTTTTTTAACTGGAATTTCTTTGATACCGTCCTACAACAAAAGGAAGGTTTTTCGCCTTATGTATTCGAAGATACCGCAATAAGGATCTTAGAGAACGATACGATTCTCAAAGCAGAATTCATCCTTAAAAAAGAAACTGAAAAAGAATTCGCGGAGAATTGGTACGCGCAACTAGACTGGCTTTTTAAACGCTCCGAGCATTATGAAAAAGCCCATAATCGCTATCCAATTTATAGGATATTAGAAAACGACTGAGTTTTTGTGCATGAAATTGAAACTGACCGCTCCAGAAGCATCAAATACTTTCTATTTTGGGGGTAATCCAAAAACGGCTTTGATTCCTTTTTGAGAAAAATCAGGCAAGGGAACCTTGTTTACCATGTCCCAATTTAATAATCCAGCAAAGGGATTTATCTTGAAACAGGGCCTATGCATAGAGGTTTTCTGATGCATATTCCAAGTATGACCCTATAATTAGAGCAGCCCGATCAACTAGATAAAATAATTCCTTTGGAAATATATGAAGTTATTTTAATATTAGTTACACAAGACCTAATCACCTTCGAATAAAATTTTTATGTTCGCATACGAGTTTTGCAGGGCTAATCTAATTTTATCGGGCCCTTTCCATTTTACCTTTACAATGCCCTCTTTCTTTTCGGGTCTCAATTTTCCGTCATATTCGGTTTTCATGGCATACCAGTGTACTTGTTTAAGGGTAGGGATACCGTTATTTTTGAAGATATGATAGGTTGTTTTAAGAAAATTTTCTATCCGTAAACCTTCCACTCCGGTTTCTTCCATTACCTCGCGTATAGCGCAAGCTTCCAAAGATTCCCCTTTGTCCAACCGTCCCTTAGGCAAATCCCATTTATCGTTACGGTAAATGAACAAGACCTTTCCTGCATCGTTGGTCACCACGCCGCCCGCCGCAACAACTAATGGAATTTCCTTAGTGAACTTCTTAAGAATTTCCTCGTGGTTGGGGTGATAGATATAAGCCTCGGCCAGTTTTTTTTTCTTTAAGGCCCTAATAGCACCGTGTATGGCTTCCTGGTTGAGCAAAAAATACTCGCCATTGGCTGTTTCCGATAGTTTATTTGTTAAAATCAAAGGCAATTCATTAACAAAAACTTTATACATTTGCGTTATGGTTTTAGACAAGAATACCGCAAAAAAAACTGCAGAGCTTCTGCTACAAATTAATGCAATAAAATTGAAACCGGAAAATCCTTTTACTTGGGCTTCTGGATGGCGTTCTCCCATCTATTGCGACAATAGGATTTTATTGTCCTATCCTGCCATCCGAAATTACATAAAAGGTGAAATGGCCAAGCAAGTGGAGAGCTTATATGGCAAGCCAGACATTATTGCCGGAGTTGCAACCGGTGCAATTGGAATCGGTGCCTTAGTGGCAGACTCCTTGGGCCTACCTTTTATCTATGTGAGGCCGGAACCCAAGTCCCACGGAAGAAAAAACCAAGTAGAGGGCCATTTAGAAGAAAACCAGACCGTGGTGGTCATTGAAGATTTGATAAGTACGGGAAAAAGTAGCCTTAACGCCGTAGACGCTTTAAGGGAAGAAGGTGCCAAGGTAAAAGGAATGTTGGCAATTTTTACATACGGTTTTGATACTGCAGAAAAGAATTTTGAGGAAAAAGAACTCAATTTAAACACCCTAAGCAATTACGAGTATCTTATAGAGCAAGCCTCGGATACGGGTTATATTAAGGAGGACCAATTAAATACACTAAAGGAATGGAGGACAGATCCTTCAAAATGGCTACAATAAAAGTATATGTTTATAGAAACACCCAAGACCACGGTATCAAAAAATGACAAGGAAACCTTTGAATTTTTAAACAACTTGTCAAATTTCGAGCAATTAATGCCAGAAAACATAGATAAATTTGAAGTACTCAACGAAAACAGGTTCCTTTTCGCCTTAAAAGGAATGCCCGAAATCGTTTTGGAAAAAAAAGAACAAACAGCTCCGAGCAGATTGGTTTTAGGTGCGGCAAGCGAAAAACTACCCTTTACATTATCTGCAGATATTTCCCCAATAAATGATACCCAAAGCGAGGTAGTGCTTAGTTTTTCGGGAGAATTCAACGCCATGATGGCTATGATGATAAAGACACCCATCACAAACTTTATTAATACCTTGTCCGCTAATTTGACCAAAGTCTAGAACATTAATTTAATTTCCTTTAAGGCGTATTCCTTCAAGCTATTGTCGTCTAGGGCGATCCTTAATTTACCATCACTAGATATACCCCTTATAATTCCTGTAAAAAGTAGGCCATTAGGTTCTTTAAATGTGGCTGGGATGTTGTTTCTAAAAAGAACATCCTGGTAATTCTTAAGCATTTCTGCACCATCCAACCCCTCGATTCGGTCCAAGTAGTGCTTTAGGTTAACTAAAAGAGCATCCAACAAGGTATCTAGGTCCAATTCCCTATTTAGCAACGAGCTTAAGGAAGATGCACTTGTTACATTTAAAAATGATTGTTGATTTACATTTAAACCAATACCAATGACCGAAGTTTTAATTTCCTGACCAGCAATACTGTTCTCTATTAAAATACCACAGATTTTTGAGGTACCTGACAGAATGTCGTTTGGCCATTTTATACTAAGACGGGGCACTCCAAAACGGGAGAGCACTTCATATATGGCATAGGACACACAGATACTTATCAAAAAATGATGCCTAGAATCAAAACCGCTATGCTTCTTTAAAATACTAAACGTCAAGTTTTTACCTGGTTCCGACTCCCATACAGTCTCTACCTGCCCCCTACCTTTGGTTTGTTCCCGGGCCGTAACCACAGTAAAGTCAGCAAGTCTATTTGTGGCCGCAAGTTGCTTCAAATAGCTGTTAGTAGATTCCGTGGCATTAAGTTTGATAATTTGCATCGGGTAAAGCTTGGGGCAATCTTTAATCTATTGTTAAAAACTAGCTCTAAAAGAACAAAAATATAATAACTTTGTAAAAATTAAATTTTTTGAATGCAGAAAAGGAAAAATGGCGTTGATGAGTTAATTGCATTAATTTTACAGGGAATAGAAGATGTAAAAGGACAGCATATAAATTTACTTGACCTTAGAGAAATAGAAAACACCGTTTGTGATTATTTTATTGTTTGTAACGGTACTTCCAACACGCATGTAAATGCAATCGTAGGTTCTATCCAAAAAACAGTTAGCAAAGAAATTCAGGACAAACCTTGGCACGTAGAGGGTGAATCAAATGGAGAATGGGTCCTTTTGGACTACATTAACGTGGTAGTTCATGTTTTCCAAAAACAGATTCGCGAATTTTACGACATAGAAGGGCTATGGGGGGACGCAAAATTTACGACAATAGATAGTAGCATTAATAATTAAAAAAATAAAATGGCTAAAGAAAATAGTACAAATCCAAAAAAGCCTAAGTTCAGTTCTTGGTGGATTTATGGTCTTGTTGCGGTATTACTTATTGGTTTTCAGTTTCTGAATAGCGATAACCTTGCCAGCACGGAAAAGACAACTACCTCCGAACTACAGGAGTACCTGCGGAACGGTGATATTTCAAAAATCTTAATAATTACCAATACCAACCAGGCCAAAGTTTTCCTTACGGATGAAGCCTTGGCCAAGGAAGTACATAAAAATGTTACGAACAAAAATTTCTTGCCTTCCGCAGGCCAGATACCACAATATACCCTAGATTACGGTGATCTTCAAATCTTTCAGAATGAGATAACAGAAATCAAAAAGGAAAATAACTTGGACACAATTGTCGAGTTTGGAAAAGAATCTACCGCGATATTGGATTTCCTTTTGTCCCTATTACCCTTTGTACTGATCATAGGTATATGGATATACCTAATGAGAAGAATGTCCGGAGGCGGCGGCGGCGGGGCAGGAGGCCAAATTTTTAACATTGGTAAATCCAAAGCAAAACTTTTCGATGAAAAAACGGATACCAGAACATCGTTTAAGGATGTGGCCGGTCTGGAAGGCGCAAAAGAGGAAGTAGAGGAAATCGTAGAGTTTTTAAGAAATCCTGACAAGTATACTTCCCTAGGTGGTAAAATCCCAAAGGGGGCTTTGTTGGTAGGTCCTCCGGGGACAGGGAAGACCCTATTGGCGAAGGCGGTAGCAGGAGAGGCAAAAGTGCCTTTCTTCTCGCTTTCGGGATCCGATTTTGTTGAGATGTTCGTTGGTGTGGGAGCATCTCGGGTAAGGGACCTATTTAAACAAGCAAAGGATAAATCTCCGGCCATCATATTTATTGACGAAATAGATGCGATAGGAAGAGCTAGGGGCAAAAATAACTTTACAGGTTCCAATGATGAAAGGGAAAATACCCTGAACCAATTATTGACCGAAATGGACGGCTTTGGAACCAATACTAACGTTATAGTGCTGGCGGCAACCAACCGGGCAGATGTATTGGATAAGGCGCTAATGCGTGCAGGTAGATTTGATAGACAGATTTATGTGGATTTGCCGGATATTAACGAACGTAAGGAAATATTCGAGGTACACCTTAGACCTATAAAAACTGCAGAAACATTAGATCTGGACTTTTTAGCCAGGCAAACGCCAGGATTTTCAGGTGCAGATATTGCCAACGTATGTAACGAAGCAGCGCTTATTGCAGCGAGAAAAGAAAAGAAGGCGGTAACCAAACAAGATTTCTTGGATGCCGTTGATAGAATAGTTGGTGGTCTTGAAAAGAAAAACAAAATTATCACACCAAGAGAAAAGAAAACTATTGCCTATCATGAAGCAGGCCATGCTACTACAAGTTGGATGTTGGAACATGCGGCACCATTGGTAAAGGTGACTATTGTACCAAGAGGACAATCGCTAGGTGCAGCTTGGTATCTTCCAGAGGAACGCCAAATTGTAAGGCCGGAACAAATGTTAGACGAGATGTGCGCTACCATGGGAGGCCGTGCAGCAGAAAAAGTGATTTTTAATAATATTTCTACAGGAGCTTTAAGCGATTTAGAAAAAGTAACCAAGCAAGCTAGGGCCATGGTAACCATTTATGGCTTAAACGACAAAATAGGGAACATAACCTATTACGATTCCTCAGGACAGGATTCTTACGGCTTTTCAAAACCATATAGCGAACAAACAGCGAAAACAATAGACGAAGAAATATCGAAAATCATTGAGGAGCAATACCAGCGGGCGATAAAGGTACTTACGGAGAATAAGGATAAACTTACTACCTTAGCAGAAAGATTATTGGAAAAAGAAGTTATCTTCAAAGAAGATTTGGAAAAAATATTCGGAAAAAGACCTTTTGAGAAAGATGTCTTGGAAGAAGAGCAAAGGAACGCCGACGCCTTAGCAGTTGTTGAGAAGGCCAATGAAGATGAAAAGGCAATAGAGATAAAGGAAAAAGAGGAAAAATCAAAAAAAGTTGAAAAGGAATAATCGACTTTAAATTGATATACGAATAAGCAATCTTACATTAGGATTATAGTAAATGGGGCTTTTAGACATTTTATTTGGCGGTGGCAAGAAAAAGGTTTCTAAGGAGACCACAGAAACGCGCGGCCAACACATGCCCGAATTAAATCTTCCTGTAGACGAAAAATTTACGATACATTTTAAAAAAAATGGTGGAAAATTCCTGTATTGTGTCTCATCCGTTGAAGTGTCAGCAGCTATACAAAATATAGTTGCTGAAAACAATTGGGAAGAAGAACCATTTTTTGCCTTGGATGATCGCCTAAAATCAAAATTTAGCAAGGACAAGATTGTTTTTACGGATAAGGTCAAAAATAGCGAGGTATTCTTTACCACTTGTGAACACCTTATTGCACAAAATGGCAGTATTTTGGTGTGTTCCAATCAACTTCATGAGAAAAAAGTGAACGAGCTGCCAAGCAATGTTATCGTGTTCGCCACTACAAGCCAAATGGTAGAATCCATTGGAGAGGGTTTAAAAACGATAAAGAAGAAATATGGCCAAAAAATTCCTACGAACATTACTACGCTTAAACACTTTAAGGCGACCGAAGAAAATTCCGATGATTTCCTAACGTACGGCAGTAGCACTAAAAATCTTTATCTTTTACTTTTGGAAGATTTATAGCATGAGGGAGATTTTACGAAGATCATTAACGGGTGCCCTTTATATAATTTTACTCCTATCTGCCGTTTTTTTAAGTTCCGATGCTTTTGATTTTCTATTTATGACCTTTGGTCTCGCATGTCTTTACGAATATAAAAAATTAGTAAATTTAAGAGGGTATCACATTTTCGCCGCCTATTTGGCACTTTGGTGGGTGTTTATATACTTAGTACACGACCAATGGATGATAAACCTTTTAATGGTGCTTACCATAGCTGTAAATACCTTCCTTCTATTTTATCTTTTTTCAAAAAAACAAAAAACCTTCAATAAAGCCGAAAAGTTTGTAATTGGTCTTTTTTATATAGGTGGAGGCTGTATATTCCTAACCATGATCCCTTATAAGAACGATGCATTTGCAAAACTCTTGATCATGGGCATATTTATTCTGATATGGGTAAATGATTCCTTTGCCTATTTGGTAGGAAAGAGTTTGGGTAGAACAAAATTATTTCCTTCAGTTTCACCTAAAAAAACGATTGAAGGAACACTTGGAGGCTTTATATTTGCCATAGTTGCGGCGTACATTATGGGAACGCAAGAAAAGCTGATTACACCTTGGCAATGGATCATATTGGCCTGTATAATTGTAATAGCAGGGAGCTTGGGAGACCTCATTGAGTCAAAATTAAAAAGAGTTGCCGGCGTTAAGGACAGTGGAGCAATTCTTCCCGGTCATGGTGGTATGTTGGACAGATTAGACAGTCTGGTATTCGCGGCACCGTTTGCTTATTTAACGTTAAATATATTTTCTTATGTTTCATAGAGAAGGACAAACTATAATCTTGATGACCTTTTTAATTGTGGGAGTTGGTGTGCTCTTATCGCAATTTTTCATCGACACCCTATGGTTAAAATGGCTTGTCCAAATGTTATTACTGATTGCCCTTATACTTGTGCTGCAATTTTTTAGAAACCCTACCAGAAGAACCAATAAAAACTTCAACGAAATCCTTTCTCCCGTAGATGGCAAAGTGGTGGTCATAGAAGAAGTCATGGAAAACGAATATTTTAAGGATAAACGTAGGCAAGTTTCCGTATTCATGTCGCCGATAAATGTGCATGTCACCAGATACCCGGCAAGCGGAAGCATTAAATACTCAAAATATCACCCAGGCAAATATCTCGTCGCTTGGCATCCAAAATCTAGTGAAGAGAACGAACGGACTACCGTAGTGGTGCGCACTCCGAAATTTGGGGATATTCTATTCCGTCAGGTGGCAGGAGCATTGGCCCGCAGGATTGTCAATTATGCTGAAGAGGGAGAAAGTGTGCAGCAAGGTGATGACTCCGGATTTATAAAGTTTGGATCACGTGTAGATCTTTTCTTACCTTTAGATTGCGAAATCAACGTTTCCTTGAACCAAAAAGTAAAAGGAGCCCAAACCTGCATCGCCACTTTTGTGAACCCAAATGAAAAAGAAGAAACTACATACTGATTTTGAAGAAGCGGTTGCTTTTGTAAATGCTTATAACGACCCTATTCCTGCAGATATACTTCTTAAACTTTATGCATACTTCAGAATTGCGAAGGAAAATTTCGAAAATCCGGGCAGTAGAACCCCTTTGATAAATGCCTTTAAAGCGAATGCGCTTTTCCAAGCAAAGAATATTGGTAAAGAAAAAGCTATGAAGAGCTATACTGCCTTAGTGAACAGGGAATTAAAGAATTTAAAATAAGGATGCCACTGTTTTATATTTCAAATTATTCATAAAGATCGCTCTTGTCGGCTCTGCAGAGATCTTTAAATAGTGTACTTATTTTTTCACACAAATCCTTAAAAAATAGCTCACCTTTGTTTCCTGTGGCAAATTCCGGATTGCCAACACCTGTATCGGCACTAACCTGAGACCATTTTCGCTCGGCCCATACCCCGCCTTCCGAAAAAGCCTTTATCTTAAACTTCTTTCCGATACCTCTACCCCATTTTTCCTTTGGCAGAACCAAATTTGGCCTTAAATATAACATAAGACTAGTTTCCATCTCGTCTGCATGATCTCCAGGTTCTTTAAAATATTTGTCCTTGTTCAACATCTGCGGGAAGAAACAAAAACTGATGAACATCTCGGGAAACTGAAGTCCCACCTCTCGTACCAAAGGTTTAAAATCGTTTCCCCCATGACCATTGAAGATGAGTAATTTAAAAATTCCTTGACGATGTAGCACCGTGACCAAATCTTTTAAAATTGCCAATTGGGTACTAGGGTTTAGGTTCATATCCAGATAAATATCAGATTGCCCGGTATTTACACCAAAGGGAATTGTTGGCAATACCATTACCTTATTCCCCTTTTCCCAAGCCAATCTGGCGGATTCAATCACCATAGCTTCCGCCTGATAGTTATCTGTAGCATAAGGCAAATGAAAGTTGTGGGCTTCTGTTGCACCCCATGGCAGAATGGCCAACTCAATGACCTCATCCTTAAGGTGGTCCCAATTAGTTTCAGCAAGTACATAAGGTCTGATCATAACATATTGTTTACGCTATTTTTTTATTTTGAAACCTCGGTGTAACCATTTTTGAAAAATATATGGCTCCTATAAAAGTAATGGCAAAATAAAGAAAAAGTACATAAGAGCCGTAACCTAGGTATGCACTCAAACCAAACCAATCGCCTTTAACAGCAATAACTCCAATACCTATTACTGCCCTAATTATCTCAATCCAAAGGGCGTAAGGAGCACCGTCCATTAAACTCGTATACCCATATACACCCAGAAACAGAAGTGTACCATATAAAAATAAGGATCTTGCATCCAAATTCGAAAAATTGTAGAACATGAACAACAACAAAAACGTAGTGATTAACAATTGAAAGATGATATAGCCATTAAAAAACTTTGATGATGGTGTGGTATACCGTTCAAAAGTATAAACGTCCTCTATAACAGCAATCGGATATTGGTTCTGTACATCTGCCGGCCTCCATCCGGTGGGCATAAACCAAATTCTTATTTTGTCCCAATATGAACTGGTTCGCCATGCATCTTTTGACAGTCGCCAAAAATGCTGAAAATTAATATGAACAGGATTCCATGTATGTGCAGGTTTTAAAACACCATATTGCGGAGGAATATCGGCCAACTCTTCCTGAAAGGTTCCAAACCATCTATCCCAAACACACAGGAGCTGACCAAGATTTTTATCTATATATTCCGGATTTATAGCGTGATGCACCCGGTGTTGGGAAGGTGTAACAATGATGTATTCCAACCAACCCATTTTTCCAATATGTTGGGTATGGTACCAAAACTGTGCAAATAAATGAACAGGTGCCAAGACAGCTATAATCGCAGCGGGCACACCAACCAAGGCAGCGGGCAATAGTAAAAATGGGAAATAACCTATGAGATTTGAAATGGATTGTCGCAAGGCACAGGCCAGGTTAAATTCCTCGCTACTATGATGTATCACATGCTGATTCCAGAAAATATTTATTTTATGACTTAACCTATGGTTCCAGTATCCAGCAAAATCAATAGCTATAAATGCAATCGTCCAAGTGAGCCAAGTTGCCTTTATCTCAAATAGGGCCAAATGCTCCAGTAGAAATGGATAAGTAACCAGAACCAATCCTATGCCCAAGGAATCTTTTATAATATTAGTGAGTCCTGAGCTTATACTCGAAACTGAATCCATAAGCTTATGCTTTTGATCTTTAACAAAATGACCGTACGCTATTTCAATAATTAAAAGCAGCATAAAAAACGGGATTGCATAAAGCAAGGCAGTAGCGTAAGTTTCCATAATTCGAGAAGAAATCCTTAATTAAAAGGACCCACCATAATATGCGCCCTAAATGTTCCGGGGTCCATTAACCACGGCATACCCTTGGCATGCGGCTTATCTGGTAGACCTGTAGATTCGGTCGTAGCAAAAGGCGTATAGATTACATACCTGAATTGGCCATCTGCCAGTTCTCCTGTCTCAGGGTTGTAGGCCTCCTCGGTACCATAATAAATATAGGTCATGCTAGGTTCCTTTGGCATCTCCAATTTACCTTGGGCCACTTCCATTCCCCTTATTTCCCTTTTCTCATTAAAATCTTTGCCTTCTGCATTCAGTTCACGCCCCCGTTTCATAAAAGGTTCCAACTTTTTAGAATAACAAGAAACGCTAATACCTTTCTTATTAGGGTCATCTGCCAGGCAGATAAGATTGTTCGTACCCTCCCGTAAGACTATAAAATTTCCTTGGGAATCATAACCGTACACCATGGCACCGTCTTTAGCTGTATCTGGAGCCGGCAGTACCGCAGTTTTGATTTGAATGGCCTTTGGTAAAATGTTTACGGCAAATTCTTGGGCATTCCCTAAAATCCCAATTAATAACAAACCAAAAAATACAAGATTTTTCATTGTACCTATTTTTTAAATATCCCTTGTAAGTTATAAAATTTAATCAAATTGAAATAGTATTTTGTAGGGAAGATTGCTGGAATAAAATGCCCGACAAAGGACTTATTTGGGATGAACTAAAGAAATAAAGGTTCAAAATATGAACAAAACCAGTACTTAGTCCAAACTTACAACTATGGTGTTTCGGGAATTCATAGCAGGAATAAGTGATATTAGTCCTCAAAACTAACACTTAAAAGCAGCTACTCCTCACAAATAAAGGAACATACCTGTCTTAAGTTGAAAATCTTCCCATTTCCGGTGAAACCAACTTACACAAAGAGTAGGATAAAGACCAAGGCCATTCCAGCAAGCGAAAAATAAATTCCCTTTTTGAAAATTGTGGTCCCCGGCAAGAACATCCAAAAGGAAGAAATCACGAAAAATAATAAGGACAAACCAAAAAAGATATTCAAAACATATAAAGGGTCTGCAGATTTAGCCTTGTGTAAACCTGTCATTTTATCCAGAACCAAGGGCAGAGCTTTCCTTGTATACGCTACTTCACCCGTTTCCAAATTATAATTACCATCCTTAAAGATAGCGGTAGACCCTTCGACCTTATCAAATTTTAGGTTCTTAATTTTGATTGCCGTGCCAACGGTCTCGGCATCCAAACCAGGTGTAAGGACTTTCTCGTAAAGCCTCTCTTTCTTAAGGAAATCTGTATCCCTAAAAATTAGGACAATACCACTAATGGAATACATGGCCATAATACCTGCCAAAAAGAAACCAAGATAACGGTGATAGGTTCTTATCTTATTGGATACTTCGCGTTGTTTTGACATTATTTAGAATGATTTTAAACAAAGAAAAGAATTTATTTTAAAATCGCCTAACGGGTTTTAAATTATTTATGAAACAAGTTCATAGATACTCTTTAAAAAATTTTCAATGATTTAAAATGTAATTCCAATTATCTCAAACTTGCCAAACTCTTTTCCAAGGTCTCTATCTTGGCCTCGGCATCTGCAGCTTTTTTCTTCTCAATACCTACCACCTGCTCCGGTGCGTTGTTCACGAAGCGCTCGTTCGAAAGCTTGTTTTGCACCAATGTTAGAAAACCACGGGTATATTCCAGTTCCTCTGTAATCTTTAGGATTTCGGCTTCAACATCTATGGCTCCTACCATGGGTACAAAATATTCGTTACTTTTTACCCTAAAAGTCAATGCCCCTTCTAGCGGAGTATCTAGATATGAAATGGTGCCTATATTAGTCAATTTTGCTATCACAACATCCCATTTGGCATCCGTTTTTTCCTGGTTCAATAAAGAGAGTTCCAAAACCTCTTTCATGGGTATATTTTTTTCCTTTCGTATGGTGCGTACACCGGCAATGACCTCCTGTACAAATTCAAATTCCCTGATAAGGGACATATCCACGTTGTCTGCTTTAGGCCATTGTGCAACGACTAAGGCTTCTTTGGCCTCCCTTTTAGATATATGCTGCCAAACCTCCTCGGTCAAAAACGGCATAAACGGATGCAGTAGTTTTAGGTTTTTCTCGCACAATGCTATTACGGCATCAAAAGTAGTTTTATCTATTGGCTGTTGGTAGGCCGGTTTCACAACTTCTAGCAACCAAGAGCTATAATCGTCCCAGACCAATTTGTAGATAGCCATTAGCGCATCTGAAATACGGTACTTGCTAAAGTGGTCTTCAATAGCCAACAAAGTCTCATTGAATTTGGAATTATACCATTCCAATACCAACTTAGAAGCCTCGGGTTGCGGCAGATTTGCCACTTCCCATCCTTTGAGCAAACGGAAGCCGTTCCATATTTTATTGGCGAAGTTTTTACCCTGCTGACATAAATCCTCATCGAACATAAGATCGTTACCTGCCGCGGAACTCAATAACAAGCCCACACGAACGCCGTCCGCGCCGTAATCTTCCATAAGCTTTAGGGCATCGGGAGAATTTCCGAGCGACTTGCTCATTTTCCTACGCTGCTTATCTCGGACCAATCCTGTAAAATAGACGTTCTCAAAGGGCCGCTCACCTCTAAACTCGTATCCGGCCACGATCATACGTGCCACCCAAAAGAAGATAATATCCGGACCGGTTACCAAATCGTTTGTGGGATAGTAGTAGTTAATCTCTTCATTATCAGGTTCTAAAATACCACCAAACACGCTCATGGGCCATAGCCAAGACGAAAACCAGGTGTCCAGTACATCCGCATCCTGTCGCAGATCTGCCACGGTCAAAGTGCGTTGTTCTCCCTTCGCAAAAATGGCATTCTGAGCTTTGATAAGTGCCTCGGTTTGGGTTTCGGCAACTACAAAATCATTTTGACCATCGCCATAATAATAGGCAGGAATCTGCTGTCCCCACCATAATTGTCGGGAAATGTTCCAATCCCTAACATTTTCCATCCAATGGCGATAGGTATTTTCAAACTTTTTAGGATATAATTTTACATCGCCAGTTTCCATCACGGCCTCTAGTGCCGGTTTTGCCAAATCCTCCATTTTGAGGAACCATTGATCGGACAACTTGGGCTCAATTACCGCCTTGGTACGTTCAGAAGTTCCTACCTTATTTATATAGGCTTCGGTCTTTACCAAATAGCCCTTTTCCTCCAGTTCCTTGGAAATTTCCTTTCGGACAACAAACCTATCCTTACCTTGGTAATGCAGTCCAAAAGTATTTAACGTAGCGTCATCGTTGAAAATATCTATGGTTTCCAACTGATGTTTTTCGCCCAGCGCCTTATCGTTTACATCGTGGGCAGGCGTTACTTTAAGGCAACCCGTACCAAACTCCATATCCACGTACTCATCCGCTATAATAGGAATTAGCCTATCGCAAATGGGAACAATTACATTTTTCCCTTTTAGATGCTGAAATCGCTCGTCATTAGGATTGATGCAAATGGCGGTGTCTCCCAGTATGGTTTCGGGCCTCGTGGTAGCAATCGTTACTTTTTCATTCGAACCTTCGATTTTATAGGCCACGTAATATAATAATCCCTGTTTTTCCTCGTAGATTACCTCTTCGTCCGATAGCGTTGTTTTTGCCTCAGGATCCCAATTAACCATGCGGTGACCCCTGTAAATCAAACCTTTATCAAATAACTTTACAAATACCTTTATGACAGAGGCTGACATATCGTCATCCATGGTAAATTTTGTTCTTTCCCAATCGCAGGAACAGCCCAACTTTTTAAGCTGCTCCAAGATTACGCCTCCATATTCTTCTTTCCATTCCCACGCGTACATCAAAAAGTCTTCCCTGGTCAGGTCCGCTTTGTTGATACCTTGCTCCTTAAGCTTGGCCACTACCTTAGCCTCCGTAGCAATGGATGCATGATCTGTACCGGGCACCCAACAGGCATTTTTGCCCTGTAGGCGCGCTTTTCTGATCAAAACATCCTGTATGGTATTGTTAAGCATATGGCCCATATGCAGTATACCGGTTACATTTGGTGGTGGAATTACAATGGTATAAGGCTCCCTTTCATCTGGTATGGAATGAAAAAATCCATTTCTCATCCAGTATTCGTACCATTTGCCTTCTACCTTTTGTGGGTCGTATTGAGATGGAATCTCCATAATTGGAATAGTTTTTGATAATTACTTGGTTGACAGGTATTAAAAAATAAAGCGAAAAAGAAATTGTAATCAATCGATTATTACCTTTTTTCCCTTATTTGAAATACGAAACAAAAATAAGTAACGTTAGAGTATAACAAAAGGATTTTGAAGTTGTTCTGAAAAGAATTAAGTTTGACATCCCTTAAATTTAAAAAAATGAAAAAACTAGTACTATTCTTATTTGTAGGATTATTAGGATTTAGCCTTACCGCACAAGATGTTGGGGCCAAAATAGAGTTTAAAACCGAAACGGTAGATTATGGCGAAATCTCTAAAGGAGACGATGGTGTACGTGTATTTGAATTTACCAATACCGGTAAAGCTCCATTGATTATAAGCGATGTTCGCTCTAGTTGTGGATGCACTATTCCTAAAAAGCCGGAAGATCCAATTATGCCCGGTAAAACTGGCGAAATTCAAGTAAAATACGACACAAACCGTGTGGGTCCTATCAGAAAGGCCATAACAGTTATATCAAATGCAGATACTCCTACCAAAGTCCTTAAAATAAAAGGAGAAGTTAAAGGTACAGGTGCTAAATAATATAGTAGCACATCATATTTAAAGAGAGACCCGAAAATTTCGGGTCTTTTTTATTTAAACGAATCTTTTAATACAAAACTAAAAAGCAGGTCTTTATTAAATCTTGTAACCAATACTTTCACAGGCTTGTCCTTTTTATCGTTTAACATCTGTAAAATCTCTTGTAACTTATAACGATGAATCTTTTTTCCGTTCACGGCTAGGATTACATCACCTTCCATTAAGCCCGAAGAATAAGCGGGACTACCGGCACGAATACCTGAAACGATAATCTCTGGCACCAAACTTAATCTAGAGCTGCCCTCCAACATTAGTTGCACATTACCATAGCTTGCCTTAAGTGTAGAGGCGGAGTTGTTAGAATTAATGTGTTCCGAAACGTAGCGCACTCCGGCATGTTGTAAATCTATACCGCTAACGTTATATTGAAAGTCTAGTTTAAAATTACTATTCTTTTTAATCAAAATTCTTTCATTAGGATAATCAAAAACAAAATTAAAGCGTTTTAACAATTCCCCTCCCAAACTACCGTTTCTGTCGCCTAAATCCTTTATCCGATTAAAAACCGACATATTTGGAAAAGCGGCTTTGGCATCGTCCAGGACAAAACTGCCGATTTTAATTTTTTTCACCCGTGAACGTTTCCCATAAATATCACCGCCAAGACCTTTTCCCAAATAATCTTCGTAACTGTGTTTTGGCGGAAGGATACTATCATTTTCAAAAAGCCAAATGGCGTCACTGCTCCCGGTATCCAATAACATTTTCACGGGTACCATTTCGTTATTATCTATTGCCACGGCAGCATTCAAGTATGCTTTACTACCTTTCAAGGATATGTCTAGCATTTCGGTATTTAGACGTAGTTTATGTTTATACTTCTTTGGGTCGTGAAACTTGATCATCCTTTTACCATAGTTGATTTCCACTACAAGGTCCCTAAACAAATCGAACCCTATGATTCCGTGAACAGGTATACCCAAACTTGGAGAGAAATTGATACCGGCATCCATCACTACGTATAACTGCTGTGAAACATTTTCAAGAGCCCCCAACCGAAATGAATTTCCGCTGGAACTTAAGGCATTTACAGCATCTCCATCACCCAATCCATTAATACTAACTTCCGCCACATTATTCAATTGAACTGAGTCCCGATGGCTAAGATTAAAAAGAATAGGCTTATTAACACCCGTATCTAATACAAAGGAAAGAGGTGTACCATTTACCTGTAGCGGCACAATAATAAGATTGTTAATAAGTTGAAATTTGATTTTCTCAGTCTTCTGACCTTCGGGCAAGAGGTAGTGCTGCGCGTAAAAAACACCATGCACGCAGAAAAAAAATACTGATAAAAAGACACGAATTCTATTCAACTAACTAAAAATTAACATCTTATACATACATAAATTACGATTTTAATTGGTTCAATCAAATAATTTAACACAAACCATCTTGGTAAATAAAACAAGCATCAGTTGTAATATCGCCAATGATTTATCACTTTTGTACAAAATAGTAGTCTATGCCATCCGTGTCTCAAAAAGGGCTTTCCATGCCCCAATCCCCCATTAGAAAGTTGGTGCCTTTTGCTGAAAACGCAAAAAAAAAAGGAGTAAAGGTCATTCATCTCAACATTGGACAACCCGATATAAAAACACCTCAAATAGCTTTGGATGCCGTAAAGAACAATACCTTAACGGTATTGGAATATAGCAGAACCGAAGGGTCCGAAACCTTTCGGGAAAAAGTGGCGGATTACTACGCCAAGCACCATATTCTTGTAAGGGCAAGTGATATTATCGTAACCACAGGTGGGTCGGAAGCCCTATCTTTTGCCATGGGCACTATTGCAGATACGGATGATGAAATTATTATACCGGAACCTTTTTATGCCAATTACAATGGTTTTGCCATTGCGAACGGTGTTAAGGTAGTTCCTGTTATCTCTAAATTAGAGGACAATTTTGCGCTACCACCTATAGCGGAATTTGAAAAACTCATAACACCAAGGACCAAAGCCATACTTATTTGCAACCCCGGAAACCCCACAGGATATTTATACAGTAAGGAAGAAATTCAACAATTGGCCGCTATTGTTAAAAAACACGACCTTTTCCTTATAGCGGACGAGGTGTACAGGGAATTTACTTATGATAATAAGGAGCACTACTCCATTCTACAGGAAGAAGGTTTGGACGATTACGCCATTATTATAGACTCAGTTTCTAAAAGATATAGCATGTGTGGTGCTAGGGTCGGGTTTATGGTTTGCAAAAACAAGGAAGTGATTGCAACCGCCCTAAAATTCGGTCAGGCGCGGCTCTCTCCTCCTACCTATGCCCAAATAGCTGCCGAGGCAGCCTTGGACACACCTCAAAGTTACTTTGATGACGTAAAAACAGAATACCTACAACGAAGGGATTTACTTGTTGCCGAGCTTGAAAAAATAGAAGGGATTAAAGTGGCCAAACCCCAAGGTGCGTTCTATTGTATAGTAGAACTTCCTATTAGCGATGCGGATGACTTTGCGCAATGGCTTTTGGAAGATTTTAGGGTAAACAACGAAACCGTTATGGTAGCACCGGCAGGAGGTTTTTACGCAACTCCTGGTCTAGGTAAAAATCAAATTCGTATTGCGTACGTCCTTGATCAGGACAGTTTAAAACGAGCGGTTGCTATTCTAGGTGAAGCCCTTAAAAGCTACATAGGCTAATGGAAATCAAAAAAGATTTTTCCCTTAAAACCTACAACACTTTTGGTATTGATGCAAAAGCCAAATTTTTTGTGCAGGCCGATTCTATTGAAGGACTTCGGGAAATCTTACAGGGCGATGAATTCCAGACTAAATTTATTTTGGGAGGTGGCAGCAATATGCTCTTGACCACCAATATAAACGCTTTGGTCGTTCATATTGCCATAAAAGGCAGAACAGTGATATCTGAAGATGAAGATTTTGTCCTTCTAAAAGTAATGGGGGGCGAAAACTGGCACGAACTTGTTTTATGGACCATAGACCAAGGCTACGGTGGCCTGGAAAACATGTCGCTTATCCCTGGTAATACCGGAACGGCACCCATACAGAATATTGGAGCCTATGGCGTTGAACTAAAGGATCGTTTTGTGAGCTGTGAGGCCATATGTAGAGAAACCGGAGAACTAAAAACTTTCTCCAAAACCGATTGTGATTTTGGGTACAGGGAATCCTATTTTAAAAATGAAGGCAAGGATCAATATGTTATTACAAGTGTTACGTTTAAGCTGACTAAAAAAAACCACGTGCTCAATACTAGTTACGGCGCTATTGAAACTGAACTGGCAAAGAAAAAAATCCAAAGTCCTACGATAAAAGACATTTCAAATGCCGTTATAGCCATAAGAAATAGTAAATTACCTAACCCTAAGGAACTAGGCAATAGCGGCAGTTTCTTTAAAAACCCTATTATAGGCAAAGCCGATTTTGAACAATTCATGCTGGAAAACCAGGCCGCGCCGTTCTTTAAAATTTCGGAAACTGAATATAAAATTCCCGCTGGTTGGCTAATAGAGCAATGCGGATTTAAGGGAAAACGCTTTGGAGACGCAGGTGTACACAGCAAACAAGCCCTTGTTCTTGTAAATTATGGAAATGCCTCAGGAAAAGAGATTATGGACCTCGCAAAAAAAATAATTGCTGCTGTAGAAGATAAATTTAAGATTGCTATTACGCCGGAAGTCAACCTAATAAAATAGCCCTCGCAATAAAATCGCGAGGGCTATACCAAACCAAACTAACCAATAAACAAGTGGCAGTTACCAGCTGCACACTCAAACTTTATATATTTTCAGATAACGCTATTTCACAATCAATTTTATAAATTAGCGTTTAAGGCATATACGCAGCTATGGAGCTGTTTGGATGTTTGTACCCCAAAAAAGTTTAGCTGTTGTCTATGAGCACACTACTTGAAAAACATATTGTTGAACTATTACAGGAGCGAAACGATAAGGCTATTTCGCTTTTATATGACAACTATGGCGACACCTTGTTGGGTGTAGCCAAAAAAGTGGTTCGTAGCGACGATCTTGCCCAAGATGTGCTTCAAGAAAGTTTTGTTAAAATCTGGAAGAAAGCGGACTCCTACGATCCTTCTAAAGCCAAATTATTTACTTGGCTTTTTCGTATCACAAGAAACACAGCCATTGATAAACTAAGAAGCGCAAACACAAAAACAGATAAGGAAATCCAAATGGATGTTTCGGACGTATATACGATAGGTGTCGAGAGTACGAGACCGGAACTTATGGATGTCCAAGAACATTTGGATAAAATAGAGGATAAGTACAGAATAGTCTTGGACGCATTATTTTTCCAAGGAATGACCCAACAAGAAGCTAGCGACGAGTTGGATATTCCCTTGGGAACAATAAAATCCCGACTTAAGATTGGACTTAGGGAACTCCGTAAAATATATGGCCCGGCACTTGTGACACTGCTACTAAATTTACTGTTATGATAGAAAAAATAAAAACATTCTTAGATTCGGACGTCTTGGAGCGCTACCTATTGGAAGACACTACCGAACTTGAAACCTTGCAGGCAGAGCGCTATATTGCCATGTACCCTGAAGTTAGAAAAGTGTACAACGAACTTCAAGACAACTTGGAGTCCTACGCAAAATTGTATGCCGTTGAAACCCCAAACGGGCTTAAAGAGAAAATTGTTGCTAGAATACGTTCCGAAAAGGCTGGAAGGAAAAAGTTCTTTAGGTACGCCATGGCAGCCAGCTTTATTGCTGTACTATTCGCCACTGCTTCTTTTTTCTTTTGGGATCAAAACCAGAGCCTCCAAGAGGAAAATACTATGGTAAGCAATAAAATAAAATTGTTAGAGGAGAACATGAAACAACAACTGGAAGATGTTAGAAACCAGTTTATCGTTCTTAACAATCCACAAACCAAGAGATATAATGTAAACGGCAATACAAAGGCAAAGGAGCTAAAGGCCGTTGCTTACATAAACCCTGTGAAGAAATTATCCTATATCAACGTAAAAAAATTACCAAACCTTCCAGAAGACCAGTGTTTTCAGATGTGGGCAGAGGTTAACGGAGAAATGCTGAATTTGGGTATTCTTGAACAAGCCACAAATAATGAAAATTTAATGGCTTTGCCTTATGCTAAAAACGCCGTTGGCTATATTACAATAGAACCAAAAGGTGGAAACGAAAATCCTACGGTAGAAAATATTGTAGCTAATATTTCATATTAACCTTACCATATTAAAGTATTACTAAAGCCCCTTTATTGGGGCTTTATTTTTATATCTTTGATGTGATTTTGAATTGAATATGCACAAATAGGTCCTTTATTTTAAACTATGCCGATATCACGGCGTATTTACAATCAGGTATATATTGGCAATTAAATCGCTCTAAAGATGAAACTAGTATTACTTACCATTGCACTTCTAGGCCTCGCTTTTTTAGGTATTGCCATAAAAATATGGGCCAAAAAAGACGGCAAATTTGCCGGAACCTGCGCCAGTCAGAGTCCGTTTCTAAACCAAGATGGCGAAGCTTGTGGCATGTGCGGAAAACTTCCTAGTGAACAGGATTGCAAAAACGACGGCATTCTCTAAATAGCATTTAGTGTACTAGTAACCAAATTAATGATATTAAGGTAATTTGAACAATATCGATGCTATAGCGGAAACCATCAACAAAGCCAAATTGGGCAATCAAATCGCTTTTAGCCGTTTATTGGATACATTTTGGAACGATGTTTACGGTTTCCAATTAACGCGCACCGAAAATGAAAACGATGCCGAGGACATTACCATCCAGACCTTTTCTAAGGCTTTTGATAAAATCCATACCTATAACGAAACCTACGTTTTTAAGACTTGGCTCATTGCCATTTCCAAGAACATACACATAGATCTTGTACGCAAGAGGAAAAGAAGTATTCTGGACGCTAGAGGGAATGGGGAAGCCATAAAAAAAATGTTGGACGATGCGCCATCAATGGAAGACCAATTAATACAGGAACAAAACTTGGCCGATTTACTTAAGGATATAAAAAAATTGAAACCCCATTACCAAGAAGTCATCAACCTTAGATATTTTAATGAACTTAGTTATGCGGATATTGCCGAAAAACTAAAAGAACCTATCAACAACGTAAAGGTAAAATTACTCCGAGCCAAAAAGCTACTGGCTGAAATTATAGCCTCTAAAAATTGACGAGGAACTAGTCGAAAATAGCCTTATTTCCCATGGTAAAAACCCTAAAGTGAAGATTTACAAACAGCGCTAATACATGATTTAGTTCGTATATTTGAAAAAAAATAAGGCATGTCCGTAGCAGAAAAAGAAAATATAGCTCCCCCAAAAGGCAAACCAAAATGGTTACGAGTAAAACTTCCTACCGGTAAAAAATACACCCAGTTACGAGGTCTTGTAGAAAAATATGACCTGCACACCATCTGTACCAGTGGTAGCTGCCCTAATATGGGGGAATGTTGGGGAGAAGGGACGGCAACCTTTATGATACTGGGCAACGTTTGCACGCGTTCCTGCGGTTTTTGCGGAGTAAAGACGGGAAGACCGGAAGATGTGGACTGGGCAGAACCGGAAAAAGTGGCGCGGTCCATAAAAATTATGGGTATTAAACACGCTGTCGTTACCTCCGTAGACCGTGACGACCTTAAGGATATGGGTTCCATTATTTGGGCAGAAACCGTTAAAGCCATTCGAAGAATGAATCCCGAAACGACTTTGGAAACCCTCATCCCAGATTTTCAAGGCATAGAAAAACACTTGGACCGAATTATAGAAGTTGCCCCAGAAGTGGTTTCCCACAACATGGAAACCGTTAAAAGACTAACGCGAGAAGTACGAATACAGGCTAAATACGAACGCAGCCTAGAGGTACTGCGATATTTAAAGGACAAAGGAATTAATAGGACCAAATCGGGTATTATGTTGGGTCTTGGGGAATTGGAAGAAGAGGTTATAACCACCTTAGGCGATTTGCGAGATGCAAATGTGGATGTTGTTACAATTGGGCAGTACCTACAACCCTCTAAAAAACATTTGCCCGTAAAGGAATTTATAACACCGGAGCAGTTTAAAAAATACGAGGACATAGGTTTGGAAATGGGCTTTAGACATGTAGAAAGCGGGGCTTTGGTTCGTTCTTCATACAAGGCACACAAGCACATACTTTAATTAGTTATATCGAACTGAAAAAGATTCCCATATCATAACAGGTTTCTGTTACTTTACTAACTAAGAATCGCAAAAAGGACTAAAAGCCAATGCCAAACCATGAATAAGATAAATGTAGGAATCAATGGATTTGGAAGAATAGGTAGAACTTTTTTTAGATTGTCGCTGGAGCATCCCAATATTAACGTTGTTGCCATAAACGACTTGGCAGATACCAGGACCTTGTCCCATTTATTAAAGTACGATAGCATACATGGGGTTTCCCAAAAAAAAATCGGCTTTGATGAAAAACATATTATTGTAGACGGCCGTCCCGTTTTGCTTACCAACGAAGCGCATCCAAAAACATTGGATTGGAGCACTAAAAATGTGGACGTGGTAGTGGAATGCACAGGTAAATTCAAAACTAGGGCAGATCTGGAAGTCCATTTAAAAAATGGAACAAAAAAAGTCATTTTGTGCGTCCCGCCCGCCGAGGAAGACATTAAAATGATTGTTTATGGCATAAACGAGCAAATCCTATCAGAGGAAGACGACATTATTTCCAATGCCTCTTGTACCACCAATAATGCCGCGCCAATGATTAAGGTAATCAATGATCTTTGCGGCATAGAGCAAGCTTACATTACCACCATACATTCCTACACTAGCGATCAGAGCCTACATGACCAGCCCCATAAGGACCTAAGACGGGCGAGGGCAGCTGGGCAATCCATTATTCCTACTACTACCGGCGCGGCCAAAGCCCTTACCCGTATATTTCCCGAACTGGCAGATGTCATTGGAGGTTGTGGCATTAGGGTACCGGTTGCAAATGGTTCTTTGACAGATATTACCTTCAATGTTAGAAAGAATACCAGTATCCGGGAAATTAACGATACTTTTGAGAAAGCGGCAAATAAGGAGCTAAAAAACATTCTTTTTTACACCGAAGACCCAATAGTATCGATAGATATAAACAATAGTTATCATTCTTGTACGTTTGATTCCCAGATGACATCGGTAATCGGTAAAATGGTGAAGATTATAGGTTGGTACGATAACGAAACCGGTTATAGCAGCAGAATTATAGACCTCATCAATTATATGAGCAATAAACAGTTTATTTGAATCTTTCATTTCTATATAAGCATTTTGCAGTGCTGTTCCTATACATAGGTTTTGGCCTGCTCTCCTATGGGCAGGAAACGGACGTCTACCAGGATGTGGCGCCTTTGCTAAACGAAGCACGTAAACTTAGAAACGAGAACAAAATAGACCAAGCACTAGAAACCTTGGATAGAGCTGCAGCCGAGGCGGAGAAAAACGACGATGTAAAATCACTCATAGACTCGTATCACGAACTATCTATACTTTACTTAAAGCTAAATCGCGAAGGCGATACCCAATTTTATTGGGACAGGGCCAGCGTACTTTTAAAAGATATTGCCTACCCATATGGCGATGCCATACACAAATATATTGAAGCCCTTTTACTTTATCGAAGCGACCAAAATTTCCAAGCACTCTCCATGTTGGAAAAAGCAAAACAATTGAATAACGATAGAAATTTTTTTAATAATATATTATTGGCAGAAGGTAAAGTATTTCTAAACCTCGAAAAATACGATAGTGCAACGAAGAATTTTAACTCGCTTGTCGTAAATACAGATATTTATGAAAAGGACTATTTGGCTACAAAAGCATATTTAGGACTTGCGGAACTTCATCTAAAAAAAGTAGAACTCAACACTAGTGCAAAAAATGCAGAATCCGCTCTAAAATTGGCAAGAGACAATGGCTTTTTCGTGGAGGCCAAACAAGCTAATGAATTGTTGATAACCGTTTACGAACAACTTGGGCTTTATGAGAATGCGTTTTCTAAAAGTCAAAACCTTCTTAAAATCAATGATTCTGTCTTTAACGTTGAAAAATTAAAAGTAGAAGCTAAAACGGCCGATCAAATTCGTGACGACATAAAAACCAAACAGATTGTTGGTCTGGAAGCTAAAAATGAGGAACTGACGGAATCCCAAAATAGATCGGAGATTACCGCTATCCTCACCTCTGCCTTCCTTACTATTATTTCTTTATTGGCTGTTTCTTTATACCGAAACAATCAAATTAAGCTGAAAACCAACGACTTGCTACAAACTAAGAACAAGGAGCTCCAGATAGCAAGGGATGGAGCCGTACAGGCTATGGAGGCCAAAACAAACTTTTTATCCACAGTTAGCCACGAGCTTAGAACACCCTTATATGCAGTTACAGGCCTAACACATTTGTTATTGGAGGAAAACCCGTCCGAAAATCAAAAAGAGCATCTTAAAGCACTTAAGTTTTCCGGAGATTACTTGTTGAACTTTATCAATGACATTCTGCACATAAATAAAATAGACGCTAAAAAATTGGAACCGCTGAACATGGAATTCAATTTAAGGAAAGTAATTAACGAGGTCATAGATTCACTACAACAAAGCGCAAGGGCGAACCAGACAAAACTAACCCTAGAATTCGATCCGAACATACCAGGTCACCTTATGAGCGACCCCATAAAGCTCTCACAGATATTCATGAACTTAATTGGTAACTCTATAAAGTTTACGAAAAACGGTAGCGTAAAAGTCTCTGCAAAAATGTTGAGTAAAAGCAATGAGGATGTCAGAATTTATTTTGAAGTAAAGGACAACGGTATAGGCATATCAAAAGAGAAACAAAAAAGTATCTTCGATGGTTTTGAACAAGGCTCCATTCAAATAAATAGGGAATATGGAGGCACCGGTCTTGGCCTTACCATTGTTAAAAGCCTATTGGGATTATTTAACAGTGAAATAAAACTAGAAAGTACCCTTGGAGAAGGCAGTACCTTCTCATTTGAAATAAACATGAAAAGCATGGACGACATGCCGGACGATATCAGCTTTGAGATTACCCAGCGAGATTATGATTTTAAAGGCCTACACCTCCTGATTGTGGAAGATAACAAGATCAACCAAGTAATTACCAAAAAAATGTTATCCAAAAAGGAGATTACCAGTGACATTGCCAATAACGGAGAGGAAGCGGTAATCTTGGCCAAGGAAAATGTCTACGACGCTATCTTAATGGACATACATATGCCGGGCATTAGTGGTGATGAAGCTACTATACAAATTCGAAAATTTGACCAACGAACCCCAATAATAGCCCTAACAGCCATTTCACTTGACGATAGTTTAGAAAGCTTTTATGCAGCCGGGTGTAACGACGTGGTTACCAAACCTTTTAAACCGGAGGTGTTCTATCAAAAAATCGGTGAAAATATATTTGACAAAAAACCTAAAATTAGCGATTCATAAGCTGTTCTAACCGTTTATCTAAAAACGCATTCCCGTCTCCAAAAAATGAGTGTGACACCGGAAGGAAGTACAGATTTTCCAAGTCCTCCTTTAACCTAACATAATCCTTTTCAGTAGTTAGGATACATTCTCTACCCCTCAGAAGTTCCATTTCTTTTTGGGTAAAAAAGTGATGGTCTTTAAAGGCTAGATGCTCAAAAATAATCCCGTTATTTTCCAAATACGACACCAAGGGCTTCGGATTCGCAATACCGGTCACCAAAGTGACCTTTTTAGCTTTAAAATCGTCCAATGTTAAGCTCCCCTGTACTCCAAATGCCCGATCACCATAGGACAAATAAGCATACAATACCATTTGATGCTCTTTTGGGCTAATTTTTTTCTGTATGGTGATTTGTTCGGTATCGCTCAAAGTTTCGGGACATTTGGTAATAATAATACAATCGGCCCTTTCCGCGGAATTCTTCGCATCCCTTAAATCGCCCGTAGGCAGATACCAATCATCCGTATAAAGATTATCGTATGTTGTGAGTAGGATAGAAAAATCCGGTTTTATTTTTCTATGCTGAAAAGCATCGTCCAGTAAAATAACATCTGGCTTTATATTGGCCTCCAAATGCTTTATTCCATTGCGCCTATTTACATCTACAGCTACGGTACTATTCGGGAATTTTGTAAAAATCTGATAAGGCTCGTCCCCTAGTTCCTGAACCGACGTTGTATCGGTCGCCAGCACAAATCCGGATGATTTTCTTTTATAACCCCTACTCAGCATGGCCACTTTATACTGGGGGGATAAGGAACGAATGAGCAACTCGGTCATAGGTGTCTTTCCTGTGCCACCTACGCTCAAATTCCCGATACAAATAGTTCTTGTTGAAAAAGACATAGAGGTGAAAATACCCCAGTCATACAACTTATTGCGTAGAAATACGACCAAACCATAAATCAGGGAGATGGGGAAAAGAAGTTTTCTTAGCAGTTGCATTGGAACGAAATTATAATAAATTATCTTTGATAACCTTATATTTTATGGAAAATGACAGTAAACGCAGTAGCTCGTATTTTAGAGGAAATGGCTCCATTAGATTACGCTGAGGGTTTTGACAACGTAGGCCTTCTTGTAGGCGATGCCAATATGAAAGTAAACGGCATACTGGTGACGCTAGACACTCTGGAAAACGTTATAGAGGAGGCCATAGCGAAAAACTGTAACCTAATTATAAGCTTTCATCCTATAATTTTTAGCGGTCTCAAAAGGATTACGGGGAAAGATTATGTGGAACGGACCGTATTAAAAGCAATTAAGAACGATATCGCTATCTATGCTATACACACCGCTCTGGATAATTGCTTTACCGGTGTAAATGCAAAAATATGTGAAATCATAGGTCTGGGAAATACAAGGATTCTAATTCCACAAAAGGGAACTATAAAAAAACTGGTAACCTATGTACCCTTAGCATATGGCAACCAGCTAAAGAAGGAATTATTTGCGGCCGGAGCTGGATCTATTGGCAATTATAGTGATTGTAGCTTTAGCGTTGAAGGTACTGGAAGTTTTACCGCGGGTGAAAACGCCAATCCCGTTAAGGGGAAAATAGGTAGCATTCATTATGAAAATGAGACCAAAATTAGTGTAACGTTTCCTAAATCAATAGAAAATAAGGTTATCCAATCTTTGCTAAAACATCATCCTTATGAAGAGGTGGCCTATGAGATTACCACTTTAGAAAACCTAAACCAGCACATAGGGATGGGAATGATCGGGGAATTGGAAGCTCCCATGTCGGAAACAGCATTCCTAACGCTCCTAAAAAAGAAAATGAACGCTACCGTGGTACGCCACTCCAAACTTAGGAGCAAGCCCGTTAAGAAAGTAGCGGTGGTAGGTGGGAGCGGTGCTTTTGCCATTGGGGCTGCAAAAGCGGCCGGAGCAGACATTTTTGTTACCGCAGATGTAAAATACCACGAGTTTTACCAAGCAGAAAACCAGCTGGTTATTACAGATATAGGACACTTTGAAACTGAGCAGTTTACAAAAAACCTTTTAGTTGATTATCTTACGAAAAAAATTCCTAATTTTGCAATCCGTTTATCGGAAAGTATAACAAATCCCATTACCTATTTTTAAATTATGGCAAAAAAAGAAGAGTCGACCGTAGAAGCAAAATTAAGGGCATTATATGATTTGCAATTGATTGATTCCCGAGTTGATGAAATACGCAATGTGCGTGGCGAACTACCGTTGGAAGTTGAAGATTTGGAAGATGATGTCCTTGGCCTAAAAACTAGAATGGATAAATTGAAGACCGATTTAGAAACTATTAATTTTGAGATCGGAGCAAAGAAAAATCTTATTGATGAGGCCAAGGCCTTAATAAAAAAATATACCGAACAACAGAAAAACGTTCGGAACAGTAGGGAATTCAACTCTATTAGTAAAGAATTGGAGTTCCAAGAACTAGAAATTCAACTTGCCGAAAAGAATATTAAAGAATACAAAGTGCAGATCGACCAGAAGAAGGCGGTTATCTCTGAAACAAAAGAGCGTCTTACAGAACGTGAGGCACACTTAAAGCATAAGAAAAGCGAATTGAACGCTATTTTGGCGGAGACGGAAAAAGAAGAAAAGGCCTTATTGGAAGAATCCCTTAAATATCAGGAAAAAATAGAGGAGCGTTTGGTAAAGGCTTATGCAAGAATCCGACATAATGTAAAGAACGGTTTGGCAGTTGTTCCTATTGAAAGAGGTGCATCAGGTGGTTCTTTCTTTACCATACCACCGCAGGTTCAGGTGGAAATTGCCTCAAGAAAGAAAATCATCACAGACGAACATAGTGGTAGAATTTTAGTGGATCCTGCCCTAGCGGATGAGGAAACGGAGAAAATGCAAAAAATGTTCGCTAAATTGTAGGCGAGAAAACAAAATAAGCTCAAGCCATCTATTTTTGATAGATGGCTTTTTTTATGTAGTTTAGAACCAAATGCCGTATTCAAAAATCATAGGTAGTATTCTTTTATTTATACTTGTCCCGATGCTCCATGCCCAAAACTTATCGGAATACCAATGGAAAAACCGTCTGATATTTATGGTGGATGAAACACTGGAAACACCTGCGATGCAATCCCAACTGATGTTATTCTCAAAAAAGGCAGATGAACTTGAGGAACGGGACATCTTGCTTTTTCAACTCACGAACAAAGAAGTAATTTTATCCAACGGAGAGCGACCGATACTTTCTCCTGAAGAAGTCTTTGCGTCCTTATCTATTTCTAGAAATTTTAAAGGGGTCATCCTTGTCGGCAAAGATGGAGGCGTAAAATTGAAAAAGGATTTTGAAATACCTCCCGATGCTTTTTTTAGTTTAATTGATGGTATGCCCATGCGAAAGTCTGAGATGAAAGGGAAATGGAAAAATTGATGTGAAAATTCCAAAAAATTGAAAGTAAGCTAAACCTCTAGAAATTATAAATGCGTTGGAAGGGTAACACACCAACACAACCTAAAGGGCAGCAATCTAGTAACCATTGACGTTTAACTCTTGAAAAATCAAGGAACATAGGTATAATTCTCATAAACCAACCTATTAGACCCATCATGAAACCAAAATTTACCCCTTTAGAGATTACCTTTCTAGTATTAGCGATCATAGGTCTTGGCGCTACTTGGTATTTTAATGCTCTCTTTTATTTGGAGACAGAAGACACCTCTATTTCTAATTTCATAGCACAAACGGTAACGACCCTTCCGGCAAAGTCTATAAGCGCGGACATAAGTGTCGTAGCCACCACCTTTCTCATTTGGATGGTTTATGAAGGGCGCAAGTTAAAAATGAAATACTGGTGGTTGATTATTCCATTTACCTTTCTAATCGCTATTGCCTTTACCTTTCCCCTATTCTTATTTTTAAGGGAACGCAAACTTAGAAGGGAAGGCCTACTTGCCCAGTAAGGCAAGTATCCTCTGCTCTACCTCTTCACTATCCCAGAGTTCGGCTATATTGGGCATTTTCATAACCTGTTGCATTAATTCCTCTTGGGCATCACCAAGGGCCAAAGCTTCCGAATAGGGCCGATCTGAAAACGTAACCCTGCTGTAGGCCGGAATCCACTTATCCGGATATTTTGCCGCAAAACGTTTTTCGATTTTTTTCTGAAGCAAAAAATTGGAATCTGCCGTTTTACTGCTCATTTCCATAAAGTTGCGATAACTCAACTCAGCAATGGCATCCGCATTAGGCTTTCTTGTTATTTGATATTCGGAAAAGATGGTCTCCCAATCGTTCTTGTGTTTTTCAATTAGCTGATTTAGGACAAAAATATCCTCAAATCCAGCATTCATCCCCTGACCGTAAAAAGGTACAATGGCATGGGCGGAATCTCCCACCAAGGCTACCTTATCCCAATAGGTCCATGGATAACATTTCATGGTTACCATGGCACTTGTAGGGTTTCTGAAGAAATCCTCCAGCAAATCCTCCATGACCTGCATGACATTAGGGAAATAGGTAGCAAAGAATTCCTGTGCCTGCTGTTTTGTTTTAATATTTTCAAAAGAAACTTCCCCTTCAAAAGGCATGAAAAGCGTACAAGTAAAGCTACCGTCTAAATTTGGCATGGCAATCAGCATAAATTTTCCCCTAGGCCAAATATGAAAGGAGTTTTTGTCCAACTTATAGCTACCATCTGCATTGGCCGGTATGGTCAATTCTTTATAGCCAACATCAATAAAATCTTGGGAATAATCGAACCTGCTGCGCCGTTGCATTTTGTGCCTCACTCTTGAAAAAGCACCGTCACAACCAAATATCATATCGTATTGATATTCTTGCCACTCACTTTTTTCAGTTTCTCCTGTGTAAATTTTGGCATCGGGCAAATCAACGTCCCATACTTTTTCATTAAAACGGAATGCTACCCCTGCGTCTTCGGCCAGGTCTATCATCTTTTTATTGAGCACGCCTCTAGAAATAGACCATATAGCCTCCCCCTCTTTGCCGTATTTCTGATAATATTCTGGTTGGCCTACAACATGCATGGCGCGTTTGTCCAAAGGAATGCCAATTTTCCGTATCTCGTTATCAATACCCACTTCCCGTAGGGCATTCCACCCTCTATTGCTCATGGCCAAATTTATGGATCGGCCAGAAAACTCAATGTTCCTTATATCTGGACGTCTGTCAAAAACAGTGATTTCATGTCCGTGTTTACGCAGGTAAATAGCGAGAAGGGAACCCACCAGACCAGATCCTATTATGGCAATATTCTTTTTATGTTGTGACATGCGTCAAGGGTTATAATCCATTTCTTACTTGGAGGTAAAAATAACAAATATAACCGGATCGAGAACTCCAAAGAAGAATAGCATTTCAATGGGAATTCATCTAATTTTCATTAAAATTGTTTAAGATTTGTGTATTTTTGATAAACAATTTATAATACCTTGAAACACTTTAACTCTTCTCAACTTATAGAACTGCCAAACCGATACCGGGCCAACTTAATCAACAGTTGCACAGGATATAAATCCTGTAACCTTTTGGGTACTATTTCGCCACAAGGAAACAGCAATTTGGCCATCTTTAATTCTATAGTACATATAGGAAGTAGTCCTGCCATGCTAGGGTTTATACTGAGACCACTGACCGTGAAGCGAGATACATACTCCAACTTTAAATCATCCCATTATTTCACCGTAAATCAAGTTTCCGAACGCATCATTGAGCAGGCACATCACACCTCGGCAAAATATGATGAAACTGTTTCAGAGTTTGATAAAAGTGGCCTAACTGAAGTATTTCTAGATGGTTTTGAGGCACCTTACGTTGCCGAAAGTGCCATTAGAATTGGATGTAGGTACATCAACGAATATGAAATTAAAGAAAATGGTTGTTTATTGATTATTGGTGCCATTGAACATATATATCTACCAGAAGATATTATTTCCCCAGATGGGTGGGTGCATTTGGACAAAGTAAATACGATAAGCGCCGTTGGAATAGACGGGTATGCCCTACCTAAAATAATAGAACGTTTGGCCTATGCAAGACCAGAAGAACCAAATAAATCCATTTTGGATGGTGCATAAAAAACTAAACCTTCCCAGTAAGGTTTGTCCAGTTTGTGGACTCCCTTTTTACTGGCGTAAAAAATGGGAAAAGAATTGGAATCAGGTCAAGTACTGTAGCGAGAAATGTAGGCGGGGGAAATAGTGAATACTTGCCGATAATAGTTAGAAGCTAACGTTTTCAGCCTTAAGCGTAAAGCGGATAACTTTTTTTTGGAACTTGATTTTTGAATCTGTATTTGAACTTAAATACAAACCCGAAAATAGAACAATGATAAAAAATTTGGTATGGTTTAGGAACGACTTACGGGTAGCGGACAATCCTTCCTTAACAAACGCTTGTAAAGGCGATGAAGTGTTGGCCGTCTATTGTTTTGACCCTAGACACTTTGACGAAAGTAAATTCGGTTTCAAGAAAACGGGAAACTATCGGGCGCAATTTCTAATTGAAACCATTGTTGAACTGAGGTCGGCCTTGAAGCAATTGAATATTAACTTGTTGGTTTACCAAGACATACCAGAAGTAATTATACCAAAACTTGTTAAGGAACACCAAATCCAAAACATTTTTTTACAAAAAGAATGGACGTTGGAAGAAACAGAAGTA
This sequence comes from uncultured Flavobacteriaceae bacterium, assembly GCA_963697395.1. GTDB lineage: Bacteria > Bacteroidota > Bacteroidia > Flavobacteriales > Flavobacteriaceae > Maribacter. The sequence continues at coordinate 226,123 of CAVONX010000002.1, forward strand.
CAGGATGGCGTCATTGCAAATGTTCCTGCCCTAGTAAATTTTGAGGACCAGTATTCGCAGTTTCTGTTTCATCCAAAGGACATTCCTTATACCTCTGTCACAGACATACCCCAAGTATTTACAGCGTTCCGAAAAAAATGTGAAAAATATACCTCGGTCAGAGTGCTGCATCCCGTTCCACAACCTCTGCCCAAGTCCAACTTCATAAACAGGGAAACCGAAATTCCGTCACTCCGAACCTTAGGTCTTGCTAATTTTACAATGGATTCTAGAACTGCCTTTCCTTTTAAGGGTGGCGAGCAACAGGCATTGGAACGGATACAGCATTATTTCTGGGAAAGTAAAAAACTAGCTTACTATAAAAAAACCAGAAACGGACTGGTAGGTAAAGACTACAGCTCTAAACTTTCTGCTTGGTTGGCCAATGGTAGTATCTCGCCAAGAACTATCTATTGGGAAGTAAAACGTTTTGAAAAAGAGGAAGTCAAAAATCAGGATACCTACTGGCTTATTTTTGAGCTGATTTGGCGCGACTTCTTCAAATATATCTCTTTAAAACACGGAAATGCCATTTTTTTGCGAGGCGGAATTTTAGAAAAAGACTACGAATGGGAGTTTTCAGAAACTAAATTGAAAAAATGGATAACCGGATCCACCCCAGAACCTTTTGTAAATGCCAATATGAAAGAATTGTCCCTAACAGGATGGATGAGTAACCGAGGCCGCCAAAATGTGGCCAGTTTCTGGGCCAAGGAATGGCAGCAAGATTGGCGCTACGGAGCGGCCTATTTTGAAAGCCTGCTTTTAGATTATGATGTGCACAGCAATTGGTGCAATTGGATGTATAATAGCGGTGTGGGCAATGACCCTCGCGACCGAAAATTTAATATAGCACGCCAAGCGGAGATGTATGATGGGCAAGGGAAATTTCAGCGCTTGTGGTTACAGGAATCCTTATTTTAATTTAGTCATAAGACTTTAAATAAAATTATTTCATATTGTACTATCCAAACATAATCGACTTTGTAAAAAGAATCTATCATGTTGTTGTAGACATAAGTTTTACCGAAATTAACACATTATAATGAAAACACTTAGGCTCATATTAGGGGATCAGCTGAACCAAAAACATTCTTGGTTCCAGACCGTAGACGACGATGTAATCTATGTTATGGCAGAAATGCGACAGGAAACCGATTATGTAAAACACCATATTCAAAAAGTTGTGGCCTTCTTTTCAGGGATGCGTAGTTTTTCGAAAGACTTAACGGAAAAAGGACACAACTTCATCTATCTAAACATTTCTGATGAAGATAATCCACAGGGTTTAGAACAACTCATAACGAAATACATACAGAAAACGAAAGCTAAAAAGTTTGAGTATCAGCTACCGGACGAATATCGGTTAGACCAACAGTTAAAGCATATAAGTGCAAATATAGGAGTGGAGACTAATGTGGTTGACACGGAACATTTTTATACGGAGCGCTACGAATTGCAAAAGTTCTTTAAAGGTAAGAAACAGCTGGTAATGGAATCCTTTTACAGAATGATGCGTAAAAAACATGACGTAATGATGGTAAGCGGCCAACCCGATGGCGGCAAATGGAATTATGATCAGAGCAACCGAAATAAGTGGAAAGGCCAACCAGAAATACCAGAGGAACGCAACTTTAAAAAAGATGTTTCCGCCTTGGTGCAAGAAATAAAAGATGCCGGTGTACTAACCTTTGGGAGTATTGACAATACGAATTTCCCCTGGCCAGTAAGTAGGACAGAATGTCTTTCCGTACTCAACTACTTCTGTGAAGAATTGTTGGTACATTTTGGCGATTACCAAGATGCCATGCATACACAACAGAAGTACCTTTTCCACTCTCGCCTGTCCTTTGCCATGAACGCCAAAATACTTTCACCAAAAGAGGTCATAGATTCCGTTTTAGAACATTATTATAAACATACTGGCAGAATCGATATTTCCCAAGTAGAGGGTTTTGTGCGGCAAATATTAGGTTGGCGCGAGTATATGCGAGGTATTTACTGGAAAGAAATGCCAGGATATGCAAACTTGAACAAACTGGAAAACCACCATCCCCTGCCCGACTTCTTCTGGACAGGAAATACCAAAATGAATTGTCTTAAACACGCCATCGGCCAAAGTCTTACAGACGCCTATGCACATCACATTCAAAGGCTCATGATTATCGGTAATTACGCCTTATTGACACAGGTAAATCCGGACGAAGTAGATAAATGGTACTTAGGCGTCTATATAGACGCTATAGAATGGGTGGAGATCACGAATACGCGAGGTATGAGTCAATTTGCGGATGGTGGAATAGTAGCTACAAAACCCTATGTAAGCAGCGGAAACTACATTCATAAAATGAGTAATTACTGCGGTAGCTGTTCTTACAAACACACTGAGAAATTAGGCGAAAATGCCTGTCCGTTCAACGCGCTCTACTGGAATTTTTTGGACGATAAAAAAGAGTATTTTAAGAACAATAACCGCATGGCGATGATGATGAACTTACTCTATAAAAAAGACCCGGAAGAATTGCAAAATTTAAAGGAACGTGCTCAAGAGATTATAATGCATCCGGATACGTTCTAATTCAAATAGGTGCTTGGCATGTTGGGAAGTACAGCTGCTATAAAAATACCAACTGCTTTGCCACTTACACTAACCTATAAAGTCTTTAGCAAAGGGCTAGGTAGAGGGATTCACTGATACAATGTTCTTTTATATACTGACATTCTAATCCTTGTCTTTACACCACACCCCTTGAAACAACATAGCCTTAAAATAAAGTCATCTACTGAAGTTTTTAGTTAATAATCATTGAAATCAAACTACAGAATTGAACTAAAGACCCAAAAGGCGAAATCTCAAGATATGTTTAGAAACAGAAATTGGATAGTCCAATTGCAAAGGGAAAAAAGACCTTTACTAAAACACAAAAACCTTTGCTAGGCAAAGGTTTTTGTGCTAATACAAATAAGTTTTTCTTATTCCAATATACCATCTACGATGCCATATTCAATAGATTCTTGGGCATTCATCCAAAAATCCCTATCAAAATCCCTAAGTACCTTTTCAAATTCCTGTCCGCAATTGTCAGCGAGAATCTTTGCACTTAATTCTTTGGTCTTAATAATTTCTTTTGCCTGTATTTCTATATTCGAAGCCTGTCCCCTAGCACCGCCGCTGGGTTGATGTATCATAACTTGGGCATGTGGCTGTATAAAACGTCTTCCTTTTTTTCCAACAGATAATAAAATAGATCCCATAGAGGCTGCCAAACCGGTACAGATAGTGGAAACCGGACTCTTTAAGGCCTTAATGGTATCGTACATGGCAAAACCAGAAGTTACGTAACCGCCTGGACTATTAATATATAACTGAATTTCTTTGTTGTTCTGCATATCCAAGTACATAAGCCTGTCTATCACATGTTTAGCGGACTCATCATCTACCATGCCCCATAGAAATACTTTTCTTTCCTCAAGCATTTTTTCGTCAATAGTCTCCTGTATCTTTCCTTTTTTAGAGCTCATATATTATTTGATTTTTGAATGTCAAAATTAGTGAAATAATTCATAAGGGAATAATCTCTTGTGTCTGCTTTAGGAAAAAACCTTAGTCGTCCAGCTCGACCGTGCTCTCGGTAATTTTTTTAATCGGTATTACGATTTTGCCCTTTTTGGTTTTTACGACAATGGAAATATGGTCTATTGCTTCTATTTTTCCTTCTATATCCTTAAATCTGATACTATCCCCGACCTCGTATATTTTCCGGGTATAAAACGTTCGCAATAGATCCCCTACAATTTCCTTTGAACCTAATCCTAGAGCCAAGGAAAAAGCCAACAAGAAAGCCCCTAAAACAAGGCTGAAATTACTAGTGATGATTTCCGTTTCTACCCCAGCTTGGTTTAACGCAGTAATGGATACAAAAAAGGTTATCAGGTAAAAAATAGCACCACTGACCATCTTAATCCCCCCAACTCCCATAGACTCCATTAATTGTACTACCGCCTTTTTTACAATGGTTGCAAGATAAAGGCCACCTACCAGGATAAGTAATGCGCTTATTAAGGTAGGCAAGTATCCAAAAAGGGAGTAAATGGCGTCAGAAATAGCTTGTAGCCCCAATAGTTGAGCCAACACCACCGTAAACAGTAATATCAGCAATACTTTTACCGAATTCAAAATTACTTTTAGCAGATCTATGGATAATTGTTTGTCCCCGAACAACTTTGCGTCGGCCACCCGTTGGGACAACACATCTATCTTTGCCGCCTTTAGCATGCGTTTAAGAATAAAAAGAACCAGTTTTATTAGCAACCAGGCAATAAGCAAACCAAGTAGCCCCAATATTATCTGTGGTACCATATGGGTAACGGATGACAACAACCCACCAAAACTCTCCACTAGGGTATCCTGTAATTCACTAAGTGTTTTCATTGTACAATTATTTGTTTTTAGTAGTGGTTTTCAAAAGTCCTGCAATTAAAGAAGCATAATCTTTAGTAAATAGGTTAGCCATTTCCATTATAAGCTTCGCCATAGCCACATCGTTCATTACTTTTTGACGTAGCTCTGGAGGAACATCCTTAAGATCTCCCTGAATTCTTATAAAAGGATTTGTATTCTTTTCTGACATTTAGGGTAAAGAATTATAGGTTTCTATTACTCTAGCTTTCGCTCTTTTTAGTCTCATTTTAATGGCACTACTGCTTATTTCCATAATAGACTCCAATTCTCTAATGGAGACCCCATCCTGATATTTTAGGAGCAGCAATGTCTTTTCTTCAGGCAAAATGAGCTCAAGGGCTTGTTTTAATTTTTCTACCTGCAATTCTAACAAACTATCGTCTGTTACTTCAACGGATGGTTTATACTCTTTGTCATCTATACTATTTGTTTTATCACTTATCTTTCTGCCCTTGTCCCTGTTTACATAATTTACACAAAAATTGTACGTAAAGGAATATAACCATGTAGAAAATTTAGACTTCCCCTTAAAGGAACCTAGTTTCACAAAAAGCATCAAAAAAATATCTTGTGTTAAATCTTCTGCTTCTTTTTGGGATTTTGCAAAGCCGTAGCACTTATTATAGACCATTTTGGAATACCGATCATACAGCACCCCGAACATCATAGAATCTTTTTTGTTTACTATTTTCTGGACAAGGTCCTCGTCGGAAATATCTTTATAAGGATCATCTGAGGCCAATTTGGGTCTGAATTGGTTATTTATGATGATAAGACACAATTTTCTTAAAAAGGTCACTCTCAGATGGTTTTAGACTCGAACAAAAATAGGTCAAAGAATCAGTAATCGATATCTTTACACAAAATTTGAACACCTATGAAAAAGATTTTATTAGTCGGCATCGTCTCATTTACCTTATTTTTTGGTTGTAAGGAGAAACAAAAAACGGAGATAGAAAAAGTGGAAGAACCCGTTGTAGCCATTACCATTCCAGAACAAATTGCGAATGCCAATGGCTTCGCTAATTGGAAAAAAGTAAATAACATTAAATTTACCTTTAATGTAGACAGGGAAGACTCACATTTTGAGCGTACTTGGTCTTGGACACCCAAAAGCAACGATGTTGCTTTTATGACACGGGAAGACACCATCCAATACAATAGAAAAGTCGTGGATACGGTGCTTGCCAAAACGGATGCCGGCTTTATCAACGATAAATTCTGGTTATTGGCGCCTTACCAGCTGGTTTGGGACAAAAACAGCTATTCCTACGAGCATGAAGCTTCTTCGATAGCACCAATGTCACAAACGGCCATGCAAAAGCTAACTATTGTTTACGGGAACGAAGGTGGGTATACCCCTGGTGATGCCTATGATTTTTACTTTGGAAACGATTTTATTATTAAGGAATGGGTCTTTAGAAAAGGAAATCAAGAAGAACCCAACATGGTAACAAGCTGGGAAGACTATCAAGATTTCAACGGACTTACTATTGCTACCATGCACAAAATGAAGGAAGGAAACTTTAAACTTTATTTTACGGGGATAACCGTAGATTGATAGTTTCTTAAAGATATACCCCGGAAAACCCTTTTGTTCATTCAAAGGGGTTTTTTTATAGTTTAAGGCTTATTTGAACCTAGTTCCAGTAACCCTATCAAACCTTTTTTTCTTTCTTTTTAAGCACAAAAGTAATTCCCAAAATAAAAACTGCACAAAAAAGAAGCGCAATAAAACTGGTTTTTAAGGTTGAAGTTTCTGCCAAAAACCCCAATATGGGCGGGGCACATAAAAAACCAGCATAGCCGGTACCGGCGATAAATGCGATACCTTGCGATGAATCTACACCTTTAACGTTCCCACCTATTCGAAACACCTCAGGTATCATAACTGAAAAACCCAATCCGCTCAAGGCAAACCCTGCAATGGCCAGATACGTACTTTCGGTCAGCACCAACCCATAACCCAAAAGCGCCAACACCGTTCCCAACGAAATAATCTTTACAGAACCTAGACGCTCGCTTACGGCATCGCCCATAAAACGACCTAGGGTCATGGTTATCTGAAATCCCAAAAAGCCCGCACCCCATAAGGCTTCGGGTGCTATACTTACTTCCTTTAGATACAGGCCGCTCCAATCTACAATGGCACCTTCGCTTCCCATCGCTATAAACGAAATAAGTCCCAGCAATAATAAGGGTTTAAACAGTTTTATACTGAAGGTTTCCTTTTCAACCAGGGCCGCGGTCATAGTTACATATTTTTTATAGAATAGTAGATTCACAATAAATACCAAGGCCACTGCCAAGCCCATATGCAAAGCTGGGTTTCCTATAGGCCCGATAAGAAAACTACCTAAACCAGCAAGCACACCACCCAAACTAAAAAATCCGTGCGAGGAGGACATAAATTTTACTTTATCCTTCTTTTCAACTTCTGTCACCAAGGTATTCATGGAAATGTCCGTAAACCCATTGGAAGCCCCGAACAAAAATAGGGCACCCATTAATGCGTAGTAGTTTGGAGCCAACAAGGGTAACATGGCCGCAGCACAACTCAACAATACCCCATAAAAAGTAGCTTTACCTACGCCCAACTTATTTACCAAAGTAGAAGCAAATGGAAAAACGGTAAAAACGCCCAGCGACAAAAAGAAAATAGCAAAACCAAGTTCCGATTTGTCTATATCCAATGCCTCCTTGACCTTCGGAATATAGATGGCCCACGTCCCAAAAAGAATATTCAAACTCGCGAACACCCAAGAGGGACCAAAATAGTTCGCGTTCGTTAGTATTAAGCGTAAAGATTTCATTTTATAAAAGAAGGTTACGAAAGGTACTGTACTAAATTACAAGATGCGAATATCGCATTTTAAATTACGCTTTTTACAAAAAAAGAATGGCCTATTTGGAGAGGATACCTTGTTTTAAGATTTGACCAAAATGGTACATATCTTCAAAGGAGCAGTAAAAAGGTGCAGGTGCCAAACGAATGACATTAGGTTCGCGCCAATCGGTTATTACTCCATTTTCCATGAGATAATTGAAAAGAGCTTTTCCTTCTCCATGTAGAAAAACCGACAACTGGCACCCCCTTTCCTTTGGTGTTATGATTTCAAATGAGCTATCGACCTCAGCATCTATTTCCTTTAAAACAAACTCCAGATAGGCGACTATCTTTTCCCTCTTTTCTATTAAGGCAGGCATACCCACTTCTTCAAATAGCTCCAAAGATGCCAAATAGGGTGCAACGGAAAGTATGGGGGCATTGCTAATCTGCCAGGCATCCGCATTTTCCATAGGTTCAAATACGGGTTTCATTAAAAAACGGGTTTCCTTTTTGGTTCCCCACCAGCCCTCAAAACGGGGAATATCGGTCCTGTTCAAATATTGTTCGTGCACATAGATACCAGAGGCATTACCTGGACCGCTGTTCATATATTTGTAACTGCACCAAGCGGCAAAATCTGCCTTCCAATCGTGCAGTTTTAATTCTACATTGCCAACGCCATGTGCCAAATCCCAACCTACCTTTGCACCTGCCGCTTTTCCGGCGGTTGTAATGGCCTTCATATCCAGCACCTGTCCATTATAATAATTCACGCCCCCAATGAGCACTAAGGCCAGTTCATCCCCTACTTCAGCTATCTTTTCCAAAAAATCCTCGGTGTGCCATGCGTGTTCCCCTTCGCGTTTCTTTACTTCTACAATGGCTACTTCTGGGTCCAGACCATGAAAACGAACCTGACTCTGTAACATATACTGATCGCTGGGAAAGGCTTTTTCCTCGCATAAAATCTTAACTCTTTTACCTATTGGCCTGTAAAAGGAAACAAGTAATAAATGAAGGTTTACGGTAAGCGTATTCATTACGGACACTTCTTTAGGTAAAGCACCTACTACTTTTGCCAAAGGTTCGGCCAAGCGTTCGTGATAATCCCACCAAGGTTTTTCCGCATAAAAATGACCTTCCACTGCCAATTGCGCCCAATCGCTCATGACATCGTCCACGTATTTTTTGGTACGCTTTGGTTGCAATCCCAATGAATTTCCCGTGAAATAGATGACCTCCTTCCCATTAACCTTGGGAAAATGAAATTCATCTCTATAGGGGCGCAACGGATCTTGTTTATCCAATTCTTGTGCATAAGAAAGCGTATTCTTAAATGTCATAGGTTTGTTTTTATGTAAAAATACTCATATAGCCGTAAACTATGGGCAAAGGAGAAAATAATGCAAACTTAATCCGTTGTCGGCCAACGCATTTCAATAATATGTCGTTTAAAACCTACTTTTTCATAAGCGCGCAAAGCTGCGCTATTTTCATCGTAAACGGTTAATCTAATTTCCCTTAATCCATTTTCTAGAGCCCATTCCTTTAGGTTATTCAGAATCATGGCATTTAAGCCCTTTCCTCTATATTGGGCAACCGTAAACATGAAGCCTAGATAGGCATAGGTTTCGTGATCTAGATACGGTTTGGCGGGTTTCTCCAAGGCATAGCCACAACTCACAATAGCCCCATCATGAGTTGCGACCAATACCAAAGCTCTTGGGTTTACCAATAACCCTTCTAAATCGTAATAGTGAATGGAATGGGCTCTTAGCGTTGGATCAAAAGGCCGTTCTGCTTCAATAACACCTTGTTCCATGGCTCTTAGCGTTTCCAAATCGGCATGTGTCGCTTTTCTTATCTTTATTTCCATAGGGTCTTCTACAAGTTCTAGGACATTAAAATAAGGTTTAAATAGGTACTTTTGTATAAAAAATACATGCATTTTCTATCCACACAATTGGAAAGGTATATCGCCGATAATTCACAGGAAGAACCGGAAGTTTTAAAGGCCCTTACCCGAGAAACCCATTTAACGGTCCTACAGCCTAGAATGCTTACAGGACATTTTCAGGGTAGAGTGCTTAGTTTATTGTCCAAGATCATCAACCCAAAATACATCTTGGAAATAGGCACCTATACCGGATATTCGGCATTATGTCTGGCGGAAGGGTTGCAAAAAGAAGGAGAATTACATACCGTAGATGTTAATGCCGAATTATATGCTATCCAACGAAAGTATTTTGACATGAGCGTTTACGGTCCACAACTGTTTCAGCATACTGGAAACGCACTGGAAATTATACCACAACTCAGCAAATCATTTGACCTTATTTTTATAGATGCCGAAAAAAAAGAGTATCTAAACTATTTGGATGTTGTGCTTCCCAAAACAAAATCCGGTACCGTAATCCTGTCCGATAATGTATTATGGTCCGGAAAAGTAATGGAGGAATTGGATCCAAAGGACAAAACCACCAAAATTTTACTGGAATACAACAATAAACTGGCAACCCATCCCCTTTTAGAAACCGTATTACTACCTATACGTGACGGCCTAACCCTAAGTAGGGTAAAATAAGCCGAGCGTGAAGCCAGTAAAAAAACAAGGCAGAAAGTACACCGATAAGCGCACCCATCATCAAATCGATAGGGAAATGGACTCCTACGTAGATTCGGCTCATTGTAAATAGCAAAGGCCAGAGGTAAAAAATGCCTGCCCACATGAATTTTTTTCGCAAAAAGAGGAAAACTATAGTGGTAATCGAGAATGAGGAAGAGGCATGGCCAGAGAAAAAACTGTATCCCTGAGCGCTTTGTAGAATACGGATGATGCTATTTATCTCAGTGTCGTTATTAGGTCTTAATCGTGCAACAACCTCCTTTGTAAGGTCTGTAATAGTGAGTACGAAAAAGAACATGAGCAGCACCGTGAGTACTGCAAATAGGGCCTGCTTTTTTGGATAGGTCCTAAAGAACAAAAAGAGAAAAAGGAGAAATAAAGGTATCCAAGTAGAAATTGTGGTTACGGTAGACCAGAAAAGATCGTATTTTTCTATGCCAAGGCTGTTTAAATGGATGAAGGTTTCCCGGTCCCACTCTAATAGCTTCTCGAACATTGGCCTACTTTCGTTTTACGGAACCTGCGGCATCCCCAATAGTTTTGCCAATATCACCAAAACCTTTTTTTACATCTTTGCCTATACCGTTACCTATACTGCCCTTGACATCATCGATATCTTTTTGGATATCTGTAATAACACTGGTGTCAATACCCTGCTTTTTGGCACTTTTCTGTATTTCCTGCTTAATATCCTCGGTGGCATCCTTTAGCTGTCGCATACCTTTACCCAAGCCTCTTGCAATATCCGGAATCTTATCCGCACCAAAGACCATCACCACAATAAACATGATGAAGAATATCTCACCTCCGCTAATGAATAAAAATTGCGTTGAAATCATACTACAAATATACTAGAACATTAATTACTAAATAAAAAAGACACTGAATAACTTATGCACAGCCGTGTAAGAACAGCCGTACCATTTTTAAAATAGCTTTAAAGTATAAGTTACAACTACCCTCATGGTTCCATGACTAGGACAAGCATCAAAATATACCAAAGCTAACTAAAAACAGTCTCCAAAATTAAAAAGCCCCGTAAAATTTCGAGGCTTTTTGTATTAAAAACAATTTAGTTTAATTCTTATGTTGCTTGAACTGATCAAAAGCATTTAATTCTTCTTTTCTGGGCCAGGCATTGTTCGTCGTATCAATATCCGCGGTCTCTAGTTTAGGATCTACTATAACACCTACGAGTTCACTGGCAGAAGAAACGACAACTTTAACCTCTGCGTCGCTTTTTCTCCAAATTTCGGCCGGGTAGGTAATGTTTTTAACCGTACCATCTGCATAGGTATACTCTACAATAAGGGGCATAGGTAGTCCTCCCGGCTTATCAAAAGTGACCTCGTAAAAATACTTTGGCTCCTTAACTGCCGCGCGTTCTGCCGCAGTCATATTGTCCATCATAAACTCCTTAAGTGTTTTAGAATTTTCGGAAGGCGCTTTCCCTTTTAAACTTTGGTCAAAATCTTCACTTTCCTCATCGGCCAAGTACACTAAGGGGGGCAAATCTGCCTCAGTAATGTTACGAGCGGCCATATATTCTAGCATGTTCTTGCCAGGTTTATTGCTTACATAGTATTTTTTTATTCCTTTAACACCTATATCTACATAGTCCGTTGTGTAGAACCAACCTCTCCAAAACCAATCCAGATCAACAGCGGAAGCATCTTCCATGGTTCTAAAGAAATCTTCTGGTGTTGGGTGCTTAAACATCCATCTATGGGAATAGGTTTTAAACGCATGATCAAAAAGCTCCCTTCCCATAACCGTTTCCCTTAGGATATTCAATGCCGTCGCAGGTTTACCGTAGGCGTTTGGCCCTAATTGATATACATTTTCCGGGTTGGACATAATGGGAGATATGGTCGACTGATCACCACTCATATAAGGTACTATATCTGCCGGATTTCCTCTTCTGGAAGGATATTTATCATTTGGGGCAATGGCCTCCGGAAATTCTACGCCAAATTCCTGTTCTGCCATATACTGCATAAACGTGTCCAGACCTTCGTCCATCCAGCCCCATTGGCGTTCATCGGAATTTACGATCATAGGAAAAAAGTTATGGCCTACTTCATGTATGATCACACTGATCATTCCGTATTTAACCCTATCGGAATAGGTGCCGTCCTCGTTTGGCCTACCATAGTTCCAACAGATCATAGGATATTCCATACCTTGGTTTTTAGCATGTACCGATATCGCTTTTGGATACGGATAGTCAAAGGTATGTGAGGAGTAGGATTTTAAGGTTAGGGCAACTGCCTTTGTAGAATACTCTTCCCACAACGGATTACCTTCCTTTGGATACATGGATATGGCCATGATGTCCTTCCCTCCTATTTTAACGGCCTGCATGTCCATGATGAACTTACGGGAAGTGGCAAAACCAAAATCCCTAACATTTTCGGCCTTTAGTTTCCAAGTCTTTGTTTTTTCTGAAAAACCCTTTTCCAATTCCTCTACTTCTTTTTGAGTAACGATGATAACAGGTTTATCATAGGATTTTTCTGCCTGCGCGTAACGCTTTAGCATTTCCTTGGAATAGACTTCGTTTCTGTTTTGAAGGACACCGGTACCGTCTAAAATATGATCGGCAGGAACGGTAATGTTCACCTCATAGTTTCCAAAAGGCAGGGCAAATTCACCACTGCCCCAGAATTGGTGGTTTTGCCATCCTTCCACATCGTTATAAACGGCCATTCTAGGAAAGAACTGTGCAATAACGTAGGCTCTATTCCCATCTTTTGGAAAATACTCATAACCAGACCTTGCCCTATTAACGGTATGGTCCGGAATGTTATAATTCCATTTTATAGAAAACGAATACTTTTCACCGCTCTTAAGTGCGGTAGGCAAATCTACACGCATCATGGTAAAGTTTACCGTGTACGGCAGTGCCTTACCGGATGCGTCCTTTACATAATCAATATTAAAACCGCCATCAAACGGCTCACCTATGTATTTACCAACGAAACTTTCGGCCGGTTCGGCAAGGGGAACGCCCCCACCATCTCTAAGCAGTGCTTTGGAATCCTTAGTCCTCACATTTTGGTCCAATTGTACCCATAAAAACTCTAAGGCATCAGGAGAATTATTGGTGTAGGTGATAGTCTCCTCACCATAAATTTTTGCGTTTTTATCGTCCAAACGAATATCCATTACATAATCTGCCTGTTGTTGGTAGTAGTCGGGACCGGGAGTACCGGAAGCGGAACGATAGGTATTTGGGGTAGCGAACTCCTCATATAATTGTTTAAACTTGCTTTGATTGTAATGCCCAGGTTCTCTTTGTTTTTGTCCGTCTTCCTGTGCAAATGAAATTGCTGCGAACAAAAATAAAACCGTAGCTAAAGCGTACTGGAATCTTTTCATTTTATTTCTTATTTTTAGTTTGGGAAAATTAAAGTTTTTAAAAGAACTTCTTAATATATGTTATAAATTTAACATTCCTTTAGCATCGGACTTTATCAGAACAAAGCTCTTTTTTTTGCCATTGATATTAAAATGAAGAACGTTTTGCTGCTCTTCAAAGAGATCTGTCAAGATTTCATTTACAATGGTAATATTGGAAACCTTTGGGAAATCTATCTTGGGCACCTCTAAATAGCAGATTACGACGTCTGTATCATATTTTTTGCCCAAAAAGGTATAGTCCATCTGTTCCCCGTTTATGCTAACCGTAAACTTTGTTCGAACATACTTTTCCAGATATTCCACATCCACATCGGTTTCTTCATTGGTGCCCAGTCTGGCGTCTATGTCGTAACGCTCCGTTAGAACGGAGTTCATGTCGTCTATGAAAAGTCGGGTCGTAATCTGCAATGCATCATCCTTTTCCGAATATCGGACCTGGGTTACGCTCAGATAAAATTTATGAGCTACGGTAAATGCCACTAGGGGCAATAGGAGCAGAAATAGTATTTTTTTCATTTTTATCAGATATAGGGGCAGGACACATTGCAGACCCTAAGGCAAAGATAGGCTTTAGTCCAGATTATTATTTTCCCGGTACAGGGTACTCCTTTTTTCCATGTAGGTCCAAATATGTAGGATATCATGGGTATCCACCAAGGACTGAAATTCGGAATCGATTTCACAGAAATAAAGAAAATCATCTATTTTATCCTCTGGTATTTTTAATTTTGATTGATATAAGGAATCAGCATAAAACTCCCGTACCCTTCCCGTTCGTTCGTACAACTTGTTCCGAGCCACCCGTTCCTTCAACATTTTAGTACGACCGGATATTCCGTTTAAAATAGGATTTAAGGGTATGAGTCCGCCACCGGAAGTAGCTTCAAAGAGCTGCCGTTCCGCTTGGGTAGGAACACGCACATAGGCATTGGGGAGCCCCAAAGTGGAGGCCGTAATCACTGGCTCCGTTTTTAAGGTCTGTATGTCCTTAAAAATATCTCCCGAAAGATTATAGGGTGTAACTACGACTTCATCCAATTCTGTAAGCTCGTCCTCTAAGGGAACGGAGATCAAGCTGCTTTCAATCATGGCTTGGGTTACCACTATTTGCTTTTTTCTGAACTGTACAGCGGAAAACACCAAGGTATCGTTCGTTTTAACTTGTATGGAAAAAAAACCGTTGCTATCGGTTATCACCGCCTTATTGGCAGAAATATTGAGGACGTGCGTTGCGGCAACATCACCATCGTTACTGTATACTCTGCCTTCCAGTTTTTTCTCGGACATCGTTTGTGCGAATCCTAGAGATGAAAAAAATAAAAGACACCAAAGGAATTTAGTCCTCATCCAAGCTCGCTAGAAACGTTTTGCTGTGGTTTACCAATGAATCTATGAGTTGAAACTCATTTTCCTTTCTAAGCAAGGTCGTTGACGGCATTTTTCCATCACAGTAAAACAAGAAGGCGTCTATCTTATCTTGGGGTATTTTTAAGTCGGTCACAAAGAATTCGTCATCGTAGACTGTTCTAAGCACTTCGCTTAATTTCAATTTAGGGCCTTCTATTTCACCCACTTCCTTCGCCTTGAATAAAGCCCTAAAAATATTCACAAAATTTATACCGTCCTGCATGCCCCTTTCCTGTTGCGATAGGGCAATATTCTGTACTTGGGTGGTACGGTCTATTTCATATTCGTATTCTTTAAACTCTTCGTTCTTTACCTGCAAATAACGCTCGGGGTCGTCCGGTGTTATCACGACCTCGTCCAGTTGGGTAACCTTTTCGTCCACGGTTACGATCAATCTGTTTTTTTCCAAAATCTCTGGCGTAATGGCCACAATTTTATATTGGTAGTTTACCGCCGTAAAAACCAACTCGTCCCCCTCCTTTACAGCTATGGAAAACTCCCCCTCATCATTCGTCACGGTAGCCTTTTCGGTCGTGGAATTAATGACATATTCGTTGGCCACATTTATATTCTTATAAATAACCTTGCCCATCAGCAGCCGCCGCCCGTCGTCCTGTGCGGCTGTAAAGGAAATATAGAAAACAAAGAGTACAGAAAGAAAGTAGTTGAAGCTTTTCATGTATGGGTTATCGTATAAAAGAATATGAAATATTTACAATTAATAAAGAAAACATTTGCAGCGGTCTAAAAAAAACAACCACCAATAAACTTTTGTTAATTTATAGGACTAAAGATCGTGAAAAAAATTGACCTCGATGGAAACCTCTACTAAAATCGATTTCCTTTCAACGATTTTATTTCCACTTCAACCCGATGGCCTATTATTTTAACCGCTATTGTTAGGTGGGCATAGAGATAATCTTATTTTTGTTGTCCGGCTTTTTTTAAGCTTAAACACCTTACTATGAAACCAATAGTCATTAGTATACTCCTCTTATTTTTGGTCCCTATAACTGCATTCGGACAAATAAAAATAGGTGACAACCCTGAAAATATTGACCCTTCCTCGGTTTTGGAACTGGAAAGTACTTCGCGGGTTTTTGTAATTACACGGGTAAGTAACGTAGAAATGGAAGCCATTACCCCACAAAGAGGCGGTATGGTGTATAATACGGATACCCAGTGTGTACATTATTTTAACGGGGCCGCATGGATAAATCTATGCGAGGGACAAGGCATAACATTGACCAACGATCCCATTATAAATACTACCCGTACCATTAGCATCGTGGAAAACGGTACCACTATAAATCTGGAAGTTGCGCAAAACAGTATACGAAGCGAGAATATTGTGGATGGCGGTATTAATGGCGTTGATATACAGGAGAACAGTATTGGCGTTAGGCAATTAGGAGAGGACGCAGTAGGTGCTAGCGAGCTTAGGGACAACTCCGTAGGCACATTCGAAATTATAGATGGCAGTATAACACCAAGGGATATGGCCAATACCATTGCCAACCAGGTGCTTACAACAGACGCCAATGGTATAGTAAATTGGGTAGATGCATCCGATGTTAGCGGTGTGGTAACGGACGTAACAACAATTACAGGTACCGGAATAGCTGGGGACGTACTTGCTATTTCCGATGCGGTACAGAATGCCATTTCGGTAAACGCCTTGGACATTGCCGAACATATTGGAACGGATATGGATACGGATGATAGAAATGAGCTACTTACGAGTGCTGTATTAGCCGGAAATGAATTGGTAATCACAGAAGCAGGTATAGAGACTAGAGTAGACTTAGAACCCTTGAATAATACAGGGACTGATAACCAGACCTTGGATTTAACCGGAAACACACTCTCTATTTCAGGTGGTAACGATGTTGATCTAAGCGATTATTTGGACAATACGGATGCTCAGGAATTGGAAATAAATGGGAACATCATTTCTATTTCGGGAGGAAATGATATTACGTTGCCAGCAGGAACGGTTGACACGGATGATCAAAACTTAACATTAGCTGGTACTACTTTAAATATTACAGATGGTGTCGGTGTGGATTTAAATCCTATTTTACTTGCGGCTGCCGATGGCGTTATCACCAACATGGAACTTACCGGTACGGATTTAGTAGTTACAGGTACAGCCCCTGGTTTTAACGGTACTATACCTTTGGGCACACTTGGCGGAGGAACCGATGCGCAACAGTTAACCTTGGAAGCTGGAAATCAATTAACACTTACAAATGACGCAACACCTATTGATTTAACACCGTTTCTGGACAATCAAAATGCAGCGGAAGTGCCAGTAGCGGCGAATCCAACTAACTATGCTATAGGCGCAGGTAATGTCGAAGCCCATTTAACGGGAATTGATGCCGCCTTAGCCAACACCATAACTCAAAACTTGACTAGTGTTTTAACCATAGGTAGTAGCGCAGGAAATCTTCAAATTAATGATGTTGCGGACCCGACATTACCCCAAGATGCGGCGACAAAAAACTACGTAGACGCTAGTGTGGTGGCCTCAGGCGGAGGTGTGCCTACAGACGAATTAATTACAAATTTCGCCCTCAACACTACAATATTGACAATTACAGAAGATGGCGTAGATTTTACCGTAGATTTAGACCCAACGTTCGTGACGGAAGCTGAACTTACAGCACTATCCATAAATGATGCCGACTTTGACCCTAATAATGAACTACAGGATATTCAACTTGCCGGAACTATAGTTTCCTTGACTTCACCAGCAACAGCTGGTAATTCAATTGATCTAGATTTAACATTTGTCACAGAAGCCGAATTGGCTGCTTTTTCTATTAATGATGGGGATTTTGATTCTACCAATGAGTTACAAGATTACCTCACGACAGACGGACTGAACCAACCCATAACGAACAATAGCGGAGGCAACCCCGATAACCATTCCTCGTGCCGATATAAGCAGCGGAATAGACGACGAACACGACAAGACACATCACTGACCGACGGACGGACACCAACCTTGATCCTGACTGCGATAGCGACGCAAATATCGTAACAATCCCACTTGCGGATATTGATACCGATACCAACAGCCACCGAATACAGTCACTGACGCCGAGGACGGAAGCCAACCTTATCTCTGACCGATAGCAGAGGCTAATACCGTAACAATCCCACTTGCGCGACATGACAACCGATGCGGCAACACCACCGAATACCTCAGACTAGACCGACGAGCACAGACACCAACCTTGTCCCGACAGATAGCGCGGCTAATACCGCGGAACTCCGGACGTTGACGCCGATCTCGCCGGTATAGCGCGGACTGGCAGCGGGCGGGGGAACCAACTGACGAAATACAGCACTGGCAATAGCCGGAAACACCTTGACCATAACAAACGATGCGGCGGCAACCCCGATAACCTCGCGCCATACCTAGACACAGAGCAGCGAACCTTGTCCCGTGCAAATGCCCCTCTCAACTATACCGCCGGAACTCCGGACGTTGAAGCCCATCTCGCCGGTATAGACGCGGCACTGGCAGCGGGCGGGGAAACCCAACTGACGAAATACAGGATTTGGCAATAGCCACAAACACCTTGACCATAACAAACAATGCGGCGGCAACCCCGATAAACCTCGCGCCATACCTAGACAACACCGACGCACAGACAGCCAACCTTGTCCCGGTTGCAAATGCCCCTCTCAACTATACCGCCGGAACTCCGGACGTTGAAGCCCATCTCGCCGGTATAGACGCGGCACTGGCAGCGGGCGGGGGAAACCCAACTGACGAAATACAGGATTTGGCAATAGCCGCAAACACCTTGACCATAACAAACAATGCGGCGGCAACCCCGATAATACCTCGCGCCATACCTAGACAACACCGACGCACAGACAGCCAACCTTGTCCCGGTTGCAAATGCTTGGCTCTCATCTGGGACTAGGACGTTGAATTCTCAACTCGCTCGCATAGACGTGGCGTATAGGCAGGAGTAGTTTCAACGGCTGGATGGAAATCCAAGCTATGATAATCATCCAAATCACAATTTGAGTCAGAGGAGGTGATATTGGAATGGTACAATGCCGTTGGCGCTGGAATCAAATGAGATGGTGTAGGTCAGATTCAAACTTGAAGATGATGCAGTATGCTCAGACGAAATAGAGACGTAAGTTATTGATTGATATTAGACAATCTAGATATGCTCCACCGATGCTGACAATTGCTGGTTCTAAAAATTACAAATCCATGATTTTTACAGCAAATGTAAGTAGCAACAGGGAACTTACTTCTGTTGCAGGACATATTTTACTGACCGGACACAGATGGGCAGTTGCATCCAGACTACGTCTTCCAAAAATATTTTACCAAAAAATCCAACCTTAACCCACGATTATGAATTTACCAATCTTCAAGAAATTGAAAACTTCGTGAAACAAAATCACCACCTCCCAGGCATAAAATCGGCGACACAAGTAAAAGAAGAAGGTGTCTGGAACCTAAGTGAATGCGACATCAGAATCAACCTAGAAAAAATAGAAGAACTTTTTCTTCACACCATAGAACAAGAGAAAAAAATAAAAGAGTTGCAATCCCAAAACACATCCTTATCGGAGGAATTAGAATCCCTTAAAAAGGACATTTCGGACATCAAAGAATTCTTACAACAAAAGAAAAACGAGTAATGAGAGGCCTCTTGTTCATAACGCTATTGGTTTCGGGTATGCTAACCAATGCCCAAACCGCCCTATACAATAACGGCAACATCCGCATCCACGAAAATGGGAATCTTGGCTTTCACACCAACCTGATCAACAATTCGCCGTTCGACAACAATTTGGGCCTCGCAGGTTTCTATAGTCCAACCGCGCTAACCGTATCCGGGACCGTAGTTCCGCTCTTTTACGATATAGAGGTGATGGCGGAAAATAGCGTAAACCTAGGGGTAGGAATGGACAATGCCAACAACACTACTTTTATTATCGGCGACATTCGCACCCCTAGAAACCAAGAGGATATCTATTACAATTTTTTGGATACGGACGGTTTTTACCTTGGGGAAGGAGACGGTGCCAAAATAGACGGCTATGCGGCCATTTCCAACCAGCAAAACTTTATTTTTCCTATTGGGGACGAAAGTTATTTAAGGCCACTTTCGTTGAGTTCCGAAAGTAACAACCTGTTTGCAAAATGCGCCTATTTTTTTGAGAATCCCAATAGTCCGGTCTCTCTCAACGAGAATTTTAATACCGACCAGCTAGACCGTGACCTAGAAATGGTAAGTACGGTAGAATTCTGGCGTTTGGAAAGTACCGTAAGGTCCACCGTAAACCTAAGTTGGAATCCCAGAAGCACTATGGGCGCGCTTACGGACGACAGCACCACAATAGTACTTGTGGGCTGGAGCAAAGCCAACAATCGATGGGAAAATTTAAAGGCAAGTGCTGTCATAGGCGATTTGGACCAAGGTTTTATTACCTCGGAACCTTTTCTGCCCAACGACTATGAAATTATTACCATAGGGGTTTCCAAAATTCCGTTCGAACCTTTGGACAGGGACGTTTTGAGCCTTGATAATTATTTTGTTTCCCCCAACGGAGACGGCATTAACGATACTTTTATTGTTCCAGAGTTAGAGGACTCCCCCAACAATGTAGTTCGCATTTTTGACCGCTACGGAATAAAAGTATTTGAAAAAGCCAATTATAGGGATGAGTTTTCGGGTATGCCTAACGTAGACAATTTTGTTATTCAAAAAAATAAGGGCTTACCCGCAGGCATTTATTTTTATACCATCTTCATGCAAGACTTGGACCTAGACTATCAAGGGTTTATTTATCTTACAAATAAATAGTATTTTTCTCATTCCTTTAAATTAGTAAAACTCTATGAAAACACCGTTTTCATAGATAAAAATAGAATTTAACTGTGCTATACCACAACTTTTAGGCGTTATACAACAATAATCTGCAAAGCCCTTCATCTAAGCTTAATTTTGGTTCTTAAAAGGAACCCCAAAATTAACTTTTGATGCTACAGAATAGATATTTCTTATTGTTGGCCTTCTTTGCTTTTCAATGTATTTCTGCGCAGGTCAAAATAGGAAGCAATCCCAATACTATTGATTCCGGCTCTATTATAGAATTGGAGAGCAACAACAAAGCCCTTGTACTCACTAGGCTTACCAATACACAAATGGTAGGGCTTACCCCGCTTAGAGGGGCTCTTGTCTTCAACACCGATACACAATGCGTACACTTTTATGATAGCACGCAATGGGTAAATTTATGCAGCGCTGCCAACTCAACCGGGTTTTCCTTTACGGATAACGGTGACGGCACCATTACCTTAGCCAACGATAGTGGAGGAACGGTAACGTTTGACGGTGCCCCGGAAACTATTAGTACTTTGGTAGATAACTCGGACGGCACCTACACCTATACTAATGAAAATGGCACTCAGACTATAATATCTTCATCTTCGAACGTCAATTTGAATACGGATGGCACAGCCGGGAACATTGGGGTAGCTAATGGAAATACCATCACTTTAAATGTTGATGATGCCGATGCAGATAATCAGAATGAGATTCAAAGCCTACAGTTTTCGGGGGGAGTGATTTCCTTGACCAATGATTCGGATGCGACGATTATAGATTTGTCTGGATTTGATGACGATGTAAGCGATGATTTTAGTGGTGCTTTTGGGGACTTAACGGATATTCCTACTAATTTAGCAGCCGTCATCGCGAACACCTCGGGCATCAACACCGGCGATCAGGATATTTCGGGTATCGCCGTCAACGCAACGGACATCGACGCCCTCGAAGCGGAACAGATGTTCAGAACGACGCCATCGCCATCAACACCGCAAAAACGGGAATCACCACCGCGCAGGCCGTATACCGCCGGAACTCCGGACGTTGAAGCCCATCTCGCCGGTATAGACGCGGCACTGGCAGCGGGCGGGGGAAACCCAACTGACGAAATACAGGATTTGGCAATAGCCGCAAACACCTTGACCATAACAAACAATGCGGCGGCAACCCCGATAAACCTCGCGCCATACCTAGACAACACCGACGCACAGACAGCCAACCTTGTCCCGGTTGCAAATGCCCCTCTCAACTATACCGCCGGAACTCCGGACGTTGAAGCCCATCTCGCCGGTATAGACGCGGCACTGGCAGCGGGCGGGGGAAACCCAACTGACGAAATACAGGATTTGGCAATAGCCGCAAACACCTTGACCATAACAAACAATGCGGCGGCAACCCCGATAAACCTCGCGCCATACCTAGACAACACCGACGCACAGACAGCCAACCTTGTCCCGGTTGCAAATGCCCCTCTCAACTATACCGCCGGAACTCCGGACGTTGAAGCCCATCTCGCCGGTATAGACGCGGCGTTAGGCGGAGGAAGTCAAAATTTATTTAATACTAATGGACTAACATTAACTGCTAATAGAAATCATAACCTAGGAGGTAACAATTTTGTTTTTTCAGGAGGAGGAAATATTGGAATAGGTACACTTCCAGGTGCGCCACAAAGCAAATTAGATGTTGACGGTCAGGTACAAGCTAGATTAGGTTTTGCTGGTAACATCGGTTCATCTGGAAACCCAAGTTATGGGTTTTATACTGAGACTAATATGGGAATGTATCGAGCCGGTACTAGCCAACTAGCTTTTTCTACGAATTCACAGGAAGCCATGAGAATAATTGCAAATGGCAGTGTAGGCATTGGGGTAACAGCTCCTTTAGCCAATCTGCATGTTGCAGGAGACATCAGGACAGATGGAAATTTCTTTGTTGGGCCTACAGCTTTAACTGTCCCCGACTACGTATTCCAAAAATATTTTACAGGAACGTCTGCATTAAATGAAAACTATAAATTCCAAAGCCTTCAAGAAATTGAAAACTTCGTAAAACAAAATGAACATTTGCCAGGAGTGAAAGCGGCCGCTGAAATAAAAGAACAAGGATTTTGGAACTTGGGTGAAGCCTCTAGAATCAACCTAGAAAAAATAGAAGAACTCTTTCTTCATACCATAGAACAAGAGAAAAAAATAAAAGAATTACAATCAAAAAATGAATCTTTGTCGGAAGAATTGGAATCCCTTAAAAAAGACATTTCGGAAATCAAAGTATTCTTACAACAAAAGAAAAACGAGTAATGAGGGGCCTCTTGTTCATAACGCTATTGGTTTCGGGTATGCTAACCAATGCCCAAACCGCCCTTTACAATAACGGCAACATCCGCATCCACGAAAATGGGAATATTGGCTTTCACACCAACCTGATCAACAATTCGCCGTTCGACAACAATTTGGGTCTCGCAGGTTTCTATAGTCCAACCGCGCTAACCGTATCCGGAACCGTAGTTCCGCTGTTTTACGATATAGAGATAATGGCGGAAAATAGCGTAAACCTAGGGGTAGGAATGGACAATGCCAATAACACTACTTTTATTATCGGCGACATTCGCACCCCCAGAAACCAAGAGGATATCTATTACAATTTTTTGGATACGGACGGTTTTTACCTTGGTGAGGGAGACGGTGCCAAAATAGATGGCTATGCGGCCATTTCCAATCAGCAAAACTTTATTTTTCCTATTGGGGACGAAAGTTATTTAAGGCCACTTTCGTTGAGTTCCGAAAGTAACAACCTGTTTGCCAAATGCGCCTATTTTTTTGAGAATCCCAATAGTCCGGTCTCTCTCAACGAAAATTTTAATACCGATCAGCTAGACCGTGACCTAGAAATGGTAAGTACGGTAGAATTCTGGCGTTTGGAAAGTACCGTAAGGTCCACCGTAAACCTAAGTTGGAATCCCAGAAGCACTATGGGCGCGCTTACGGACGACAGCACCACAATAGTACTTGTGGGCTGGAGCAAAGCCAACAATCGATGGGAAAATTTAAAGGCAAGTGCTGTCATAGGCGATTTGGACCAAGGTTTTATTACCTCGGAACCTTTTCTGCCCAACGACTATGAAATTATTACCATAGGGGTTTCCAAAATTCCGTTCGAACCTTTGGACAGGGACGTTTTGAGCCTTGATAATTATTTTGTTTCCCCCAACGGAGACGGCATTAACGATACTTTTATTGTTCCAGAGTTAGAGGACTCCCCCAACAATGTAGTTCGCATTTTTGACCGCTACGGAATAAAAGTATTTGAAAAAGCCAATTATAGGGATGAGTTTTCGGGTATGCCTAACGTAGACAATTTTGTTATTCAAAAAAATAAGGGCTTACCCGCAGGCATTTATTTTTATACCATCTTCATGCAAGACTTGGACCTAGACTATCAAGGGTTTATTTATCTTACAAATAAATAGTATTTTTCTCATTCCTTTAAATTAGTAAAACTCTATGAAAACACCGTTTTCATAGATAAAAATAAATTTAACTGTACTATACCACAACTTTTAGGCGTTATACAACAATAATCTGCAAAGCCCTTCATCTAAGCTTAATTTTGGTTCTTAAAAGGAACCCCAAAATTAACTTTTGATGCTACAGAATAGATATTTCTTATTGTTGGCCTTCTTTGCTTTTCAATGTATTTCTGCGCAGGTCAAAATAGGAAGCAATCCCAATACTATTGATCCCGGCTCTATTATAGAATTGGAGAGCAACAACAAAGCCCTTGTACTCACTAGGCTTACCAATACACAAATGGTAGGGCTTACCCCGCTTAGAGGGGCTCTTGTCTTCAACACCGATACACAATGCGTACACTTTTATGATAGCACGCAATGGGTAAATTTATGCAGCGCTGCCAACTCAACCGGGTTTTCCTTTACGGATAACGGTGACGGCACCATTACCTTAGCCAACGATAGTGGGGGAACGGTAACGTTTGACGGTGCCCCGGAAACTATTAGTACTTTGGTAGATAACTCGGACGGCACCTACACCTATACTAATGAAAATGGCACTCAGACTATAATATCTTCATCTTCGAACGTCAATTTGAATACGGATGGCACAGCCGGGAACATTGGGGTAGCTAATGGAAATACCATCACTTTAAATGTTGATGATGCCGATGCAGATAATCAGAATGAGATTCAAAGCCTACAGTTTTCGGGGGGAGTGATTTCCTTGACCAATGATCCGGATGCGACGATTATAGATTTGTCTGGATTTGATGACGATGTAAGCGATGATTTTAGTGGTGCTTTTGGGGACTTAACGGATATTCCTACTAATTTAGCAGCCGTCATCGCGAACACCTCGGGCATCAACACCGGCGACCAGGATATTTCGGGTATCGCCATAAACGCAACGGACATCGATGCCCTCGAAGCGGAACAGATCGTTCAGAACGACGCCATTGCCATCAACACCGCAAAAACGGGAATCACCACCGCACAGGCCGATATCATCGCGAACACTTCCGGCATCAACACCGGTGACCAGGATATTTCCGGTATCGCCAATAAACGCAACGGACATCGATGCGCTGGAAGCGGAACAAATCGTACAGAACGATGCCATCGCCATCAACACCGCAAAAACCGGTATCACGACAGCTCAAGCGGACATCATCGCGAACACTTCCGGAGTGAACACGGGCGATCAGGATATTTCGGGAATTGCAATAAACGCAACGAACATTGCGACAAATACGACCGACATCGATGCGCTCGAAGCGGAACAGATCGTACAGAACGATGCCATCGCCATCAACACCGCAAAAACGGGGATCACGACAGCACAGGCGGATATCATCGCGAACACCTCCGGGAGTGAACACGGGCGACCAGGATATTTCCGGTATCGCAATAAACGCAACGAACATTGCGACAAATACGACCGACATCGATGCCCTCGAGGCGGAACAGGTAACGCAGAACGACGCCATCGCCATCAACACCGCAAAAACGGGGATCACGACAGCCCAGGCGGACATCATCGCGAACACTTCCGGCATCAACACCGGGGACCAGGATATTTCGGGAATCGCAATAAACGCAACCGACATTGCGACAAATACGACCGACATCGATGCCCTCGAAGCGGAACAGATCGTACAGAACGACGCCATCGCCATCAACACCGCAAAAACGGGAATCACCACCGCACAGGCGGATATCATCGCGAACACTTCCGGAGTGAACACCGGTGACCAGGATATTTCCGGTATCGCCGTCAACGCAACGGACATCGACGCCCTCGAAGCGGAACAGATCGTACAGAACGACGCCATCGCCATCAACACCGCAAAAACGGGTATCACGACAGCACAGGCGGACATCATCGCGAACACTTCCGGCAGTGAACACGGGCGATCAGGATATTTCGGGTATCGCCGTCAACGCAACCAACATTGCGACAAATACGACCGACATCGATGCCCTCGAAGCGGAACAGATCGTTCAGAACGACGCCATCGCCATCAACACCGCAAAAACAGGGATTACGACAGCACAGGCCGATATCATCGCGAACACTTCCGGAGTGAACACGGGTGACCAGGATATTTCCGGTATCGCCGAATACAACGCAACGGACATCGATGCGCTCGAAGCGGAACAGGTAACGCAGAACGACGCCATCGCCATCAACACCGCAAAAACGGGGATCACCACCGCACAGGCCGATATCATCGCGAACACTTCCGGCATCAACACCGGGTGACCAGGATATTTCGGGAATCGCAACGGACATCGACAAACGCAACGGACATCGATGCCCTCGAAGCGGAACAGATCGTTCAGAACGACGCCATCGCCATCAACACCGCAAAAACAGGGATCACCACCGCACAGGCGGACATCATCGCGAACACTTCCGGCATCAACACGGGTGACCAGGATATTTCGGGTATCGCCGTAAACGCAACGGACATCGACGCCCTCGAAGCGGAACAGGTAACGCAGAACGACGCCATCGCCATCAACACCGCAAAAACCGGTATCACGACAGCACAAGCGGACATTATCGCGAACACTTCCGGAGTGAACACGGGTGACCAGGATATTTCGGGTATCGCCGTTAACGCAACGGACATCGATGCCCTCGAAGCGGAACAGATCGTACAGAACGACGCCATCGCCATCAACACCGCAAAAACGGGTATCACGACAGCACAGGCCGATATCATCGCGAACACTTCCGGAGTGAACACCGGGGACCAGGATATCTCGGGTATCGCCATTAACGCAACCAACATTGCGACAAATACGACCGACATCGACGCGCTCGAAGCGGAACAGATTGTACAGAACGACGCCATCGCCATCAACACCGCAAAAACGGGAATCACCACCGCACAGGCGGATATCATCGCGAACACCTCCGGGAGTGAACACGGGCGACCAGGATATTTCCGGTATCGCCGTCAACGCAACGGACATCGACGCGCTGGAAGCGGAACAGGTTACACAGAACGACGCCATTGCCATCAACACCGCAAAAACGGGGATCACCACCGCACAGGCCGATATCATCGCCAATACTTCCGGAGTGAACACCGGGGACCAGGATATTTCCGGTATCGCCGTCAACGCAACGGACATCGACGCGCTGGAAGCGGAACAGATCGTACAGAACGATGCCATCGCCATCAACACCGCAAAAACGGGGATCACCACCGCACAGGCCGATATCATCGCGAACACCTCCGGGAGTGAACACGGGTGACCAGGATATTTCGGGAATTGCAATAAACGCAACGGACATCGATGCCCTCGAAGCGGAACAGATCGTTCAGAACGATGCCATCGCCATCAACACCGCAAAAACGGGAATCACCACCGCACAGGCGGATATCATCGCGAACACTTCCGGCGTGAACACGGGGACCAGGATATTTCCGGTATCGCCGTCAACGCGACCGACATTGCGACAAATACGACCGACATCGATGCCCTCGAAGCGGAACAGATCGTTCAGAACGACGCCATCGCCATCAACACCGCAAAAACAGGGATCACGACAGCACAGGCGGACATCATCGCGAACACTTCCGGCATCAACACCGGGGACCAGGATATTTCGGGTATCGCCGTCAACGCAACGGACATCGATGCCCTCGAAGCGGAACAGATTGTACAGAACGACGCCATCGCCATCAACACCGCCAAAACAGGGATTACGACAGCACAGGCGGATATTATCGCGAACACTTCCGGCATCAACACCGGGGACCAGGATATTTCGGGTATCGCAGTTAACGCAACGGACATGCGACAAATGCGACGGACATCGATGCCCTCGAAGCGGAACAGATCGCACAGAACGACGCCATCGCCATCAACACCGCCAAAACCGGTATCACGACAGCACAGGCCGATATCATCGCGAACACTTCCGGCATCAACACGGGTGACCAGGATATTTCGGGTATCGCCGTCAACGCAACGGACATCGATGCGCTCGAAGCGGAACAGATTGTACAGA
>CAVONX010000003.1:0-588029 GCA_963697395.1 uncultured Flavobacteriaceae bacterium
ATGGCTTTGTGGCGGTTTTCGAAGCACTTTCCGTGTCCCCGAAACCTAAACTGACTACGGAGCAAAAGCCTTGCTGTTAGCCGTTCACCCGCCATGAGCTATATACGTCTTAAGTTTGATTCTCTGTAAATTGATGTAATAATCAGAAAGAACAAAAGAGAGAATTAAGGTTACTATATACGGTGAAGCTTCAGACTTCGACAACATTGATAATCCTCTCTCTTTTACTACTTAAATCACGTTCAGTTCTGTGAGACCTAGATCTCGTTTTCAAGTTGTTGTGATACCGAGTAGCTAGTTCTTTCATAAAACATTTCTTATGAATAAATATAAAGAAACTTTTGGAGTTGACATCAGTAAAGATGTCTTTGATGTACATGGCAGTAACAAGGGTCACGACCAGTACAAGAACGATGAAACGGGATTCAACAAATATCTTAAAGAATTACCTAAAGGTTCATTGGTCGTTATGGAAGCTACCGGTTATTATCATTACAGACTTGCACAGTTTCTTTACAAAAACGGAGTAATGGTTTCAGTTGTAAACCCATTATCTATAAAGCGGTTCATTCAAATGAAACTTGCCAAGGTAAAAACGGACAAGAGCGATGCCAAGGCTATATGTGAATATGCCCTTATCAACGAGGTTCCTATTTACAATGCTTTGACGGATACCCAGAGTGAGTGTCTACAGTTGTTCCGGTTATTGGATACCTATTTAAAGCAACGAACGGCAACCAAGAACAAGATACATGGTGAAGCAGTTTTAGGTATACCCTCAAAGTTTGTTTATCGTTCCTTGATACGTAACAAGAAACAGCTCAATAAAGAGGTAGCAGCTATCGAATCAAAGATTCTGTCCTTGGTGAAAGAGGATCAACAAGAACAATTGACCTTATTGATCTCAATACCGGGTATAGGGCAGAAGACGGCCTTGTTCCTGATAGTTGTAACTGATGGTTTTAGCAAATTCGAGACAGCATCACAGCTTTGTAGTTATGTCGGTATTACCCCAACGATACGTGAGTCAGGGAGCAGTGTAAGAGGTCGTGCACGAATAAGTAAGGTCGGTAATAGAAAGCTTCGGAATTTATTGTTTCTATGTTCTTTTAATGCTTGTAAGCACAACAAGGCATGCAAGGAGGTATATGAGCGAATCGTGAACAAAGGAAAGAGTAAGAAACTAGCATTGATAGCAGTTGCTAACAAACTACTCAAACAGTCTTTTGCTATTGCAAAATCCGGTAGACCATATGATGAAACTTACGTTTCCATACTGCCAAGATAAATAGAAGATAGATCGAATAAAAAAAGCTCAAAGAATCAAGTTTTTTGAATCTATGAGCGTGGAATAATAATGTCTCAAATTAAGTGAAGAATTTGTTTGTTTTTTACCTCAGTTCTTTGTTACCTGCTGTTTTTTATTATTTTTCAATTCTATTTTTGTTTCCCGTAGCTTGAATTCTGTTGCAATAGTTTTCAAATATTTATTGATTTTTCAATTTTTTCAAATTCCGTTCTAATTGACTTTTTTCTTTTTCACTGTCAATGATTTTATTAAAATTTGGGTCATCTTTCCATTTATAATGTACAAATGAATTCCTTGAATCAGCTAATAGTTTTATTGTGTTTAAATGACCTTTGTTGAAAGTAGGATATTCCATTAAAGTTATTAGCCAAGTGAATTTTCCCCAGATATTTACTGATTGAATTATTGTCGATTGCGTTTTATTATCGATACTTTTTTCCAAACAGTAAAGATGAATTAAGTCATTTAGGTGATGTTCAGTATGTCGCATAAAAAATTCTTGCGTAATTAAATTCACTATTCTTTTTTAATTTCTTGCAACAGTAAGTAGGCTGTTTGTGTGGTCAGTTACGATTCCATCGATTCCACCATTATCTAAAACTCTTTTCATTGCAGAAGCGAGTGATTTCCGGTCTTTAATGTCGTCATCGTCAAATACTCCAGAAGCATATAAACTTTTGGTTAAACCTTTCATTAATTGCTCCGAAAGCTTGGAATTTATGTCGGAATTTTTTTCGTCATTCGTAAATTGCAGGTAACGGTTTGGTATAAGAACAGTAGGGCGGAAAAAAGGCAGGTACCATTCGGTTGAACACAAGCCGAATTTTTAAATTTTTCTAATTATCTTTCTTTTCTCAATTAGCCAAATTTAAAAATTTGGTGACCTCGAAAAAGTGGCTGAAACATTGGGTTAAGCACAATTGCCCTATTGTTTTTATACGTTGTTAGGCACTGGCTTTTACAATATATCTGGTTGTTCTAATCCACTGACATTTGTTCCAAGATTCATATATGCGCGGTGAATTGCTTGAGATGCTTGGTCAAGCTTTTTATCTCTCGGATGCTTGGAGCCGGCGATAGTTATAATTTTTCTCAATTCGTTAAGCTTTTCGATTTTATCATCTCTCTCACTAACCCATTTTTGGATAAAATAATATCGTCCTCTACAATGAATATGGTAAATATAAGGTTCTCTATCTCCAATACGGTTAATTAAATCAGTGGACAACTCGTCTGCTCGATTTTTATACTCCAGTGCAACGGTTATAGAATTTTGAGAGGTGCTAAGCTTATAATATAAGCTACATTTTGCATTTTGAATGTAATCAGAATTTGGTGCAAGAGATTCAGCTCGATTTATGTACTTCTCGGCTAAATTAAGGTCACCGCCTTTACCTTCAATTTCTAACGAGCCATATTGTAACCAAAAGTGAGCATCATATTCAAAGAGAGGCACTAGAGATTCATAAACTTCTCTTGCAAGCTCTATGTTTTCTCTAAACCTGTAGTACAGAGTTTTGTGATTTATTAATGATTTATAAAGGTTGAACTTTCGGTTGTAGGTATTGGAGTTGACCAATTCTGGTGCAAACATAAAACCCTTATGTATGCTTCTTTAAGCATATCGAGACGTGCACAATGTTTAATCATAAAATCTGCTAGGATTCTATGCCTAATCATAAACCGTTCATGATTATCTCCTATGCTTAAAGGTACCAGCTAAAGTATCATTTAAAAAGCTTAAACTCTCATTATGATTTACTTTTGAAAAACCAACGAAATCTTGTTTTGTATTGTAAAAACCTAGTTCAGTATTTAAAGCAATACAAATACAAAGAACTTTAGCCCGCAACTAATAATTTCTTCAAATTCAATTGCAATAATTTTATTAAAAGGTAGACAGTTCGTAGCTTCCTTCATAGCTACTTATTTTGTTTTTTTGCCTACTTAAATAAATTCTGAACCTTTGTAAGTATAAATTCCTTTTAAATGATCGAGATTATTTTCATCAGTTTTGAACGTTATTTTTATTTCAATATCACCAACGCTGGCGTTGGGTAGTGTGCAAAGCAATAATATCAGTATCTTTATGGAAATTTAGTCTGTTAATTTGGTTTGTTCGAATTGAAAGTAAAAGAACAGGCGGAAACTTCAATTGGGCAAATTGTGTCAGAAGACTGTTTATTTGATGCAACATTAATGTCGAATTATCAAATATTAAAACAACAGTTTCGCTAATTGCCTCTAGTATATTATATAGTTCGTGAGGTTTTGCCAAAGTATCGGAATTAGGAATAAAGACAGTTACACCATTTCATGAAGATTGCATACTAGGGGTTTAATAATTGTAGACTTGCCATAACCAGTAGTCGCGTTAAAGAATGATCTTTTGAGCCGATTCTCGGTTTTGTCACTGCAATATTGTATACACTGGAATAAAATTTCACTTGTTATTGTGCGGGAAATCGAGCTCGAATGATATCATTCCACGTCGGATCGGCACCCAATAAATAAGCTGAACGCTTATCCTTTATAGCGTATTCGGTTGGTACTCGTTTAAAAGAAGTAGAAAAACTGTAAAGAGACTTTTTTGAAACATTATCTCCAATATATTCCGTCATATCTAGTAAACTCGGAAAAGTTGCTCTTAATAATTCTTTTTTCGTAGGAAGTTTAGACTCAATTTCATCTAACCATTTGAAAAAATCTTCACCAGTTCCCTCGATGTGATGCACGTTGTAAGAATTCTTTAAGACTCTTTTTTTAACAGGTGATAGAGAAGGTGTTATTAGAAATGATTTTGGTCGTGATTCACCATACCCAGCTTTGTTCTCTCTAGCTTCGATGTATCTTTCAAATATTGGTTCATTTAAATCCGTTCCAATAAAAATTGTTGGTCTTGTAGCGTAGTCGTAAACAAATTGACGTATATAACGGTTGGTCAGTCAAGTTAGCTTTTGCATATTGTTTAGTTGAAAATACTATATCTTCAGGATTACAAGGCAATTTTCCGTGCAAATGAATAATGCTAGTATGTTCTAAAGATTGGTCACGTTCTTTATATTCATCTTTAGGATAAATTAATTCTTTTAATTTTTTATTGTTTCTCGAGTAAACTTTTTGTACAACATCATCAATATTAATGGTATATATTTTTCGCCAATAAGGTTTACATATACTGTCATAACTCTTTGGGATTTCTCCGCTTAAAAGATTTTGATTTAGAAAGTTTATTTTTTCAGTTCGTTTAATCCCAGTATCAATAAAATCTTGATAAAGAGGCGGTAATGCTGCATCGTCATCGTCATAATTACCATCGTAACCCAAAAAGTTCCAACTTTTTCTCCAATTTCCAACCAGAAGGAAAATTTTCATCCAATTGGTTTTTAGCACCTAGAGAAAAACCTGCTCCTAAAAATAGAATTACTTCATTTCTTCCAAGTAATCTAGTGATATAATTTTCGTCTTGTTTTTTAAAACATTGATTGGTTTTTTCAGCGTTATATGTTTACCTTTTGTGTTGGCCCACTAAAATACATTATTTCTGATAACCATATATAACATAGACCCCAAGAAAGTTTTCAAAAGGTAACCTACTTATATATCAAAAATGTATTTTTGAAAAGTGATATACAGAATAGTGATATGGATTTCGAAAAATATACGTTCACTGCAGGGACCCACAAAGACAAAAAGGTCATATTCATAGCATTTGAATATGACCTTAAACTAAAGGAAGCATTAAAGGCCCGCTTTTCTTCGGTTAAATGGAGCCAATCCCAAAAACGTTGGTATCTGCCAGATCTACCTTCGGTAAGGCAACAGTTGAACATGGCCTTGAGCAAGGGGCGGCCCAAAGCCTTGCGTTGCATACATCCTATCAACCAAGGGGCTTATGACGCCATGCAGGACCAATTGCAGTTAAAGGGCTATAGCCCGCACACCAAACGGATATACTTGGCGGAGTTCGCCCATCTGCTGCGGTTGCTGAACCAACATCCGGTAGCGGAGCTATCTCCCAAAAGACTAAAGGATTATTTTTTGTACTGTGTAAACGAGGAGAAAATGGGCGAGCGAAAACTGAACGGGAATATAAACGCGATCAAGTTTTATTTTGAGCAGGTACTGCATAGGGAGCGGATGTTCTTTGATATCCCCAGGCCAAAAAAAGCGATGTTGCTTCCTAAAATGTTGAGCAAGCAGGAAGTGACAAAACTGTTCGGCCAAGTAAGCAATCCTAAGCATTTATTGGCCTTAAAGTTGGCCTACGGTATGGGTCTAAGGGTCTCCGAGGTGGTGCGCCTTAAAATTGAGGACATAGATAGCAGTAGGATGATGGTACGCATCGTAAGCGCAAAGGGAAGAAAGGACCGTTACGTTCCGCTGCCCACGAGTCTATTGCCGCCATTACGCGAATACTACCGGCACTACCGCCCAAAGGAATATCTTTTGGAAGGACAGTACGGCGGGGCCTATTCCAAAGCCTCGGTCCAAAAAGTGTTCAGAACGGCCATGAAAAAGGCTAGGATCCGAAAGAAGATCGGGGTCCATGGCCTACGCCATAGCTATGCTACCCACTTGCTGGAAGCCGGTGCCGATATGCGTTTTATACAAGAGCTCCTGGGGCACGATTCCATAAAGACAACACAGGTGTACACCAAGGTAAGCCCCGGTAGTTTGGCCAAGGTGGTAAGCCCTTTGGATACGCTATGAGACATCTGCAGTACCCGGCAAATCTTCCGGTCCGGGATGTTTCATAGCGTTTCTGGCAAAGAGAAATCGTCGTTTTTACTTTTGCTAAGGCGGCCCTTGCCTTTGTTTTAACTTCTTCTGGTCTACTTTTGCGCTACTTGTAGCGCATCTCCATTTTTTTATCCCAAAATTTTCGGACCATTCCTTGTAAGCTTGCGTGGTGCAAACTTATTCCAACGAAAAACGTTTCGTTTCCTTAAAAGGGGAAACATCCAGTTTTTCTATGGTGTCCCTATATGCTTTCCAGTCTTCGTTAAAAAAGGAATTGGTCTTGTCCAAGGCGCTCTTTAGTTCGGCTTGGGCGTAACGGATCAGGTCGCGTTCCGTTTGGGTAATCCCTGTTTTACGGCTATTGGTGTAAGATCTGGCAGTACCAATGCGCTGCATCACGGTAATTTCCGGGTCTCGGGTTATGCCTTGGCGCTTGTCTACCGCACCTAGATAAAGGGCTATAACGGAGTCTATCTGCTTTACAATAGCGGTGGAAGCCTTTATTTGGTCTTTGTACCTTTTCTCGTCCAGTTCCTTTAGGTCCTTACCGTATTTTTCTGCAACGGTCTTGCTTTCGACCAACTGCTTAACGGCATCCGCCGCGGTCTG
Source organism: uncultured Flavobacteriaceae bacterium (assembly GCA_963697395.1). GTDB lineage: Bacteria > Bacteroidota > Bacteroidia > Flavobacteriales > Flavobacteriaceae > Maribacter. The sequence continues at coordinate 6,662 of CAVONX010000003.1, forward strand.
GGTCATTTTTTCAATGGTTTTTCCGGTAGTGTACACCTCGTTTGTTGCGGTGTTGTTTACAGGTAACCTTGGGTCTGGCGCTACGGTGATACGCGCCTCATCGGTCACCTTGCCAAAACTCATTTTTATGGTATAGTCACCGGGCTTCACGTTCATGCCGCCAGATTCTTCTTTCTTTTTGCTGATACTGCGCGATGGCCTATCCGGACCTTTTTCGTCCATTTCCCAATAGATTCTATGAAATCCTGCTTTTTCTGGAGTTTTATAGGTTAAGGTGCGTAGTAACCTATCGCCATCATAAAAATCGAACTGAATGGAATCCTTTTTTTGTACACCGGTCATTTTGTCGTCAGTATCGGTCTTAACGGCAATTTCCCCGTTTTTGGTGGCATCACCATCCTTATTTTCTTCGTCTTCATCGGAGTCTTTTTTAGTATCCTCTTTTTTCTTCCCTTCCTTTATGAAATAGGTGATCATAGCGCCTTCCTTTCTGTTTTCGGCATTGTACATGGCATCACCGCCAAAACGGCTTCCGGTGGGTTGCTGGTACGCCGCTTGGTAGGCGGTTGGTGGGGTAAACAGCTTAGCATCGGCCTGTAAAATGGTTTTGTCAGATGCTACGGCCCTAAGCGGTCGTATATCGTCCAGGACCCAAGCGGCACGTCCAAAGGTGCCTATCACCAGATCGTGCTCCCTGGGATGGATCACTAGGTCCTTGGTGGACACGGTAGGGTAGCCTTCTGTCCATTTCTGCCAGCTCACGGCGGCGTCAAAAGAAACATAAAGTCCGTCATCGGTACCTAGGAACAGCAGATTTGGATTTTCAAGGTCTTCTATGATACTTAAGGTATAGCTGGCCACATCGTTACCGTCTACGATACGCTCCCATGTTTTACCGTAGTTCTTGGTACGGTAGGCATAGGGGGTATAATTGAAACGCCGATAATCATTGGCAATTAAGAGTGCTTCTCCTTTGTTCTTGTTGGATGCCTTTATCTGTGGAATCCAGCTTCCCGCTGGGAGTCCTTTTATATTTTGGGTGACCTCTGTCCAATTTGCGCCGCCGTTTTGGGTGTAATGCACCTTACCATCGTCCGTACCTACCCACAACATGTTTTTTTCTACAGGCGAAGGCTCAATGACCAAAATAGTGGTGTGGTTTTCTGCGCCGGTGGCATCCATGCTTAAACCACCACTTTCGCTCTGTTTCTGTTTTTCTGGGTCGTTGGTGGTCAAGTCAGGTGAAATAATTTCCCAAGTCAGTCCTTTGTCAGTGGTTTTGTGTACAAACTGACTCCCAAAATAGGCGGTGCTATTGTCAAACGGGTCTTGCCCAATGGCAGAGTTCCAGTTGAAACGAAGCTTGGTATCGGCATCCGGCGGGGTAGGGCGTACCGTGTAATTGTTACCTGTGATATGATCGTACCGCGATACGCTTCCTTGCTGACTCATCGTATAGCCAAATTGGGAATTGTCCAGGTCCGGTACAACATCAAAACCGTCGCCAAAACTAATTTCTTGCCAATAGCTGTTACGTATGCCTTGATCGCGCCATACGTATGCGGGACCTCTCCAAGAGCCATTGTCCTGCATACCGCCGTAGACATTGTAGGGAAATTCGTTGTCTACGTTGATATGGTAGAATTGTGCAACGGGTAGATTACCAATAAAACGCCAAGATTTGCCGCCATCTTTGGTAATATTTAGACCACCGTCGTTACCATCTAGCATAAATTGTCCGTTTTCCGGATGTATCCACCATGCGTGATGATCGGGATGTACGCCATTATTTGCACGATAGGCCGGCATAAGTTGCGTAAAGCTTTTTCCACCATCCTCGGATACGTTTATGTAAGTAAAGACCGAATATACCCTGTTTTCGTTCTGGGGATCTACATAGATTTCCGAATAGTAAAAAGGCCGGTCGCCAATGTCCGATTTATCGTTGACCATCGTCCATTTGAAACCACCGTCCTCAGACCTATATAAGGCATTTTTTTTGGCCTCGACCAAGGCATACACAATATTGGGTTTTCCCGGGGCAATGGCGATTCCTATGCGCCCGAGCTGTCCTTTGGGCAGTCCGTCCTCTTCCGTAAGTTTTTTCCAGTTCTTACCGCCGTCATGGGTCATGTAGAGTCCGCTACCTTCCCCGCCAGAGTTAAAGAACCAAGGTTCGCGCTTGTGCTCCCATAGGGCAACGATAAGTTTATTGGGATTGGTGGGATCCATAACCATATCCGCCACACCCGTTTTGGTGTTAACGAACAGTATTTTTTCCCAAGTTTCGCCGCCGTTCGTTGTTTTGTATACACCGCGTTCTTCATGTTCGCCCCATGGGGAACCTATGGCACCTACGTAGACGGTGTTAGGGTCCGTGGGGTCTATTTTTATCCGATGGATGTGTCGCGTCTTTTCCAAGCCCATGGATTGCCAAGATTTTCCGGCATCCAAAGAGCGGTACACCCCAAAGCCACCGTTAAGGCTGTTTCTAGGATTCCCTTCTCCCGTACCTACCCAAATAACCGACGGATTGGATTGTTGAATGGCCACGGCACCAATAGATCCAGTGAGTTCCTTGTCAAAAATTGGATCCCATTTGATACCTCCCGAAGTGGATTTCCAAAGTCCGCCCGAGGCCGTACCCACATACATAATATCCGGATTGGAATGTACGGCATCTATGGCCGTAACACGACCGCTCATGCCGCCAGGACCTATATTTCTAGGTTTTAGGTCTTGGACCAGTTCCATATCAAAATTTTGCGCCGTTAGGGTACTTACGCAGAAAAGGGCTAATAGAAATCGTAAAATGTGCTTCATTGATTTTAGGTATTTAGTACTGTTTTTAGATGAGTGGATACATTGGTGAAAAGTGATATTGGCAATGATTTCTCATGGAATGGCAAGTGCAGTTGTAAGAATAACGGATTTCCACCCGAAATAGGCACAGCATAACTACCGTACCATGTATTGTATAGGTTGGTTTCCCCATCCGGACTCGCATTCAAATTCATCCACGTGCCTTCACTGGTATTGGAATTGTAGACGATAGGGTGGAATTCGCTTTCTGTTTTGGAAACGTCCCAGGTTTTGGAGTCTGTAAGATTTTCTTGGGACTTCATAAAAAACGGTATCGCAAGTAGTTTTGCGAAGCGTAGTCTTTGGGTCATTTTTAGGTCAATTAATTAGTCGGCTAAATATAGTAAAAAGGAAAGGTGTATTTCTTAAAAAGGTGTTAACAGAGGGTGTCGACCATAATTTAAATGTGCTTGGCAATATCCTATAACTTACTTAGAAGAGGGAATACTCTTTAAAAAATGTAACAAACAGGGTCCTCTTAGGTCCTATGGATACATCAATCAAACCAAAACCAATGAAAGAACAACTATCCCAAAAGAATCGACTTTTTATTACAGGAATTATAACTATGGGACTCTTAGGGCATCTGGCTTGGGATTATTTTCATGGCGGTATTCCTACCCACTATCTACTTCAGAATAAAGATATGCCGGGCATACCTAATTGGTGGGGAGCTATTGTGCTGCCTTTCTTTGCTTATTTTTTATTGTTTCGCATTCATAAGCGGTTGAATAGGGCGGAACAAAAAGATTCGGTAAAGCTAGTGATTTTACGTTTTTTGGCAGGGCTAGTATGTGCTGTGAGCATTTCGGTCGCCTTCTTAAACGGAATTGAAGTTACCGATTACATTATGGGCCTAATTTTCATATTAGCCTTTATATTTCCCTTATATAAATCGGAATACCTCTTGGGTTGGGTGCTAGGTTCCGCATTTGCCTTTGGAGCCATTATTCCGATACTTTTTGGCAGTATCCTGTGCTTTTTATTCTTTTTGGTCTATCAATTGGTCAGCAGAATGATGAGGGTACTGAAGCTAAAAACCGATTAGCCTGTCACTTTTTAATGAATATGCCAAATAATTCCTTCCCCTGTCTGGGTGGTATGGAATTGTAGCACGGTTCGAATAGAAGCGGTTTAAGGTATCGGCTCAAGTACCTTAAATAAAGAGATTTATTACCTCCAAACGGACGCTTTTCCATATCTGAGGACATGGGGAAATCGAACCAAACACCCACTAATTTACCATTGGGACCCAAAAGTGATGCCATGTGCTTTGCATAAGCGGTCCTATTTTCATCCGTAGGCACAAAGGAACAAAAAAAGGTCTGTTCTATAATTAAGTCGTACGTACTTGAATGCTCAAAGAAGTTTTGCTGTAGCAATTGGCTGGCAGGAAAATCGGGATTTCTTTTCTGAAAGGCTTTCAAGGGAATCTTTGAAATATCCAGTACAAAAACATGTTCAAAGCCCTTTTTCCAAAGATATTCCGCTTCATAGGCGTTTCCGGCACCGGGAATAAGAATTTTTAAGTTCTTGTCCTGCAATTGGTCTATGTAGGTCTTTATAGGGGTGGAGGCATAGCCAATGTCCCATCCGGTTTGGGACGCTTCGTAACGATCTGTCCAGTAGTTTTCTTCGTTCATTTGGTTTTCAATAAAGGCGCAATTCCTTAAAAAGGGCATGGAGGAAAGTGATATAAAATGGAAAAAATGCGAGTGTTCGTCCGGGCCCAAAAAGCGAAATTAATACTTTGTTCTTAGACTGCATTCATCTATCTTTCCCGCGACTAATTAGTAGGTTTGAAATGAATAAAGACCATGAAAGGAATCAATACCCTATGGGTAAGGATCGTTCAATTGATCCATGCTTGTTTCTGGCTACCAAAAGAAAATAAAACAAAACATGAAAATTAAACTTACGCTGCTAGTGCTGCTATATGCGCTAGTAACCACCGCCCAGACGGCACCCAAATGGCTACGTTACCCTTCCATTTCGCCAGACGGCACTACTGTTGCCTTTACCTATAAGGGGGATATCTACAAAGTTTCCGTAAACGGTGGGGAGGCAAAACAACTTACCTTTCATAAGGCACACGACCGTTCCGTAGTCTGGAGTAGAGATGGCCGCACCCTTGCTTTCGCCTCTGATAGATATGGTAATTTTGATGTGTACGCTATGCCCTCCGATGGTGGCGAGGCCACGCGATTAACGTTTCACAGTGCAGATGAAACCCCATATACTTTTTCCGCTGGGGACTCCCTAGTATATTTCGGAGCCGCGCGTTTGGATGCCGCTGCGCATCGCCAATATCCGGACAGTGATCTTCCCGAGCTATATAGTGTTGCTTCAAAAGGGGGAAGGGTAAATCAAGTCCTAACCGTGCCGGCAGAAGACGTGCAGTTGCGTTCCAACGGCTCCTTACTGGTCTATCATGACAAAAAGGGGTACGAGAATGCCTTTAGAAAGCATCATCAATCGGCTATAACCCGAGATATTTGGAGTTATGATACGGCCACGGGGAAACATCAAAAACTCACATCATTTAAAGGGGAGGACAGGAATCCTGTTTTTTCGGCCAATGGCAATTCGGTGTATTATCTGAGCGAGGAAGGGGGTACGTTCAATGTACATAAACTAGATTTGGATACTCCATCGCAAAACCAACAGCTCACCCAGTTCAAAAAACATCCTGTGCGCTACTTGAGCATGGGCAACGGTACCATGGCATTTAGTTATGACGGGGAATTGTATACCCTAAAGGACGGCGGGCAGCCTCAAAAAATAGCCATTACCATAAGGACCCAAGGGGGAAGTAATTTAGACGAGGTACTTTCTGTAAACGGGGGTGTTCGTGAAATGGATATTGCCCCCAACGGCAAGGAAATCGCCTTTATAAGTAGAGGGGAGGTTTTCGTTACATCGGTAGATGGTTCCATGACCAAAAGGATTACGAATACGCCCGAGCAAGAGCGTTTTATAAAATTTATGCCCGATGGTAAAAGTATTGCCTATGCCAGTGAACGAGCCGGGAAATGGAGTATGTTCACCACTAAAAAAGTACGGGACGAAGAGCCGTATTTCTTTGCGGCTACGGTAGTAAAGGAAGATACCTTGCTCAGTGTAAAAACCGATGTGTATTTACCCGAATTTTCTCCCGATGGGGAATATATGGCCTACATAGAGGGTAGAAGGACATTAAAGGTGATGCACTTAAAGACCAAAAAAACGACAACCTTGCTCACACCCGATGAAATCTTTCATTTTCAGGATGGTGATCAGAATTTCACTTGGAGTCCGGATAGCAAATGGCTGTTGGTAGATTGGGGCGCTTCCTTGAGCAACAATGAGATCCTTCTATTGAGTGTCGACGGTAAAACCAAAATGAACCTTACCGAAAGCGGTTATTACGACGGGTCTCCAAAATGGGTAGATGGAGGCAAACAATTTCTTTGGTTCGCCAACCGGGAGGGACTAAAGAGCTATGCCACAAGCGGACAATCCGAACTGGATGTATATTCCATGTTCCTAACCAAGGATGCCTGGGATAAATATAATCTGACCAAAGAGGAATATGATCTACTAAAATTGGTGGAAGAGGGACAGAAGAAAGCGGAAGATAAAGAGAAGGAGGACAAAAAAGGGAAGAAGGACAAAGACACCGCAGCAAAAGATTCCATTATAAAGCCTGTTGTAATGGATTTCGATAATGTGAGGGACAGGAAAGCACGTTTAACCATCCATTCCTCCCAATTGGCCGATGCCGTGCTATCCAAGGATGGTGAGAAACTGTTTTACCTTACCAGATTTGAAAAAGGCCTTAATCTTTGGGAAACGGAAATACGTACCAAGAGCACCAAAATGCTGATCGCCTTGGACGCGAAGTCCGGTAGTTTACAATGGGATAAGAAACAGGACAGCCTATTTCTTTTGGCCGATGGTAAAATCGCGAAATTGGACCTGAAAGGAGCAAAGCAGGAAGCCGTAAAAATAGATGCGGAAATGACCGTAGATGCCCATGCGGAACGCAAATATATGTTCGGTCATATATGGCTTAGGACCAATGCCATTTTCTATCACCCCAATTTTCATGGGATAGATTGGGCCGATATGCGCATCGAATACGAAAAGTACCTCCCCCATATAGGTAATTCCTATGAGTTTTCTGATATGATATCGGAACTTCTAGGAGAACTCAATGTGTCCCATGCCGGCGGAAGATATAGCGACTCCATAGAAAACGGGGATGAAACCGCATCTTTGGGCATCTTTATGGATTATTCCTATACGGGCAATGGCATTAAAGTTTCGGAGGTCATAAAAGGCGGGCCTTTGGACAAAGCCAATGTGAGGATCACCCCAGGTATGATTATCGAAAAAATTGACGGAAATACGATACTGCCCACAACGGACCTAGCCTCGTACCTCAATAGAAAAGCAGCTAAATTTATGTTGCTGGATGTTGTTGGAACGGACAACAAGAGAAAACAGGTTACGGTAAGGCCCATTTCCCAGAAAGAGGAAGAGGTGCTACTGTACGACCGCTGGGTAAAACAGAACGAGGACGAAGTGGCCAAAAAGAGTAATGGAAAATTGGGCTACGTACATATTCCCGGAATGGCCGATGGGCCCTATAGAACCATTTACGAACGTATGATGGGTAAATATGCCGATACCGAAGCCGTCATCATCGATACCCGTTTTAATGGTGGGGGAGACTTGGTGGCAGATTTGGCAATGTTCTTTACAGGGGTTCCATTTTTATCCTATGAGACGGCAGCTAGGAAAGTTGGGGGAGAGCCTACGGCTAGGTGGACGAAGCCTACCTTGGCCATTTTCAACGAGTCTATGTACAGCGATGGTTCTTGTTTTGCGAGTGGCTATACCGATTTAAAAATTGGAAAAACGGTTGGAATGCCCGTACCGGGTACCTGTAGTTTTGCCGGTTGGGAGCGACTGCCTAACGGTGGCGTGTGGGGCGTAGTGCCCGTGAGCGCCAAGAATAGGGCAGGCGAATGGATGGAGAACAATGAGACCGACCCGGATATCCTGCTAAAAAATCAACCAGAAGTTATTGCAAAGGGAATTGATGAACAACTGGAAAAATCTATTGAGGTATTATTGCTCGAAATCGGGAAAAAAGAGTAGTACCTAGTCTAAGACCTTGATATGGTAAGTTTTTTTACCGTATCAAGGTTTTTTATAGACCAAACCATCCTTCATCACAAAAGTGACGTTTTTCATCGTAGCGATATCACTGGACGGGTTACCTTCCACGGCAATAATATCCGCCAAAAAACCTTTTTCCAATTTCCCCAGGGTATCTAAATGAAACATCCTGGAGTTCCCCGAAGTTGCTGAGATAAGGACATCTAAAGGCTTCATACCGTATGCTACCATCAATTCCATTTCTCGATAATTTTCGCCATGGGGAAATACACCGACATCCCCACCAAAAACAATATCCACGCCAGATTCCAAGGCCAGCTTAAAAGAGGCTTTTTTACTTTTAATACGTTCCGGTTCGGGATCTTTTCCTTTATTCCAGCCGCTGTATCTGGTAATGGCATCCCCCGCCGCTAGGGTAGGGCAATAGCCTATGCCTTTAGTTTTCATCATTTTAAATAGTTCCAAGGTGCCGCCGTCTCCGTGCTCAATGGTTTCTACGCCCGCTGTTATGGCTCTTTTCATCCCTTCGGCGGTACTGGCATGTGCCACGACATAAGTGCCCGCGCTCGTTGCCGTTGCCACCATGGCATCCAACTCTTCTTGCAAAAAAGTAGGTTGTGATTCCGCACCGGGTGTCCACCGGTAATCGGCGTATACTTTTATAAAATCCGCACCATTACCCATTTGTCGCCTTGTTGTTTCTATTACATTAGCTACGCCACTGGTGGGTTCTGCCCCTAATGGTACGATTACGCCATCATGGAATCCTTTTGGTCCGTATGCGCCTGTGGCCACAATGGCGGGGCCAGCAACTAACAGTCGTGGTCCGGGGATAATACCTTCCTCAATGGTCTTTTTGACGTATACATCGGTGTAGCCCGCACCTTCGGCGCCTAGGTCGCGCATGGTGGTAATACCCGCCATCAAGGAATTTTTTACATGTACCGTGCCTCGAACGGCCCGCTCCACAGGCGATTCCTTAAGGACTTGGTCGTTCCACGATGTTTCATTGTAGGGGTGTAACAAAATATGCGAGTGGCCTTCAATGATTCCAGGCATCAGCGTTGTACCGTCGAGGAGTATGGTCTCGCCAACCTTCTGTTGTTTGCTGCCGGACTCAGGGCCTGCATAGGTAATGGTGTTTCCGTCCACAACGACCACCCAATTGGTATGCATCTCAACACCGTCAAAAACGCGGTCCGGTTTCAAAAGTGTTTGTGAGGTAATGCAATGGAAACTTAAGAAAGCAAGGACTGGTAACAAACCAGGTATTTTAATTTTTGTTTTGTACATCTTTGGCTACAGTAGTTAGTTTATCGTTCAGGTCTTTCGTTGTAAAAATACGACCCGCCTTTATTACGGTGTTAACACGTTGCGTATGGGCTATATTTTCCAGGGGATTTCCATCAAGGATCACAATATCCGCCACTTTATGTGCAGACAGCGAGCCATATAGGCTGTCCTTTTTCAAAAACCGGGCACCGTTATAGGCAGATGCCCGTAAGGCATCCAAATTGGGAATTCCGACCTTTACCATAGCTTCCAACTCCTTATGAAGCGAAATCCCGGGATAGGTGTAGGAATTATAAGCACCGCTATCCGATCCCGCCAATAGGCCAACACCAGAATCGTTTAGGGATTTGGCCAGTGCCCCAAAAAACTGTTGCAGTGCTTTACGGTCTTTCTTTTGTTCCTCATTGGCGTTTAGGGCGCTTTGTATACGGCCGTCATAGGTTTTTATGATTCCCTTGTCCATATAAGCTAAATAGGCATCGTTTTGGTGGTCTATGTCATCTAAAGAACTCAAGGTTTCTCCAATGTGGAGCGTTGGGACCACAAAGACATTATTCTTCTTTAGGTCGGTAAATGTTTTTTGGGCTACACTATCCGTATAACTGGCCATCAACAAGGGCATGGCATCCCAAAAACCTATTTCTTTTTTGACCAATTGTGCCGTTATTTCCGCTTCGTTTGCGGAGCAGCCTTTCATAATATAGTACAAATGCTCAACGGCATCGATGCCTGCTTCCACGGTTTCGTCCAACCTAACGGTAAAGGGCATATGTCCCGAAGTTAGTAGCCCGCGCTTCTCCGTTGCCCTTAACGTATTCAGATAGGTTTCTCCGGAAATTCGGCTATCGTACAATTTTACAAATGATACAGGTATGCGTTCCAGGGAGTCCAGAGCATCGGAAATGTCCTTCTCATCGCTCACTTCCAAAGACCCGGCCCACGTACTATTAGGTCCGTCTATTTTGGGTCCGGAAGTAAATATCATAGGGCCATCAAGGGTACCATTGGCCATTTCCCGGTTCCATTTCAAAACGGCATTGGTGAGATCGCCGCCGGCATCGCGCACCGTGGTAATACCATTGGCCAAAAAGAGGGTCAAGAAATTTTTATTGGCTTCGATTAATGAATCTCCACCTCTAAAATGTACGTGGTTGTCCCAAAAACCCGGGAGGATGTATTTACCTGTGGCATCCAAAGTATCCGTGGCTAAAACTTTTTCGTTCCCGTTGGGAGCCACTACTTTTATGATTTTTCCATCGCTGATCCAGATGTCTTTAACGGATAGTGTTCCCGTTTCCAAATCAATAATACTTCCATTTTTCAGAAGAATGTCGTATTGGACTTGCGTATCGACTTTACAGCCTAAAGCGAAAAGTAAGACAACTGATATACTTAGACTTAAATAGCACTTTTTCCTCATAACCACGCATTGTATAGGGCGAAAGGTAGAAAGAATTAGCGATTTATTATTTTTCTGATACCTATAAAAACCAAAATGAAGGCGGAATACCCAATAAAAAAAGGAATAATAAATTGATCTAGGCCCAGCACCAACATACATCCGATCAGCAATAATTGGAATCCTAGGCCAAACGTAGAAACGGCGGTCATGAAGTAAGGGGGGAGGTGTTCGCCCTCTGCGGCCTTGCTGTCCAGTTTGTAAATAATCCTGTCAAAGATTCCGTAAAGCAGTGTGTACAATGAAAAAAGAATGTTTACGTTGCGTTGACTTTCTCCCTTCAAAGCTATTGGAGTATCCGTTTCAAAAACCCTGCTCGTGGTATCGCCTTGATGTTTGTTCCTAAGTATTACGTAGTAATAATTATAAAGTGTGCCTTGCAGCTGAAGACCAAAAAATGCGACAAAGGTCAAGGTCAAAGACCCTTTCGTTACATGCCAAATGGTCATAAGGATTAGCAGGTTCAGAATAATGTCCGAAACAGAATCCAGATACCTTCCTGTGTAGGAGGGTGTTTTCTTTTCCCGCGCCAATTCGCCATCGGCTGCATCCAGAATAGATTTAAGTAGTAGAAAAAATAGGGTAGCCCAGTAAAACTGGTGCAACAGACAGGTTATCGCAATGAGACCTGCTATTACGAACATAATAGTAACGTGGATGGGTGTGAACGAAGTTTCCCTTAGATTTTTTGCGATGAGCCTTGCAACTGGTCTTCCGTAATCCGATAAATCCAAGAATTGGTGCTCTTGGGGTAATTTTGACATGCCAATGGTACTTAAACGGAAAACCAATAACGGAAACACGCTTGCTTGGTACACCTTTTAAATAGGATACAAAAATACGGTAAATTTTGCAATTGGGTCAACTCGGTATTCTAGCTATTTTTAATAGATACACTGGTTTTGTGAATTTTTCGATAAAAACAGGAAGAACCTCATTTTAACATAACGGAAAAGGATAATAGTTGTCTTGCACCAAATAAAACGTCTCTACTTTTAGCAATAATAGGATTTTAGGATTTATTTCATGAAAAATCTAAGCTTTCTGATACAAGCGCTAGGTTTTTGCCCATGCTTATATGTAAATTTAAAGCTTGCTTAGAAAGTAAAACCTAAATTTTAAGAATGAAAAGAAGTAGTATCGCCATTTTGGCATTGGTTTGTGTTGTGTTATGGTCTTGTGGACAAAAAAGGGAAGGCACGCCCAAAGTACTGGTATTCTCGAAAACTATGGGGTTTAAACACGCCTCTATTCCTGCTGGCATAGCGGCCATTAGCAAATTGGGCGCGGAACACGGTTTCGCTGTAGATACCACTAAAAATGCCGAACTATTTACGGAGGATAACCTAAAACAGTACTCCGCCGTTATTTTTTTAAGTACCACGGGTAATATTTTAAATCATTACCAAGAGGCTGCCTTTGAACGCTATATCCAAGCCGGTGGTGGTTTTGTAGGTGTGCATGCGGCCGCGGATACGGAGTATGATTGGGGATGGTACAATAATTTGGTGGGTGCATATTTTCTAAGCCACCCCTCGGGAACGCCAGAAGCGGATTTCATTATAAAAGATAAAAACTTTGTGGCTACGGCATTCTTTACCGATAGCGTTTGGAGCAGATCAGATGAGATCTATAATTATAAAAAAATAAATCCGGATGTAAACGTCATCATGACCGTGGACGAATCTACCTATGAAGGTGGCGAGAACGGTGCTGTGCATCCTTTTGCCTGGTACCATGAATTTGATGGCGGTAGGGCTTTTTACACAGGTGCGGGCCACACGGAGGAAAGTTTCACGGAAGACTTGTTTCTGAAACATCTATTGGGCGGTATCCAATATGCCATTGGAGATAATCTAGCGCTCGATTATACCAAGGTAACCTCCCAAATTCCACCGGATGTAGACCGATTTTCAAAGGTGGTATTGAACGAAGGCGATTTTTTTGAGCCCACGGAAATGACCATTCTTCCCAATAGCGATATACTGGTAGCGCAGCGAAGAGGGGAAATAATGAGGTATAAGGGCGATACGGGAGAACTTACCCAAGTTGCTAAATTGGATGTTTATAGTAAAACGCTGAATACTCCAGGAGTGAACGCGGAAGAAGGATTAATGGGGATACAAAAAGACCCCAATTATAGCGAAAACCAGTGGATATATGTGTTTTATGCACCTACAGGGGATGCCGAGGTGAATCGGCTGTCCCGCTTTAAGTTTGCAAATGATGTTTTTGATATGGCATCCGAACAAGTGATACTGGACGTGGCAAGTGATCGTGAGATTTGCTGCCATACCGGGGGGTCTATCGCTTTTGGTCCAGATAATCTTTTGTACTTGTCTACAGGGGATAATGCTACGCCTTTTGACGAAAAAGGGGAAAAATACGTGAACCGTGGCTATGCTCCCTTGAACGATAGCCCCGGTCATGAGCAGTATGATGCCAGGCGCTCTTCTGGGAATACCAATGACCTTAGGGGTAAAATATTGAGGATAAAAGTACAGGAGGACGGTAGTTATACCATCCCGGAAGGAAATTTATTTGCGGTTGGAACCGAAAAAACACGACCAGAGATATATACGATGGGGCATCGTAATCCATACCGTATATCTGTGGATGCTAAAAAAGGATATGTGTATTGGGGAGACGTTGGCCCCGATGCCCGTGTGGATAGTTTGGATACCCGTGGCCCTAGAGGTTATGATGAAATGAACCAAGCCCGTGAAGCGGGTAATTTTGGATGGCCGCTGTTTATAGGCGATAACAAACCCTATAGACCCTATAATTACGAAACGGGCGAATTTGGCGAACCTTTTGATCCCGAGAAGCCCATAAACAATTCCCGAAACAATACCGGACTTACAGAATTACCAAAGGCTATGCCGGCCTACGCTTTTTATCCGTATGCGGAATCCCAAGATTTTCCTCAAACCGGAAGTGGCGGTAGAAATGCCATGGCAGGTCCTACTTACTATTCTGATCTATATCAAGGTCCACAAAAACTGCCCGATTATTATGATGGTAAAGTCATTATCTATGATTGGATGCGTGGTTGGATGAAGGCGGTACATTTAAACGAAGATGGGAGTTTTAGCAAAATGGAACCTTTTGCATCCGATATTAAAGTCAATAACTTAATAGATATAGAAGTGGGTCCCAACGGTAAAGTATATCTTTTGGAATACGGTAGTGGTTGGTTTACTAAAAACGACAATTCGGCCTTGAGTTATATCGAATATAACGGAGGCAACAGGCCGCCACTTATAGATGCCATAGCGGTGGATAAAACATCGGGTCAATTGCCCTTGTCTATTAATGCCAGTATTACGGCTGTTGATCGGGAGAAAGATGCCTTATCTTATTTATGGGATTTCGGAAATGGCAAAACCCAGGAAACAACCGAGCCAAAAATAGCGTATTCTTATGCCGATGCCGGTAACTATAAAGTTTCTGTCATCGTTTCGGATGCTGCGGGCGGAACCACCAAGAGCGAATCGGTTAGTGTGGTTGCCGGAAATTCCAGACCAGAAGTGTCCATAGAAATTATAGGCGGTAACCGTGATTTTTTCATTCCCGGACAAGCGGTGCAATATGCGGTATCCGTTACCGATATCGATGGTGCGGTAAACCAAGAAAATGTATACGTTAGTGTGGATTATCTAGAAGGAATGGACAAGGTGGCCATGTCCCTTGGGCACCAGCAAGTATCTGCCGCTGTAACCGGTAAAGCCTTAACACAGGCTTTGGATTGTAAAACATGCCATAAGGAACAGGAAACTTCTATTGGGCCAAATTATTTGGAAATTGCCCAAAAATATAAAGGGAATAAAGATGCCATCTCTTATTTAAAGAGGAAGATCGTTTCTGGGGGATCCGGTGTTTGGGGCGAGGTGATGATGCCTGCCCACCCTACGATAACGTCGGATGAATCTAGGCAGATAGCCATGTATATTCAGTCCTTGGCAAGTAATGTGGTTAAAAAACAATCTTTGCCTATGAGCGGAAAGATTCTTGCGGAAGCCAAAAATCCGGGTGAGATGCTGGTCATTACTGCAAGTTATACGGATGAAGGAGCCAATGGTGTAATTCCGTTGACCGGTTCTACATCGGTTGCGTTGTCTGGTAGTCCGGATTCTATTCCTGAGTCCACTAAAAACTAATGATATAACAGCAGCATAGTTGATTCGTATGGATTTACAACTTTTAACGACCACAGCTGGATGGGTGGTTGTAAAGGTTGTTGATTTAAAAAGAGGAAAGAATGTTGCCTTGGTCAGCGCAACCTTTAATTAAACAGCGCTACTAACGGCAATACACCTATATAAGACCGAGTCAGAATATTCAGCCCTTTTGCTTTTGCGAGCTATCTGGCAGTTGGTTAAGGAATAAGACAGACCTCTGGGTCTTTTCTCTTTTGTCAGTATTGATTTCGGTATTTTTAGTTTAAAGAATAAGCTAGCTGAGATGGTAACTTTTTTTTTTGGATACTTGACTCAGCCGATTTAATTCTTGTTGATAAGCTCGAATTTGTTGTTGGTCGGTATTTCAAACGGATAAAATTATTGTTGCCTAATTTTAAGATGAACTATTTTGGTTTTTTAAGGATACAAAACCCAATAAAAAAATGAACATATATCATATGTTTAAAAAGAATATTTGCTTCGCTATCGGTAATATTGCTATTTCTGGCCTATGATACGTGCAAAGAAAGACCTTCGGTTTCGGAAAATGTTGTTGCAAAAGCAGATGTTCAAGGGATACCGGATAAAATCGATTTTACCTTTGATGTAAAGCCCATACTTTCGGACCGTTGTTTTAAATGTCACGGTCCGGACAAAAATGCTATTGAGGCCGGACTATCCTTACATAAGGCCGAAGATCCCTACGCTGCTTTAGGGAAATTGAAGGACAGATTTGACATCGTACCCAACCAACCAGAAAACAGCGACCTGGTACATCTGTTGTACACCATAAATCCTAATTTGATTATGCCACAGCAGTCGCAAAATATGTGCGGTTAGAGGTGAAGAGCGTCCTTAAAAACCCTTCGTGGCACCAGAATCCTGGAGGAAAGCGCTTGTTATTCGTAGATGAAATCGTGATCAACTAATAATCACACCTTCATGAGTTGAGACACGTTTGTATTGTTGTTCTTATTGTACCTGTTGCCGTATATTTAGCTATATTAACATAACTGTGAAAGAAAAAACAGGACATGGAACGCAAAGAATAAAGAAGCCCTGGCCCACTAGAGAAGCTATGGCCCAGGTCTATGCCATGAAACTTTGGGGTAGTAATGCGTCTTTATTCTACTCGGGAGAAGGTTCACATCTACCGGAAATAGTAGATCCTTATATTGCTGTTGTAAATACATTTCTTAGTTCTTTTGAATCGCCACTTGTGGTGTGTGATCTGGGCTGTGGCGACTTTAATGTTGGAAAGCAGTTGGTACATTATACAAAACGCTATGTTGCCGTAGATATCGTACCGGATGTAATAGCGCATAATCAATTGATATATAAAACAGAACAGCTGACGTTTAAATGTCTGGACATCGCTGTCGATGATTTGCCAAAAGGGGATTGTGTGTTACTGCGACAAGTATTGCAGCACTTGTCCAATGCCGAAATACAAAACATCCTAGCCAAATTAACCCAGTTTAAATATCTGATCCTTACGGAACATCTGCCCCTAGGAGATTTTGAACCCAACTTGGATATTATTTCGGGGCAAGGTACGAGATTGAAAAAGCAAAGTGGAGTTCAACTTACAACGGCACCATTTCATTTTAAGGCAAAAGAGGAGAAGCAATTGGTTGCTGTTCCCTTGGAGGGTTCAAACAGTGTCATCGCAACGACTTTGTATACGCTTTTTTGAATGGTTAAGGAAGTCTGTCTTTTCTTTTCTCTTAATCTTCTAACCAAGTTATAGCTTCTTGCACGGTTGTTTCTTGTGCCGTAACCTGATCAGGTACTACTGGAAAACCGAATGTATTTTTGTTACGGTCGGCCAAAAAAGAGGTAGTGAGAAATAAGGTGGAATTATCGCTGAGGACAAAGCTTGAATTTGCGGTGGATAGTCCGCAGGTTTCGCTTCCAAAACTTCTGGTATTTTCTCTCTCAATAAAACTAATGGCCATCACTTCGCCCGAACTTGCCACTCCCTTGTCGAGTAATACAGCGACCTTTGGATTAGGTACGGATAGTTCATAGAGATTACTGATTGCGCTTATCGGTTCTCCTTGGAATGTAGCAGAACCGTTGAAAAATCCCCACGATTCCTCGTTACCGTCGGTATCAATAAAATAACCTGCGATACCTTCGCCTAGAATAGGACCTATCGCTGTTAGCATAGGCCACATATTACCTCCGCTATTATCTCTTAAATCTACAATCCATCCTTTTAAATCAGGATTTTCTTGCCGAATAATTTCATCAAGCAGGCGTTGCGAAAAAGCCAATGCTTCGTTACTATTAGAGTCCCCAGTAAAAGCGTTTATTTTAATATACCCTATATGTTGAGGGAGCGACGGTATCGAAGTGTCAGCTGCATCACATTGCAGCGTACCCACGACTATAGAATTCCCATCTGGATTGACAAAAAAACTATGATTGTCATTAAGCAAAATCAAGGCTTCCCGCACGCCGGAATAGGTTCCTGCAATAGTCTGCGCGTTGCCCACTTTATCAAAAACCTTAGCTCTAAAATCTGGCCAATCTATATTTTTTCTATTTAACGCATTAGCTTCCATGATGTCCAGAATTTCGTTCAGAAATCCCTCCGCTTCTAAAGAGATGCTTTCAGGCGGCCGTGGGATAATGTTTTCTTCCTCGTTGGAACACGAGAGGAACACTAGAAAAATAAAGCAAGAAGATATATATTTTAATTTCATGATTTTTGTAATCAAAGATTCCTGGAAGATACTTTTGTTAATACGGTAGTAGCTTTTTCTAAAAGAAATAGAGAGTCATTTACGTTCGAACATAGTTGTAATTTAAAATATCAATGAAATTAAGACGATTTTTATCAATCTATTTCAAAAATGTAAATAATAAATGGACCATATTCTCAAACTGTTTATATTTTGGTTATCTACAATATAAGAGCTTTAAATAAAAATTAGGTAGGCACTAAATTCAATAGTATTTGAAATCCTAAAAAAGTCAACACAAAGTCACAATGCTAATCCTTGCCTGCACTTTGTTCTACATAAAAGTTTTTATCTACTTCAAAAGTTTTAATAGAGCTTTGCTGTTTTTTGGTTTGCCATTCCCGAGTAGGAGCCAGCCAATATTCTTTGTCATTAATTTTAGTTTTTACCGGCATATCAAAAGCATCCACCACGTTTACATACCTGTATTTTAAATTTTTTCCATTAATGCTGTATTCTAAAACAGGAATCATGGTAGTGCGTAAATATTGGTCAAATACCCTTTGGAGTTCCAATCCTGCTTTTTCTGCGATGTAGTTTTCAATTTGTGCCGTGGTTACGGTCTGATGGTAAAAATCCCTGTTCAGTCCACGTAGTATCTCTCGCCATTTTTCATCGTCATTGACTAATTGCCTAATCGTATGTAACAAATTGGAGCCTTTGTAATACATGTCTCCGGAACCTTCCGAATTTACATTATACGTTCCAATTACGGGCCTGTCGTTCTTAATGTTTTGTCGTAGACCTTGAACGTATGCATTGGCTGCCTCGGTACCGAAATGGTAATCCAGGAACAGATTTTCGGAATAGGAGGTAAAGCCCTCGTGCACCCACATGTCCGCAATATCTTTGTACGTGATATTGTTGGCGAACCACTCATGTCCGGATTCATGTATGAGCAGAAAATCGAACTTGAGGCCCCATCCGGTGCCGGAAAGGTCTTTCCCCAAATAGCCCTTCTTCCATTGGTTGCCATAGGTAACGGAGCTTTGGTGTTCCATGCCCAAATAGGGTACTTGCACCAGTTTAAAGCTATCCTCATAAAAAGGGTAGGGACCAAACCAATGCTCAAAGGCGGCCATCATTTTAGGCGCGTCCTTAAACTGTTCTTTTGCTTTTTCCAGATCATCGCGCAAGACCCAGTAATCCATATCTAGTTGGCCTTTTTCCCCGGCGTATTGTTCTCCAAAATGTACGTAGTCCGCTATGTTTACGTTTACCCCGTAGTTGTTTATAGGGTTGGAGACAAACCAATGCGAGGTGTTCGTTATCGTGTCCAGTTTCCGTAACCTGCCATTGGCCACGTTCGTAAGTCCTTTGGGTACTTTTACGCTGATGAGCATACTATCCACCTCGTCGTACATGTGGTCTTTGTTGGGCCACCAAACACTGGCGCCCAGTCCTTGGCATGAGGTGGCTACAAAGTGCTTGCCGTTGTCATCTTTTTTCCATGAAAACCCGCCATCCCATGGGGCACGAATGGCCTCTTTAGGATTTCCGGAATAATACACTATAATCTCATTGAAATCCCCTGCTTTTTGTTGCTTAACCAAATTTACAAAATGAGCGTTTCCGTTCGTAGTTACTAATAGCTCTTTACCATCTTGAGTAACTTTTTCAATCTTTAAGGGCGGCTGCAAATCAACCTGTAATACTTCCATACTTTCCAACACTTTATAGCGAATCGTATTTTTTCCGGAAATATATTTTTCATCCGGTTTTACCTCAATATCCAGATGATAGTAATTTAAGTCCCACCAAGCCCGTTCCGGGGTTATGGTTCCCCGTAAGGTGTCCTGTTGCGTAAACGCTGTCCTATCTAATTGTAGTTGGGCTTGCAATGAAAAACTAAGGAAACATAAAGTAATGGGAAGGATAATTTTTGTCGTCATCTTACGTGTATTTTGAAGAGTAGTTTGTAATATAATCAATTTCGAAAAATAGTTAAGCACTTTAACCTCGGTCATAAACAAGGATACATGTGACTAAAAAGTTACTGATTTAAAGGGTCATCTGTTTTTGTTATGAAAGCTATAGGCCTGGATAACCTGTACGTGAGGTTATTTTTTTTAGGGCTTCTTCATTAGTCTTGGATTGGTATTGGGCTGAAATAATGTGTTTCTAAATAGGTGGTTACCGTACTTACAAAAGCAATTGCGAATGCCTGTCTATTGGCTCCGGTTTCCCTAAGTCCGCTGCGATTGCATTCCACTTGTATGCCATCTATCGCACCCCCCTTATAGGAACCATAGTTAGCGGTAATGTAGCCTCCGCTAAAATAATTGTCCGATGGCAAGGGAACAGGGTCCGTCGTCGAGGGTACTGCTGCAAAACCATTCTCATACAATAAACTACCAAAGGAACTATCTCCTTTAAGAAGTTCTGTATGCATCATATTGGTCGTGTTGTTGCCCGCCAAATTCTGAATGGAACTCACCTCCAATAGTGCCGGGCTATTAAGGGTGGCATCAGGTAGGGCAAGTTCGTCGTTATACAATAAATAACCGAGTTCTACCCTTTGTTTAGGGTTGCCATGGCCATGAAGGTCCAGGAACAAACCTTTTTGAAATTTTGTGTTCACTTCTGACCTACTATTTTGAAGGTAACCATGAAAAAGGTCCCAAACCCCTTGGGCATTCCTATTGCCGCAGGTACCGTCTTCCTTGTTCCTATTGGCATCCATTTTGGAGCGATGTATTTTATTGACGATCAAATAGGGTTTCTGTCCCGCTTTGGCGAACTCGGCCATAATGGCTTGGGACAGCTCTATAGTAAACTCGTCCATAACGTTTACTGCGTCATTGCAAAGGCGATCTGAAATTTCATTTGGCTTTAACTCACCTCCGTGGGGTACACTTATAATAAGCGGTATATTGCCCGCTTCAAAAGTTACGTATTCTTCTGGGTTGAAGGGAGGTGAATTGTCTACCTCTATTTCAGGTTCCTCCTTACTTTCGCAGCTTAGGACACTAATAATGGCAACTAAAAGGGTGAAAAACCTATAAAATGGAAGTGTCATTGTTGTTATTTGAATTTTAGATGAGGTTACCTAAATATCCCATTTGGAAATACGACCGGACTCTCAAACCCATCTGCCCCAACTGAAGACACCCCAAAGAAGTAGTTGTCTATTACAATTCCTGTTAAGGTAAATTCCGTTACATTACCAACGTACCTGCTGTGGTCCCAAGTGGGCGAAGTGGTGTCCCTCCAATAGATTTTATAGCCTTTTGCACCATCCACCGCACTCCATTTAAATTTGGCTGAAGGTTCCACGATACCGCCAATTTCTACTGTTTTGGGTGCTGGTGGCGCCCATGCCAGAGATGCCATGTTTATGGCGTTGACCGCGGTCAATTTCGCCGCATAATCAAAATCTACATGTTCCAGTACATCTCCATAGGCGATACCATCTTCCACCCGAATATCTTGGTGCTGCTGGGTATAGTTCTCATGTGCCTCCATGATGCGTATTCCGGCAAAACCTGCATCGTTAAATGGCCTGTGATGTCCGCCCCGTCCAAAACGATCCAAACGATAAATGAGCATTGGATTCATATCTGGCATATAGGTTTTTGTAGTTTTATGTACGTAGCGGGCCAGTTGCCTGGAAATACCATCTACTTCGCCGCCATAAAAACGTCTGGCGTTGCGTTCCTTTTCAGTTTCAGTTGGAGGTACCGGTTCGGAGAAAATCCTAAAATCGGTACTACTGGTAATACCGTCAACTCCGGTTATATTTCCGATCATATCATTATTGAAAATTCCAATGATTTCCCAACCTTTGTCCTTGGCATAAGCTGCCACGCCACCACCACCAAATAGACCCTGCTCTTCTCCAGAAAGTCCCATATAGATAATGCTGTTTTCAAAGGTATATTTGGATAGGACGCGAGCGGCTTCTATAGCTCCTGCCATTCCGCTGGCATTGTCATTTGCTCCGGGCGAATCGTCCGTGAAATTGGTGGGGTCGCTTACACGGGAATCGATATCGCCGCTCATGATGATAAAGCGATTGGGATACTTGGTGCCGCGTTGTATGGCCAAGACGTTTACGACCTCCACATCTTTTACAATTCGAGGGTTAGTTTCTTTCTTGACCAAATCTTTTTGATATATAACGTCCAGACAATTATTACAAGCTGCAGAGGTCTTTTCAAATTCCGATTTTATCCATCGTCTTGCGGCACCTATGCCACGGGTTTGCGATAGCGTGTCGCTGAGTGTATGTCTCGTTCCAAAATTGGCTAATTTGGTAATATCGTTCTGGATCCGCTCGGCCGAGACTGCGTCGATTATATCGTAGATGCGTTGGTCTGTTTGGGCTGAAAATTTAAGGAAACAAAGTAGAAAGCTTAAGAATAGAAATTTTTTCATTTTCAAATGGTTTTATGATTTTTATAAAATAAATAGCTATGAATAGAACAGAATGGACCTAAAAGGGCGTAAAGAAAACCGGGTAAACCAAAGTTTATTCCAATTTGTGTGTAGGCAGTGATAATGGAAAGGATACCTACTACCGTAAAAATAGCAAAGTGTCTGGCATAAAAGAGAAGGTTTATCGATTCATCTAATTGCTTTTCCTTTTGAAACGCTCGGTAATACATTAGTGAAAAACAAAGAAAGATAAGCGCAAACCCTATGCCGTACAGTTCAAATAATCCTGCTAGTTTGTCAGGCGTCATCCCTTGAGTTATGAACCATGAATTCACCAGTGATTTTAACGGAAATACATAGTATAACACAACAAAGAGTAAAACCCCGTTCAAGGCAATAATCCAGTTGTCCATATAAGTGGTTCTGCGAAAAAAATTGTAATGTAGAAACCAAAAGGTCAAGAGTACAAAAAAGCTAATAGCAAAACCTGTAAATAATCTAAAATCAACATCAATGATAGAATCCGAGGCTTCAGTACCCAGACTCACCACCAGTAAGGTAGCGGCAAACGCAAAGACGGCATCGCTTAGTGCTTCTATTCTACCAATATTATGGGGTCTTTTCATGCTTCTCAAATGTATTAAATTTAATCCTCTTCATGTATTGATAATTGCCATAATCCTAACACTGGACCTAGGGCCAAAATGGCAAAACAATATATAGGGTCAATCACCGCCGATACCAGAGCAAGGAGTTGAATACTAGCAATGCTTATCGCAAAGCCTATACAGTTCACCAAAGTTAAAGCGGTTCCCTTTATTTCTACTGGAACAGCAGAGGCTAAAAGATTGGAAAATTGAGGGGAATCTGCCGTTACCGCCATGCCCCAAAGGCACCATCCGCCTAAAAACAAGAATACATTGGCCTGAAATAATAGGGGCGAGGCGAGGCAGCAGATGCCGGACACTAACAACGCCGAGAACGCTACTTTTTTACTGCTAAACTGTTGCGATAGAAGTCCGCCAACAGCACAGGAAAGGGCCCCTAACGTAATTATGACACCAGTCCATAGCGGAACGGAAATCACAGCGCCCGATAGTTTGTTATAACTTTGAATCGCGAAAGGCGTAAAAGCCCAAAAGGCATAGAGTTCCCACATGTGACCAAAATAACCGAAAGCTGCCCGTCTAAAATTTGAAATTTGGAATAAACGGAATCCAGCGGATACCTTTAGCCGTGTACTTTTTTTTCTAAGCGGGCCGTTTGGGACAAATGTAAAAAGCAGGATTCCTCCCAGGGCGGTTAGGGCAGAAGTACTGGCGATAATCAACATTGGGTTTTTGCCAAAATCGGTTCCATTGAGCAGGAACGGAAAAGCGGTTCCAAGAACTAAAGCTCCTACCAAAAACCCCAAGGCCTTTCCCAGACCTTTTTCATAATAGTCTGCGGCAATTTTCATCCCAACGGGATAGATTCCTGCCAGAAAAAAACCTGTACCAAAGCGTGCGCCCAAAAGTTCCAAAGTGGTTATGGTATCCGTCAAAAGATATAAGTTACAAGTGGCCGCCAATAGTGCACAAACGAGGAACACTTTAGAAGGGGAGAAGCGGTCTGCTATCATTAATAGGGCAAATATCAAGGTGCCGGAAATAAACCCGAACTGTACCGAGGAGATGACGTAGCCCGTTAGCTCCGCACCACCTCCCGTTTTGGAAACTAGTTCTGCAATAATCGCATTTCCAGCAAACCACGGGGAGGTACAGGCAAATTGCGATAGGATAATGGTTGGAAGGATATGGGGTTTATGTTTCAATTCTTTGATTATCGAACAAAGGTGACCTTGGCAATCTTCTCATCTTCGACTTCATAAATAGCAATAACGCTGAAGGTATTACCGTTTGCCGTTACCTGTTCGTGGTCTATTACCTTGTTCCCCAGAACAATTCTATTTTCTATTTCACAATGTAGGTCAGGTGTTGATTCAAATAAACGGGTATATCCTTCTCTAAGTGTATCTAGGCCTTTGTAGCGCATCTCCCCACCATAGTTATGTATTTCTATCTCTTTGGTGTAGGTGGCCAGAAATGCTTCTATATCTCTAGCGTTGTAGGCATCCAACTGCCGTTGCACTATTTTTTCGGACTCGGCTTCTTTTGAATCGGTTTTTGGGATAAAACTCATACTCATTATCTTGTTATCCTTAAATTGATAAATAACAGCCTGTAATTTCGTTATGTCGTCCATGATTACTTGTTCATGGTCTATTACGGTATTCTTCAAATATATTCTATCCAAGGCCTTGGCTTCTACCTTTTGTATTCTGGCATAAAATTCTTTGTAATAGTTACGTAGATTATCCTTCCCTATATAGCGGGTTTCATTAGGGAAGTTGGATACCACAACGTCATCTGCAAAATAGCTTGTGAAAGCAGTCAAATCCTTTCTACTGAAATCTTTCATTTGACGGTCTATCAGTTTTGGCGGTGAAATATCCGTAACAAAGGCCAGCTTTTTTCCATCGGGACTAACCGCGAGCCTACTGATCTCATAGATATCGGTATCCGAAAATTGAAAAATGTCCTTCCATTGGGTATCTGTTTCAGGGTTAAATCGCAGAAGATAGTTTTTGAGGCCGGTCAAGATACTACCATCGGCTAACCAGCAGATATCCTGAGTGCCTTGCGGGAGCGTAACGAGAGTTTCCTGTACTCCCGTGTTGGGGTGTATCGATGTTACAACCAAAGAATCATTCGCTACAGTAATAAAACTCACTAAATCTGTTTTGGGAATGAGGTGTAAGGACCTACCTACGTTTTTATATAAGACCTGGTTTGTCTTCTTCTCCAAATCAAAAGCTACCAAATCCATTCGGTTTTCTATGAGTACGGTAGCCACTAGTATAGTTTTGGAATACCAAACATGGTAGCCTATTTTGGCGTCTTCGACCAGGATTTTAGAATTGCCACCATCCAAAGGATATGTATATAAACGCTGTAGGCCATCCGTATCCAAGCGAATACTGGAAAAGGAAGTTGCACTGGGAATTTTAGTGGGCGAATATTCGCTACCATTCTTTGTGTTCGTAAACCATTTTACTTCCTTGGTCTCATTATCATACTGAGCGATATCGGTTTGATTTTCCCGTGTGGATGCGAACAATAAACGGTCGTTGTCATAGAACGATGGCTGGTTGTGATAACCTTCATTGTTGGAGACCTTTTGCGACGAACCAAATGTGAGTTTTCCATTTATAGTTTTTATATCGGTCAAAAATACTTCGGTATCCTGCTGTGCCCAAAGGGAAAAAGCCATTATCCCGGTAAAAACCGAGGTTAAAACATTTGTTTTCATAGGAACGGATTCTTGGTTAAAGAATCCGTAAATTAACGTTTATTCGCAAAGCGCGCTAACAAATCGCGTACGTTTTTAGCGTTATCCACAAAGTATTTGGCCTGTGTTTTTTGTCGCCCTACTTTTACGGTGATTGATTCTTCGGGCAGTTCTTGGAACATGAATTCGTCTGTCCAGTCATCGCCAATGGCAAAAACAAAATCGTACGCTTGTTCCGCATACACGCGCATGGCGGCCCTGCCTTTGTTAACGTTGCTGCTCTTAATTTCCATCACCTTGTTGCCGTTAAGAACACTTAAATCGTCATTGGCAATAAGACTGGTAAGTACCGTATTGAGTTCCATGGCGCGTTTTTGGCCAAAATCGGGGTCGGTATTCCTGTAATGCCATGCCAAGGAATAGTTTTTTTCCTCTATAAAACTGCCAGGCGTGCGGTCCACGAAAGATTCCAACACGGGCAGTATCTTGGACATCCAATCTTTTTTTACTGTTTCCAGCATCCTAAATTCTTCCCCGCTTTGCGAGATCCATACCCCGTGTTCCGCTATCATATTGTATTTTTTGGGAAGGAACCATTTGGTAAAGGTTTCCTTGTCCCGTCCGCTAATCAGGTACAT
Organism: uncultured Flavobacteriaceae bacterium; assembly: GCA_963697395.1. Taxonomy (GTDB): domain Bacteria; phylum Bacteroidota; class Bacteroidia; order Flavobacteriales; family Flavobacteriaceae; genus Maribacter. The sequence continues at coordinate 32,718 of CAVONX010000003.1, forward strand.
GTCCGTGTTGGGCTGCGCTGAGATTTCATCCAACAATTTGTAGAGTGCCTCATCCGGACTCGCTTTTTGTGGGTCGTTATGAAAACCTGCCAACGTGCCGTCATAATCTAAGAATACGAGTCGTTTTTTAGCCTCTATATAGTTCTTCATTACTGTATTCATGAGATCTACGGATAGTCTACGGGACACATATACATCGTCCTTTTCCTTCTGGTTCAACAACGAGGTCATGAAGTCGTTCGCCCATTTTTCTACATTGTACCGTTCCAGTCGTTTTTGCAATATACCATTACGTTCCTGCTGTTCTTTTTCTGGCATAGTAATGGCTTGGAACAGCGTATCGGCTATTTGCTCAAAGTTATTGGGATTAATCAGGAGCGATTCGTTCATTTCATTTGCGGAACCGGCCATTTCGCTCAAAATAAGTACTCCGGTTTTGTCGGTTCTAGTGGCAATATATTCTTTTGCTACCAGATTCATTCCATCTCGTATGGGCGTTAACCAAGCAATATCACAGGAAGTATAAAGGTCAATTAAATTTTCAAAGGGCATCGACCTATAAAAATACCAAATAGGGGTCCAGCTCACGGTAGACAGTTCCCCATTGATCCGGCCTACCAACTCATCAATTTCTTTTTTAAGCAGTTTGTATTGTGGAACATTGGAGCGAGAGGGGACCGCCAAAATAATTAACCGTACTTTTTCTTTATATTCTGGATACTTGTTTAAAAAATACTCATAGGCATTTAGGCGCTTTGCGATTCCTTTGGAATAATCCAAACGGTCAATGGACAAGAAGAATTTGGCGTCCGGGGCCGATTTTTTATGGGTGTCCAATCGTTTTTGCAGTTCCGATTTTTCAGCTTCGTTGCGTTGGGAATGTTCTTTTGCCGCCTCGCTGAACTTTTTATAATCGATGCCCATGGGAAAGGAATCCACTTTAATGACGCGATCATCTTGGTAGATATCATTGAAACTCACTTCCAATCCCAGTAATCTGCGCACCGAGCTAAGGAAGTGTCGCTCGTAATCATAGGTATGAAAACCTATGAGGTCCGAACCTAACAACCCTTGCAATATTTCTTTACGCCAAGGCAAGGTCCTAAAGATTTCGAAAGATGGGAAGGGAATATGCAAAAAGAACCCGATGGAAATAGTAGGTCTTTTCTCCCGAACCATTTGTGGTACCAGCATCAATTGGTAGTCGTGTACCCAAATGGTATCGTGTTCATCGGCTTTTTCTAAAATAGCATCCGCAAATTTTTGATTTACCGCCTTGTAGGTTTCCCAATAAGAAAGTTCAAATTCCGAATACTCCAAAAAGTAATGGAACAAAGGCCATATGGTTCTATTGCTAAATCCAAAGTAAAACCCATCCACTTCATCTGTGGTCAAGTTTACTTTAGATGATCCGTGTTCTGCCAAAGCCTCATCAATTTTTGGCGCCAGTTCTTCCGGTATTTCCTCATCCGTGAGTCCGCTCCATCCGATCCAAAGGCTATCCCCGCCAGAGTGAACAGATTTCATTCCCGTTGCCAAACCGCCTACACTTGGTATCGCGGTAATGTCTCCATTGCTAATTTGCAATTGTACGGGCAGTCTATTTGAGATTATGATAGTTTTGGACATAAATAGCGGATTTTGTTTTGTTTTCAACTTAATTTCTCTCAATTTCGGGAAAAACATGGGCATTAGCAATTGAAAGTCCTTTTGAATCAAAACTTTTACCGAAACCGCATTTTGATTGCTATTTATTGTGGTAGCTTAATTTTTACAGCAGAACGGCTACTAATATTGGAATAGACATCCCTAAACGAAATAGAAAAATACATGGATAACTTGGATTACGGAATTATTGGAAATTGTAGAAGTGCGGCCTTGGTGTCCAAAACTGGATCTATAGATTGGTGCTGCTTACCAGAGTTTGACTCTTCTTCGGTTTTTGCAAAATTGTTGGATGACGAAATAGGAGGGAGCTTTGAGATTCATGTTGATGATTCCTATACCATTACACAACGCTATAAAAAACATACCGCCATTTTAGTGACACGGTTTACTTCTGAAAAGGACATTTTTGAAATACGTGATTTTATGCCAAGGTACCGCAAAGAAGAGGGCTATAATTCGCCTCCGGAGTTGGTTCGATTTTTCAAGCATATTTCTGGAAAACCGGTTTTTAAGGTAAACTATAATCCCAAATTGGAATATGCCAAGGGAAAAACAGAAACCTATGTAAAGAAGAATTTTATTGTGAGTCTTACTCATGGCGAAAAGTTCGACACCTTTTTTCTCTACACCTCTTTTAATAAAAATGCTGTATTGGAAGGAAGGGATATCACATTGAGCGCCGATGGTTATTTTTTGATGGGCTACAACGAGAAATTGTTTCTACCAACAGTTAGAAAGATTTATACAGAGTTGGAGCGCACCAAAGTTTATTGGCTAAATTGGAGCGATAAAACGCCTAATTATAAGAAATATAATTCCCAAATAAGTAGGAGCGCAATAACCCTAAAATTATTGAGTTACGATAAAACTGGTGCCGTATTGGCTGCCGCTACCACATCCCTGCCCGAAACCATTGGCGAGGTTAGGAACTGGGATTATCGGTTTTGTTGGATACGGGATGCCTCTATGGCCATTAAGGTAATAGGCGATCTAGGCCATAGAAATGTAGCCAAACGCTATTTACAGTTTATAGTGGACCTTATTCCCGATAAGGACGAAAAACTACAGATCATGTACGGCATCAACAAGGAAAAAAAGTTGACCGAGATTACCTTGGAACATCTTGCCGGGTATAAAGGTTCTGCACCGGTTCGTGTTGGCAATGCGGCCTACAAGCAAAAGCAGAACGATATTTATGGTATCCTTATGGATGTTATTTACCAACAGTTATCCCAATATCATAATGATACGGAAAACGGTGAAGAACTATGGGGCATAACCAAAGGCATCGTTTGGATCGTTTCCAACCATTGGAAAGAGGCGGATAAGGGAATCTGGGAATTTCGTTCAGAAGACCGACATTTTACATTTTCAAAGGTATTGTGCTGGGTGGCCATAGATAGGGCTATAAAAGTGGCACGTATTTTTAAAAAGACCGCTAAAATTGAGAAATGGACTGCTTTGGAGCAGGAAATCAAGCACGATATCCATGAAAATGCCTGGAATGCAGATGTCAATGCCTTTACACAATCTTATGGGAGTCCAGATATGGATGCCTCCGTCTTACTTATGGAGTCTTATGGGTTTATCCACGCTAAGGACCCAAAATTTGTAAGTACAGTGAAAGCAATAGAGAGGGAGCTTAATAATGACGGATTATTATACCGATATAAAAATGAAGACGATTTTGGATTGCCCTCTTCCTCATTTACCATTTGCACGTTTTGGTTCATCAATAGTCTGTTTAAAATTGGGGAAGAGGAAAAAGCAATGAAACAATTTGACAAGCTTTTATCTTATAGTAATCATTTAGGTCTTTTCAGTGAAGACATTGATTTTAAGTCAAAGAGACTACTAGGAAACTTTCCACAAGCCTATTCGCATTTGGCATTAATTGAGTGTGCCATCTTATTTTCGAACAAGGAGAGCGAGGAGCAGGTCTTGGAGTCCATTAGTTAGACAGGGACAACTAGTGAACATATTTTTTCCAAAAGATTTTTAAAATGGGTCTCGGTGGTAAAAGGATTCATGACCGTTACCCGTAAATAATGTATGCCCCTTAGCTTCGTCTGTACAATATAGAATTCACCATCTTCCAACAAGGTTTGCCGAATGGCTTCATTCTGTTTGTTTTGTGCTTCGCCCGATATATTTTTCTCTAAATATCTAAAACAAACAATATTGGCCATGGGCGTTACGGCCAGTTCAAATTTTGGATGCTGTTCGATGATTTTTGCAAATTGCGCACCCATGTCAAAAAGATGGGTAAGGTAGGCATCAAAAACTTCTTCGCCATACAATTTTAGCAGCGTAAACCAATGAATACTCATCATGGTCTTGGTACATTCAAAGGTTTTTTTACCAGAATTGCACCAATCCTCCAATTCGGATTCGGTTAGTAGATAATCTGCTTTTTGACTGAAGGTTATATTGGCATGCCCACTTTTTTTGTACAAAAGGGCCGTCGTAATCGCAGGCATCATCATCATTTTATGCCCGTCTATCACTACAGAATCTGCTTGGTCAATGCCTTTTAAGAGATGTTTGTATTTAGGCGAAAAAATGGCCGCACCGCCATGCGCACCATCTACATGGAACCAAAGATTTTTAGTTTGTGCAAATTTTGCTATTTCCTGCAGATTGTCAAAAGCCCCGGTCGCGGTGCAGGGAGCACTACCGATTATTGCAAAAATGTGGATACCTGATTCCTGGGCTTTTAGATATTTTTCTTCTAAAAGGGAAGTATCCATTTTAAAATCTGCAGTAGCAGGAATTTTTATGATACCCTGTTCACCCAAGCCCATGATTTTTGCCGCACGGTCAACACAATAGTGGGCTTCTTCACTGACCATTATGCCCAGTTGTTGTTGTGTGCCCCTATTCCAGACATCACTTTCCACTTTTACTTTTCGTGCGGTAAGTAGAGCGGTTAAATTGGCCAAGGTGCCTCCTGAAGTAATAAAGCCGCCAGAAGTAGCATCGAAACCTATTTTTTTACAGAGTACATCGGTCACGACGCGCTCAATCGCAGAAGGTGACATGCCCATTTCGTATACGGCCATCCCATTGTTAAGCAGGCCACTTATCATTGCCGTAAGGGCCGTCATGGGTGCAGCTGGGCTCACTTGATGTCCTATATAATGCGGATGGTGTATGTAGGTGGTGCGTTTGGTTATTTCGGGAAACAAATCGTTTGTATTTCCGTTATGTAAAAATGATTTCCAAAAATCCAATTCCTTTTCCGGTTCGTTCCAATGTATGGCGTTACCTGATTTCTCGGCTAATTTATCTTCTAAATGATCGGCCAGTTGATCGATCAGTTCGTGGCCTTTCTGCCTAAAAATTTCGGTGTCGTACACCTGTTGCAAAAGCGATTTGTCCATGGGATAAATTTAGGTGCTTCCAATAATATCCACAAATAAAAACCGCCCCTTTTGGGAGCGGTTTTACTTTTGTTTAAAACAAAAGTGTCATTTGAGTTAGTCAAATGTATAGCCGTTATCCGCAGCGACTCTGTCCGCAATTTGCGTACGGAGCGCTATGACGTTCGGATTGTTCGTGTATTTCGTAAAACGTTTTAAGCCCATAAGCATCATACGTTGTTCATCGCCTTCGGCAAAGGAGACAATAGCCTCTTTACCTTTTTGGATTACGATTTCAGTCGCTCTGTATAAGTACAATTTGGACATCGCAATTTGAGTTTCCTGTGCTTTTTCTCCAAATCGCTTTGCGTTCTTTTCGGTTCGTAAAATTGCAGATTCCGCCAAGTATGCCTGTATTAAAATATCGGAAGCGGCCAACATCAATTGCTGGTGCTCCTCTAGTTGAGGGCCGAATTTTTGTACGGCACTACCGGCAACCATTAGGAATACTTTTTTCAAACGTTTGATAAGATCTTTTTCCTCTGCAAACAATTCCGAGAAGTCGGGCGCGTCAAAAGAAGGAATTCCCATTAATTCTTCGCCAACGGCGGTTGCCGGGCCTAAAAGGTCTACATGGCCTTTCATGGCTTTTTTTACCAACATACCCACCGCCAACATACGGTTGATCTCGTTAGTGCCTTCATATATTCTGGCGATCCTGGCATCTCTCCAAGCAGATTCCATTGGTGTATCGGCACTAAAGCCCATACCTCCAAAAATTTGGATACCTTCATCTGTGGTTTGCTGCACGTGTTCGGAAACCGCAACTTTTAGAATAGAACATTCGATAGCGTACTCCTCAACGCCCTTTAGTTCCGCTTCTTGGTGTGTATTACCATCTGCCAAACGCATCGCAATACGGTCCTCTATATTCTTGGCTGCGCGATAGGAAGCCGATTCATCCACGTAAGCATTGGTTGTCATATCTGCAATCTTTGCCTTAATGGCTCCAAAATTTATGATCGGTGTCTTAAACTGAATACGCTCGTTGGCGTATTTGGTAGCTTCACCAACAATGCGGCGTTGCGCGTCCAAACAAGCGGCAGCCAGTTTAATACGACCTACGTTTAGGGCGTTCATGGCTATTTTAAATCCACTTCCTCTCTCGGAAAGCATGTTCTCTACGGGGACTTTGGTTTCGTTAAAGAACACCTGTCGGGTAGAGGAGGAGTGTATCCCCAATTTTTTTTCTTCATCGCCTAAAGAAATGCCATTACTAGGGTCATTTTCTACAATGAACCCTGTAATGTTCTTATCGTCTTCAATACGGGCAAAAACAATAAATACACTACAGAAGCCAGCGTTGGAAATCCACATCTTTTGACCAGAAATATGGTAGTGCTTGCCATCCTCCGACAATACCGCTTTTGTCTTGCCCGAATTTGCATCGGAACCTGCTCCAGGCTCCGTTAAGCAATAGGCACCAAACCATTCGCCCGAAGCCAACTTCGGCACATATTTCTGCTTCTGTGCCTCGGTTCCATATAAGGTAATCGGCATAGTACCAATACCTGTATGTGCCCCAAAGGCTGTGCTGAAAGACCCCGTTGCGCCCGAAATATAATCGCAGACCAACATGGTGGATACAAAGCCCATGCCCATTCCGCCATAAGATTCGGGTACTGCCACGCTCAATAGTCCAAGTTCCCCAGCTTTTCGCATGGTTTCCTCGGTATAAGCGTAGTCTTTTTGCTCAAAACGTTCCCAATGAGCCCAAAGTTCTCGATCTACAAATTCCTTGGTACTGTCACGCATCATTTTTTGCTCTTCGCTTAGGTCTTCTAAAGTAAATACATCTTCGCAATTCGTTTCTTTTACGAGGAATTGGCCGCCGCGCAGCAAATTGTCTTTTTTATCTATTGTTTCCATACTCTAATCCCCTCTAACTCCCCTAAGGGGAGAACTGTTACGGGTTAATTTTTAGTTAAACATTTATTCAGATTTCTGTTGTATTACCCCCTTTGGGGGCTAGAGTGATTTTAATTTAAAAACTCATAAATCCCTGCAGCACCCTGTCCAGTTCCCACGCACATAGTTACCATACCGTATTTTCCTTGCATGTTGCGTTTTCGCATTTCATCGAATAGTTGAACCGATAACTTGGCCCCTGTGCAGCCCAAAGGATGCCCTAATGCAATAGCACCTCCGTTGACATTAACAATATCCGAGTTCAAGCCTAATTCGCGAATTACTGCCAAGGACTGTGATGCAAATGCTTCGTTCAATTCGATCAACTCAATATCGTCTTGATTTAGTCCTGCTTGCTTCAATGCTTTTGGTACAGCTGCAACCGGTCCAATACCCATGATTCTTGGGGGTACACCAGCAGCGGCGTAATTAACAAGTCGCGCAATGGGTTCCAGATTTAGTTCTTTTACCATATCTTCGCTCATGACCATCACAAAGGCGGCACCATCACTCATTTGTGACGAATTTCCTGCGGTAACGCTTCCGCCAGCAGCAAAAACGGGACGTAATTTGCCCAATACTTCTACCGATGTTCCAGCTCTTGGGCCTTCATCTTTAGTTGACCGTATATTTTTTCGTAGCCTTTTTGCCATTTGCATCCACATAGGTCTGTTCCACTTCAATAGGTACTATTTGTTTTTGGAAACGGTCTTCTGCCTGTGCTTTTAATGCTTTCATGTGCGAATGGTAGGCAAACTCATCTTGGTCTTCCCGAGATACTTTATACTCGTTGGCTACCGCCTCCGCAGTATTGCCCATACCCCAGTAATAATCTTCGTGACCTGCTTTTATGATATCGTAGTTAAGTTCAGCCTTGTAACCTGTCATCGGCACGGAGCTCATGCTTTCGGCGCCACCTGCAATGATGCAGTCGGCCATACCCGATTGAATTTTTGCCGTAGCGATACCAATGGTCTCAATACCGGAGGAACAAAATCGATTCACGGTTACGCCAGGGACATCTACGATATCCAATCCCATTAGGGAAATCAATCGAGCCATGTTCAGACCTTGTGAACCCTCAGGCATTGCGTTACCGACAATTACATCGTCGATTCTCTTTTTGTCTAATTGCGGCAGTTCCTTCATCATGTACTGAATGGTTTCCGCGGCCAATTCATCTGTTCTCTTAAATCGGAAAACTCCTTTTGGGGCTTTTCCTACTGCGGTTCTGTATGCTTTTACTATATATGCTTGTTTCATAGTCTGGCCCCTTAACCCCCAAAGGGGGAACTCCTATTAGGGGTAAATAGGATTTTAGTTAATAGTTCTAAAATGTATTTTCAAAATCATTTCTTAGTACTTCGAATATTATTCACCCTTTTGGGACAGGGAACTTTTTTAATTTCTTAAAGGTTTCCCAGTCTTCAACATATGCTGTATCCTTTCCAAAGTCTTTCTTTCGGTACAAAGCGATAAAAATGCTTCTCGTTCTAGATCCAATAGGTATTGTTCGGAAACATAACTTGGTTCCGAGAGATCGCCACCCGCCATGACATAGGCCAGTTTATTGGCAATCTTCTTGTCGTGCTCGCTGATGTAGTTGCTGGCTTCCATGGAATCGGTTCCAACCAAGAACATACCCAAGGCTTGTTTTCCCAATACTTTTACATCGTTTCTTTTTGGTGGTTGGGTGTATCCCATTTCCGCCATGAGTTTCGCGTGGGCTTTAGCTGTGGCAATTTGACGGTCTTTATTCACGACTACAATATCTTTTCCATGTTGTAGGATACCTAAATCAAAAGCTTCATAAGCGGAAGTAGAGACTTTTGCCATACCAATGGTTAGGAAATATTCCTGTAAAATGTTTAGTTCCACATCTCCTTTTCTGAAGGTATCCGAAGCCCTAAGCGCAAATTCCTTGGAACCACCGCCACCAGGTATTACACCAACCCCAAACTCCACTAAACCAATATAGGTTTCTGCCGCGGCAACCACCTTGTCTGCATGGAGGGAAAGTTCACAACCACCGCCGAGCGTCATGCCATGTGGAGCTGAAACGGTTGGAATGGAAGAATAGCGCATGCGCATCATTGTGTCCTGGAACATTTTAATGGCCATGTTCAGTTCGTCATATTCCTGTTCTACGGCCATCATGAAGATCATTCCGATATTGGCACCAACCGAGAAGTTCGCGGCCTGATTACCAACGACCAAGCCTTGGAAATCTTTTTCGGCCATATCGATAGCTTTGTTTAACCCTGCCAGGACGTCGCCACCAATTGTGTTCATTTTAGACTGGAACTCGACATTTAAAATACCATCTCCCAAATCTTCTACAACAACGCCGGTGTTTTTAAATACTTCTTTGGATTTTCTTATGTTATCTAAAATAATGAACGCATCCTGACCTGGTATTTTTACCATGCCCTTGGACGGAATGTCATAGAAGTATGTAGCACCTTCTTTTACACTATAAAACGATTTAATTCCAGCCGATTTCATTTCCGAGACCCATTTTGCCGCTTCTTGATTTTCCGATGCGATAAACTCCAAACCTTTATCAAGTCCCACAGCATCCCAAATCTGAAAAGGCCCGTGCTCCCATCCGAAACCCGCCTTCATGGCATCATCGATCTTATATAACTCATCTGTTATTTCCGGTATACGATGCGATACGTAGGCAAATAACTGTCCGAAACTCTTTCGATAAAATTCACCTGCTTTATCTTTTCCGCCAACTAGAACGGAAAATCGATCTACGACCTTATCAATTGTTTTGGTAAGTTCCAAGGTGGCGAAACTCGCTTTTTTTGCGGAACGATAATCCATCGTATCCAAATCCAAGGTCAATATTTCGGTCCGACCTTTTGCATCTTGAGATTTCTTATAGAATCCTTGCCCTGTTTTGCTACCCAACCATTTGTTTTCCATCATGGTAGAAATAAAACTAGGCAAGGCGAACAATTCGTGTCGCTCATCATCTTTGCAGTTATCCGAAATACCGGTCGCTACATGTACAAGTGTATCCAAACCAACGACATCCACAGTTCTGAATGTAGCCGATTTTGGTCTTCCGATTACAGGACCTGTCAATTTATCCACATCCTCTACCGTCATCCCCATTTCCTTTACGGTATGGAACAAACTTTGAATGCTAAAAATACCGATACGGTTTCCTATAAATGCAGGTGTGTCCTTGGCAACAACAGAAGTTTTTCCTAAAAACTGTTCACCGTACCCGTTTAAGAAATCCAAAACCTCCGGAGTAGTTTTTGGTCCTGGAATAATTTCAAATAATTTTAAATAGCGAGCCGGATTAAAGAAATGTGTTCCGCAGAAATGTTTCTGGAAATCCTCACTTCTACCTTCACTCATGAACTTAATGGGTATCCCTGAAGTATTGGAAGTAATTAAAGTGCCCGGAGTCCTATGCTTTTCAAGATTCTCAAAAACTATCTTTTTGATATCCAAACGCTCTACGACCACTTCAATGATCCAATCTACCTTACTTACTTTGGAAATATCATCCTCTAAGTTCCCTGTAGTAATCCTACTGGCGAACTTTTGATGGTAAATTGGTGAGGGTTTGGATTTTAAAGCTGCGGATAAGGAGTCGTTGACCATTCGGTTTCTAACCACCTTATCTTGTAAAGTAAGTCCGTTTGCCTTTTCTTTATCGGTCAGTTCTCTGGGTACGATGTCCAATAATAAAACGTCTACCCCTATGTTGGCAAAGTGGCAAGCGATACCGCTTCCCATGATTCCCGAGCCAATTACTGCTACTTTTTTAATATGCTTGTTCATGTATAATACCCTGATATTAATGATTCGTTGTATCCTTTATATATATCTTTTTATCTGCTATGAGCTTGTTTATGGTTTCCGTTACCTCAAAAAAGTGTTGAAGTTTTTCGGCGTCTACTTCTTGTTTTACAACTAAGTTGAACTGCATGACCACGTCTTTGGAATCCTTTCTTTTTTCAAGTCCAAAATCGGTCAAATGAATAAGGACTCCGCGACCATCCGCTGGATTAGGTTTGCGTTCTATGAGCCCTTTTTCTTCCATACTTTTTAAAATTCTGGACAAGCTTGTTGCTTCCATGCCCATTATGGGGCCCAAAGCTGTAGAAGGCGTACCGGTTTTTGGGTCTATACTTAATAAAGTAAAACCTACCGCCATGGTGGTGTTAAATTGTTTGGCCTCTTCATTATACATTCTGGCTACCGCTTGCCAAGTTGCCCGAAGTGCGTAATCAATGGTAATTTCCTTCATAGGATTGTTCGTTCGACATCAAATATAGGAATAATTTACTATGCATGCATAATAAATTTATTGAAATGTTCGCGAAAAATAAGGCAAGGAGTGCGTTAGGAATTGTAGCTTTTTCTTTTTTTAAGCTCTTGGCTTATTGTCGCAGAAAAAAAGAGGGCTACCATTATTAAAGGACATAAGACAATCGGCACCGTTAGCGGGAGCCAGACGCTTTCCGTTTGTTCTGAAATTAGAAACAGGTAAAGGCCCGTTATTATAACCAATAAAATCAATAGCCCAATAGCCCAATAGCCCAATAGCAGTAACTAACGATATTAGATTCCATTTTTTAAGTTGAGCCTCTATCTTGGTGCTGGTACTGAGGAAATTCATTTTAAAGGAAAATTAGATGTTTTCAGCTCTCTTCTTTATTTCCCTTCCCATGCTGGAAGCAAAAAGTGAAGGTATCATAGCTAAGGGACCAAATACTGTGGGAACTAAATAAATTAGGATGTTACTATCTTTTTTGGTTATCAGGTAAACGCCTGCCCCTAGTGCAAAACACATAAGGGCCAAGCCAACTATACTTGACGCCAAAAGGATTTTCCGGTATTTTTTTAATTGTGGTGTTGTATATTTTTCAAATGCCATTTAAAATAATTTGGTTAGCTACCAAAGCAAAGGCAGCGGCTTCTAATGCCCATAAATAGAATTATACAAGGTCATATACTTCTCCTTAACGATTTTACGCCTTAATTTCATGGTGGGGGTAAGGTGTCCTTCATCTATGCTCCACACATCGGGTGTTAAACGGAATGCCTTTACTTTTTCCCATTTGGCAAAATCTTCGTTGGCCAAGTCCATTTCTTCCTGAAAACGAGCTAAAACCTTTTCATTTAGGACGATATCGGAATTTTCGCTTACCGTAATGTTGTGCTTTTCTGCCCAGGCATATAAAAACTCAAAATTCGGTTGAATAAGGGCTGCGGGCATTTTTTCGTTTTCGCCTACGACCATGATTTGCTCTATGAAACGGGATTGTTTAAATCTGTTCTCCAACAATTGGGGCGCCACATATTTGCCGCCGGATGTTTTGAACATCTCCTTTTTACGATCCGTAATCTTTAAGAATCCGTCCGAATCTATCTCTCCTATATCACCCGTGTGAAAGTAACCGTCTTTTAATACTTCGGCTGTTTTTTCCGGGTCTTTGTAGTAGCCCAACATTACATTGGGCCCTTTGCAAAGAATTTCTCCGTCGCTGGCAATTTTTACTTCCACGTGTTTAATAACCCTACCAACGCAGCCAATACGCCATCCGCCGCCATCTACTTGGTTTACGGAAATTACGGGAGAAGTTTCTGTAAGGCCATACCCTTCCATGACGGGAATATCTGCCGCACCAAAAATACGGCCCAATCTGGGTTGTAAGGCAGCACTTCCAGAGACCATGGTCTCTAAATTCCCGCCCAATCCTTCTCTCCACTTACTAAAAATTAATTTACGGGCCAGTCCCAATTGCTTTTCGTACCACCAACCGTTCTGGCCATAAGGTTCATACTTTAAACCTAGCTCTACCGCCCAGAAAAACAGTGCTTTCTTAATACCTGTTAATGCGCTTCCCTTGGCAATAATCGAATCGTACACTTTTTCCAAAAGCCTTGGCACTACGGTCATTACATGCGGTTTTACCTCTTTTAGGTTGTCGCTTATCTTATCCAGTCCCTCTGCAAAATGAATATTGATCCCGCAGTATTGGTATAGATATAATATCATACGCTCAAAAATATGGCAGACAGGAAGAAAGCTTAGGGCAGAGGCTCCTGCTTCAAAAGGAACCCTTAGTTTACTTGCAATTACGTTGGAAACAATATTATCGTGCGAAAGCATAACGCCTTTAGGTCGGCCTGTCGTGCCGGAAGTGTATATTAAGGTCGCAAGGTCATTTGGCTGGACGGCATTTTTTCTGGCCTCCACTTCATGTTGATTGCTTTCATCGGCTCCTTTTTGCATAACGGTTTTCCAGCTTTTACAGTTGCCCAAATCGTCAAAAGAGAACACTTCTTTTAAATTCTTCAGATTTTCCCCAATGGCCAGTACTTTATCCAATACTTCTTGGCAGGAGACAAAGCAATACGTAGCACCGGAGTGGTTCAAGACATATTCATAGTCATCTTCGGATATGGTTGGGTATATGGGTACGTTCTGCGCGCCAACCTGCAAGATTCCTATATCACAAATGTTCCATTCCGTTCTATTGGTCATGGAGATAATAGCAATCTTATCGTTTGGTTTTACACCTAATCTCAGTAAACCTCGGCTTAACGCATTTGCCTTATCGATATATTCTCTTGTTGATGTGGCCACCCATTTGCCATCACTTTTTGTAACAAGGGATTTTTCAAGATTGTGATTCTCCAATTGATAGTACGGAAAATCGAAAAGACGGGTAACTGTTTGCATACCTAGTTTGTTTTAGCGCATTGCAAAATAAGGAAAGAACCCCAATATTTAAAACAGGTTTGTCAAATAAACAGGTTATTTTTTTAAAAAATGCTAATAGTTATTATAAAAGGGATTAATATGATATTTTTAACTAATCCCGTAATTGGACTTTTCACAGCCACTCATGTTCCTTAAAAGGTCGTATAGCTAAGAATGGATATCAAGATTTCAAATTTTTAGTAATTTCAGCGACCAGCTATAAGTCTAAGAGCTGCAATGAGCAAAACTAAAAGTTGAAACCAACCAACATGTTTATTGGTGAATTACATGTAGACTATAGCAACAATTAAATTTAAAAGATGAAAAAAGTGCTTTGTATTTGCGTGATGCTTCTTACTGTCATTTCTTGTGGCGAGAAAAAATCCAATGAGGAGAAAACGTCTAAAATTCCTGTGTATGCTTGGACAGGTGGTCCCGGTAATGCCACCGACCAAGAATTGGTCGATAGGTTTTGGGAGTATAAAGAAAAGGGCATAGATGGGCTCATGTATAATGGAGGCCATGACCCGGAAACGTATAGGAGAGTAGGGGCTTTGGTCAAAAATGCGGGAATGGAGTTCCATGCCTGGATTCCGACAATGGTGCAGGGCAAGAACCCAAAAATAGCCGAAGATTTATACAGCTACAACCGCAACGGCGAGTCGGCCTTGGACAAACCTGCCTATGTACCTTATTATAAATTTTTATGTCCTAGCAAGGAAGGAACCTATGATTTTCTTTCTAATCTGTACAGTTCGGTGGCGGGAGTTCCTGAAATAGATGGCATTCATTTGGATTATATCCGCTTTCCTGATGTGATTCTGGCCGAAGGGCTGTGGGACAAGTACGGATTGGTCATGGATAAAGAGTATCCGGAATACGATTACTGCTATTGCGACAGGTGTACGGGAGATTTTATGGATAAGACCGGTATCGATATAAAAGCGTTAGGAGATGATGCCCAAAAAGTTCAAGAATGGAAGCAGTTCCGTTATGATCTTATTACCGATTTGGTAGGACGTTTGGCCAAAGTGGTACATGAAAGGGATAAAAAAATTAATGCCGCTGTGTTCCCCGGACCTACTATTGCCAAAGCTAAAGTGCGACAAGAATGGGACAAGTGGGAGTTGGATGCGGTGTATCCCATGAATTATAACGATTTTTACTTGAAAGGCCCGGAGTGGATAGGGGAAGTGGTAAAGGAAGAAGTGGCCTCTGTGAATGGCACAAAACCAATCTATAGTGGCTTGTTTATTTGTCCCAATCCCGAAAATAAGTCGAAGGAAAATGACCCTGAGAATCACGGACTATTACCTTCCGAACTTGGAACGGCCATACGTGTTTCCATGGAAAATGGAGCGACCGGGATTTGTCTTTTCACACCAGAACGAATGAAACCGGAACATTGGATTGCGTTTGAGGAAGCCATTTACACCGAGTATGTCAAGAAATAGCATGTGATTTGGAAATAAAAAAAGTAGCGGTTCTGAAATTTCAGAACCGCTACTTTTTTAGCAGTGCCATGTTTGGTGCTCTTTGAAAAGCACTTTTTATTCTGTTCCGTTTTCCAAAACCCTAGCATAGCCAAGACCTATTTTATCCCAATGGGCCTGTAGTTTACCTAATCCGATTTTAAAACGTTCAAAATCTTTTTGTTGGGGTTGTGTCCAGCCCGTTTCTGCATAAGCGGCTATTCTTGGGAACGTTTGGTATTCTACTTCTTTAGTGCTTGGTGTCCATTCACCCCACATTTGGCAGCCTAGGCCGTAAATGTTGCTATGGTATTTTTCATCCAGACCTCTGGGAATAGGGTTGAAATCATAGGCTTTTTTTAAGGTAATATTGTCATAGGCATAATCCAAATACGTATTACTGTGCAGGGAGTTTACAATACCGTATCCTTTTTGTGCGGCTTCGATTACCAAGTCTAATTCTCCTTTCCAAAAATGAACGACAACATTCTTGGCAAGCTCTGTCTCCGCTGCAATATCATCTTTTTTCTCCTCAAAATCGGTATGAACGTTAACGCCCATGATTTCGTTCCAGCCCATCATTCTACGTCCGTTTTGTTCAATGAATTTTGAAATATCGTTTGTGAAACGAATCTGCAGGTCAGCTGGAGTTTTAATATTATTTTGCCTCATATACCGTTGTACATGCCTGGATTCTTCCCAAACTTTGTAGCCCACTTCATCGCCGCCAATATGAATGACCTCTGATGGAAATAGTTCAAACATTTCCGTCAATACATCTTTCACGAATTGTTTTACCTCAGGCTTGGTCACATCATAATTATCGTACTGTCTTCCAAACAAAATAGGGACGTCTATAGGCACACCAGCTGTTCCCAACCAAGGATAGGAAGCAATGGCGGCACTGGCATGTCCTGGCATTTCAAACTCTGGCACTATGGTAATATGCCGTGCCGCAGCATAGGCTACAATGTTCTTTATTTGTTCCTGGGTGTAAAAGCCGCTATGCGGTTCGCCAGCCAATTTGCCGCTTTTCCAAGTCCCAATTTCGGAGTCTGACCGTTTGGAGCCCACTTCTGTCAACTTTGGATATTTCTTTATTTCTATGCGCCATCCGGCATCGTCCGTCAGGTGCCAATGGAAGGTATTCATTTTCAATAAGGCCATTTCATCCAACAACTGTTTTACGAATACTTCGCCTTGAAAATAACGGGCTTCGTCCAACATATAGGCTCTCCATCCAAATTGTGGGGCATCTTTAATGGTTACACTAGGTAATAGCCATTGTGGATTATTATTTTCTGATGTTTTATGTTCCGTTAGTAATTGTCGTAACGATTGCACCGCATAGAAATAGCCAGCCCCGTCGTTCGCCTTTAGTTCAATTTGCTTGGGATTGATGTGAAGCTCGTAAGCCTCCGGTGCCAAACCTTCCATTTTGGTGAATTGGATTTTTGATACATCCCCATTACCCGATTTTTTAAGGTCGATATTGGCTGCTGATTTGATAACTTTCATTAAATAATTTGCGGTAGCTTTTTGTTCCGCATCATTGGTAGATACTGTCTGTTCGTTCTCAAAGGCGAAAGAACCCTGCCCTACGACTAGTTCTGTAGGTTGGGGAACAATATGGACTTCCGAATCTAAAAATGTTTTATTTTCTTCTGAACAGCTGTAGTTGAGCACCGCGAGTGCGATAAGGGAAAGAAGTTTGCGCATAAGAGTTTTTTTTTTGAGATATGAACTATTGGGTATTGTTGGATTTATAAGAATTTTATCGTTTTTCTCGTGTTTGAGATTATGTTGTTTAAGCTACAGTATTAAAAAAGTAAACCGTGCTTTACCGAATTCTAGCACAGACCCCTAAAAACCAAGTACTGTTTTTTTTACCCTTTTCCTTGGTTTCTGGGCTTAAGATGGAAAAACTACATCTAAGAACCTAATAATACTCTCCCGTTGTTGATCATAAGGCTTGATTTGAGGGGTATAAATCAACTTTATTTCTTTTAATTAGTTGGAACAAACAGCAATTTTACGCCCTCAGTAAAAGTTCCCCCATACGTGGGTTTAGTCAGCTCTAGCTTCTACCCACTTCCTAGCATTCACAAAAGCCTGTAGCCAAGGGGAAACTTCGTCTGTTCTGTCTTTTGGATAATGCGCCCAATTCCAAGGAAAAGTAGATCGTTCTATATGTGGCATGGTCACCAAATGCCTTCCGGTGGTATCGCAAAGCATGGCGGTGTTATAGTCGCTACCGTTAGGATTTGCGGGATAAGTCTCATAACCATACTTCGCTACGATATCATAATTTTCTTGGGAATGTGGAAGCCTAAATTTCCCTTCTCCGTGGGAAATCCAAACACCTAGGGTGGCTCCGGCCAAACTGGATAACATTACAGAATTATTTTCCTGAATTTGGACCGATGTAAAGTTACTCTCATGTTTATGGGAGTCATTATAGGTCATTTTTCCGTGTGCTTCATGTTCTGGATTGATGAGGTCCAGTTCCATAAATAACTGACAACCATTGCAGATACCTACGGATAAGGTATCCGGCCGTGCAAAGAAATCCTTGATGACCTTGTTCGCTTTTTCGTTGTATTTGATGGCACCGGCCCAGCCCTTGGCACTACCCAAGACATCTGAATTTGAAAATCCGCCCACAGCCCCCAAGAACTGAATATCTTCCAAGGTCTCCCGACCCGATATTAAATCGGTCATGTGCACGTCTTTTACATCAAAACCGGCCAAGTACATGGCATTTGCCATTTCGCGCTCGGAGTTGCTGCCTTTTTCCCTTAATATTGCTGCTTTTGGTTTGGCCGCACCCCAAGAGGCAAGCGTTGGCAATTTTCCATTAAAATCGGTTGGGAAGAAGTATTTTAAAGGCTGCTCCTTGTAATGGTCAAAACGGGCTTTCGCCAAATCGTTGGCAGTTTGCTTGTTATCCAATAAGTAGGAAGTTTTGAACCAACTGTCCCTTAAAGAAGATACGTTCAGTCCCATTTCCATACTTCCATTTCTAATGCGAAGTGTAGCATCCGATGTGACGCTTCCAATTTTTTTTATGTCGATTTTCGCGTCTATCAATAGTTGTTCTATGATATTGTCCTTTAGCTGAAAAACGATGCCCGCATTTTCGGAAAATAGAAGTTTGATCGTATCCGGTTCGCTTAAGCTCGTTAAATCCAGATCGGCTCCCAAGTCGGTATCGGCAAAACAAAGTTCCAATAAAGTCGTAATCAATCCGCCAGATGCAACATCATGGCCAGCAAGTACTTGCCCTTCTTTAATTAAGGTTTGCATCAAATCAAAGACCGATTTAAAATAGGCGTCGTTCGTAATGGTAGGCGCCTCATTTCCAATCGCATTTCGCACTTGGGCGAATGAGGAACCGCCCAATTTGTAGGAATCCCTGGATAGGTTAATGTAATAAATATCCCCGCCCTCTTTCTGCAGTACAGGTTCTACGACCTTTGTAATATCGTTACAGTGGCCTGCTGCCGAAATTACGACCGTTCCTGGAGCAATAACGTCTCCGTCCTTATATTTTTGCTTCATGGAAAGCGAATCCTTTCCAGTAGGCACGTTGATGCCTAAGGCGATTGCAAAATCAGATATGGCCTGAACCGCTTGGTAGAGCCTTGCGTCTTCGCCTTCGTTCTTGCAGGGCCACATCCAGTTGGCGGATAAGGAAACGGATTTTAATCCGTCTTTTAAAGGTGCCCAGATGATATTCGTCAAGGCTTCGGCAATACTATTTTTACTTCCAGCAGATGGGTCTATGAGTCCGGAAATAGGGGAGTGGCCAATGCTGGTGGCAATCCCTTCCTTGCCTTTAAAATCCAGGGCCATTACCCCAACATTGTTCAAGGGCAATTGTAAAGGGCCGGCACATTGCTGTTTCGCCACGCGTCCGCCCACACAACGGTCCACTTTGTTGGTCAACCAATCTTTACAGGCCACTGCTTCCAGTTGTAAAACCTGCTCTAAATAGTCGTGGAAAAATTCCAGTTCATATTCAGGTGCTTTGTAGTCTCTGGTTATGGTCGTATCGGTCAATATGGTTTTTGGGGAACTTCCAAAGATATCCGTAAGGTGAACATCCATGGGCTTTTCTCCCGTTGTTTTCGATTCAAAGGTAAAGCGGTCGTCTCCTGTTACGTCTCCCACTTCGTACATGGGAGAACGTTCGCGCGCTGCAATGCGTTGTAAAAGTGCCACATCTTTTTGACCGATTACCAAGCCCATGCGTTCCTGGGATTCGTTTCCAATAATCTCTTTTGCGGATAGCGTTGGATCGCCCACGGGGAGCATATCCAAGTCGATTTTTCCGCCTGTTTCCTCTACGAGTTCGGACAGGCAGTTCAAATGCCCACCAGCACCATGATCATGAATGGATACAATTGGATTTTCATCACTCTCTACCATCCCGCGAATTGCATTGGCTGCGCGCTTTTGCATTTCGGGATTGGAGCGTTGTATGGCGTTCAATTCTATGGCGGAACTAAATTCGCCTGTATCCGCGCTAGAAACGGCAGCTCCACCCATTCCAATGCGGTAGTTGTCGCCACCAAGGATAACGATCTTATCGCCAACTTTTGGTGTATCCTTTAAGGCTTGGTCCGCTTTTCCGTAGCCAATACCGCCGGCTTGCATGATTACTTTGTCGTAGCCCAATCTTCTTGTCATGTTGAGGGGATTGGAAACATCCTGCCCTTCGACTGCGCTCAGGGTGACATCAGTGGCCTCATCGTGCTCAAAAGTTAATACAGATCCGGCTATAAGTGGTTGTCCGAATTTGTTTCCGAAATCCGATGCTCCGTTGGAGGCTTTTATTAAAATGTCCATTGGTGTTTGGTAGAGCCATGGACGTTCTGCCATGCCTTTTTCCCAAGGTCTGTCTTTTTCAAGTCTTGATAAGGCCGTCATGTACACCGCTGTTCCTGCCAATGGCAAGGAACCTTTTCCGCCGGCCAAACGGTCCCTGATTTCTCCTCCTGCACCTGTGGCTGCGCCGTTGAAGGGCTCCACCGTAGTGGGGAAATTGTGGGTTTCCGCTTTTAATGAAATGACGGAATCAAATTCGGTTTCTTGGTAAAAATCTGGCTTGTCCGCCGTTTTTGGTGCGAATTGCATCACTTTGGGGCCTTTTACAAAAGCCACGTTGTCCTTATAGGCCGATACAATATCGTTATGGTTTTCCTGTGATGTTTTCTTAATCAGTTTAAAAAGTGACGATGGCATTTCCTGGCCATCGATCACAAATGTTCCATTGAATATTTTATGGCGACAATGTTCCGAGTTGACCTGACTAAAACCAAAAACTTCGGAATCCGTCAATTTTCTGCCCATTTTTTTGGACAGTCCGTTAAGGTACTCCACTTCTTCATCGCTCAAGGCCAGCCCCTCTTGTTGATTATAGGCGGCAATGTCATCAATCTCTAAAATAGCTTCGGGCTTTACGTCGACCTTAAAAATATCCTGATGTAGCCCATCGAATTTTTGGGAAAGCATGGGGTCAAAACCGGTAAAATCTTTCTCGACAGCTTTGAACTCCTCAATCCTAATAATACCGCTTATGCCCATATTTTGGGTTATTTCGGTAGCGTTGGTGCTCCAAGGTGTAATCATGGCTGCGCGTGGACCAACAAAAAAGGCGTCTAAGGACGCCGCATTTATTTTAACAGTATTGCCAAAAAGCCAGTTTAATTTTTGTTCGTCTGTTACGGTAATTTCTTGAGCAGTTTGGACGGCAAAAACTTTGGTTGCTTTGTCCCCGAAGAAATGAATCATAGATGCTTAGGTATTGAGCGGTTTAGGAAAGTGCAAATTTACGATTTTAAGTGCGATTTTTTTGCGGGTCCCAGAACAGTTTTCAACCATTACTGTTGATAGATGTTTATAGGATAGTCGGCACTGCCTATGTGCTGAGTTCTTTGTAATAAACTTCATCCGATACACCTTCCACATTTCCTTGGTAGTCCTTACCTCGGAGCCGCGCTACGGGATAGGCTGTGAGTTCTCCATCTGGCAATGGAGCCATGAGTTCTTCAATGCCTTTTTTATCTTCATCTTTCACAATAGGCCCGAGCCATGCATCCTCCAGCCCTTCTGGAAGTATCAAGGGCATCCGTGGTGCTTTTAGTTTGGGATTATTATGAATGTCTTGCATGAGGGCGTTTGCCGCTGTAGTCACAATGGTAAAAGTGCGTAAAAGTCCTCCAGTATCCGGATTCCGCCATTCGCTCCACAACCCTGCAAGAGCCAAAGGAAACTGTTTGTTGTGGTGTACAAAATACGGGTAGGTATGCCCCGCTTTATGATGGTGCTCATAGAAACCATCTACATAAATGATGCATCTTTTGTGTTCGGCGGCATCTCTAAAAGCAGGTTTTTCAAAAATCGTTTCTCCTCGTGCGTTCAGCGTAGTGTTCCAGAGTTTTTTTTGCTGTGCAACGTCCTTTGTCCAGTGTGGGACAAGGCCCCAAGTGGCCACCTCCGGAAAATAGGGTGATCGGTTCGTATAGATCAATAGTTCCGGATGGGTAAAACCTGATGCATGATATAGCGGCAGATCGGTTAGGGGCACCAGCCGTTCTCTAATATCTTCTATGGCCTGTAGGTCTTGATTTTTCTCGGCTCTTTTGAGCTGTGTTTCTAAACTTGCTTTGACGTCGTAACACATAGGACAGGGTTTTGGATAAACAACAAATTTAAATATCGTTACTAGTATAACCTATTGGCTAAACAGTTCAAGTATCATCTTCCTTATATTTATTTCCCTAGTTCTTTAAAATAGGAGATTTCCCATTATCTCCTTGCCTGTAGAGGATGTAATCAGTATTAACTTGTTTTGGATCTTGATCTCTTTATTATTTTAAGTGTCAGTTCGATTGTTTTTATTCCTTTTTCGGAAGAAAAATGTATCGAGAACAGATTTTATCCTAGAAAGGTTCTCTCCCGACGGTTCGGGAACACTTGATTTTCTGCTATAAAAAATCGAAAATCAAGAAATTGAACGGACGAACTAGAATACACCTTGAAAGGAATATGACAAGCTAAGGGATTGCCATATAAAGTATAAAGCTATAGCTTAAATTTTCCGATATATTTCCATTATTCCAAGACTTGTTTCAGTTGCAGTAGATTTTCCTTCAGGTCTTTGTAGGGAATATCTTGAACCGCTTTTTGTTCATCAATGGACATGCTGGCCACTACGGCAGCACTCTGTCCCAATACCATGAACACGGGTTCCATACGGATAGAACCGAAGGCAATATGGGAGGCACTTAGGCAAATAGGAACTACTAAGTTGGAACACTCTTCTTTTTTGGGTACGATGGATTGATAACTGATCGGATATGGAGCTTTTACATAGGCTTCTATGTTTCCTTCATTGGATACAAAACCCTCCGCATTGACGAAACGTTTGATGTGGTGGGAATCCATGCCATAAGCCGCCATGCCAATGGGGTCAGGAACTACCTCAAGACCTTCGCAGTTCTTTTGGCTCATCACATAATCGCTGACCATACGCCTGGCCTCCCTGATGTATAATTGTTGTTGCCAACCGTTTTCATTTTCGTATTCATCTTTGCAGGTGCCCCATTGTGAAATTTTAGCCCTTACTTTTTCTGGAATACGGGGGTGGTAGCTCAGTGTCCACATCAAACCTTGCTGGTAATGGCGGTGTCGCGCAACTATGGCTTCACGCTCTTCGTAGGATGCCTCTGGGTAGGCCCAGTTTTGCCCTATAAAATCGGTGGAGAATCCTTTTTGGTTGTTGGTATCGGTTTTTCGGTTGGGCATGGGGGCATTGATCCACGGTGCTAATTTGTCACCATAGGAATACATTTCCTCCAAGGGTCCGGCAGCGGCCTCGTAATTGCGAAAAAGAAGTTCATAGTCCAGTTCGTTATAACCATCTGGTTTTTCAAAAGGAATTCGGTTTTCCGGATGATCGGTCAAGGTCATTCGAAAGCAGTAGGCCTGTATGCCTTTATCGCCTTCCCCATCTATGCCAGGGCCACCTTCGTTTATAAAGGGTAGCAGTCCGCTAGACGGGTCTCCTTTTATGATGTACGGATCTACGCCATCTATAAAATTATGGTAGATGTTGTTGTTGGACACTGTACCGCGAAGGGTTTTACTTGTCTTGTTGGCTTGGATTCCGTTCAAGGTTTCCCCATAGGTAGTGTTGCTTTCCCTGCCAAAGGTATAGCCAACGTTTGCACTTGCCATGAGATCACCTTCGTACGTAGCGTCTATGAAAACTGCCCCCGAGAATATAGTACCGCTTTCCATGGTAACGGCTATTATTTTTCCATCTAATTTTTTTACGCCGGTAGCCCTGTTCAACCGCTCGTTATACGCTACGGTCACGTTTTCCTTGCTCAACATTTCCTCGTAGACGGATAGCGCCGCCGAGGGCTCAAAGGTCCACATGGAATTTTCATTGGCCGCACTGCGGGTCTGACCGTCATCTTTATACTCGGATTTTTTCTCCCATTTCCAATTGGAGGGATTATCATAGTAGGTTTTTATATTCTCATAAAACTCCCGGGATATGCCGCCGATAGCCTGTTTGTTCCCAATATCGGTTTGTCCCAAGCCTCCTGTGGTTAAGCCCCCAATTCTGTTTGATGGTTCTATAAGTACCACTGATTTCCCCAATCTGCTCGCCTGTAGTGCGGAAACAATACCCGCGGACGTGCCGCCATAGACTACAATATCATATGGCTCCGATTGCCCCCAACTGACCCCAACCATTAAGAATAAGGCTAGGAGGGAGGTTATGAATTTTGAAGGTGGATGGTGGGGCATAGTAGTTTTTGGTTTTTGTTCTCAGTGACAGAGGTATGGTAAATATACTAAGTAAAAGGAGTTAAAACTAGATTAGGCTTGAAATGGCAGTTATGCTTTTGAACGGTACTGTTTTAGTAAAGTTTTTCCCCCAATGTGTATTTTCTTGTTTTAGCTTAGGCTTTCCAATTGTTGACGGTAGGAGCAGGATGCTCGCGCTAGCGGAGAACCTTTCTAAAAGCCTATAATAGCTAAGCTTTGAATATGTTGTTGGCAGTGTTTTTTTGAACGTTTATCTTGTTTTACTCTCAAGATATTCAATGGCCTTGATTATCCTTTCCGCTTTTTGCTCGTCCGTTGCAACAGTCCAGATTTCTCTTAGAATTTCAGTTTGCGCTATTTTGTCCAACCGCTCAAAAATCCGCAAAACTTGTGCGTCTTTAAAACACTCCAAAATTTCAGAACTATCATTATTGTCACTTTGATTTTCAAGATATAAAGTTACCATTACGAAATCTCCGCCATCTTTATTTATTGCGTTTCGAATTTCTGAATTTATGGACATTTTTTTGTCCGAATTTTTTACTGGACCTAAATTCTTGTTTTTTATTTCATAACCATCTATAGTTCCAGATACCTTTAAATCACCCCATTTTCCTTTGATATCTTTTGTATTTGGGATTATCAGTTGATACGTCCAAGCGCCATTTCCTGGAATATATTGAAGCATTAATTTTTCATTTTCTACAATGTAATTCATTGGTTTATCACTCTTTCAATCGACTTAAATTTAAATTCTGTTCGTTTATATTACTGCCAACATTTGGATCGCATTATTGATGCGATATAAGTTATAAACACCAAGGTACTATTTTAAAAATCCACATAAAACCAACTTATCAAAACCTATGAACAAGAGATAACCTACAAAAGCGCTACGCGACCTATGACCTTTTGCCAACAAATAAATCTAACTTCTCATTTTCCTTTTACCACCACACCACAAAAAATTTCTCGAATTCCGTTTCGGATTTCTTCATCCAGACCATTGGGGCATTTTGTTTGATGAGGCGTAGGTTAATTTCCAAAAGGGTTTCGTAATGGGAAGTCCATCCTACTTGGGCATGTGGTGCGATGACCCATTGGGTTTTAAAGGGAATATAGAACTGGTAGTTTCTAAAGGCATTGGTCTGTAGGTCGGCCATCCTTAGCCAATACCCAACAATACAGTTAGGATTTAAAGGTCTCAGGTGCAAGGGATGGCTGCCATAGGGTTCAAATAATTGGGCTTTGTAGCAGGCCTGGTGTTGTATATCCGCAGCGTTGATGTTATGTTCGGCAAGTGCTTGGTTACCGGCCTTGCTATGCAGTAAGGCAAATTGTGCATTCTTTATTTTTTCCATTTTGGTAAAGAACATATCTCGCCGGTTAGGTCCCATGAGTTGGTGAATGGGTTCCGAAATGTTGGGGTCTATGATGTAGAATTTGTAAGTGAGTTCCACATGCACTAGTTGTTGCGATACGTTTTCTCTAAGTATAAAATCGATTTCCCCAATAGTCTGTTTGCCCTCCCGTATGGGAAGATTATGCAAGAGCACCTCATAGGTATCGCTATGATCCAAAAGCTGTTTGCAGACATGTTCCATTTGGTGCCCCAAACGAATTTTTTGTGGGATGGGGGCAGGGTTGAACTGGGTAACATCCACTTGTGGAAACTCAAACTGTTGTATACCAAATTGCGCATGTAACCATATAGCTTGCGTGTTAAGGAATCCTTTAATTTGTTGCTGAAGGTGTTCTTGTGACATAGCATTACTAAAGTACAAGAATTCCTCTTGTTGTGGTAGTTCCTTAACTGTTAGTTTTGTTTTTCTGAACTGTGGAAGGCATCATTACAAAATAAACCAAAATCTACAAACCTTGTGTAAGCTTAAACAACAACGTTAACATTTCTTAAATTCGCAACGCATCCAACCGAAAAGTCTTAATTTTATGCTATGGCTATGAATACAAGAAAAGGGTTTCGTTTTGTACCCTATACCGCGGACGAAATTTCTCCATTTGAGAAACTTTTTGATATTTTTCAGGAACTGATTACGCATACGTCGGGCGATTTTGACGAGGCCATTGATTGGCTTCGCGAATTGGACAAGGAGTATGAACTTACGGACGAAAATTATACGATTGACGATTTTATTGAAGACCTTAAGGCAAAAGGTTACATTCAAGAGGAATTTGAGGATGACGGTGGTACTGGCGAGGAAGGTGAAGAGGGAGAAGGCAAGGGCGGAAATATTTCCATCACCGCAAAGATGGAACGTATAATTAGACAGCGTGCGCTGGACCAGATTTTTGGTAAGTTGAAGCGAAACGGTGCCGGAAACCACAAAACTGGAAAATCCGGACAAGGTGACGAGCATACGGGCGATTTAAGGGAGTACCGCTATGGAGACGGTTTGGAACATATTTCCATGACCGAAAGTCTTAAGAATGCGCAAGTGAACCACGGGATTGGCAGTTTTCAGTTAAGCGAAGAGGATTTGGTGGTAGAGGACACCCAATACAAGGCGCAAATGAGTACGATCTTGATGATCGATATAAGCCACAGTATGATCCTCTACGGCGAAGACCGCATTACACCCGCAAAAAAGGTGGCGATGGCGCTATCGGAACTCATTACCACGCGCTATCCAAAGGATACCTTGGATATTTTGGTTTTTGGGAACGATGCTTGGCCCATTCCTATCAAGGATTTGCCCTATTTGAAAGTCGGACCCTACCACACCAACACCGTAGCTGGTCTGCAATTGGCGATGGACATGTTACGGAGAAAACGAAACACCAACAAACAGATTTTTATGATTACCGACGGTAAACCTAGTTGCCTTAGACTTCCCGATGGCACTTACTATAAAAACAGCGTAGGGCTAGATGATTATATTGTAGAAAAATGCTACAATATGGCACGTCAGGCTCGGAAACTCCATATTCCTATCACCACTTTTATGATTGCCCAAGACCCGTATCTAATGCAATTCATCCGTCAGTTTACTGAAGCGAACAAAGGCAAGGCCTTCTTCACGGGACTCAAAGGTTTGGGAGAAATGATTTTTGAGGATTATGAATCTAATCGGAGAAAGAAGCTGCGGTAGACGTTAATTTTTAGAGTGTAATAAAGAAATGGATTAGAAAAAGCAAAAAACATAAAAAAAAATTGAAACAAACAGAAATTAAGAATTTAGGTCAGTTAAAAGCATCGGGATACGAAAGTAAAAGTATCAAAGATGAACTACGGGATAATTTACGCGAGCGATTGCGAACTGGAAAAGATAGTTTTGAAGGGGTATGGGGCTATGAGAACACCGTTATCCCCGAATTGGAGCGAGCCATTTTATCTCGCCATAATATCAATCTTTTAGGCCTGCGAGGACAGGCGAAGACCCGACTCGCCCGTTTGATGGTGGAATTGTTGGACGAGTGGGTTCCCGTGGTGGAAGGTTCGGAAATCAATGATGATCCGTTTAAACCCATGTCGCGCTACGCGTTGGAGTTGATAAAGGAAAAAGGGGACAGTACTCCCATTACCTGGATGCATAAAAGCGAGCGTTTTTATGAGAAACTAGCTACGCCAGATGTTACAGTGGCCGATCTGATAGGCGATGTAGATCCCATTAAGGCCGCCAATTTAAAATTATCCTATGCTGATGATCGAGTAATCCACTTTGGCATGATACCAAGGGCCAACAGATGCATTTTTGTCATCAACGAACTACCCGATTTGCAGGCTCGGATTCAGGTTTCGCTGTTTAATATATTGGAGGAAGGCGATATTCAGATCAGGGGCTTTAAGCTGCGATTACCTTTAGATATCCAGTTTGTTTTTACCGCAAACCCCGAGGATTACACCAACAGGGGAAGTATCGTGACCCCTTTAAAGGATAGGATAGGTTCACAGATCTTAACCCATTATCCGGATGATATAGAAACGGCACGGAAGATTACCGCCCAAGAATCCAAATTGGATGTTCGACAAACGGATGCCGTGTACGTTCCTGATCTCGCCAAGGATTTATTGGAGCAAATTAGTTTTGAGGCCCGTGAAAGCGAGTATGTAGATGCCAAAAGTGGTGTCAGTGCCAGAACGAGCATTACCGCATTCGAGAATTTATTGAGTACTGCGGAACGGAGGGCTTTATTAACGGGAGCCGAAAACACAATGGTACGTTTGAGCGATTTTATAGGGGTTATTCCATCTATTACCGGAAAGATTGAATTGGTCTACGAGGGCGAACAAGAAGGTGCGGACGGTGTAGCCGGTATCTTGATTGATGATGCCGTAAAGTCCTTATTTCCAGAGTATTTTCCTGAAATTAAAAAGTTAGAGCGTAAAGATGCCGAAACCCCGTATGACGAGCTTTTACATTGGTTTTTTCAAGGCGAAGGCTTTGAACTTTTAGATGATTTTACAGATGAGGAATACAAGCGAACGTTAGACAGCATCCCTGCGCTTAACGAATTGGTAAAAAAGCACCAACCCGATTTCCCTAAAGAAGATATATATTTTCTGAAAGAATTGGTGCTTTGGGGACTGGTGTCCCACAAAAAACTGAACAAACAGCGTTTTGAGGATGGGATTCAGTTTAAGGACTTGTACGGGAGTTTTATAAGTGATCTGTAAATAAAACCTAAGCACTTCAAATTTCAAACGCTATTAGGAGTCGAATAGGTTTAGGTTCCTAGTAGCGTTTTGTAACTAATTCCTAAGGGTACTTGCTTGATGTTTTAATTGTTACATCTCCATTTGTTTAGGTCAACCAGGATGCTCTAATTCCTTTTTTACTAAGAAATAAGAGACCTACTCCCACAATAAGAACCATGAGCGGCATAACTATGCTACCAGAACCGTACACCTCAAAAGTATTGCTCATAAAAAAAGTGTGACTTATCTGAGCCACAATGCCCATAAGGGAAATCAATAAAACAGGTCTCGCCCAGGCTTTTCTGAGGAGTAAAAGGATACAACCTAAGGTTCCGCCCCAAACCGCAATAGCAAATGCACCTGTTACCCAAACCGGTTGGGATTCAAGCAGCAATCGTTCCGCTGATGACATATTTTCTAGGTCTTCCGTAGTCATATAAGCTTGCCCTAGATATGCAATTACACCCACAATATTCCATACCAATGCCATAGTACTTACGATCCAAAACCACATTGGAGCCTTTACTTTTGTCGTTGTCATCATAATAATTGGTTTAAATTAGTAGTGAACAAAGTACAAAAAAGGATATAGCTCATTAAATTGTACCTATCAATCCGTTAATAAAGAGAGAATTATCTTTCTGGTCGAAACAGTATTTATGCAAAAAAAACGTTTTTACTACATCGTTAAGGTACAGTATTTAGGGTTTCGTTTTAGCGGATGGCAAAAGCAGCCCGGTCAATTGACCATAGAAGGAATGCTCCTAAAAACCCTTAAATTTATACTGCCCGATACCCATTTCAAAATTCTTGGGGCAGGTAGAACAGATGCCAAGGTATCTTCCCTAGACGGGGCGTTTGAACTTTTTGTGATTAAAAATGAATTGCCGGAGTTAGTTGGATTCTTGGACCTTTTCAATTTGAATTTGCCTTCGGACATCAAGGTAACCGAAATCATCCCCACAACGTCCGACTTCAATATCATCCAACATAGCAAAACCAAGGAATACAACTATCTTTTTTCCTATGGCACTAAAAACCATCCATTTTGCGCTCCATTTTTGACCAATGTCCTGGTAGATTTGGACCTGAATCTTATGAAACAGGCCGCAAGGCTATTTATTGGTGAACATGACTTTTCGTGTTACACGGCGAGATTGCAGGAACATACGCAGGTGCTAAGAGCCCTAAGTACCTGTGAAATTGTTCCAAATACCTTGTTAACGGCGAATTTTTTCCCAAAAGAAAGCTATGCACTCGTTGTAAAGGGAGAAGGCTTTATGCGGTACCAGATCCGAATGATGATGGGTGCTTTGTTTCAGGTAGGCAAGGGAGAACTGTCCTTAATGGATATTGAAGATTCCTTAAAAGCCAATAGTAGTATGGTTCTTACCACCGTTGCGCCGGGATCCGGTTTGCTATTGAACAAACTCACCTTTGATTAGTGCAGCCGTTGTGTTTTAGTATCTTTAAACTCAAATTAACGGCGTATGTCAATAAAACGAAAAATAGGGCTTCCCATAAGAAAGAAAAAGGTATCTCGTGTTCATAATAAAATGGGCAAGGCACCCGGCACCGTAAGTTATCTTGGCAATAAGGACAAAACAGAAAGTAAAGTCTATGCAACCACCTACGATGCAGATATTTTAGAGGAAGAAGAGACAATAGATATTCCCAAGATCTTGAACATCAAGGCTTCCGACAAAACCGCTTGGATCAATGTAGTGGGCATAAATGATGAAGCTTTTATTGAGGCCTTGGGCACTGGTTTTGGTTTAAGTCCCTTAGTATTGGAAGATGCCGTGAATACGGAGCAAAGACCCAAAATAGATGAATACGAAGAATATATTTTTGGTGTTTTTCGCATGTTATATCTGGATAAAAACAACGAAATAATTGGTGAACATATTGCCTTGGTGCTTATGGAAAATACTGTGCTGGTATTTCAGGAGGTACAAGCAGATGTGTTCGATGGGGTTCGCAACCGTATCCAATCAAAATCTGGAAGAATTAGGACTAGGGGTGCGGATTATTTGTTCTTTGCGCTTTTGGATGCCATCATAGATAATTATTTTTTGGTATTGGAACACATAAACCATAGGATTGAAACTTTGGAGGACGAGGTTTACAATAACCCCAAGCCCATAGTTGCACAGAATATACAGGAGCTAAAAAAGGAAATTCTTAAAATAAGAAGATGGATATTTCCAGTAAAGGAACTGTTAAGTAGACTAATAGAAACTGAAAATAAACTAATAACCAAAGATACCAAGTTGTTTTTAAGGGACGCCATGGACCACACCTTGGAAATCAACGAAAGTTTACAGATCTACAGGGAAATGTCCATGAGTTTAATGGAAATGTACATGAGCAATATGAGCAATAAAATGAACGAAGTGATGAAAGTGTTGACCATCATGGCGTCCATTTTTATTCCCTTGACATTTATCGTAGGGGTTTATGGGATGAATTTTGAACACATGCCGGAACTTCATTATTACAATGGGTATTACTATGTGTGGGGCTTAATGGTAGTACTTTTTATTGGGATGGTGGTCTATTTTAAAAGGAAAGGTTGGTTGTAAGGGATAATAAGGATTAGATGTGGTACCCTCAAAACTTCTCGTCTGTCCTATTTATAAGAAATTTAAAAAAAAGCGTTGTAAGCGTGCCTATTTAAACAATGATTTAAGTTCAATTACTGTTTAACATGATACCATAGCACTAATTTTCGTACTTTAAAGCTCATGTTTTCAGTTATAGATTGGACATATGTGCTCGGCATAATCGCCATACTCTACTTGGGGTTGAATATTGTTGTTTATTTTTTGCAGGATTATTTACTATTCAAACCAGAAAAACTTCCAAAAGATTTTCAGTTTTACTATGAACATCAAGACATTGAGGAATACAATATAGAAACACGGGATGGAGCGGTGATCAATGGACTCCGTTTTAAAACAAAAGACCCAAAAGGTGTTGTATTCTACCTTAAGGGCAATTCTAAAAGTATTAAAGGTTGGGGTAAATTTGCGGTAGATTTCACGCGCCACGGTTATGATGTAATTATGGTAGATTATAGGGGTTTTGGAAAAAGTACCGGAAGACGCTCTCAAAAAGCGATAAAACGCGATCTGCAAATTGTATACAATGAACTTAAGGAAAATGTGGCCGAGAAACATATTATCCTCTATGGGCGCTCCTTGGGGTCTGGTTTTGCTGCAAAATTGGCTTCCATGAATAACCCTAGAATGTTGGTATTGGATGCTCCTTATTATAGTTTAAGCAAAGTAGCCAAGAGATATTTACCATTTATGCCTTTGTCGCTATTGATCAAGTTTCCCATGCCCACGTATAAATGGTTAAAATATGTAAACTGCCCTATACATATTATCCATGGCACGGACGATACATTGATTCCCTATAAAACAAGCGTAAAATTATCCCGTATACAACCAAAAACTACCACATTACATACCGTAATAGGTGGTGGTCATAAAGATTTGAACACCTTTGAGGCCTACCACAAAATGTTGGGCGATATTATCACGTCCCGGCCAAAACCCATAAATTTGGTAGGTTCCAGTATCCATGTAAAACACGGCACGACCAAGCGAAATGCGAAGACTTAAAAAACTAGCTAAATTTCTTTTGGGCCTATATATCCTAAGTACGTTTATGCTCTATTTTCTACAGGAAAAATTTATTTTCCTACCTTCCAAATTGCCACAGGACTATGCCTATTCCTTTGCTTTGCCGCATACGGAATTTAATTTGGAAACACAGGATGGGGCTGTTTTAAACGGGCTTCACTTTAAAAACAGCGATAGTAAAGGTGTCGTCCTTTATTTTCATGGCAATGCGGGCGATTTATCCCGTTGGGGAGAAATAGCCCTGTTCTTTGTGGAAAAGAACTATGATGTGGTTATTATGGATTATCGCACGTATGGCAAAAGCACTGGAAAATTGAGTCCTCAAGCACTTTTTGATGATGCGCAATTGTTTTATGATTACACCTTAAAACAGTACGCAGAAGGCGATATCACCCTTTACGGTAGGTCCTTGGGAACAGGTATCGCTACTGAACTCGCTTCCAGAAACAGGCCCAAACAATTGGTTTTAGAAACTCCGTTTTATAGTTTACTAGATGTTGCAAGAGATATGTTTCCCATACTTCCCGTTTCCTTATTCTTAAAATACAAGTTTCCCTCTTTTGAGTATGTACAAGAACTTTCCAGTCCTGTTAGTATTTTTCACGGCACCAGCGATTCCATTGTCCCATTTGAATCTGGCAAGAAGCTATTTGACACCATACCGAATGCCTCTAAAATTTTTTTTAAGGTTGATAATGGGGGACACAACGATTTGATAACCTTTCCACAATATCACGTTGGGATTAAGGAAGTTTTGCCCTAGCTAATTAGTAGCTGGATGTGTACGGGAAAGTGGGTTACTCCTTGCTTTCCAAAGTCTGCATCAATCCAAAACCGAGCGCATCAATATTTCCCATAGTAGCACCAAAGGCGGATACATTGGATAATATGATAACCGCGTTCATGTCAGCCACATTAATGGTCATAGAAGATGTGTAACCTCCCGTTCCGCCATTGTGCCATACCCAATCGTTTTTATTATCATTTTTAATGATATGCCAACCAAGGCCAATGTCCATATTCTCGTTTACGCTCGCCGTTTTCTTTCGGGTAAGTTCCATGGCAATGTTGGAGGCATCGAATTGCGCCAAAGCGAATTTTGACAAGTCGGTAACCGAAGATAAAATACCTCCAGCACCGGCCAAAACGTTCAAATCCCAATTTGGAACGGGATTACCTT
Organism: uncultured Flavobacteriaceae bacterium; assembly: GCA_963697395.1. GTDB lineage: Bacteria > Bacteroidota > Bacteroidia > Flavobacteriales > Flavobacteriaceae > Maribacter. Next base: position 66,264 of record CAVONX010000003.1, read on the forward strand.
CTGGATCTTGTCCTTTTACCAATTGGCCCATTACGGTATTGCGAACCGCAGTGGTCTGTTTCATTCCCATTTTGTTCGTAAAATAATCTTCCACCAAAAGCTGGTAAGTTGTGTTGTCCTTGTTAGCGAGCGTTTGGCCCAGAAGTCCCGCTCCTAAATTGGAATACGCATACTGGTGCTCCGTTTCATCCGCCAAATCCAAATCCTCCAAAAGAAAATCGGTCAACTTTTGCGCATCATAGTCTTTATACGGATTGTTTTGATCCGCTGTCAAGAGATTTAAGTTTGATGGTAATCTGGGAAGTCCGGACGTATGATTTGCCAAAGCATTAAAGGGCAGTTTGTGGTTGTCCTTAAAATTAACGTCCCAATAAGGATTGATAGGTTCGTTTAGGTACACCTTACCTTCCACCACAAAATTGGCCAGTAGGGTAGCGGTAAACACTTTGGAGATGGAACCTATTTCAAAAACACTCGTACTATTGTCAACCGTAATAATGGCGCCATTTTCCCTTTTTATGCCGTAAAATGAACTATTGCCATTTGAAATAACCGCAATGGCCAGTTGGGTGTTTTCTGGAAAAACTTTACTATTTTGAAAAATAAGGCCCAATTGCGCTTTACTTAGGTTGCCTGCATTTTGGTCTTGCTTATCTTTTGCATTCGAAATTTTAGTTTCCCCGCAGCCAAAAAGTAGGGCACTTGTAAATACTATAATCAGGTATTTCATAGGTTCGAATAGTTTGAGTATTCAGCATTTATATAAGCTATTCAGAAATAAGTATATCACTTTTTAATTGCAACAACTGTTTAATAAAAGTCTCATTGGATTCTGGGCTAATGTATAGGTCGCCATACGTGTCGTATTTTACGATCAATCCCCTTCTTGCGGTTGCGGGATTAAAACCAACATACACCGATGTGTCCTTGACCACTTCCCGAATTCTATTGATATTTATTTTTCCGCTGAACGGCCCATACCAATATATAAGTTCGTTCTGGTTGAGTTCGTAGCGTGTGCCAACATACAGCCATAGGATAAAACCAAAGACGATACCTATTGGTATAAGCGCCCAGTATTCCTCGGGTGCCATTTCGCCTTTGACCACGCCTGTGATGATTAGCACTAACACAAAGGCCAATGAACCCAATATGCCAAGGGTAAACAGGGTGTCTTTTCTGCTTTTAAATTTCATTTTGTTGGTTTGCTTATCAGGGTTTTTGAATTTTGGATGATAACTTAGTGGTTTGTGTTCAGACGGTTACCCCTTCAATCATTTCCTCCTTCGTGGGTTTCTCGAACCAGCTTTCCATGAAATCAAAATCTGCTCTGCTTACTTCAAACTCGAAAGTTGCTCCTTTTTCCGCATTTCTTTGTTGCACTCTTTTCCATCGTGTTTCTTGGGAGACATCTAAAAAATGTAAGGTTGTTTTATAACCATGTGCAGCGGCAAAACTCCTAAATTTTTCCCTATGCTCATATTTTGAGAGTCCAAGGTCTAGAATAACATCGGTTTTTGAATATTCCAGTTGTTTTATAAGATCGAGTATTAGGCGTTCCGAACGTTCTATGCGTTCCAAGAACCAATCGAGTCCGTCCAAGGGTTTTTTATCGGGAAGAAATAGTGTTTTGTTCCAGGAATCGATTGAAAATAAGATTGCCTTGGTCTTCTGCTTCAGCTGGTTGGCATAGGTAGTTTTTCCTGAACCTGTGTTTCCTACGATGAGATGTATCATTAGGTTGCTTTTAAACTATTTAGAATTTTAGTTGTCCATCAGCCTTTAAAATACAATAATTCTCAGAAATGTTAGGTTAAAACCTAGAGCTACAAATAGCATCAATCGAACAAATCGGAAGATAAATAGCGATCGCCACGATCACAAATAATGGAAACAATTATTCCCTTATCCAGCTGTTCGGCCAAACGCAATGCCACAGTGGTTGCGCCACCACTGCTCATTCCGGAGAAAATACCTTCTTCTTTGGCCAAACGTTTGGCCATGATACGGGCATCGGCCTCACTTACTTCCATGATTTTATCCACCTTCTTGGCATCGAATATTTTGGGTAAATACGCTTGTGGCCATTTTCGGATGCCAGGGATTTTGGAATCATCTGTAGGTTGTACGCCTACAATCTGGACTGCTGGATTTTGTTCCTTTAAATAGGTCGAAGTACCCATTATGGTTCCTGTAGTGCCCATGGAGCTTATAAAATGCGTAACCTCACCTTGGGTATCCCGCCAAATTTCGGGACCCGTGGTGTTGTAATGTGCTTTCCAGTTATCCGGGTTCCCGAACTGATCGATCATAACGCATCCATCATTTACCACCTTTGCTTCGGCGTAGTCCCGCGCTCCCTCTATGCCCACATCGGCAGGCGTGAGGGTTACTTTGGCGCCATAGGCGCGCATGGTCTGCACCCGTTCCTTGGTGGAGTTTTCCGGCATTACCAATTCAATGTCCAGTCCGTAGATACCGGCAATCATGGCAAGGGCAATTCCTGTATTTCCGCTTGTGGCTTCTATTAGTTTATCGGTCGCTTTTATAGAGCCGTTTTCCAGTCCGCTTTTTATCATATTCAAAGCCGCGCGATCTTTTACGCTGCCGCCCGGGTTATGACCTTCCATCTTAAAGAACAAGGTAACATTGGGATTAGTATTTAAGACACGGGAAGCGACCAAGGGTGTATTTCCTATCAGGTCGATTAGGGTATTAGGCATGGGGTAAGGTTTTTATTTTTATCTCAGGAGTGTGGAAGACGGTAGAATGTGCAGGAACCGATGCTGTTAACCAAGCATTTCCACCAATGACACTGTTGGCGCCGATTATGGTATCTCCTCCTAAAATAGTGGCATTGGCATAAATGGTAACATTGTCCTCGATGGTTGGATGGCGCTTGGTCTTTTGCAGGTATTTTGCAACATATAGTCCGCCAAGGGTAACACCTTGGTAAATTTTCACATGGTCTTTTATGATGGCCGTTTCCCCAATAACAACACCGGTACCGTGGTCTATATGAAAAGAATTCCCGATCTGCGCACCCGGATTAATATCCACGCCAGTCTGCCTATGGGCATATTCGGTCATTAATCTAGGTACCAAAGGGAATCCTACAGTATATAGTTCATGGGCCAGCCTATAAATGGCGATGGCATAGAACCCAGGATAGGCCATGTAGACTTCTTCAATGGACAAGGAGGCAGGATCACAGTTAACGGTAGCCTCGGCATCCATATTCAATTTTTCCAGAATTTTCGGAAGTTTTTGAACATAGTTTTCCCAAACCTTTTTACATGGTTTTTCGCTCTTCCAACAAGCGAGGTCCACCAATTCGTCAAACTGCTGTCCTAAGATGTTTAGATTATCCGCAACCGGAGTTTCTATATCAAAAAGGGTATAAAACAGCGTATCCGTAAAGGTTTCTGTTTGCTTTTTTAGGCGGAACCTCAAATTAGGTTGCTTTTTATGTTCGTTTATCTGGTTTATGATATGTTGATGCTCCATAGGTGTAAAATCCAATCTTTAAAGGATAACGGTTTAGTTGTTCGGGTTAATTTTGTCTTGTAGTATTCCGAATTTCTTTTTAACCCGGACTTAAGCTTTCAAAATTAACCATTAAATCAAAAATTGCTTTGATACAAATGGTTAACTTTAGCTTAAAATAACAACAGTTTAGTCGAATGTTACATCCTGTAATTACCAAAAACACCCTACAATTTTTAAGCGAGCTCAAAAAGAACAATAATAGGGAGTGGTTTACCGAACACAAAAACACTTTTAAGGTGCATGAAGCCGAAGTAAGAGTTTTTTTAAATGCGGTTACCGAACAGATGCGTACGCATGACGAAATTGAAAAGCTCAAAGTATTTCGGATTTACAAGGACGTACGCTTTTCTAAGGACAAAACTCCGTACAAATTTAATTTCTCCGGATCATTATCCCGTTTGGGTAAAGATCGCCGTGGTGGTTATTATATCCACTTACAGCCCCAAGGCAGCTTTATTGCGGCAGGATTTTGGGACCCTGAAAAAGAAGACCTTTTGAGAATACGAAAAGAATGGGAGCTAGATGCCTCGGATTTGAGGAAATTAATGCAGGATAAAGAGTTCAAAAACGTTTGGGGCGATTTGGTAGGTGAGGAACTAAAAACCGCTCCTAAGGGGTTTGACAAAGAAGATCCCAATATTGACCTTATTCGCAGGAAGCAGTTCATCTTCGTCAAAAATTTTACAGATGTAGAAGTAACCTCGCCCAATTTTGCGCAAACCGTTAATGAGGCTTTTAGGATAATAAGGCCCTATTTTGATTTAATGAGCAACATTCTTACTACCAACCTAAACGGGGAATCGCTATTGGAGTAGTGCTGGATGTTCAAAGTACTGTAGCTGGTCTTGCAGGCGTTTTGCGGCCATGCTCATTATTCTCTTGTTCAAGGTGGTTGCGTTTGTTCTATAGGCCTCATACTCTTCCAAAGTAAATTGTCCCAAAATCATACCTTTTAGGACATTCCTATATTTAGCGTCTTTTTGTATAGCATTTGCTATATAGTCTAGTCGTGCCTCTTTGGTTAGTTCGTAGAACTTATTTTTGGCTCTTTGAATATAATATTGGAAGGATGCCAGGAGCAAATCATTCTGCAGTTTAAGAATCGGGCGCAGTGTTTGGTTCTGAAAAAGTTCCTCGGCGCTCATATTCGGTAGTATTTTAGCGGCTGGGATTTCTGGTCTTATGTGTAGTAGTTTTTGTGATCTCTGGTTCATTTTAGCTATTTTTTTTATAAAGATACCTATTAGATCTTTTAACAATTTTTTGAAACTGATAAGTTCTTAAAGTTTTATAAACATTGAACTTCGTATATGAACTTAGGAAAAAAGTAATTGGGATAAAAAGTCAACGCTATGCGCTTAGTGTACTTTTAAAACAATTTGAACTTATTGATTTCTGTTTGGATTGGACTTTATACAACATGGCTCTATCATTACTTTTGTCGTCATGAAATTTGACTTTTGAAACTTGATTTATGACATAAGGGCTTAATACTTAGTTTATTTCCTAAATTTTTACTGTTTAGATGTTTCCGTTCTTACTTGTTTTTTAGGACTGGGTATTTGGTCTTTTTTAGGCTAAATGACCTAACTTATATACAGAATGTGGTTCAAATTACAAGAACCTAATCTTAAATTGATAAAAATGTACCCGGCAAATTACCGAATAGCCATAAACTTGGTATTCGGATTTTCAAATTGACAAATATGTATTTTAAAACGAAAAAGGGCATATGATGTACTGTATTTCCTTCTACTTTTGTCCCTACAAAACGTCATAAACATGAGATTCCATACTAGAAAACTAGTAAAACCAGAAGATTTGAATTCCAACGGAACCCTATTTGGGGGTAAGGTATTAGCTTGGATAGACGAGGAGGCGGCGTTATATACTATAGTGCAGTTAGAAAATGCTAAAATAGTAACCAAATACATGTCTGAAATCAATTTTATGAGTGCCGCCAAACAAGGCGATGTGATTGAAATTGGAATCGAGGTCGTCAAATTCGGAAAAACATCCTTAACCCTAAACTGTGAGGTACGCAATAAAATGAACCACGAAACCATAGTTACCGTAGATAACATTATCATGGTAAACCTTGGGGAAAATGGTAAACCAACTCCGCACGGAAAAACAAAGATAGAATTTGTAAAAGATCGCCTGGCAGCCGTGGAATAAATCTCGGATTTATGGTTAAATAATCGGCGTATTTAGAAAAGTAATCATCCTTGACCCATTGTTTTGGCTACAGCCTGTACTTCATCTAGAACCCTAAGCAAGTTGCCACTCCATAGTTTACCAATTTCTTCCTCCGTGTAACCACGTTTTACAAGCTCTAAGGTAACGTTGAAGGTTTCCGATGCATTTGACCAGCCTTCTATACCACCGCCGCCATCAAAATCTGAACTAATGCCCACATGGTCTATTCCTATCAGCTTAACTATGTAATCTATATGATCTACAAAATCGGCGACTGTTACGCCTTTTGGGGCATTGGGATTTTTGGCAACTACTTCCCTACCTATCTGCAGCACTTTTGGGTAATTCGCCATAAAGGAATCTTTTTGGGCATCCGTCAATTCGGCAATCTGTGATCTTTCAAACCATTCAATACCAAGCGAATCTGCAACGTTTTGATAGATACCTTTCATATAGGCCGCATTTGCCTCGTGTTTTTCCGTATTTAAGTATGAACTAAAAGCAACGGTCTGCACGACACCACCGTTCTGTTTCATGAGCTTTAATTGGTCGTCATCCAAATTCCTACTGTGATCGCATAAGGCGCGGGCGGAGGAATGGGAGGCTATAATTGGAGCCTTAGATAGGGCCACCATTTGTTCCATAGCCGCTTTGGAGGGATGGGAAACATCGATCATCATTCCCAATCTGTTCATTTCCGATACAGCCTGCTTCCCTAAGTCACTAAGTCCGTTATGTAGCCAAACGGAATCTTTTTCCCCTGTATTGGAATCGCAAAACTGACTATGGCCGTTGTGAGAAAGGGAAATATAGCGTGCTCCCAAGTCATAATACTGCTGAAAAGCGGCAAGGTCTTCTCCCATGGGGTAGGCGTTCTCCACGCCGATCATGGCTACTTTTTTTCCTTCGGCAGCAATACGGCGCACCTCGTCAGATGAGGTAGCCAATGCTATTTTATCTGGTGCATAAACTTCGCATAACCTGCGTATGGCGGCAAACTTGTCCATCGCGTTTTCTTTGGCCTTGGCATATCCCGCAGCGTTCAGGGAATCTTGACCGGTATAGACAATGAACCAAGCCACATCCAAACCGCCCTCTTCCATTTTTGGCAGATTTACCTGTGTTTCCAAACGCTGGGTGTAGTTTACGGTGTCCGTAAAATTTTTAGTATTGATATCCGCATGGGTATCCAACGTAATTACCTTTTCATGGATTCGTTGTGCGCGTTCCTCAGTAGATTCTTCTGTTTTAGTTTTCTCTTGTTTGCAGGAGAATAACGTTAAGCCAAGAATAATGTAGGCAAATACTTTCATGGGTATATTTTTTAGACCTACAAATAAACCGTTTTCACAACAGAATAGAAAGTCTTGTAAACATTTTATTGCCTGCAGAGGTGTAAAATGGGAATTTTAGAATCAATTAGAATAAAAAAACCCTCGAAATATAGCAGTACTAACCTATGTCCAAACTAAAAAGTATAGATTTACTCGATCAATTGTCCGAATTGGAAGCTTCCCTAAATGGTTTTTCTTTTGAAGAATTGAATGCTAATGAAGCCCAAGAACTTAAAAAGTCCTTTAACAGGTTTAAGGTGCATTTAAACGCCCAAATATTCGGATCTCCGTTCTGTTCGGATGCAGATGAAATCATCAAGGAAAAAAGATCAACTAAAAATTACGTAGCGGAGAACAAGCTTATTGCGCATGTAAGCCATGAGATAAGAACACCTTTGAATGGCATTATTGGGTTTACTAATCTTTTAAAGGAAGATAAACTAACTTCGGGCCAGTTAAAGAAAGTGGATGCGATACAGACCGCTTCGTACACTTTGATGGAGATTATAAACGAAGTTTTGGAGTACTCAAAACTTACTTTGGGAACCGAGGATTTTGATAGGGTTGATTTTAATTTTCATGGATTGATAAAAGATGTCATGTTCTTGTGTCAAACCTTGATCGTAAATAAATCGGTTTTATTAAAAATTGAAATCGCTCCCAGTATTCCTAAAATTCTTTTGGGAGACCCTTCAAGACTTTCACAGGTTTTATTGAATCTATTGGGCAATGCCCTTAAATTCGTTGACAAAGGGTATATTAAATTGGCCGTGCGACTTAAGGAACAACAAAAGGATACTTATGTTTTGGCCTTTGAAGTCGAGGATACCGGTATTGGAATGTCTGAAGAACAATTAAGTTTTGTTTTTGACCGGTTTAAACAAGGAGGAAAAGATACGTTCCAAAAATACGGCGGTTCCGGATTGGGGCTTAGTATCGTTAAGGAAATCATTGATAAACAAGGAGGGACAATAAAAGTTAAAAGTAGTTTGGGTAAAGGGACGACTTTTGAGATGGTCATTCCTTTCAAAAAGGGAAATATTAAGAATATGCCACAAAATAAACCTCGTACCATTAGTAACGAAAAAGGAAAAGAGCTGTTAGGAGGCACTAAAATATTAGTTTTCGAGGATAATGAACTCAATCAACATTTGATCGGTGAACAACTTAATAAATGGGACTGTAAGACCTTTGTTACCGCCAATGCCCATGAAGGCTTACAACTTTTAAAATCAGAGGCGATAGACATTGTACTAATGGATTTAAAAATGCCCGAAATGGACGGCTTTGAAATCTCAAAAAGGATACGCGCCCTTGAAGACCAGGACATAAGCAAGATTCCAATTATTGCCTTTAGCGCAGATTTTACGGCACAGGACAAAGAGCAATGCTATACTTCCGGAATAAACGATTTTTTACTTAAACCATACACCTTAAACGAGCTGATGATCAAATTACTAAAAAGGAAAAAAGAACGAAACCTTACCCACGCAAGCCTTGAGCTCTTACAGCAAAAATCCATTATTGTTCGAGAAGGCGAAACGGTGGACCTTACCCATATATTAGAGGAATGCTATGGCGAAATTGCCATGTTAGAAGAGCTGATACGATTATTTAAGCAAAATATCTATGAGTTTATCGGCGCTGTTAAAATTGGTATTTCAAACCGGAATTTTGAAGAAGTATATCTAGCCGCACATAAAATAAAAGCAGGCTTGTCGCTAATGAAAACCATCGATTTAAAAAATTTGATTCTAGGTATAGAGGACAGCTGTAAACATAAGGAAATGTCCAAAGTAGAGGCCTTTTTTAACCAGTTTTTAGTATTGTACCCAGCAAAAGAGGAATTAATAGATCTTGAATTCGAAAAATTGAAGAATCGATAACATGACCGAAAAAACTATTCTTTTGGCCGATGACGATGAACTTCTAGCATCGTTGCTCAACTTTAGACTCCAAAAGGCGGGGTATAAAGTAGACCATGTTATGGATGGTAAACAGGTAAAGGAATACCTTTCGCATACAAGACCGGATGTAATCGTAAGCGATATCATGATGCCATATTTTTCAGGCATTGAGCTTATTAACTATGTGAGAACAGAACTCTTATCACATACCCCAATTATCATTATTTCATCTGCCGGCAATGAAGAGAATGTGCTTAGTGCATTTGAGTTGGGCGCCAACGATTTTATTTCCAAGCCTGTGAGTCCTTCTGAACTGGTCGTAAGGATAGCAAATGAATTAAAGAAAACCCCAATTTGACGTACCTAGCCGGGACATATTCGCTAAAGGCCTTGATCAGTGCTCCAAAAATTCCTACGGATCTGCTTTGGGGACTTTCGCTGTTTTTTCTGGCAATGGTATTTGTGTACTTTGCAACGGTCTTCTTTTTTAGGAACCGATTATTAAGAAAGGGTAAACAGATTATGGCGAAACGCAAGGTGTTTTCCCCAATGATCTGTGAATTTCTGTTCTATGACGATAACGGGGAGAAGAAAGAAAAATATAACTATATCGATTTAAAGATTCAAATAAGGGAGATTATAAAGCATCCCTTTGACCGTGAGGTACTTACCGAAGTCTTGCTTGATTTATGTAAGGATGTTACAGGTAGTACCAGATTAGAACTTTTCCGGATCTACCAAGAGCTAGAATTACATAAGGATGCCTATCACAAACTAAGGAGCTGGCGTTGGGAGCGCGTCTCCAAGGGAATTTACGAACTAACACAAATGGAGGTAAGGGATTCCTACGGACATATAACCGGATTCATTAACGACAAACGCCCTACTATAAGGAAACAGGCCGAGTTGGCAACGGTAAGTCTTAAGGAAGAAGGTATCAACTATTTTCTAGACCATACCAAATATCGAATATCAGAGTGGCAACAATTAAAACTCTTGGATGTTGTCCGGAACAAAAAAGACTATTGTCCACCGCCGTTTCGCCTTTGGCTGACTTCTAAGAACAATCATGTGGTCTTGTTTGCCCTAAGGCTCATAAAATATTACAATCAGAACGATGCAAGTACGTCCCTAATAGAGCTGTTGCGCCACAAGAACGACCATATTAAAAAAGAAGCCATCTTTTGTATTCGGGATTTTAATGTTACTACTGCCCTTCCTGCGTTAAAAACTATTTTTTGGAATTGTACGGCAGATGTTAAAATGTACCTTCTAGAGGCGATATCCCACTTGGGAACCGAGAAAGATATAGGTTTTATTGAAGATATTATCAAGAAGGAAATGGCTTTCACCGTAAAAGGTAAAGCCATAAGTGCTTTAAATAGGATACGTCCAGAAGGGGTACTTCCTACGCAGGATATTTTGCCCACTACGGATTTCACATCGCCGGAAGTTATTCTAGAGGATAATATTCCAGATTCTCATAAACTACCTTCCAATGATATCTTGCCATCAATGGCATTTAAATTATCCGAGGTAGAATCAACGGTAAACCATTCAATTTCCAATGCTATATTACCTACCGTAGAAGAAAAAAAAGTAGAGCGGCTGCGTAATTTGGAGGTTGCCTATGAAACTGTAGGATTTGCTATTCCATCAATTTTTAAAAAACCTTCGGAAATAGCGGCTTCGGATCTTTCATTCTTACCCATTGTCACGGATGGGACAAGTGAAATTAAAGAGGCGTCCATAGGAAAATCAATTACTAATAAAGACCTGCACGCACCTATAGAGGATTTCAAAGTAAATTTTGAGGAAGTAAGTTCATTGTCCATCGAAAAAGAACTAGTGTTCGACTTTTTGCCGATCGTAGTAGACTCCATGGAAAACGAAATGCTGGCCAGTGAGTTAACCATAATTTATGACGAAGTTCTAGATGATAAAAAAAACAAGGAATTGGATTCCACAAAAAAGGAGTTTTCAATCTATAATCTAACAGTCCTCCACGAAGAAGTGAATCCTGAAGTAGTAGGGCCAGAAAGTGTTGAGATCGAAGAAGAAACTAGTGAAAATGAACCTACTAGAAAGCATAAGGATAGTAGTAAGACAAGTATTATTTTTTCGGATGCCATTGCGACCGAAACGCTTACCGATTTGCCCGTTAGGGATGAAATTGTTGTAGCAAAAACCAAAGTAAAGGATAAAGAAATGATTCTTGAAATAGATTGGTCAGATGCTTTTGGGCCTAAAAAGAAAATTCCCGTACCAAAAAATATAGATATACATACTGAAAACAAAAAACCTAGTACAGGGAAGAAAACTCTCAACATTCCAAAACCTCTGTTTTATAGAGATGAGCTGTTAAACACTATACTGCTTTTAGAAGATATTGAAGAATTGGGCGACCATAGGGAGATAGCCTATTTAAAAATCCTTTTGGCACAGGAAAATAATGCTCAGGTCAGGGACAGGATAGCAAATTTAATAAGTTCTTTCTCTCTTAGGGAAAAAGCGGTACACTATTTTAAAGTTCCTACTAGCTTAACACGGCAGAGTATGTTTTACACGCTTTTTGAAAATAGGGATACCGAGGTGCAGTTAATGCTTTTAAATGAAATAGCCGAAATTGGGGACGAAATGGAAATCCCCCTACTAAAAATCTTGGTCAAGAACGATAATAGAGTTATCCGTAAGGCAGCAGCCAAGACCTTGAAAGATCTGAACCTAAGGCTTTTTAATAGTGCAGAAGAAAATGAATCGGAAGAGAACGATGATTTGGTGGGGAAGGACTATAAGATTACACAAAAGACAGAAGATGAATTGTTTGCCATCTCCTTTGACGTGGAAATATCCAAGGTAAAAAACCCCATTGTAAAAGAGGGCAAAGGAAACGATGCTTACGGAAATACGATGTTTGATCATTTGTGTGCTACTTCGGCTAAACTATACGAAAAGGGAGAATGAGTAGCGGAACATTCGATATCATATTAGAATACATAAACATTGTTTTTTTTGTGTTTACTCTTATGCTATTGCTTTTGTTCATTGGAATGGGGTACTTTTCAACCAGAAATTCCATCCACTACAGAAATAAGAACAGCTTTGGGGATATGTCCAAACTAATGGCATCCCCTTTAGCTCCAAGTATTACAATTGTTGCCCCAGCCTATAACGAAGGCCTTACCATCGTAGAAAATATCCGATCCTTGATGTCGCTCCGTTATGTGAATTACGAGGTAATGGTAGTAAACGATGGGAGCAAGGACGATACCTTGCAAAAAATGATAACGGCATACGACCTTGTAAAAATAGAACAGGAAATAGACCCCAATTGGAAATCAAAGACCATCAGGGGCATCTATAAATCCCCTCACAAGGCTTTCTCCAAGTTAACGGTTATAGACAAGGAAAATGGAGGAAAATCCGACGCTCTGAATACAGGAATGGCCTTATCTACCAGCCAATATGTGGGTTGTATAGATGTGGACTGTCTTTTGTTGCCAGATGCGCTTCTACATGTGGTAAAGTCGTTTTTTCAACGTTCGGAAAAAAGGGTCATTGCCGTTGGCGGTGTTATACGAGTGGCTAATTCGTGTATCATACAAGGCGGACAATTGGAAGAAATTAGGCTTCCGACCAACTGGCTTGCGCGGTTTCAATTACTGGAATATACGCGTTCCTTTATCCTAGGCAGAATGGCCTGGGGCAGAATAGACAGTTTGCTCATTATTTCCGGTGCCTTTGGTTTTTTTGATCGCGAAATAGCCTTGGCCGTTGGTGGTTATGATACCAATACCGTTGGCGAAGATATGGAAATCGTGTTTAAGATGCGACGGTATATGCACGAGCGAAAACTACCTTATACCATTGAATATATTCCCGACCCGCTCTGTTGGACAGAGGTGCCTGAAGATAGGAAAATACTCATTAACCAGCGCGATCGTTGGGCCCGTGGCAACTTGGAAACACTTTTTAAGCATAAGGATATGTTCTTTAATCCTAAATTTGGTAGGTTGGGTATGTTGAGCTATCCCTATTGGTTTTTTTACGAGTGGTTGGCACCCATATTAGAGTTTTTCGGGTTTTTTACGATCATTCTTTTTTATTATCTGGGAATCCTTAATTGGGAGTTCTTTTTGGCCATAAACACCACGGTCTATGTTTTCTCCGTGATGTTTTCGTTCTACGCCATTCTATGGGACGTGTACTCTTATAATGAATACAACAAAACAAAGGACATTCTACTATTAATGCTATGTGCTTTAATAGAACCTTTTGTCTATCATCCTTTTATGGTCTGGGCGGCTATCCGTGGCAATTATAAAAAACTATTTAAAATTAAATCGGGCTGGGGTATACAGGTACGCAAAGGATTTGCGAAAGCCACATAATAATGCAAGTAGAGGATAACAAAATACAGGTTGAGGGCAAAACACTAAAGGATTATATTCCTTTGGTAATCACCTTTTTTGTGGGATTGCTGCTTTTATCGGTTTATCAGAATACCGTTCTTTATGTCACGGGTGTACTTGATAGTATCCTGAACAGAAGTCTTTTTATTCTTATGTTGCATCATCTGGGCTATGCCGCTGTTTGTTCGGTGGTATTCGCATTTGTATTCAATCTGCTGGAAAATGAAAAATACAATCTTGGTTTTAAGGCGGTTCGTCTTATTCTTGCTATACTCCTTCTCATAGAAGGAGTATTGATTACCTATTTTATAGGGAATTTCGAGCCCCTGGGAGCTAATGGACTTTTTGATCATAATGGTAATCAAGTTAAATTTGATGGCCTCAAAGCACTTTTGACAGTTGCCATAACCTTACTTGCTTGTCATTTATTATATCGGTACACGGCACGGTTTTACAAAGTAATCAGTAGAATGTATCCTTTTACAATTATTCTGTTCAGTATGTTTTTGGCTACTTTGTATTCCGACAGGAAACCCATCAACGAAAATAAGACCCAGCATCTTCTAGAAACTTTATTCGCTACAGTTCTTGAGGCTGATACGTATGACGGTGGGGAAGAATATCCAATGGCTAGAGGTTATGTTCCAACCAATGATTTACAGCCCTTTTTTGACCTCAGCACCGAAAAACCGAACATTAAGATTATTACTGTAGAAGGACTTGGAAAGGATTTTGTAGATCCCAATGGGGTGTATAGCGGTATCATGCCCTATTTACAGCAACTGGTCGGAGCATCTCTATACTGGCCTAATTTTCTTAGCAATACGGGCCAAAGCGATGCTGCTTTACCAACCATAATAGGTTCCCTTCCCTTTGGAGATAACGGTTTCACAAATCTGGAAGACTTTGTACATAGGCATACATTATTCAGTATTTTGAAGCAAAATGGTTATGAAACATCCTTTAACTATGGCGGAAATAGTGCCTTGAACAGTTATGATCGCTTTTTGGTCCAAGAGGACGTTGACCGGATATTGGACAAGAACGCATTTGGCACCCAGTATACCTTACAAGAGGAAGATGCCGCTGGAATTACCTTGGGGTATCCGGACGATGCCCTATTCCAACGCTATGGCGAAGAAGTAAAATTATCGGACGATAGACCTCTGCTGGAAGTCTTTCAGACCTTAAGCACCAAAGCGCCTTATTCCATACCAAACGCCGGTCTTTATAAAAGGAAGGTCCAACAATTACTCGATGGTTCAAGTATAGATAAAAAAACCCAACGGTTTATAAGTCATAATTTGGAACTATTCTCTAGTTATAGCTATGCGGACGAGGCCATACGTACATTTTTTAATAACGAAAAGAAATCATGGGCATACAAAAACACCATTTATATCATTACGGGAAGCCACCTCAATCGGAATATTCCGTCGGATAATGCATTGAAACGTTATCAGGTTCCTTTGTTGGTCTTTAGTCCATTAGTGAAACATCCAGCTGAAATAAAAACTCTTGCCTCTCATGCGGATATTGCACCAGCCATCCTCTCCTTGTTAGACAAAATATATGCCCTAAAAGTACCAAAGACCGTGGCTTGGTTGGGTAATGGCGTGCTAGCTAATGGCAGAGTTGATATGGATAAGGAAATACCCTTGTACAGGGCGGCGAACAATATTCAAGACTACATTTACGGATCCTATTTTCTCACGGATGGTGATGTGATCGAATTAGATGCTGACCTTAGATTTACGGACAATGAGATTTCGGATGAAAGGATTGATAGTGTAAAGAAACGATTAAGCTACAGCAAATCTGTAAATACCTATGTAACACAGAACGATAAAATACTGCCAAGCAACTTGTCATCTGTTACGAACGATAAACGGCAATTTTCCAAAACGGAATTGGTTTGGTTGCAGAGTGTATTTAATGGGAAAGATTTTGACAATGCCTATGCTACTGCTAGAAAACTAGCTTTTGACGAGGATTGGGACAGGGCCTTACTGCTTTGTGAACATATCCTATCCGAAATACCACGGCATGCCGACACCGAAATTCTAAAAGGACGTATCTATTCTTGGAAAAAGGAGTACAAGAAATCGGTCACTATCCTGAAAGAAGTAATCAGAAAATATCCGGATTATGTAGATGGTTATACAGCCCTTTTGGATACCTATTATTGGGCCGACCCAGAACAAGATATAAGTCCAATTTTGCATCAAATAGAACGGCATAAGCTAAATGGCCCATTATTGCTTGAAAAAACACAACGCGCAGCCGACCATAGTGCCAAGAAGTCCACACCAATAGTTAATTTGGATATACCATGAAATTGTTGAAATTAGCTATTACCATCCTCTCTCTTTTATTTTTGAAAACCGTTGTGGGGCAGGAGTACACCTATAATGGCGATCCGGATGTTTCCTATTTTACGGCAAGGGATTTGGCTTTTGAGGGAAAAACAGCCGAAGCACGGGATACATTGGTACAGGTGCTTTCGCGCTATCCCGAATATGTTGACGTACATAGTTTGTTGGCAAAAACCTACAGCTGGGACCATGAATATGATGAAGCACGGCTGCAATTCAATAAAATAACCAGCAAGGAAAAAGGTAATAAGGAAGTATGGCTGGGGGCCATTAAAAATGAACAATATGCAGCTAATTTACACATTGCTTTGGGTTTGGCAAACAAGGCTTTGATACATTTACAGGAGGATAAGGAAATCCTTGCATTAAGGGCGGCAATACTGGAGCAGATAGCAAATACCCAATTGCTGCAGAACAAACTAAAGGCCACCAAACTGTCAGAAAAACGAAAACAAGCGATTACCATCTACACGGAGGGCGAAGTTTTCGACCAAGTTTTGGACCCCATGTACTACGGTGCTGTAGAGTACCGAAAAGAGACCAGATGGGGTGTGCTATTACCGCGTATCAATTATAATAGGCGTTTTAATATCAATGGTATACAAGCTGAGGTAGACGCCTATCCCAAATTTTCAAAATTGCTAAGCGGATATTTTAATTATGGATTTTCCAACTCGGAAATTTTTCCGAGACATAGGCTGGGGGCAGAGGTCGTTAAGGAGCTACCCAATGCAATGGAGGCCTCTCTAGGGTTTAGGCACCTGGCCTTCACTAAGGATGCTGCTACCATACTTACAGGTAGCTTTGGATTGTACCGGGGTAATTATTACGCCTCATTAAGGCCCTTTGTAGTGCCAGATACAGAGAAAGGCGTAGGAGTGTCCGGGAATCTATTGTTGCGCCGCTATCTAAAAGACGGGAACAATTGGCTGGGCTTACACCTCGGTTATGGTTTTGATACTGAAATGAATCAGTTTATCGTTGATGGGGAACTATTGGCCCAAACCTTATTGTATTTAGAGGCGCAAAGAGTCCGTCTTGAGTATCAATTCACAACAAAGAACAATAGCAACCGATACAAAGCCAACATTGGGGTAAACCGACAAGAGCTGGCATTTAGCTCCGGAAAATTCTTTTTTTCGGTTGCGGCAGGACTGTCCTATCAGATTAAATTCCTATAGAATACACTATTCTTGGATAAACGTTTCAGTCCTTAAATTCAAACCAGCAGCCAGTTCATATCTACTGTAGATTGCTTATAGACTATAATCCATAGTTTGACAACAAAAAGTAATGGGTACACCACAATTTATTGTCAGCATAATATGTTTCATTTATGTTTACTATGTAATTTAATAGAACCCAAAGCTTAATTTACTAATCAATTAAAAGACCACATGCTTTACGATACCTACGGAGAGGAATATTTAGTATTCCTACAAGATTTAAATGAAATCTTAAGCCTTAACGAATTAGTGGAATTGGATTACATGTAGTCTACTTTCCAAATTAATCCTAAAATCTTAACTTATGGCATACCAAAATCAAGACAACAATTCGTATCAGAATTTTATTCAGGATTTAAACGACATCCTTGTAGATTTTAACATCAGCAAGCTATCGTATTCTTAGTTTAGTGTTCAGTGTTTAAAAAGAAAAAGCACCTTCTAAAAAGAAGGTGCTTTTTTGATTCATAAAATTTGTTGTGTTATCCCAAATAGGTCTTCAGTAGTTTACTTCTGGAATTGTGCCGTAGCTTTCTGATGGCTTTTTCCCTGATCTGGCGCACGCGTTCCCTAGTAAGGTCAAAGGTCTGTCCTATTTCCGCTAGGGTCATGGACTGTTGGTCACCAATGCCATAATAGAGTTTAACAACATCTGCTTCCCTTGGGGACAAAGTGTCCAATGCCCTGTTTATTTCTGTATTAAGGGATTGTTGCAATAACTGATTGTCTGGCCTTGGAGATTCCCCTGAACGTAACACATCATATAGATTGGAATCCTCTCCTTCGCGCAAGGGTGCATCCATAGAGACATGTCTGCCCGAATTCTTTAAGGACTGCTTTACCTCACTAACGGTCATTTCCAGCTCCTTGGCTATTTCCTCGGGGGAAGGCGGACGCTCATGCGCTTGTTCTAAATAAGAAAAGGTTTTTTTTATTTTATTGATGGAGCCAATTTTATTCAATGGTAAGCGCACCACTCTAGATTGCTCTGCCAACGCTTGCAGGATAGATTGCCTAATCCACCAAACGGCATAGGAAATAAACTTAAATCCCCTTGTTTCGTCAAAACGTTTTGCAGCTTTAACAAGACCCAAGTTGCCTTCATTGATCAAATCTGGAAGTTTTAGTCCTTGGTTTTGATATTGTTTTGCCACGGATACTACAAACCTGAGGTTGGCGATAGTCAATTTTTCGAGTGCAATCTGGTCGCCCTTTTTTATGCGTTGGGCCAGTTCCACCTCTTCATTGGCAGTAATCAAACCTATTTTACTTATATCTTGTAAGTACTTGTCCAAGGACTTTGACTCTCGATTCGTTACCTGCTTTATTATCTTTAGTTGCCTCATATGTATAGCTATCTGTAATGTTAATATTATTACAAGAGAACATAATACATTTTTATTGGCTCTTTTCCAAAGGTAATCCTACTTAATTATACATAATTTATAAATTTTTAGGATTATTTTAAAGCAAATAGGAGTTTTTTCAAGGCAAATTGTATTTTTGAAGACATAGCATTTTATGAGCAAGCGCGCCTTAAAGAACTACCTTTCAGAATTGCCCAAAGTCGAATTGGAAGTGCAGCTTATGGATTTGTACGAACGTTTTCCGAACGTAAAAACGTATTATAATTTTATTTTTAATCCGAAGGAGGATAAATTGGTTCAAGAAGCGAAGGCCAAAATTTCCAATGAATATTTTCCTTTAAAACGTAAACGGCCCAAAGCAAGGCGATCAGTGGCGCAAAAATTTATAAAGCATTTTTTAAAATTGGGTATGGAGCCCAATTTGGTGGCGGATGTGATGTGCTTTAACCTAGAAATAGGACTGGCCTTTGCTGTAGAACGTAATCTTCCCGATTCCTTTTATAAAAGCATGGCGAATTCCTTTAAAGAAATGACACAATTTGTTTCCCAAAATGGGTTATTGCCAGAGTTTAAGGAACGAATCGTAACTACCTACCAGCATACACAAACAGAAAACTGGCCTTTTGGGGAGGAATTCTCAAAGGCCCTAGATATATTGGATTAGATGGCAATAGTAATCATAAGACAGGACGGTAAAATAGACCTTTGGAAAAACGCTTTGCTAAAAGCGGATCCAAATTTGAGAGTATATGGTTACCTTGAGGAGCATACCAAGGAAGACGTCCTTATGGCACTCATATGGAAACATCCGGAAGGTAGTCTGGGCGTGTACCCAAATTTAAAATGTATAGCATCGGCAGGGGCAGGTGTAGACTATATTTTTGAAGATGCGTCCGTACCTACCCACGTTCCCATAACTAGAGTGGTAGATCCTTATTTGGCAAGCGACATGAGCGAGCACGTGCTTGCCGCTATTTTTGCAGAAATTAAAAACTTTAATACGTATAAAGTACAACAAACCATGGCCAATTGGGAGCCCAAGGATTACAGACGTGTAGCAGATGTAACCGTTGGTATTATGGGATTAGGTGAATTGGGCGCACGTACGGCCAAAGACTTGTTATATGCGGGTTTTAAGGTACAAGGCTGGTCTAGAAGTCAAAAATCGATGGATGGGGTCCTTACCTTTTCAGGAGAGACAGGATTGACCGAATTTTTAAAAGGTTCCGATTTCCTGGTGTGCCTTTTGCCACTTACATCAGAAACCAAAGGTATTTTAAACAACGGCTTATTTGCCAAACTTCCGAAAGGTGCCTATGTGATAAATGTGGCTCGTGGCGGTCATTTGGTAGATTCCGATTTATTGGAACAATTGGATAATGGACATTTGTCCGGTGCTTGTTTGGACGTCTACCATCAAGAGCCCTTACCCACCTCGCATCCGTTTTGGAAGCACTCAAAAATTTTTATGACCCCGCATTACGCCAGCGTATCCAATGCCAATTCCGTGGTTGACCAGATTCTGGCAAACTACAGGAATTTATTGGAGGGAAAAGAGCTTTTGAATGTTGTAGATAGGGCGAAGGGGTACTAAATTTAAGTGTTAAGTTCAGATAAAAATACAAATCTGAAAAAGCTTCAACCTTGACGCTTTGAATCGATTATTGGTGATGGTATACGCCATGAAATTATTTTAAACCTACGTCTTTCCAAGAGACCCATTAATGGTAGTAGGCGTAAAGATATACTGGAAAGAGAGCTGTAGACCTGATGGATATGATTTTTTAAGTGAACAGTCTTTCCATTTTATAGGAGAGCTTTTTAGACCTATAAATTATACTGTCATAAAAAAAGTCCCAATAGTTTAGTTTGGGACTTTTCAGAAATATTACAATAGTTGATTACCAATTATCGATTTCCTCTTTTAAATCTTGCTTTGTCTTGCCTATTCTTTCTTGTAAAGGACCCAACATCTGGTCAAATTTACCTTTGTTATATATGACATCATCAATTGTTATCTCTCGCTACTTTTTCTTAAAGTCCCCTTTTGTTTTCTTTTCACTTTTCTTCTAATTTATCGCTATTCTTGAGTTTTATTTTTGGATTTTATGTATTTAATCGTAATCTAAAAGAAAAAGTTCCATCGATTGCGAATTGATTCTACACATTTTGGTTTTGATGTAGTAGGAGGTAGCGTTGTAAAATAATCGTCAGAAAACAAAAAGAAGTATTTTTTTGGATAGAACAATTCGCCTCGATGAGAAAGGGTTCTTCGCAAGAATTATTCTTAAAACAGAACGACTGCCAAAATTTTTTTAGGCAGTCGATTTGAAACTTATTTTAAAGAGTTGGCCGATCAAATATGCTTTGCCAACCAGTCGCCTACCTCGCTGGTTTTATAGGATTTTGCACCATCTGCTAGGTCTTCGGTAACTACACCTTCGGCTAAGGATTTATTTACTACGCGTCTTATTTCTTCGGCCTCTTGGGTACAGCCCATATCCTCAAAAAGCATGGCTGCGGATAAAACGGTCGCTAAGGGATTCGCAATATCCTTGCCGGCAGCTTGCGGATACGACCCATGTATGGGTTCATAAAGGGATACTTTATTTCCAACAGAAGAGGAAGGCATCAATCCCATAGAGCCTGATATTACGGATGCTTCATCCGTCAATATATCTCCAAACAGATTCGCTGTGATGATCACATCATAGCCTTTTGGCCATTGGATCAATCGCATCGCCACAGCATCTATAAATTCATAGGTAACTTCTACTTCGGGATAGTCTTTTTCCATGCGCTGCACGGTTTCTCGCCACAGTCTGGAAGATTCCAAAACATTGGCCTTGTCTACACAGCACAATTTTTTGGAACGTTTTAGGGCCATTTCAAAACCTTTTTTTGCCAAACGTTCAATTTCAAAGCGTTGGTAGGTCATGGTATCAAAGGCAGTCTCGCCGTTATCTTTTCTACCCCGTTCCCCAAAATAAATACCTCCTGTAAGTTCCCTAAGAATAATAAGATCCGTTCCTTCGATACGATCTCTTTTCAAAGGCGATTTATCAATTAAGGATGGAAAGGTAAACGTAGGTCGTACGTTTGCAAAAAGACCTAATTTCTGTCTCATTTTCAACAAGCCCTGTTCCGGCCGTACTTTGGCAGATGGGTCATTGTCAAAACGTGGATGTCCAATGGCGCCAAAAAGAACGGCATCCGCATTCGCGCATATCTCATGCGTTTCATCGGGGTAGGGATCCCCAACGGCATCTATGGCGGCAGCACCTGTCAAAGCAGGTTTCCAAGTGATATCGTGGTTGTGTTTCTTGGCTATGGCATCGCATACCTTAACGGCTTGATCAATTACTTCTGGTCCAATTCCGTCTCCGGCTAAAAGAGCTATGTTTAATTTCATACTGTTCTTGCTTTGCGAAAAGGTTGTAAGCGCACCGCGCTAAGTGATTTCCGCTTTATTATTACTATTCTATTCTAATTCTAGCCCTAACTTTTTGAGCTAGGGATTTTTCAAATCATATTCAACATTTTCTCCGTTGCCTTTATCGCAGCTACGGTTTGGTCGGAATCCAGTCCTCTTGAGGTAAACTCCTTTTCATTTCGCTCCCATGTAATTACGGTTTCGCAAAGGGCGTCGGAGTTACTTCCAGGTGGTATACGCACCGCGTAATCTACCAATTTGGGCAAGGCTATTTTTTTGGAGGAATACACTTTTTTTAATGCGTTCATAAAGGCATCATACTGTCCGTCTCCTTGGGCGCTGGCCTCAAAGGATTCGCCTTCAATCTCTACTAATAGGGTAGTGGAAGGCATGAGTCCTTTCGCATGTGTTAGCACATAGGATTTTACAAATACTTTTTGATGGTGAGCATCGGCATCCAGCACATCGGAAATAATAAAGGGAAGGTCGTCCTTGGTAACCCGTTCTTTTTTATCTCCGAGCTCAATAATACGTTGGGTCACTTTTTTGAGCTCATCTTCATTAAGTGTAAGCCCTAACTCTTGTAAATTTTTTTGAATATTCGCCTTTCCGGACATTTTTCCCAGAGCGTACTTACGTTTGCGCCCAAAACGTTCGGGCATCAGATTGCTGAAATATAAGTTCTTTTTGCTGTCCCCGTCCGCATGTATCCCTGCGGTTTGGGTAAATACATTATCGCCCACAATAGGTTTGTTGGCAGGTACGGTAAGCCCTGTGAATGCCGATACCAATTTACTGACTTTGAACAGCGATGTTTCGTTCACACCTATTTCCACCTCGGGTAGAAAATCCTTTATAACCGCCACCGCGCTCGCCATGGGCGCATTCCCTGCGCGTTCACCCATTCCGTTCACCGTTAAATGCAGGCCGTGACAACCTGCTTTTACTGCTTCCATTACGTTGGCAACACCCAAATCGTAATCATTATGGCCATGAAAATCAAAATGGTGTTTTGGATAACGTTCGGTAATTTGAGAAATGAAATCAAAGGTTTCCCTATGTGTGAGGATTCCCAATGTATCGGGCAACAGGATTCGCTTTACCTTTTGCCCAATTAAAAAATCCAGGAACTGGAACACATAGTCCTTTGAGTTGTGCATGCCGTTGCTCCAATCCTCTAGATACACATTAGTGGTAATGCCCATTTTGCTGGCTTCGTTTAGTACCGCCGCTATTTCCGAAAAATGTTCCTCAGGTGTCTTTTTTAGCTGATGTTGTAGGTGGTTCAAGGATCCTTTTGTCAAGAGGTTTTGGGTCCTGGCACCCGCTGTTTCCATCCATTGTAACGAAACACCGCCATCCACAAAAGTCAATACCTCTATTTTGTCCAGATAGTTCTTTTCTTTGGCCCAAGCGGTAATCTGTTGGACGGCTTGCAATTCGCCATCGGAAACCCGAGCCGAAGCGACTTCGATACGGTCCACTTTTAATTCTTCCAAAAGCAATTTTGCTAAGGTAAGCTTCTCGGATGCAGAAAAGGAAACACCAGAAGTTTGCTCCCCATCCCTGAGAGTGGTATCCATTATTTCCAGATGTCGTTTTTTCATTTATGCTGAACTTGCTTGTAACGGAATTATTTTCAGTGTTTCAGTAATTGTATTCATCGTTGCTAGGAATTCCCTTCCCAAGGTAACTAAAGACATGGTAATCTGATGCAGCTTATGCGCAAGAAACCAACAGATTCCTTCGTTACAAAAATACTTCTCGCACCGACATTTCTAAAAAGGCCTTGTTTTGGCGAATTCCTGAATATCCTTTTTAATGTTCAATAAGTAATCGATATCATCGAAACCATTGGTCATGTTATTCTTTTTGTAGTCGTTGATTTCAAAGTTTTCGCTTTTGCTCGTGGCAAGAAGTGTAATTTTTTGTGCCGGAAGGTCCACTTTTAATTCGGTTTTCGGGTCTTTTTCAATGGCATCAAATATGTGCTGAAGGAATTCAGCGCTTACTTGTACTGGGAGTACCCCAATATTTAAACAGTTTCCTCTAAAAATATCAGCAAAAAAGCTGGATACCACTACCCGAAATCCGTAGTCATAAATAGCCCAAGCCGCGTGCTCGCGAGAGGAGCCAGAACCAAAGTTATGGCCACCCACAAGTATTTTTCCACTGTATTTGGAGTTGTTGAGTACGAAGTCTGTCTTTGGGGTGTTATCTTGATTGTACCGCCAGTCGCGAAATAAGTTGTCTCCAAAACCTTCACGTTCCGTCGCTTTAAGAAACCTAGCGGGTATAATTTGATCTGTATCCACGTTTTCAATAGGAAGTGGAACCGCTGTTGATATAAGTGTTGTGAATTTATCGTATGCCATGAATAGATGTTAGGTTTTAGACCCTAGACTTTAGATTGGTCTATTTATAATTTATTTTATTCTTAGTTCGTTAAGAAAATTATCCCTTTAAAGCAATAGTACATTAGGCCATTTCCGTTTGCATAAGCTCCCTTGGATCTGTAACTTTCCCCGTAACCGCAGCGGCTGCTGCCACCAAGGGGCTAGCTAATAGAGTTCTTGAACCGGGTCCTTGTCTACCTTCAAAATTTCTATTTGAAGTACTAACTGCCAGTTTTCCTGGGGGTACTTTATCGTCGTTCATTGCCAAACAAGCAGAACATCCTGGTTCACGTAGTTCAAAACCTGCTTCGTTAATAATTGCCAACAGGCCTTCCTCCTTAATCGCTTTTTCCACTTGGTGTGACCCTGGAACTAGCCATGCGGTAACATTATCGGCTTTCTTTCTTCCTTTTACAATAGATGCAAAAGCCCTAAAATCTTCAATTCTACCGTTGGTACAACTTCCCAAAAAGACAAAATCGATTGGCTTACCGATCATGGAATCGCCTTCGCCAAATTTCATGTATTCCAAGGATTTTTTATAGGTTGATGCCCCACCTTGGACCATATTGGAAGTTGGAATATCTTTTGAAATCCCCATCCCCATTCCGGGATTTGTCCCGTAAGTGATCATCGGTTCTATGAGCGAACCGTCAAACGTCAATTCTTTATCGAAAATTGCATCTGGATCTGTAAACAAGGTCTGCCAATAATCCATAGCAGTATCCCAATCGGCTCCTTTTGGAGTGAATTCGCGACCTTTTATGTAGTGGAAGGTAGTTTCATCCGGAGCGATCATACCCCCTCTGGCACCCATTTCTATACTCAGGTTACAAACGGTCATACGGCCTTCCATAGACATGCTCTTAAATACATCACCAGCGTATTCCACAAAATATCCGGTTGCCCCGGAGGTAGTCAATTGCGAAATGATAAAAAGGGCTACGTCTTTTGGCGTAACACCGAATTCAAGTGCTCCAGTTATATTAATGCGCATGCGCTTTGGTTTGGGCTGCATAATGCACTGCGATGCCAAAACCATCTCTACTTCAGATGTTCCAATACCAAAAGCAATGGCACCAAAGGCACCATGGGTAGAGGTATGCGAATCCCCGCAAACAATAGTTGCACCTGGGAGGGTGATACCGTATTCCGGTCCTACAACATGTACGATACCGTTTTTCTCATGTCCAAGTCCCCAATAGGAAATACCATGTTCATTGGCGTTTTCTTCCAACATTTTTAATTGGTGCGCGGAGAGCGGATCTTCAACGGGGAGGTGTTGGTTAATGGTAGGTGTATTATGATCGGCCGTTGCAAAGGTTTTTTCTGGGTGAAGTACCCTAATATTGCGATTTTTCAAACCCAAAAAGGCAACCGGACTCGTTACTTCATGTACCATGTGCCTATCTATAAACAGGACATCCGGTCCATTTTTAATTTGGTGGACTACATGTGAATCCCAAACTTTATCAAATAGTGTCTTTTTTGCACTCATATGTTTATTTCTAAGCTAACAAAGCTACTAAAAGTAGGTGTTCTGTAGAAATTACCCTGAATGAAATTACGATGTTCAACCTAAATGTGATATTTGGTTCGTATTTGAATCTGACTTGGATAGCTGAAAGTTCAACATTCAATTTGTTCTGTAAACGTAAGCCGAAGGGAAAAAAGCTTAAAGCTAGGTTTTCATCTACCACAAGCTAAGGCAACTTGGATTTGGAATTAAATGAAAATTCATCAACTAATATAATTCCAAATATTCTTATACTTTACCAGTTGGGCATAACTGTGCCTAATAACAAGATTTGTGGGTTTTTCTAGGGATGGGTCGTCTTTAAGTAGTTGTAGTGCGTAATAACGGGCGGTTTTTAGGATTTGGTTATCTTTTACAATATCTGCAATCTTTAAATTTAGGATACCACTTTGTTGAGTACCCATAATATCTCCTGGACCGCGTAGTTTTAAGTCTACTTCCGCGATTTCAAAACCATCATTGGTGTTTACCATGGTTTCCAACCGGGTCTTGGATTCGGCCGATAGTTTGTGGCTGGTCATTAGAATACAAAAACTTTGGTCCGCACCACGTCCTACCCGTCCGCGTAATTGGTGTAATTGGGATAGGCCAAAACGTTCGGCACTTTCTATGATCATGACCGATGCGTTGGGTACGTTCACACCTACTTCTATAACCGTTGTAGCCACCATTATCTGGGTTTCTCCTTTTACAAAACGTGCCATTTCGTAATCCTTGTCGGTCGGTTTCATTTGTCCGTGAAGGATGGATATCTGAAATTCGGGCGGTGGAAAATCCCTAGCGATACTTTCGTAACCGTCCATTAAATCTTTGTAATCCAAGGCTTCGGATTCTTGTATGAGGGGATATACGATATAAATTTGGCGTCCTTTCTTAATTTCTTCCCTTATAAATTGGAATACTTTAAGCCGGTTAGAATCGAACCGATGTACTGTTTTTATTGGTTTTCTTCCAGGGGGAAGTTCATCAATAACCGAAATATCCAAATCTCCATATAGGCTCATGGCTAAAGTTCTTGGTATAGGTGTGGCCGTCATAACAAGAATGTGGGGAGGTATAGCAGCGCCTCCAACATCTTCTGGCGATGAACTTCCTTTGTGCCACAATTTGGAACGTTGCGCTACCCCAAAGCGGTGCTGCTCATCAATAATGGCTAAACCTAAATTATTGAACCTTACCTTATCCTCCAAAAGGGCATGGGTGCCGATGAGAATTTGTAACTTCCCGCTTTCCAACTGCTCATGAATTGGTTTTCTAGTCGATTTTTTAACCGAACCTGTCAATAGTGCACAGCTTACTCCAGTATCTTTTAATAAATCCGAGATTCCTTGATAGTGTTGGTTGGCAAGGATTTCGGTCGGAGCCATTAAACAGGCTTGGAAACCGTTGTCCAAGGCCAATAACATTGCCATAACTGCGACAATGGTCTTTCCCGAGCCTACATCGCCCTGCAGCAAACGGTTCATTTGTGCATTGCTGCCCAGATCGGAACGTATTTCCTTGATAACTCGTTTCTGGGCATTAGTAAGTTCAAAGGGGAGTTTGTTCGCATAAAAGTCCTTGAACAGTTCGCCCACTTCATCAAAAGGAAAACCTTTAATCTTTTGTTTGTGCAGCATGTTCTTTGCAATGAGCTGCATCTGTAAATAAAAGAGTTCTTCAAATTTTAGACGAAACTCTGCCTTGGCGAGCAATTCCTGACTCTTGGGGAAATGGATGTTAAAAAGTGCCTCACTTCTGGAAATCAGTTTTAGCTCCTGTAGGAGTACGTCCGATAAAGTCTCGGAAAACCGCCCCTTTGTTTCCGTAAAAAGTTGCTGCATCAATTTACTAATGACACGGTTTGTAATTCCCTTATTCGTTAGTTTTTCGGTGGATGGATACACCGGCTGCATATGTATTTTTAAACCTTGTTCGTGTTCCGATAGCAGTTCCATTTCCGGGTGCGGCATGGAAAAAGTATTGTTGAAGACAGTGCACTTACCAAAAATCACATAAGGAGTATTCAGTTTTAAATTTTCCCGAATCCATTTTTGACCTCGGAACCAGACAAGTTCCATTTCTCCCGTATCATCTTGAAAGCGCGCCACCAAGCGCTTTCCCTTTTTCTGCTCCACGGTTTTTATATGCACCAATTTGCCAATGATCTGTACGTCCGCACTACTTTTTTGAAGTTGGGTTATTTTGTAGTACTGCGTCTTATCAATATACCGATTGGGAAATAGGTTTAGCAGGTCTTGGTACACATGAATACCGAGTTCTGATTGTAGGTTCTCCGCCCTATTTGGGCCAACACCCTTGAGATAGGCAATGGGAGTTTGAAGGAGATTGATATTCATGGGAGCTAAAATACAAAATGCCTCCTAGCCCCGAAAGTGAAAAATCGCCCCTAGCTTCTAAAGGGTATAGTTCAATGCACAGTCTCTAGTTTTCAGAATTTTTAAAACGACAATAGTATAGGCAATCACATTTTCAATTTAGGCTGTAATCATTGAAAACCCTAACTTTGATTACTCTGAACACCATATTTTATGCCCAAGATTATTCTAGTGGTTTTATTTTTTTTTGGCGCCTATGTTACTGCCCAACATCAGGATAAGGTAGATTTTCTTACCGCCAAAGTTCAGGTGTATCCAATTCCGGAAGAGAAGGCCATATACGGTATCTTGAATTATCAATTTCAAATCCGGGAAAGGGTGGATTCTATTTTCTTGGATGCAAAGAACATGGATTTTACAACTGTAAAACTTGACGATAAAAAGGTAAAATTCAACAATAATCGGAAGCATCTGGTTTTGTACAAGAAGTTTAAAAAAGGGCAGACCTACTCTTTAGATTTAGCGTATTCCTGCACGCCAGAACAAACGGTTTATTTTATAGGATGGGAGACTTCAGCTCCGCTTAGGGGGCAAATACTGCTGGAAGAGCGAAGCCAAAGCCAAATATGGACCCAAGGCCAAGGGAAATATACCAGTCATTGGTTGCCGAGTTTTGATGACATGGAAGAAAAGGTGGAATTTGATCTGAGTATAAAAGCACCCGAAGAATTGACGGTGATAGCCAACGGGAAATTGATAAAATCTTCCATGGCGGACGGTAAGGCCACGTGGCAATTTGATATGCAAAAACCTATGAGCAGCTATCTTTTGGCTTTTGTTCTAGGAAACTATAACAAACAGCAAGTAGTCTCCAATAGCGGCATTCCCATAGAAAATTATTTTTATCCCAACGATAGTCTACGAGTGGAACCTACCTACCGCTACACCAAAGAAATATTCGATTTTCTGGAAACCGAAATCGGAGTCCCTTATCCGTGGCAAAACTACAAGCAGGTTCCGGTACACGATTTTTTGTACGCGGGAATGGAAAACACGGGAGCGACGATTTTTTCAGATGGTTTTATGATAGATTCTACCTCTTTTGTGGATAAGAACTATGTAAACGTTAATGCCCACGAATTGGCCCACCAATGGTTCGGAAATTTAGTGACCGAAAAAGACGGCGAGCACCATTGGCTACATGAAGGTTTTGCCACCTACTATGCGTATTTAGTGGAAAAGGAACTATTTGGCAGCGAACATTTTCATTGGAAATTATACGGAACTGCAAAACAACTCAATGACCTTTCAAACAGGGGAGAAGGTGAGTCTTTGCTCAACCCTAAAGCGAGCAGCTTAACTTTTTATGAGAAAGGTGCCTGGGCCTTAGTAGTTCTTCGAGATTTAGTTGGAGACCATGCCTTTAGACAGGGAATCATAAACTATTTGAAGAAATATCAAAACAAAAACGCCACCGTTTCTCAGTTTTTGCAGGAGATAGAGGACGTTAGCAAGAAAAAATTAACCAATTTCAGGGCCCAATGGCTAGAGGGCAACGAATTTCCCATGACAGAGGTGAAATCAATGTTAGTAAAAAGGGAAGCCTCTTTGAGATTGTTGTTTGATATGGAGGCCGCTATTAAAAAGTCAAATCGCGCCGAGTTGGATTACCAATACTATTGGGGCGCTACCAGTTCTATTCATTTTAAACGGCATTTGCTGCAAAACTATTCGGCCAACCTATCATCCACTGTCATTCAAAAAGCTTTTGCTATGGACACCGTTCCCATAAGACAGGCTCTCGCTACTTCCTTGTTAGGTGTATCCGGTCCGGACATCAGTAACAAGGAAATAAAACATAGTTTTGAGTCACTTCTTTCGGATCAGAGTTATGTGACCCAAGAACTGGTCTTGCTAAAATTATGGAGCAGTTTTGAAACGGATAGGATCGGATACTTGGATAAGTTGGAGGATGTGGTTGGATTGCCCAATAAAAATGTTCGTTTACTATGGTTGACCTTGGCCTTAATAACCCCTGAGTATAATAGGGACAGGAAATCACTATTTTTTGAAGAACTGACGGCATATACATCGGAGAAATTTAATCCGGAAATTAGGCAAACCGCTTTTCAGTATCTCAATGAAATAGGAGCTTTGAACGAGGGTAGTCTTACCCAACTTTTAAAAGCAACGAACCACCATTCTTGGCAATTTAGGAACTTTGCAAGGCGTTTGTTGGACGAGCTTTGGAAAAACGAAGGATTGAAAATGCAACTACAAGAACTCGCTAAAGAACTAAAAGAGGATGATTTACGTTATCTTAACACAAAACTTATTTTAGAATGAGAGCCTTGGTTATTTCAGGCGGCGGAAGCAAAGGAGCCTTTGCAGGGGGGGTTGCCGAATTCCTTATCCGGGAATCTGGCAAGAAGTACGATATTTTTGTAGGCACCTCTACCGGTAGTCTGTTAATTTCCCATTTGGCCTTGGGTAAATTGGACAAGATAAAGGAGATTTATTCCAACGTAAACCAAGACACCATTTTTAACAATTGTCCGTTCGTTATCAAAAAAAAGTATGGTGTAGATGAGATTGGTATTAACCATTGGAATGTTCTGAAAAACTTTATTGCCGGTAAACAGACTTTTGGCGAAAGTGAAAACCTTCGTAAAATGGTTAGAAATAGTCTTACTGTAGAAGAATTCAACGAACTTAAAACCGGGCCACATGACGTTGTTGTTACAGTGTCCAATTTATCCCTGAACCAAGTGGAATATAAGTCGATAAAGGAGTGCACTTACGATGAATTCTGTGATTGGATATGGATATCCTCTAATTACGTGCCCTTTATGAGCTTGGCCCGGGTAAACGGTTGCGAATATGCCGATGGTGGTCTGGGAAGCATTGTGCCAATTGAGGAAGCCATACGTCGAGGTGCCACCGAGGTAGATGTGGTGGTACTGCATACCGAGGTGAATTACCTGAATAGAATGCCGTCCCGAAATCCGTTTGAACTGCTTACTACCATGCTAAGTTTTATTCTAGACCGAATTGAAAGTCAGAATATTCGAATTGGGAAATTGGTCGCCAATCAAAATGACGCCATCATTAATCTTTATTATACGCCTACCGTCCTAACCACCAATTCCTTGATTTTTGATAAGGTTAAAATGACCCTTTGGTGGAAACGAGGTTATCTCTATGCCAAAAATAAAAATGAGGAAACGAATCCGATTGCACCTAATGATAATGAGTGAAATTAGTAGGTGGTTTATGGAGGGTAAAGTGTATTGTAAGAAAATAGACTTCACATTTGAGAAAATTAAAAAGTGAGAAGTAATTAGTATAAAGTGTTCCCTTAAAAAGTATCTTACGTTGCCCTCAAAATAAATTTTATTTTAAAAAACGCTCTAATAATACAATCTAAAGTCCAGTAACTTACAGAGATTATAGTGCTTTTGAAACATCATTTCCACCACTTCCTTGAAATCATCGTTTTCTTGGTACAACCCAAAAAAAACTCGGTCAATAGTAGTGGTACTGGAAATACCGTCATACCTAGATCCGTATCCTGAAATGGCACGGGCACCGGTAACATCTAAAAAATACTGGGACTCTTCATCGGTTAGGTCCAAAGTCTTTTTATTGGCGAAATGTATCACTTTACCTTTCATTTTGCCTTCAAAAAGTTCCGCTATTTCCTCAATGCTGTAATAATAGTCATTAATGAGGATGTTATTGGGTCCTCCATTCATAACAAAGTAGATGATCTCGTAATCTTTAAAGTTATGGTCCTCGTACAGTAGATTGTTCAAGCTATCCTCTAGTCCTTCGATAGTATCGCATGCTTGGTAAATGCTCGCAATATTTTGATTTAGCGCAATATCCCCCAAGGTTTTCATTACCTCGCTAGTGTTCGCACTATCTATATCTGGAATAGCTTCAAGACAGAAAATAAATTTTTCAATCTCCATAAACTTATGTTTTCAATTTATTTGTAGTTGGCAAATCTCCTATTTTGGAGTGTGTCCAACAAATAAATTATAAAAACATTTAGAACATTTTATTGACTTCCGTTCTTTCAAAAATGCAAGTGAAGACCTTTATGAATTAAGCAGAGCTGTATCTCTACAAGGTCGGTTGAAATTAAATTAGGACAGCGATGCTAGTAAATAGTTGCCTTGAGCTTTAGGTGGTTTATAAGAGAACCTAAAAAGTAAAATTGGAAGGGGGCAGCGAATAGCGATTGGTGCAAAACGAACGGCTTTGTCTAAGCCCTCTTGCGGCTGGGATTACGTTTATTTTAGTATCTGAGTTTGTTATTAATTCTCCTTATGGGACTAGAGGGCCTTACCACAGCTCCCCGATCTCTTTTTTTACATAAGATAGAGCGGTTGCGGAAGGTGAAGCTTTATCCATAGTTTCAGTTAGGATGTCCTCCCGTAATTTATCGGCTGTTTCGGTTTCGCTCATGGCGGCTTTACGTATCATCTGTATGGTAGCGCTTTTCGCCGCTTTGATAATGTTCCAGCATTCATCGGTCATGTATATTTGCTGCGAAAGGTTATGATCAAACTCCGTCTCTATACTTTTAATGAGCAAATTTTCGTAATCCGATTTGTTTTTGGACAAAGGGGCAACGCGCACCACAAGGCTTGGAATCGCTATCCTTTCCAAGAACAAGGCCATACGCTCATAGGCCTGCATTCTGGCTGGCAGCATATTCTTTTGAGAGTCCTTATGTAACAAAAATCGTCTTCGGCCTTCCTCGTTTTTGGTGTGTAGTCTAAAAAAATAGAACGCTACGGCTCCGGTTACAATTGAAGGGAAGGTATAGGCGAAAAGTTGAAAAATTTGGTCTGAGGTCATCTGTAAGCTTTTAATGTAGTTTATATCAGACAATAGAACGACCAATTTAATCAATTATTATAATGGTTTATCGATGAAATGCAGAATGCCTAAAAGTAGCCGTAACGCAACCTAGTTTGAAAAGCTGTTACAGTAGCTCACGGTTTAAGTGCAATGATTATCCTAAAAAAACGACCGAAGCTTGCAATCTCATAAAAAATAGAAAGTTAACTTTTTAAAGGAGTCAAATCAATTATGAATGGCTAATTAAAATTAATTCTATTGCGTTTTATCCCTGAAAACTTACCCATTATTTTTTATTGAAGAAGTATTAAAACAACAGTATATTTAAGGAAATATTTAAAATAGCGGTATTATGAGGGCTTACTTGTTTCTTTTAGGTTTTGTGTTTGTTTTTGGTTGTAAACAAGAGGTCAAAGAACGACCGGAAACCAATGATTTTGAGGCCTTTATTGAAAATTTCAATTCAGTTGATGCAGGAACCGGAAAGGATATAAGTCTTAGTAGTCAATTTTTTATGGAAGAATTGAAACAGACACGAAAAAGCTTGGATGAATTATTGAAAATAGATACTACTGGATTTTCTTTTGAGGACCGCATAGATTGGCGTTTTGCCCAGAGCATATTAAAGGGTAAGGAATTGAGACAGGCGAAGCATGAACCTTGGAAAAAAGATCCACGGGAATATATGCAGTTCAGGAGATTAGGGAATGTTTTGGATAGGCCGGGAGAACCTAATAAAAAGGTAGAAGAGTTGCTGGATAAATTAAAGGCGATTCCTATACAATTGGAAAATGGCAAAATGCAAATTGAGTACTATGTCCCTCGTTTTCAAGAGCTTTCACTTTTCATGGCGCAAAATGCAGTAACGCTTTTCAATACCTCCCTACCGGAATTTGCAAAAACGACCACGAGCGAAGCAGAACTTACTCCTTTAATAGTCAACGCACAAAAAGCCTTGGAAGACTATATTTCTTACTTGTCCGATGAACTCCCCAAGAAACCCGAGGTCGGATTTCAAATGGGAGAGGCCACCTATAACCAAATACTGGCACAAGAGCTGTTATTGGATTATACGGCTGAAAGTCTTTGGCAGTTCGGGAAGAGCGAATTTGAGACTACACTAAGTGAATTGGAGGAGTTGGCAGCTGAAATAGATGCTACGAAAAGTTGGCAGGAGTTGGCTCTGGAAATTAAAAACGACCATCCAGAACCACACGAAATGATTGCGGCCCACCAATTATGGGTAGATAGTTCGAAAGCGCATATTTTATCGCACAAACTCATTCCTATTCCTTGGAAGGAACGAGTACAAGTGGTTCCAAGGGCCGAGTATTTGAGAAAAACATCGTACTACGGTAATTTTTCTCGTGCCAGAGGAAAAGATGAAGCCGGTGTTTTTACAGCACAATGGATGATTAACCCTTATGAGGATCAATGGGATGAAAAAACGAAACAGGAATATTTGGTTGAACACGATTGGGGCGTTATTATTGTAACTGCACCACATGAATCCTATGGGGGGCACCACGTTCAGGGTTTATATCAGATGCACAATCCTAGAAAAATTAGACGTGATAACGGACTTTCTTTGTTCAGCGAGGGTTGGGGGCTTTATAATGAGCAGCTAATGTCCGAAACTGGTTTCTTTCCAAACAAAAGAATCCATTTACGGCAACTGCAGTTGCGTCTTTGGCGCAATGCAAGGGTTATTTATGACGTAGGAATGCATTCGGGCCGAATGACCTATGAGGAAGCGGTTTCACTCATGACCGATAAAGTTGGTTTTTTAAGATGGGCCGCCCAATTGGAAATCGATTCTGCGGCAGAAAGTCCGGGTTACTTTATTGGTTATTACTTGGGCATGTCCGAAATTCTAAGAATTAGGGAACTTTACAAACAAAAAATGGGAGAGCAGTTTACCTTGAGCGATTTTCATGAAAAACTTCTAAAAATAGGGAATATGCCTCCAAGTCTTATGGAGGAATCTTTATTAAATTAGATGGACTCCCTTTTTTAAAAGAATTTCGGGTTTCAGAGCATTGTTTTGTTAGGTAAATAGTTGATACTTTGAGCGCGTGGCAGTACGAGATATCATAGGTACACTTTAATTTTTAAAAGGGTACACCAATATTTTATAAAATTCAGAATGGTTTAAACGAGCTGTAGCAACCGTTTTTATAAAGCAGCCAAAGTATATCTCTAATGTTGTTTTAAAAACATACCCCCCTTTTTACTTTAAAGTAAAAAGGGGGGTATTAAGTTTAAGACGGAAACCCTTGCGCGTACTAATTAGTTCTTAGCATCATTCTTGGCCTGCGCATAGAATGCCATATAATCTGGATGTATGCGTATTTGAATTCCTTCGCTAAATCCGCCATCCTTTGCCTGTAAGTTTATTCGGGAACCATCTACCGCATAGGAGGTAATAAGTACATTAGAAACCATTACTGCTTGATTTAGGGCCAGGTTTAATTCGCCGGTAATGTTCATGCCCACCACACTAATCCCGGCCTTTGGATTGGCATTAATAATGTTTGCGACCTTTTCTAGCCAAACTTTGGATGGTTCCAACAATTTGGTGCCTAAACCATCTGCAAAGAAAAAGTCTAGTTTTTCGGAAATAACCACCACGCCATCGTTGACCTGAACTTTAGCATTTTCCCCCAAGGTTCTTTTAGCATTGGTAAGCACTACTAGGGCAGTAGAATCTGCAGTTGCGAAACTACCAACAATACCCTTTAGTTGCGCCTCTTTGCGCTCTAATGTGGCCAAGGTCTTGTTGATATTTGCCGAATTCTGACTGGAAAGTGCAGCAAAGTTGTTCAAATTTGTCATCAAGGTGGCGTTTGCATCCTGTAATTCGGTTACTTGGTTTTGGAGTTCCTCCGCCTTCATCAAACCTATTCTTTCGCTCCGTTGCGCATCGGAAACGATTCTTTTTATAGAATCCAATTGATATTTTAATTCTTGATTCTGGGAAATTAGGTCGCTCTTTTTTTGCCCTTGAAGAGATAAACATCCTAATGATATAGCTGCGATAAGCAGAAAATTTTTAATCATAAATCGTATGGGTTAATTTATATAATTTTTGACTTTTAACATTTGTAACGACTAACCTTTAGGTTTGGTATCCAAGCGAGGCGTTCTGTCGCTGTTCAAATAATCGATGCTCATTTCTGTTAATGTACGCACCCCAAGTAACAAATCGCTGTCATCTATTTTGAAATCGGGCGTATGGTGTGGAAAAGATTCCGTATTACCTGGTGTCATGCCTCCTAAAAAGAAGAAAAAACCTGGAGCTTCGCGTTGAAAATAAGAAAAATCCTCGGCACCTGTAACCGCTTTTTGGCTGTGTACATTTCCTTCTCCCGCAACACGTTTTATGGTAGGTAACATTTGTTCTACAAGCTCTGGATTGTTAAAGGTAATATCCGTGGCATCCTTAATTTCACAGGTAGCTTCACCACCATAGGCCTTGGCAATAGTGCTTACCATTTCTACCATCCTTTTGTTAAGCTTATCCTTCATGTCGTAATCCAAGGTTCTTATGGTACCTATCATTTCGGCATCTTCCGGAATAATGTTAAAACGAACACCGCTTCTGATTTTTCCAACGGTGATTACCGCTGCTTCGTTGGTTAGGTCGGTTTCCCTGCTGATAATCGTCTGTAGGCCGTCAATAATTTTAGCGCTGATCAAGATAGGATCAACGCCGGCCCAAGGTTGCGAACCGTGGCTTTGCTTTCCTTTTACAATAATTTTAAACTCTTGGGCCGCCGCCATGGTACCACCGGACTTATACCGAATTGTACCTATAGGTGTTTGTGAATTTATATGAAGTCCAAAAATGGCATCTACCTTAGGGTTCTGCATTACACCTTCTTTTACCATAAGTAAGGCCCCACCTTCTTCGCCCGGTGGCGGACCTTCTTCTGCAGGTTGGAAAATGAACTTTACCGTTCCCTTAATTTTATCCTTATTTTTGGACATGACCTCTGCAACCCCCATTAAAATAGCAGTATGGGTATCGTGACCGCAGGCATGCATTACAGGAACGGTTTCCCCCATAAATTCCGCAGTTACGGTAGATTTAAATGGTAGGTCGTTACGCTCGGGTACTGGAAGCGCATCGATATCCGCGCGTAGGGCGACCACTTTACCAGGTTTATTTCCCTTTAAAATTCCTACCACACCCGTGTGCGCCACACCGGTCTGCACTTCTATCCCTAGGGATTTAAGGTGTTTTGCAATCTTCTCCGCGGTTTTAAACTCACGGTTGCCCAATTCGGGGTTTTGATGAATTTCCCTTCGCCATTCAATCACCTTATCTTCAATAGCCTTGTAATCTTTATCTAGATTAGGGCCTTGGGCATTTGCGGTAATCGCAAAGACCAATACTGTTAAACATGCTAGGTGCTTCATAAATATTTCGATTTAAAATTTTATCAATCTGTAATTATCGTCCTGTAATTGTATCAAAGCGGTCATGGCCGACAGCGAAATCTGAACACCGTCTATAAGGTCTTCTTTAGGAAATCCTCTAGACATAGAAGACTGTCCGCAGAAAATAACGTCTGCCCCGGCTTCCATCAATTCCCTTATTAATTTTTCATTAGGATTGTCCACTCCAAATTTTGCTTTGTAGGATTTGGAATTAGAGAGATCTTTAGAGGCTTTGTTGTGCACTACTAGGGCAACTTTAAGCTGATTCAGAGGAACTCCGGCCTGTGCGTGCATATTCAAAAACCTCGCTGCGGTCTCTATACTTGCATTTACTTGGGAAACATCTTCTGGGGAATTCATGACGTCAAAAACGGCTTTGAAGGTTTTTGAGGTATCGGTCTTAAAATCGGGCTGGTCTATGTTCCAGACCTCTCCGTAGTCTGTTATCATTGGTCCACTTTTCTTCTCTTGGGAACTAACCAAAGTTGGTAGTGCTGCAACCATTAAAAACAAAAGGGGACGCATCAATGTGTTTTTTGTCATTTCCTATAGTATCAGGCGATAAATATATTCAAAATGAGAGGAATTACCGCGTATTGTTTATAAATCTAAAAAACATCATTTCTAGTATCCCCAGATAATAGCTAAATTCACGCTCTAAAACGACGATAAAATTGAGTACTTTTTTAGATGTATTGAACGATGCGCAAAGGGCGCCCGTACTTCATAAAGACGGACCGCTAATGGTAATTGCCGGGGCAGGTTCCGGCAAGACCAGAGTGCTTACCTACAGGATAGCGTATCTAATGGAACAGAACGTGGATGCTTTTAATATTCTCGCACTCACATTTACCAACAAGGCCGCCCGAGAAATGAAAAAACGTATTTCCGAGATGGTAGGTGTATCGGAATCCAAAAACCTTTGGATGGGGACTTTCCATTCTGTTTTTGCCAAACTACTGCGGTACGATGGTAATAAATTGGGTTTTCCGAGCAATTTTACCATTTACGATACCCAGGATTCGCAGCGGTTACTGGCTTCCATTATTAAGGAAATGGGGCTGGACAAGGATATTTATAAGTATAAACAGATTCAGAATAGGATATCGTCCTTTAAAAACAGCCTTATCACGGTAAAGGCCTACTTTAACAATCCAGAACTTATGGAGGCCGATGCCATGGCAAAACGGCCAAGGGTAGGGGATATCTACCAAAATTATGTAGACCGTTGTTTTAAGGCGGGCGCTATGGATTTTGATGATTTGCTTTTGCGTACCAATGAATTGCTGACGCGCTTTCCTGATGTGCTGATGAAGTACCAAGACCGGTTCCGCTATATTTTGGTAGATGAGTACCAAGATACCAACCATTCCCAATACTTAATCGTGAAGGCCTTGGCAGATCGTTTTCAGAATATTTGTGTGGTGGGCGATGATGCACAGAGTATCTATTCATTTAGGGGTGCCAATATTAGCAATATACTGAATTTTCAACGCGATTATGATAATGTGGGCATGTATCGTCTCGAACAGAATTACCGCTCCACCAAGAATATTGTAAACGCCGCCAATTCCATTATAGCAAAGAACAAGGACCAATTGGAAAAGGTGGTATGGACCGCCAATGATGACGGTGCTGCCATAAAGATACACCGCAGTATTACCGATGCCGAGGAAGGCAGGTTCGTGGCCCAGTCTATCTGGGACAACAAGATGAACCTACAAATGCACAACAACGAATTTGCCGTTTTGTACCGTACCAATTCCCAGTCACGAGCCATAGAGGACGGCTTGCGAAAGAGGGATATTCCATATCGAATTTACGGTGGACTTTCCTTTTACCAACGTAAGGAAATCAAAGATGTACTGTCCTATCTGCGCCTGATCATTAATCCTAAGGACGAAGAGGCCTTAAAGCGGGTCATTAACTTCCCTGCACGGGGCATTGGGCAAAGTACGGTAGATAAATTGGTGGTGGCCGCCAATCATTACGGCCGTTCTATTTTTGAGGTCATGGAGCATATTTCCAAAATTGATCTTAAAATTAATAGCGGTACAAAACGAAAGTTGGAGGATTTTGTTACCATGATAAAGAGTTTCCAGATCATGAACGAAGGCGCCACAGCTTTTGAGGTTTCGGAACATGTGGCAAAGAAGACAGGATTATTACTTGAGTTCAAAAAGGATGGTACACCGGAAGGTATTGCCAAAATGGAGAATATAGAAGGACTCTTGAACGGAATAAAGGATTTTGTAGAAGG
The DNA here is from genome assembly GCA_963697395.1 of uncultured Flavobacteriaceae bacterium. Classification (GTDB taxonomy): domain Bacteria; phylum Bacteroidota; class Bacteroidia; order Flavobacteriales; family Flavobacteriaceae; genus Maribacter. The sequence continues at coordinate 105,892 of CAVONX010000003.1, forward strand.
GCAGGTCGAAGTGGTAGATGCCACTGGAAGTCTAAGCGAATTCTTGGAGGATGTTGCCTTGGCCACCGATTTGGACAATGATACCGGCGATGATGATCGCGTAGCTCTAATGACCATACATTTGGCCAAAGGTCTAGAGTTTCCCTATGTGTATATTGTAGGAATGGAAGAGGACTTGTTTCCTTCTGGGATGAGCATGAATACCCGAAGCGAATTAGAGGAAGAACGACGCCTGTTTTATGTAGCTTTAACACGCGCTGAAAAGCAGGCATACCTTACCTACACACAAAATCGTTACCGATGGGGGAAATTGATAGACGCGGAACCTAGTCGGTTTTTAGAAGAAATAGACGAGAAGTATGTAGAAAACCTAACACCTGTAGATGGTGGCTATCGCTATAAATCATTAATTGATGCCGATATTTTTGGAGAGGTCGATAAAAGTACGCTCCGCCAGAATAAACCAGTAAAAGGAACACCACCGCTTGTAGGTCAGCCCAACTCGAACCAACTTAAAAAGTTACGTAAGATAAGGCCAGAGTTATCCCAACCCGTTGGTAACACGAATCAAATAGACCCTAAATTGACAGAAGGGTCCGTAATTAATCACAGCCGTTTTGGGAGGGGCCAAGTACTAAAAATTGAAGGTGTGGGTAATGACAGGAAAGCAGAGATTAAATTTGATCAAGGGGATGTAAAAAAGCTATTATTGCGTTTTGCGAAGTTGGAGGTGGTTTATTAGAACGAAATACAGTTATTTAAAATTGAAACTCATCCCAAACTCAACAATACAATTTTCTCCGTCCAGAAAATGAGATTGTAACTAATGATTTCTGCGATTTTTTTGAAATCTTTTAGTCAACCGATGTTTAGTTACATGAGGCCGAAAGGGACTAACTTTGAGACGCTTAGGCTAAATTTATGGTATTTTGGAATTTTTTGATATAAATGTGCCTTAAATATTGGACATTAAAATAGTGCCTTTGTTGTTCGCTTAAAAAATAGTGGAGACCAGAAACCACTCAAAAAACGGGGAGAAACCGAAAAGCCAAACGAGTAGGGAAATTAAACTTTAAGTAATGAAAAAAACAATTTTAAACTTTGCACTTGTGCTAGTTCTTTGTGTATCCATGACCTCTTGTTACACTTATACCGCAACGGTAGGTAAAGGCGCCCAAACGGGTATGGAGGTTAAAAAGCCAAACCACTATTTGATTTATGGTCTTGCCGCAGTAGGTCTTTCCGATGCCAAAGAAATGGCAGGTGGTGCTACGGATTATGATGTAACCATAACGCATACCTTTGTAGACGGTCTTTTAGCTGCCATTACTTTTGGAATCTATACGCCAACTACTACAATTATAAAAAAGTAAATCTAATAAGAGGGCGAATACTTAAATTTAGTATTCGCCTTTTTTTTATCATAAAAAATATGGTTAAGAAACTATTGCTAATTCTTGGTATAATAGTTTGTTTGTTTGCCTTGGTTCCCTTGGTACAGTATGTTTTTGACTACCAACAATTATCGGAATACGGACAGGGTTTTATTTGGGGCAAAGTTTTGCTTTTAGTTCTTGGCGGTTTATTGATATTTGCGAGCCTGTATACGAGAAAAACGGTAAAGTGATTTCTTCCTAAGCTCTATTATAGGGGCAGAAGAACTTCTCACTTTTATAAGCAAAGTAATGTATAAAGTTCCATTTCAATTGGGAATGCCAGCTAATAGTACTTGTACTTCCGGAAAAACGCGGTACAGTGGCTTAGAAGTTCTATTTAAGATCTTTAAAACGCTATTGGATCCTTAAAATATAAAACTTTATCTTTTCACTTTTCATTTCCCTATTATTGGGTCAATATATATCATAGTAGGCATAGGCTAACCTTTGCTTTTCATAATAAGAACCTACCTTTTAGTCATACGATTTCCTGTCAATCATTTTGGCCGTCAGGATTCTAACATCTTTTAGCGGTTTGTCTGCTTCGTCGGTAGCAACGGCAGCAATGCGGTCTACAATATCCATTCCTTTTACTACCTCTCCAAAAACAGTGTAATTTTGGTCTAGATGGGCGGCACCACCAAAGGTTTTATACACTTCCCTATGTGATTGGGGATAGGAGTAGCCGGTTGTCGTTGCTACTTCTATTTTAGTTAATGAATCTAGTTGGGCCTTTAAGCGAACCAATTCATTTTCTATTTCCTTCAAGACATCTTGATTCTTATCATTTACGGAAGCCTTAAGGGAATCCGACTGCTCCAGAAGCGTAGCATATTTCTCAAAATTGGGCTTATGTTCTGGGTGGTTGATAATTCTATTGTAAGCCAACCAAGTATTGATGCGTTTTTCGGCTACGGCCAGGGTACTATCTGTGTAAGTTTTTCCTTGGATAATGGTAAATTGGGTACCGCTCGAAGCTTGACTCGGATTAGTGTCATCACCCATTCTTGCGGCATTTATGGCACCACGTTTATGAAAAAGATTAGGATTTGTTTCGGCAGGTAGGGTATAGGGTACTTCTGGAATCACCTTTGGGGTAGCGCGTGTTCGAGGATTTCCGGTCTGCACTAGGAAATGTTCAATGACACGGTGAAAAGCAAGCCCGTCATAAAAACCTTTGTTCACTAACTTGATGAAATTATTGCGATGTTTTGGTGTTTCGTCCGATAAACGGAATATAATTTCTCCCATATCCGTAGTTAGGCAGACATCTTTGGACAAGTCGCTTTTTGTGATATCAAGTTCAACTTGAGCATTTCCCACTGAAAAAAGTATAAAAACAAAAGTTAGAAAAAGGATTTTTTTCATGGTCGGTATTTTTGGTTTTTAAAGGATGGACTGATTTTTCCCAGCTATATCCAATTATAATTAAATGATGTCCTATGATGGTTTATTTTGACCTTAAAGATAATTATTAACGAAGGCAATGCAAGTTCGACTTTTCCCAATACCATGTACAAAACAGCAATGCCCCCACGATATTATTTCTAGGGAGAATAGGTTGATTTTCTTATACATGTTGGCTGGATTTCACGGATAATTCATCAATTAAAAACACATCACTACCAGAAGTCTACTTTTTCCTTGTCACTTAGAAACCTATCCTATACTTAATTTGTTCAACCACAGGTTTGCCCTAGTTCTGGTAAAGGTCTATAAGCGTAATAGTGCAAGACTTCTTCTAATGCCCTAATAAGGGCCTCGTTTATAGGTACTATACTATTTCCCAATTGGAAGTCAATTTGATTTAGCTGCATATAATACTCTGTAAATACCGGTACGTATAATCCTTTTGTTATAGCTTCCGAAGTTGAATTGTAGGCATCGGATTGGCCTTCCTTAATAATCTTGCAAGTAGCCAATCTCAGCTTCCCGTGTTTGTCCGTATTGGCCGCAAATCCAAACAACCTGCAAATCAACCCCCTGTATTTATAATCACCACAAGAACCTTTGCCTAAGAATGTTGAAGGTTTGTAAATAAAACAGACAGGGTTTTTGGTTTCTTTAATTTGTATACGGGTATTTTCCGCTTCCCCGTTTAAAAATAGGTGGTAGGCCCAAGGCAAAAATTCTAATGGGGAAGCTATCATAGTCTGGTACGTACAACATTTTCCACAACCGGCAACACAGCCAATACCGGATAGTTTTTGAAACTCGATACTTTCCTTCTCTAGTTGAGAAAAAAGGTCTTCTACCAGTGCGACTTTTTGGACTAAGGTCATTCTTTTTTTTGGGGGCGAAGGTACTGCTTAAGAGCTAATTTCCTGTGATTTTTTTTTGAAGGAATTACCCATCGGTTTTTCTATAAATCTGGATTTTATTCAACTTTAGTTTTATCCTCAATTCATTCATATGTTTATGAAAAGAAGATGTTTGTAATTTTTAAATAATCATGTTTCGACCACTCTAATTATACCTTTTTATGGCCATGGCTACTTTTTCAGCTGTGAGGTTTGCCGAACACACTGCACCTTCCATGTAGCCAGGAAATTCGGAAGCGGTTTCGGAACTGCTAATGAACAGCCGATTATCGCAAAAAGATCCACTGAATATTGGGTTTCCGTTATTTTGGTGAGGGTAAAGAGCACTGTCAGATTCTACAAAGGTATTTTCTTCTTCCGCCCAGATGCATTCCTCATAATCTACAAACATTTCTGCTTTCACCCCAAAAACATTTTTTATTTGGGTTATTACACGTTCCCTTCTTTCCGCAGATGTAAGTTCTTTAAAAGAAGGATGGATGAATCCACAGAGTGCGTACGTTGACCTACCATGGTTACAATGGTCATAAAGTTCAGTCACAGGTCCTGTATTGTTAAATAAGGTACCGGATAGATTGGCTTGTTGCCAAAATGGTTCTTTATAGGTTAAGGCAACCTTAATGGAATCTTCCATCCACGTGTGCGTTTGTGTGGCTACTTCTTTTAAATCACTTGACAAATAGGGCTCAAAAAGGATTTTTTTAGACCATAATTTAGGAGGAATGGCCAGAACTACCCTATCGCCTTCAAAGACCTCTCCTGCAATTACCTGAACGGTGTTATTTTTGAACTTGATTTCCGTTACCGATGAATGTAGTAAGACATCACTCTTATCTAATTTTTGGTACAGTGTGTTAATCAGATGTGATGTGCCACCGGATATTCTGTAACTAGGAGCTTGACTAGGAATTTCAATAGCTTGTACTGTGGAGCTAGAGTATGGCTGATAAAAAGCTGTACCCTCCATATATTGTTCAAAATAAGGAATACCTAATTCTTCTAAAAGAGCTATCAGATTTCTGTGTTGGCTATTAAACCAGGTTGCTCCCATTTCAATAGGTGTATTATCTTTTCCATACATCGTATGTATTCTTCCGCCAATCCTACTTCGTGACTCTAAAATTTTAAACGGTATGCCTTTTATTTTTAAACGGTATGCTGTTAAAAGACCTGATAATCCTGCTCCAATTAGTAGTGTCATATTGTAAAAGTAATAAAGTGAAATGTAAGAAAGCTAAAAGCAATAAAGCGAAATAGAGAACAAAGTTCATCCTTTTCCTGGGCATGCCCATAACTAAATGGGTTCTTGGGATTTGGGTCAAACCACGTGAAACGAAATAGAAGATAATTTATCTATGATTGACTATTGATTCTCTTTGGAGTATATCAAAAATTAAGGTTTTAATGAAACCATGGACAAGTATAACCTTAAATGAATGTAAAGAGGTTCGATTTCTTGGCAATCACAGGCCAGTCCAACACTAACTGTTCCTTGCTGAAGTTTTATTCTTTTTTTACATTAATGTGCGGAACACGTACAATCTCAAAAGTAGTAGAGGCTAGTTGCACTTTGCCATCTGTCCTCTGAATTTCATTTCCAATGAGCTCATTTAAAATGTGCTTTGTATATCTCCTTTTTTTGTAGTCTACGATATAGCGAAGATTTAATTGTATCCAATTATCGGTCATCGTAATAGCCAAAGTTGGATCTACTTGCGCATTTTCTATATAATACTTATTCACAACCTGATTCCATTCCGCAATAGATTCTGAGACATATTCGGATAAGGTTTCGGAGGCAATTTTGACTACAATAGTTTTGGCCAACTCAATATCGGAACCATATCTAATCGGAAGATTAAATTCATCCCAGACAAAAGGGAAATCCTTTGAATAGTTATATACAGGACCTTTAAAAACAAAGGCATTACTTAATTTCACTATTCTTCCGCTATAATTATCACTTGATACCCATTCGCCAATTTCCATCATAGTTGTATACATACTATCTATGTCAATTACATCGCCCTTTATGTTATTAATTTCTATTCTATCCCCAGGTTTATAAACACCAACAAAGAAAATATAGAAAGAGCCGGCAACTCCTAAAATCAATTCTTGTAATGTTATGGTAATGCCGGCTGTAAGTAATCCAATGGCTAAGGCAAAGTCTTTAATGCTGCCTGAGAAAAAGGATATTGTGACTATGATAATCATGATATAGCCAAAAAATTCTACAGCTTTTTGAGATTTATAGCGAGTGGCAGTATTTTGAAGGTTTTTCCTTAAAAGGCGTCTTAGAAAGGCGATTGTTGCCAATATTAAGACAGCCCAGACTACGTATTCTATAATGCTGGCAGCCAAAGAATGTTCTTCCATCCAAATACTTATATTTTCAATTATTTCCATCGCTCTTTAAATTACATATATAGGCAAGTAAGACCCGAATAGTCTGTTAACAAGATAGTATTCCATTCTGATATACACCTCCTGTAAATTAATTCTTTAAATTCATTTTCTATTTAGTTTCTTTCCCCTCATTATGTTTCTCGTTAAAAAGTAGGGGGGGCTAGCTCCAAATCGGTTAATTTTATGGCCGGTTTCCAAGGGCATAGTTTTGATTTGATTGTCGCTATTTTTCCTAGTGATTTACTATTTTACTTTAGATTAGATTTCTTTGATACAACATGAAAACCAATACTAGTCTTTAGCTTTTTTTTTTGCTTTTCCTAGTTATGAATGTATAGGTCTGATTAGGCCCTGTTTTACAATTGCTTCTATGCTACTTAGGCGCTTAAAAGGTTTTCATTTTTTTTCTGGAGATCGATCAAAAGTTTCTCCTTTTTTTTATGGTCAAGTTAATCTTTACATAGTTGATACAAATTCGGCAAACACCTTTTTATGATGCTCAACATCCATATCGGGAGAACAGGATACACGGGCAATGTAGTCTTTGTCGCCCTCTTTCGTCGTGCCCTGTGTAGAGGTGGCCGGTATGGTCCAATAACAGCCTTTTAGCTGTCCGTAGCTAACGCAGTACTTGCTTTCCTTGGGTATTTTACTAATCATTAAATTGATTAATTTATGATTCAGGGCTCTTTTATGGGTTTCTCTTTCTTTAAGCGAAGTTCCTTTTGCGGGCAAGTCCAATGAAAATACCGATGGGGTAAATCCTTGTTCCGCAAGTTCCTCTGATACAAAATTAAGTTTGGCCGTTGGTAAGGTATCAGCAATGAAATTTACAAATTCCCGAGTATTCTTATATGCATCTTTAATTCTTTGGTTCATTGAAGGCAACTGTTTTGCCAGTATTTTATACTGTTGTGGCGTAGCCTCGTTATCGCATAGCTGTAGATGTGTTTCTATGTTTTTCATCAAGATTTCAGCTTTTGTATTCGCTACACAATAGCCCGCAGTGCATTGTCCACCACTCGGGAATTTTGACCCGCTTGCATACGAAAGGGCGCGCACGGTAGAAAGTATTTCGCCCTCTCCCAAAAAATGAAAATTTGGACAAAATGTTTGGTCCAAAATAAAAACGGGATCAATGGCCGGTTCACCCTTTGAGGTTCTGCGTACTTCACTTAAAACTTCTTTTAATTTTGTCAGATTTGGAACCTCTACCCTAGGGTTGGTGGGAATTTCGGCGATAATGTAAGCTACGGCATCCTCATGGGCTATTTGATCTAACACAGCGGCAATACTTTTTACCATATCGTTGTCGCCATCTACGGGCAAATCTACCACTTCTACATTGTCCAGACACGCTGCAACCCGCCTTGCCTGATCATTTGTTCCTCCATAACAGTTGGGCGGTACAATAAATTTAATGGCCTTTCCTTTGTGCTTGTCCAAGGCTTCCTGTATTAGCCCCATCATAATGGCATATTGTATGGATAATCCACTAGAGCCAACAATTGCGCTGGTAGTTGTTCCTGTAATCTGTTTAATTGCAGCTAGTACTGCCGTTTTAGCTAGTTGTCTTGCACTTTTATCAGTAGTAGTCAAAGATTCTCCTAGTATGGATTTTAGGGCCGTTAAACAATTGGCCGGGGTCATGGCAATGGTCTCTCTTCTTCTTACATGCTGTATTTTTGAAATATACGATTCGTTCTCCTCCCCATGTATGCTTACCACACTTCCTAAATCTGTATGTATATTGATGCTAAAATCGATAGGCGGCGGGACATCGAAATTGGAAATTTTATTTTTGTTAGAAATTAAAATAGTACTGCCCTCGAAGGCGGAAATAGTCGCTATGTTATCAGTATGTTGGACTTCTACTTGATATCCATAGACTCGCCTCAACAGATCTACATCAAAATGCTCAGGTAATTCGCCTGTGTACAGGATACGGGTGTTTTTTGAAACTAGCAAGTTCGTTCTAAGAATGGCCAAAATAGGAGCGGTCTTCGATGAAAAACTAATGACTCGATCGGCACTGTTGTTATTTAATTTGGCAATAGTCCATTCCAACACACAAGATAAAGGATGTCCCAAACGTATATAGTCGTAAGCCGTTGGTAAGGCCGCTAATGCCAATGTTGAGATAGTATTCGTCTTAAATAGGAGTTCAAATGCGTCCAGAAATTGAGTTTTGGCTAATGTTTCATCGTAAATATCCAGTCGATGGGTGGTTAACTGTAACCAGTCGTCCGGACTATTTTTAAGTACGTTTTTAATGAAATCTTTTATTTCTTTTGTTTTTGTCATTCTTGATTTTTTTATGGCAATAGGTAAGGGCAGATTTGGACTAATTATGTTTTAAGGCTTTCATAATAAAATATAAGTTTTGTTATAGCTGGGAAAGTTACGGTTAATTATGAGCATACTTTCCTCAGTAAAATGCGACATATCCAGACAAGCAATGAGGATTATGGAGTTCGACGACCAGCAATTTTTCTCATAAGGTGTTGGTCTGTCTTTAATTTACTTAAAATTATGTCCTTTTTCAATTCTGTAGCTGTTTTCAACTACTCTTTCATGATATTTGAAATTATTGATTGGAACATGGTCATTCCCGTTTCAATTAGTTCATCAGGGAAATCGTAATCGGCATTGTGCAAGGCCGGAGAATGTATTCCCGCTCCTAAACCAAACATTGCTGTTTTATATTCCTTTGAAAACCAACCAAAATCTTCCCCAAATTTAAAAGAGTGAGATTTGTTTATTAGATTGTAATTATTTTGTTTAGCCGCATTTGAAATAAATAAATTGCTTTTCATATCATTGATGCTAGCAGGAAAATACTCTAGCCATTCTATTTTGTGTTCTAATTTATGTGTTTGGCAAGTCTTCTTTATAATGGCAGCTATCATAGTTTTACAAATTAACATTTTTTGATTATTCCATGTTCTTAGGGTGTAATGCAATTCTCCATTTGCGGGGGAAATTCCATAAGACTTTTGTCCCATATTTATGTGAACTGGCGTTATAACAGTGAAATTTTCATCATTGGGATTTGTGACGTTAAGATAGGATATTTCCTTAATCAATGTGGAAATGCCCAATGCTGGGTTTATACCATTTTCTGGCTCTGCCGCATGGGATTCTTTCCCTTTCACTTTTATTATAACGCTTTGGACTTCAGCTGAAAAACCGTTTTCAGTTAATAGTATACTATGAAGTGGTTCCTTTGGTATATTGTGAAGTGCAAATATATAATCTGCCTTTAGATCTTTGAATTTTTTGTCATTGATTACTCGATAGGCACCTTCGCCTGTTTCCTCGGCCGGTTGAAACAATAATATTATTTTTCCTGATTTGAATGATTGTTGTTTTAACCAAAAAATTAAACCGGACACTATTGCCATGTGTCCATCATGACCGCATTTATGCGAAACTCCGCTAGTTTTTGATTTATGGCTAAATTGGTTTTCTTCTTGGATAGGTAGAGCATCTAACTCACATCTTATTATAACTGATTTGCCTTTTTTAGGATATTCATAAATAGCGGCCAGTCCAGTTCCACCTATTTTTTCTATTCTCGATGTTGAACCATGTTTTTCAATGAATTTTTGAATTCTATTGACAGTTTTAAATTCAAAAGAGGACAATTCAGGGTTTTTATGAAGCTCTTTTCTAAGGTTTATTATTTCTACATTAACCAATTTTCAGGATTTTACGTGTTGCAATTCAGGCTTTCAAACTTGTTTTTTGTGTTGACTTTAAAGCAAAGAACTATAAATCGGCATCATTAAATTTATCTTCCAAATTCAACGAATAAAGTAAAAGTGCAAGAATATTTATATCCTCGATCCTACTCCCATTCCGTATGAAAAATCCCTTCCCGATCTAAGCGCTCATAGGTATGCGAACCAAAGTAATCGCGTTGCGCCTGTATAAGGTTTAATGGTAGCCTTGAAGAGGTATAAGCATCAAAATACGTGAGAGAATTGGAGAGTCCAGGCAAGGGAATACCATTGGTGGACGCATAGGAAACCAACTCCCGGGCGGCATCAACGGTATCTTGTACTTTCGTTACAAAGTTTGGCGACAACAGGAGGTTAGGCAGATTTTTGTCGGCTTTAAAGGCTTCCGTAATATCTGCCAAGAGTCCGGCGCGGATAATACACCCGGCACGCCAAATTTTGGCGATCACGGCAATATCCAGTTCATAGCCATATTCCTTGGAGGCATCGGCCAATTGGTGCAAGCCTTGCGCATAGGTGATGATAAAGGAAAAATAAAGGGCTTCTTCAGCCAGTTTTTCCAGCTTCCCTTTTTCCATATGGTGCACCGTCGGTCGTTCATAGAGTGCATCGGCCCTTACACGTTCAGCTTTTAGGGCGGATATTTCGCGCATACTTACTGCAATGTCTATGGAGGGAACGGGAATCCCCAAATCCATCGCATTCTGACTTGTCCACTTTCCGGTTCCTTTTTGTTTCGCCTTATCTAGAATTTGGTCGACTAAGCGGCCATCGGTGAGGTCATCTTCCTGTTCAAATATTTCGGAGGTAATTTCTACTAAAAAAGATTGTAAACGGCCCTGGTTCCACTGGGCAAAGGTGCTGTGGAGCTCATCATTCGAAAAATCTCCCCCTTTTTTAAGTAGGTCGTAAATTTCTGAGGTCAATTGCATCAACCCGTATTCAATACCGTTATGCACCATCTTCACATAGTTTCCGGCCGATTTTGGACCCAAATACGCCACACATGGCTCGCCCTTATATTTGGCGGAAACCGCCTCGAAAATGGGTTTTACATGTTGGTAGGCTTCACGGTTACCCCCAGGCATAATGCTAGGGCCTCGCCTTGCACCTTTAGCCCCACCGGAAACGCCGGCCCCAAAGAAGTTAATGCCCTTGTCCTTTAAATACGCTTCTCGACGATCCGTATCCGTGTAAAAGGAATTGCCGCCGTCTATGATAATATCGCCTTCTTCCATATGTGGTAAAAGGCTTTCTATAACACTATCCACTATCTTACCTGCAGGTACCAAAAGCATAATTTTACGCGGTGTTGCCAAGGCCGCCGTAAAGGTCTCTATATCTGTAGAGGCATTCACTTTGTCAGTGTCTCCTCCTTCATCTATGAGCGTATTTACCTTTTCGGCATCCAAATCGTTACCAAAAGCGGTAAATTCGTTATCGGCAACATTTAAAATGAAATTACGTCCCATAACGCCCAATCCTACCAATCCAAAATCGTATTTCTGTTTCATGTCAAAATAATTTCCGTGTAGACGGAAAACGCTGCACAATGCAATATGTTTTCAATCTAAATTCCTATTACTCAAAAATAAACGAATTTATTCATATGCGTTAATAACATAACGCAAACTCGTTGCGTACCCCTTTTCTTTTCGATACTTTTATCTTTTAAAGCAATAATCGCTTATGAACAAAACACAAAATCAAATGCTCGTCATCTTTGGGGCATCCGGCGATTTAACGGCCAGAAAATTGGTTCCAGCCCTTTTTAACTTGTACGTTGCCAAACAGTTGCCCGCTAATTTCGTGGTACTTGGCACCAGTCGCAGTACTATGAGTGATGCTGAATTTCGGAATAGGGTAGTATTGGAAAGTGTTTATTTAAAGGATAAAATAAAGGACTTAAAATCTGAATATATACAGGGCTTTGCCGATATCTTTTTTTATGAAGACTTAGGAGGTGATTATGATACGGATTACACTCCTTTGCGGAAACGGGTGGGTGAACTGAATGATTCCTCTGGTACCGAAGGAAATATCATGTACTACCTCTCTACGCCACCTACATTGTACGAGACCATTGCAAAAAACTTGGCCGCTGCCGGTTTAAGTACCCGAAATAATGGTTGGAAACGCATGATCGTGGAAAAACCTTTTGGCTACGATCTAGAAACGGCAAAAGCACTAAACAAGGGTTTGCAAAAGTATTTTAAAGAGCAACAGATTTATAGGATAGACCACTATTTGGGTAAGGAAACGGTACAGAACCTTCTGGTGACACGCTTTGCCAATAGTATTTTTGAGCCTCTTTGGAATAGGAACTACATTCATCATATAGAGATTACAAGCGCCGAAAGCGTTGGGGTAGAGAAAAGAGGCGGTTATTACGATACCTCTGGCGCGCTCCGCGATATGTTCCAAAACCACCTTTTACAGATTGTTTCGCTTCTGGTTATGGAACCCCCCATTAGCCAGGCACCGGAAGAAATTCGTAATGAAAAGGTAAAGGCCCTGAAATCGCTCCGTATTATGAGAGACGATAAAACATTGCACGACCATACCATACGTGCGCAATATATGCCTTCTGAAATTAATGGGAAAACCGTAAAGGGATACCGAGAGGAAGATGGTGTGGATGATAATTCCTTGACCGAAACCTATGCGGCCATAAAATTTTATGTGGATAATTGGCGCTGGAAAGATGTTCCTTTTTATGTACGTACTGCCAAACGTATGCCCACCAAGGTTACGGAGGTCGTTATCCATTTTAAACCACCTCACCACGATATTTTTCAGGATACCGGAATGCATAACAAGGAAAATAAATTGATCATACGTATTCAGCCAGATGAGGGTATTCTGATAAAATTCGGAGTAAAAGTACCCGGACAAGGCTTTAAGGTAGAGCGTGCCAATCTCGACTTTTATTATTCCAGCCTGGCAGAAACCAATGTAATGCAAGCCTATGAACGCCTTTTGTTGGATGCCATGCAGGGCGATGCAACCTTATATGCCCGTGCCGACGAAGTTGAGGCGGCTTGGGAATTTGTAGACCCTATTTTAAACTATTGGAAGAACGGAGAAGATGTGCGTATGTACGGTTATGCAGCAGGTGTCTGGGGTCCTGAAAATTCGGATGAGCTTATTGACGGTAACGGTTTTTGGCGTAATCCAGGACCTAACCTAACCGATGATCCGGGGTATTGTATTTTATGTTAATGAAAACCGGTCATTTAGGTTCGAGGAACTAAGAATGGTATAAATCCTTGTCGATGTAACCATCATGAAATATTTGATGTGCATGGGATAAAGGCACTAATGGGAGCTAAGTAGGACTACCTCTAGGGGAAGTTAAGAACTTTTAATAGCAAAGATTGCAACAACTAGAGCGCTTGTGCTCTGTTTAATATTGATAAAAGGGATTAAGTATTACGTGTTAAACCTAGCAAAACCATTCATACTACAACCACATTAGTATTAATGGCGAAGCAAAAAAATAACTATGAAAACAAAAATATATAAGAACAAACAAGAAGTGGCGGAACAGTTCTCAATCTATTTCGCAAGTTTGGTGAAGGATTATGGAACCTTTCATGTAGCCCTTTCCGGAGGGAGTACCCCAAAACTGATTTTTGATGTCTTGGCTAAGAATTATGGGGATAGGATCAATTGGTCAAACATTCATTTTTACTGGGGCGACGAGCGCTGTGTGCCGCCAACAAACGAGCAGAGCAATTTTAAGATGACCCAAGACCACCTATTCACTAAAATTGATGTTCCTAAGGAAAATATCCATCGCATATTGGGCGAGAACCAGCCCGCGGGCGAGGCCATGCGCTATGCCAATCTATTGGAAATTAATCTCGATAGGGTAGAAGACATCCCCCAATTCGACCTGGTGCTTTTGGGTATGGGCGATGATGGGCATACGGTGTCCATCTTTCCAAATGAAATAGAACTTTGGAATTCAGAAGATCATTGCTTGGTGGCGACCCATCCGGAAACAGGTCAAAAACGGGTTTCTATTAATGGTAAGGTCATCAATACTGCAAAAGAGGTCATCTTTTTGGTTACCGGAGAAGACAAGGCGGAAAAAGTGAAAGAAATACATAACAAACAGGGCGATTACATAAAGTATCCCGCGGCCTTGGTACAACCGGAATCGGGAAAACTTACTTGGTTTATGGATGAGGCGGCGGCTAGATTACTTTAAATCCAGCTTCATGTTCTCGCCTTTTAAAAAAGGAACATAGTCATCCACCTTAAAATTTTTGGATCCATATTTTGAATCGCGCTGAAATGCGGATTGTTTCCGCTCCTTGCTTCGGGCAAAACGTCGCATGCTTTCCTTGTCTTGAATAATAAGTCCGGGAACCTGAATGTTCTTACCACCTTCATCTTTTGCAACCATGGTAAAATAAGAAGAGTTACAGTGCCTTTTCTTTCCTGTAATAATATTTTCTGCTTCTACCCGTACACCCACCACCATAGACGTTTTACCGGTATAATTGATGGATGCCTTTAGTGTCAGTAGATCGCCAACATCAACGGGATTCAAAAAATCTACCCTGTTTACGGAGGCCGTGACACAATAGCTCTGTGAGTGCTTGCTGGCACAGGCAAAGGCAATCTGATCCATTAAATTAAGAATATATCCGCCGTGGACCTTACCACCAAAGTTGGAGTGGGAGGGTTGCATGAGCTCGGTTATAGAAACTCTGGAATCACTTGTGCTTTTGTACTTTTCCATTAGTTTCTAAAATGTGGAGACGCCTCCTGTTGTACATCTGTAACAAAATACTTAGTATCGCCCAGCCAAAAGAAGGTTGTGTAGCGCTCGGTATAGCTTACTTTAACATATTTTCCTTGATATTCCTTCAGTTTTTCAATTACTTCTTTGTCCTTGTCCAAAATGGAAAATGCGAATATTTGGGCTCCTGAGATACCCTGACTTATTTCTCCCTCCCAAGTTTTTACGACCACGCCTTTATGGCTGATCTTTATAAGTTCGCCAGAACGTACACCCTCACTATATGGTACAAAATAGATAAAGGCATAATATAGTGCCATTAGGGCCAGAAGGATGCCAATAAACAAAAACAGTATTTTTTTCATTTGATATATTTTTGGTAGAGTTGTGCAATTTAATGTAATAAACGCTTCCTGATGTCGTTTTTATTTTTCAAGGGATACCGAAGGTTCAAAATCTTCATCGGTAGCTTTTTTCAATAGCTGCTCCGGAATTGATTTCTTTGTCTTGGCACCCATTTTTTTAAGTTTTTCTATACGAGAGACAATGTTGCCCTGTCCCTGCGTTAATTTGTTCATGGCACCGTGGTACTCGGTTTTCGCCTCATCCATTTTCTTGCCTACTCTATTCAAATCGCTTACGAAACCTTCAAATTTATCATATAGTAAACCGGCTTGCTTGGCTATTTCTAAAGCGTTGCGCTGCTGTTTTTCATTGTTCCACATACTGTCTATGGTGCGTAGCGTAGCTAAAAGGGTGGTGGGCGTCACAATAACAATATTCTGTTCAAAAGCTTTGTTATAAATAGAATTGTCATGATTGATGGCCACAGCGAATGCAGGCTCTATGGGTATAAAAAGCAGCACAAAATCTGGGCTCTCCATAGCGTACAGATCTTCATATTTTTTTGCTGAAAGCTGTTCCACATGTCTGCGAAGGGAATTTATATGCTCCTTTAAATGTTTTGGTCTAAATTCCTCCTCCGCATTTACATAACGCTCATAATCTGTGAGTGAAACCTTGGAGTCTACTACCATTTTTTTACCGTCGGGTAGATGTATGATGACATCGGGCAACACGCGGCTTCCATCTTCTCGCTGAAAGCTTTGTTGCACGGTATATTCCCTATCTTTTTCCAGCCCCGATTTTTCAAGTACCCTTTCCAGAACCAACTCTCCCCAATTTCCTTGCATCTTACTGTCCCCTTTCAGGGCCTTGGTAAGGTTCTCGGCTTCTTGTGTGATTTTAATATTTTGATTTTGAAGGTTTAACAGCTGTTCCTTTAAAGCGGAATGTATACCGATATTTTCCTTTTGGGTATCCTCCACTTTTTTCTCGAACAATTGGATTTTTTCCTGTAAAGGACCCAATATCTGTTTGATGTTTTTTTGATTTTGTTCCGTGAACTTAGAACTATTTTGATCCAAGATTTTATTTGCTAAATTTTCAAATTCCTTTGTAAATTTCTCCTGTAGTTTGGTGGTTTCCTCTTTTTGCTCGGCATTCAGACGGTTGAGGTTGTCATTTACACCCTCCAGACGCACTATTTTCTGACCTAACAGTTCTTTTTCTAATTGTAATTGTTTGCGCTCATCATCGGAAAGTGTAAGTCGGTTTTTTAGCTCGGTTGTTGTCGTATTCCATTGTTGCTCGCGTTCCTTCCAAATGGTTTCAGTGGAACGTAGCTTTTGTTTTTGCAGGTATATGCCCAATAGTATGCCCAAACCAATGGAAAGCAGTGAACTAATCAAATAAATAATTTCGGTATCCATGAATTTTTTTAACCCACCATAAAGATAGGGATTTTGCGTTTTGTGGGATAAAACAGGTGTGTATTTCCGCTTTAACCTTAATGCGATACGGGTATGCTCGTTGACTTGATGATGTCCTAGAAGGTGAAGAGTTGAATCTTGGTTTAGTCGGCTTTAATTTGGAGTTCATTCAGAAGAAATAGGACTATTAGTTGCAATAAACCGTATTTCTGTAATTTCAAAAAAATCGGCACATTGGTCGCCCTCGTTAAGCCCTTCATATACATACCCACTAAAAATTACACGGGCTTCATTAACTTGGAATTCTTTGGATAAATTACAGGGAAAAAACAAGCCAAGTGGTCTCCGATCCACCTTTACATCCGGTTCAATAATAAAAGACCCAAGACAACCTTGGTCTTCTGTACCGCGCATGGTACCTTGGGCATTGTTGATGGTTTCGATAATATCTAGGCCCAAATCTTGATAACATCCTGGTTGGGGGTCATCGTCCGAACAAGCTAAAAGCGTGAGTAGAATAACAAGTATTAAAAATGGTTGTTTCTTTAATTGTTTTAGATACATAGGGAACAATTTTTAGAATTAATTGTATGACTATACGCAGTATATTGTTAGTCCTAATGCGCAACAATCTCTAATTTCCTCACTCTTATTCCTTTTCATTAAGATGTTTGTTTTTATAAAAGGTTGCGTACTACTTCCGACTTTTTCAAATCGCAAGTTTTAAGAAGTTCCTTTAAATTGGCTCCTTTTCTAAAACGTTAATACCTATTTTTTCACTTTAAAACTACCAGTTGTAGCATCAAAAGCAATCATATCATTAGGGAAAAGTCGCTCAAAAGCACCGTTTTCAATCAGTTCGCAGGGCTGCCCGAAGGGATTTTTGGTACCATCCAATACCAGTATTTTATCGCAGAGCTGAATGGCCAAATCGATTTCGTGGGTGGTAAACAACACTGTTTTTCGATGGATATTTGCGAGCTGTTTTAGGAATTTTAAGATCTGTACTTTATGGTATAGGTCCAGATGGGTAGTAGGTTCATCCAAGAGGATGAGCGGCGTATCCTGAGCCATGGCACGAGCGATTAGTACCCGTTGTAGTTGCCCATCGCTAAGCTCGTAACATTTTTTATGTTTCAAATCTTCTAAACCAAGGTGCTCAATACAATTTTTAATACTTTGAACATCTTTATCTGTTAAGGTACCCAACCAATTTGTATAGGGCAAACGGCCTAAAGCAATAAGCTCCAGAACCGTCATGTTTTTTGATGCGATGGGCTCGGTTAACACCACGCTTATTTGGAGGGCCAAGTCCTGCGGAGTATAACTTTCTAAATCCTTTCCGTTGATTTTAATAATCCCGGAAAGTTTTGGCTGCACCTTTCCAATCGTCCGTAATAAGGTCGATTTTCCGATACCGTTAACACCGACAATGGCACATAGTTCGCCTTCCAACAAATCGAACGTAATATCATTCACAACCGGTATAGAAATTTTCTTTTCGGAATAACCTATAGCCAGTCGCTTTGCGCTAAGGGTACTATGTTTTATTGCTGTAGTGATGGCTTTAATTTTTTAATTGTTCTTTATTCGATACATATAACTTCGTCATTTGTATGCTTTCATTTCTTACTTCTAATTTTTTCATAATACACGTCATTTTTCTAAAACACCATTTTCCGTTTCCGCACCAAGAGCCAAATCACCACCGGTGCGCCTACGATAGAGGTAACGGCGTTGATTGGCATCACACTTGCCGAGGTGGGTAGTTGGGCGATGGTATCGCAGAGCAGCATTAAAATGGCGCCATATAAAAATACTGCGGGCAATAATACACGGTGTTCCATGGTTTTAAATAATTGTCGCGTTAAATGGGGAACGGCCAAACCGACAAAAGCAATAGGACCGGCAA
Organism: uncultured Flavobacteriaceae bacterium; assembly: GCA_963697395.1. Classification (GTDB taxonomy): domain Bacteria; phylum Bacteroidota; class Bacteroidia; order Flavobacteriales; family Flavobacteriaceae; genus Maribacter. Next base: position 124,238 of record CAVONX010000003.1, read on the forward strand.
ATGCGGTAATACCTCCCGCTAAAAGTCCGGTGGCGATAATAATCAGGAATCTGGATTTTTTAAGGGCCACACCTAGACTTTTGGCGTAATTTTCGCCCAATAAAAAGGCGTTCAGGCTTTTTAGCGATAAGATACTGAGCAAAATTCCAATGGAAACAATACTCCCCAATACGGCCAATTGCGACCAGGACAGACTTCCTACCGAGCCGTAGGACCAAAAGATAAAACGCTGTAGTTGTTCTGCATCCGAGAAATAGGCCAACACGCTTACCACAGCGCCTGTGATACTGCCAAACATGAGGCCGATAATCAATAATGCCATGGTATCGCGTACCCGGTTCGCTACTAACAAAACAACGGCTAGCACCAAAAAACTGCCCAAGCTAGAGGCAACGGCCAAAGAAAGGTCGTTAACCAGTTCCATCGCAGCAAAACCGGATAATAACGAACCGCCCATGAGCAATAATGCCGCACCCAGACTTGCACCCGAGCTTATGCCAAGCACAAATGGCCCTGCCAAAGGATTGCGGAACAAGGTCTGCATTAAGAGTCCACTTACTGCGAGTCCACCACCTACCAAAATAGCGGTAAGAGCTTTGGGGAGACGATACTCTAAAATAATGTATTGCCACGAAGGCATGTCTATTTCTCCCCCTAACAAGGTTGTTAGGGTAGCTCCAAACGGTATGGTTACACTTCCGGTAGCAATATTCAACAGCATGGCAAGGAACAGACCAACAAAGAGTGCCGTAAACCAAATCCGATATGTTGTTGCGCTTTTGTTCATTTTAGGGGTCGGAAAAAGAAGGGCTCATATTCCGGCAGCAGTTCTGGGTGAAAAATGCGCACCATATCCTTTAGAATGATATCAGGACGCTGTGGCCCTAATTCATAAAACAGCAAACCTCCGGTGGGGCCTGTGGTAGCGGAAAAGGTATGAACGTTTTTGTTTGTATATGCCAAAAATTCATCATAATGAGTATTTGCAGAAGACATCTCCTCATAGTCCTTGTACTGGGAGGGGGACACCCAAAATTCCGCCGTTCGTCCACGTTCCAAGACCGTTTCAAGGCTAAGGGATAGGCTTCCCGTTCCCTCGGTGTCCGCCCATAGATACTGCGCATTGGCATCGTCGATAAATTGGGCCGCCCAGCTTTCGCCGGCCGGCAGATACCAGACATCTTTGTAGAGGGCCCCACTGAGAACAGTGGGTTTTTTAGAAGCTTTTTCCGCAAGTTTTTTAACGGTGTTATAATCCTCCGTAATTTGGTTGAATATTCGGTCCGCTTCTTCTTGCTTGTCTAATAGTATTCCAAAGAATTTTATCCATTCCGCTTTTCCCAGTGGCGTCTGCTCGGTCCAATCTCCATTATACAAGACGGGTATGCCAGCTTTTTGCAATAGTTCATAGGTGGTATTATTACTGTCCATGGCAAAACCGACGATGGCATCGGGCCGCATTTCCAATATCATTTCGGTATTTAGGGTTTCATTGTTGCCCAGTTCCTTTATTTTTCCTTCGGAGATCAACTGCCTTGTAGGCAGCGAGGAAATGTACTTGGTATCCGGAAAACCCTTCAATCTATCCAATCCTCCTAAAGCTTCCAGTGCAGGAATATGGGTGGTGGAAGTCACGACAAGATGTTCCACCGGAGTTCCTATAATGGCATCATACTTTGCTTTGCTATAGTTATTGTTCGCTAATTCTTCTTTTGGAATAAAAGCATAAGTGAAAACTCTCGTGGCATTGGGCCAAGGATTATTAACGGTAACTATAGGAAAGTCGCCACTATTGTCAATAAAAAAGCCTACGGCATATAAAATGTTGGTCACTTGCGTTTTGGGAATCGATGGCTGCGCTTTCTTTTCCTCTCGACAGGAAATTGTTACCAACAACGGTAAGAAGAAAACAACAAAGAAAAGACGTTTCAATTCAGTAGGGGTATAACAAGGAAAATCCTTTATTTCAACTGCAAAGTAACAAAAGTCATTTTTCATGTATCCGACATCCTTTAGTTTTGTTTAAAATAAAATCTATGCGAAGCGATTCTAACACCATAATCTATATCATAGCCGGTATCATATTGCTTCATTTTGTTGTCGGTTTCATCTGGCTGGCAATAAAAATGACCAAGAAAAAAGATGATAGCACCAAGAATTAGCTTAATTTCGGATCGAATTTAGGTTTACATAAGACAGTCTTATGTGATTAAAAGGGAATCCGGTGATTTGAAATACGAAGTGTGAATGTAAAAGAACGAATTTAAAACTTGTCGTACTTTTTTTCAAAACGTTTTTAAAAATTCCGGAACTGTTCCCGCAACTGTAAGTATATATCGGAACTTTTCGATATCCCATTCGCAAAATGGGTTGTCCTTTCTTCATACCACTGCCCCGATAGAAATTGGGATGGGAAGGTAAAGGAACAAATTACGAGTCAGGAGACCTGCCAAATTCATAACATAAATCGATGAACCTTCGGGATAAAGGTTTACGGGTATGAAAAAACGCAGGTATACCATATTGTTTCTAGTGCTTGTTATTTGGCAAGGCGCTGCCCAAGATTTGCCTTTGCAAAAACTGGACGAAGTGGTCGTATCCGATATGCGCATAAAACGCTATGCGGACGGACATAAGGTTACGGTCCTTAAGGACAGTACCATTGAGCGAAACGGACTTTTTCTGACCTCCTTGCTCGGATTTAATTCCAATATCTATTTTAAGGAGAATGGTTCTGGAATGGTATCCTCACCTGCTTTTAGGGGCACTAATGCTTCACATACCGCAGTGGTCTGGAACGGCATTAACATTAATTCCCAATTGAACGGGCAGGTAGATTTCAATACCGTAAATCCTTTTAACTATAGTTCCGTGGCCATTCGTAGCGGAGGCGGCAGCGTGCAGTTTGGTACGGGAGCCATTGGTGGGTCGGTTCATTTGAACAACGATCTAACCTTTGAAAAGCATCTTGACCATCAAGTAGTTACGGGTTATGGAAGTTTTGATACCCGTAGCATCAACTATAACAACAGTTTTGGTACAGGTCGATGGTCTAGCAGCATTGGCGTGAATTATAATAGTTCTGAAAACGATTATCAGTACTTGGAAACGAATGAACGTAATGAAAACGGCCAGTTCGAGAACGTGAACATTAATGCCAATGCCGGTTACTTGTTGAACGATAAGAACGTGCTACGATTCTACCACCAGAGTTTTATCGGCGATAGAAACCTATCCGGAAATTTGGTAGCGCTAGGGCGGAGTAGGTACGAGGACAACCAATACAGAACCCAATTAGAGTGGTCCAATTTTGGAAAAGGGGCAATTGGCAGATTAAAAGTGGCCCATTTATATGAGGCCTTCAAGTATTATGAAAATAAGGATTCCGATATGTCTTCCGACGGACGGGTCACAACGCTACTCGCCCGATACGAATTGGATGTGGTACTGTCCGACGCTTTTCGGCTCAATTCCTTCTTGGAATACAACAACTTTAGCGCCAACGGCAGCAGTTTTGGCACTCCCCAACGAAACGATTTAGCCCTGACGTCTGTCCTTAAGCATAGTATAAACTCAAAAGCCCGCTATAATCTGAGCCTACGGAAAGATGTTTCTTCTGATTTTACGGCACCCTTTGTTTTTGCCTGGGCGGGTAGTTATGATTTTGGTAAATCCTATCAGTTGCAATTTAATGCTTCCCGAAATTTTCGCATGCCTACTTTTAACGACCTCTATTGGCAGCCCGGAGGTAATCTAGATTTGGTACCGGAACAATCCTATCAGTTCGATCTTGGTCAACAATTTCTTTTTAATGAGTTCTCCTTCAATCTAAACACGTATCACATTGTCACTGAAGATATGATCCGTTGGTTGCCCAATACTGGTGGCCTTTGGCAACCGGAAAACGTTGATGCTGTTCGGATTTATGGGGTGGAGGTAGCGTTGGCCTTTAAGAAATCCATAGGAAAAAATCAAAAAATTGATTTTAGGACGAATTATGCCTACACTGTCTCCGAGGACAGCGCTAGGCAGCAACAACTAATTTATGTTCCCTTACACAGGGGAAATGCGTCGTTTGCCTATAGTTTTTCCAATTTCGCGTTGTTTTACCAGCATATGTACAATGGACCGGTTTCTATTATTGGTGGGGAATTGGAAGGCTATCAGATTGCGAATACTGGTGTTACTTATGCTTTAAAAAGTCAAGGTAGGTTGCAATACCGCTTTGGCCTAACACTTGAACAATCTTTTTAATACGTACTACGAAAACGTCGCCTTACGACCCATGCCTAATAGATATATTCAAACTCAAATTGTCTTTAATTTTTAAACATGACAACACAAATCAAGAAAACAATGAGAACTATTAAAATTGTATGTATCGCAATGCTGGCTGGTATTGTATTTGCAGGATGTAACAACGATGATGAACCTGAAATCTTCACCTCTCTTGAGGTGTCGTCAGACCAAGAAACCTACAGTGAAGGTGATGGTAGTATAGTAATAACCTTCAGTGCTAGTAGAGCCTTTTCCAATAATGTGGAACTAATTTATGAAGTTTTAGGGACTGCGATTGCGGGAGAGGATTTTGAACCTTTGTCTGGACGTGTCATGTTTGAAGCAGGGGAACTAAAGGTGAGTCAAATTGTAGTTTTGATCGATGATGACGAAGTGGCACCCAGTACCCAATTGGTTATCAACATAACGGGGATTGAAGGAATTGCGGATGGTCCCTTAGAGTTTTCTGAACCTACCCGCTCCGTGACCCTTACCATAACCGATAATGATTCTTTTGCATATGAAAATGGAATTTTAGTACTGCACGAAGGCAGTTTCTTAGGCGGAAATGCTTCCGTTTCTTTCGTAACCCAAGATTTGGAAACTACGACCAACAGAATATTCAGGGAAGTGAACGCTGCCCCTTTGGGCGATACGGCCCAGAGTATGGCATTTAACAACAATCTCGCCTATATTATAGTAAACAATTCCCAAAAAATCGAAGTTGTGAACCGGTATACCTTTGAGTCGGTAGCAACTATTGATGCCGGACTTCTAAATCCGAGATACATGGCCTTCGCCAATGGCAAGGGCTATGTGACCAATTGGGGTGATGGTTCCAATGCCGAGGATGATTATATTGCGATCGTTAATTTGGAAACCTTCACCGTAGCCGATATGTTTCCAGTGCCCGAAGGTCCCGAGACCATACTGGCAAGTGAGAATTATGTCTACGTTGCCCATAGGGGAGGGTTCGGTCAAAATAATATTGTAACAATAATTAACGCTAATACCAACAACATCGATAACACCATAACCGTAGGTGATAGGCCAAATTCCATGCAATTTGCGGCAGGTGCTTTGTGGGTGCTGTCTGGTGGAAATCCGGCTTGGACAGGTAATGAAACCGCAGGGCAATTGGATAAAATAGATATGACAACGAATACCTTGGAAACTACCTTTTCATTTGCCCAAACGGAGCATCCTGAAATGCTGTCAACAGATGAGGATGCTTTGTATTATTACATCAACGGGGATGTCTTTTTTACTAATACCACATCTACCGAAATATTTTCGGCAGTAATGTTCAGCGGGTTTTCTTTTTACAATATGACTGCCTACAATGGAAAGCTCTACGGTTTAAATGCCAAGGATTTTGCCAGTAATGGTTCTTTGGAGGTATATGATCTAGTTAGCGGTAGATTAGATGTTTCCTTGGAAGTTTCCATTGTTCCCGGTGCCGTTTATTTTAATGGAGCATTCGGTTTTTAGGAACTTCTACCAAAAAATCTTAAAAAAAGGACTAGGTATCACATAGTCCTTTTTTTATTATTTTATTCCGTAACCTAATAATGGGTATCGTCTATCATACGTTCTCCCATAGGACTCAATGCTTTTGAACTACTTATAATATCTACCGGTACCGATACTGTAAAATCGCGTTTGCCGGTACTACCGGTTATTTCTTGAATAGCCCTTGCCAGCAAAGGTTCATTCTCGTCGCCTAAAATACCAAGGTTGGCCAAATCTTCTTTTAATTCAATATCGGGTACTAAACCACTGGTATAGTCAAAAAAACCATCTGCATTTTCATTTCTGCCCAGCAAGGGTTGAATAGCCCATTGCACTTTAGAGTTAATCTGGTTTACTCGGGAGGGCGTATAGAGATAGGAGTTGTCCCTGTCATCTACTAAGGTGGTGGAAAATTCATTCTTCCCACGCGTTACATCGCCTATCTGTACCACGTCCATATAGGGTTCTAAACTATTTATTAATAATTCGCTGGCCGAAGCGGAACTAGCCGAAGTCAATACATACACCTTATTTAGTCCTAACGAATTTATGGTTGTACCGCCTACTTTATCCGTAAAGTAAACCTCTAGTTGGTCTTTGTCAAACTCGGGTTGTAGTTTATCGTTGTATCTCTTTCTAAGGAATAACTTGGATTTGTCCGTCCCATAGATCATACTAGCCAATAAGCGTGTTGTATTCACGGAACCGCCCGGGTTATACCTAAGGTCTATAATAAGATTGGTGATACCACCGGCTTTCAATCCTGCCATAGCGTTGTAAAGCTGGGCATCGTATTCGTTGGTAAATTGATTGTACATCAGGTATCCTATTTTTTCTCCGTTGATTTCAAAGGATTTTGAAATAAATATTGGGTTTTCGGCAAGCGTTTGTTCTTTTTCTAGTGTCACTTCTTTACCATTGGCAGCCACTTGGCCGTCTATAAATTCCGCCATATTTAAGGTGTAGGTATCGTTTTCTCCAAAGAGTAATTGAGTGTAGTTATCCAAATTTAGAGCCTGATTGTTTACGCCTGTAAAAAGTTCTCCCCTTGCGATGTTTTTGGAGGCCGCGTCCGAACCGGGAACGATATAGCGGACGTATCCAAAAATATTCTCGCTATTTTGAAAACGTACCAGACCAAATTCCAAACCATTACTTCTAGAAATACCGGCTAGGGATTGTGTCAGCACTTTATAATCTTCATTATAGAAACTAAAACGGTCTTCTGAAAACAATAGTTTATTATCAAAAAAAAGTCCTGGATTGTCCTCAGAATCCAAGAAAGCAGTGTATTCGGTAACACCTTCCGGGGTGTTTACAAAGCGATCATCGGCTAAATTGGGCACGTCCTCTTGCCAGAAGTACCAAAAGTTCATAGCCTTCCACATAAAATCTTGGACTTCTACACCCGCATCCGGATTTGGGTTTACCGTTCCGGGAATGTTTAGCTCTTTATCTTTGGAGCAGGAAGAAATAACTATAAAAGTGAATAGGTAGAATAACTTTTTCATAATTGTTTAGGGCTTGGCCGCAATATCTTACTTTCTTCTAAGGTGTGATTATGGTTTTATGTCGTAAACCGAAATCTCCCTAAACGGCTTTAATCTATTGGAACTCGAGATAGTTTTAATATTCATGGCTTCGGGAACCTCAATGTCCAATGTCTTACTACTTAAACCTGTTATTTGTTGTAAGGCCAGATCAAGTAAGGGTTCTCCCTGCTCTCCTAACTGACCTAGATTTCCAAAAGACTCCCGAAGCAGAAAATCTGGCAAAAGGCCATTGGTGAAATCCCCAAAACCGTCTGCGTTTACGTTAGTCCCCACCAAGGGCTGTAAGGCGTATTTATGGTTTGGATTAGCACTTTCTAAAGTATTGAAATTTCCGCCCAGCACAATAAAGGGAATAGGCAGGTCTGGTTGACCTGTTTGCCTAAATGCTTGTTCAGGATTATCCACCAAGGTTACAGAAAATTCATTTTTCCCCCTTGTTTTATCGCCAATGTGTACAACACTGATGTAGGGCTTTAAACTGTTCATGACCAACTCACTCGCCGAAGCGCTGTCATCCGTAGCAATTATATAAACCGAACTTAAATTAAGGCTGTTGATCGGAGTGTTTTCTATAGTATTTACGAAGTTATTTTCTGACCCAAAAATACCCTGCCAATTGGAATTCCATTGTTCGCGGGAAAAAAGGTCTCCGTTAAACTGTCCTGTAATCATACTGGCCAGACGAGTGGCAGACTGCACGGATCCCCCTAGATTGTATCTAAGATCTAATACCAACTCTGTTACTCCTTCACTTTTTAATTGGGAAAAAGCTTCATTTAGCTCATCGTCAAAATTACTTGTGAAGCTATTATACATAAGATAACCAACTTTAGTACCGTTGATATCCAAAGTTTTGACTATATGTACCGGATTTTCGGTAATCTCCTGCTTAACAACCTCGATATTAATATCATTGGGTACCAGAGCATCTTCGGTCAGCGTAGCAAAGTTCAATGTAATGACATCCGGGTTTAAGAGATCAAGATTACTAAATGTAATACTGCCTTCGTCATCCGTTTCGGCAATTAGTTGGGTTCCGTTTACCGCATAAAAGATATCTCCTCTTTTTATGTTTTTTGTTGCGGCATCTGAACCGTTTACAACATAGCGGACAACACCAACTACCTTATTACCGCCTTCCGGTGGTCTTGTAAGGGAAAACTCTACACCATTGGTCTTAAAGACACCGGCAAAGGAATTAAAGAGAATATCGTAATCATCAACTATAACACTAAATCGGTCCTTTGGTGACCTAAGGCTCTGGAATAAACCTCTTGGTGTTCCAAACCCATTTAAGAATGTATAATAGTCATTAGTGGTTGCAAACCGGTCGTTACCTAGTTCTAAAACTTCATCCTGCCACAGATACCAGCTATTCATTGAAGCCCAAACGAAATCGCTTATTTCGTTTTCCAGAACAATTTCTTCGACCACCTCTTCTTTAACAACAGGACCGTCATCATCTTTTTTACAGGAATTAAAAACTAGGCCTAGACCTAGGAACATCAAAAAGTACTTTTTCATAGTAATCGTCATTTTCGGGGGTTAAAGCAAAATATGCGCAATAGTTCAATCTTCTCTGAGTCGTTAAAGTTATAAATTATATTTTTTCTTCCATTTATATACGCTAATTGCGTCTGTAGGGATGTTAAATTTACTTTTATATCTACTCAAAAAAAATTAATTGTAACAAAATTCGTTGAACTTCGTCTTGCTTATATAAACTCTTAATTGGGTTAAGGAACAACCAATAACAATGAAACAATCGGAATTTCTAAATGTGGTCATGCCTTTTAAGGATAAGTTGTACCGGTTGGCAAAACGGCTTTTGGTTTCCAATGAAGAAGCCGAGGATGCCACACAGGAAGTTTTGCTAAAGTTGTGGTCCAAGAAAAATAAGATTGAAGGGTATAAGAGCGTAGAGGCTTTTGCCATGACCATGACAAAGAATTTTTGTTTGGATCGATTGAAATCCAAACAGGCGGGCAACCTTAAATTGGTTCATAGCAATTATACAGATGATACGAGTTCCTTGCAACGACAACTAGAGGATAAAGACAGTATAGATTGGATGCAACGTATTATGGCTTCCTTGCCGGAACAACAAAAATTGGTGTTACAGTTGCGGGATGTGGAGCAGTACGAATACGAAGAGATAGAAGCTTTATTGGATATGAAACCCACCGCAATACGAGTGGCCTTATCCAGAGCAAGAAAAACAGTACGGGATAAATTAATGGAAAAACATAGTTATGGAATTGGATAACATAGAAAAATTACTGAAAAAATATTTTGAGGCAAGCACTACCCTAGCGGAGGAAGAAACCTTAAAGGCTTATTTTTTAAGCGATCAAGTAGCCACCCATTTAGAACGTTACACTCCAATGTTTCGATATTTTTCAGAGGCAAAGGAAGAACGTTATACAAAAGTGGTAAGTATAGGATCCAAGCACCAAATATATAAATGGGCTTCCTTGGCCGCAGTAGTAGTCTTTATGGTCGGGTTTTACTTTACTACTAGGACCAATGCCGCACCAGAAAGTTTAGAAGAAGTGTACACGGCAGCCGAAATAGCATCTGCAAAAGAGGCATTCGCTTTACTAGCCATGAATTTTAATAAAGGCACCGAGCAACTAAATTACTTACAGGAATTTGAAAAAAACACAAATAAATTTTTAATTAAACAATAAATAAAATGAAAAAGATACTAGTATTAACCGTTTTGGCCATAGCGCCCTATTTTACGCATGCACAGGATATTTTTGATAAATACGAGGACGATGACAAGGTTACCTTTGTGGCTATGCAGCCCAAGATGTTTCAGATGTTGGCGAAAATGAGTGTAAATTCAGATGACCCCGAAGCAAAGGAATTTTTTGATCTTGTCAATTCAATCACAAGTTTTAAAGTAATTACAACTGAAGACGTAGGCATTACTAACGATGTAGACAGCTGGGTCACCAATCGTTTAAAAACATCATCTTTTGAGGAGTTGATGCGCATAAGGGACGGAAATTCCAACGTTAAATTTTACGTTAAGGAAGGAAAGGATTCGGATCATGTAAAGGAACTTTTAATGTTCGTCACCGGAATGAAGGATATGGACATTGACATAAACGGAAAAAAAATGGAGACGGTCCTGCTTTCCTTAACGGGGGACATCAATCTAAAATCGGTTTCCAAATTAACGGATAAAATGGATTTGCCCGGTGGTGACCAACTAGGGAAGGCATCAAAAAAGAATTAGTAGTGTCTTGCGAAAGATGTAAGTTCGGGGAAGCTTTGGGGAAACGTTAAGATATCGGACCAATTTAAGATATATAAGCCGTAATCAATAGAATAAGCACCTTGAACATAAGCGTTTTTTAGAAGGTTTGATTACGAGTAAACAAGAATTTCAATTCATCAATCTATAAATCATCCTTCCTTAAAAATAATGGGAAGGAACAAAAACAACAATCATGAAAAAAGTAGTAGTAGTTATTGCAATAGCCGTTTTACCCATATTTGGGTTCTCACAGTCTATTTTTGACAAGTATGAGGATATGGACAATGTTGGGGCCATTATCATAAACAAGGGCCTTATAGAATTGGCGTCTAATATAGGTGCCATTAGTGATGATGCCGAAGCAAAGGAGTTTATGGAGGTCGCAAGTGGCCTAAGCGGTGTAAAGGTCTTTATGACAGAGGATGCAGCGGTATCGGCAGACATGGCCAATACGGTAAAAAAATACCTTAAATCTGCCAAACTGGAAGAATTAATGCGGGTAAAGGACAAGGACGTAAACGTAAAATTTTATGTACGGGACGGTAACAAGAAAGACCATGTGAGCGAACTGCTGATGTTCGTTTCCGGGTTGGAAAATACCAAAATAGGAAACCACGGGCGACAATTGGAAACGGTCTTGGTAAGTCTTACAGGTGATATTGATTTGAATAAAATTGGAACCCTAACAAATAAAATGAACTTACCAAAAGATCTCAACAAAGCTGGCAAATAGTTTTTTTCTATGAATAACTTAAAATAAAGTCGATGCGAAAAATAACAAAAAGTATATTAGCGTTAATTGCTGTGGTAATTTGCTCCTGTTCGTCTGACCAAAGTCTTCAGGAATATTATGTAGACAATACCGAAAATCCAAATTTTTTGGCTTTTGACATTCCTACGAGCTTATTAAATACCGACTTGGCCGAATTGTCCCCTGACCAAAAGAGAGCTTACGAATCCCTACGGAAACTCAATGTATTGGCCTTTAAAATAACACCTGAAAATACCGAAATCTATAAAGTGGAAAAGGCAAAAGTTGAGGGGATATTGGATGATGAAACCTACGAAGAACTTATGAAAATGAACACCGGTTTTGGCAAAGCCAGTATTCGATTCAAAGGGGCTGATGATGCTATTGATGAGGTAATCATTTTTGGAGATAATAAGGATAAGGGTTTCGCGATTGTGAGGGTCTTGGGTAAGGATATGAATCCTGCCCATTTGGGGCAGTTCCTTAAAGTATTGGAAAAATCCGATTTCGATGTAGAACAATTTGGCCAATTTAGCGAACTGTTCAAGAATTAAGGATAAATTCCAAGGGGTATAAAGAAACTGCTTTGTTGACGCAAAGCAGTTTTTTTTTGGACATTAAATTAAATTTACCTGTGTGAAAAGTGTGACCTTATGAATATTTTGGTGTCTTAATAATTGAACATCACGAACACTAAACCTTAAAATAAGTATGGAAAACGCAGAAGTCTGGATAGACAAAGGAATTGATTTTGTTACAAGTTATGGCCCCAAGGTTATTGGAGCGATTGTCATTTATATGATCGGATCTTGGATCATTAAAAAAATAGTGGGTGTCCTAAGAAAGACAATGGCCAAAGGTAGTTATGACGAGTCACTTCAAAAATTCTTGATGAACTTGGTGTCATGGGCCCTAAAAATATTCTTGATTATTATGGTAATTTCTACTTTGGGAGTAGAAACTACAAGTTTAGCAGCTGTAATTGCCGCAGCCGGTTTGGCCGTTGGTTTGGCGCTACAAGGTTCTTTGTCCAATTTTGCCGGCGGTGTTCTATTAATGATTTTCAAACCCTATAAGATTGGTGATTTAATTGAAGCCCAGGGCGCTTTAGGTGTTGTGAAGGAAATAGAAATCTTTACAACCAAATTGGTATCCCCGGAAAACAAACTTGTTATTGTTCCTAACGGTACCATGGCCAACGGAAACATTGTTAACTATACAGCTGAAGGTAAAATTCGTGTAGATATTGTAATAGGTGTGGGTTACGGTGAAGATATTAAAAAGACCAAGGAGGTGCTCTTGGACGTATTGTCATCTAATCCCTTGGTTTTAAAAGATCCAGCACCATCTGTAAATGTCCTGGCATTGGCAGATAGCTCCGTAAACTTTGCTGTGCGTCCATTCTGTAAGCCAGAGCATTATTGGGACGTTTATTTTGCTACCTATGAGAATTGTAAATTGGCATTGGATAAGGCAGGTATCGAAATACCTTACCCGCACTCTGTGGAAATACACAAGAATGCTTAATTAACCTTCGAAAGGCATATGTATAAAAAGAGCCCCAAGATTCAATTCTCGGAGCTCTTTTTTTATATTCCGGTATAATTGCTGGGTGTAATATTTTTTAATTCCGTTTTAATGGCTACCGAAACTTCTAAAGTATCTATGAAATTACTAATAGAGGCTTGGTTTATCTTTTCATTGGTGCGTGTTAAACCTTTTAGCGCTTCGTACGGATTAGGATAGCCTTCTCGCCGTAAAATGGTCTGGATGGCTTCAGCTACTACTGCCCAATTATTTTCTAGGTCCTGCTCAAATTTCACTTTATTCAAGAGGAGTTTATTTAATCCTTTTAATGTAGACTGAAAAGCGATTAGGGTATGTGCAAAAGGGACACCAACGTTTCTTAGCACTGTACTATCCGTTAAATCCCGTTGTAATCTCGACACGGGCAATTTGGCCGATAAATGCTCAAAAATAGCATTTGCCATGCCTATATTACCTTCTGAATTCTCAAAATCAATGGGATTCACCTTATGTGGCATAGCAGAAGAACCGACTTCGCCAGCTTTTATTTTTTGTTTAAAATAGTCCATGGAGACGTAAGACCAGAAATCTCGATCTAGATCCAGGATTATGTTATTTATGCGTTTAAGGGTATCAAAAAGAGCCGCCATATGGTCGTAATGCTCAATTTGGGTAGTGGGGAAAGAATGTTGAAGTCCCAATTTTTCCTGAACAAATGTGCTTCCGAAGGCCTGCCAGTCAATTTGTGGGTAGGCCACTTTATGAGCGTTGAAGTTTCCTGTGGCACCACCAAATTTAGCGGCACTTGGAATATCGTTCAATAAATTAAACTGTTCCTTTAGACGCACAACAAAGACAGCGATTTCCTTTCCAAGTCGAGTAGGGGATGCAGGTTGCCCGTGTGTTCGGGCGAGCATTGGAATAGCTGCCCATGCGGTTGAGAGTTCCTCCAATTTTTCCAGCACTTGAAAATACTGAGGTACGTAAGCTTCGTTCATGGCTTCCTTGATAGAAAGCGGAATGGCCGTATTGTTAATATCCTGTGATGTTAATCCAAAATGAATAAACTCCTTGAATGCCGAAAGTCCAAGGGTGTCAAATGCACTTTTTATAAAGTATTCAACCGCCTTCACATCATGGTTGGTGGTTTTTTCTATATCCTTAATGGCTTGTGCATCCTTAATATCAAAATTAAGGTAGATTTTTCGTAAGGCATCAAACTTGGAAGCATCAAAACCTGTGAGCTGTGGTAATGGAATCTCGCAGAGCGCAATAAAATATTCTATTTCTACCCTCACTCGATACTTAATTAGTGCTTCTTCTGAAAAATAAGGTGCTAAGTTAGCTACTTTGTTTCTATACCGACCATCAATAGGAGATATGGCATTTAGTTCGTTCAAGGACATACTGTGCAGGATTGGTTCGTATTAAAGCATACAAAGATACCTATTACCTTCGCGGTTTAAAAGGATGCGTTAAAAGAGTTTTGGACATCGGCATTTAATAGTGTCAACTTTTTCAAGAGTATTGATTGAGGTTCTGTCTTCTGCCTGATATTCAAAATAGCTAACTTATTAAGGAAACAAAAACGAAGGCTATTTCAGTTTCTTTAAGGTCATTCTCGCGCGTGCCTTATATGCCGCGCTGCCTCTGGCGTAATTTTGTTCCAAGATTATTTTCAGTTCTGGATGTATCCAATCAAATTTTAGGCCTAAAAGGAGTAGCGAATGCATGGCATAAGCTTGTGCAGCTACTTTGTGTTCTCCAATAAGCCAATCAAAACAAGCTGTCGTTATTTTTTCTAGTTGTTCGCTGGTTAAACGCTGATGGGCAGGGTTGGGAGTTTTTGAAAAATAGGCCTGCATTAGAAGTTCGCTTATTTTGGCCATGGGCCGCACTGCGGAATCTAGTCGTACTTTTTGCACAAGAGCCGTGAAACGTTCTAGATGAGGGTATATGTGCGCTATATCTTGCCGTGCCACCCTTTCCAAAACCCAACTTGCACGGCAGCTTATTGGGTCATCCACAGCAGAAATTATAGCGAGTAATGGTTCAATTAAGCGCGGCTCGTCTAGGATTACCTTGGCCATTTTACGGCGCTTTTCCCGCGTATGGTCTAGGTACCGTAATTTGTCGTAAAGCTCATCCTCTGACATTGACCTCCTTCGATTTATTTTTTGGATATACCAGATGCTCACTTTATAGATTACGCATTCACTTCGTCCAACAATTTACGTACCAATTTGGGAACGCCCAAAGTAGCACTGGATGACAGTATGTTCAAATTTTTTCTGCTTTGTTCCGAAATGGACGGTTTCGGGTCAATAAAATATATAGGAACATTATAACGGACAAAATCGATTAAACCGGCAGCGGGATATACTTGCATAGATGTACCGATGATTAGTAGGATATCAGCTTTTTTTGTGATTTCGATGGCTTTTTCCAGCAAGGGAACCGCTTCACCGAACCAAACGATATGCGGCCTCATTTGGTAACCTTGATCGCAGACGTCTCCTAGTACTATATCTTTTGGCCATGGAATTATTTTGGAGCCGGAAGCAGTGCTGCGAGCTTTTAAAAGCTCTCCATGAAGATGCAGTACATTTGTGCTTCCCGCTCTTTCGTGAAGGTCGTCTACGTTTTGAGTAACGATATCTACCTTAAATATGGTTTCCAAGGCTACCAAAGCTTCATGTGCGGCATTTGGCTCTACCTGTAGCAATTGTTTTCGTCTTTGGTTGTAAAATTCTAACACTAAAGCTGGATTTTTGTCAAAGCCCTCCGGTGTTGCTACCTCCATCACATTGTGTCCTTCCCATAAACCATCCGCATCCCTAAAGGTTTTTAGTCCACTTTCTGCACTTATTCCTGCTCCTGTTAAAACTACGATGTGCTTCATGTTTTGTATTTTGCCTTAAAAATATACTTTTTATTTTTTTGGTTTTATGGATGAACTGGAACTTTTGACCTATTTGGAGGGTTTTATTTCCGAAAAACGTCATGACCGCTTTATTTCTGTCTTAAACAGGCGCGCCTAATATATTACGGTAGCTGTCGAGGATGTCTCTTACACATGCATAATACAAGTGCGGTAATTCGGTATTGTGATAATTTTAGTATGGGGGAAGTTCACTTGATAGAGAACCTAAATACAAATAGGCAGGATACAAATGTTATGGTTGCCTAACGCAGGGAAGTACTAAAGGAGGCCTACGGATTTTTGAAAACAACTATGAAAGGCTTAACCGAAAGTTTGAATATTTCTGTAGCAGCGGCAATTATACTACCACATTTAAGTAATCTAGTTATGGAAATCGACCTACCTTGGAAGCTCACCCATGCGGAAAAACTGGGATGACCTTTGTATTGGACAAAAAAATCCATTAAAAGTATCGATGAGCTAGTCGTGCAATATTCTGATGAAACGTAATTCCAAAAAAGGAGATTGGGATACTGTTTTACTGCACAAGATTTTAGGACACTATTTTTGTTTTTGTAAACTTATTTGCACTTCATCTTTTAATTCCACTATAGCGAAATCAAAATCGTTTTCTAGCATTACATTCCAATACCGGAAATGGTTTCTATACATGAAATATAGACACTTCTGCCCGGGCAAAAAAACGTACAGGGAGAATGGTCGTACCAATACCTTTGGATACAAACATTTTTGATTCTTCATTTTCGTACCAACCTTTTAAGTATGGTCCGCTACCACCAGGAGTATAGATTTTCTTTCCGAAAAAAGTGATTTGCCCACCATGTGTATGCCCAGAGATAATGGCTTTCAAATTCACTTTTTCTTTTTGATTAAGGAGGTCGATGTTATGTTTGTAGGCTGGGCAATGAGATAAAATGATAGTACTTAAATTTTTGTCGTTTATAGTTTTAACAGCCTTTGAAAAATCTGCTTGTCCTCCAATAAGATCATCCAAGCCAAGTACGTTTATTGATCTATCGTTTTTGGTAAAAACATAATTCTCATTTACCAAAAGAATACCATTATGTTTTTTAAAAATACTTTCAAAATCCGGAATGGAAATTTTACTGGAATATTCTTTATTGCCCAAAATGACAATTTTTAGGATGTTGTTGTCAAATAAGGTTAACAAATCTTCAAGGTTCACAAAATAGCGACTTCTTGCGACGGTATCCCCTGTAAAAAGCAAAATATCGGGATTCAACGAATTTACCTTTTCGGCTATATTTTTCAGCGAGAAATTAACTTCGTTCAAGTGAATGTCAGAAAGCTGAATTACGGATATTGGTTCTTTATTATTTTCAGAGATATCAAATTCTGTCCAATGAATGATATATTTTTCAAACCAAAAAGCATCTAATGCTGTAAGCACTATCAATCCTGTTAGCCCTACTATCAATCTTTCTTATAAACGACCGTCTTCCAATTCCCATACTTCATTTACCTACTGGGACAAATATCAGCTTAAAAAAGCCCCATTTTCCTTATTCTACTACTTCCAATAAGGCAATATCAAAATCGTTTTCTAAGGTTACTTTACCATTGCTAACTACCACTTCGGTATTAGAGTAGGTGTCAAACAGAGTGGTGCCATCGCCAAAGAAACCTTTTACCGAGAGCGATTTTTTACCTTTTGGAAGGTCCAGGCCAACCACAACTTTATCTTTATAATTGTCTTTAATATAAGTTCTGCTAAAAACGTAGGGTGTTTTTGATAGCTGTTCATGTTTCCCTGCCCCGATGGCAAGGTGGTTATTTCTAAATTTTCCCAGTTTTTGCCAGTGCGCCAAGGTCTTTTGGTTTTGCGGCTTGCTATTCAATTCTTCCCAGTTCATAAATGAACGCAGTGTGGCGTCGCCCTGTGTGCTGTCGATAACCAAACTTCTAGCGGTTTCGTCCCCATAATAGACTTGCGATGCGCCCGGGGTTAGTAAAAGTACATTGGCGGCCCGAATTGGATCTTTACGCTCCTTATCAAAGGGTTGGCCGTCGTCATGGGAAGTCAAATAGTTTACCACGCCCTTGTCCTTTAACTTGGTATGCAAGAGTTTGCTGTATTTCGCAAATATATCTTCGTAAGAATTTAAGGCATCGTTCTTCAACTCAAAATTGATAAGACTGTGGAAGCCATGGTTAAAATAATCTACTTTTTTATCGCCAAAATCAAATTCCCTTCCACCAGAGATTCCATAATTATATACTTCGCCCATCATATAAAAGGGAGCATCGTCCAATACCTCATCGGTATGTTTTTTCTTCCAGGTCTCAAAGGCGTAGGATGCTTCGGTATAGAGTTCTGTCCAAGCATTTTCGTTGACATGCTTTACCGTATCTACCCTAAAGCCGTCAATCCCAAATTCATGAACATAATCTGTAAGCCATTTCATGATATAAAACCGTGGAGCCCTTGGGTAGCCGGTACGATCAAAAAATAATTGAAGTTCATCGAGTTCGGTGCTTAATCGACCTTCTTTTTTCCATTTGGCCAAGAGGGCGTCGGGTATTTCCACAGGTGTATCAGAAGCCGTAAGGATATCTGGTAAATTATCCACAAGGGTGCAATTGGTGGTGTTTTCGTAGGTGGTAAACTCACATGTTGGATCGGTTATGACCCATTCTTTTGGCCAAACTGGATCCTGGTCCGTTACGGGACCGGTGTGGTTTAGAACAACATCCATTAGCACTCTGATTCCTTTTTTATGTGCTGTTTCTACCAAGGTACCTAAGTCCTTTTTCGTTCCAAAATTAGGGTCTAGGGAGGTCCAGTCGCTTGCCCAATATCCATGATAGGCGTAGGTGTTTCCTGTACCTTCGTCGGTGTCGCCATGTATCTGTTCCACAACAGGGGTAAACCATATGGCATTTATGCCAAGGTCGTTAAAGTAGCCTTCGGCTATTTTAGTTGTAATACCCTGTATGTCGCCGCCCATGAAACCTCTTAGTTTTCCGGTTGGGTTGCTTCGCTCAAAATTTATATCGTTATCTGGATTTCCGTTATTGAACCTATCCGTAAGCAAGAAATAGATGTTTGCTCCGTCCCAAACAAATGGCACCTTTTTTTCAGGGGTTACTATAGTATCCTTTACCGTTACGTTTTTTGTAAGCGGTTCCCTATTTTCTAACTTACAGGAAGAGGTAAGGAAAACTAAGGAAAGTAAAACAATTAGGCCTTTCATCTGAAATTATATTTGGTCTAAAGCTATAAAATGCAGATGGAACCGAAAAATTTTATTTTTGGCGGTTCAACACTTTGAACTCTTCATAACAACTACTTATGGCATCCAAGATTTGTAGATCGTTTGCCGTTGTTATGAATGATTTGGAATAATTGCAATTATTTAAAATGTCTTGGATATCTACTTTTTCCAATTGTAAAAATTCGGTCAAGGTTTCTCTATCGAATTTTGATGCTAATAGATTTCTAATTTCTTCGTCTTCTTTCATCTGTCGTAATTTCCTCATCTGATTTGGTTTCTTGCCAAATAGGTTGCGAAGAAGATCTGCCGGGTTCAAGATAGCTCCTAGAACTTTGGTTACGGCACTTGGATTTTTGTTTCCGCCTTCGTAAGCAACGGAAAGACCCGAAATACTGTATTGATAGGCATTGTTTATAGGAAGGTTCTTAACATCTATTTCCAAGTAGCCAGTGAGCTGATAGGGTCTTACGATAACTTCCTCTAAAGCATAGGCCAGCTCTGTTAGTGCAATTTTTGTATCCTTAAATTTGAACATATCGTTCGTTATTCTAATCTTTTGGGATTTGAATCCGAGGAAGGAAAGATACAGCGTATCGTTGACCGCCGCCGGAATTGTAAATTCTCCGCGTTCATTGGTTATGGTACCCGATACTTGATTAAGATTTACTACATGTACACTTTCCATAGTAACTTCTGTCTGGGCATTTATTACGATTGCAGTGATACTTCTATTTGCCGGATTATCCTGAGCAAAACCTACAATCGATATAATACAGAAAAAGAATGCTAAAAATTTACCCATAAAAAATATGTACTTACTGCTTAATGCTACAAACAAAACAAAAAAATACGCCGAAGCGTATTTTTTAATATACAATTAACTAAAAGAAATCGCCTTTCTTTTTTTGGCTTCTTCTTTTGCCCGAGTTAGGGCTAGAAGATCCACCACGAGCTTTTCTGCTATTGCCGCGACTGCTATCGTCACTCTTGCTGCCACGATCCCTGAAGCCGTCTTTACTTCCTTTTCGTTTTCCTTTGTAAGAACTTCCCCCGCCTCCGGAGCTTCTACGACCGCCACCGCCGCCACCGCCGGGACTCTTCGAAACCTCAACATTGACGAACCTACCATCTACCTTAAATTCTGTAAAAGCGGCGAGAATTTTTTCGGTCACCTCGGCATCGGTATTGAAAAAGGAAAAACTTTCCTTAACATCTACCTTGAAAACATCTTCTTGTCCCAATCCTACGGTATCCCTAATGAAATCCTTTAAGGACATCCAATCGTAACCATCTTTTTCGCCTACGTTTATAAAATAACGTACGGCGCCACTACTAGGTGCATTTTCCCCGCGCTCATAACTGGTATCCCTATCCGAGGAAGAATTGAGGTCATTCGTTTTGTTATAATAGTTGTAAAAGCGAGTAAACTCTACCGAAACTATTTTTTTTATAAGTTCTTCGCGATCAATTCCTTTAAATACGTCATTTATGGCAGGTAGGAAACTATCCACTTCAGGATTTATTTCCGTATCCTTTATCTTATTGGCTAAGTGATAAAGCTGAATTTCGCAGATTTCCATTCCCGAAGGAATTTTTTTAGCAATAAAGGACTGCTTTACTATGTTTTCAATAGCCTTTATCTTGCGCAATTCGCTTTTAGTAATAATGACCATGGAAATACCCGATTTTCCAGCACGTCCTGTTCTTCCGCTACGGTGAGTATAGGTTTCTATTTCGTCGGGTAATTGGTAATTGATAACGTGGGTGATATCATCTACATCTATTCCCCTTGCCGCCACATCCGTTGCCACCAACATCTGAATCTGTTGTTTTCGAAAAGAATTCATGACCAGATCACGTTGGTTTTGGCTTAGGTCGCCATGAAGGGCTCCTGCGCTATAACCGTCCTCTATTAATTTTTCCGCTACTTTCTGCGTATCTCGTTTTGTCCGACAGAAAATGACGGAAAAAATATCTGGATTGGTATCGGCTAGCCTTTTTAAGGCGGAATAACGATCTCGGCCACCAACTACGTAATATTCGTGCTGTACGGTTGAAGCACCTGAATTTTTTGTTCCTACAGTTATTTCCTGAGGGGAGTGCATGAATTTCTTCGCAATGATAGCTACCTCTTTGGGCATGGTTGCGGAAAAAAGCCAAGTGGATTTTTCATTGGGCGTATTGGAAAGAATATCCTTGATATCTTCCATAAAGCCCATGTTCAGCATTTCGTCTGCCTCATCCAAAACACAATAATCTATTTTGGAAATATCTACCAACCTACGGTTGATCATATCTTTCATGCGGCCTGGAGTAGCCACAATGATTTGAGCTCCTCTTTTTATCTGTCTTGCTTGTTCCGTTATACTGGCTCCACCATAAATGGCAACAACATTAATGTTGCGCTCATATTTGGCGTACAGTTGTAATTCGTTGGTAATTTGCAAACACAGTTCACGAGTAGGGGATAGAATCAAACCTTGTGTGGTTCTACTATCGCTATCTATTTTTTGGATTAATGGAAATCCGAAAGCCGCCGTTTTACCCGTTCCGGTCTGCGCAAGTGCTACCAGATCGGTGTCGCTTTCCAATAAAATTGGGATGGCTTTTTCTTGTACTTCGGAAGGGGTTTCAAAACCCATGTCGGCAACAGCATCCAATAGGGACTTCTGGAGTCCTAGTGCTTCAAACTTTGTCATAATATTTTATACTTAATCGCAAATAAGAATGTTACATAGAGCGATTATCGTATAACCTATTAGACTCAGCGTAACACATGCTATACCAGCGGCGTTAATTTGGCGGCAAAGGTACTACTAATTAATGAGATGGGATAATTTATTATTTAATGACTTTTTAAGGGGCCAAACTGTAGCCTCAGTAAGATAGAATGATACCCAAGATACCGGTAATAATCATAGGCTGGATAAAGGTTTTTTGCAATTTGGGGTTATCATAAATGATAATGCAAACGGCACCCAGCACAATACTGATCTGAACGAAACGCATCCCTAAATTAAATTTTTTCGTGGCGGTAACATATGCTTCCGCTTGGGTTTCCTATTCTTTTAGGCCTGGTATCATACCCATTTTGCCATTTAAGTCCTACACCTAATTGGTTTTGCCTACTTCTTTTTGTTCTTTTTTTTGGATGTCAACATGGTTTGTAGTTAGTTAAATATGCTATTAGTTTAGTGAATGCCTTTCCCCTATGGCTTATGTTGTTTTTGATTTCTAGTGGCAGCTCGGCAAAGGTTTGGTCGAAGCCCTTCGGTTTAAAGATAGGGTCGTATCCAAATCCCTGGTCACCTTTTTTTTGTTGTATTATGTCACCTTCTACGATACCTTCAAAAAAATGGGTTTCTCCGTTAAGGTTCAATGCTATAGATGTTTTAAAACGTGCTGATCTATCCGATTTGTTGGTAAGGTTTTGTAACAGCTTGTCCATATTGGCGTTGGCATCATTTGCTTCGCCTGCATAGCGCGCGGAATACACGCCGGGCGCCCCATCTAGTGCGGTGACCAAAAGGCCTGTGTCATCAGCAAAGCAAGGGAGCATATAGTTCTTGGTTACATGGTCAGCTTTTAATTTCGCATTGCCATCCAAGGTATTGGCGGTCTCTGGAATATCCTCAAAACAACCAATATCCTCTAATGATAGTACCGTAATATGCGGTGGTACCAAGGCCTGTATTTCCTTTACTTTGTGCTGGTTGTGAGTGGCGAATACTAATGTCATTTTAAATAATTGGGTTGCCTCCAAAAACTCTGGCCAAGGAGGAAATGAGTTAAGAATTTAATTGTTTTATAAATCGTTTGTTCAAATTGTTATGCATTGAAAGCCAAGTTTTGTCAAGCCTTAACAAAAGTTCGTTGCTAAAGTGGACTCCATAATTTATCTTTAGATTTCCCATTCTGTGGCTTTCAAATGTACTAATTTTATGGCATGGAGTTAAAACTGCCCCCAGTCGTTGTATTTCTGCTTTTTGGCTTGGCCATGTATCTTTTAAGTGTCCTACTGCCATTTGGTTTTTTTGATTTCTTCGGAAGATTGCTAATGGCTAAAATCCTTGTTGGAGTTTCGGTAGGCGTGGCATTGGTGAGTTTGATTCAGTTCTTTGTCCAAAAAACCACGGTCGATCCGAGAAAGCCGGATAAAGCCGCCGTTTTGGTTACCAAGGGAATCTACAAGTTCTCGAGAAACCCTATGTATTTTGCCCTCTTGGTACTATTGCTTGCCCTAGGTCTTGTTTTTGGCAATGCCTTTAATACACTCGTTGCTGCGGGCTTTGTAGGATATATGAACCGTTTTCAGATCATTCCAGAGGAACGTTTGCTTTTGGTTAAATTCGGTAAAGAGTACAAGGAATATTTTAGACGTACGAGAAGATGGTTTTGAAGTTAGGAGATTTAAAAGTGAAAGGATGGAGGAGTGAAAAACGATAGGTAAAAAGTCATTAGTAGAAAGAAAAAGATTGTAATTGGGAAGTAATTATTTTTGTCCGACCATTGAATTGTGAGTCTTGATTTTTGAATCTCTTTTCTGTATGCACCGATGCTTTATCTAAAAAAGACAGGAGAAAATTCTATTCGTTAAATCGCTTATATTTTTAAATATTATCATATTAACTTATTTTTCAGTATATTAGCATAATAGTTAATTATCATGATAGCAATTATTACAGGAGATATTATAAATTCGGAAAATCATCCATCATCGCAGTGGATAGAGGGTCTAAAGGATTTTTTTAACCGTTTTGGACCTACCCCAATGCAATGGGAAATATATAGAGGCGATGAGTTTCAGCTAAAGGTTACTAAGGAAAATGCCTTGGTATCAGCCATACAAATAAAAGCCTTATTGAAATCGGTCAAGGGATTGGATGTGAGAATGGGGATTGGGATTGGGCTGGAATCCTATGTGGGAACCGGCGTAAGTGAATCTAACGGTACCGCCCATCAACGCTCTGGGCGTAAATTTGAGTCCTTAAAAGATAGCAAGCTTAACCTGAGTATTGCCACAGGGAGTCATTCTCACGACCTTACCCTGAATCTGATGTTACGCTTGGCCTTGGATTTTATGGATGACTGGAGCGTGGTCTCGGCCGAGATCGTGGCAATGGTATTGGACCACCCAAATGCATCGCAAAAAGAGATAGCCAAAAAACTAGGGATAAAACAATCTGCCGTAAGCCAAAGGATAAAAAGAGCTCGACTTGATCTAGTCTTGGAGTTGGTTTCCTACTATGAACAGGTAATTGAAGAAGTATAGCCTATGGTAGTTTTCGTAAAGCTATTGTTGGCGCATTTAATCGGCGATTTTATGTTACAACCCTTAAAATGGGTCATTCATAAAGAGGCCAATAAAGTCCGATCCAAATACATTTACCTTCATGTTTTCATTCATTTGGCACTGTATTTTATAGTGCTGTGGGACCTAAGTCTTTGGAGAATAGCGGTGGTACTAGTTGTTTCTCATTTGGGTATAGATCTAGCCAAACTATATGCCAACCCTTGGTTTAAGAATAAGAGTATACCTTTTTTTATAGACCAATTTCTACATATTCTTGTCATTTATGCTTGTTCCTTTTACACCGAACTACCGGAACATTTTATTGCGTTGTTCGAAAATTTGAATTGGCCCTTGGTTTTGGCCGTATTTTTCGTCACTTTTCCGTCTGCAGTTATCATGGGAAAGTTATTGGAACCTATGGCCGATCAGATAAATACAGATCATAAATCCCTACCCAATGCGGGCAAATACATTGGTCTTATTGAGCGTTTATTCGTGCTTTTGTTCATTATCATTGGAAGATGGGATGCCATTGGGCTTTTGATCACGGCAAAATCGGTTTTCCGTTTTAACGATCTCAAGGAAACCAACAACCGAAAATTAACGGAGTATATTCTCATAGGTACCCTGGTGAGCTTTGGATTGGCGATTATTGCGGGCCTATTGTACATCAATTACAGCTAAAATCGATTTTATATTTTTATAAATATGCAATAATCAGGGTCATATATTTTCAATTTAGACCAAAGACGGTAGTTTTTGTTTTATTTCAGACGAAAGGAAGCAAAGGAGAAATATAATTTTTACTTTTGAGCTGTAATTCTAGATGTTTTTTGTATAATTCTGTAAAGGTTAACCCTTAACGTAAAGTGCTTAAATTGATGATAGCCACGGGAAGAAAATATGTTTTTGATTTCGATAGTACCTTAACACGAGTGGAGGCCTTGGATGTGCTGGCCGAAATTACACTAGAGGGAAAAGCGAACAAGAATGAAATAATAGCCGAAATCCAAAGAATAACCAATCTAGGTATAGATGGCGATATCTCCTTCACCCAATCTTTGGAGAGCCGGATCAAGTTGCTTAACGCACATAAAAATGATTTGCAACATTTGGTCGAAGAACTTCGACATAAAATATCCAAGTCCATAGCCTCAAATAAAGATTTCTTTGAGAAATATGCAGATGATATTTATGTGATTTCATGCGGATTTAAAGAGTTCATTGATCCTATTGTTAAGGAATACAATATTCCCGCGGATAGGGTCTATGCAAATACCTTTAAATTTGACGGCACAGGTAATATCATAGGTTTCGACGAGAAAAATGTGCTATCGCAACATAACGGAAAAATACAATGCCTTAAAGACATGCATCTTCAAGGAGAAGTTCAGGTAATTGGCGATGGCTACAGCGATTATGTGATGCGCGAAGCCGGAATTGCCGATAAATTTTTTGCATATACAGAGAATGTACACAGGGAAAAGGCCACTAACAAGGCCGACCATGTGACCCCTAATTTAGATGAATTCTTATACCTTAACGATTTGCCACGAAATATATCTTACCCCAAGAACAGAATCAAAGTCCTTTTACTGGAAAATGTGCACACGGCTGCTTTCGATAACCTTTCAGAAGATGGTTTTTCGGTAGAACTGGTAAAGCATAGCTTATCCGAAGAAGAACTTGTTGAAAAAATAAAGGGCGTACATGTGCTTGGTATTCGATCAAAAACACAAGTAACACAAAACGTACTGGATGCCGCCAATAAACTATTGGTCGTAGGTGCTTTTTGTATAGGAACGACCCAAATAGATTTGCAGTATGCCAAGAAAAAGGGTGTGGTGGTATTCAACGCACCTTATAGTAATACGCGCTCTGTAGTTGAACTAGCCATTGGCGAGATTATAATGCTCATGCGAAGTGTATTTGCCAGAAGTTCTGAATTACATAATGGGCAATGGCAGAAAACAGCCACTGGGTCTAGGGAGGTTCGTGGTAAAAATTTGGGAATTGTAGGTTATGGCAATATTGGTAAGCAATTATCGGTCTTGGCAGAGGCTATAGGCATGCGTGTTTATTACTACGATGTTGAGGATAGTTTGGCTATTGGAAATGCTAAAAAATGCAATAGCTTAGAAGACCTTTTGAATATATCTGATGTCGTAACCCTGCATATAGATGACAACCCCGCCAATAAAAACTTTATCGGAAAAAGGGAAATTAACCAAATGAAGCCTGGTGCCATGTTGGTTAACCTTTCACGCGGCTTTGTGGTGGATATAGATGCCTTGGCAGATGCTTTGGAAAGTGGCCATATAGCAGGTGCTGCAGTAGATGTTTATCCGGAGGAGCCTATGGGCAACGGGGAATTTAAAACCCGACTACAAGGCTTTCCCAATGTAATTTTAACGCCTCATGTAGGGGGAAGTACGGAGGAGGCCCAAAGGGATATTGCAGATTTTGTGCCCAATAAAATAATGGACTACATAAATTCTGGAAATACTGTAGATGCCGTTAACTTCCCGAACATTCGGCTACCTAAGCAAAATAAAGCCCACCGCTTTTTGCATATTCATAAGAACGTACCAGGTATCATGGCCAAAATCAATAAGGTTTTGGCGGAGTTTGAATTAAATATATCTAGTCAATACCTATCAACAGATAGCGAAGTCGGCTATGTAATTACAGATTTGGACAAAGAATACAATAAAGATGTTATAAAGGCACTTAAAAAAGTAGACAATACTATTAAGTTTAGGGTGTTGTATTAAGAATTAAAAGTTTCGGGTTGTATGTTTTTAGGTTAAAAGTGCAAGCTTAATAAAATCTAACCTTTATCAACTAAATTCTCTCGTCTAACATCTATATTTAGGCGTCTAACTATGATGGTAAGGCTCATTCTTAAGAATGGTAAACGCCCTGTACACTTGCTCCACCATAAAAAGCCGGACCATTTGATGTGAAAATGTCATTTTGGATAAACTTATCTTGCCTGTGGCCGTTTTGTAAACGGCGTCACTAAAGCCATACGGGCCACCTATAGCGAAGATCAATTGTTTGATACCTGAATTCATTTTTTTCTGTAGGTAGGATGAAAATTCGACGGAATTAAATTGTTTTCCGTTTTCATCCAAGAGTACTAGGGCATCTGTAGAGGTTAATTTTTTTAGGATCAGTTCACCTTCTTTTTCCTTTTGTTGCTCTTGGGACAGATTTTTGGTCTTTTTTATATCGGGAATCAACTCTAACTCAAAATTGATATAATGGCTCAACCGTTTTTCGTATAGCGCAATAAGCTGCTGTAATTCTGTACTATCTGTTTTGCCAATAGCTAATAATTTTATCGTCATGTTTCACTTGTAAAAGTTATATAAATAATTGAAATTCAATTACGTACATAGGTTGATACTGCTCTTTTATAATTAAACGCCTATGGTGCACTTTCAAAAGTAAATCAATTTCACAAAAGGGATTCGTATTTTAGCAAGGATGAAAAAATAAATATGATTTCAGAAGAACAGTTTAAAGAAGAAATAAAGGGCATTATTGCAAATGCCATACGTGAAGATGTAGGGGACGGGGATCATAGTTCTCTGGCCTGTATCCCAAAAGAGGCTACTGGAAAGGCTAAGCTTTTAGTGAAAGATGAAGGTATTTTGGCGGGTGTTGAATTCGCTAAAGAAGTTTTTTCTTATGTCGACAAGGATTTAAAAGTAGAAACTATTTTAGAAGATGGTAGTGCAATAAAATATGGCGACGTGGCCTTTCATGTTTCTGGAAGTTCACAGAGCATATTAAAAGCCGAACGGTTAGTGCTCAATGCCATGCAGCGAATGAGCGCCATAGCCACAAAGACCCATTTTTTTGTGGGGCTTTTAGAAGGAACCGGGACAAAGATTTTAGATACCAGAAAGACCACGCCTGGCATTCGCGCTTTGGAAAAATGGGCCGTACAGATCGGGGGTGGCGAGAATCACAGGTTTGGTTTATACGATATGATAATGTTAAAGGACAACCATATAGATTTTGCCGGCGGTATTACCAAAGCCATAAATAAAACCAATGCCTATCTAAAGGAAACCGGGCGCAATTTAAAGATTATTGTGGAAGCAAGAAACTTAGATGAAATAAGGGAAATTTTAACTTCCAAAGGTGTGTATCGGATTTTGATAGACAATTTTAATTATGAGGACACGAGGGAGGCGGTGCGATTAATTGGCGCTAAATGCTTAACGGAATCATCGGGTGGTATCAACGAGGACACCATTCGCCATTATGCGGAGTGTGGTGTGGATTATATTTCTTCTGGTGCTTTGACACATTCCGTTTATAATTTGGATTTAAGCTTAAAAGCAGTATAAATGTCCTTGGAAATAGAACAGCGATTAGAGAAAATACCGGTCATAAACTGGTTTGTGCGCTTACTTAAGAATATAAAATTACCCGGTTTTGAAGGTCTGTCTATCTATGATCTAATAGAAATGTACTTTTTGGGCATTTTAAGGGGAACTTTGTCTACCAGGGCAAGTGCAATCGCCTTTAGCCTATTTATGGCCTTGTTTCCATTACTGATATTTTTAGTTACCTTAGTGCCTTATCTCTTTGAATATGTGAGCATACAAAATGCCGACTTTGAAGGTCAGTTCCAACTTTTCCTAGAGTCCTTTTTACCCAAAGCTACGGGAGAATATTTTGGAGAGGTTTTTCAACAGATAAAAAATCAAAAAAGCGGGGGTTTGTTGTCCTCGGCCTTTATTCTTTCCATATTTTTAGTTGCCAATGGCGTAAGTGCTATTTTTGGGGGTTTTGAAACATCATATCATATAGACCTTACGCGCAGCTTCTTTAGGCAGTATATGTTTGCTCTCATGGTAGGCCTTATCCTTTCTATACTGATTATCATTGGTTTTGTCATGTTCATTTATTTTGAAGTCTACGTGCTGGGCTACTTGGACGAATTTCAGTCAAGATTAGGTGGTTATGTCTTGGAGGAGGGAAATAGGACGGGGATTCAAGTTGCAAAAGTCTTGTTCTTTCTGGTACTATCTTATTTTACCACAGCCATCCTGTACTACTTTGGAACACGGGAAGGAAAACACGCACATTTCTTTTCGGTGGGTGCTTTAATGACTACGATTCTGTTTATTGTGACTTCGTATCTCTTTGGAATTTATATAGAAAAATTCGCCAGATACAATGAACTTTACGGGGCTTTGGGCGGTTTATTAATTTTAATGGTCTATATCTGGTTAAATTCCAATATCTTGTTGCTCGGTTTTGAACTGAACGCCTCTTTGAATTCCTTGCGAAAAATCACTAAAAAAGAAGAATGAAATATCCCCCGCACGTTGTACTTCTTGTATTTATCCTGTCTTTTAGCCATAATCTGTCCGCTCAGTCGGTTTTTGGAAAATGGAAAACGATTGATGACCGCACAGGTAATCCGAAGGGCATCATCAACTTATATGAGAAAGACGGCCTATTATACGGCTATGTAGAGGATATTTTAGAGCCTGGAAAGGAAAACGCAAAATGCACTAAATGTGAGGACGATTTAAAGGATAAGCCCGTAGTTGGAATGGAAATTATTACCGCCGCGGAAAAGCACGAGGATGGAGAGTGGAAGGGACATCGTTTATTTGATCCGGAACAGGCCATGACTTTTCGCTGCAAAATCTGGTTAAACCCCGACAATCCCGATCAACTTAAAGTCCGGGGCTATCTTGCCTTTATTTATCGTACTCAAACTTGGCTCAGGGTGCAATAGAACTGGTATGGTACATTTTATAAACGTTGTACTGCCTATTCCTTTGGAAAGGCATTTTACCTACAGTATTACGGTACGGGAGGCCGCGATACTAAGGCCTGGAATGCGTGTTTCGGTACCGTTTGGAAAATCAAAGATTTATACTGGTATCGTCCTCCAAGTCCATGCCACGCCGCCAGAGGTGTACGAAGCCAAGGAAATACATCAAATTTTGGATGATGCGCCTATTGTAACTGAAATCCAATTGAATCATTGGCAATGGATTTCAGATTATTACATGTGTACTTTGGGAGAAGTGGTACGCAGCGCATTGCCAAGCGCATTTCTGTTGGAGAGCGAAACCTTGGTGCTAAGGAACATGGAAACCCAGGTGGATGAAAGCGACCTTAAGGACGACGAGTTCTTGGTATATGAGGCCTTGCAACATCAATCTGTATTGAAAGTGCATGAGGTAGCTGCAATTATAGATCGCAAGAATGTGTTGCCTACTCTGAACCGTCTACTGGAAAAAAAAGTAATCAAGCTAAAAGAGGAAGTTTTTGAACAATATAGGCCAAAGTTGGTAAAGTATGTTCGATTGGGTATAGTGTACACATCCGATGCTGCTTTAGAAACCTTGTTGGAATCTTTGACAAGGGCACCCAAACAGAGTCAGGTGGTTCTGTCGCTCTTCCAATTGCAAGCAAGGACTAGGAAACCTATTTCCACAATAGAGTTGGAGCAAGTCAGCAATAGCTCCAAGGCAGTTATAAAATCCTTGGTAGAAAAGGGCATCTTAGAAGAATACAGCATACGGGTAGATCGGGTATATTTTGACGAAAGCCAAGAGGTGTCCGATGCCAAGAAACTTAACGATTACCAAGAACAGGCCCTTGACGAAATCCAAAAATCCTTTAATAGCAATAAGGTTACCTTATTAAAAGGAGTAACATCCTCGGGTAAAACAGAGGTTTACGTGAAGCTTATTGAGGAATGTCTTGAGCAGAAAAAGCAGGTACTTTATTTGTTGCCGGAAATTGCACTGACCACACAGCTTATTGCTAGGCTACAGGAATATTTTGGCGAAAAAATTGCCATTTATCATTCTAAGTACAACGTGCAGGAACGGGTAGAGGTTTGGAACAATGTATTGCAGGCCAAGGCCAAGGCACAGATTGTGATAGGGGCAAGATCGGCCTTATTTCTTCCTTTTTCCCATTTGGGCTTAATTTTAATAGACGAGGAGCACGAGAGTTCCTTTAAGCAATTTGACCCTGCGCCAAGATATCATGCAAGGGATGCCGCTATTGTGTTGGGTAATCTCCATAAATCTAAAATTTTATTAGGTTCCGCTACGCCAAGTGTGGAAAGTTACCATAATGTGCAAATAGGGAAATACGGATACGCCGAAATAACACGAAGGTACGGGAACGTGCTCATGCCAGATATGGAATTGGTAGATATTAAGGAAGCACATCGGAAAAAACGAATGAAAGGTCACTTTTCCGAACGTCTGCTAGAAGAAATGACAGATGCACTGGAAGCTGGAGAGCAAATTATCCTTTTTCAAAATAGAAGAGGTTACGCTCCGGTTTTGGAATGCCTCACCTGCGGCCATACGCCACAATGTCCCAATTGTGATGTAAGCCTTACCTATCATCAATTTAGGAAGCAGTTGCGGTGTCATTATTGTGGTTATCATGCCGGCATACCCGAAAGTTGTCTCGCTTGTGGCAGTCCGGATTTGGATACCAAGGGCTTTGGTACGGAACAGATCGAGCAAGAGGTTCTAAAACTCTTTCCCGGAGCGAAGGTAGATCGAATGGATTTAGATACCACCAGAGGGAAACATGCATACGAAAAAATCATAACCAATTTTGAGCAGCAAGAGCTGGACATCCTGATCGGTACGCAAATGCTGACCAAAGGACTGGATTTTAGGAACGTGAGCCTAGTAGGGGTAATGAATGCAGATGCCCTTCTGAATTTTCCTGATTACAGGGCACACGAAAGAAGTTTTCAGTTATTGACGCAGGTATCGGGCAGGGCGGGGCGCACCAAGAAAAGGGGAAAGGTCATTATACAAACCTATAACCCCTACCATCAAATCTTACGGCAGGTCACTTCTGGGGACTATGACGGCATGTTTAGGGAGCAGGTATATGAGCGGGAGCAGTTTAAGTATCCGCCTGCGAATAAAATCATTAAGATTACTTTTAAATATAAAAACTACAATGTACTCAATGAGGCGGCAGATTGGTTTGCCAGTGCTTTACGGACCAATTTTGGCGGGAATATCCTTGGTCCGGAATATCCTCCCATAGCAAGAATACGCAATCAGTATTTAAAACATGTTTTGATAAAAATGGATAAGAATGTTTCCGCGGCGCGCACCAAACAGAATATCAAAAGAATAGAGAAGTCCTTTAAGGCTATATCCATGTATCGCAGCGTGCGGGTAATTTACAATGTAGACCATATATAAAAAAACCGCCCATGGGCGGTTTTTTTTAGTAATTTTTTGTCATAGGAAGGTTATACGTTACTAAGGGCTTCCGCCAACTCCGTTTTTTTATTTCTACTTAAAGGTATGGAGCGTCCGCTAACTTCTACATTTTTACTGTTGAATTTTTCAACCTTCTCCAAGTTTACTATGTAGGACTTGTGAATCCGTAAGAATTTATCTTCCGGTAGTTGCTTTTCAAAAGACTTCATTGTTGATAAGATTACTATATTGGCTTCATCTGTAACCAATTTAATGTAATCTCCCAAGGCTTCAATCCACTTAATATCATTTAGAATAACCTTTCTTTTCTTCAGATTGCTCTTTACAAAAATATGTTCTTCATCCTCCAAAACCCTGTTTACTTGCTCGTACTTGGCAAGTGCTCTTTTAACAGATGCATCAAAGCGAGCCATGGTAATGGGTTTATGTAGGTAATCCGTTACATCATAGTCAAAAGCTTTAAGAGCGTAATCTGGTTTTCCGGTAATCAAAATTACCTGAGGACTGTTGTCTAGTGACTCCAGTAGGTCGAATCCTGTAATAATCGGCATTTCAACGTCAAGAAAAATAAGGTCTATCTCGTTGTTCTTAATACCGTTTTTTGCTTCGATGGCGTTGCTGTACTCTGCTACCAAGGCTAAGTTGGGATGGTTGTTCACCAACTTTGCGACGGCCATCCTTTGCATGGACGAGTCGTCAACGACAATACTTCTTAACTTCATAAGGGCTGATTTGTGGGGTTAAATCATCGACAAATTACCGAAAAAACAAGCTTAACTGCAACAAAAGATGTAAACAATGTACTGTTCATTGTGTATTTGGTAATGATTATAGATTAAGATTTGGTTTATATATTTTAGTCTAACTTCCTTCCTATAACGAAGATTTTTTGGTTTTCTTATAATTATTTTAAAATAATGGCTATTTTTGCACTCCTTAAAATAAAATATATTATGAACCATTACGAAACTGTTTTCATTTTGAATCCCGTTCTATCAGATGTACAGATAGAGGAAACAGTTAAGAAATTCGAGGATTTCTTAATTAAGAATGGAGCCAAAATGGTCTCCAAAGAAAATTGGGGCCTAAAAAAATTGGCTTATCCCATCCAAAACAAAAAAAGTGGCTTTTACCACTTGTTCGAATTTACGAACACCGGCGAGGTAGTTAACCCTTACGAGCAGGAGTTTAGAAGAGATGAACGTGTTATGCGCTTTTTGACCGTTAAACTGGACAAACATGCGATATCATGGGCGGAAAGAAGAAGAACAAGAAACAAAACCACTAAAGCTTAAGTACTATGTCTACATTACAACAGCAAGCAAAAGGCAAGAAAGATGGGGAAATCAGGTATTTGACTCCATTGAACATTGAAACCAACACCAAGAAGAAATATTGTAGGTTCAAAAAATCCGGTATCAAGTATGTTGATTACAAAGATCCAGACTTCCTAATGAAATTGGTAAACGAGCAAGGCAAATTATTGCCGAGAAGGCTCACGGGAACTTCTTTGAAGTTTCAGAGAAAAGTGGCTCAGGCGGTGAAAAGATCACGTCATTTAGCTTTAATGCCCTACGTTGGTGATTTATTAAAATAAAAGAGAAAGAATCATGGAGCTTATATTAAAGGAAGACGTACAAAACTTAGGTTTTAAAGACGACGTAGTAAGTGTGAAGAACGGATATGGTAGAAATTACCTTATTCCTAATGGTTTGGCGGCAATGGCGACAGTTTCGGCCAAAAAAGTTTTAGCGGAGAACTTAAAGCAAAGAGCGCACAAAGAGAAAAAAGTAGTAGATGCCGCTAACAAAGTGGCTGATGCTCTAAAAGCGTTAGAATTAAAGATAACTGCAAAAACTGGTGCTGGAGATAAACTTTTTGGATCAGTAACCGTTTCCGATTTGGCAGAAGCCATTGCAAAGGAAGGTCATGAGATAGACAAGAAGTTCATTAACATTCAAGGCGGTTCCGTTAAACGAACTGGTCCTTATAATGCACAGATCAGACTACACAGAGAGGTGGTAGTTGATTTCTCTTTTGAGGTTGTTGCAGAGAAGAAGTAATTTTTAAAAATTTGAACACATATAAGCCTTTCAGTTTACTGGAAGGCTTATTTTTTTGATAGTGATGAAATACACGCGTCTTACAAAAGAACAACTGGAAGAATTACAGCCAGAGTTCATCAATTTTTTGGCCACACAATCTATTACAGGCGAGGAGTGGGCCAAAATAAAGCAGAATACCCCAAATGTTGCAGAAGATGAATTGGATGTCTTTAGCGACCTTATTTGGGAAGGGGTGCTGAACAAGGTTACGTATCTGGAGAACATTTCTTCCCAACAGATGCACTTGTTTCAACTAGTGGAAAAAGAAATGAAACTCATCGCCGTAAAGGTCATGAATCCAGAAATTGATTTAACAACAAAAACAGGTTTCGACTGGTTCAAGAAAAACTGGCAGTCGGACTTTGTGGAGTACATGACAGCTTCAAAGGCTTACACAGAGGATAAGAATTTGGATAAGTTTAATTTGATCCAAAAAGGGGCCGTCATTACCAGAGGGGAATTGTACCAGTGGTTTGAGTCGATGATGTAAATATCCCTTGCTTCAGAAGTGGGAGTCTATATTGTTATAAATAAATCAGCTCCCTTCGTTAAAAAATATATGTTTTGAATAGTATTGGAATAGGCTTCTTGGGTAGCTGATTTCTATATATTCATTTGTACTATAAAAACAAATCCTTTCCTCTTTTGGTGGGGACTAAGGGGAAAACTATCTTTGTAATCAAATTAAAAAATAAGAACGGCATTTGTTGAGAGTTGCCGAAGCCACCCAAGGGGCAACAAAAGAAACACATGGCACAAAAACCATCCATACCAAAAGGAACGCGGGATTTTACCCCAACGGAAATAGGCAAGCGCAATTATATTTTTGATATTGTGAAGAAGCATTTCCAAACCTTTGGCTACCTACCCATTGAAACGCCTTCGTTTGAAAATTCGGATACTTTACTAGGTAAATACGGAGAAGAAGGAGATCGGTTGATTTTTAAAATCTTAAATTCAGGAGATTTTATCAGTAAGGTGGATGATTATACGTATAGTTCAAAAAATTCAAGTTCTTTGGCACCTATAATTACTGAAAAAGCCCTACGCTACGATCTCACCGTACCTTTTGCCCGCTATGTTGTCATGCACCAGAATGAAATCGATTTTCCGTTTAAACGGTATCAAATTCAGCCTGTATGGCGTGCGGATAGACCTCAAAAAGGGAGGTTTCGGGAATTTTTTCAATGCGATGCGGATGTAGTTGGCTCCGATTCCCTTTTGCAGGAAGTGGAGCTGGTACAACTGTACGATGCTGTTTTTACTGACTTAAAATTGACAGGGGTTACTATAAAATTGAACAACCGCAAGATTTTAGCGGGAATTGCAGAAGTTATTGGCGCCAAGCACTTATTGGTAGACTTTACCGTAGCACTAGATAAACTGGATAAAATAGGAGAGGAAGGTGTAAAAAAAGAAATGCGGGAAAAGGGTATTTCTGATGTAGCCATAGAAAAAGCTACTCCCTTGTTTAATTTGTATGGAAGTAACTCCGAACAATTAAAACAGCTGGAAGTCGTACTCGAGAATTCGGAGGAAGGCATCCAAGGCGTAAGAGAACTTAGCTATATTATAGAAAGTATTGATGAATTGGGGTTACAATCTTCACGTTTAACCATAGATGTTACTTTGGCCAGGGGCCTAAACTATTACACGGGCGCCATTTTTGAAGTAAGTGCTCCAAATGGAGTTGCTATGGGTTCTATTGGTGGCGGTGGGCGTTATGATGACCTTACCGGTATTTTTGGATTAAAGGATGTGAGCGGTGTAGGTATATCCTTTGGGTTAGACCGAATTTATATGGTGCTTGAAGAGCTAGACCTGTTTCCGAAATCCTTAGAAAAGTCCTTGGATGTACTCTTTCTGAATTTTGGGGAACGGGAGGCCTTGGCTAGCTTAAAATTAGCAAGTCAATTGCGAAAATCGGGGATAAAGAGTGATGTCTACCCGTCCGATGCGAAAATACAAAAGCAGTTTAAATATGCCAACAATAGGAATGTACCTTTTGTAGTACTCCTGGGCGACCAAGAATTGAAGGATAGTTCTTTTGTGGTCAAAAATATGGCGAGCGGCGATCAAAAAACCTATACTATGGATGCTGTAGCAGATTTTGTGGCGAGTTTATAATCTTTTCTTTATTGCTTTTATAACCTCATGAAAATAGAAGGTGTTATGAGGAACATACTTTCTTACTGATTTGTCATTGTTGATTTCGTTTTCAAAATCAAGTAGCTCGATTAGTGCCAAGTCCTCCACTTCGCTATCTTGTTTTCTAAGTTTTGTTAATGGCAATTTAAGCTCACAGAGGAAGGTATGATGAAATTCACGATCAACCAAGTGATCGTGGTGTTTTTGTTCCGATTTGAAAATCCCTATTTTTTCAAGTTTTTCCATATTGATCTCTAAGCCGATTTCTTCACCTATTTCCCGTTGGGCCGCCTTTTCAATCGTTTCTCCGGCACCAACATGTCCTGCCACAGAAACGTCCCAAAATAGGGGATAAGTGTCCTTATCCTTACCTCTTTGTTGCAAGAGCAGGTTACCTTCCATCGTATAAAACCAAATATGTACCGTGGCATGAAAAAGACCTTCTCCGTGGGCTGTGGATTTCAATTCCGTTTCTCCTGTTGGGTTTCCGTTAGGGTCTAAAATATCTATGAACTCATCCATATAATAAAAGCCCTTTCAATAAAAAAGGGCATTTCTTACAATTAGTCGAAATAACTAAAGGTTTCTCCTTCTTTTATGGTCAGCAGCGTCTCATAAATCAAGCGAATAACGTTTTCCACATCGTCTTTGTGCACAGTTTCAACGGTAGTATGCATGTACCGTAAAGGCAATGATATCAAAGCAGAAGCTACGCCACCGTTGCTATATGCGAATGCATCCGTATCTGTTCCTGTCATTCTTGAAGCTGCCATGCGCTGAAACGGGATTTTCTTGGCTTCCGCTGTTTCTATAATACGCTCCCGTAATTTGTTCTGTACCGCCGGTGCGTACGAAATAACAGGTCCTGCACCCATTTCGGTATGTCCTTGTGTCTTTTTTTCTATCATGGGCGTTGTGGTGTCATGACAAACATCGGTAACTATGGCAATATTCGGTTTTATGGTCTGCGTAATCATTTCTGCACCGCGAAGTCCAATTTCTTCTTGTACAGAGTTCGTAATATAAAGACCAAAAGGCAGTTTTTTCTTGTTTTCGTGCAATAACCTGGCCACCTCTGCAATCATGAAGCCGCCTGCCCTGTTATCGATAGCCCTGCATACAAACTTATCTTTGTTAAGTACCTGGAACGTATCGGGATAGGTAATGACACATCCGACATGAACACCCATTTTTTCTACCTCCTTTTTGTCCTTGGCACCTATATCTATAAAAATATTATCCAATTTGGGTGGTTCTTCCTTGTCATTTTTTCTGGTGTGAATTGCCGGCCAACCAAAAATGCCCTTAACAATTCCGTTTTTTGTGTGTATGTTTACCCATTTAGATGGTGCAATCTGGTGATCGCTACCTCCGTTGCGGATCACATAAAGCAAACCATTGTCGGTTATATAATTTACGTACCAAGAGATTTCATCGGAATGGCCTTCAATCACTACTTTGTATTTGGCATCTGGATTAATTACGCCTACAGCAGTGCCGTAGGTGTCCGTAATGAATGTATCCACATAAGGTTTTAAGTACTCCATCCAAATTTTTTGCCCCTCCCACTCGTAACCTGTTGGGGCAGCATTGTTCAGGTATTTTTCAAAAAAATCCAGTGATTTTTTGGTGATGATATCTTTTTTAGCCATGTCTAGTTTATTTACTACAAACTTAACAATATTCGCTTGTTTTTGGATACTATACTGCTTCAATTATCGTTAATTTTGGCAAGCCATTTGCTATAAAAAGGTTATGCGAACACGTAAGATTTTATTTTTTTTTATTTTAATTGGTGTGCTAAAGGGCTATGCCCAGGTACCTGAGCCGGTACTGGACTCCATTTCGGAGAATCTCATTATTATTGCCGGTGATTCGGTGTTTAGAAGTTCTATCGATTTAGAGGAGGCTTATGTTTTTGGACAACTAAAGTTTGATTCTTATGATGATAAACTCCGTTACTATATTCTAAGAAGAAAAACGGAAAAAGTGTATCCCTATGCCAAGTTGGCCGCAGAACGTCTGGTGGAACTTAACGACAGTTTAAAACAGCTAACAAAGCCTAATAAACGAAGGAAATATACCAAAACCGTGCAAAAATATATTGAGGGAGAGTTTTCAGAGGAATTAAAGAAATTGACCCGTACAGAAGGTCAAATATTGGTAAAGCTGATATATCGGCAGACAGGATCAACGTCTTTTGATCTGGTAAAGGAATTACGGAATGGCTGGCGGGCGTTTTGGTACAATACAACCGCCAAGATGTTCAAAATCAGTATAAAGGAAGAATTTCACCCTGATCTGGTGGAGGAAGATTATTTGATAGAGGACATATTACAACGCGCTTTTGCGGCAGGAAAACTGGAGCGGCAAGAAACCGTATTGGACTATAATTACGCAGATCTTTACAATAAATGGAAAACACCTGTAAAAGAAAGTCCGAAGAATTAATTTTTATCTTTTTTTTTGCCGAATAGGGATTCCATGATGGTAGCAATTCCCTTAAAACCCATGACAACGGCGGCAATAGCTAGTATAATGCCAACAATAAGTACTGGCCAGTAAAATGGATGTCCTTCATTTTTGAAGGCCTGCCAAAGTATTATTGGAGCTACAAACATTAGCATTACCGTATATGCCAATCTTTTAAGACCTTTTACCAAGATTTCTTTGTCTGTTCTCATCTCTCGCTCTTGTTTAGTCTTACTGAATAGTTAAACTTTCCCTGTACTCTTCTACAACGGCAAAATACCCCAGCGCAAAATTATTAGCTCTTTCTTGGTTGTCCGTTATGGGCACGTTATCCATTCCGGAGGTATTGATGATATTACCTCTGACCGTACCGGCAGGGGTTTGGAACGGTCCTTGACTACCGCCAGATTGAACAATCAACTGATTCATGTAGTTGAAAAAGGCCTCATTAGCGCCCAAAATACTTATATTAACGGTATCGCCTGTTTCAATATTATCATAAAAATATGAAAATATAAACCGTTCCCCTTGGTAAAATTCATCTTCGGAAACCAAAAATTCATTAAAGTCAAAATCGAAAATATAGAAATTTTCAAAATCTCCATTATCCGTAAAGGCAATGACCACCTCTTTCTCTTCGCCAGAAAATAGGGTATTTTCCCCTTGTATGATACTGTCAAAAGGCGCGGATGGCGCAAAGGTAGTGGTTGCTACAAAAACTTGATCGTTATAATTTATGATAAGACTAAGCTCGCCGGATGTAAAAAAGTCGGTGTTTTTTGAACCCTGATAAACACCTGGTTGGATTTCGGTAAACAAAACAAAATTTTGATCCAATACATCATTGGGTTGGTACTCCAAATTTTGGATTATGATTTCATCTACTTGTACTGTCTGGTTTTGCTCAAAAAAAGAACTACTTAGCCCTACTTTTATTTGCGCCGTGGTCTCCCTTGAACTGGTATCCAAGCGAATAATCGCATCAACGGTCAAACGCGGAGTGTCCGTTTCCAAATCTACTTCAATGATATCCTCGCAGCCAGTGAGGCTAAAGATAAGGGTAAGTAAAAAGAGGTACTTTCGCATCGTCTTAAAATTTAAAATTATAGGTAACAGCGGGAACAATTCCAAAAATGGACGTTCTAACGGCTTCGTTTACACCCGTGTCCTGATTTCTTCGGAAATTGATGGAGGCCGCGTTTCTTCTATTGTAAAGATTATAAATACTAAAGACCCACTCTCCTTGTATTTTTCTTGTTTTGTTTCTTTCTGGTGTAAGGGTAGCGGACACATCTATTCTATGGTAATCCGGTAAACGTTGTTCATTTCTGAGGCCAAAATAGGGAACCGTTAGCCCCTGAAACTCGAACTGACCAATAGGGAAGTTCGTAGGTTGCCCCGTTTGATAAACGAAATTGCTATTAATGCTCCATTTTTTGTTGAGTTCGTAGCTGGTAAAAAGCGAAACGTCGTGCGGTTTGTCATATGGAGTATTATACCATTCCCCAAAGTTTATACCGGTTTCTAAACCGCCTTGTCCATTCCCTTCAAAAGGTGCTCTGCCCGGTGTACGCTGTTCCGATTTGGAAAGGGTATAGGCGAGCCAACCTTGTAATTTACCCTCGTTTTTTCTAAAAAGGACCTCAAGCCCATAGGCCCTTGCCTCACCGTTAAGGATGACTTGCTCTATGGCATCGTTGGCAATAAGATTTGCACCGTCTATGTAATCTATACGGTTCTGTA
The DNA here is from genome assembly GCA_963697395.1 of uncultured Flavobacteriaceae bacterium. GTDB lineage: Bacteria > Bacteroidota > Bacteroidia > Flavobacteriales > Flavobacteriaceae > Maribacter. Next base: position 165,323 of record CAVONX010000003.1, read on the forward strand.
CTTCTTTATAAAAAACCTCCGTTTCAAAAGAATAGGTTCCCCCATCTATGTTTCTAAAATAACCAAGGGCATACTGATCCAATAATTGCGGTTTTATAAAAGGCCCACTGGGTGTCCACACATCTAGAGGGGTAGGGGAATTAGTATTGGAAAGTAGGTGTAGGTACTGTGCCAGACGGGTATAACTGGCCTTTATGGAACTATTTTCATTAATGGTGTACGCCATGGAGAGCCTGGGCTCAAAATTGTTGAAAGTGGCCAGATTGGCACCTCTGCCAGGATTGATCACGTCTGTAGGTTGTGCTTCCTGGTAAATTAACAACGAAGGGTTAAAATCAACTGGACTGTTATTATCGTAAACATTAAGCTCGTCTTGCCCTAAACGTATAAAATTGCTGATTCTAAGTCCGTAACCCAGGCTTAGGTTATCCGATACCCTATGCTCAATATCCAAATAGGCAGCAAACTCATTGGCATACTTTTGGGTAAGCTGATCTTCTATAATACCCGATTCGTCGTTACTGGGTTCTATTTTTCCAGGGTTGAATTGGTAGTACACATTATTGATTCCGTAATTAATTTGCAACCTATCGTTCAGGTAGTGTTTTAGGTCATATTTTAAATTGAAATTTTTAATTCCCGAATTCCAATTGAATCCAACGAAGTCCAATTTCAACCCATAATAATAATCGGAATAAATCAAGGATAGGTTTGAAAATAGTTTATCGGAGAAGAGGTGGTTCCATCTAAAGTTTCCAACTGCATTTCCATAGGTGTTCACAAAGCTATCACTAATACCGAACACGTCTCTGCCAAAATAACCGGAAAGGAAAATACTGTTCTTATCGTTGAGTTTATAGTTCAGTTTTGTGTTTAGGTCATAGAAATAGGCAGTGTTGTCCAAATCGAACAAAGGAAGGAATAAATGTGCATATGATGCCCTTCCACCAATTAAAAATGCCGCTTTGTCCTTTTTGATAGGACCTTCTACCAAAAGTCGGCTTGCGACGGCGCCAATACCACCGTTTACTTTAAATTCCCTACTGTTCCCCTCTTTTTGAAAAATATCCAATACAGAGGCTACCCTGCCACCATAACGTGCGGGAATTCCTCCTTTATACAGTTTAATATCCTTGATGGCATCCGGATTGAAAACGGAAAAGAAACCGAACAGGTGTGAGGAGTTAAAAATTATGGCTTCGTCCAAAAGAATAAGGTTTTGGTCTACGGCCCCGCCCCTAACATTGAATCCCGAAGCACCTTCTCCTGCATTGGTCACCCCTGGCAACAGCAGAATGGATTTGATGATATCCGCTTCGCCAAGAATTACAGGAATTTTTTTTATAGTTTCTGTAGACAGTGTGTTAACGCTCATTTGCGGCTTTCTAATGTCCATTTTCTCTACGTTCTGCGTTACTACAACTTCCTCTAGTTGTTCCATGGCCTCCTTAAGCTTGAAATCTATTTTTGTATTTGTATTTAGATTGATGTTCCTTACAATATCCTCAAAACCCAAATAACTTACCATAACGTTATATTCCCCTTTGGGTAGCGTAATAGAATAGAAACCGTATTCGTTGGTTACCACCCCTGTGCCCAACTCGGGAAAGGCTACGGTTACCCCAATTAGGGTTTCATTACTGTTTTCTTCTGTAATTGTTCCGCTTAGGGTAAACTTTTGTTGCGAAAAGGAAAGGAGGGTGTAAAAGAAAAATAAAAGTGAACATGCCAAGCTTGCTTTCTTCATCAATTTTTTTTTAAAAATAGTCAGAAAATACATGTAAGACTTAACCTAAACAGTTTTTCTAAAAAAAACGACCTTCAACTGTGAAGGTCGTACGTTTTAATTATATCTCTTTTTAGATGGCTTCTAAAATAGCGTTTAAAGTAGGACTGGGGCGCATTGCTTTCACGGCCAAAATAGGATCCGGTTTATAGTAGCCTCCAATGTCTTGGGGTTTTCCTTGGGCAGCCAACAGTTCTTCCAAGATTTGTTTTTCTTTGCTTTGTATTTCGGAAAACACCTTTGTGAACACAGTTTTGAGTTCTGCATCCTCATTTTGGTTCGCCAATGCTTCTGCCCAGTACATGGCCAAATAAAAATGGCTGCCACGGGTATCCAGTTCGTTTACCTTTCTGGAAGGGGACTTATCTTTCAACAGAAATTTTTCCGTAGCACTGTCCAAGGCGTTTCCAAGAATTTTAGCCTTGTTATTGTTGTTCTTTTCTCCAAAGAACTCCAAGGATACGGCCAACGCCAAGAACTCGCCCAAAGAATCCCATCTTAGGTGGCCTTCTTCCAGAAACTGTTCTACGTGTTTTGGGGCAGAACCCCCGGCACCGGTTTCAAACAATCCACCTCCGTTCATGAGCGGAACAATAGACAGCATTTTAGCACTTGTCCCAACTTCTAAAATTGGAAATAGATCAGTTAAATAATCCCGTAGAACGTTACCGGAAACAGATATGGTGTCCTTTCCTTGCTTTAACCGTTCCAAAGTAAACTGTGTAGCTTCATTAAGGGATAGGATGCGTATATCCAATCCGGCAGTATCATATTGCGGTAAGTATTTGTTTACTTTTTTTATGATTTCGGCATCATGGGCCCTATTTTTATCCAACCAAAAGATGGTTGGGTCATGGGTGGCCTTGGCCCTTGTAACGGCTAGCTTTACCCAGTCTTGGATAGGAGCGTCCTTCACTTGGCACATCCGCCAGATATCGCCCATTTCAACGGTATGTTCTATGAGCGTTTCACCGGTGGCGATATCCTGTATCCTTACGACACCATCTTCCAGTATTTCAAAAGTTTTGTCGTGCGAACCATATTCTTCGGCTTTCTGTGCCATAAGTCCAACATTGGGAACAGTGCCCATTGTTGTTGGGTCAAATGCGCCGTGCTTCTTGCAAAAGTCAATAGTAGTGGCGTATACTCCTGCATAACTACTATCTGGAATTACAGCTTTTGTATCTTGTGATTTTCCTTCTGCATTCCACATTTGTCCAGAATTACGGATCATGGCGGGCATGGATGCATCTATAATAATGTCACTGGGCACATGAAGGTTAGTAATTCCTTTGTCGGAATTTACCATGGCCAACGCCGGTCTTTGAGCTAATGTTGAGATAATATCCTCCTTTATTTGTGATTTTTGGTCGGATGGAAGTTTATCCAATTTTCTGAACAAATTTTCCAGACCGTCGTTAGGATTGATATTTAATTCATTAAAAACCAAAGCATGTTTTTCAAAAACAGGCTTTAGGAAAGTCTCCACTACGTGACCAAAAATAATAGGGTCCGAGACCTTCATCATGGTCGCTTTCATGTGAACTGAAAAAAGTACTCCTTTTTCTTTTGCATCGGCAATCTGCTCGGAAATAAAGGTCATTAAGGCTTTTTTGCTCAGAACCGTTGCGTCTATAATTTCACCAGCTTGCAATCCTATCTTTTCTTTTAGCACCTTATTATTGCCGCCATGGCCATATAAAACTATTTTTACGTCCTGTGCTTTATCCAACGTTATAGATTTCTCGTTAGACTTAAAGTCTCCATAGGACATGGTAGCTACATGTGTCTTAGAATCCGGACTCCAGGCACCCATTTTATGCGGGTTTTTCTTAGCGTAGTTTTTTACGGCACGCGGAGCTCTTCTGTCGGAATTTCCTTCTCGCAGTACAGGATTTACGGCACTGCCTTTTATCTTATCGTATTTTACTTTTGTTTCCCTTTCGGTTTCGGAGGTAGGGTCGTCTGGGTAATTGGGTAGTGCATATCCTTTTTCCTGTAATTCCCTTATGGCTTCTTTTAATTGGGGTATGGATGCGCTTATGTTCGGTAATTTGATGATGTTGGCTTCTGGCATATTCGCCATTTGGCCCAACTCATCCAGATCATTGCTCATTTTCTGACTTTCCTTTAATAATTCTGGAAAAGTAGCGGCTATTCTTCCTGCCAAGGAAATGTCTTTGGTCTCTATCTGAATACCAGAAGTTTTGGTAAAAGCTTTCACTATGGGTAGGAATGATTCCGTTGCCAAAGCTGGCGCCTCGTCTGTTTTGGTGTAAAAAATTTTGGACATGCGTGTTGGTTTTAATTCAAGCCAGCAAATATACAATTTTATCTAGCCTTGCTTAATAGGATTGTTAGGAAGTTTATTGAATTTAAAGCAGTCGTTTAAATTACAAAAGCCATATCATTGTATAAATACATTGATATGGCTTTTTAGAAGTAGCTTACAGATTTTGTTTGTTTTAACCATTCGTTAAAACCGCAACCATTGATTGCATCCTTGCTACTAATTCACGTTTGAGATGTGTTTTATTCTCAATCAGGAGATTAGGAATTACTTTACATTTCTTCGTATTGTCTCGGACATCTTAAAAACAGCACGCCTAGCGAAACCATTTGTAATATGCCATTTTTAAATATGAAAGCAACAGCCTCCGAATTAAAAATGTGAGAAATTGTAAAAACCTATTACAAACAATCTTTACAAAAATCCCTTAACAATACTATAAGAACGTTAACTTTATAGTAATCCAAGGTAGGGATTTCAATCCTTTTCCTTTTAATTACCCTCTAATATAATAAATTTTGAACAAGGATGGTCATTTTTTAACAATTTAGAAATCAACAGGTTATGAACAAGGGTTATCAACAAAAGTTCATAAAAAAAGCACCAATGTTAAGATTGGTGCTTTTTTCATTCTCAAAGGGGTATATTAACCCCTGATCTCTTTAATCCTTGCTTTTTTACCGGTCAATTCTCTAAAGTAGAATATACGTGATCTACGTACTTTACCTTTTTTGTTGACCTCTATTTTTTGCAACGCTGGAAGATTCACAGGGAAGATACGTTCCACACCAATGGTTCCAGACATTTTACGAATTGTAAAAGTTTCGGTTGCTCCAGATCCTCTTCTTTGAATTACAACACCCTTAAAGAACTGTGTACGCGTTTTTTCACCTTCCTTAATTTCGTAGTATACAGTTATGGTATCTCCTGCCGAGAATTTAGGAAACTCCTTCTTGGTTACAAACTCGTCTTGAACAAACTTAATTAATGATTCCATTTTATCGTTTAATTTGGAATTAAATCAAAACAACATTCACGATTATCGTCAGAGGTTGATTTAACAGGTTGCAAAAGTAATTCTAAAATTAGAATCTGCAAGTATTTTTAAATTATTTTTAAAGTGCCGGTGGGTATGCTAGTTTAGTAAATCGGGACGTAATTCTTCTGTGCGTTCATACGCTTTTTCTTCTCTCCATGCCTCTATTTTGGCAAAATTACCGCTCAATAGCACATCAGGCACCTTCATTCCTTTATATTCAGCTGGTCTTGTATACACTGGTGGTGCCAATAATCCATCTTGAAAACTATCTGTCAAGGCAGAGGTCTCGTCGTTTAGAACACCGGGTAATAAGCGTATTATACTATCGCATAAGACGGCGGCGGCCAATTCGCCACCGGAGAGTACATAATCTCCAATTGATATTTCCTTGGTGATATAAGCATCCCGTACCCGTTGGTCAACGCCCTTGTAATGCCCACAAAGAATTAAGATATTTTCTGCTAAAGACAGGCTGTTGCTAGTCTTTTGGTTCAGGGTCTGGCCATCTGGTGTCATATAGATGATCTCATCATATTCCCGTTCATTTTTTAATTTGGATATGCATTTGTCTATCGGTTCTATCATTAATACCATACCGGCCCCTCCGCCAAATTGATAGTCATCTACCTGATTATAATTATTGTTCGTATAATCTCTTATATTATGAAAATGGACTTCTACCAAGCCTTTTTCTATGGCCCTCTTTAGAATGGAGGCTTCGAAGGGACTTTTCAATAGTTCTGGTAGTACGGTAATTATATCTATTCTCATCGTTATTTTTAACCCTATTATTTTGCCGACCAAAAGTAATGAAAATAGTGAACATCTCTTTTCCAACCTAATTCTTCATATAAGTGTTGGGCTGGATTATCTGTTGCCGTCTCCAAGGCTAGCCCTTTATAATTGTTCTTGCGGCAGTATATTTTTGCCGTATCCAACAAACTCTTGGCAATACCTGCGTTGCGGTTGGCTTTTATTACATAAAGGTCATTAAGTATAAGAGTTGCTTGTAGACTTACCGATGAAAAGGTTGTGTATAATTGGGTAAATCCTACGGCGATGTGATTTTCGTATGCTAAAAAGATTATTGATTCTTTTTTCTCAAATCTCTCTTTTAAAAAGGCGAGTGCGGCTGTCTCGTTTGGCATTTGGCCGTAAAAAACGCGATAAGCATCAAATAGCGGTGCAATTTGGTGGAGTTCTTCTTCTGATGCTTTTTTTATCGTTATCATAGAACATAAAAAAACTCCCAAAAGGGAGTTTTAAAATTATTTGGTTTTTTTCTGCTTATTGATTTCGTCCTGTAATTGTCTGCTTATTTTTTGCTCCCTTTCCAGTGCCTTTCTCCTATGATCCTCATATTCCAACTCGAGCTCAGATAGATTATGTTTGGCCTCTTGCGTTAAAATATTGCTATTTCTAAATCGGTATATGAAAACTCCTAATAGTAGAAAGAGTGCTCCAATAATTGTCCAAAGGATTATATTATAGGTGCCTTTGGATACTTGTATTCCTAGGAGGGACATACTATCTTTTTCTTCGCTAACCGTAGTTAAATTGGCCGTGGTTTCTACTAGTTTTTTGTTTAATGAGCTTATAGTAGTTTCATGCTCGTATATTGTGGCTTTAAGTTGTGATATATTTTTTGAAATTGCCGCGAGGGAATCCAGCACATTTTTCCTTAATTTAAATAAGTTGGATTCTTTTACCACTTCATACCGTATCCCGTCTGCCCTATAATTTCCGGATCTTTTAGAAATATAATCAAACTGGTTGCTAATAGGGCCATCGTCCAAGGAGAGGGCGTCGTCCGTTTCTGTTTCTGTTTCTTGGGAATAATGTATGTTGATCGCGAGTAGGAACATCAACAGGAATAATAATCTGGAGACTTTCATTTGTAAGGTATTGCCGTTAAAAAATGATTTAGAGATGACTAAAGTAATTGATAAATATCACTTAAGGAAAAAAATGACCAAAGCTTATCTATAGTACACCTACGTAATAAGAACGGTGTTAAGATGTTTTTATGTTGTTAAATACTAGGAGTTAAACGTATTGGTAGGAATCTTGTCTCTATTTGTTCAATTCTATTAAACTTTAAAAGTACTATGATTAATTGTTTATCAAGCTTTTACATATTTTTTAAATTTTATTTAAACATATTGAAAATTGTTTAATATGGAGCAGATTTAACAGTGTAATGCTCCTAAAGATTTATGAAAGAGTTTCGCTTTTACCCCTCGTTAAATATGATTATTAAAATTGGATTCATATTTTAAAACTAAGGACACTTTCGTAGATAGCACCAGCTTAATCTATTAAATGGATGGCACCGGATAAATTAACTAGTAGTAGGTATACCTACGTACTTTTGAGATGTATTTTGCCAAGCGCATTACCTGGTGCGAGTAGCCATATTCATTATCGTACCAAATATAGAGTATTAGATTCTTGCCATTGTTAGATACCAAGGTGGCCGTACTGTCGTAAATAGCGGGGGCCGAAGTACCAATGACATCCGAGGACACCAACTCTTTGCTTAAGGAATACTTTATTTGTTCTACCAAATCGCCTGCGAGGGCATATTTTTTTAGAATTGTATTTACACCATCTAAAGAGGTATTGTTCTTTAAATCTAGGTTAAGAATAGCCAATGAACCATTTGGTACCGGCACCCTTATGGCATTTGAGCTTAGCTTTCCTTTTAAGGAGGGCAATGCCTTGGTAACGGCCTCGCCTGCACCCGTTTCGGTAATGACCATATTAAGGGCCGCAGCTCTTCCTCTACGGTACTTTCCGTGGATATTGTCCACTAAATTTTGGTCATTGGTATAGGCATGTATGGTTTCCAAATGTCCTTTCTTTATACCGAGGGAATCTTCAATGACCTTTAAAATTGGGGTTATGGCATTTGTTGTGCAGGATGCGGCAGAAAATATGTCGGTACTATCGGGCTCAAATTGTAAATGGTTTACGCCATGAACAATATTAGGTACTTCTTTTCCTGGAGCCGTTAATAAAACTTTTGAGGCACCTTTTGCTTTTAAGTGTCTGGATAGTTCAGCTTTGTTCCTAAAAGCACCTGTATTGTCAATAATCAAAGCATCGTAAATCTCAAATTTTGTGTAATCTATTTGCTCTGGTGCCTCGGCATTTATGAGATGCACGGTGGTACCATTAATAATAAGGGCATTTTTCTCTTTATCTACCGTTACCGTTCCTGAAAAAGTTCCATGAACGGAATCTGTTCGCAACAGGCTTGCCCTTTTCTCTAAACTCGTTGCATCTTTAGTGCCCCTGACTACAATGGCCCTTAACCTAAGTTGGTTGCCCTTTCCGATTTTTGACATCAGCTCACGCGCCAATAAGCGACCTATTCTGCCAAAACCATATAATACCACATCTTTTGGCTCAATATCAGCCGTCTCCGAAGCATCTTTCAGCTTTTCCATGACGAAAGCCTTGACATTGTTGAAATTGTTATCATCTGAGTGGTATTCGTACGTGAGTTTTCCAATATCCAGTTTTGAGGGAGGTAATTTCATGTCGTTAATAGCCCTTAAAAGCTCAACAGAATCGAATATAGAAATAGGTTTTTGAACAAATTTTCCGGCATATTCGTGAAGATGTATAATATCGCTCACATTTTTATCTATTACTTGATTTTTAAAGAGTACGATTTCTATGGATTTATCGTACCAAAGATCACTGATGATTTTAATGAATTCTGTGGTTGCCTTTCTCCGGTCTGCTTGGAATGCCAGTTCTTTTTCGTAGGATATTTTACGTGTCATAGTATCTTTTGTGGCTGTGAAGCTACAAAATTACATATTTCAAACGTTTTCGTAAGTACTGAAAACAAAAAAAGCACCTCGGTAAGAGGTGCTTTTACTACTATAAAAATGTTCGTTTATTGAAAGATGAGCCGTTCCCGTTCCCCTTTTTCATTTAACATGGTAATTACGGTCTTTCCATACCTAGTAATAGCCCCAAAAGCGGTCGTTGCATCGGAAATGTCCTTGATTTCCTTGTCATCTACCTGTAGAATAACTTTTCCTTCAATACCATAATCCCTATATATTTCTGGAACACCGGTTATTTTCACACCTTTCTTAGTCCTAAATGCTTTCCTGTCAGCTTCGGTAAGATTTTTTACTTCCATGCCCATAACCGGAACTATAGTCGTCTGTTGCTCCTTTAGAACCACAGGTATTATTAATTTCTCACCGGACCTTTCTATGACTAGTTGAACAGTATCCTTAGGACGTTTTGTGGATAAGTATCCCGTTAGATCGGGGAATTTATGTACTTCTATCTCGTCTACTTTTTTTATTACGTCACCCACCTCCAGTTTCGCATCATAAGCACCTGATTCTTCATCTATATATTCTATATAAACCCCATCTATATTATGTATGCCACGTTCAATGGCATCTTTGGTATCAACTGGTGCAGGTCTTATACCTATAAAACCTTTCTGAATATTTCCAAACTCCATAATGTCATCCACTACTTTTTTGGCAATATTACTGGGCACTGCAAAGGAATAGCCAACATATGATCCCGTTTGAGAGGAAATGGCAGTATTGATTCCTATTAAGTCCCCATTTGTGTTTACCAAAGCTCCCCCAGAGTTACCGGGATTTACGGCTGCATCTGTCTGTATGAAGGACTGGTTGGTTCGGGTGTCAAGACTTCTTGCTTTTGCACTTACAATACCTGCGGTTACTGTGGAAGTTAGATTGAAAGGATTGCCAACCGCCAACACCCATTCGCCTATCTTAGCATTATCAGAATCGCCAAAGGCCAAATAAGGTAATTTCTCGTCGGCATTTATTTTAATCAAGGCAATATCGGAATTTGGATCAGCCCCGATGAGTTCTGCTTCATACGTTTTATTGTTATTCAAGGTAACCTGTAATTGACTGGCACGCGCTATAACGTGGTTATTTGTGACGATATAACCATCTTGGGAAATAATAACCCCTGACCCAGTACCTACCTGCGGGGTAACGCTTCCACCGGAACCATAAAAGAAATCGAATATAGTGGACGGGGTCTTGTTTAGGGTCACATTTTTTACGTGAACAACTGCATTTACCGTATTTTCTGCAGCGTTGGTGAAGTCAACTTCATTAATGCCTGCCCCTTTCGCCGAAGTAGGGGTGAAGCTAGTATTTATAATAGAACTGTTTCCGTCTTGGGTAACGATAGCGTAGTCTGTTTTCTCAAAAAGGAGTTTATACGCTCCTAAAGTAACGGCACCCGCAAAAATGGATACTAACAAAAGGCTTCCTATTTTTTTCATTTTACTTGGATTTTAAATCTGTTTGATCGTAAAATTACTCGATTTTGTATTTGTTTATAAGTCTTTAACGTGTTTTTAACGGCTAAAAAAATCTTAATAAAACCTTACCTTTGTTTATATTCCAGCCAGTATGAATTTAGAATTTTATAAATACCAGGGCACGGGGAACGACTTTGTGATTATAGATAATCGAAAATTACATTTCCCCGTAGCCAATACCGATTTTATAGCTCGCATATGCGACAGGCGTTTCGGTATTGGGGCAGACGGATTAATTTTGTTGGAAGTGGACCCGGAAACCGATTTTAGAATGGTATACTTTAATTCTGACGGCAAAGAGAGCAGCATGTGCGGCAATGGCGGGCGCTGTATTGTTTCCTTTGCCCATTTTTTAGGTATCATAGGTCAGGATACAACCTTTACCGCCATTGACGGAAAACACAAGGCGAGGATAGATGAAGATATCGTACGTCTTAAAATGCAGGATGTAAAGGAGGTAAAAGCAAAGCCGAATGCTACGTTTCTAAATACCGGTTCGCCCCATCACGTTCAACTTGTATCCGACCTTTCTTCGTTCGACGTAGTAAAAGAAGGAGCCAAATTACGCTACGGCCTGTATGGTGAGAACGGATGTAATATCAATTTTGTATCGAAAACTGGGAACGGAGAATTTTCTATTCGAACTTACGAACGAGGTGTGGAAGATGAGACCCTCTCCTGCGGTACAGGTGCTACAGCGGTTGCCTTGGCCATGCACCATTTAGGAGCAACTACAAGCTCACAAGTGAAAGTAAACGTCCTTGGTGGAAAATTGGAGGTCAATTTTGTGCCAACAGATCAAGGATATGAATCAATTTACTTGATAGGGGAAGCAAAACAAGTATTTAAAGGTCTACTGGAATGGAACTACTAAAAGGTGATAGGGTATTCTTAAGGGCATTGGAAAAGGAAGATCTGGATTTTCTTTATATGTTAGAAAATGATACCGAGGTATGGGAAATTAGTGGTACTGTGACACCTTATTCAAAAGCTGTGCTCCAATTTTATTTGGAAAACGCCCATAGGGATATTTATGATGTAAAACAGTTGCGTTTGGTCATTTGCGCATTGGATGGTAAAGCATTGGGACTTATAGATTTATTCGATTTTGACCCAAAACACAAACGGGCTGGCGTAGGTATAGTTATAGTAGATGAGGCCGATAGAAACAAGGGAGTAGGTGCGGCTGCATTGGAGGTTCTTTGCGCCTATGCTTTTCATACCTTGGAGCTACATCAATTGTATGCAAATATTTTGGAGGAAAACCAAAGAAGTATCCATCTGTTCCAAAAAATGGGATTCACCAAGGTAGGCGTTAAAAAAGACTGGATAAGCTACGGGGGAACATATAAAAATGAAGTTTTATTTCAAAGAATAGATAGCTAATGTACATCAAACGGATTTTGTTAATAGTGTTATTTATAGGATTAATAGTAGGGGGAGTCTTTACTTACAAAGTTTATACGGCCTTTTTTTCTCCCAATACCGCGTTTAACAATAAAGAAGCATTCATCTTTATAAATACAGGTGCCACTATGCCAGACTTAAAAAATAGCCTAGCTCCCTTATTAAAGGATGTAGATCTATTCGAGTCCGCAGCACAAAAAAAAGGGTATGCACAAAATGTACGCGGCGGGAAGTATCGCATTTTAAATGGGATGAACAATAATGAAATCATCAACACGCTAAGGGTTCAAAATATTCCTGTTATGGTTGCCTTTAATAACCAAGAGACGCTGGCCGATCTTGCAGGTAGGATTTCCGTACAAATTGAGGCGGATAGCACTAGTTTATTAAAAGTGTTGACAGATGAACAGTTTTTATTGGAAAACAACATGGATAAAGAAAACAGCCTAGGCCTTTATATTCCAAATAGTTATGAGTTCTTTTGGAACACAAATGCCAATGAATTTAGGGATAGAATGCTAAAGGAATACCACAGGTTTTGGAACGAAGAACGAAATCAAAAAGCCAAGACCTTGGGATTATCCCCAAAACAGGTGGTAACATTAGCTTCTATAGTACAAAAGGAAACGGCTAAAGTAGATGAGAGGCCAAAGGTGGCCGGGGTATATTTGAACAGATTGAGAACGGGGATGCTTCTTCAGGCCGATCCTACCGTTATCTATGGCATAAAAAAAGAGACCGGTAATTTCGATACTATTATTAAGCGTGTGCTGTATCGTGATTTGGAATTGGATTCTCCTTACAATACTTATAAATATGGAGGTTTGCCCCCAGGACCCATTACAATGCCCGATATTACGTCTGTAGATGCCGTTTTAAATCCAGAAATGCATGATTATTACTATTTTGTGGCCAACGTTGAAAATTTTGGATATCACATGTTCGCTAAGAACTTAGCACAGCACAACCGAAATAAAGAACAATACGTCCGTTGGTTGAACGCACAGAAAATTAAAAGATAGGTGTGTTGTCCAATTTTTAGGACATGTTAACTAATTGTGTATATTTTTAACATATTCTTGTCAAACTAAACTAGTTAAGGGACTAAATTTGCCAGTAGAAATTTAAGCAAGCTTTTTTTTGCCGTAAGTCTTAAGAAAAACAACATATGAGAAGATGGATAATAATTTGTTGTCCGCTTATCGTGATGTTTATTTTATCTGGTTTCGCATTCAAACCTTTCAAGGTTGAGGTTCCCGAGCCACTTAAAATAAAAGAACCTACTAAAGTTTTGTTTCCCAAAGACAAAACAGAATTAAAAGATGCTGAAATAATGCCTCCCTTTGCAGGAGTGTCTCTTACAGGTTTCAAGGAGGCACTGGCCTTCAAGGAATCTAAAGGAAACTACTTTGCGGTAAATACCTTTGGGTATTTGGGGAAATACCAATTCGGCATTAATACCCTGCAACTGATGGGTGTCAACGACGAACAACAGTTTTTACAAAGTCCTGAACTTCAGGAGAAAATTTTCCAACTTAATATTGCCAGAAATAAGTGGATTCTAAGGCGCGATATAAAAAGATTTGTTGGCAAACGAATCCGTGGTATAGAAATAACTGAATCTGGAATTATAGCCGCCGCACATCTTGCAGGCGCGGGCAATGTTAAGCGTTACTTACGGTCTTTAGGACAAACAGACGTTTTAGACGATTTTGGAACTAGTATAGCCCATTATATAAAAGAATTTTCCGGGTATGATATTTCTATTATCTCTGCAGAGCGAAATGCAAGACTATAAAGAGTTTCGGTACAAATTACAAATGAAGATAATAAGCCTTGGTACTTGGTGTCAGGGCTTTTTTTTATCCCTGTATGATAAAAATTGCAGGTCTCTTATGCAGGTCCAATTTTTCATTTTTCCATTCTTGTGCCGTTTTAGTAGAAATAAATTCGCTTGCTAAGGTAAGGTCGCATGCCACACAAATATGAGTAGTACCTGCTAATGTTTTTTGGAGCTCTTCCATTAATTTGTTGTTACGATAAGGGGTTTCTATAAAGAGTTGTGACTGCTGTTCTTCCTTGGATTTTTTCTCCAAACGTTTGATTTCTTTTTTTCGTTCTGAAGATTCTATAGGTAAATAACCGTTAAATGCAAAATTTTGACCGTTTAAGCCGCTGGCCATTAAGGCCAAGATAATAGAGGAGGGGCCAACAAGGGGAACCACCTGAATATGTTTTTCGTGTGCTAGTTTTACAACTGTCGCCCCAGGGTCTGCAACACCTGGACAACCTGCCTCGGATAAAATCCCCATGTCATGACCAGAAAGGCAAGGTTCTAAAAAATAGGGTATTTCTGTGGCTTCGGTAAATTTATTTAAGGCAAATAGTTGTAAGGAAGGTTGTGATTTTCGTGGACTTATTTTTTTTATGAAATGTCGCGCCGTTTTTTCGTTCTCTACAATATAGTAATCAATACTTTCTATAGCTCTTTTTATAGCAATTGGGAGTACTTCTAGGGGGGGTACGTCTCCTAATGTAGTAGGAATAAGGTATAATTTTCCTTTTTTGTTCGTGTCATTTCCCATTGTCTGTTTGTTAAAGTCTTTTTATAAGTTGTTCACAGGCATGATCTATTATTTGGAAAACCTTTTCAAAGTCATCTTCGTTACCGTAATAAGGATCAGGTACTTCTTGTTCCCTTCCATCGATTTCGGGTAACAACAAACGTACTTTGTTGGCGTGTTCCACACATTGGCTTGCTTCAATTATCTTATCGTAATTGTTTTTGTCCATAGCATAAATGATATCGAACGTATCGAAATCGTTTAAACTGAACTGTCTACATACTTGTTTACTTATATCTATGCCGTATTTTTTAGCAACCGCAACAGACCTGCTATCTGGAGACTTGCCAATATGATAGCTTGCAGTTCCTGCAGACCCGACAATGATATTTTTAGAAGCTACCTTGTTCTTAAGAATGCCTTCGGCTAATGGTGACCTACAGATATTGCCTAGGCAGACCATTAACACTTTTGTTGTCATGAATGTTTTATGAGAATTTTTTGGAGAGGTCGTCTATATATTTACGAAACTGTTTGTCGGTTTCCGCTAGGTTGTCAACCGTTTTGCAGGCATGCAGTACGGTGGCATGATCTCTTTTCCCAATTTGCGAACCTATGCTTGCCAAAGAGGCTTTTGTAAATTTTTTAGCAAAGAACATGGCCAATTGCCTCGCTTGCACAATGTGTCTTTTTCTGGTCTTGGACTGCAGGGTAGCCACATCCATCTCAAAATAATCAGAAACAACTTTTTGGATATAGTCTATGGAGACTTCACGTTTTGTATTTTTTACAAATTTCTCTACCACTTGTTGTGCAAGTTCCAAGGTGACTTCACGTTTGTTTAGGGTAGACTGGGCAATTAATGAAATAATGGCGCCCTCCAATTCCCTAATGTTCGTTTTAATGTGTTTGGCAACATATTCTATAATTTCTTCAGGCATTTCTACACCATCCCTGTAGAGTTTATTGTTGAGTATAGAGATGCGCGTTTCATAATCTGGAGTTTGCAATTCTGCGGATAATCCCCATTTGAATCTGGAAAGTAAGCGCTGCTCTATATCCTGCATATCTACCGGTGCCTTGTCCGAAGTAAGAATAACCTGTTTTCCATTTTGATGTAAATGGTTGAAGATATGGAAGAATACATCTTGTGTTCCAGATTTTCCGGAAAGGAATTGTACATCATCGATGATAAGCACATCTATCAATTGATAGAAATGTATGAAATCGTTTCGCGTATTTTTCTTGACCGACTCAATATATTGTTGTGTGAATTTTTCTGCTGAAATATATAACACGGTACGCTCTGGATACTTGTCCTTTATTTCAACCCCAATAGCATGGGCCAAGTGTGTTTTTCCCAGACCAACCCCCCCAAATACCAACAGTGGATTGAATGAAGTTCCGCCCGGCTTATTGGCTACTGCCATCCCAGCGGAACGGGCTAGCCTGTTAGATTCGCCCTCCAAAAAATTATCAAAATTGTAATTTGGATTTAATTGTGATTCAATTTTAATATTCCGTATGCCCGGAATGATAAATGGATTTCTTAATTCGGGATTTTTTGATTTAATTGGCACATCCATTTCCTGTGCTTGCATATTTGCCCTATTTGAACTGGGTATTTTCTCCGTAAACGGTTCTTTATTGCCGTAGGTATTCTCCATTCGGATAATGTAAACCAGTTTTGCGGATTCGCCAAGCTCTTTTATTAAGGCAACTTTTAGAAGCTTTACGTAATGCTCTTCCAACCACTCATAAAAGAATTTACTAGGAACTTGAATGCTAAGAGACTTCTCTGTGAGCTTTACAGGTTTAATGGGCTCGAACCAAGTCTTATATGCCTGCGGTTGGATATTATCCTGGATAAATATCAAACAGTTTTTCCATACGGAATTGGCAGTAACACTCATAATAAAAAAGCCCTCGTTTAATGGTTAGCGGTAAATAATAAACAATAAAAAAGCTGTTATCGTCTTAATTACCTAGTGGGCAAATATGTGAACAAAAAATCTAAAAAAAAAATCATTACCTATTGAATTTGACCTTTTTTTTGTGCATGTTCGTTTGCCCGTTGGGGGAGCTTTTAAATATATACTTTTTTTCTAAAAAAAATGCTAACAAACGAGATTACTTTTAGGGTTAGATATGCCGAAACAGATCAAATGGGGGTAGTATATCATGGGAACTACGCCCAATATTTAGAAATGGGCAGAATAGCATGGCTGCGCTCTTTTGACCTTTCCTATCGAGAGATGGAGGCTAATGGCATTATGCTCCCCGTAATAAGTCTTAACGTGAACTATAAAAAATCTGCACTGTTTGATGATGAGTTAACCCTGCAAACATCCTTAAAAAAAATGCCTGCCGTACGAATAGAGTTTGATTATGTTCTGCGCAATCAAAACAATGAAATTTTAGCGGAGGCAAGCACCATTTTGGTATTTATGGATGCAGATAAGAAAAGACCTATAAAATGCCCCGAATATATTCTCAGAAAATTGAAATAATATTTTAATTTGTAAGGTGAAAACCGCTGAGAGATGAAACTTATTTTGAAATAGTTATTTTGTGCAGTGCGCTTAGCTCTCTTCGAATTCTTTTTAATTCTTTTTTACGCACAGCAATAGTAATTTCACAATGCATGTGGAGTTCCTGTGATACTAACTCCAATTGATTTTTCTTAATGAACCGCATTACGGTATCCAACTCGGCATATTCGAAAGTCAGGGTCAACTCCTCTTGTATAATTTTTTCTATAATTTTTGAAGCTTCTAAAGTTAATTGCGCAGTGGTTTTGTAGGCGCTGATCAAGCCACCCACACCGAGTTTGGTTCCGCCAAAAATGCGGACTACCGCAATGAGGATATCGGTGACTTCAAAGGATTGTATTTGGCCATAAATGGGCATCCCGGCGGAATTATTGGGTTCTCCATCGTCATTTGACCTATACGATGGGTTTTCTATTCCCAACTGCCATGCATAACAGAAATGGTTGGCCGTTGGGTGTACTTTTTTTAAGGCTTCCAGTAATGGCTTTACCTCAGTTTCATGCGTAATAGGATATGCGTAACCATAGAATTTACTTTTTCGTTCTTTAAAAAGTATGGCATTAACTTCTTTTTCAATTGTTTTATATGT
Source organism: uncultured Flavobacteriaceae bacterium (assembly GCA_963697395.1). Taxonomy (GTDB): domain Bacteria; phylum Bacteroidota; class Bacteroidia; order Flavobacteriales; family Flavobacteriaceae; genus Maribacter. Next base: position 182,897 of record CAVONX010000003.1, read on the forward strand.
GTCCGCTAGTCCCATTATTCAAAATTAAACAACTAAAAGTATACTTAAAATCGCTAGGCCAATGCCCACCCAATTCTTCAGGCTTAGTTTTTCCTTGAATAATAAGATGGCTAGTAGGGTAGACAATACCACAATACCTACATTATTTATGGTAAAGATAGCAGCGCTGCTCAGTCCTTCATTCCCTAAGGCCAATAAAAGGAAATAGATAGAGAAGAAGTTTGGTATTCCTAGGGCTATCCCGCCTAATACATTTTTATAATTTAGCTTTAGGGGTTGTTTGGCCGCTTTTACAAGTATAAATAACAGACCGGCACTAAATGCAAAAAAGAATAACAACGCAGAGAAGAGCGCAAATTCTTCTTGGGGCACATGACTTTCCTGAAAATATTTAATGGCAGAATCTATGATACCAGATCCCAAGAACACCAAAAAAGGAAGAAGCAACATAGCTATTTTAAAGACCTCAGAAGATCGTTTCATGGAAGCCAGATAAACAGCAAGGATGGCAACGGCAATACCTATAATCTTAATTGCGTCCAATTGCTCGTTATAAAGCACCACGCCCAGAACAGCCGGGAGTACAAAAGACATTTTGGTTGCTACCGAGGCTACGGAAACCCCTATTTTTTGGGCGGTAGCTGCCATTAGCGTAAACACTAGAATAAAAAGTACCCCTAAGGCCATAGCTCCAAAAAACCAGCTTTTTGAGGGCAACGTGCCTATATCCAATTCGCCTTTGTAGAAGATAAGGCCCACCAGACAGGCCACTACATAATTGGTAATGATGGCGTACAAGGTTTGGATGTTGTAGCGAACAAAAAGCTTAAAGACCACGAAAATGAGGCTGGAAAAAAGGATGCTGAGAGCTAGGTATTGCATTTAAAATCTTGCCTTAAGGTCTAAGATATCTTCGGAACCAACTTTCAAACGCCAGGTTTTTATCCCAATGGATGCTGCCGCATCTGTATTTTCCTTGGTATCATCTATGAAAATGGTTTCGTTTGCTAAGAGTCCGTTTTCGGCCAGTACAAATTCGAAAATTTCCGAGTCCGGTTTTCTCATGTGAATCTCATGGGAAAGATAGAATTTCTCAAAACAAGCTTCAAACCTGTTCCAGCGTTTCTCGCCCATGGCTTCTTTTACATAGCGAATATGAAGGTCATTGGTATTGCTTAATAGGAATAGACGGTACTCATTTTCTAATTTTAGGTTTTCAAGGAACGCTAATCTAGATTCAGGGAAATCCAGTAATATGGAATTCCAAGCAGCGGTTATTTCTGACAGGGTTGCTTTAGGTACTAATGTTTTTAAATGTGCTAGGAAATCGTCTGAACTCATTTTTCCTACTTCATACGTTTTTGCCAAAATGTCCATTTCTGGTGTCACTTTGGTATAACCGAAAGCGGCAAGTGCCTTAAATACCGCCGGTTTATCTAGATTAATGAAAATGTCCCCAAAATCAAATACGATGTTCCTAATCATTTTTCAAAAGTTTTAAGTGGTCTTGCTCTAGTTTTTTAGATGCTACCGAAGTTCCGCTGATACGTGGTGCTTTCACACCTTTTTTAAATAAGGATGGTCCTTGAAATATTCGTGCTTCGTCCCACAAACCTGCACCGATAAAAGTTTGTAAAGTCTGCGCCCCTCCTTCTACAAGTACACTTTGAATATCCAGCGCATACAATGCTTTGCAAAGACCTTCGGCTAATTCTTCTGCGCTGTCTAGCTGTATATATTCCACTCCCTTTTTTTTACTGAAAACTTCTTTTTTGTTCGTGACTACAATGGTTCTTTGTTGTGTATCCAGCACATGGTAGTCCATGGGAATTTTAAGTTCTTTGTCTAGTACAATCCGAATGGGTGACTTTCCGTTCCACAAACGAACATTAAGCTTTGGATTATCTTCTAGAACGGTTGTGGTACCAACTAAAATAGCTTGTTCCTCACTGCGCCACTTATGTACCAGTTGTCTGGCCAATTCCCCTGTAATCCAGTAAGGCTGGGGTTCGGTTTCCCTCAACTCCCTTTCTGGTGCTATGAAGCCATCGGCGGTTTCTGCCCATTTCAATATGATATAAGGACGCTTTTTTTCATGGAACGTCAAAAATCGTTTGTGGTGTTCCCTACACTCTTTTTGTAAAACGCCCACATGTACCTCACAACCGGCATCCCTTAATTTTTGAATACCCTTGCCCGCTACTTTTTCGTGGGGATCCAATAGCCCAATGACAACTTTTGGTATTTTGGTAGCGATTATCATATCTGCACAGGGTGGTGTTTTGCCAAAATGGGAGCAGGGCTCTAGGGTTACATAGAGGACCGATTTTGGTAAAAGTTCCTTGTTCTTTACGGATTTAATTGCGTTTACTTCGGCATGTGAGCCGCCGAACGGACTCGTAAATCCTTCGCCAATAATTTTATTTCTGTACACCACAACCGCACCAACTGCAGGGTTGGGAGCAGTACTTCCAAGCCCGTTTTTTGCCAGTTGGATACAGCGCCGCATGAAGTTCTCGTCCATGGTATTTTCACTTATTTTTTCAACCGGCATTGTTTGCATCTTTTTATTTTTCCTAAATCTTAAGGTCTACCTTTTTATACATTTCATGTATCTTCACAGACCAAAAATAATACTTTAAAAGCTATAAAAAATGGAGGTTATTGGAACTACAACTATACGGGAAATTACAAAATCCGATAATGCTCAGATTGCGCGCGTCATCCGAAGTGTATTAGTGGAACTTGGCGTGCCAAAAGTGGGTACGGCCTATGCCGATAGGGCCCTAGATCATATGTTCGAGAATTATGATGTGCCAAGGGCGGCGTATTTTGTAGTTGAGGAAAACGGCGAAATTCTTGGTTGCGCCGGCATAGCACAATTGGAAAACTATGAAGGTAACTGCTGTGAACTACAGAAAATGTATTTTTTAGAAGCTGCAAGAGGAAAGGGCATTGGAGGTTTAATGATGGCTAAGTGCCTTTCTGTAGCAAAGGAATTCGGTTTTGAACAATGCTATCTGGAAACTATGCCTTATATGAAAGCGGCCCAGAAATTATACGTAAAATCTGGCTTTGAGTATATTGATGCTCCCATGGGAAATACAGGCCACTTTTCATGTCCCGTTTGGATGTTAAAAACACTCTAGGGATGCTTTTGAAAGAAATCAAGACTATTTTCCATACCGAGTTAGATGCCCATTATGGCAATCAAGAAGTGTCCAGTTTTTTTTATATACTGATACAGCATTTTTTGGGGTTGGAAAAGTTCGTTTTGGCATTACAGCCACAATTAGTTGTGAGCGATGAAGAAGAGGCTCCTTTGTTCGATGCGTTAAGTAAACTTAAACAGGATATTCCTATCCAATATATCACAGGGGAAACTGAGTTTATGGATTTGACCTTTAGGGTAAGACCCAACGTACTTATTCCTAGACCCGAAACCGAAGATTTGGTGCGGTGGATTTTGGACGATTACAAACAATTGACAACGACGGAAGCCAAACCAATCCACATTTTGGATATTGGAACGGGAAGCGGTTGTATCCCCGTTAGTTTGGCTAAAAATTTGGAAAATTGCGAAGTGAAGGCCTTGGATATTTCATTGGATGCTTTGGAAGTAGCAAAAACGAATGCGCTATCCAATGAAGTGCAAGTGGATTTTTTTAAAGGGAATATCCTAACGGGCGTACCTGAACTAGGACTTCCATCGAACTTTGATATTATCGTTTCCAACCCACCCTATGTCAGGCAATTGGAAAAAAAGGAAATGCATGCCAATGTTCTGGCACATGAACCGGAGATTGCGCTATTTGTTACGGATGAAGACCCCTTGTTATTTTATAAAGCGATAGCCCAATTTGCAAAAAAGCACTTGGCAGGGAACGGATGTTTGTACTTGGAAATCAATCAGTATTTAGCTGCCGAGCTACAGGAGTTGCTCGAATCATATAATTTTAAACGGATAGAACTTAGAAAGGATATTTTTGGAAAGGACAGGATGATTAAGGTTAGTCGTTAGTTTTATTATAAAGTAATTAGTAAAAAGTTAAAGGTAAGGTCTTAGCGGATAGGACAAATACATGGGTTAAACTTGTATTCGTGTTTGACTCTTGGTTTAAATTTTCAAAGGGTTAACAGGATTAAACTATAAAAAAGAAGAATGAAGGGTGTAGTAGTTTTTTGTGGCAGCAGCGAGGGTAACGAATCCGCATTCTCAACAGATGCGTATGATTTGGGGGCAATTCTGGCAAAAAAAGGGATACGGCTCATTTATGGTGGGGCAAAAATCGGGATTATGGGAAAAGTGGCGGAAGGGGCCTTGGACCATCACGGCACCGTGATAGGCGTAATTCCAGAATTTCTAAAGCGAAGGGAAGTCTACCATGACGGACTTTCGGAACTCATACTAACACATAGCATGCACGAGCGCAAGCTAAAAATGCACGAACTCAGCGATGGTATCCTAATGCTGCCTGGTGGATTTGGAACCTTAGAGGAGTTTTTTGAAATGCTCACTTGGGCACAATTAGGCCTACATCCCTATCCGATTGCAATTTTAAACACCAACGGATTTTATGATGAGCTTCTAAGCATGCTACAAAAAATGGTAGATAGGGGTTTTGTGAAAAAAGAAAATTTTAAGGCTATTTTGGTCGATACCAATATCAATTTACTTTTGAACAAAATGGAGTCCTACGAACCCATTCCCATACCTAAATGGATGACTAAAGACGAGCTGTAATGAATATAGAACACAAAATTAAGGCACTGCGGAACGAACTCAGGGAGCATAATCATAACTATTACGTGTTGGACAATCCCACGATTTCCGATTTTGAGTTTGATATGAAACTGAAGGAATTACAAGTCTTGGAATCCAAACATCCAGAGTTTTATGATGACACTTCCCCCACCATTCGGGTTGGTGGTATGGTGACCAAGAATTTTGAGACAATTGTCCATGAGCACCGCATGTATTCGCTGGACAATTCCTACTCCAAAGATGATTTGGAGGATTGGGAAAAGCGTATCCAGCGGAATCTGGGGGATGTTCCAGTAGCTTATACCTGTGAATTAAAGTATGACGGTGCATCAATCAGCATTACCTATGAAGACGGAAAACTGGTTCGTGCCGTAACCCGTGGCGATGGTTTTCAGGGCGATGACGTAACTACGAACATTAAAACCATAAAATCTGTTCCTTTGGTATTGCAAGGCGATTATCCGGCCAAATTTGATATCCGCGGAGAAATTGTGTTGCCTTTTGAGGGTTTCCTCAAAATGAACGAGGAGCGCTTGGCAAATGGCGAGGAACCTTATATGAATCCTAGGAATACCGCCTCTGGAAGCTTAAAATTACAAGATAGTAGCATCGTGGCACAGCGCCCATTGGAATGTCTGTTGTATAGTATTGTGGGGACCAATATCGGTATTGCTTCGCAGTTCGAAATGTTGGAAAAGGCACGCCAATGGGGATTTAAAGTACCTAGTGTTGCCCAATTGTGCCAAAGCACGGCGGAGGTCATGCTGTTTGTGGAGGAATGGGACGTAAAACGTCACGAGCTTCCCTATGAAACAGACGGTGTGGTGGTAAAAGTCAATAGCTTGCAACAACAAGACGAATTAGGTTTTACCTCCAAAGCACCGCGATGGGCCATGGCCTATAAATTTAAGGCGGAGCAGGTGTTTACGGTACTGAATGAAATTACCTACCAAGTAGGTCGCACCGGTGCCATTACCCCGGTAGCCAATTTGGAACCGGTATTGTTGGCGGGCACGACCGTAAAGCGGGCTTCACTGCACAATGCCGATCAAATAGCCAAGTTGGATGTACGGGAAGGCGATACTGTTTTTGTAGAAAAAGGTGGCGAAATCATTCCCAAGATTATTGGTGTGGATTTTACCAAAAGACCTGCGGACTCTAAGAAAACAGAATATATTTCGGAATGTCCGGAATGTCATACACCCCTAAAACGCAACGAAGGCGATGCCAAACACTACTGTCCCAATGAGTACGGTTGTCCACCACAGATTACGGGCCGCATACAGCATTACATTTCAAGAAAAGCTATGGATATTGAAGGTTTAGGTGGCGAAACGGTGGAATTGCTTTTCAAAGAAGGCTTGATTACCGATTATGCCGATTTGTACGACCTTACTAAGGAACAAATTTTACCCTTGGAGCGCATGGCTGAGAGATCCGCCGAAAATTTGGTAAATGGCGTAGCGGAATCGGTTTCTATACCTTTTGAGCGGGTATTGTTTGCTTTGGGAATACGTTTTGTTGGTGAAACCGTTGCAAAGAAACTTGCAAAAGCCTATAAAAATATAGATGCACTGGCCATAGCTAGTCAAGAAGAATTGGTCATGGTAGATGAGATAGGGGAGCGGATTGCTCAAAGTGTGGTCGATTTTTTTGCTAATGAAAAGAACCGAAATGCCATAGATCGTTTAAAGGAAAAAGGGGTACAGTTTTCATTGAGTGCCGATAAGCTGGATAACCAGACCGACATCCTCAAAGGAAAAACAATAGTCGTTTCCGGGGTATTCGAAACCGTAAGTAGGGACCAACTAAAAAAAATAATAGAGGACAATGGGGGTAAAGTAGGTTCTTCCATTTCCATCAAAACCAGCTATCTTGTAGCAGGAGATAAAATGGGTCCAAGTAAACGTACCAAGGCCGAAGATTTAGGGGTCCCTATTATTACCGAGCAGGAGTTGTTGGGAATGGTATAAAATATTGAAATAAAATGTCACCTTTAGTGCCTGCCTACAGAGTGGGCGGGCAGTCGAAAGACATTTGTCGGGTTTGGTTAAAATTAATCTAAAAGTAGTTCATCTCCTTAAGTGAGGGGAGGTGGATTTCAATCCATTTCGGGAGAAAAACCTAGGGGTTGAAAGCTCAAGCCATAGGAATTAAGGCCAGAATCCAATAATAAAACAGACAAAAGGAAGAGTAATAAATTATTGAATTATAAAACAATGTCATCTTGAGCGCCGTCGAAAGACTTAGGGGTTCCAACGGGTAATCAAAGAAAACCATTTCAAACCCTACCTAAAAGACTCTTAGGTGGTCCAAAGAAAACAACGCTAAATAACATAAGCGCGATAAACACTAATTTTAGAAACAGAACTAAAAATAACCTATGGACTATTTTATCATTGCATCGATACTGGTATTTATCTCCGCCATTTTTGGCTATATCAATGTGAAGTTTTTAAAGCTGCCCAATACCATTGGCCTCATGCTGATTACTATTGTGTTTACCTTGGCGGTTTTTGGTATCAGTTATTTTGATGCTACCCTCTTGGATGCCGAACGTTATATCATAAGTCAAATCGATTTTAAGTACCTCTTGCTAGACGTTATGTTGAGTTTCCTGCTCTTCGCAGGGGCATTGCATACCAATTTTGAACAATTGAAGATACAACGCTGGCCCATATTGGCTTTTTCTACCATGGGTGTTTTGGTCTCCACCTTTCTGGTAGGAACGATTATGTTTTACGTTTTGCAGACCTTTGGATTGCAAGTCGATTTTATTTATTGTCTGCTTTTTGGTTCCTTAATCTCCCCAACGGACCCCATTGCGGTACTTGGAATTTTAAAACAAGCGGGAGCTCCTAAAAACCTAGAAACCAAGATTGTAGGAGAATCGCTTTTTAATGATGGGGTAGGAGTCGTGGTTTTTTTGACCATCTTTCAAATTGCCTCTTCTGGTATAGACGCCATTACACCTTTGGAGATTGCCGAACTGTTTGGCGTAGAGGTCATAGGGGGTATTGTTTTGGGCCTTTTCATCGGTTGGGTAACATACCGTTTGATGCGTTCCATAGACGATTATGATATTGAAGTCATTATAACTCTCGCTGCCGTGATGATGGGTACCGTAGTGGCTCAAAAATTCCACCTTTCCGCACCCTTGGCCATGGTAACCGCCGGTTTGGTGGTTGGGAACGATACTGTTCGAAATTCTGCCATGTCGGAAACTACCGAATCCTATGTGGACAAGTTCTGGGAATTGCTGGATATCCTCCTCAATACGTTACTATTTGTACTGATCGGGATGGAAATACTGGTCATTTCCTTTGAGTTCGATTACGTGATGGCAGGATTGGTCGCCATTCCCATTGTATTGGCCTGTCGTTATGTATCCTTGTTGCTGCCGATAAAGTTCTTTGAAAAAAAGCTCGACTTCGTCCCTAAAACCAATTTGGTTATGACTTGGGGCGGCCTACGCGGTGGTATCTCCATAGCCTTGGCCTTGGGGCTCACCCAAGAAATGCATAGAGATCTGTTTTTGGTCATTACCTATGTTGTAGTGGTATTTTCTATAATAGGACAAGGATTAACAGTTGGGAAATTGGTAAAAAAAGTAACTACAAATGCTACCTAAAAATTATAGCGAATTTCAGGAAAAGTTAAGCTCCGACCAAGTGCCAGAACACTGGCCAGATGCCTTAAAAGCTATGTGGCACGATGCCAAAGGCGATTGGGAAAGTTCCCATAATATTGTCCAAGATATGCATAATGCTTTAGGCAGTTGGATGCATGGGTATCTTCATCGGAAGGAAGGAGATCGATTTAATGCTGGCTATTGGTATCGCCAAGCAGGGCGGAACTATCCCGATATTAGTTTGAAAGCCGAATTGGAGGAACTTGTTCTTTTTATTTTGGAAACAAAAAACAAAAGCACTTAGGATATGATTTTCTGTCCGCTCCAAGCGGTTCTTTGATTTGTGGGTATCAAAAACTTGAACCACACCAAAAAAACCTATACACCATGATATGCTTAAATTCGGAAATTTCGGGGAAGCAAAAGAAGCGTTAGTAGTTCAATTAACTGATTTAAATTAGAGTTAAAGCTCCCGAACGGTCTACATTTAAAACAGCATTGCACCAATAATTAGAAAATTTTCACCAACAACTCTTTTAGCAAATCGGCTTGGGTCATTTGTCCTGCATCCACACCTTTACTTTTCAAGTCCATTTCCCGTAAATGCGAAATGACCTGACTTACTTTTTTCATAGGATAATTCCTAGCGGCTATTTGAATTTCGTTCACAAAATAGGGGTTGATCCGTAAGTTTGAGGCAACATTTTTAGGTGAATGGTCCATTAGTCCATGATATTGCAACAACTGTGTAAAAAACATATTTAGCAAGGTTACCGTTAGTACAAAAGGGTTGTCTTTGGGGTTTTGTGCAAAATAGTTTATTATTTTGGTGGCCTTTAGCACATTGCGCTCCCCTATGGCTTTCTTTAATTCAAAATTATTATAATCTTTGCTTATTCCTATATGTTCCTCAATATGTGCAGGGCTTATTTCGGTACCTTCGGGCAACATCAGTTTAAGCTTATTAAGTTCGCTTGCAATCCTTCCCAGATCGGTTCCCAAATGTTCGGCCAAAAGCATAGCCGATTTCTGAGGAATTGTAAAACCAACATTTTTCCCTGCATTTTGTATCCAGGAAGCTATTTGATAATCCCTTAATATAGCACTTTCAAAAACTACCCCTTCCTTTTTAATAGTTTTATAGAGCGGCTTGCGCTTATCCAGTTTTTTGTATTTGTAACACACCACTAAAACTGTAGTCAACTGTGGATTTTTTGCATAGGAGACTAGGTTCTCTATAGTCCTGGACAGATGTTGCGCCTCCTTTACAATGACCACCTGGCGCTCGGCCATCATAGGGTAACGTTTGGCGTTCCCCACAATATCCTCTATGGTAACATCCTTACCATATAAAACCATTTGGTTAAAACTTTTTTCATCCTCCGTGAGAACAGTATCGGCAATGAAATCTGAAACCTTATCTATAAAATAAGCCTCTTCCCCAAATAAAAAATAGATGGGTTTCAAATTGCCCTTACGTATATCGTTAACTATTTGCTGTACTTCGTCCATTCAAAAAAAATGTTCAAATTTGTCTTATGCAACCATTATTGTTTCCCAGTTACAACTTTAGGCTCAAAAATAGACAAAATAAGCCCTTTATCTTTGACCAGATTAGGAAAAAGTTCGTAGCTCTTACCCCAGAGGAATGGGTAAGACAGCATGTAGTAAATTATCTCCTATTGGATAAAAAATATCCGCTAAGCCATATTAATGTAGAAAAACAAATCATCCTGAACGGATTAAAAAAAAGATATGATATCGTCGTCTTTAATGCTGATGGTAGTATTCATTTGTTGGTAGAGTGCAAGGCACCACAGGTTACGATCACGCAAAATAGCTTTGATCAGGTAGCTAGTTATAATTTCAATCTGGATGCCACGTATCTCATGGTTACCAACGGATTGCAACACTATTATTGTCAAATACTTAAAAATGAGGAAAAATACGAGTTTTTGAAGGAGATTCCTCAATTTAGCCGTTAATTTGCCATCGTTTTGAAGATAGCTGTCGTCATACTAAATTGGAACGGAGAGGTGCTTTTAGAGCGTTTCTTGCCCTCGGTCATCCAATATTCTTCCAATGCGGATATCTATGTAGCAGACAATGCTTCCACAGATGGCTCCGTTGCTTTTATCAAGGCCAATTACCCAAGTGTACGAGTAATAGAAAATAGTTGCAATGGCGGCTTTGCCCAAGGATACAATGAAGCACTAACACATGTAGATGCAGATATTTTCTGTTTGTTAAATTCAGATGTGGAAGTGACCAAGAATTGGCTCTCCCCAATTATACAAGCATTTGAAACCTTGTCCGGTGCTGCTATTATTCAACCCAAAATATTGGATTTGTTGAAAAAGGATCACTTTGAATATGCTGGTGCGGCGGGCGGTTTTATAGACAGATTGGGTTATCCTTTTTGTAGGGGGAGAATATTTCAAAGCCTGGAAATAGATAACGGACAATACGAAGATACCAAGGAGATTTTTTGGGCAACAGGTGCCTGTATGTTCGTGAAGAGTGCTGTTTTTAAATCTTTGGGCGGTTTTGATCGGGACTATTTTGCCCACCAAGAGGAAGTGGATTTTTGTTGGCGGGCCAAGAATCAAGGTCACAAGGTATATTATGTAGGTAGTTCTAAAGTGTACCATTTGGGAGGTTCCACCCTTAGTAATATGAATCCGAAAAAGACATATCTCAATTTTAGGAACTCCCTTTTTTCAATCCTTAAAAACCTGCCTTTAAGAAAATCTATTCCCATAATTTTTGTGCGTTTAATATTGGATGGTATTGCTGCTTTACGATTTATTTTTCAATTTAGATTTAAACACTGCTTTGCAATCATGAGAGCCCATTTTAGCTTTTACCGACAATTACCAAAAATGCTCAAAAAGCGAGAGAAAACTAATTTTATAGCAAATTACTATACGACCACATCCATCGTATGGTCTTATTTCGTGCATAAAATTAGAAAATTTAACGTTTTAGTAAAAGATTAACTACCCTGAGTATTTAACATATCACAAATTATCTAAATTTGAAGTCGCGTAGTGTTAAATGCAGTAAAAACAAACAACAAATATTATATACAATTATGAAAAAAATCATTCTAGGATGTCTCGGTGCAACTCTTTTATTATCGTCGTGCGTTTCGCAAAAGAAGTATGCCGATCTTGAGACGAAACAAAAAGAAACACAAGATTTGCTAAATTCCGCAACGGTTAAATTAAACGACTGTTTAGAGGAAAAGGCCACAGCCTCCTCTAGACTAAAAACGTTAGAAGATCAAAATGCATTCTTGAAAGCTAATAATCAAGATTTGATCAATAACATGGGTAATCTAACTACTTTAACTACAAAAGGTGCGGAGAATTTAGAGAAATCCCTGGAAAGCCTTCAGGAAAAAGACCTTACCATACGTAAACTTAACGATGCCATCACAAGAAGAGATTCTGTAAACCTATCTTTGGTGCAGAGCCTAAAAGGAGTTCTAGGAAACTTGGATGATGAGGATATCGAAATAAGTGTTGAAAAAGGAGTGGTATTTGTGTCTATTTCAGACAAGTTATTGTTCAGCAGCGGAAGCTACAATGTAACCAATAGAGCGAAGGAAGTTCTTGGAAAAGTAGCTAAAGTCGTGAACAATAAGCCAGATTTCGAATTTATGGTGGAAGGACATACCGATGATGTTCCGTACAGAAGTAATGGTGCAATTTTGGATAACTGGGATTTGAGCGTAAAACGCGCTACAGCTGTAGTACGAATTCTTCAAAACGACTTTAAAGTAGATCCTAAGCGTATGACTGCAGCCGGTAGAGCTGAATTTATACCAGTTTCTTCTACTGAGAAATCAAAAAACAGAAGAACGCGTATCGTAGTACTTCCAAAAATCGACCAGTTCTATAGTATGATTGAAGAAGGAATGAAAGATCCTTCTATTGGCGGGAAATAAATTATTGACAATATAAATGACAAAGCGGCTCCTGATTGGGAGCCGCTTTTTTTGTATTGTTTTTAACGCATACAGCCAGTTACATCAATGATGATTTAAAATATGCCAATATTTCCCCATCTTTTCTTTTTAATGAAGAACATCAAAGATAATCGTAACGAAGTATATTCAGGAGAAGAGCAGCACTTTTGAAAACACAAGAACTTTGTTATCGGAGAGTAAATCAAAAGCTTGCTCTATACAAAGAAATAAAAATTTCCTTCTCCGCAAGGGCTAGCGGCGTATTCTGTAGTTAAGTATACCACCATCAAAAGGATCGATTAAGAAAGACACGGCGAATGGGTTCGGGTCCTAGTCTAAGGATACAAAGCGCAGGTAACCAGACGATTGCGGTGAGCGCTACCCTATGCCATGTCCTTGTGGCCAAGCTCCATGATTAAAACGGGCATTTTTTAGTAGAAGGGTCCGTTGGGATACCCAATAACGGACGGATAGTCATTCCCAAAGCACGGATAGAACGGCCTTACAACCATGACTAAGTGAAATTGTGATGAATATTATAATTGTGCTGTCAACGAGAGTACAAAGTTTCTGCCGGCTCCAGAAATTCCTGAACTATATGGTCTATAACGTTGGTCCGTTAAATTCTCTATGCCTCCAGACATCCTTAGGTTATCTGTAAGTCGATATGAACTTTTTAGGTTTAAGGTGTACCATGCAGGCGCAAAGTTATTACCGTTTATATCCTTTGCGTAGATTTCATCCTTTCCTCGCTCCTCCTCCGCCAAATCAGCAAAACTTCGCTCGCTTTGGTACATGGCATTTAACTCTAAAACCAAATCGTCATGACTATATCGTACGCGGGTTACCCCAAAAAATGGGGCAGCATGCCTCGATGCGCTCGTTGTCCCATCATCCAATTCTTCCTCGCCTATTTGATAATTCAAATCGCTCATGAACATCAGCCCTTGTTTAAGCTTTACCTCTATTCCTGCTTGTACACCATATACATTTGCCTTCGCGGCATTCTGTATTGCCTGTACCTGACTCATCTCACCATCGTATAGGATACTATCCAAACCATTCAGTTGGAAATTTCTACGCACCAGTGCATTGGAAAGTAGGGTATAGTATCCCGTAAGATCAATTTTTACCACATCTGATATAACTTTGGCAACCCCAAGGTCAAGGTTATAGGCATATTCCGCTTTCAAATCCGGATTGGGTACGGTAACCGCGCCCGGCTCGGAATCAAATACTTTACCAATATCATCTACGTTCGGCGAACGGAAGGCCGTGCTAAAGTTGGCCTTTATCAGCCAACGGTCCCCTGGTCTATAAACACCTCCAAAACTACCGGTTAAGGCGCCATCATTTATGTTGGCATTTGTAAATGGAAATGGATAAAATTCTAGGTTATTATTAAAATCGGCATCAAGTTTGTACTGGTTATATCGCAAACCTCCTTGCAGTGTAGTTCTATCGGATATTTTGTATTCATCGTTGAGATAAATGGCCATTGATTTCCATTTGGAATTGGGGTATACCGAAGGCCCTATTTCTTTAAGGCCTATTTCAATATCCGTTAAGCTACCTCGTGAATCTATATCGTTCAACACATATTCAATGCCGTAATACAAGGTGTTCTTACTACTGGTAGATTTTACTAGATCCAAGTTCAGCGAATAGGCCTGTACATTCTCCTTTGTTATATTGCGTTCCTTTTCGTTCAGCAAGCGATCTATACGACTTTCTTCAAAGGATTGTTGCGCCAATCTAATAGTAAGCTGATCGTACAAGGTGTTGTTGCCCATATGTTTGATGTTTATGTTGTTCATCATCCATTGTTGTGGACCGTAGTTCCATTCACCATAGCGTAATGTCCCGTTCCTAAATCGGTTGTGGCGATCATAGCGCCCATATTGAGATGTAGTGGAGTAATGGAAGCCATATTGTAGGTCCCAATTTTCATTAGGACTGAACCTTACCTTTTGCATCAAGTTTATTTGCGAATAGGCAGATGGGATCTGCAATAAAGGGTCTTGTTGGGTAATCACCACGTCTACGCTGTCTTGCCGTTGCGCATAAACGTTTTTAACGTAATCATCCGGACCATGGCTGCCTTGGCGCAAATCATCAAAATCCCAAGAACTGAAGCTAGTGACCATCGCCCATTTCTTCCATCCAACGTTTACATCCAAGTGTCCCGTTTGTTCCCTATTGGCAGAGGAATACCGGGTAACCGCCTTACCCTTAATTAATGGACTTTCTGTTAATGAAAACTGGGGGGTAAGTGTTTGGAAGCTCATGACACCACCAATGGCATCGCTACCATAAATAACAGAACCAGACCCGAAAAGAACCTCGGTACTCTCCGTTGCAAAAGGGTCTATATTGATTACATTTTGTAGATTTCCACCCCTAAATATCGCCGTGTTCATGCGCACCCCGTCTACCGTATAGAGTAGGCGGTTGGTAGCAAAACCTCTAATCATAGGACTGCCACCGCCTTGTTGACTTTTTTGAATGAACACCTTACCGGAGATACCCAAAAGATCGGCAGCCGTTTGTGGATTTTGCAAGACTACATTCTCAGGGGTTATTGTTATCACCTTTGAAGGAACGTTTTGGGAAGTTTGGTTCCAGCGTGTCGCCGAAACCACAACGCCATCCAAATCGAAAACAGAGGGAGTCATGGCTAACGCAAAAGAGGAAGAAGATAAACTATTGTAACTTTTTATCACTGTTTTATAACCTAGGGCCCTAAATGCAATTTCTTCCGAGTCTTTAAAAGCCGAAATGTCTACCTGTCCTGCGTTATTGGTCGATGCATAAACCCTCGGATTCTCGCTAAGAAGGAATACGATTTCAATAGGTTCACCGGTGGCTTCGTTCGTTATGGTCATCGTTTGGGATCTGGCATTAAAAACCACCCCAAAAAAGAACCAGAAAATCAATATACGTTTCATTTAAATTGATTTTAAAAAATTAATACAAAGGTTTGATCCGCCTATGCAAGGCACGGCGGATGATTCTTAGATATATTATGTATTAACCAATTTCGGGAGGCGGGGCAGGAGGAACGGAGTGTTTGGAATTATGATTAACGCTGTAACGATTGGGAATTTGTTCCGAAAGTACTAGGAATAGATGATAAGTAAAAAACCTTTCGCAAAACAGGGATTTATAAAAACTGATAAGCTTCTTTTCGCTGTCTTGCTTAACAGGATTTTTTCCTAGGGCAAATGCCAATATTTTCTCTAATTCATTGTTGAGTTTGGTTTCCTTTTTATCCCACCAACACCAATAATAAATACTGTCATTTTTTGTTTCGGTTATTATAACGTCGTACATCTGCTCCTTATACTCGAATTCCTTTGAATGCTCCCAGCGAAGTTTGGTTTCCGACTCCTCTTTGGCGAATTTTAGGAATACAAGTTCTTCCTTGTCTATTCCTGAAATGATCTGTGCTTTGACCGCACTTCGAACTTGCATTCTCTGGTACTGTAAAAAAGCAAAGGTGCCCAAAGTAGGGGCCATAAAGCAGAATAATAGAATAACGACAATTTTAAACTTCAAAATACCAAAATAGTTTTTTAAAGGTAATGAATCTGTTTAAGGATGCCTCCTCTTTTTTAGTGTTAAACCTAATAAACCAATGTAATACCCGAAAAAGTTGGCTCTTGGGAATTAGAAAGAATTATTTGGTTTTAGGTATCATTTTTATTGGCATCCAATCGCTATCATCTTTCCTAGGATTGGTCCTGAAGTCCCAGAATTATGGGAAGGTTTTGTTGTTCATAGGCAACTGTCTAAATAATCGGGTTTTGAGCAGGTATTCAAAATCTTAGACAAAAGTTAAATTAGTAAAGTACTTTTATAGGTAGTCCAGAGCCAGGGAAGGGCTATACTTCATACTAAATTACCCGCTTTCTCATACATCTAAGAAATAGATTTTTAGAAGCTATTTAGATATTACTAATGGTCTCGAAAATAGGCATTTAAAGCAACTTCCTAAAACAAATACTATTAGAAATACCCTCGTATGGAGGGTAATTGGGAATAATTTCATAACAGTTCTTTTTATAAAGTGCAATGGCTTCGGGCTGTCTGAGGCCGGTTTCTAGGACACAATGTCGATACCCAAGTTCCTTCGCCCATTTTTCCAATGCTAAAAGTAGGTGAGAAGCAATGCCTTTTCCTCGAGCTTTGGGTTTTACATACATTCGCTTTACCTCTAAACTATCATCATTAAAATGTTTTAGGGCGCCACAGCCTATCGCGATTTTATTTTCATAGTATACCATGCAATGTTTTAGTACGGTAATGCCGTTGAACTGCGCATAGAATGTATTTTCAGCCCCGTCGCGCTCCGCTAAATCTTTATCCAAGAGGGTTACAAGGTTTCTAAAATCTTGATTGTTGGTATCCGTTCTTAAAAATTGATTCATCTTTTATACAATCCCTAAATTTTAACAGAACAATTTTGGGCGGCGGATTTGTAAACCGCCTCAACAACACGAATATCACGGAGACCTTCTTCGCCTGGAACCAGCATATCTTTACCTAATTTCAAAGCCAAGGCATCATCGTCCATTTGTTTGGCCTGTTGGTTTTCCAAAGGAAAATTTATTAGGGTTCCATCGGACATGCTACCCATGTTTCCGCTATAGGAGGAATGAGGTTCCATTGCCAGCCAGCCCCTTTCATAGGTTACTTTTAAATGGTTCATAGATATCCCATAACTGGTTTGGCAGGAAGCTCTTGCCCCACTGGGAAATTCCAACTGAAACATTGCAGTTTCTTCTACCTCATGATAAATTTCCGGTCGGGTAGTATAGGTATACGCCAAAACGGAAGTAGGTTCTTCCCCTGTTGCCAAACGCGCACCCTGTATGGCGTATACCCCCATGTCTCCCATAACGCCGCCGCCGAGGGCTTTTTTTTGTTTCCAGTGATTTGATCGGCCGTCAAAATAGCCCGCCGCGGAAGTAATCATTTTTACCTTCCCGAAAGGCTGCTCCTTGGCTGCTTTCATGTAGGCCTGTATGTTAGGGTCGTGTTGGCAGCGATAGCCTATTGAAAGTTTAACCTTGTTGTCCTTACAGGCCTTTATCATCGCTTCACAATCGGAAATCGAAGGCGCCATAGGTTTTTCACACCAGACATGTTTCCCTGCTTTTGCAGCCCTTATCGTATATTCTGCATGCATGGAAGGGGGTAGCACAACATATACCACATCTATATCCGGATCGTTGGCAATGTTATCGAAATTCTTGTAGTTATAAACGTTCTTATTAGCAATGCCATATTTTTCTTGCCATACGGGAATTTTTTCGGGACTGCCTGTCACAATGCCTTTAATTTCGCAGTGCTGGGTGAGCTTCAAGGCCGGTGCCAAAAGATCCGTGCTATAGTAGCCTAGACCCACCAAGGCAACCCCTAATTTTTGTTTTGCTAAAACGCCTTTGGGCCAAACGATGTTGGGCAAAATTGCAGTTGCCGCAGTTGCCATACCGGCCTTATGTAAAAAGTTGCGCCTAGAGTTTTTCATCTGTTCTTGATTTTAGTTAGAAAAAGTACGAAAACCTAACTGATTTAGCAAGGTTGCCAAATAGCTAAAGGAGAGAAAAAAACAATATACCTCATCGATTTCATTACTATCGTAAAAATAGAAACTAAACTTTGTTTCGTTAAAAGTTTAGTGCGACAATGAGTAGGAAGGTACAACCCTAATTTACACTTGAATTGAAACGCCTTCGCTGGTGATACCGGTGGCATCAAAGTAAAAGTCGATACGCCCTAAGCGAACGCCAAAACAACCTACTTGGTTTACTAGAATTTCCCTCCCAGCGGCATTGGTTACGATACTCGGTTTTTCTAGAAAGGTGTGGGTATGGCCGCCAATAATTAAGTCGGTGTATTTGGTTTTGGTACCCAGAACCATATCATCGGGTCGATTATTGTTTTTATATTCATATCCCAGATGCGATAGGCATATGACCAAATCACACTTTTCTTCCTCTTTCAACTGTCGCTCTACATCCTGAGCAATTTCATACGGCTCCACATATTTTGTCTCCTTATAAAGCTCTTTGGTCACAAGGCCATCTAATTTTATTCCTAAGCCGTACACTCCTATTTTTATGCCATCTCGTACATAGGTTTGGTACTGTTTTGTGAATCCGTCCAGAATAGTATTTCTAAAGTCGTAATTGGAGGAAATAAAATCGAATTTTCCGTAAGGCAATTGTGCCAGCAGTCCGTCTACACCATTATCAAAATCGTGGTTTCCAAGGGTTGCGGCATCGTAGTTGAGCATGGTCATTAATTTAAATTCCAGTTCGCCCCCATAAAAATTGAAGTAGGGAGTGCCTTGAAAAATATCACCGGCATCAAAAAGGAGCGTATTCGGATTTTCAGCTCTAATGCTCTTGACCAACCCTGCCCTTCTGGCCAATCCACCCAAGCCCGGAAAAGTCGAATGTTCAGTAGGGAAAGCATCAATATGGCTATGGACATCGTTCGTGTGCAAAATTGTTATTTGCTTTTTTGCGTGTTCATTACAAGATGTCAGGCTTAGCCCTCCAGCGCCAATAAAGGATGCCGAAGCCAAGGAATTTTGTATAAATGTTCTCCTTTCCATATTCTAATTCAATTTGTAGTAGCGGTTATCAATTTCAGGGGAAAGCGTATCTACTTTTGAAAAATAATCTATCATTGCATTCCTTATTTTATAATTTAAATTGGTAAGGGAAAGGCCATCCTTAAAAAACAGCATATCGTCGCCACCATTCACAAGGTAGTCGGAGCTAGCAACATAATACTTCAACTTCTTATCAAAGGGTTTACCCCGTATATCGATTTTATTTGGGGTGTCATCGGCATTTAAAACCACTTGTATGCCTGAAACCGGATGCGCCCGTTTAGAATTTATCAAAAAATCAACCAATGCCAAGACCGATTCGCCATTGAGCTCAACCACCCAGATCGTATTTTCAAACGGCATAACTTCGTAGGCCGTTCTAGAGGAAACGTTTCCTTTTGAAATACCTGAACGTATGCCCCCATAATTTAACAAAACAAAATCAATGTCATTGCCGGTCCGTGCCTTAAATATGGGATTGGCTTGGTTTAGGGTGATATCTGCCAAGAGATTTCCGGCAGTAGTATTGTATTTTCCATCCGTTTTGGAAATGGAGAAAGGCGCATAAGCAAGGGTACTGTCCAAAACTGCATCTATACGATTGCGATACGGAGAAATGAAATCATCTATGGTTTTTACCTTGGTCGCTGTGGAGTCTACAAGTAGTTCTTTAGCTTTAATGGCCCGTAATGTGGGCGGTTGTTGTTTACAGGAAAGCACCAACAAGATTGTTATAAATACAACAAAATGTTTGATATTTAAAATCCCAAAGTGTTTTAACTTCGCCATACAGTTGAATGGATATTATTTACATTTGTAGAAATGTAAAAATACATGTTTTTAAAAGGAATTAAGGACAGGTTTAAACAGAAATCCGCTCGTAAATTTATACGACGGTCATTGGACGGTCCCTCACCGGAAAGTACAAGGAAAAAAGGAATTCGTAAAATAGGATGTATCGTTGATCTGGATAAATTTGATAGGGCAGACGTCTTCTACGAATTTTCAGAGGAGTTTAAATTGCCACCCAATTCTGTAAAAATAATTGGTTACAAAAATTATTACGATAAAAATTCGCCTTATTCGACTCCAGTTTTTTCGGATAAGGATTTAGGTTGGAACGGCGATATAGAAAATAGTTATGCCTTAGAATTTTTAAACACGGAATATGACGTATTGGTGAATTACTATAATGAAAACAACCTCTTACTGAACATTATGTCCTTAAAAACCTTGGCGCGGTTAAAAGTAGGTTTTAAGGAAGTGGGTCCGGACTTTAACGATTTAATCTTGGATGTAAAAATTTCCGATTTTAAAACCTTTAAATCAGAGTTGAAAAAATATTTGGGCGTATTTAAAGAATTATAATATGGAGCAATTAAGGGGAACCGGAGTAGCCTTGGTTACACCGTTCAAGGATGATGGTACGGTAGATGTAGAGGCCATTGCAAAAATTGTTGCACACTGCCAACAGGGAGGCGTAGATTATTTGGTAGCCTTGGGAACAACTGCCGAATCTGTAACCTTGACCAAAGAAGAGAAGCTAACCGTGCTGGATGCCATTGTAGTTGCCAACAACGGTGTACTGCCCTTGGTAGTGGGGGTCGGCGGGAATGATACCATGGCGGTAGTGCGCGAACTACAAACGTTGGACCTAATGGATTTTTGCGCTATTCTTTCCGTAACGCCTTATTATAATAGACCAACGCAAGAAGGAATTTATCAGCATTTCAAAGCTATTTCAGAAGCTTCTCCTTTGCCTATAATAGTTTATAATGTTCCTAGTAGAACTGGGAGCAATATGCTGGCGAGTACTACTGTAAGATTGGCCAAGGATTTTAGCAATATAGTTGCCGTTAAGGAAGCTTCAGGGAATATGGTTCAGGTAATGGAAATAGTACAGGATAAACCAACTGATTTTGTGATGCTCTCGGGCGATGATAGTACGGCGTTGGCCACCATTCTGGCGGGAGGTGAAGGAGTAATTTCTGTCATAGGCCAAGGTCTACCAAAAGAATTCTCACATATGGTACGGTTGGCATTGGCAGGACGTGTAAAAGAAGCCTACCAACAGCAATATCTTTTGAATAGCGGTATGCACCTTATTTTTGAGGAAGGAAATCCAGCAGGAATAAAGGCGCTTATGGAGCTTCTAGGCCTTTGCAAGGCCGATGTGAGACTACCATTGATTGCTGCCTCCGCTGAACTTAAAAAGAAGTTGGGGCTCTTCGTTTCTTCGGTTTCCAAGATTCCTGCCTCGGCGCATATGTTAAATGGTACCTAAAGGCAATGATTGAAAAGCAAAATGACCCTATTTTTGATGGTTTAAAAATGTTTTTTAAATCCACTGATAATCACTAATTTTGCAGAATGTTTTTTAAAATGAAGCGATTTTTTCTTTTCCTTGCCTTGGCTTTTGTCCTTCAATCTTGTAGTGAGTACCAAAAGGTGCTTAAAAATGAAGATGTTAAGGCAAAATATGATATGTCCGAAAAATACTATGAGGAAGGTGATTATAAGCGGGCCAATAGATTATTGGAACAAATTGCGCCTAAATATGTAGGTAAGCCACAAGGAGAGCGGGTAATGTTCTTTTTAGCCAACAGTTATTTTGAATTGGGTGATTACAATACTGCCGGTTACCAGTTTGAACGCTTTTTAAAATCCTATCCAAAGAGCGATAAGAGCACTGAGTCAGCATTTTTGGGAGCGAAAAGCTATTATGAGCTATCCCCGAGGTATTCCTTGGACCAAACAGATACCGATAAGGCCCTGCTAAAATTACAGAATTTTATTAATGCATATTCCGAATCCGAATTTTTTGCCGAGGCCAATGCAATGGCCAAAGAGCTTACCACCAAAAAGGAGCGTAAGGCCTATGAGATTTTAAAGCAGTATAACAAATTGGGAGAATTCAATTATGATATGCTAAAATCTGCGGTAGCGGCAAGTGATAACTTTGCTTCGGATTTTCCCGGATCCACCTACCGTGAGGATGCCCTGTTCGTCAAGGCTGAGGCCCTTACCCATATGGCTATGAACAGTTTTGAAAGCTTACAAAAATCACGTATGGAAAGTGCTAAAGAAGCTATTATGGCGTTTAAAAAGCAGTACCCAAATTCGAAGTTCGAAAAGGAGATTGCGACTTTAATGGATAAAATAGAAAGTGGTTTACAACAATTTTCAGCAGAATCAAAATAAATAGTTGCAATTATGAATATGAACGATTTAAAGAACTCCAAAGCAGCCGTATCTACGGTCACAATCAATAAAAATGAGTTCGACAGTAAGACAGAGAATATCTACGAGGCCATTTCGATAACGGCGAAACGCGCGGTACAGATCAATTCTGAAATTAAGAAGGAATTGTTGGAAAAATTGGAGGAGTTCGCCACTTATAGCGATAGCTTAGAAGAGGTTTTTGAGAACAAGGAACAAATAGAGGTTTCCAAGTTCTATGAAAAATTACCAAAACCGCATGCCATGGCTGTAGAGGAGTGGTTGATGGATAAAATTTACCACAGAAATACCGAAAAAGACGCATAAGCTATATGTTAGGCGGTAAAAATATCCTTTTAGGCATTACCGGAGGGATTGCTGCCTACAAAACTACATTCCTTGTTCGTTTATTAATAAAAGCTGGCGCTAGCGTTAAGATTGTTCTTACCGATAGCGCCAGTTCTTTCGTTTCCCCACTTACCCTTGCTACGCTCTCAAAAAATCCCGTAGTGTCAGATTTTGTAAAGTCTGAAGCGCATACCACAGATTGGAACAATCATGTAGCACTTGGTCTCTGGGCTGATATAATGATTATTGCCCCCGCTACAGCCAATACCCTATCAAAAATGGTTTCCGGTAACTGTGATAATCTTTTATTGGCTACCTACCTCTCGGCAAAATGTCCAGTTTTCTTTGCGCCTGCCATGGATTTGGACATGTACAAACATCCTAGCACTGCGGCTACGTTAAAAGCACTACAAGCCTACGGCAATTTTATGATTCCTGCCACATCTGGCGAACTTGCAAGCGGACTGCATGGCGAAGGACGAATGGCGGAACCAGAGGATATCCTCGCTTTTATAAAGGAGCAAATGAGTATAGGCCTTCCCTTACAAGGGAAGAAAGTGCTAATTACCGCAGGGCCAACCTATGAGGCCATAGATCCCGTCCGATTTATTGGAAACCACTCGACCGGGCTTATGGGATTTGAGCTTGCCAAGTGTGCGGCTAGAATGGGGGCGGAGGTCTTTTTGGTGTCGGGTCCTACGCGATATTCTGTGGACCATGATGCCATTACATTGATCAATGTGGTCTCCGCTCAGGAAATGTATGACAAAGTCCACGAGCAGTTTGCCGATTCTGCTATTGTCATCTGTGCCGCTGCGGTGGCAGATTACCGCCCAAAAACTGTTGCGGTCCAAAAGATAAAGAAAAAGGACGGGGAGCTGCATATAGAATTAGTGAAGACAAAGGATATTTTGCTCTCTTTGGGCCAAATAAAAAAACATCAATATTTAGTCGGTTTTGCGTTGGAAACTGAGAATGAAATAGAAAACGCAGCAGGAAAGTTAAAACGAAAGAACTTGGATGCCATTGTCCTCAACTCGCTCAATGACCAAGGAGCAGGATTTGGTGGTACTACCAATAAAATTAGCTTTTTGGATACCAATTTGGCAATACAGACGTTTGAATTAAAAACCAAGGCAGCGGTTGCCGAGGATATTTTTAATGAAATCATTAAAAGACGCCATGCGTAAGCTTTTATTTTTCTTAGTTATTTGTTTGGGAAGTGTTGCGTTAAGTGCACAAGAACTTAATGCCACAATTACGGTAAATGCCGATCAGGTATCCCAGACCAACCAACAGATCTTTAAAACATTGGAACGCTCCCTAAACGATTTTATAAGTAAAACGAAATGGACAAATAGGGTTTATAAGGAAAACGAACGTGTAAACGGTCAAATGTTCATTACCATTACCGAATACGATTCCGATCGCTTTAAGGGTAACATTCAAATACAATCTTCGAGACCCGTTTTTAATACTTCCTATGAGAGTCCCATATTTAATTATAAGGATAATCAATTCAATTTTCAATATATAGAATTCCAGCCTTTGGTATTCAACGAGAACGTTTTTGAGTCCAACTTAGTAGCCGTTGTAGCCTATTATGTTTACATTATTTTAGGCTTGGATGCCGATACCTTTGCCTTGGAAGGCGGTGACGATATGTACAGAAAAGCGCAGGCCATTGTAACGCAGGCCCAAGGCACCAATTATTCTGGCTGGAACCAATCTACAGACCGTAGTCGTTTTGAGTTGGTCGATAACCTACTTTCCAATACCTACAAAGAATATCGTGTAGCCATGTACAATTACCATCGAAAAGGCTTGGATATCCTGGGAGATAACAACAGTACCGGAAAACAAGTGATTGCAGGCACCATGAAGCTCTTTGAAACCATGATCAAGAGAAGACCTAATGCTTTTTTGGTACAAACTTTTTTTGATGCTAAATCAGAAGAGATACAGAATATTTTTTCGGACGGGCCCAAAATAGATATTGTGAAGTTAAAGGAGACTTTGAACAACATAGCTCCATTTTATTCCAGTACCTGGAACGACATCAGTTACTAGTTTTTCTACACTCGTTCACCTTTTGGAATATCACATTACTTCATTTAAAATTACCCCTTAATTATTGCTAGGCTGCTTTCTTTTGTGCTGTGCTAAGGCAGGAATTCATTTCAATTAGCTTTCGCCTTTATGTAGTGGTCAAGAAATTTTTTATTTCAGAATATAGAGTACCTTTGTATATCTAAATTTTTGAAGTTTGCTCTCCAATCTTTCCATTGAGAATTATGCCCTAATAGACAACTTGGACGTTGATCTAGATACTGGTTTTACTGTAATTACGGGAGAAACAGGTGCAGGCAAATCTATACTATTGGGCGGACTTTCCTTGGTGCTTGGTAAACGGGCAGACCTTTCCTCTTTAAGGAACAAAGAACAGAAATGTATTGTGGAAGCAGATTTTTTAGTAAAGGATTATGGCCTAAAACCTTTCTTTGATACAAATGATTTAGACTACGAGGAAACTGCGGTAATACGACGGGAAATTTTGCCAAGTGGCAAATCTCGTGCATTTGTAAACGATACACCTGTAACGCTAGATGTGCTTTCACAGTTGGGCGATCAGTTAATAGATGTGCATTCTCAGCATCAAACATTACAATTAACGGAGAACGACTTTCAGTTTAAACTAATAGATGCGCTCGCAAATAACAAAGAACGACTCTTAGCGTATACCAATACTTTGCAATCCTATTCCAAGACCCAAAAAGAATTGAATGCTCTTTTGGAATTTCAGCATAGTGCGGCCAAAGAACAAGATTATAATACTTTTTTATTAACAGAATTGGAGGCTGCGCCCTTGAAAGAAGGGATTCTCGAAGAATTGGAAACGCAATACGAACAATTGAACAACGTGGAGCTCATAAAAGAGGAGCTATCTAAGGGAAATCAATTATTTAACGACGAACAGATAGGCATGCTATCTATAATGGCCGAAACCAGGACAGCTTTTTCTAAGTTATCAAAATTTGGGAAGCAATATGCAGACCTGCATCAAAGGGTGCAATCGGTATTCATAGAATTGGACGATATCAACACAGAATTACAGGCTTACGAAGAGGCTGTGGAGTCCGATCCTGGACTTCTAGAAGAAGTGTCTACGAAATTAAAACTGCTTTATAATCTACAAAAGAAGCATGGGGCCGTAGATATTACCGAACTTATAAGACTTAAGAACGAACTGGCCGATAAAGTTTTTGAAACTGCCAACGTGGATCAAAAAATAACTTCTAAGACCAAAGAACTGCAAACCTTGGAGGAAACCTTAAAAAATCAAGGTCGGGTTTTAAGTGAAAAACGAAAAGGGGTTATTCCCCAACTTAAAAAACAGCTGGAGGCGGATCTTTCTTTATTGGGAATGCCAAGTGCCTCTTTTCAAATAGGCTTGAATCTTGCAAATAATTTCAAATCAAATGGTATGGATGAGTTAACCTTCCTGTTTACGGCCAATAAAGGTAGCGATCATGGCTTGCTTAAAAAGGTGGCATCCGGAGGGGAATTATCTCGTATTATGTTGGTCATAAAAGCAATTTTAGCCAAATATGAAAAATTGCCTACCATTATGTTCGATGAAATAGATACCGGCGTTTCCGGCGAGATTTCTAACCGAATGGCCGAAATTATGCGAGAAATGAGTGCAGAAATGCAGGTATTTTCTATTACTCACCTTCCGCAGGTAGCTTCCAAAGGACACCATCATTACAAAGTATTTAAATTGGAGGAAGGCGGAATTACAAAAACGAACATGAAAAAGCTATCAAACGATGAACGCGTGTTGGAAATTGCCCAAATGCTGGGCGGCAAGGACGTAACAGATTCGGCAATGGCCCACGCAAAAGAGTTATTGAACTAATACACATATTTTAGATATCTTTGAATCTTAAACCAAAACTTTAGTACAGCAAACATGGCGCATAATTTATTAAAAGGTAAACGAGGAATTATATTTGGAGCATTGGATGAAAATTCCATTGCGTGGAAAACAGCAATGAGCGTACACGCAGAAGGTGGTACCTTTGTGTTGACAAACGCTCCTATAGCCATGAGAATGGGTCAGATAAACGAGTTGGCAGAGAAAACAGGGTCAACGGTTATTCCTGCGGATGCCACTAGCGTTGAAGATTTGGATAATTTGGTAGCTCAGGCCCAAGAGATTCTTGGAGGCAAACTGGATTTTGTATTGCACTCCATAGGAATGTCCGTAAACGTTAGAAAAGGCAGGGCATATACAGATGAGAACTATGATTTTACGGCAAAGGGATGGGATGTTTCCGCACTTTCCTTTCACAAGGTCCTTCAATCCCTCTATAAAGCAGACGCCATGAACGAGTGGGGAAGTATTGTTGCGCTTACCTATATGGCTGCACAACGTGTATTCCCGGATTATAACGATATGGCCGATAACAAGGCTTATTTGGAGTCTATAGCCCGCAGTTTTGGCTACTTTTTTGGTAAGGAGAAGAAAGTGCGTGTAAATACCATTTCGCAATCTCCTACACCTACCACGGCCGGATTAGGCGTGAAAGGGTTTGGCGGCTTCATTAGCTATGCCGAAAAGATGTCGCCCTTAGGTAATGCTTCTGCACAAGATTGTGCGGATTATACCATTACCCTGTTTTCCGATTTTACCCGTAAAGTTACGATGCAGAATCTGTTCCACGATGGCGGTTTTTCGAATACAGGCGTAAGTCAGGAAGTTATAGAGAAGTTTTAATAGCTATTCTTTTAGCCGAACCCTTTGGGGAAGTCGATTTAGGTCTTTAGACTATACACAAGTAAAAATGAACCTATATTTTTCCTTTATTATTCCTGTTTATAATAGGCCTAATGAAATAAAAGAGCTTTTAGAAAGCCTTCTAAAGCAGACTTATTCAAAGGATTTTGAGATTGTGATCGTAGAAGACGGTTCAAGTATTTCGTCGGCAGATGTGATTTCCAACTATAACCGTTCATTGGATATCTCCTATTACGAAAAAACCAATTCGGGTCCAGGTGATTCTAGGAATTATGGAATGCGATTGGCAAAAGGGAACTATTTTATTGTATTGGATTCCGATTGTATTTTACCTCCTGAGTATTTGGAGCAGGCGGAAGAGAGTCTCAAAAGAGAATTTGTGCACTGTTACGGTGGTCCAGATGCCGCACACCACTCTTTTAGCGATGTTCAAAAAGCGATTAACTATGCCATGACTTCATTTTTGACCACCGGAGGAATTCGCGGTGGAAAAAAAGCAGTAGATAAATTCCAACCTAGAAGTTTTAATATGGGCATTTCCAAGGAAGCTTTTGAAACTGTAGGCGGTTATGGTAACATACACCCTGGAGAAGACCCCGACCTTACCATACGGATTTGGAACAAAGGTTACGATACAAAATTGATTCCGGAGGCTTTTGTATATCATAAAAGGCGAATCGATTGGAAAAAATTTTACGTACAAGTGAACAAATTTGGCATGGTGAGGCCTATATTAAATAAATGGCACCCAGAAACCGTAAAGGCAACGTATTGGTTTCCGACGCTGTTCTGTTCCGGATTTATCTTATCTGTTGTACTCCTTTTTATGGGTGTTTGGTGGCCAATGGCCTGCTTCGGTTGTTACTTTCTTATTTTGTTCGTAGACGCTTTGGGTAAAACAAAAAATCTAAAAGTGGCAGTATTAGCTGTTTTCGCCACGGCCGTACAGTTTTTAGGCTATGGCTATGGTTTTATAAAATCAACCCTGTACCTTACGTTCAGTAATCGTAAAACAGAGGATATTTTTCCAAAATTATTTTTTAAAATAAAGTCTTGATTTTGATAGTATCACGTATAAAAGCAGGATTAAAAAAAAGAAAGGTGAAAGTTTTCCTTGTTTTTTTATTCTTTTCTGCGCTTGCATGGTTTATTAACAATCTATCAAAATCGTTTATAAGTGATACCAGTTTTTCATTGGAATATGTTCAAATTCCTGATGATTTTTTACTTGCCGCAACGCCAAAAAAAACTATTGAAGTGCGATTAAAGGCCATTGGATTCCAATTTATGCGGTTTGAAATTAGAAAACAAAAAGTTCAAATTGATTTGACCAAGTTAAGCACCAACGATTCTAAATACTATATTTTACCCAATGTATATAGAAAACAAATTGAAAATCAATTGCCTAAGAATATGGAATTGCTAGAAATGGAAAGTGATACATTATTTATTGATCTTATAAAACTGGTGTCCAAAAAAGTGACTGTTGTGCCCCGCACGGCAATTGAACTGGCTCCTAATTTTATGTTGGAAGATAGTATACTCGTTTCCCCGCAATCGGTTGTTTTAATAGGCCCAAATGATGAAGTCGATTCCATAACTTCAATAGGCACCGCTCCAATAAATTTAACAAATCTAAGTACTGATTTCTCACAAAATGTAAATTTATTACTACCTGATGCCTTAACGTCTTCCAAAGTAATCCCTTCCACTGTTACGGTTTCGGGAAAGGTATTTCGTTTTTCCGAGAAGGTATTGTCCGTGCCCGTGGTAATGCTTAATGTTCCGGATAGCGTAAAAGTCCGAATGTTTCCAGACGAGGTCAAAGTCTTGTGTGTAGGTAGGATTGCGTCCCTAAAATCTATCAAAATCGAAGATTTAAAAGTAGTGGCGGACTATAATCAGATAACACTAGACAGCGAAAACAGATTACCGCTGATCCTGGACAGCCTCCCTAATGCATTGAATAAAGCTACATTGTTAACAAAGGAAATAGAATTTATACTAAGAAAGCAATGAAAATAGTGGGACTTACAGGGGGAATTGGAAGTGGGAAGTCCACGGTAGCAAAATTCTTCCAAGAATTGGGCGTGCCCGTTTATAATTCCGATGTAGAGGCCAAAAAATTAATGGGAAGCTCCAAGGTCCTGCAGAGAAAAATAGAAATGCTATTAGGACCTGAGGCCTATAATAACAACGCTTTAAATAGGTCTTACATTGCCGAAAAGATTTTTAATGATAAGCAGTTATTGATAAAATTGAATTCCCTGGTGCACCCAGCGGTGCGGAAACATTTTATAAGGTGGTCCAAAAAACAATGCCATCCTTACGTAATACAGGAGACTGCCCTTTTGTTCGAGAATGGCGCCAAAGATTTTTATGACAAAACTATATTGGTAACCGCCCCAAAGGAAACGCGCATTCAGCGCATTATTTCAAGAGATGCTAGCACCGCGAAGCAGGTCATTGATCGCATGCAAAATCAGCTTGAAGACGAGCAAAAAATTCCTTTGGCAGACTTTGTTGTAGAGAATAAATCACTTAGTCAAACGAGGCAGAAAGTAAAAGAGCTCAATAAAGCCCTCCTTGAATATTGTTAGGGTTCCAAGATTTTAACATTTATGTTAAGCTTAGGTTAAACCCGCTATTTGCCTTATACTAAATCTTTAATTTTAACATAATATGAATAAGAGGTTATTTGTGCTCTTGGTAATACTTATGAGCTCATCGCTTGTAGGACTCATATTTGTCCAAAGTTTTTGGATAAAAAAATCCGTAGAGGATAAGGAAGATCAATTTTCAAATATTGTGTCGGAGGCCTTAAACAGTGTCACCAACAAAATTACAGAAAGAGAGACCAAAAATTATTTTGATCGATACCTAAACGCGAAAGATAGTGTTGGGGAGCTGGTCAACAGTCAATTTACTAATTTCTTTTTTATAGATAGGGATGTGAATTCCAATGATATATTGCTTTACGAGCATGGCATACTAGAGGAGGACTATAGTATTTCCTCATCGTTCTTTGACAATCCAGATGGTAACGATACCACCATAATTAAAAATTACACCAGTAAGCGTGTTACTTCTATTATTAAGGAAGATTATGATATGGATGGTAAAGCATTTGGGCTTACGGCACTGCAGCGGATGGAGAAAATTGGTGGACTCTCCAAGTTCGATAAATTGGCTATGGAAGACCTTTTTGTTACCTACGCAAAGAAAGTACCTATTCATAAAAGGGTTTCTACCCAAGAGATCGAATTGCTTATGCAGCGCGAGCTTGAAAACAGGGGGTTGGATATAAGTTTTGAGTATGGCATCTATAGCAATGGTTTGCCAACTAAGGTGAAATCCAAGAAGTTTAAATATTCAGAAAAGAATATTTACAAGGCCCATATGTTCGAAGATATTGAAGGTAGTTCCAAATTTGATCTTTTGGTCACCTTTCCGGAAAAGAAACGTTTTCTGGTACAGTCTATTTTGGGCTTAGCGTTACTGTCGCTATTGTTTACGCTTATTATAGTTATTGCCTATTCAGGGGCCATTTATCAATTGATAAGGCAAAAACAGATATCCGAGATTAAAACGGATTTCATCAATAATATGACGCATGAATTCAAAACTCCTATTGCAACCATTAACCTAGCGGTTGAGGCCATAAGGAACCCGAAGGTAATAGGAGATCAGGAAAAAGTAAACCGTTACCTTCAAATGATAAGGGACGAGAACAAAAGAATGCACGCACAAGTGGAAAATGTATTACGAATATCTAAGCTTGAAAAAAATCAGTTGGATATTAGTAAGGACAGGGTAGATGTGCACGACATAATAGAAGATGCCATTTCCCATGTAGATTTGATAGTGAAAGACAGGGGAGGATACATTAATGCGCATCTAGATTCCGAACGGTCTGAAGTCCTTGCAAACGAAATGCACTTTACCAATGTTATTGTGAACATTTTGGATAATGCGATTAAATATTCTGATGAGGCGCCTAAAATAGACATCTCTACGGAAAAAGTAAAAAATTATATTGTTATTAAAGTAAGTGACCAAGGCTCCGGAATGGGCAAAGCGGTTTTAAAAAGAGTTTTTGAAAAGTTTTATAGGGAACATACCGGGGACGTACATAACGTAAAAGGACACGGGTTAGGGCTCGCATACGTTAAAAAAATAGTAGAGGATCATCAAGGTGAGGTTTATGCGGAAAGTGAAAAAGGAATAGGTAGCACTTTCTACGTTAAACTGCCTTTAATTTAAAATATTATGGAAACAATAAACAAGAAAATACTTTTAGTAGAAGACGACCCAAATTTTGGAATCGTACTTAAAGATTATTTGTCCATGAACGATTTTGACGTTACGTTGGCAAAGAACGGCATGGAGGGCTTTGAAAAGTTCAAAAAGGACAACTATGATATCTGTATCCTGGATGTAATGATGCCCTATAAGGATGGTTTTACATTGGCCAAGGAAATCCGTGAAAAGAACGAGAACGTTCCTATAGTATTCCTTACTGCAAAGACCATGAAAGAAGATGTGTTAAAAGGATACAAGGCAGGGGCAGATGACTATTTGAACAAACCTTTTGATTCTGAAGTACTATTAATGAAACTCAGGGCCATCTTACAACGAAAGGCATCCAATAGTTTGGCGGACAGTAAGAAGTTTGAGTTTACCATTGGCGGTTTTCACCTAAACTCCAAGTTAAGATTTTTGAAGTACAAGGATAACGAATCCATTAAATTGTCTCCTAAAGAGAACGAATTATTACGTTTATTAGCCTTGCACGAGAATGATTTAATGCCAAGGGAATTGGCTCTCACCAAGATATGGAGGGATGACAATTACTTTACTTCTAGGAGTATGGATGTGTATATTGCTAAACTTCGTAAGTATTTAAAGGTAGATGATACCGTAGAAATATTAAATATTCATGGAGAAGGGTTCCGTTTGGTAATAAAGACAGAGGGTGAATAGAAGAAAACTAGTTTATTTCTTAACGTGTTACGATTTTTAATCGACGCTTGACCATTTTGTTCATAATCTTTGATATTCTCACAAGAAGATACCTCAGCGTTAAATTTTCGAATATCCTATATTGGAGTTTGAGGAAAAGCCCTGATAATAAACTCGTGAACAATTTGCTCAGGGGTATTAATTATGGAAATACAAATGGCGTTATCGGGTTCTTCTAATGTTTCGAATTGGGACAGCAACAACTCTTTGGGCATAAAGTGGTTTTCTCGCTTGGAAATGCGTTCATATATGGCTGGGATATCTCCTTTTAAATAGAGAAATTGATGTATCTCCGTCAAGTTTTTTACAAGTTGTTCCCTGTAAACTTCCTTTAACGCGGAACATACGATTACTGCACCCTTTGTTTGGTTTTCTATGGCAATCTCGTTAAGTCGCCGTAGCCAACCTTTGCGGTCACTGTCGTTTAGTGCTTCACCGTTTGCCATTTTTGTTATATTGGCATCAGGATGATAGTCGTCACCATCAAAGATAGCATAGCCCAATCGTTGGGCCAACAGGTTTCCAATGGTAGATTTGCCACTGCCTGAGACACCCATCACGTATATGATCATTGGTTTATTCACTTCTAAGTTTTTGTACCACTGCATCAATTTGTTGTAGTAGTCCATCCAGGTTACTATTGGCCTGTACCCAAAGGGTATCTTCGTTTCTTTTAAACCAAGTTAACTGCCGCTTTGCAAAACGTCTTGTGTTTTTTTTTATTTCGGAAATTGTACGGTCTAAGTCCCAGCTTCCATCAAAATAGTTGAAAAGCTCTTTGTAGCCAACGGTTTGCAGAGCGTTGAGATGTTTTTGGGGAATTAAGGTACGCACTTCCTCTACAAGGCCTTGGGTTATCATTTTATCTACCCTATCGTTGATATGGTCATATATCTGCTGCCGATCTGCGTCCAGACCAATGGTAAAGATGGTAAAGTTTCTTTTTTTCTTAGTTCTTCTTAAAAAGCTGGAATACGGTTTTCCGGTACCTAAACATATTTCCAAGGCGCGTATCAGCCTATGCGGATTGTTTAAATCTACAGTTTGGTAGTAGACGTCATCCAATTCCTGAAGTTTTTTTTGCAGTGATGCTATGCCGTGCGTTTTCAGTTCTTGATTCAGTTTTTCCCGCAACTGTGAATCTATTTTGGGGAATTCATTTAATCCGTTTGTGACAGCATCCACATATAAACCACTTCCGCCTACCATGATAACAATTTCGTGGTTTTTGAAAAGTGAATTCAATAGGTGTAAGGCTTCTTTCTCAAAATCCCCAACGCTATAGGTTTCGGAAATACTTTTATGTTGAATAAAGTGGTGTTTGGCAGCGACCAATTCTTCTGGTTCAGGAACTGCCGTTCCAATAGCCATTTCTTTAAAAAATTGTCGCGAATCAGCGGATATAATTTCAGTTCGATAGTGCTTTGCCAATGAAATTGCCAGTTTGGTTTTTCCAATGGCCGTAGGACCCACTACGGAGATGAGTATTTTGGAACTCACTCTTCTACGTTTAAAATATGCCCACATTTTCTACAATAATCCGCATCTGACAGCTCTATTTCAGTTGAACAGTTAGGACATGCACGTCCTTCATCAGCGTTATCGTCCATTTTTTTTGAAGCCGCATATTCTGCTGAAACTATTCCGGTTGGCACTGCTATAATTCCATAACCAATAATCATAATAAGTGTCGCAATTAGCTGTCCCAAGGGAGTCTGTGGGGAGATATCTCCATACCCAACGGTAGTTAGGGTAACTATGGTCCAGTATACACTGTGAGGAATACTATTAAAACCGTGCTCGGGACCTTCAATTAAATACATCAACGTTCCTAAAAGTACGGAGATGACCAAAACAAAAAATACAAATACGAAAATTTTTGTTCTACTTGACTTTAAGGCCTTTATAAGGTTGTTAGACTCGCCAACAAAACGTACTAGCTTAAGAATCCTAAATACTCGTAGTAGTCTTAGGGCCCTAAATGCTGTAAAATACTGAGATCCTGCAAATAATATTGATAAATACTTCGGTACAGTCGATAATAAATCTATGATACCAAAAAAACTAAAAATATATTTGGTTGGTCGTTTTATACATATTATTCTCAGGATATATTCAATAGTGAAAAGTACCGTTACAACCCATTCGGAAATATTTAAAAATCTATGATGTTTAACATCAAAGGTTGGTACACTTTCCAACATTACAATTATAATGCTGTATAGGATAAGTATGAGCAGAATAATATCAAAAAGTCTTCCGGCCGGAGTATGGGTTCCATATATAATGATATGAAGTTTTCTTTTCCAACCGATGCTGGGTCTCTGGTCTTTCAATTTGTATTATTTAATTCGATAATCTTATTAATTTTCTTTTTTCTTAAATAAGATTCTATGATGAAATTGGCGTTAGCCGTGCCGTTCATAGGGGTTATTAAGTTTTCTAAGATAGGCATATTATTTATTTGATGGTTTAAATCGTAATAACCCAAGCCTACCAAAGAGCCTTTTTTAATTAAAATAACACTGTTCTCACCTAGTTCACGGCCTTTATCTATTAAAAGTAGGTCTTTACCTTTTAAGGTGTATTTGGCCAAGGCATCTAGTACTCTTTGGTTGTATAGTTTGGCAGCTTCTTTTTTAATACAGGCACCATTGCATTCCCCATTGGTATAAGCAGAACAATTTGTTCTGGCTTCGCTGATGCCATTAAGTTTATCGCAAAGCGTAAATTCCTTAGTTATTTTATGTAAATGGTTTTTTGCACTAAAAATACCATTGAAAAAACCATATGCATTTTTACAATCGGCTATAGGCATGGCTCTTAGTTCTACATATCCGTTTTGGTCGAGAGACGAACATAAGGTATGCGAGAACATTCGCTTTTTTGGAGAGGAATTATATTTGGGTCTATTTTTAAGCAATTCTTGGTGCTCTTTTAAAAGTGCTACGAGTTCGCTTCCAGTGCGTTCAAAAGTTACCTTTTTGGTCTCTTTAACCAGCTTTCTAGATTGATCTCCACTTTTGGTAAATAGTTGGTTTACCCGTTTTTTTATATCGGTACTTCTGGTCAAGTAAATGATGTCTCCGTCCTTGTTGTGCATATAAAAGAGTCCGGTTTCATTGGGCATACTTTTAACAATATCCAATTGTTTTTCGGAAAGTTCGCCATGTGCTTCTTTTCGTATTACTTCTTGGATAATGGTTTTTTCGCTATCCTTGGCCAACAGTAGTTTAAAAAGTTTCATTGTGGCTAGCGCATCGCCGTTTGCCCTATGTCTATCGCTTACCGGAATCCCTAAGGAGCGCACCAACTTTCCCAAACTATAGGATTCCGCCTCTGGCAGAAGGGTTTTGGAGAGGTCTACCGTGCAAAGGGTTTTACGTTCAAAATTGTAGCCCAAACGTCTAAATTCCGTTCGAAGAATACGATAATCAAACTGGGCGTTGTGCGCTACGATGACGGCATCTTGGGTAATCTCAATAATTCTTTTGGCTACTTCATAAAACTTAGGTGCGGTAAGCAACATCTTATTATTGATACCGGTAAGATTTACCACAAAAGGCTGTATATCTTTCTCCGGATTTACTAAGCTAATGAAGGTGTCTACCACATTATGTCCATCAAATTTGTGTATGGCAATTTCCGTGATACCCTCTTCGTTGTATTTTCCTCCTGTGGTCTCAATATCTAAAACTGCGTACATTTTCCTTTTTTCGGGATTAATAGCTATCTAAGTAGTCCTTTAAAATTATAGTTGCTAATCTCTTGCTCCAAAGATACTACTTCCTATACGTACCATAGTGCTGCCTTCTTCAATGGCGATTTCATAATCCCCGCTCATGCCCATAGAAAGGGTGTCCATAGACGATATTTTTGTTTTTAAGGTTTCAAAAAGTTTTTTTAAGGTCTTGAATTCCCGTCGTATCTGGTCTTTATCGTCAGTAAAGGTGGCCATTCCCATAAGACCCGTAACCCTGACGTTCTCTAATTGATTGAACTCCAGATCTTGTGTTAAGGCAAGCAGTTCTTCTTCATCAAAACCAAATTTGGTATCCTCCTCGGCAATATGCACTTGCAGCAAACATGAAATAACACGATCGTATTTTTTGGCCTGTTTGTCAATTTCTTTCAGCAACTTTAAACTATCGACCCCGTGGATGAGCGCCACGTATTCCGCCATGTATTTGACCTTGTTCCTTTGAACATGCCCGATCATATGCCAATGGATATCCTTAGGGAGTTCTTCCCATTTTTCGGTCATTTCTTGAATCTTGTTCTCACCAAAAACCCGCTGTCCGGCATCATAGGCTTCCATGAGGTCAGAAATGGGTTTAGTTTTGGATACCGCAACTAGGGTAACATGTGGTGGAATAGATTCAAGAATGTTCGTCACCTTTTTTTGTATAGACATGTAGTAAAATTAGCGAATAAAAATATATTTTTTTAAAGTTCGTAAATGGCTATGCCGCTCCTTAGTTTTGGTTCTATATACGTACTTTTTGGAGGCATGACCAAGCCATCGTCGGCAATTCGTTTTAATTCGGCAATACCAATAGGAAGCATATTGAAACCAACGAAATAGCGCCCTGCATCAATTTCATTTTTCATGCGGACGCCATTATGCTTTCCGTATCCATAGGCGATTCGCTTATCGTTTCGTAGGTCCGATATCCCTAAAATAGGCTCCAGAACAGTTTTGTAGAGTATCTGGGTGTCCAGTTCGCTTAGGGTATCGGTAAAGGTGTAAGCTGATTTTCTTAAATATAGAGAGTAGAATTCTCCATCTAAATACATACTAAAATCGTGTTTTTTAACTGGCTTGTAAAGGACATCCCCTTTATTTTCTATTCTGAAATAGGTATCCAAAGCCATTAAAAATTCCTCCTTGCTTAAACCATTCAGATCTTTGACCATTCGGTTGTATTCATAGATCCGTATTTCCGATTCGGGAATCAGGTAACTCATAAAATAGTCCGTCGTCTTTTCTTCCTGCAGATTTTTGGAAGGAACCATATTGGACAATAAATCGGAGGACGCGCTTCTGTGATGACCATCTGCAATGTAAAGTTTTTTTAATGATGCAAATTGATGTTGTATGTCTTCGGTTATAATTTTATCGGCAATAACCCAAAGGGTATGTTTTACCCTATCGGTGGTTGTAAAATGGTAGGTAGGGATTTTCTTTTTTTCAGAGTTCAAAAGTTCGTTTATCTTAGGCGTATCTGCATAGGTCATTAAGACAGGCTCTGCATTGAATTTTACGGTTTTTAAGTAGTTAGCAAACAAGGTTTCCCTTCGTTTAATAGTGTCTTCGTGCTTTTGAATTACGTTTTTCCTATAATCGGCGACCGAGGTGGCGCAAAAAAGTCCACAACAGCTAAAACCTTCCTGCTCAATTTGGTACAGGTAAAAGCAGGGAGTTTCATCCTTCTTCAAAATATCATCCTCCAAAAACTCAAGATACCGGTTTCTTACCAATGAAAATCGCTTACTACCTGATACTTGTTTATCGAATTTGTATCCAGGATTAATGATATGTAGAAACGAAAACGGGTTAAATTCTAAAATCGCGTTCAGTTCCTTTTTGGTGTAGGATTGATAGGAACGTGAGATTACAAACGGTGCCTTGTCCTTTGTTGGCCTAATGGCCTTGAACGGTTTAACTGTTGCCATTTATGCTTTTGAAAACTGCTTGGAAACTATTTCTGCTTTTTTATTCTCACTGTAATCATAGAATCCTTCGCCAGATTTAATACCAAATTTGCCCGCTGTAACCATATTTACCAATAGGGGAGAAGGGGCGTATTTTGGATTTTTAAATCCGCTGTACAGAACGTTCATTATAGAAAGGCAGACATCCAGACCAATAAAATCTGCTAATTGTAAAGGGCCCATTGGATGTGCCATTCCAAGTTTCATTACGGTATCGATCTCTTCAACCCCCGCAACACCATGTTGAAGCGTTTCTATCGCCTCGTTGATCATTGGCATTAAAATACGGTTGGCCACGAAACCGGGATAGTCGTTGACTTCCGTTGGTGTTTTTCCCAATGTTTTGGAAAGTTCCATGATGGTGCTCGTAGTTTCATCGGTAGTGCTGTAGCCTCTTATAATTTCAACCAATTGCATAATAGGGACAGGATTCATAAAATGCATCCCGATCACCTTGTCTGGTCGCGAAGTTTCGGCAGCAATCTGTGTAATGGATATGGAAGATGTGTTGGTAGCTAATATGGTTTTTGGGTCACAAAGTACATCCAAGTCCTTAAAAATTTTGAGTTTAAGATTCACATTCTCGGTGGCGGCTTCCACCACAAGATCGGCTTCGGTTACACCTTCCTTTAAGTTGGAAAACAACCTTATGTTGGATAAGGTAGTTGCCTTATCGTCTTCCGTAATTTTTTCCTTGGCTACCATTCTGTCCAAATTATTGGAAATGGTAGCGATGCCTTTATCCAAGGATTCTTGTGAAATATCAATTAAACGGACATGAAATCCTGTTTGTGCAAAAACATGTGCAATCCCATTGCCCATAGTACCTGCACCTATTACCGCTATATTTTTCATTTTTTATGAATTTATTACCATTTATTTCGCCTTAGGCGATTATTTGTATTCGTTCCGGCCGCTTTGTCATCGTTTTAACAAGTGTGTTTTTCCTGTTGCGTAACTAGGGGGCTTGACTAGTTCTTAAATCGTTTTCCTTTTTCTTGGATTTTGAAGTTTATATCTTATTATCCTCAAAAGAGGCAATGATTTGTAGGGCTACTTTTAAGGCTTCTGTACCTTGTTTTAAGGATACAACCGGGGTAGTACCCTTATTTATGGCATCTGCAAAGCTTTCCAGTTCGTCAAAAATGGCGTTGTTTGCTGTTATCGTCGGATTTTCAAAATAAATTTGCTTTTTGACGCCTTCCGCATTTTGCAGCACCATATCAAAATCTCCAGGATTTACTGGTGCATCCTTCATTTTTACCACTTCTACCTTTTTTTCAAGGAAATCGACCGCGATGTAAGCGTCTTTTTGGAAAAAACGTGATTTGCGCATATTCTTCAAAGAAATTCTACTGGCCGTTAAATTGGCCACGCAACCATTTTCAAATTCCAGTCGCGCATTTGCGATATCTGGAGACTGACTAATGACCGAAACACCACT
The DNA here is from genome assembly GCA_963697395.1 of uncultured Flavobacteriaceae bacterium. Taxonomy (GTDB): domain Bacteria; phylum Bacteroidota; class Bacteroidia; order Flavobacteriales; family Flavobacteriaceae; genus Maribacter. Next base: position 222,440 of record CAVONX010000003.1, read on the forward strand.
AGCGTTTATTTTTTTGACCTTCGAATTTACAACACTAAGAATCGCATCAATGTCATGTATCATAAGGTCTAGCACCACGGGAACATCGGTTCCCCTGGGATTGAACTCAGCCAACCTATGTGTTTCTATAAACATAGGTGATTGTATAGCATCCTTTACAGCGGTAAAGGCGGGGTTAAATCGTTCTACATGGCCCACTTGCCCTTTTACTCCAAATTTTTCTTCAAGGGCAATTAATTTCTCAGCCTCTTCCAAGGTATTGGTAATGGGTTTTTCGATAAAAATATGTTTACCGCTTTCCATGGCCTTTTTGGCACATTCGTAGTGCGAAAGGGTAGGTGTAACGATGTCCACAACATCTACGGCAGCAATCAATTTGTTCATGTTGTCAAAGTAAGCATATCCAAATTCAGCAGCTACCTTTTGACCGTTTATCAAATCCGCATCATAAAATCCTATCAACTCGTATTTATTGGATTCTTGGAGCAACCTCAAATGAATTTTACCTAAATGACCTGCGCCTAAAACACCTACTTTTAGCATGATTTTCGTTTTTATCAAAAATACGTATAGTTTAGAAGTTTAAGGGAATGCCCCTGTCAAATTCTTGCCTTTTGCACAGCTTTATTTTATTCTGTTTCTTTCGTACGGCGAACTTTGCTACATTTGAATTCCAAACAAACCACCATTGAAAGATACCTTAAAGCATAGGGGAATGCGTAACCAATTAGCGCAAGTATTAATAGACAAGGGAATAACAGATACAAAGGTACTTGATGCCATCCGAGACATTCCGAGACACTTGTTTATGGATAGTAGTTTTGAGGGGCATGCCTACCAGGACAAAGCCTTTCCCATTGCCGCGAACCAAACCATATCCCAACCCTACACGGTAGCGTTCCAAACCCAGTTACTAGAATTGAAGCCAAACATGACCATACTGGAAATAGGTACAGGTAGTGGGTATCAAACTGCAGTTTTGTTAAAATATAAATCAAAAGTCTTTACCATAGAACGGCAACTGGAGCTCTTTAAGAAAACGAGTCTGTTTTTTAAGAAAATGGGCTACAGACCCAAGAAAACTATTTTTGGAGACGGATACAAAGGACTCCCAGAGGATGCCCCTTTTGATCGTATAATAGTAACCGCAGGTGCTCCAGAAGTGCCAAAGGCGTTATTGTCTCAATTAAAAGTAGGAGGAAGGTTGGTCATTCCTGTTGGGTTCGAGGAACAAATTATGACCCTTTATGTGCGAACGAGCCCCACGGAATTTGAGAAAGAGGAGTACGGCTCCTTTAAGTTCGTTCCTTTATTGGAAGATAAAAATTAGCACAAAAGGATGTTGCTATTTTCAAAGGCAATATTTTTTACCGAAACTGAAGGTGGATAATTAAAAGCTATTTCCCCTTAGGTTCGGGGCAAATGAAGATAGAAATGATTAAGGATTGTACTGTGATATCCATAGGTAAAGTAGGTTTCCCTTAGTTGTTAAAACTCTTTTTTACACGGTCCAAGTTTCTTTTACTGTCCCTGTCTTTCATTGTTTCTCGCTTATCGTAAAGCTTTTTACCCTTGGCAAGTGCTATTTGCATTTTGGCCAGTCCGCGGTCGTTTATGAAAAGGTTTAAGGGTACAATGGTAAGACCGGAAGTTTTTACCTCTTTGAACAATTTTTTTAATTCCCTCTTCTGCAATAGGAGTTTCCGTTCGGCCTTAGGTTTGTGGTTGTAGTGCGATGCATGGGAGTATTCATCAATTTGCATATTGATAACAAAAAGCTCTCCACGGTCGTTAAATTCACAAAAGCTTTCGGTTATCGAGGCCTTGCCATACCGTAACGATTTGATCTCTGTGCCACCCAATACGATACCGGCCGTATAGTTGTCCAACAGCTCATATTCGAACCGTGCTCTCTTGTTTTTTATATTGATATTCTTTTGCATACCTCACAAAAATAAGCACAATTAAATAATCTACTTTACTTTTGAAAGGAATTAAAGTACTTCATTTGTAATGAAATCGATTCATTTACGAATACCTATAAAAATTGAACAGATGAATAAATTGTATTTAATGGCTGCCCTTCTATTATTTATTTCCTGTAATGAGAAAGCAAGTGAACCAACGGCACAGGAAATCGTAGACAAAAGTATAGCAATCAGTGGTGGTGATAATTATCTTGATAGTACCATTTCCTTTAGGTTCAGAAATATCGATTATAGGGCCGAAGGGCCAGTTGACAAAAGAATTTTAAAAAGAAGTTTCCAAACAGATAGCGCACTAATCACAGATGTAAGGTCTTCCAAAGAATTCCAGCGTTTTGCAAACGATATTCCCGTTGTACTATCGGATTCGATGGCCAATGTCTACGCCAATTCGGTAAACTCTGTGCATTATTTTGCCTATCTACCTTATGGACTCAATGATGCTGCGGTAAATAAAAAGTTTTTGGGAAAGGTGAAATTGGATACTGCCGAATATTATAAAATACAAGTAACCTTTCAACAAGAGGGCGGCGGTGACGATCATGACGATGTTTACGTCTACTGGTTTAATACAAAAACCTATAAACCAGATTTTTTAGCCTATCAGTTCTTTACAGCCGGGGGAGGTCAGCGCTTTAGAAAAGCGTTTAACGAGAGGGTAGTAGGGGGTATCCGTTTTGTGGATTATCAGAATTATAAAAATATGCAGTTAGATATACCTATTCAGAGTACGGATAGCCTCTTTGAAAGCAATGCACTACAATTATTATCCGAAATAAAACTGGAAAATATAAAGGTTACCTCGGGCAATTACAATTAAAGGTCAATTTAGAGGACGTGGCCGTGCCGTTTACGAGTTTTACGATAAATAGGGAACCATTTTCATTATCATCCAATGCGGGATAGGTATCTTCTCCCAACAAACGATTAACCATTTCGGGAGTGGTGTTGCTGTGGCCCACCACCAAAACGTTTTTATTCAGGTTTTCCGTTTTAAACTGCTCCAAATCTAAAGTTCGGGGATCATAATACTGCACGTCTATGTTGTTCTTGACCGAAGTAGGGGCAGCGGTCATGGAAGTTCGGGCAAAATCTGTCGAATAGATGGCGTTTATATTGGCATCTTTTAAAATTTCTGCCCAATGCATGGCGCGTCCCAATCCTTTTTGATTCAATTCTGGATCTGCATCATTTGGATTAGTTCTGTCCTTTTCCGCATGTCTTATGAAATAAAATGTGGTAATCCCGTTGTTGGCCGGTGCCGCTGTTTTGGGTTGCTCTTCCTTACAGGATTGCAGAACAATAAATGCTGTTAGCAGGATTAGTTTTAGAAATTTCATTTATGTACTATTGTTTGGTTAGAATAAAACTAAAAATACTCGAAAATAGTACGTACAATAGTCAATTTTTTGTTTTTTTGCATATGAAAATTTTTTGTGGGGCACTTCTTATCGGTTTTGTAGTTTTTGGTGTTAGGTCGCAAACGGCACCTTTACCCAATGATTTTAGGCAACAGAACATTACCGAATACAATTCCAGCCTTTTAAATCCGGCGTATGCGCTAGATCGGAACAATGCTCCATCCGTAGCCCTTTGGGCACGGTGGCAATGGCAGACTTACGATGGTGATCCAACATCACTTTTCTTTAATTATACAGGCAAATTAAATGAGGCTTCGGCCTTGGGAGGCGCATTTTTTCAGAACAATACAGGAATTTTCATTAATACAGGGGGTGCCATTAATTATGCTTACGCCCTAGATTTTAGTCCAAAGGTTCGCTTAGGCATCGGTCTGAACCTTTTTGCTTTTCAGCAGAAGTTGGCAGATGACCGTTTTTTTATACCCAATCCCATACAAACCGAGCCAACAAACGATTTTGTGCTCCAAATGGCGCCTGGGATAAACCTGCGGGTAGACAAGTTCAATATCGGGTTTGTATCCGAAAACATGTTCGATTATAATTTTTCTACCAGCGAACGAAATACAAGCCCGTCCGACAGAATATTTTTTGGACTCGCTAGCTATGATATTCCCGTTGAGCTCCTAAATTCCGAGGGTAGCTCCTACCTGCGTCCGGCGTTATATTTTAAATCCATTCCGGGGTTTGATACCCAATTTGGACTAAATACGATTCTTAGTACTCAAAAATTTTGGGCTCAGGCCGGTTACAATAGTTTTTATGGAATTTCCGGTGGAGTTGGTGGACGTTTCTTCAAACGTTTTTCCGTAGGCGCCTTGGTAGAATTTGGAACAAGTCCTGAATTGAAAAACACAGATCCAACTTTTGAACTGGTTACTTCCTACAGGATTGGAAGCCTAACCCAACCAGATCAGCCCATGGAGCAACTATTGGCCGAAAAGGAAAAAGAAGAAATGTTAAAAGAGGAGCTTAAGGCTTCAGAAAAATTGACAAAACAGCAGAAAAATGAACAGGATCGAGCTGATAAAATTAAGGCAAAGATGGTAAACGATTCTATAGCACAGTCCATAAAAAAGGTTCCTGTGTTAGCTGTAAAGGAATCCAAACGAGAACTTAGAAGAAAAGCGGATTCTATAAACAAGGCCAAAGCAGAATTGGCCTTTGCTGAAATGATTGCGATAAAAAAGCAACGCCAGCAAGATTCCATAAACACAATTAAGAAAGCGGAAGAGCAGGCCATTGCCCTAGCTTTGCAGCGAAAACAGGATTCCTTGACCGAACTCGCCAACGAAAAAGCCGAAGCTGCAAAATTGGCAATGAAGAACGAGGTAGTTAAGCCAAAGGCGGGTGAACGATATGAGGAAGTTACAGAAGAAGGTTCCTTAGAGCCTGGGTATTACCTTATTGCCAATGTTTTTGGGACTAAACGTTATTTTGATGCTTTTATGGCCGATATGAAAAAGAGGGGTATTCCCGCAGGATCTTTCTTTAGGGAAGCCAACAAGTATAATTATGTATACCTGTCCCGTTACAATTCCATAGATGAGGCCAGAAAGGCAAGAGAGTCAAAGTTTGACGGCAAATACCAAGAAAAAACATGGATTTTTAGGGTAACCGGGAAATAAGCAGAAGAGCTGTTACGTGCAATTGGCATTGTACCAAACCTTTTCAAATCACCTTCTTTTTATAAATCTAAAAATGAATAATTGCCAGGTAGGCCATTTTAAAAGAAATACCATCTACAAATTATCCCCCGTTAGAAGGAAGTGGGGGATAATTTGATAGTACTAATATCATACTTGCTATTGGCCCGTATGTAGTTCAATTATCTATAGGAAGATACTTTTGAACCCCAGTGGTACCATGAAGTTTGCCTTTCATCAAAACGATTTTAAGGTAGCCCATTCCGATTATATCAGGTTCGGCGCTCTTGGCAAATAAAACTGAAATAAAAAAAGATTAAACCGATGAAAAGTCCAAACTGGAGAACCGCCCTAACATTCGAGGATATTACCTATAAAAAGTGTGAGGGCGTTGCCCGAATCGCATTTAACAGGCCAAATGTGCGCAATGCCTTTAGACCCAATACCACTAGCGAGCTTATAAAGGCGTTTTACGATGCCCAGGAGGATACTTCAATTGGGGTCGTTTTGCTATCTGCGGAAGGCCCCTCCACCAAAGACGGAATTTGGTCTTTTTGCAGCGGTGGCGACCAAAATGCAAGGGGAGAGAAAGGTTATGTGGGACAAGACGGCCAACACCGGTTAAATATTCTTGAGGTGCAGCGAATGATTCGTTTTATGCCAAAAGTGGTCATTGCCGTGGTTCCCGGTTGGGCCGTTGGAGGAGGACACAGTCTTCATGTGGTTTGCGATATGACCTTGGCAAGTAAGGAACACGCCATTTTTAAACAGACCGATGCTGATGTAACCAGTTTTGACGGTGGCTATGGTTCTGCCTATTTGGCCAAAATGGTGGGACAGAAAAAGGCACGCGAGATTTTCTTTTTAGGTCGAAACTATTCTGCACAAGAAGCTTTTGAAATGGGGATGGTGAATGCCGTAATTCCGCATGATGCCTTGGAAGATACCGCTTACCAATGGGCACAGGAAGTATTGGCGAAATCCCCTACGGCTATAAAAATGTTGAAATTTGCGATGAACTTAACGGATGACGGCATGGTAGGGCAGCAAGTATTTGCAGGGGAAGCCACCCGTTTGGCCTATATGACCGATGAGGCCAAAGAGGGTAGAAATGCATTTTTGGAGAAGCGAAAGCCCGATTTTGGAAAGGATAAGTGGTTGCCATAGTTTAGAGAATTAAAACAATTAGACCGTCCTTAAAAATCCAACAAATACTTCCTGAACAGCCAGATATTAGCATCCTAATAAACAGGGCAATACTTTTGGGGGTTATTAAAAACATCAGGTACACCATAGTTATTTTTGAACCTTTTGCTTGTATTGCTTAGAGGTATGCCACTAAATTGTTAATCCGCATGGTGCGTTTCCAAATTGACGAAATACTAAGGGGTGGTTAATTTTAATCGAATTTAATCTTAAAAATTTAATTGAGTATTCTTAACTACGGTCGGCTTAGCAGAGACTCAAAAACAACTTAAAATGAAGCGAAAAACAAAGATTTTAACTTCTATTAAAAGGACTAAAACATTAGTCAATCTCATTTCACTCCCTATATTATCCAATTCAATCCTATGCTTTTCACAGCAAATGGAACCTTCCATGCCAATGGAATTTGGTAAAGGGATAAAATTCACCTCGGCAGATTCCCTATTTTGCCTTATCTATGATCGGCAGGATACAGAGCTTGTTCCAAGGCAGGGGAGACTTAACGAGCGAAACCTCTTCTGCCGTTTTTTTGTTCGTAGATGACGTCTTAATTTTCAGGGAACGGCGTTACACCCCAGTTTTACGTATCGTATTCAAATAGGGTTTACCCAAAATGATATTACATCGGCAAATAGCATGGTACAGAATAATTTGGTGCTACGGGATGCCATGCTTTTTTATGAGGCCAACTAATGGCTGCGAATTGGTTTTGGGCAGACAAAACTCCCTGGAAATAGGCAAAGGCGATTTTCATCTGCAAATTTACAGTTGGTAGAACGGGCCATTCCGAATAATAATTTTACCTTGGATAGATACAAAGGTATTTGGCTGTATTCAAACTTTAATATTAAGAATTCAGTCCTGCGGGCCACTATGGCGGTGTCTAGCGGTGAAGGAAGAATAGCCTCTGATAGGAATGGGAAATTGTCCTATGCCGCCCGAACGGAATTCTTACCTTTTGGTGCGTTTTTAAATAACCCAGATTATATTGGAGGCGATCAGGAAAGAGAGCAGCAACCAAAACTTTCTGTTGGTGCGGTCTACAGGTTTAATAATAGTGCTACTAGGATGATGGGCCAGCTGGGAGAGTTTTTGTTTAATGGGGAAACAGCACATATAAGTTATTATGGCGGGGACCTCATTTTTAAATACAGAGGTTTTTCTGTTCTATAGGAACTGCACACTAGAAGTTCGGATAAAGGGATCGTTACCAATAATTTAGATATTACCCAGAAGAACGCAGTAAATTCCGGTACGGCTTTTATGTTCCAATCGGGTTATTTTATAACTAAGAGGAATGAAATAGCCCTAAGATTTGCACAGCTTACGCCCGATGCCGAAGCGTCAACTGTATGGAACGCCCAAAAGGAGTATGTAACTGGGTTTTCACATTATTTTAAAAAGCATAGCTTAAAACTTCAATCTGATATCACTTATTTAGAGAATGGCCAAAATGATGGTCTTATTTATAGACTATCGGGCGTGGTTACCTTCTAATTTTTTTTTGGAATTTAAAAACTTGGACAGGATAAAAGGTTCCTTAGTTTTTAGATAGATGTATTTCTTAATATAATCCTGAGAACCTTGGGTCTTAATTGAAGTCCTAACTTTCTCTAAAAGGGCAATAGTATTATTTTAGAAATGAAATAGGACTAAAAAAATCCTCTAACATGAATCCAAAAATAGATGAATACCTAGTGAACGAAGGAAATTGGAAAGAAGAATTAATGGTTTTACGGCGGATACTTCTAGAGCGTGCACTTACGGAGGATTTTAAATGTCGAAATTCATTCTACATATTTTAAGGGAAATAATAGTGTTATTCTTGATGGTATTAAGCAGCATTGTGGACGTAGTTTTTTAAGAGCTACTTTATTACAAGATTCTGAGCATATTCTAAAAGTATCTGGCCTCATTATAGGTCGGCTAAAATCGTCGCCCTTTTCCAGTGAAATTGATATTTTAGGACTCAGTATGTTTTTAGAAAATATATTTACGAGGCTATAGGTCTTTAAAAAGCTCGAATTAAGGTGAATTTAGATGCTCCAGAAACGCTGGACTATCCAAGAATTGAAAGAGAGATATTTGCTCAAAAACCGGAATACAAAATAGCCTTTGGGAATTTGACCAAAGGATGCCAGAGAGGGTATCTTTTGTTTTTTTCGGCCGCCAGGCAACCTAAAACCTGCAAGGCTAGAATAGAAAGTATGAAACTAGAATTTTACACGGCAAGTGCATAGATGATTGTGTTTGTGGTTTATCCATAAAAATGCCCAGATGTGATGGATCCCATAAATAATTGGAAACAGTAAATTGAGATAATGAATATGGTTAGCCACAAACTAAAAAGAGCCCTATCAGTTAAGACCGGACTCTTTTACGAGAACACTATATGAAAATGAAAAAAATTTTATTTCGTTTTTATTACATTGTAAAAGTAGGGTAGGCGTACGGAAGTAGGAAACAATTGTTGTGAGACTAGGGAATCTTGTGGTGTATAGGATGAAAGACGCTTTTTGTCGTCCAGAGGCTATCACCATTTGCCTAGACCAACTAGCGATTATTCTTTGTTCCTTTTTGCGAAACGGTTGAAAGAGTACGCTCTCTAGCAATGTTCTTGGGCTATAGATTTTTTACAATGACGGTTGATAAATTTTCTAAAGCTTGAATTCAGTATCCCTTGAAGTGCTGGAGCTCAAACCATTGCTTAGTATAACAAACAGTTTATGTTAATATCCTAATTAAAAGGTATTCGATACTAAGCCTAAATTGTTTATAAATACTAAAACGGTTTGCGAATAAACGCAAACCGTATATGAATCTATTTCCTACAGAAAGTTTTACTGTCTTTAAAAGAGTATTAAGGTAGTGAAATGAGCAAGTTTTATAAAAATTAAGCGATTAGGCCTGTTTGATGAATTGCACGTCAATCACTAATTTTACCTTGTCCGAGACCACAATGTTTCCTGCCTCTGTAACTGCGCTCCACGTTAAGCCAAAGTCTTTTCTATTGATTTCTCCCTTCATTTCAAAACCTGCTTTTGTTTGTCCGTAAGGATCAACTGCTACACCTAATAGTTCTGCATTCAAAGTAATTTCCTTTGTGACATCTCTAAGGGTTAAATCTCCAATAAGTTGTTCTCCGTCAAAGGATTTAGAAACAAAGATGAGTTTGGGAAACTTTTCGGAATTAAAAAAATCATCCGATGCCAAATGCGCATCTCTGTCTTTGTTCTTCGTATTTATGGAGGCTGTTTTTGCGCTAAATTCCAATCTTGCATTGTTAAAGTCATCGCCATCTGTTGTTGCGGATGCAGTAAAATCTTCAAAATGACCTGTTACCGTTGAAATCATCATGTGCTTAACTTTAAAGGCGATCTCTGAATGTGCGTTATCTATTAACCAACTTGTGTTCGTTTTCATTTTCTCTATTTTATTTATGATTATTATTGATTTTTAAATATTCATCGGGACTTCCATTAATAGAATTTCCGTATCGTTATCTGCTTTTATATCCAAAATTTCTACATCCCAGATTCCAAAACCATCTCTTTCGTTAAGGGCTGCACCATTGATAGTAGCATCTCCTTTTAAGATAAACGCATATACCCCATTGTTTTTAGCATCGTTTAAGGTGTACTGTACGTGACCGTCCTTATCCAAGTTGGTCATGTTAAACCAGGCATTTTGATGTACCCAAACGCCAGAATCATCTGGATTTGGTGATAAAACTTGTTGCAATTTATTTTTTCGGTCTGCTGTGTCCAAAGTAATCTGGTCGTAACGCGGTTCTACATTTCGTTTGTTGGGCATCAACCAAATCTGTAGAAACTTCACAGGATGGTCGGGACTATTATTGTATTCCGAGTGCATTACACCTGTTCCAGCGCTCATCACTTGAATGTCTCCAGATTTTATAACGGTTTCATTGCCCATATTGTCTTGGTGCTTTAAATCGCCTTCCAGCGGAATGGAAACAATTTCCATATCCCTGTGCGGATGTGTTCCAAAACCTCTACTTTCCGAAACGGTATCATCATTCAGTACGCGCAGTACGCCAAAGTTCATGCGCTCTGGGTCGTGGTAATTGGCAAAACTAAAGCTGTGTTTAGAATGTAACCAACCGTGATTAGCATCTCCTCTTGTGTCTGCTTTGTGCAGTATTGTGTTCATAATTTATGCTTTTAATAGGATACAAAGATGCGACAGCGTGGAAAGGTGTGGAATATGAAAAAAGGGAGTAAACGTATGAAAATCCGATATCTTAGCTATAATTAGGTCATAGTCTCAATTTTCTTGAAATTAGATGGGGACATTTTAGTTTGTTTTTTAAAAAATGCACTGAAATTAGCAGGCTCGTTAAAACCTAACTCGTAGGCGATTTCCTTATTTGATTCATCCGTGAAGTAGAGCAATCTTTTTGCCTCCGTAATGATTCTTGCCTGTATATATTCTTTTGCTGTTTTACCAATTTTTGATTTTACCGTCCGGTTTAAATGGTCTGGTGTAATATGAAGTGTATTGGCATAATAGGAAGTAGAATGTTCTTTTTTATAGTTAGTGTCTACTGAACTTTTAAAAGCTCTGATTAGGTTGTGTGAAATACTATCCGCATCGGATTCTACCGGATTGATGGCACAGATATTATTGCACTCGATCAACAAAAGCTTTAAATATGCCCCAATGGATAAATGCCTCATTGTAGCCGTACTATGATACAATTCAAAAATGCTCTTCGTAAAATGTTCAATGGAATTAAATTGGTCCGTTTCTGGAAGTAGGGGTGGACTTTGTCCGTAAGTATGAAATAGGTTAAGGCTATCAATAAAAGATAGGGGAATGGAACTTTCTATTAAAAACTGATTGGAGAAGGTCATCACAAATCCAAAGGATTGTTCCGTTTCAATAACCTGATGCACTTGCCCGGGCGCAACGAAATAAATTTGATGGGCTGCTAAGGAGTAGGTGTTGAAGTCTATTTTATGTAGCCCTAGGGCTTTCTTTACAATCAAAACAGTGAAAAAGTTATGCCGGTGAGGTTCGTCTACTTTTCCGTTATGCTTTGCGTAAATATCTTCCATTCTAGCTATAGCAAAGCTTACGTTTTCCTTGTTGGCATTTACTTTTTGATAGGTTTTAAAGGTATTCATTTAGTTCCTTCCCGTAATTTTATGTTAACCTTTTGACTTTGAGTCTTCTATGTTACGCTATTCTCTATTCTTTTATCAGGAATAAGCCACATTATGGCCACTGTACTGTACAAAACGATAGCCAACCAAGTGTTTAAAAAAGTGAACCCGATACCTAGAATATAACAAACAATCGATATTTTTCCTTTTCTATCAGAACCGACCACTTTTCTTAACGGAAATTCATAATCATGGGATTTTATAATGACCGTTTGTAATATAAAATAGGCAACTGCACAAAGTAATAAAACCACTCCGTATGCAACTACAGGCAGAGCATCGTGATAGTTTTCTCCTATCCAAGCTGTCGTAAAAGGAATTAATGATAACCAAAAAAGTAAATGAAGATTTGCCCAAAGTATTTTGCCATTTACCTTCTGTGTAATTTGAAACAAATGATGATGGTTATTCCAATAAATACCTAAGTATATAAAACTGAAAATATAACTAATAAAAACTGGTGCTTTGGCGAGTAGCGAATTTAAATTTGCTTCCTCTGGCGCTTTGAGCTCCAAAACCATTATAGTTATAATTATGGCCAAAACCCCATCGCTAAATGCCTCTAACCTGCTTGTTTTCATATATGTTCTTATTACTTTCTTTTAGTAACGGCTATTCTATCGCAGCACAAATCTCCTTCAAAAAAACATTCACATCAAATTCCGGATCTTCGGCCAAACCGGTTCGCACCACCACCAAGTCCTTAGATGGTATGATGAACACATACTGACCTTGAAAACCATTAGCCGAATACATGTCTCTGGGTACATCGGGAAATTTACCACCTGAATTCAGCCAAAAGTGAGCGCCGTAAACACCGTCAGAATTTGCTGTTGACTGGGTGATATAGTCTATCCAGTTTTCAGAAAATATGCGTTCTCCATTCCACATGCCCTTATTAAGGTATAGAATACCGAACTTGGCCCAATCCCGGGTGTTCGCCCATCCGTAGGAAGAACCTACAAAATTGCCTGCCATATCCGTTTCCAAGAGCATGGAATGCATCCCTATTTTATCAATGAGATTGGTATAAGGAAAATCCAAATAGGCCTGGTAAGTTTCAAATTGGTCCCGTAAAATACCTGATAACAGATTGCTGGTGCCCGAAGAATAGTTCCATATTTCGGTAGGTGCTGCAATCGGTTGTTTTTTAGCTTGAGCTTCGGTCATATCGGCATCCAGAAAAAGCATTTGGGTAACATCGGAAATCTTGGTGTAATCTTCTTCCCAGGCTAAACCGCTCTGCATACGAAGTAAATGATTTAGGGTTATTCCCATTTTACTATTTTTCATGCGTATGTCATCGCCAAAAGGTCTGTAATCCATCGTAATCTTGCCTTCGTGCTCCAGCATACCATAAAATGTGGCTAGCACACTTTTCGTCATGGACCATCCTAGAATCGGCGTTTGAGAAGAAAAGCCTTCTCGATACTTTTCTGCAATGATTTCGTTCTTATAGGCAACCAGGACCGTTCTTGTTTTTTGTGTTTCATACTCGCTAAAAGCCTTGGCCACTGCCAGGTCTAGTTGGTCATAATCTATATTTTTAAAAACAGTGTCTCTTATTCCTCTGTTTCCATAAGGGAAGGGTTTATCGTTAGTTAATCGGGTCCGTTTGGGGCGCAGTAGTTTTTGGTTTTTGTCGTAATCATCCGTAATCAACACACAACCCAAACCTTCCCGATATATGCTTTCCCTAGGCATTAGTCCATAAACGGAACTAATTATGGAGTTACTGTTGGCTTCCTCTAAACTGGCCAGTTTTACTAACGGCATATTATTATCACTTTCCTGAATATCTATGATTCCCCTATTGGCAATAAAATGATTGGAGGCCAGATTTTTGGAGGAATAGCCAGAAATGAGATTTAGTTTGGGATAGTTTTTCCAAACTAGAAAGCCTATCATTATAAGTAAAATGGGGAGAACTAACTTTGTTTTTTTCAAGGTTTAGATTTTATATATTGCTGTAAATTTAGCAAAAAGCAACGCATGTCGAATATAGGATTGATTATCGAGGAACGCAGCAGGGATATCGGCGATTTTTTGGTGGGCAGATTGATTCCGTTCCGAAAAAAACGAATGATAGGGCCGTTTATCTTTATAGACCACATGGGTCCCACCAAATTGGGTCCCACCAACTATATGGATGTGGACCAACATCCGCATATAGGACTATCTACCCTAACCTATATGTTGGAAGGCGAGTTACAGCACGAGGATAGTATAGGAACCAAACAGCTCATACGCCCCGGTTCGGTAAATTGGATGGTTGCCGGTAGCGGTGTTTCCCATACGGAGCGCACACCAAAACATCTAAGGAACGGGAAACAGTTTACGGCGCATGGGTATCAGATTTGGGTAGCGCTGCCCAGGGAATTGGAAGATATGCATCCTGAATTTCATCATATTGAAGTTAGCAGTTTGCCTACCTGGCAGGACGGTGCGGCCAGTTTTACCCTAGTGGCAGGGGAAGGTTTTGGAAGAAAGTCACCGGTTCCTGTACATTCGCCGCTATTTATGGTAGAACTAAAAACAACGGAGCGTTACGTACTTAATACCTTAAATCATCTAAAAGGCGAAATAGGAATTTGTATCGTAGAAGGAAGTATAGAGGCGTGTGGAGAGCTTATAGAAAAAGGGAATATTTTAGTCAGTAAGGTAACCGATACTTGTAAAACCATCGTAAATGCCAACACACATCTGTTACTTTTTGGAGGGGAACCATTGCCGGAGGAGCGGCATATTTACTGGAATTTTGTATCGCATGATACCGATAAGATAGAGAAAGCGAAGGCGCACTGGAAAGCAAAAACCTTTCCAATGATGGCGGACGATACTAGTTATGTGCCGTTGCCTGGACTATAGTTTTTCCCAGGTTCTATTTGGACCTAACAAGAAACTACCCAAATGATCAAAGGTGCACTCGTTGGGCGGGATCAAGGATAAAAAGGTGCTCTCATCCTTGGAACGGTATAAGTGATAAGTTTTGCCAACAATGGGTTCAAAACTAAATTTAGAACTATAGACTAAGTTGTTGAGTTCAAAATCTTTCATTAAGCGTTTGTACTGCTCCTGTATGGCCTCATATTGCGCTTTAAATTGGTTATTGGCACTAACGATATTGGTATTTTTCCACGAAGTAACATCCGGAGGCGTTATTTTTGGTGCGGCCACACTGCTGGAGTAGGGCAGTAGTTTACCATTGTAGGACTGGGTCTCCTCATCAAAAACAATATAATCTGGTTTTTTTTCTTTTTTCATAGCGCTACAAAATTAATGAAAAAGTATGGATTCCCTAGTATATAGTCCGATTCCTAGGGCATGAGCATGCTATTATATTTTTTGAATACTTCAGAAAAAAATTTATATTTTAACAAAGAGAATAAATCTTAATTTTTAGGCTCTGGCCATTTGAAAATTGATGCTTCTTTTAACTATATATAATGCGTAAGGCCATATTTTTTTTAGTTTTAATCTGCTTACTCGGTTCCTGCAAGGACCCCAATGAACTCGATGAATCCTATGATTGGAAACCTTTGCGCGTAACCGCAACGGCCTATAATTCCGTTCCGGGGCAAACCTCTTTCGAACATCCCGAAATTACGGCCTGGGGAGATTCCATAAAACCTGGGGTAAAGTGGATTGCCGTATCTCGAGATCTTTTAAAAAAGGGTTTGGACTATAATACCTTGGTCAAAATTGATACTTTTAAGGGTGTTTACATCGTAAAGGATAAAATGCATCCGAAATGGAGAAATAGGATAGATATTTATATGGACAAGGATGTAAATAAGGCCAAGGAGTGGGGACGAAGGAAAATCAATATTCTTTACGCTGTAAAAAAGGATAGTATAAAGCAACCTGAAAAATGAGAATAATTTTACTTTTGGTAATGGCCGTGTTCCTACTTTCGTCCTGTAAATCGGCAGTAAGCATTATAGATAAGCCCATAGTTTTTAATGAGGAACGCGAATTGTTGACCCTTGAATACCTTAACGAACGTTATGGTCTTAAACAGCAAAGTGCGGCGATAACTCCCAAAATGATCGTTCTGCATTGGACGGTAATTCCTACTTTTCAAAAATCTTTCGAAGCTTTTGAAAATCCTACATTGCCCAATTGGAGACCCGACATTAAGGATGTGAGCGGACTAAACGTTTCTTCGCAATTTATGGTAGATCAAGATGGTACCATTTACAGACTATTACCAGAAACGACTATGGCAAGGCATGTTATAGGATTAAACCATTGTGCCATTGGTGTAGAAAATGTGGGTGGTGATGCCGGACAACCATTGACCAAGGCACAATTAAAAGCCAATATTTGGTTGATACGGTATTTAGCCGGCAAGTACGATATAGAGTATCTCATTGGCCATTATGAATATACGCTTTTTGAAAACCATCCGATGTGGTTGGAGAAGGACAGCAGCTACCGTACCGTAAAAACGGATCCGGGCAAAGATTTTATGGAGAAGGTAAGAAAGGAGGTACAAGACCTCGGGTTTAAGCCGCTACCCAACCCATAGTCCCTTATCTATAAATACACCAAACCTTTATCAATACAAATTATAATGAAACAACTTATCCTTATTTTTTTAGCGGCTCCCATTCTAGGTCTTGGGCAGACCGAGACTTTAACAACTGCCCTTTACGATACCTACGAAACTTATAAGGAGCCATCCCTGAACAAAAGACGTGTTAAGCATTTAGATATTGCTCCCTTAATCGCCAAGGCCAAGGCCAATCCAAAATTCAAGGTATCCAAAGTGGGGAGGTCTATTGAAGGTAGGAGCCTATCCTTGATCAGTTTGGGACAAGGAAAGACGGATGTCTTTCTCTGGTCGCAAATGCACGGCGACGAACCCACGGCTACCCAAGCTATTTTTGACATTTTGAATTTCTTTGACAGTCCAGATTTCAAGGAAGAAAAAGAAGCTATATTGGACAACCTTACCATCCATTTTCTTCCTATGCTAAATCCTGATGGTGCGGAAGTTTTTCAAAGAAGGAACACTTTGGGGATTGACATCAATAGGGATGCCTTGCACCTGCAATCACCCGAAGGACAGACCCTAAAAAGGGTACGCGATAGCCTAGAAGCCGATTTTGGTTTTAATCTCCACGACCAAAGCACCTATTACAATGCCGAACGTACAGATAAACCGGCAACAATATCTTATTTGGCACCGGCCTATAATTATGAGAAGGATATTAATGAGGTGCGAGGTAATGCCATGAAAATTATTGTGTTCATGAACAATATTCTTCAACGTTACGCTCCGGGTCAAGTAGGGCGCTATAACGATGATTTTGAACCTAGGGCCTTCGGCGATAATATCCAAAAATGGGGCACAAGCACTATTTTGATCGAGTCCGGTGGATACCCCAATGATACGGAAAAACAGGAAATACGAAAGCTAAACTATGTATCCATCCTATCTGCAATTTATACCATAGCAAAAGATAGCTATCAGGACATTCCTATTTCCGAATATGAAAAGATACCGGAAAACGATCGCAAGTTATTCGACTTAAAGATTACGGGAGCGAAATATGAATTGCTTGGAAATACCTATACATTAGATCTTGGTATCAATCAATTGGAAGTGGATTACGAGGGGAATACTACTTTTTGGTACAGCAGTAGAATTTTGGACCAGGGTGATCTATCCACCTATTATGGCTACGAGAATTTGGATGCCAGTGCGCATAAGGTTGTTCCGGCCAAAGTGTATCCACAGGTTTTGGAATCCATGTCGGCAGCCCAAGACCTTAATACGTTGGACCTACTTAAACAAGGAGTAGGGTATGTTAGAATGACAAATATCCCAAAAACCGCCTTAAATTCCCCATTGCCTTTCCATATCATAGGAACTTCGTTTAAAGTTCCTGAGCCCAGATTTCAACCGGGTATTAATCCCACGTTCTTTCTGGAAAAGGATGGCGTTTTGGAATATGCGGTTATCAATGGTTTTCTAATCGATTTGAAAAAAGAAAAGGCTACGATACCGAATGCTATGATTTTTAGGTAGGAGGATTTAAAATTTAAATTGGCATCCATTGTTGTCCAACAAACAAATTTGAAGGTTTATATTCAAGAAAACAGGAGCTCAGACTAACTTTTTGAAATGTTTAATGTCAAATTCTTACGAATTCAAATTTAGGGATACTTGCCTTTCAATTTTTGAACAAATTAAAAAGTAAGTCCTAAATTGTGCATAACATTAGAAACTCATAAATCATTAGGTCTTTATAATTTTGCCGGTCAACCATATTTTAGAACATTCCAAGACTCCTGTTCATGAAAGAAATGACGTTGTTGGAGATAAATTTCAAAAAAATAAAAAATAATTTATTTTACACCCCATAATGCAAATCATAGCTATTTTGACCATGAAAACAAAATTACAATTTTATCTTAGTGTCTGTTCATTAATATGTTTCTCTCTTGTGTATTCGCAAGAAACAAAACAGACCTTGACCGTGGAGCGTATCATGCAACTGAAATCCGTGAAGGATATCAAAATTAGTCCAGATGGTAATTGGGTAGCCTACTCTGTTTCTGAAATGGATTTAAAAAAGGATAAATCACGAACTACTATTTATATGATCCCCGCAGCTGGTGGTACCTCTATCGCTATATCTGGAAAAGATTATTCGGCGAGTTCCCCAAGGTGGAGTTCCGATAATAAATATATCTCTTTTTTGGCGAGCAAGGGCGAAGATGAAAAGACCCAAGTTTGGGTATCCAACCGATTAGGGGGGGACGCTACTGTTTTGACAAAAATTCCTCAAGGTGTTTCGGAGCATGACTGGTCTCCTGCGGGCAATAAGCTTCTTTTGGTCCTCACCGATCCCAAACCTGAAGAGTTAACAGAGGATAAGGAAGATGATAAAAAGGCAAAACCTTACGTAATAGATCGCCGCCAATTTAAACAGGACTATGTTGGTTATCTAGATCGATATAGAAATCACATTTATGTGTTAACCCCTGGTGATAGTATACCTACGCAACTTACATCTGGGGATTATGACGACAGCAATCCGGTTTGGAGTCCGGATGGAACAAAAATTGCATTCGTAAGCAACCGCACCGCAGACCCCGATAGTAATTCCGACAGTAATATTTGGGTTGTTTCGGCCGATGCCAAGGATAAGGGAAAAACCTTAGTGCAGGTAACTACCAATCCCAACCAGGATATTGCTCCGACTTGGAGTCCCGACGGAAAGTCTATTGCCTACAAAACGGTTCTAAACGGTGACCTTCTTTGGTATGCAGGAGAAAAATTGGCAGTTTCCCCAGCCATAGGAGGCCAGGCCAAAATACTTACCATGGAACTGGATCGAAATATAAGTCAGCCAAAATTTGCCAAAGATGGTAAATCGATATATTTCCTTTTGGAGGAAAATGGTAGAAGTGTATTTGCTTCTACGGATTTAAATGGAAAAAATTTGAAGCGGATTATCAACCAGGATGCGACGGTGATGGATTACGAAAGTAAGGACGAAACAGTTTTCGCCTTAATAGGAAAGGCCAATAGACCCAGCAATATCTATCGTTTTGAGAAGAATGCCCTGACGGAATTGACAAAAGTGAACGATGACATAATGGCCACATTAAAACAGCCTTTAGTCGAGAAAATTAATTTCAATAGTAAGGACGGGACTCCGGTAGAAGGTTTTGTAGTTAAGCCTATCGATTTCGTTCCCAACAAGAAATACCCTACTATTTTGTGGATACATGGTGGCCCGACCGCTCAATATGATTATAGTTTTGACCCAGAACCCCAGCTGTTCGCTGCCAACGGTTATGTGACCTTATTGATAAATCCTAGAGGTTCTACGGGCTACGGGGAAGACTTTTGCAAGGCAATCTTTGCGGATTGGGGAAACTTGGATTACCAAGACGTAATGGCGGGAGTGGATTATGCTATAGACCAGGGATATGCTGATCCTAATAGGCTGGCGGTAGGTGGTTGGTCCTACGGAGGAATTTTGACCAATTACGTCATTACTAAAACAGATCGTTTTAAGGCGGCCATCTCCGGCGCAAGTGAAGCATTATACCGTGCAAACTATGGCCATGATCATTACCAGTTAACTTGGGAGAAGGAACTAGGCCTACCGTGGGAGAATGCTGAGGCCTGGGAGCGGATCTCGCCTTACAACGCTGTAGCGCAAATTACAACCCCGACACTTTGGATGGGCGGAAGTGATGATTGGAATGTTCCTATTTTAAATTCCGAACAAATGTATATGGCCATGAAGCGCCTGGGCAGGGAAACCCAATTGATCGTATATCCAGGTGAACATCACGGTATTCGTAGACCATCATTTCAAAAAGACCGGTTGGAGCGTTACCTGGAATGGCTAAAAAAATATCAGGAATAAGTTAGATTTAAGTTTGGGGTTTATTAAAAAGTTGATTTATATTAATTTAGTCAGGCGGTAACACCAGTGGCAATAATAGTTTTCCAAGACTTAACCGTATTCTGGAAATTTATAAATCATTGGTTTATATCAATACCCGAATTGAATAGTAATTTGAGCGCTATGTCGTAGTAAGTTGACCAACATTGCGAATAAGCTCACTACAATGATGGAAAACAACAGTAGAATAAGATACCTATAAATAGTAGAGAGTAAACTTAATGCGCTATTTCTGATAATATCGTTGAGTACATCCATGATTTCTAATTTTTGATGGTGCCATCATAGTTTGAGTATATTAGTTTGTGCAACTTGGGGGTCGTAATAATGAAACAATTAAAACCTTTAAAACCCTACTTACCCGCGACGATTGCCAAATAAAGAAAATAGAACTAGGAATTAAATTAAACCTTGGGCATAAATAAAAAAAGGGGAAGCATTTGCTTCCCCTTTTATAAATTGTGATAGTTATACTATAAAGTTTCGGCATCCAATAGGGCGAAGAATTTATCCAAATTTGGAAGAATTACAATCTTTGTTCTTCTGTTTTTGGCCATATTATCTTTGGTGTCATTTTCTACCAAAGGTACGTAGCTACTTCTCCCAGCCGCAATTAATTGGGTTGGGTTTACATCGTACTTCTTTTGTAGCTCACGAACAATAGAGGTAGCTCTTTTAACGCTCAGGTCCCAATTATCAGTGATCACGGGCGTGTTAATGGTTCTAGCATCCGTATGGCCTTCTACCATTACTTCCATACTAGGCTCGGATTTAATGACCTCTGCCAATTTGCCTAGAATTTTTTCTGCTTTACTGCTCACTTTATAACTAGCCGTATTGAACAATAGTTCATCGGAAATATTGATCATCACTACGGTTTTGTCAATACTTACGTTAACGTCATCGTTCTCATCGGATATCGATTTTTGTAGTTTGTAGGATACCGCTAAATTCATGGAATCCTGGAGAGTTTTGGCCATCGCTAATTTTGCCGGGTCAACGTTTTTTAAGGTCTTTCGCATCTTCGCTTTAGTATTGTTGCTCATAACCGCAACATCGTCCACCGAGGTGTACTGCGTATCGTTGATTTCTTTTAGGGAATTTATTTTGGAGTTGTACTCCGCAACACGTTCTTCTATTTTGGCGAACCTATCTTCTAATTCTTCCTTTTCTACCTGTGTTTTAGTAAGCATGCTTTTGGTCTGGGATAAATTATCCTCCAAGGCTACATATTTCTTTTTAGATACACACGAAGCCAAAAGGACTAAGGAAAGAATACCTGCTACTGCTGATTTTTTCATTTTAACGATGTTTTAAAATTTGTACTGTGTTTCAGTTCCATTTACGCAAAAAATCGATGAACGGATGTTTTATGTGTTCCTTCTTTGGCGAGTAAAGTACAATTTTATTCTATGAATAACTGACAACGAGCGTTTTGTACACAAATATGTGCGCATAAAAAAAGAGGCCTTTTGGCCTCTTCAATTATATCCTTATTTTCGATTATTCACATCCTCCGGTAAAACCATTGGCGTTGAATTTGGTTTGTACGGCACCTTGTCTAGATCCTGTTTTTACTTGTATTGCCAAGTTGTTTTCACCACTGCCATCGCGCTTTGGGCTGCAGTATTCAAAAAGGTAAAAACTGTTGGCCCTTTCGGATACCTTATCGGAAATATCATTAAAAGTATCTTCTAGCTCCTCCTTATTAACAGCAAATACCGAAGCGGTCTTTCCTATATCAGTCAATACCTGCTCATCTATTTCACTTCCCAATCCAATACTAAAGAAAGAGATATTTGCATTCGCTTCATTTACTTTCTTGAGTGCCGCAGCCTCTGTAAAACGGGAAGCCTGATCGGTACCATCGGTAAAGATGACTACAGAGGCGGCACCGATATTATCCTTGGCCGTTGTTTCTTTTATTAAGTTGGAAGCAATGTCTGTAACTTTAATTACGGCTCCGTAAAGATCTGTAGAAGGATCGGAGCTTATATCGTCGGTTATACCGGCTATGGCAGCAACCAATTCTGTTCTTGAGGATGTCAAATCATTCAACAGATGTAGTTTGTTCATGCCATCAAACCAATATATTGCCATTTGGTTTGATTCCTGAGCTACTTCGGGCATCACATTGTTTATAAAACTGGTGCTGGCAATCTTAAGTTCTTGCAGGCTACTGCTCAATACACTGTTACTCAAATCCAGCACCAGAAGTGTACTGTTCTTAAATATCTGCGAATTGGGCGAAATACGGGCAAAGGACTCCGAAGTAGATATGGTCTTAAAACAATCGTCGTTCCTGCCTTGTTCGTAAATCGTAAACTGGTTGGCCGTTAATCCCGAAACTGGACTCCCGTTGGTATCGGATACTTTAAAAAATATGGATACCTTTCCAGGTGCTGTAGTAAACTGATCTTGGATGGAGAGTACCAAATCACCATCCGCTAATCCCAAACATTCATCCACGGGCTTTCCTTGCCCAAGGCCTTCTCCAGGGTTTAGGTTAAAATCTATATCATCGTCTGCATTTCCGCAAGATATAAATAGAGTTAGGGCAAAAAGAAAAGTCAACGATTTTAAGAGGGTCTTCATAAACATACATTTTGAGTTCAACTAGCAGAACGGACAAAGCTAAATTTAAGTATAGCGTAAATTAAAATTTATGTTAAAGATTGTTAAAGGATGCCGGTTGATTTTAATGTTCCTTAATTTAAACCAAATATTATAACAACCACCCCATTTTCACTACCCTTGAAACAATTATTTTTAGTTCTCGCAGCCTTTTTATTAGGAATCTCTTTAGGAGCACAAAAGAAAAATTCCGAATTTCAGTTGAACATAAAAAGAGCCACTGGTCCCATTGCTATCGATGGCCTTGGCGACGACACCGCGTGGGGTAATACCGATATGGCCAAAGATTTTTTTATGGTTTTGCCTATGGATGACGGTCCTGCCATAAATACCTCGGAAATACGTATGGCCTATGACGATAAAAACATATATCTATTGGCCATTTTTTATAACGAACAAAAGGGTAAGAATTTTGTGGAATCGCTAAGGAGGGATTTTGCCTTTGGGAAAAATGACAACTTTTTACTGTTCTTAGATCCTTTTAACAATCAGACGACAGGTTTTTCATTTGGTAGCAATGCAGCCGGTGCCCAATGGGACGGCACGATGTTCGCCGGTGGTAAAGTAGACCTTAATTGGGATACAAAATGGATTTCTGAGGTAACCCAAGACGATGAAAAATGGGTTTTTGAAATGGCCTTACCCTTTAAATCTATACGCTATGAGGCAGGCGTTAAGGAGTGGGGCATCAATTTTAGTCGACTCGATCTAAAATCGAGCGAAAAATCGAGCTGGACTCCCATACCCAGGCAATTTCCAACGGCTTCTTTGGCCTACACGGGCACTTTGGTGTGGGACGAAGCACCACCGGCACCAGGAACAAATTTTTCCATTATACCTTATATATTGGGTAACGTGTCCCAAGATCTTGAAAATAACGGTAATGCCGAATATGATGCCAAAGTAGGTGGCGATGTAAAATTCAGCCTTACATCCTCATTAAACCTAGATCTAACTGTAAATCCTGATTTTTCCCAAGTAGAGGTGGATCGGCAAGTTACTAATTTAGATCGTTTTGAACTTTTTTTTCCAGAACGGAGGCAGTTCTTTTTGGAAAATAGCGACCTGTTCGCCAATTTCGGCTATGACAATATTCGTCCTTTTTTCTCGCGTAGGATAGGACTAGGCGTTCCAATACAAGCAGGAGCTCGGTTAAGCGGTAATTTAAATGAAAATTGGCGTGTGGGTCTTTTGAACATGCAAACCGCCAGTATAGGAGAAACCGGCCTACCCGGTCAGAATTTTGGTGTTCTTTCGCTTCAACGAAAAGTTTTCAAACGTTCTAACATTAGTTTACTGATGGTAAATAAACAGTCCACTAATTATCCAACGGAAAGCGATTCCATTCAGACCCTTTTTCCGAAATTCAATAGAAATTTGGGAGTGGAGTATAATTTGGCTTCTTCCAATAATCTTTGGAACGGAAAGGCGTTTTTTTTAAAATCCTTTGCCCCTGGGGATGAGGGCAATGGGATTACACAAGCAGCGAACATAGACTATAACAATAGAAAATGGAATTGGGGCTTTAAGCAAGAATGGGTCTCGGAGGACTATTCGGCAGAGGTGGGTTTTGTTCCTCGTACGGGCTATGTGAGCCTTAGTTCGTCCGCAGGTCATGTTTTTTTTCCAAAAAACAGCAAATTGGTGAGCCACGGGCCAGTTTTGAATTTTAGGTACTTTTTTAATGAGTCCTTTAAGCAAACGGATAGGACGAATTTACTGCAATATAATTTTGACTTTCGAAACCGCAGTAATATATTCTTTTTTGTTTCGGATGATTACGTAGAGCTGCTTTCTCCTTTTGATCCTACAAGATTGGGGAAAGAGGAGTTGGCAACAGGAACCAAGCATAATTGGAACGCCTTTGGTTGGGCGTATAACTCAAGGCCACAGAGTCTTTTTACCTATAGCTTTGAGGGTAGATTAGGCGGTTATTATCAGGATGGTAACCGCACAAGCTTATCTACAGAGCTGGGGTATCGGTTCCAGCCTTATGTAAGCCTAAGCGCAAATCTCAATTACAACCATATTGGATTACCTGCACCATGGAACAATTCTGAATTTTGGCTCCTTGGTTCCGAAATTGATATTACATTTACCAATAAAGTATTTTTTTCCAACCTTTTCCAATATAACGAGCAGACCGGTAACCTAAATGTAAATTCGAGGTTCCAATGGCGCTATAGTCCGGCTTCCGACCTTTTCCTAGTGTATACGAATAATTATTTTATAGAACCCTTTGAAGGCCGTAATTGGGGCCTAACGTTAAAATTCACGTATTGGTTTAACCAGTAAGGGCGTTTATGGGAAGGCTTGTTTCAATAGATGGTATCATTATAAACTTATTAACTTGTGGGATATGACACACGAATTCAAGAAAATTGTAGCGGGTTTTATAAAAAATAAGGAAAATGGAACCAAGTCCGTTTTAGCCACTGTTGTAGCCTTGGATGGTTCTTCTTACAGACGGCCCGGTGTTCGAATGCTTATTTCCGAAAATGGATTGTTGATGGGGGCCGTGAGCGGAGGTTGTGTAGAGAAGGAGGTCGTGTTCCAAGCTGCGAGCGTTTTTGAAACGGGGATGCCTAAAATGATGACCTATGACGGGCGTTTTCGCTTGGGATGCGAGGGAATTCTATATATTTTATTGGAGCCTTTTGATTTGTATGGAGGTGTATTACAAACGTTGGAAAGTACGTTTAATAAAAGGATCGATTTTACGATCAACTCACAATACAAAAAGGAGTACGGCGTATTTGAAGATTTGGGTTCTTATGTAACCATAAATGGTTTACAAATACCCCTGCAACCTAACTTCAGCTTTAGTCCTAAAATGGAACTTTTTACGCAAAAAATGAAACCTGTTTACAAATTGGTCATTATTGGTGGCGAACACGATGCGGTAAAGTTATCCTATTTGGCCTTAGGTCTAGGATGGCAGGTGGTAGTTGCAACCGTACCTTCTGAAGATAAGGTTAAGGCTGACTTTCCGGGAATTCACGAACTCTGGAATGTGGAACCCGATGCTTTGCCCGTGGGCAATATAGATGCACAAACTGCCGTAGTGCTCATGACCCATAGTTATGTAAAGGATTTGAAATATTTGAATGCACTTAAAGTTTCCAATCCCATGTATTTTGGACTTCTAGGCCCGAGCAAAAGAAGGGAAAAGTTGTTTGGGGAGTACATGGAATTATATCCAGATGACGATTTTGAGTTTTTCGAATCTATTTTTGGTCCGGCGGGACTTAATATTGGAGCGGAAGCACCCGAAGAAATCGCCATAGCCATTCTTTCGGAAATACTCGCAGTTATCCGAAAGCAACAACCTATGATGTTAAGGGATAAAAAACACGGAATTCACAATTGAGAGGTGCCGATACCATAGCGATTTTAATCTTGGCCGCCGGGCAATCTTCCCGCATGAATGACATAAAGCAGTTGTTGCCTTGGAAAGGCAGTAATCTGTTGTTGCATACCATAAATACGGTATTGCAAGTACAAAACGAACGGGTATACTTGGTACTGGGCGCAAATGCCGATTTTATTGTAGAAAAGTCGAAATTGGCATCCCAACCAGTAACCATCATAAGAAATAAAGCTTGGGAAAATGGACTGGGAAGTAGTATTTCCTGTGGCGTGGCTCAAATTTTAGAACAGCATGGGAACCTTGACGGTATCTTGATATGTTTAGCTGATCAACCATTGTTGACAAGCGTCTATTATAAAGAACTGCTTCATGTTTTTAAAACCGAAAGGGTACCCATTGCGGCTAGCGGGTATCCTAATAAATCAGGCGTCCCCGCGGTATTTAATAGCGAAGTGGCAAAGGAATTGATAGCTTTGAATGAAGATTTTGGAGCGAAGCATCTGATGGCCAAATACAAGAATAAAATGGTAATTTTGGACGCAGGCCAACAAATCATGGATATTGACACGCCGCAAACCTATAATGCCTTATTTAAAAAACATAACTCCTAAGAAAATGAAAAAAAATATCTTTTTGAAAAATATCATCGTAGGTAGTATTATTTGCTTGGCTTCACTTCCATATTTGGAAGCTCAGGATATGAGTTTTGAAGACTACAATCCGGTTTCTACCCTTAAAGTGCCCGGCAAGGAAATTTCAAGTGCAAAGTTCCGATTTATCGATATCCATAGTCATCAAAACGACATGACCGTCGAAAAACTAACTAGCCTGCTCAAAGATATGGAAGCCTTGAACGAAGGTGTTATGGTCAACCTCAGCGGTGGTTCGGGAGTTAAACTAAAAAGTAAGGTTGATAATATTGAGAAAAGTTTCCCTAACCGTTTTGCCGTATTTGCAAATGTTGATTTTGAAGGTGTAGGAACGGCGGATTGGGGCCAAAAAGCTGCGGAACAATTAGAAGAAGATGTGAAGAACGGAGCAAAGGGACTCAAAATCTTTAAAAGTCTTGGTCTACGCAACAAGGATGTAAACGGAAATAGAATAGCCATAGATGATGTGCGTTTAGATCCGGTCTGGGCAAAATGTGGGGAATTGGGCATTCCGGTGCTGATTCACGCGGCAGACCCTAAATCGTTTTGGGACGAAATGGACAGTAGCAACGAAAGATGGTTGGAGCTAAAGACCCGTCCCAATAGAAAAAGGTCGGCCACCGATCCTGCACCTTGGGAACAGATTATTCAAGAACAACATAATGTGTTCAAAAAGCATCCAAAAACCAATTTTATTAATGCCCACATGGGCTGGTATGCAAATAATCTGGGAAAATTGGGCGAGCTTATGGACGAAATCCCCAATATGTACGTGGGTATCGCAGCCGTGATAGCGGAGTTGGGACGACAGCCCCAAAATGCAAGAGCTTTTTTTATAACCTACCAAGACCGAATCCTATTTGGTAAGGACAGTTGGAATCCCCAGGAATTCCCTACTTATTTTAGGGTCTTGGAAAGCAATGACGAGTACTTTCCCTATTACAAGAAATACCATGCATTTTGGGCTATGTATGGTCTAAACCTGCCAGATGAGGTATTAAAAAAAGTATATTATAAAAACGCTCTAAAAATTGTTCCTGGATTGGATGCTTCGTTATTTGAGTAAGCTTGCTTAAATTATACGCACTTTATAGATTTAAATGGTCTTGTTTTATCACGTTACGAAGATTAAACGTAATAAGAGCTATGTTTTGCCACAAGAGATCTATTAATCTTAGTAAAAGAATAGGAGTAGTTGCTCAGTTTAGCATTTTTTGGTCTATCAGCTATTAAAGATATGAAAGCAAGGTTTATAAAATTTGGGGTACTTTGTCTAGTTTTCAGTAGCTCGCTAGTTTCTTGTAATTCTGATGGCAACGAAACTACAACTCTTTTTGACACTTGGCGGTTGACCAGCTTTGAAAACACCTTGACCAATATCATAATCAGGCAACAGAGCGAGCCCGAACAAGTAATCATTACTTTCAATGAAACCGGGTTCTATGGCAATACGGGCAGGAACGAATTAACCGCTAACATTACTTTTGAACCAAATGGCTTAATCATTACCAACATATCTGGAACCGAGATAAATGAAAGCAAATGGGGAAGGCAATTCCTTGAAGGGCTTGTCCAGAACTTTGATAGTGGAACTGGGATAATTCGTTTAGAATATACCCTGACTGGAAACAACCTAAAACTTAAGTACGGAGAACATCAGTATATGAATTTTATAAGAATTTAAAGGGGAAGGAAGTTATTTGGCATTAGTACGGCATGATTTTTTTATTCCTATTTTTTATTATAAATAGTCACATCTTATCAATGATACTGTAACGGTGCTAAACAACAATTAAAGTATTATTGGAAAATCCTCATGGCAACGAATTTCACTCGGTCAATTTTTTTTGAATGTAGTTTAAAATCAACATCCAATTCATTTTGAGTAGGAGGGAAGCCGTAGGAACGTTATCATCCTCTATGGCAGAAATAATGGCTTCATGCTGGTTATCGGATTTATTGTAAAAGGAATCGTCCTGCATAAAAGCGCGCTCATAAAAGAAAATCCTGGTTTTAAGGTCGCTAAGTAACTGTAGGGCCAGTTCATTGTCGAAACCTTGGGTCAGCAAGCGATGGAACTCCATATCTGCCTGAATTCTTGCAATCGCGTTCGGCGCGTTCTCAAAAACTTGTTGTTGTTGTTTTAAGCTGGTAATATCTTCTTTGCTAAACTCCCTGTTTTCAATAGCCATAACCTCCAAACTGGCAACGAGTCCGTAAAGGTCTTCTGCTTCGGTTACATCTAACGCTGCAATGATAAAACCCCGGTTAGGGACAGCTTTAATTATACGGGCTTGCTGCAACTGTGATAATGCCTCACGTATAGGGGTAACGCTAAGGTTCAATGCCCGGGATACAGCCGCTAAATTTATCGTTTTTCCTAAAGCAAGCGTACCAGTAGTCATTTCCTTTAATAGATAATCGCGCACCTCATCCCGCAAATTTATTTTTTTTGCCATTAGACAAAGGTAGTAAATCGTATACGATTTATCGGTAGGGAGTTCATCGAAAGTAGTTGTTAGCCTTGTACTCTTGCACACTAATTATAAGTATTTTGCGTTAAATGGCTAATAATCTAAATTATAAACTTATGAGAAATTTAATAATTAGCTATAACAATGTAGTTGTTCTATTCCTGGCTGCAATTTTTATCTTTAGTTGTAGCAACGACAAAGACCAAATAGACAACAACTTAAATGATACCAAACTAAAGGCAGATGAATTGCAATTGGTTTTGGAAACCGACCAATTAAGCGGTGTTGCTGATACGCTGCTTTCCGAACTCTATTTAAGTAACGGCGCATCGGGAAAGAGTGTGGAGACCGACGAATGTTACGCCACCCTATACTCTGATACTGGGTATACGATAACCTTTGATGATTGTACCCTAAATGAAACAGATGTTGTAAGCGGTACGTTAAGCGTTGCCTATAGCTCCAATGGTGAAAATGCGTCCTTTACAGCTACCTATAGCGATTTTAATGTAAACGGCGCAGAACTGAACGGCACAAGAAGTTTCCTGCTCGTTGGCGAGGCGAACGGCAACGCCCTGTCTTTTTCTGTTACAAGCGACATGGACATGGTATTGGCAGATGGAACTATTATTGCTGAAAGCGGCAATCGAGTATTCGGATTTAATGTTGCAGACAGCTTGGAGGACATTGCGGTTACTTTGAACGGAAACTGGGACTTAACGGTGGGCGCAAATGTTTACCAAGTTACAATTACCGATACCTTAGAAACCAACATAGCCTGTTCTTATATATCCAAAGGAAAAATAAAAGTGGATAAAAACGGCCTAATAGTCTTAGTTGATTTTGGTAATGGAACGTGTGACGATAGCGCCATGATTACCTATCCGAATGGTGTTATAGAAGAAATTTCTTTAAAGGACTAATTTTTCTAAACTGAAAATAGAGATAAAGGATATGATTGATGAGGTCATATCCTTTTTTTTACTCCCTATATTTTTTCTATGGTTAGAAATGTCATATTACGTAAAAGTTGTTTATATGACACTTTTAAAAGTTACAACAAGGAGAAGCAAACCGATTTAAAGAAGCTAGTCCACATCGTTATTGCTACTTATTTTTATAAAGACTTCCGGGGTCTATTTTGATACTATATGTTACTATATGTATTTAAGGGAGAACTCCTTTCGTTTTGTACCTATATACGGGAATATTGGTATTTTAAGACTGAAATATGACTTCCAAAGGAAAGCTATGGCCAAAAAAGGGCAAAAATATTGAGCCAGTAGAAGAATTCCGACATTACTTATCCGGTATTTATATTAAATAATCCAAATACATAATGTATCTTTGTTGCCGTTTTATAGGTATGCGAAACAATCTTGCAATGACCTTAAGATGGAATTGCATTATAGTCCTCAACTATATCCTTCCATAATTACAAGTCAACAATTTACTTCGATTTATCTCTTAAAACACATTTAAAAATTTAAAATTACGAATGGCAAAATCGCAACAGACATTTAACAAAACTGAAAAAGAAAAAAAGCGTTTAAAAAAGCGTGAGGAAAAGAGGAAGAAAATGCTGGCCAGAAAGGCAGAAGCAAAGGAAAGTGGCACCTCTGGTATTCCTTTGGCCTATGTGGACTTCAACGGAAATCTAGTGGATACACCACCAGACCCTTCTATGAAGGTAGAGATAGACGCAGAGGATATTATTTTGGGTATTCCTAAGAAGGAAGAAGGAGACGTGGAGGAGTTCGATCCTGTACGAAATGGTAAAGTGTCCTTTTTTGATTCTTCCAAAGGTTTTGGCTTTATTATCGATTCTGAAAACAATGAAAAATACTTTGTGCATGTCAGCGGTCTTATTGATGAGATTTTTGAAAATGATAAAGTATCCTACGAGTTGGAAAAGGGTATGAAAGGCATGAATGCCGTGCGTGTTAAGAAGATTTAATTTTAGTGCTCCCTATTTGAAATTACACCTATGGCCAAACGAAACACGCTTCTTATCGTATTGGCTTTTTTTTCTATATACGTAATTTGGGGGGCTACCTATCTCCTCAACAAAATTGCTGTT
The DNA here is from genome assembly GCA_963697395.1 of uncultured Flavobacteriaceae bacterium. Lineage (GTDB taxonomy): Bacteria > Bacteroidota > Bacteroidia > Flavobacteriales > Flavobacteriaceae > Maribacter. Next base: position 253,527 of record CAVONX010000003.1, read on the forward strand.
ACCGAGCTTCCAGCCTTTATGCTTGCGGGGATACGATTTGTTGTGGCCGGAATTTTAATTTTTGTTATTGCCAAGTTATCCGGGCGTTCCCTGAAAATTACCAAAAAGCAGTTCTTAAACACCGTGATAGCGGGCTTCCTATTCCTTACTTTTGGGAACGGGGCAGTGGTTTGGGCTTTAAAGTTTGTAGACAGCGGTTTCGCTGCTCTAGAAATCTCTGCCCAGCCCTTGGTCGTGCTGTTGCTGATGCTCATTTTACAAGGGAAGAAAATTAAGCCTATGTCCCTTGTTGGGGTAGGCTTGGGCATTTTGGGTATCTACCTTTTGGTAAGTCAAAAACAGGTTATAAATCAAGAAGGTGCCGTTTTGGGTATGGTTATTATTTTTGGCTGTATGTTAAGTTGGGCCTATGGTAGCCTTTTTGTTAGCACAGCGGATTTGCCCGCTAACTATTTTGTAAATACCGGTTATCAAATGTTTACGGGCGGGATCATGCTTTTTATCGTCAGTCTCTTTTTAGGTGAACAATGGATTTCGCCATTGGAATGGAGTACACCTGTGCAATGGTCCATGTTTATGCTGGTTATTTTTGGAAGTATTGTCGCCTTTACAGCTTTTAATTATTTATTGCGCGTAGTTTCTCCAGAAAAAGTGGCTACATCATCTTATGTAAACCCCATTATAGCCATGGTGTTGGGGTGGTATTTTCTCAAAGAACAGATTACCACACAATCTGCCGTAGCGGCTCTCATCCTTTTAACTGGCGTTTATTTCATAAATACAAAAAAGAAACTCACCTTGTTTTCCAGGTTTGCTTCTCCAAAAGCAAAACTTTAATCAAAATCGATACTCCTTAAGGGCCGTACTTCCCCTTCTTCCATAGCTTCCAATAGAATGTGGCCTATTCGTACACGAATGAGTCGCACCGTTGGAAAACCCACGGCTGCTGTCATTTTACGCACCTGTCTGAATTTGCCTTCGGTTAAAACTAGAGTAATCCAAGAAGTAGGACGGTGAGCGCCTATACGTAATTTTGGGTTTGGGGCTGACAAGTTTTCCGGACTGCTCATTGCGCTGACCTGATGGGGTTTTGTACTATGTTTTCTCCCAAATATACCTATAGAAATTCCTTTTTGTAGTTGCAATAGGGCGGACGAGGTAACAAGACCATCTAACTGGGCCCAATATTCTTTTTGTATACCCTTGCTGTTAATAGTGTCACTTAACTTACCATCAGTGGTTAGGAGCAACAATCCTTCCGACTTTTCATCCAAACGTCCCACAGGCATCGTACCCTCTGGAAAGGAAAACAATTCGGATAAAAACCGCTTTTTCCGTAACTGTCGCTCTTCACCAGAGGTAAACTGACTTAATACCCCAAAAGGCTTATAAATTTTATAATGCAGGTGTTTCTTGTTCATAAAAGCGTTGTAAAGATAACCAAGGTTTTGAAGCTTGTTCCCACGAAAAACTAATTCGTTTACTAAACATGTTTTTATTTTGAAGCAATGATTGTGAGCAGTAATGAAAAGCGGACTTGGGCAGATTATTAGACTTTCAATCGCTGCTTTGCGCATATTGGTCGAATTGCGGCTGCTTTTCATCCTAATCATTAGCATATAGGTACTTAAGGTCGTATCTTTGCATCCCTCCGTAAAAGAAGACATGCAAGAGACAATTTTTGAATTACAAGAGCGCAAAACAGATAAGGAACTCTACAGTTACCAACAAGGGGCCCTTGAGAATATTTTTGAAAAATTTGAGAATGAGCGGGACGATTTTCACTTACTCTACCAGTTACCCACCGGTGGCGGAAAAACGGTTATTTTTTCTGAAATAGTTAGACAATACCTTAAAAATCACACTCAAAAGGTATTGGTAATGACCCATAGGGTGGAACTTTGCAACCAAACTTCGGACATGTTGACCAGTTTTGGTGTTGTAAACAAAGTGATAAATAGCAAGGCAAATTTGGATGACCAAGAACGCTACAGTTGTTATGTTGCCATGGTAGAAACCTTAAATAATAGGCTTAATGACGACAAATTGGATATTTCGGACGTGGGTCTGGTCATCATTGATGAGGCGCATTACAACTCCTTTACCAAGCTGTTCAAGTTTTTTGAAAACGCTTTTTTGTTAGGGGTAACCGCTACACCTTTAAGCTCAAATAAAGATTTGCCCATGAACGGCAATTATGATGAGTTGATTACTGGTGAATCTATAGAAAACCTAATTGAGAACGAATTTTTGGCTCGTGCGGAAACCTATCAATACGATATGGGACTAACTTCTTTGGAAGTCGGTTCCAATGGGGATTATACCGTAAAATCTTCCGCCGACCTATATACGAGTCCAGCTATGCTCAACAAGCTTTTGGAGGCGTACAATAAACACAGTAAGGGAAAAAAGACCTTGATTTTCAATAACGGTATAGAAACATCCATACAGGTATATTATACTTTTCAGAATGCAGGACTTCCAATCATGCACCTAGACAATACCGCTACTAAAAAGCAACGGAAGCAAATATTAAAATGGTTCAAGGAAACACCAAATGCTGTTTTAACCTCCGTAAGTATTCTTACTACCGGTTTTGACGAACCTACCATAGATGCTATCATCCTTAACAGAGCCACGAAATCATTGACGCTATATTACCAAATGATCGGTAGGGGATCCCGTATTCTTAACAATAAATCTAAATTTACCGTTATAGACCTTGGTAATAATATTTATCGTTTTGGTCCTTGGGGTGCGGATCTGGATTGGCAGGCCATTTTTAAATCGCCTAACTATTATATTGATAGAATTAGGGATGACGAGGACATAGAAAGCACCTTTAAGCATGATCTTTCCGATGCCATAAAAGAAGATTTTTCTAAGTCGGAGAATACTTATTTTGACATTCAGGCTACGTACGAAGAAGCCACTTTTGCTGGGGAATCCTCCAAAGTAGTTCTTGAGCAGTCAATCGTTCATCATGCCTATATTTGCATAGAAAATAGCGAAGACCTTTACGATGCACTAGCGTTGGCAAAATTGTTGAAGGAAGATATAGACAACCGTATACAAGTATATGCCAAATGTATAAGTAAGAGCACGTATAACTTCCTGAGCTGGCTTAAGGACGATTATCAAAAAAAATTGAACGCCTATTTACGCGAAAATTTTGATACTGTTTTTGAGGATATTCACGGTCATCCTCCTGAGGATTGATACTGTTAAACACAAATTCGAATACAAAAGAGGTTATTTGATCTACGCACCTTGTTGTAAACGCCGCTGGCTTCATATTTTAATGTCGCTACTTATTGGTTTAATTCCCTCGCAAGGGAAATAAAATGCTACTTAATTACTATTAAGTGGTCTTTGGTACTTAATTTTCTAATGCCTATTATTTAGTGTTTACCGACTTGTTCTACTTCCCACTTTTTGCGGTTTACGTAGAACTGTTTAATGGACATTCCTTATTTTTACAACTATGAAAAAGGACACCAAAATCGCTATAATTGGCGCTGGGGTAAGTGGATTAATTGCGGCCACGGTACTCGAATCCCATGGATATTCCCCAACCATTTATGAGGCATCCGATAGGGCAGGAGGTCGTGTGAAGACCTACTTTGTGGAGGGCTATCAATTGGACCATGGTTTTCAGGTGTTGTTGGATGCCTATCCAATGGCGAAAAAATATTTGGATTATAAACCTTTGGAACTCGGTAAATTTTTAGCTGGGGCAACTATTTTTAAAAATGGAAAGAAGATTACCCTTGGTGATCCTTTGAGAAATACATCGCTCTTACTTCCAACACTCTTTTCGGGTATTGGAACGTGGAGCGATAAGTGGAAGATTTTTTCCTTGAACAGGGAACTCAAAACCAAGTCCCTTGAAGCTATTTTTGATGAACGGGAAACAAGCACATTAGACTATCTAAAAGCTAAAGGTTTTAGTGATGGAATTATCAACGACTTTTTTAGGCCCTTTTTTAGCGGTATTTTTTTAGAGCCTGATTTAAGTACTTCATCAAGAATGTTTCAGTTCGTTTATAAAATGTTCGGTACGGGAAACGCGGTGCTTCCAAAAGATGGTATCGAGGCAATTCCAAAGCAATTGGTTTCCAATTTAAATAGCACCAAGATTGTATACGATTGTAAAATCAGCGTCTGTACCGATGAGAAATTGGTTTTTTCCAACGGAAAAGAAGTGGTTGTAGATTATAGTATTATTGCGACCGAGGCATCTGGCCTGGTGCCCAATCTCAGAAATCAGGAATTGACCTGGAAATCTTGCGACACCCTCTATTTTACGACTAAGGAGCGCGTCATTCAAAAACCTTTAATCGGATTGATTGCCGACTACGATGCGCTTATAAACAATATTTTCTACCATTCTTCCCTGCCAATGAATCAAACCGGGGCGGAACAGTTATTATCGGTTACGGTCGTGGGTCAACATGCTTTAGGTGAGAAAGAATTGGTACAGCAAGTTACCAAGGAACTTGCTTCCTTATGCGGAATTACAGGAGCAACTTTTTTAAAACGTTATCATATTAAGCGGGCTTTACCAGATATTTCCAACCTACAGTATCAAATGGAACCCTCCGAAACGCGCTTGACCCCAAAAATATTTTTGGCAGGCGACCAGCATTTGAACGGCTCTTTAAATGCGGCGATGTTGAGTGGGGAACTTGCGGCCAAAGCAGTTTTAGAATCGATTACGGATACTATAGTAGGCTAGTTTTTTTGTTTACATTTATTCGGTTAGTTTTGTTAACCTTAAGGCCATACTGTGAAATGCTTCCCAACAAAAAGTTGCTGCCAATCGAAATCGAAGGTTCACGGACCCCTCAAAAAATAGATGAAAATAGATGAACTTAATGTTGATTCATGAATAACATCTGACCCGAAAGAATAAATAAATTTTAAAAGATGAAAAGAAGAAGCTTCGTTAAAAATTCTGGATTACTGTTATCTACCAGTATGTTACCAACACCACTGTTTTCATCTATGCTAAAACCTAAATATAAAATGGGGCTGCAAGCGTTCACGATTAGGGATGCCTTGGCAAACGACCTCGTTGGAAGTTTAAAAACGGTAAAGGCTTTAGGCTATGAAGACCTGGAACTCTATGGATTTGATGCGGAACAAATTGCCTATTATGGTTATAAGGCCATGGATTTTAAAAATTTGTTAGACGATTTGGGATTAACTTCCTCTAGTTGCCACTATGGCTTTACCGATTATGTGAACGCTTCCAAGGACAATCTCACGAAGTTTATAGATAATTGTATTACCGGTGCGTTAACCTTGAACAATAGCTATATAACATGGCCTTGGATGGCACCCGAGTATAGAACCATGGAAACCTTTGAACGCTTACCGGAGTTGCTAAATAGAATCGGCGAGCAAGTGAACCAAGCTGGCTTGGGCTTCGCTTATCATAATCACGATTTTGAATTTCATACCTATGGCGAAACTACGGGCTTTGATAGAATTGTTAGCGGAACCGACCCTTCGCTGGTCAAGATTCAATTAGACCTGTATTGGGCCGTGCATTCCGCAACTAAAAGCCCCCAAGAACTTATAGCCATGGCCCCGGAACGCTTTGTAATGTGGCATATTAAGGATATGGACAAGGTAACGCGGGATTATAGCGAATTAGGGAATGGCTCCATAGATTATAGTGAAATGCTGCCTAAGCTGGATATGTCCGGATTGGAGTTCTACTACTTGGAACAAGGCAGTAATTTCGCCCAAAACTCCATGAAAAGCATTGCGGATAGTGCTGAATTCTTTAAAAGTAATTTGCAGCGGTTTTTGTAATCTGGCAACTAGATAACCTCATGTTTGTGTATTTTCTTAGATTAGTCAAGAATGTTTTAGCACTAAATGTATCCTTTATTAAGGAGCTACCACTTTACCTATAACTATAAAAATAGGCTGTTTCTCTGCTCATTGAGTGCGCCACATTAATTAGAGTTGTTCCTGCTTACTTTACCTCCCAACAATCGCATCTGCGTTACGAATTAGACAAATCGCATCAATTCAATGTAAAGGAAAGCATCATCTTTATAAATATTAAAAGATTATCAGAAAAAATAGTGGATATGGAACAAGTTTTAGTAGTTGGTGCAACCGGAACAACAGGTAAGAAAATAGTCAATCTTCTGAAAGCATCGCAATATTTTGAACCTGTGGCCATGGTACGAAATAAGAAGGACATGCCCCAGTTTATTAAGGAGGGAATTGCCACTGTAATGGCAGATTTGGAACAAGATGTTTCGGATACCGCAAAGGGTATGGATAAAGTGGTTTTTGCGGCTGGTTCGGGCGGAAAAAAGGTAGTGGAAGTAGATCAAGAAGGCGCAAAAAAAATGGTAGATGCCGCAAAGGCACATAACATAAAAAAATTCATAATGCTGAGCTCCATGGGAGCGGATGAACCCGAGAAAGCCATAGATTTACAGGACTATCTAAAAGCCAAGCACAAGGCAGACGAGTATCTAAAATCAAGTAACCTTAGCTATGCCATTATAAGACCTGGCAGTCTTACCAATGACAAGGGTACCGGAAAGATTAAATTGGCAAAATTCTTGAAAACATCGGGTTCTATTAGTAGGGACGATGTCGCTCAGACCTTAGTTCGCGCGCTTCATGATGACGCCCCGAAAAACGCCACTTTTGAAATCATTGAAGGTGATACGCCCATTGGAAAAGCTCTAGAGCTTTAGACATGGATTTACAAGGATATCTCACTTAATTTTATAAAAACAAAAAGAAAAGGAATCAATATGAAAAACGTATTACAAGCCTATAAAAGTAAAAATTTATCCCTAGCGAACCGTGTAGTTATGGCACCCATGACCCGAAATAGGGCAGACAATCCCCAAAACAATCCCACTGCGGAGTTACAAGGTGTGTACTATGCCCAAAGAGCTTCCGCCGGACTGCTAATTACCGAAGGTGCGCAGGTCTCCAAGGAGGCTGTTGGCTACATCAATACGCCCGGGATCTATACGCAAGAACAGACAATGGGTTGGAAAGCTGTTGTAGAAAAGGTACATGAGGCAGGGGGTAAAATCTATATCCAACTATGGCATGTTGGGCGTATGTCCCACCCAGATTTTCACAACGGCGCTTTGCCTTTGGCACCTTCGTCCATTGATCCGAAATCAGAAGTATACACAAAAGATGGCTTCAAGGATACCGTTGCGCCTAAGGAAATGACCCAAGAGGATATTGATAGAACGATAGCCGATTTTAGACAAGCAACCAAGAATGCGGTTAAAGCGGGATTTGACGGGGTGGAAATCCACTCTTCCAATGGGTATTTGTTCCACCAATTTTTCAATGCTACCTCCAATCAACGAAAGGATGCCTACGGGGGAAGTAAGGAAAATAGGGCCCGATTCTTTTTTGAAGTATTGGAAGCTGTCCAGAAAGAAATTCCGTCTACCAAAATAGGAGCTCGTTTTAACCCTTCGTTACACGGGATGTTCGGCATGGAAATGGATAAAGACACCATACCTACTTTTGAATACATTATGGATAAGTTAAATGAGTACGATTTGGCGTATGTACACCTATCGGAACCCTTTACCGATGTATCTGATATTTCCTACGCGGTAACCGATATCGCTAAGCATTTTAGGCCCATTTACAAGGGAACCTTAATCATCAATGGTGGTTTTGATGAGGAAATGGCAAACAAGGTAATAGGGGAAGGACAAGCGGATTTGGTTTCCTTTGGAAAACTTTACATCTCAAATCCGGACCTGGTGGAACGTTTTGAGAATAGCGCAGATTTGGCGGAATGGGACAACGATACTTTTTATACGCCGGGTAAAAAAGGGTATACGGACTATCCTACTTTGAAAAAGAAAGCGAAGTTGGATTAAAGAATGATGTTTGGTAGAACATTCGTTGGGTTTTATTCTATTTATTAATACGGTTGGGAGTTACCATATAAAACATGAGATTTTAGAAGGATAAAACTGCTGTTTCATTATTTAATTTTGGGAGAATAAATGATTACATAAATAATCATTTATTCTCCTCTTTTCTTCCCTATATTTTACGATATCAAGTATATTAAATTCGTAGTTTCGCGCCCAATATGAAATTGACAATAAGGTATAAGAATAGTTACATCGAGTATCATATTTTAAGGTGGAAACTAAAAACATCTTTGTCTTTGGAGTCAAGCACCCATAGCTTTTTGCCCTAATAATTTTGTAATGAACAATACTACATCGAAGAACAATTCTAACGACGATATCGAAGAGGTAAAAAACACCATCGCCCTTTTGGAAGCGTTGGTATCGGATACCGATAAGATATTTGAAATACCCAAAGATCTAAGGATAGCTCTTATTAAAGCTGCGGGTCAATTATCCAGACCCAGTCGTGAAGAATTTTCTAGGCGTACAAAGGATGCAAAAAAGGCGGCTAAACGAAAACAGGCCGCCAAGGACAAAAGTGCCAGAAACGAGACCGGTATACGCTATGCAAGGGAAAATCCCATTTTTGTGGCTCCGAAATTATTGAGCGCTGCAGACTTGGAACAAAAGGACACCCTAAAATTGGAATCTCCTAGGGATTGTTATGTTTGTAAGGTGAAGTTTGATACACTACATCATTTTTATGACACCATGTGCACCGCATGTGGTGATTTAAACTACAAGAAACGCTTTCAGACGGCCGATGTAAAAGGACAGGTTGCCATAATTACGGGATCCCGTTTAAAAATCGGCTACCATATAACGCTTATGTTGTTACGGGGTGGCGCAACGGTAATTGCGACCACACGGTTTCCTGTGGATTCCGCATTGCGATTTTCAAAAGAGGCCGATTTTATGGAATGGGGACATCGTCTACACATCCATGGTCTTGATTTACGGCATATCCCCAGCGTGGAAATCTTCTGTAATTATATAGAGCAGAAGTATGACAAACTGGACATTCTCATAAATAATGCCGCGCAAACGGTTAGGAGACCTTCCGGGTTTTATGCCCACTTAATGGCAAATGAAGAAACACCTTTAGAACAACTGCCCAAATTTGCAAAAGACCTATTGGCCAACCATAGGGACTGTTTGGAAGAACTTAGGGGAGTTACGGCAAGCGTTTCCTCCAATAAAAATATGCCCGTTTCCTGGCATGGGCCGGAGCCAGGTATTGGACTTAGTGCTTCCGCCAAGCTCTCTCAGATTCCTTATAGTTTTGACGCTAGTTTGGTGTCTCAAGAAGTTTTCCCGGAAGGTGAATTGGATGCAGATCTTCAACAAGTGGACTTGCGTAAAACCAACAGTTGGCGTTTGAAATTGGGCGCCATAGAGACGACCGAAATGGTAGAGGTACAGCTGGTAAATTCGGTCGCTCCCTTTGTTTTGTGTAACCGCTTGTCGGAATTGATGAAAAAAGAGAACACCGGACAAAAACACATCATTAACGTCTCGGCCATGGAAGGAAAATTCCACCGATTCTTTAAAGAAGCGCGTCATCCGCATACCAATATGGCAAAAGCAGCGCTTAACATGCTGACCCACACGGCTGCTGGGGAATTGGCAAAAGATGGTATTTACATGAATGCCGTAGATACGGGTTGGGTTACGGATGAAGATCCAGCAGAATTGGCCAAAAAGAAACAAGAGGTTCACGATTTTCAACCTCCTCTAGATATCGTTGATGGTGCGGCTAGGGTTTTGGACCCTTTATTCGATGGCATCAATACTGGAAAACATTGGTGCGGAAAATTCCTCAAGGATTATTTTCCTATTTCGTGGTAAAAAGGATGCTGCGGTTATGCTATGAACCGTAGTTTTCCTAATTTTAGAGGAAATCAACCAAAGCTCTAAAATCACAATGAAATTCAATTTTTCTTCTTCCCTAGTAATCTTTTCATTTTTACTTTCAATTTCTTTAATAGGCCAAGACTTTTCGGCCTTTGAGTACCGTACCATTGGTCCGCAAAGGGGCGGTAGGGTTACGACTGTTACCGGAACAGCTTTGCTTCCCGGCACTTTTTACCTTGGCGCATCAGGTGCCGGAGTTTGGAAATCCGATGACTATGGCACTACTTGGAACAATGTGTCCGACGGGTATTTTGATACACCTTCTATCGGTGCTATAGAAATAGCGGCCAATGATCCCAATATTGTCTATGTAGGTACGGGTTCAGACGGATTGCGTAGTAATATCATTAGTGGTAAAGGGGTTTATAAATCTATAGATGGTGGAAAAACCTGGGAACATATCGGTTTGGCCAAGGTGGGGCAGATTGGTGCAGTTGAAATAGACCCCAACAACAGCAATATTGTTTGGGTAGCAGCCATAGGAAATGCCTTTACGTCAAATGAAGAACGTGGTATTTATAAAACAACGGACGGTGGCGTAACATGGGAAAATGTATTATTTATATCCGATAAAACCGGATTTTCGGATTTGGAATTATTGCCAGGAAACCCCAATGTGGTCTATGCCGCTGCCTGGAAAGCACAACGTACTCCTTGGACCATCATTTCGGGCGGTGAGAATAAGGAAGGCGGTATCTATAAGTCGGTTAACGGAGGTAAGGATTGGGAAAAGCTGGAAAACGGTTTACCAAAGGGACTGATCGGTAAAATAGACTTGGCCGTTTCGCCAACAGATTCCAGTATTCTTTATGCCGTGATAGAAGCTCCCGGAAAGGAAGGCGGCGTGTACAAGTCCGTTGATCAGGGAAAAACCTTTACCCAAACTTCGAGTAATGAAGGTTTGGTCAATAGACCTTTTTACTATACCAATATAGAATTAGATCCCACAAATCCGGATATTGTGTATTCCAATGCAAATCCATTATTGAAGTCGATTGATGGTGGAAAAACATGGAAAAACAATGAGCGTTCCACATGGCGATAATCATGACATCTGGCTTAATCCAACAAATCCGGATTTATTGATACAATGTAACGATGGCGGTGCCAATGTGTCCCATAATGGCGGAAAAACATGGTCGACACAATTTAATCAACCTACAGCAGAGATATACCAAGTAGCTGTAGATGACCAATATCCCTATTGGGTCTACGGAGCGCAACAGGACAATACCACCATAGCGATTCCTAGTTCCTCACCCGGTGGTACTTCTCCACAAGGTACTCAGATAATGATGGACGCGGGCGGTTGTGAAACCGGACCAGTGATACCAAAACCGGGCAATCACAATATCGTCTATAATAATTGTAAAGGCCGCTTTAGTGTTTTCAATAAAATTACCGGAGTGGATAGGGAATATTCCATTGGTGCTTCCAATATTTACGGCCACAACCCTAAGGATTTAAAATATAGATTTCAACGCGTGGCACCCGTTCATGTTTCACCGCATGACCCGGATGTGGTGTATATGGGATCACAATATGTTGCATAAAACACGAAACGATGGTGTAATCTGGGAAACGATTTCCCCGGACCTAACCGCTTTTGAAGCGGACAAACAAGTAATTTCCGGTAGCCCTATAACAAGGGACATTACAGGAGAAGAGTATTATAGCACCCTGTATTCTATACGGGAATCCAAACTTACAAAAGGGTTGATTTGGACAGGTTCCAATGACGGCGTTGTTTCCGTGACCAAGGATGGGGGACAAACTTGGGAAGACGTTACGCCCAAAAAGTTACCTAAAGGTGGTAGGGTAGAGTCCATAGAGCCCTCTCAATTTAATCCGGCGAAAGCCTATATTGCGGTTGATAGGCATTTGCTGGGAGACGATACTCCTTATTTTTATAAGACCCAAGATTATGGAAAGAACTGGGAATTAATCAGTACCGCTACTAACGGAATTCCTTCGGATTATACGAGTAAAGTGCTACGCGAAGATCCAGAAACAGCCGGTCTATTATACGCGGGAACAGAGTTTGGCATGTTCGTTTCCTTTGACGACGGAAAAACATGGAAAACATTTCAGCAAAACCTGCCGGTTACCCCTATTACGGACATTATCATCAATAGGGGCGATTTAGTTTTAAGCACCATGGGCCGTGGTTTCTGGATATTGGACAATATCACTTCGTTACGAGACCCAAAAATGCTAGCATTAAAAGACACACCTGTGCTTTTTAAACCAGGTAATACCATCCGGTACAGGACTTCAAGAGGTTCGGGGGATTTTCCAAACTATCCGAGCACCAGCGTAGGAATTGATTATTATCTGCCCAAAGAAGTAAATACCAATGTTCGGTTAACCATTCTTGGACGAGGATAAAAAGGTGGTCGTAACCGTTGTAAGCGATTCTACACAGTTAAAATCTACCTCTGAAAAAGTAGAAGATATGGGGTTGAGCATGACTTTTATTTATGCAGACCCAAAACTGGAAACAAAAAAGGGTTTAAACCGTTTTCATTGGGATTTGCGCCAAAAAGGAGCTTGGAGCGAGAAAAAGGAGCGAAGTTTTAAAAATGGCCCATTGGTGCCTCCTGGGAGCTATACGGCTACCTTAACCGTTGGAAATGAAACTTTTGAACAGGCTTTTGAAGTGCTTTTAGATCCACGTTTGGAGCAAGAAGGTATATCCATCGCGCACATTGAAGAACAGTTGGCCTTTCAGAACAAAGTAATCGACCTCTTGTCCGACGCTAGAAAATTTCAGTCGGATCTTGAAGCCAAAATTAAGGACACCGAAGAACAAGTCTACAAAAGAAGAATTGGAAAACGTCCTAAAACAACTTAAAAATGAGGATGGAGCCTATCCACTTCAGGTTTTGGAGGCGCAAATCTCTTATTTATCTTATATCATAAATGATGCTGATAAAGTTTTAGGGAAGGATGTGAAGGAACGTTACACTGAATTATCTGGGCAGTTGAATGTCCTAAAAAGTAAGGTTTCTGGTTAATATGTGGCTTTCATCCAAATAACACAACATTCTATAATTTTTGGAACCTGTCACAGCTACGAACGTATTTTTACTAGTTCAATGCAAACGAAATAGCGCTATATGAAATGAGTTACCGCACAGTGAGCGGACCATTCCCATTATTAATGATTTAATTAAATCTGACCTATAAAGAAAATAGAAATATCACAAAGATGAAAAAACTACTATTCACATCGCTTTACCTTGTCTTAAGTACTTCGATGATTTCCCAAGATAGACTTACCGGAGAAACCTTTACAACACGTTCCGAAATCCTGGCTCAAAACGGAATGGCGGCCACTAGTCAGCCTTTGGCAACACAAGTCGCCTTGGATATTTTAAAAAAAGGAGGCAGTGCGATGGATGCCGCTATTGCCGCCAACGCCATGCTTGGACTTGTAGAACCCGCTAGTTGTGGTATTGGTGGAGATGTTTTTGCAATTATTTGGAATGCCAAAGAGCAAAAGCTATATGGTTTTAATGGTAGCGGGAGAGCACCCAAGGCACTTACTATAGATTATTTTATAGACAAGGATATGAAGTACGTTCCGTTCTACGGACCCTTGCCGGTTACGGTACCAGGGTGCGTAGATGGCTGGTTTGCACTGCATGAAAAATTTGGAAAGCTGTCCATGGAGAGCATATTGCAACCTTCAATAGATTATGGGAATAATGGATTTCCTGTGTCGGAGGTAATTGCTTACGAAATGGAATCCAATTATGAAGCCCTTAAAGATCAGCCCGGTTTTGAATCTACTTATATGATTAATGGACGGACTCCAAAAAAAGGAGACGTTTTCAAAAATCCAGATTTGGCCAACACCTATGCATTAATAGCCAAAAAAGGTAGGGATGCGTTTTATAAGGGAAAAATTGCCCGAACCATTTCAGATTACATGAAACAGCATGGTGGATTTTTAGCCTACGAGGATTTTGCAGCACATACCTCCAATTGGGTGGAACCGGTTTCGATAAATTATAGAGGCTATGATGTTTGGGAACTACCACCCAACGGACAGGGCACTGCGGCATTACAAATGCTGAATATCTTGGAAGGCTATGACATTTCATCCATGGGTTTTGGAAGTACTGAGTATCTTCATGTACTCACCGAAGCAAAAAAACTGGCCTACGAGGATCGCGCCAAGTTTTATGCCGATCCCGATTTTAATACGATTCCTTTAGACAAACTACTGTCCAAGACATACGCGGCTAAGCAGCGTGAACTCATCAATATGAATGTAGCTGCGGATACCTATCCTGCCGGCGATTTTGAAATAGAGAGCGGTAATACCACTTATTTAACTGTGGCGGATAAGGACGGCAATATGGTATCCTTGATCCAAAGTATTTATTCGGAATTTGCCTCAGGGATGGTTCCGGACGGCCTAGGGTTCGTACTTCAAAACCGTGGACAAATGTTCAATGTTCAAGACAGGGGGCATGCCAATGCGCTACAGCCAGGAAAAAGACCCTTCCATACTATTATTCCAGCTTTTATTACTAAGGAAGGTAAGCCTTTCATGAGTTTTGGACTCATGGGCGGTGCCGTACAGCCGCAGGGCCATGCACAGATAGTGGTAAATATGGTCGATTTTGGTATGAATTTGCAGGAAGCGGGCGATGCACCTAGAATGCGGCATGCAGGAAGCTCACAGCCAACGGGATCTGTAATGACCAATGGTGGTACCCTGAACCTAGAAAGCGGATTCGACTATAAGACCATACGGGAACTGCGTAAAAGAGGCCACCGTGTTTCCTTTGCCGTGGGTATTTATGGCGGTTACCAAGCTATTGGAATGGATCTGGAAAATAAAGTATATACCGGAGCCTCCGAATCTAGAAAAGACGGACAGGCAGCGGGGTATTGATTAAAAAGTATCAGTTCATCTCGTAAATTAACGAACAAGTATCCTTTATTGACAAAGCATCTTGTGATACGGGACGTTTTATGCGTTTTCTTAAGATAACATATTTTTTTAATCCATGCGACTTAAACTAAAGGCATATATATGTTTAGTTGATTAAAAATATCAATATCTAACTGCGTTTAGGCTATTAAAAAAAGTTGAATCAATGGATTATCTTTTTTGAATTAAATTTACCGGTACACAAATTTAACACCCAATCCTAGCTGTTTTAATCTTGTAACTATCTATTTTTGTTTTACGTTATTTTAAAAATAATAAACAAAGTTATGGGGAATATAACACGGTCTTTTATTAGTGTGGTCTTATTATTTTTAACAACCCAGATGAATGCCCAAGTTTCGGTCTCTGTTTTTGGAACGGTAAAAGATAATTTGGGTGAACCCATACCTGGAGCCTCGGTTTTTTTGGAAGGCACGGAACTAGGTGCCCAAACCGATTTTGATGGCAATTACGAGATACGGGGAGTAGCTCCTGGTTCCTATAATTTGATAGCCAGTTATTTGGGCTATGGTTCACAAACGCAATTCAACATTATTGTACGCTCCAAAGGGACACCCAATTATAACTTTAGATTAGAGGAAGAGGCACAGCAATTGGATGAAGTAGTGCTTTCCAACGGAAATATCATTACACGACCTAAAGAGACGCCCTTATCTACCCAAACGCTGTCTGCCGTTGAGATTGCGACCTATCCCGGAAGTAACAACGATGTAGTTCAAGTGGCCCAGACATTGCCAGGCGTTTCGCCTTCTATTGGCGGGTTTCGGAACGATTTGATTATTCGTGGCGGTGCGCCCAATGAAACTGTTTACTATTTGGATGGGATGGAAATACCCAATATTAACCACTTTGCCACACAGGGAAGCGCCGGTGGTCCCGTAGGTCTCATCAACGTCTCCTTTATAGATAATGTAACGCTTTCCACCTCGGCCTTTAATGCACGATACGATAATCCCTTGTCCGGTGTGTTGCAGTTTCAACAACGTAACGGCAATGCGAGAAACTTTGCAGGCAACTTTAGGTTAAGTGCTAGCGAGGCGGCAGTTACTTTGGAAGGGCCTTTATTTAAAGGAGAGGGCGAAACATCCAAGACCACTTTTTTGGCATCGGTGCGACGAAGTTACCTACAGTTTCTTTTCCAAGCTATTGGCCTGCCTATTAAACCTGATTATTGGGATTACCAATACAAAGTAAATCACGAACTGGATACGTACAACACGGTAACGGTTTTGGGGCTTGGATCTATAGACGACTTTTCCGTAAATCCACCTGAGGAATTTGACGAGGAACAACAGGCGCAGGTAGAGCAAGTCCCTTTTATCCAACAGCGCACCAACACCATGGGCGTAACTTGGCGTAACCGATTTAAGGAGGGAAACGGGTTTATGCTTACCACATTGAGCAATAACACCTTGTCGAACGATTTTACACGCTATTCGGATCCTATAAACGAAACCGGTGTCCTATTTAGTAACGATGCCCGTGAATCCGAGACCAAACTCCGCTATGAACTTACGCAGTTCTTTGACGAATGGAAGCTAAGTACGGGTTTTAATCTTCAACATTCCGATTATAACAATACGACCAATGACCTAAGGAACGCCTTAGAATTTACCACCGATATCGATTTTGTTAAATATGGTTTGTTTGCCAACATAACGCGATCCTTTGCCAATAACAAGCTGGACCTTTCCCTTGGTTTTCGAATGGATGATGACACGTTTACGAATAGCGAAAGCCTGTTGAGTACTTTTTCGCCCAGGTTTTCGGCATCTTATGAATTTGCTCCGGACTGGCGCTTGAATGGTTCCGTAGGACGCTATTTTAAGATTCCGCCGTACACTATTTTGGGATTCAGAAACAATGCGGACGAGTTGATCAATAGGAATGCGGCCTATACCTTGAGCGACCATCTGGTCTTGGGGCTACAGCATTATTTTACACCCTCATCCAGTATTTCCGTGGAGGGCTTTTATAAGCGGTACGACGATTATCCGGTTTCGGTTAGGGACGGTGTTTCCTTGGCCAATAAAGGCGGTGGTTTTGAGGTTTTGGGTAGCGAACCCATTGAAACCGTAGGGAAGGGGCGAAGCTACGGGGCCGAGCTTCAGTTCCAACAAAAATTGTCCAACAACTTCTATGGAATTTTCGCGTATACTTGGTTTTATAGTGAGTTTACCGGTTTTGATACCGATACCTATATTCCATCTGTATGGGACAGCAGGCACTTGGTCTCTTTTGTAGGCGGCTACAAATTCAATCGCAATTGGGAATTAAGTTCGCGGTATCGTTTTGCGGGCCGCACACCATTTGTTCCAGCAGATCTCGATGCAACTTTGACGAATTATCCCGAAGTGATTCTAGACTATAGCCGTTTAGGGGAAGAAAATCTCGAAATTTTTAGTGCTTTGGATGTCCGGTTGGATAAAAAATGGAACTTTGAGAAATTCGCCTTAAACCTTTTTATTGAAGCGCAAAACGTCCTTAGCCAGAACAATCCGAGTCCGCCAGATTATGGTTTAAATAGGGATGCCAATGGTATGGTTGTGCAACCTCGAAGCTTAATCACTATTGAACAGGGGGCTAGTTCTGTAATTCCGGGAATTGGTGTGGTAATCGATTTTTAATCTAAATAAACGTTTATTGAGACTTTTTGGTTGGTGCGGTATTGCCCTGAAATAGTTGGTAACAAGAGTAGGGATAGGCTATTCAGGATACCTAAGCTACTTTGGGCATCTATCTAAAGTCCATCATTTTAAGCGTTATATTTAAAATTAAATCTTGCTAAGGTTAGGCTTGTCCAACTAATTTTTAACACGCTCTATTTAAGTTCATTGATTTTTTTTAATTTTGACTGTATGAGTAAGTTTTTTTCCATATTATTTTCCACAGTCATCCTGCTGCAAAGCTTTGGGATGCAGGCAGATGATTTGGTTCAAATTGACGAGTTCATTACCCATGCCCAATTTCATAGTGACCAATATGGCGACAATGTTTTGGTTTTTATTTCTAAGCACTATGGGGAACTAAAAGCCGCCCACGACCAAGAACATCAAGAGGAACGCGAAGATCACGAAAAATTACCTTTTCAGAATCAGTCACATACCCTATCCGTTACGGATTTTACACTGAACTCGGTCGTTCCGGAACTAAATGCCCTTGATTTACCGGAATTCAGAACCTTCAATTTTCAGTATACCGCTCCTTTGTCCTCGCTACATCTAGAGGGTATTCTGCAACCCCCACGGCATTCTTAAATTAGTTACGTTATTCATTTTTTAGGACAGGGCCAAACTTTTGGTCTTGCGCTGTTCACGTTACTTATTTATTATCTTATGCTATCCTATATTATTAATTTCAGTTTAAAGAACAAGTTTCTAGTACTCTTGTTTACCAGTTTCATTATCGGTTTTGGCTTATACGCCTTATCTCAAATTCCAATTGGCGCCGTACCCGATGTTACCAACAATCAGGTGCAGGTTATTACCACTTCCAGAAATCTGGCTACGGAAGATATGGAGCAGTTCATTACCTATCCGGTGGAACTGGAAATGGCTAATTTGCCCGGTGTGAAAGAAATCAGGTCCATTTCCAAATTTGGACTATCGGTCGTAACCATCGTTTTTGATGATGATTTGGGCACCTTCCTACCTAGACAATTGATAGCTGAAAAAATAAAGTCCGCCAGCGAGAAAATTCCAGAAGGCTTTGGAACGCCCGAAATGGGGCCTATTACAACAGGTTTAGGAGAAATATATCAATATATTCTAGATGTAAGGCCCGCGTTTAAAGAACAATACAATGCGGAAGACTTGCGAACCATACAAGATTGGATCGTAAAACGGCAGTTGTCCGGAATTCCTGGTGTGGTAGAGGTAAATACTTGGGGCGGTTTCTTAAAACAGTATGAAGTGGCCATAAATACCGAGAAACTAAATGCGATGGATATTACAGCTTCCTCCGTTTTTAAGGCTCTGCAACAAAATAATAGTGTTTCCGGGGGTGGGTACATCGAGAAAGTAAATCAGGCGTATTTTATTCGTGGTGAAGGGCTGATTTCTTCGTTAAAAGATATTGAGGCTGTTGTAGTTGCGAACAGAAATGGGGTGCCTGTTTATATAAAAGATGTAGCCGAGGTAGGTTTTGGTAGTGCCACCCGATTTGGCGCGATTACCGGCAACGGGGAAGGCGAAAAGGTCCTGGGACAGGTAATGATGCTAAAGGATGCCAACTCTAAAAAGGTAATAGATGCGGTAAAACTGCGTGTTACTGAGATTTCAAAATCGCTACCGGAAGGCGTATTTATAAATGCATTTTTGGATCGTAGCGAGTTGATTGCAAAAACGACCTTTACCGTTTCCGAGAACCTTATTCTAGGTTGCCTTATTGTTATTTTTGTGGTGGTTTTGCTCTTAGGTAATTTTCGCTCCGGACTCGTAGTGGCATCCGTAATTCCCCTTTGCCTGCTGTTTGCCCTATCATTAATGTATATTTTTGGGGTAGACGCCAATTTAATGAGCCTGGGTGCCATTGATTTTGGTATCATCATAGATGGAGCGGTCATTATAGTGGAGTTCATTGCTTTTAAGATTACCCAACGGCAAGCGGAGATGGCAACTTATAGCAAAATAGAAAGACAGAAACTACAGGATACATTGGTGTTTACGGGAGCGTCCAAAATGATGAACTCGGCCATCTTCGGTCAGCTCATAATTTTAATCGTTTTCATTCCTGTACTAACACTAAGCGGTGTAGAAGGTAAAATGTTCAAACCGATGGCATTGACGTTTAGTTTCGCCCTTATTGGTGCCATGATACTATGTTTTACCTATGTACCCGTGGCTGCGGCATTATTTTTGAGACCGTCCAAAACTACGGATAAGAATATTTCCGTACGGCTCATGAAATGGATTCATAAGGGTTATGAACCCATTATAGACTGGGCCTTACGAAGCAAGAAAATAGTTTTGGGCATTGCGGTGCTACTCCTTTCTTCGGCCATTTATGTATATACTTCCCTGGGAGCTGAATTCGTGCCCACCTTGGACGAAGGCGATTTTGTAATTCAACCTGTATTAAAAACGGGAACATCCTTAAGTAATACGGTGGAAATTACTACGAAAATAGAGAACATACTCTTGAACGGATTTCCCGAGGTAAAGCAGGTAGTAACCAGAATAGGAGCTGCGGAAGTGCCTACAGATCCCATGTCTATGGAGGAAAGTGATGTAATCATTACCTTGAAACCTAAAGGGGAATGGACATCGGCCAGCAGTAAGGATGAACTGGCGGACAAATTTAAGGAAGCTTTGGCCGTGATTCCAGGGATGGAGGTAGAGTTTACCCAACCGATAGAAATGCGTTTTAATGAGCTGATTACAGGTGTGCGTGCAGATATTGCCATTAAAATTTTTGGTGCCGATTTAGCGGTACTCGCTAAAAAAGGCAGTGAGATAGGACAATTGATTGTTGATGTGCCGGGCGCGGCAGACATAACTGTAGAAAAAGTAGACGGCCTACCAGAAATGAACGTACGGTATGACCGTTCCAAAATTGCACGATATGGACTTAGTATACAAGAGCTCAATGATATGGTTTCCATGGGTTTTGCCGGAAAAGCGGCAGGAAGTGTTTTTGAAGGCGAGAAACGGTTTGACCTGGTCGTGCGTTTGGACAAAGGCAAACGAAAGGATATTGATAATCTTAAATATTTATATATTGATTTGCCCAATGGAGGAAAAGTACCTTTAGAAGAATTGGCTACCATCGAATATAAAACGGGTGCTGCTAAAATTTCTAGAGACGATACCAGACGAAGAATCGTAGTAGGTGTCAACGTTCGGGGTCGCGACCTACAGTCCGTCGTAGAGGACGTGCAGGCACTTATAGATGAAAATATAAAATTACCGGTAGGGTATAGTATTACCTATGGCGGACAATTTGAGAATCTGGAAAGTGCCAAGTCGCGCTTATTGGTAGCCGTTCCTATAGCCCTAGTGCTCATATTTGTGCTGTTATACTTTGCTTTTTCATCGGTTAGCGAGGCTTTAATGATCTATTCGGCCATTCCCTTATCTGCCGTTGGCGGGGTGTTCCTTTTATGGGTACGCGAAATGCCCTTTAGTATTTCGGCAGGTGTCGGCTTTATTGCCCTCTTTGGTATTGCGGTACTCAATGGAATCGTTTTGATAGAGCACTTTAAGGAACTGAAAGAGGAGCATTCTGGTTCTATAGAAGAGGTAGTTAAACAAGGTACGATAGATCGCTTGCGGGCCGTATTACTAACGGCATCCGCAGCGGCGCTTGGGTTTCTCCCCATGGCTATTTCTACGAATGCAGGAGCTGAAGTGCAACGACCGCTGGCAACGGTAGTTATTGGTGGTCTAATTAGTGCCACGATGCTCACCTTGGTGGTGTTGCCCGTGTTGTATGCCTATTTGAACAAAAAACAAACAAAAAAGAAAACAGGTGGAAACCTTCCAAGTACAGTAGTGGCTTTACTACTATTGTTCTGTGCTATACCCAGTATGGCGCAAGAGACCCCGAAAAACCTAAAAGAACTTATCCCTATAGCATTGGAGAACAATGCGGGATTATCTGCAAGTAGTTTGCAGGTAGACAGATCGGATGGTCTTGTAGAAAGTGCCTTTAGTTTTGATAAAACCCAAGTTTATTATCATTTTGATGAGAACAACCTAACATTAGGTAATGAGCCTTTACGGGTATTCGGGGTTCAGCAGGATTTTCGTTTTCCTACCGTCTACTTTTCGGAAAGAAAATTGAACAAAGCCAAAGTAAATGTCTCTGAAAATAGCTATGAGATTCAGAAAAAAGGACTGGAAAGAAGGCTTACTGCAGCATACTATGATTTTCAGGTGGCACGGGAGAAAGAAAGGGTGTATAAAAGATTGGACAGCATGTATGTCAATTTTGCAAGTGTGGCAGCCAGGCGCTTTGAGTTGGGGGAAACCAATTATCTGGAGAAGATAACGGCAGCATCCAAACAAAAACAAGTACACCTTAAATATAGCGGAACCCAAAAGGAAGTAGAAACAAGCTATATCAACTTGCTAAAAACAATACAGACAGAAGACCGTATCGCGATAGCGGACGAACAGATTTTAAAGGTGCGCTTAAGCGATGTGGTTATCGAAGATAGTCCGGAACTGGACTACTATCGAAACCAGATTGTAGTATCCGAAGCGGAAAAACGTTTTGAAATACAACAATTGTTGCCGGATATTGGCGTACAGTATTTTCAAGGTACAACAGCTACGACCAACGAGCGCTTGTCCGGCTATCAGTTAGGGCTTAAGATTCCCTTGCTTTTTGGCGGCACGTCTTCACGCATTAAGGCTGCGCGTATTTCAGAGGATATCGCTATAGCGGAATCCAGAGAATACAATGTTCAGCTCAACGCCAAGCTGCAGATGTTGCAAACGGAACTTTCACAATTGCAGGTAGCACTGGATTATTATGAAAATGAGGGTGCTACATTATCCGAAGAAATTTTAAAAACGGCACATGGCAGTTTTAAGAATGGGGAAATCAATTTTTATCAGTACATCCAAAGTTTGGAAAGTGCTTATGAGATTACCCTGGATTACTTGGACAAACTACAAACCTACAATCAGACGGCAATTGCCATCAATTTCTTAACCTTATAAAAAACGTATTATGAATTGTTCTATATCCAAATTTATATATTTAAGTATTATCACAGTTCTTACGGCCTGTGGGGATAAAACCGAGTCCTCCGATACCGAAAATAAGGGATTGGACCAAGGTCTTATCCCGGTTACCTCCGTGCAATTCGAAACGAACAACATGCAATTGGGTTCCTTAGAAGAAAAGCAATTTCCAATTACCATTTCCGTGAACGGAATGATTGATGTGCCACCCGAAAATAGGGCTGTGGTTACCGCAACTAAGGGCGGTTATATTAGAACTACTCCTTTCTTGGTTGGAGATAGGGTTACCAAGGGTCAAGTCTTGCTTACCATTGAAAATCCTGAGTTCGTAACCTTGCAACAGGAGTATTTGGAAGTACATCAACAATTGACCTATTTAAAGTCTGAAAACGACCGCCAGCAAACCATGCGAGAGGAAAATATTACCTCCCAAAAAAGCTTTTTAATGGCAGAGAGTGCCTATAAATCTGCACTAGCCAAGCACACCGGTCTTGCAAGACAATTAGAAATGCTCAATATTTCACCCGTAAAAGTAGCACAGGGAAGTATTAGCTCCATAGTTACTATTTCTGCGCCTATTTCGGGTAGTATCACAAAGGTAAATGTTAGCAAGGGGAGTTATGTATCACCCGCTACGCCTATTTTAGAAATAATAGATAACGAGCATATACACTTGGAGCTTTCCGTTTTTGAAAAGGACATCATGAAGATAAAAAAAGAACAGGAAATCGATTTTAAGATTCCGGAGGCCTCAAATACAAGCTTTAAGGCCAATGTTTATCTCGTTGGAACGGCAATTGAGGAAAACCGTACTATAAAAGTACACGGACATTTAAGGGACGAATCCGAGAATAATTTCCTAACCGGTATGTTCGTTGATGCCCATATTAATATCAGTACCGAAACCGGTAGCGCCTTGCCTGCCCAAGCTGTAGTATTGGTTGAGGATATTCCGTATGTGTTGGTACTGGAAAAAAAAGAAGGGGAAACCCTTTATTTTCGTTCCCATGAAGTAGCCATCAAGGCCACCGGAAATGATTATATCTCTATTGAAAATAAACCTGCTTTTGCCGCAGATACACAGTTTTTGGTTAAAGGTGCTTTTGGGTTGTTGGGGATTTAAAGGAATATGCTATGGCATTTTTATATCAATAGAATTCTTCGCGGTTATAAAAGGTTTGATCGATAGAAAAAGATTACAACCTAATCTCATATGCTGCAAAAGTAATAAGGATTGCTATAGGTGGATTACAATTCCATTCTAAATGCCGATTAGTAAACAAAACGAACGTCAGAATTTCTAAAATCCTTATTTTTAAATAGCAATTTTAATAGATGAATAATCAGAACAATATATCCAGACGAAATTTTGTAGCCAAAACAGGTACGGCTATGGCCGCACTTCCGGTTTTTCCTCTACTAAAAGATGTGCAGCCTTCGGAAAACTCCCTTCGGAGAGCTTTGAATTATAAGGATGAACTTTTGCACCTCTTGAAACAACTAATAAAAGTACCAAGTTTGGAGGGGGAATCCGCGGCAGATGCCCAACAAGTGGTCAAGGATTATTTGTCTAAATTGCCCTACACGATTGAGGAAAGTGCGGACCGGCCAAGTCTGTACCAGGACCATCCGGAATACATGACCCCAAATCCTTCAGGAGACGGCCCTTTTGTGAATGTCGTCGGATGGCCCAAAAAGGGAAAAGCCACACAATTCGCTTTGTTTTCCCATATCGATACGCATTCCATAGAGGAAGGCTGGAGGACCGATCCTTATGAGCCTACTTTGGTAGGAAGCAGATTATACGGCCTAGGTACTTCGGACGATAAGGGAGGTGTGGCCGCCATGCTGATTGCCGCCAAAATAATGGGCGATACCCGAAAAGCGTTGCCCGTGATCATGAGCTTACATGGTAAGGGAGGCGGGGGACGTGGAAGTCTCCCCGTTTTTGAGCGCATTCGTAAAAAGGACCATGGCATTGCTGCGGTGTTGTATGTGCATCCTGCCGAAACCGGTCGCGGTTTAGAAGATATAAAGAATTCTGTCCAAGGGATTGCCGATCTGCAGTTGAGTATGACCGGATGGCGTGGGGAACCTTTGGAAATAGGAAGTATAGATTCAGCCGAATGGACAAAAGGAGGAAGTGCCCTTGACCGAAGCCTAGAACTCTTAGAACTACTTCGTGAGACCGTTTTTAAGGATATTCTGGTAAACGTAGGTATTTTGAGCGGCGGCGACCGCATTGGGTCCATAGCCGATCAAGCTACGATTACCCTTCGACTTAAATTTACGGGAAAACACACATTTACCGTACTGGTCAATGAAGCAAAGAGCGTCATTAACGAATTTATTACCTCAAAGTCTACGGCGCAAAATACTTATAAAGCGGAACTAAAATCGGTTGGGTATATGACCAATCCCGGAGCAGCCGATTGGGAAGTGCCAGAAAGTAAAGTTTTGCGTTCTTCCATTGCCAATATTACAGGCCAAGCACCAACAGCCTATCCGAACCATTATGCGGGAGATATTCGCTATCCGATACGTCTATTGGACGTTCCGTGCCTACGGCATTGGCTCCTTGGGAGGTAATTTTTATATGCCCGATGAGTGGGTGGATATTGATGATCTGGTAAAACTTGTTGCCGTACTTACCGACACCTTGGGCGGCTGGAACGCGTTATAATTAGAACTAAGCTTACTATACTATCGTTGATTGTTAGGCATAGCTATCGGAATACGCGTTTTATAGTTTATTGGAGCCATTTGTTTGCTGTGAAGTTAATAGGCGAATAAGGGCTTGTAATTATCCCGTTTTAACCCTTAACCATTTTGGCATGCTCCATAAAATAGGATTCGAAGCGTTTTAGCTTTGGCGATAATGTCTCTGAATAGATTACGTATTGGCACTTTTTAAGGCTTTGCGTTACCGACAACAGGGCACTATATTCTGTTTTCTGCTGTATGAAATCCGCATCTTCAATACTAAAAAGTTGAAGTTGTGATGTGCTCACTCCGTTCAATAGGAATAATTTGTTAAGGTTCTTTGGTGTGGAAATCAGCACATCGATACCTTCAAAAATTTCCGATTTCTGAATATCGATGTGTAATTCTTCATAGCCCATATATACTCTAATAGTACTGTATTTGGTATACTCCATAAATGCATCATACAATTCCTGAACCTTTGCCTTGTTCTCCGCGATGATAAGTGCCCTAGGAGCATTTCCATCCGCCTTAAAACCTATTTTCTGTAGTGTCGTAAGAATAAGTGCCGTGGTTTTGCCACTATCCTTAGGGGCAATGCAATAGGTATTGACGCCACTTTTAATAACGGGAATCGCTTTTTTCTGGAACGATGTGGGTTCGGTAATCTTAAAACGTTCCAATGCGTTTCTCAGTTCTGAATGTAATTTGTTGAAAGGCATAGTTTTAAACGCTATAAGTTAATGCTGTTGTATTTATTCTGTGTAAAGATAGTAAGCTTGTATGAATGTAAAGACCCTATAAAAGATTACAGCCTTAAAACATGCCGCTGGGAGTCCACACTTCAGATGGATTAATAAATTACCGGATAAGTATGACCGTAAAAATATGCATCTTATCAAAAAAAAAACAAGTCCAAAAGTCTACATTTTTTCCTTACATTTAAAACCGACCTAAAATCACGATGAATTATTAAATGAATCGATAATAAAATTGGAACAATCTTAGTATGTATTCTCGTGCTATACCTGGACGTTAAAAACAAATAAATATATCTAATGAAAAACCTGTACTTCTATTTATCCCTTTGCCTATTGGCGTTGGCCCCAATGACAAACGCCCAACAAGAAAACGATATTTTAGAAAAGTTGGGGGAAATTGCCATTATTGACCAAAAAGTGATGATGCCAATGCGCGATGGCATCCGTTTGGCAACGGATATCTATAGACCAAAGACCGACGCCAAAGTACCTATAATCTTTTCACGGACACCCTATAATTTTAATTCTTGGCAGGACGGTGAGCAAAAGACCAGAACGGCGGAAAGCGCCTATGAGGCGGTAAAACGTGGTTATGCCTACGTAGTGCAGAACGAGCGCGGACGCTATTTCTCGGAAGGGGAGTGGGATATTCTAGGGGTGCCCCTGACCGATGGCTACGATGCCTTTTCTTGGATGAAAGACCAAACTTGGTCCAATGGTAAAATAGGGACATATGGCTGTTCCAGCACTGCGGAATGGCAAATGGCCGTTGCCGCCTTGGACCATCCTTCACATGCAGCTATGGTACCGCAAGGTTTTGGTGCGGGCGTTGGAAGGGTTGGAGATATTATGGAACAGGGCAATTGGTACAGGGGAGGAGCAGAGCAGTTGCTGTTCTTTTCTTGGTTATATGGAGTAGAACACGATAAATTCAAACCTAGAATTCCCGAAGGGGCCACACAGGAGGACCTGATACGTATCTCTAGGTTTTATGATTTGGCACCAGAGAATCCGCCGGTTGACATGGCCGAAGCTTTAAAGCACCTGCCCATACAAGATATGTTGAAGAACATGAATGGTAAGAAAGAGATTTTTGACGATATGGTACGTCGAAAGCCCAATGATCCGGACTGGTTTACAGGTGGAATTTATCATGACGATATGGAAATTCCTATGCCCAGTTTCTGGTTTGCTTCTTGGTACGATGTGAGTATTACGCCAAATTTAAGCCTATTTAACCATGTGCATAACAATGCAAAAGATGCAGCGGTAAGGGATAATCAATATTTGGTAATTGCCCCAACATTACATTGTGCTTACACTCGTGCGACTGAAAATACCATTGTTGGTGAGCGCAGTGTAGGGGATGCCCGTTTAAACTATGATGAGCAGATCTACGCTTGGTGGGACCTTTGGTTGAAAGGCGAAAGTAACGACTTTAAGGAAAAAACGCCACGCGTACAGTATTACACCATGGGCAGTAATAAATGGCAGGCTGCAGAACAATGGCCGCCAAAGGAGAGTAAAATGACCACCTATTATTTGAACAGTGACGGCAATGCCAATACGCTAAAGGGTAGTGGAACACTTTCCACCAAAAAACCGTCAAAAGATAATCCGGATACGATTGTTTATGACCCTATGAACCCCGTTACTTCCTATGGCGGTAATGTCTGCTGTACGGGTAATGCGGTAAAGGGCGGTGCGTTTGACCAGCAAGTAATGGAAGAACGTGATGATATTTTGGTTTATACCACCGATGTCCTAAAAGAAGGCACTGAAGTTACCGGTTTCATTGAATCTACCTTGTTTCTATCTTCGGACGTAAAGGACACCGATGTTACCATTAAACTTATTGATGTATACCCAGACGGCCGTGCCTATAACTTGGACGAGACCATACAACGGGTACGGTACCGAGAAGGATACGAGCAAGAGGTGTTTATGGAAGATGGAAAAGTCTATAAAGTAGATTTAACTCCAATGTCTACCAGTAACTATTTTGAAAAGGGACATCGCATTCGTATAGAGGTTTCTAGCAGTAACTTCCCAAGATTTGCCCGTAATTTGAATACGGGAGGCAATAATTACGATGAAGCCGAGGGTGTTGTGGCGACCAACAAAATTCATCATTCCAAGGCGTATCCTTCTCAAATTCGGTTACCTATTAAAAAATAGGTTGATACGCTCCTAGCGAATAGTTTAAAATAGTGTAAAGTCCTTAAGTTCATTTTTAAGGGCTTTTTTTATTTGTGTGAAGGAATCCTTTTACGTCGTTTTTTTATAGCTCCACACTGCCAATCCATTCATTATAATGGCATAGAGTACCGTTTTTAATAACTGCGGAAGAATATCCATAAATCCGGAACCCTTGAGCATGACCATACGCATGACTTCTACAAAATATTTTATGGGATTGAGTTCCGTAAGCAGTTGCGCCCATTTTGGCATGCTCTCAATGGGCGTGAACAAGCCACTCATCAAAATAAAAATCACCATAAAAAACCATGCAATAAACATGGCTTGTTGTTGGGTGTCCGTAAAGTTCGAAATGAACAGACCTATGCCCAAAACCACCAGAATATAAATGGACGTGTAAAAATACATAAGCACTAAACTACCCACCATAGGTACATTGAACAAGACTTTTGCAATGATGAGACCAATAGTTAGTAAGCCCATTCCTATTACCCAAAACGGAAAAAGTTTGCCAATGATAAACTGACTCTTTTTAATGGGTGTCACATTTATTTGTTCCAAGGTTCCTATTTCCTTTTCGCGCACAATATTCATCCCTGACAGGAACAGCGTAATCATCGTAACCAGCAAAACCAAAATCCCAGGTACCATAAAAGTTTTGTAATTAAGGGTTTCGTTGTACCAGAATAGCGGTATGGAGTCAATAGTTACGGGTTGTATCTGTTCGTCCGATATTTGTAATAGATCAACTTTTAGGTGTCGATTAAAACTTTGAATAATCTGTGAGACATACACGTTTTCGACCCCTGCTGCGGCGCCATCAATAGCGTTAATGGTGACGCCAAGAGTAGCATGCTTTTCTTTCTGAAGATCGCGCTCTAAATAGGAAGGGATTTCCAAAACAACATCTACTTCGCCCAATAACATGGCAGAACTAGCTAATTCCTCCGATGGGAAATCTGTTACTACATCAAAATATGTGGAGGTATTAAATTTTTCCAATAAAGCCCTTGAGGTTGATGTATTATCCTTATCTATAAAACCGAATTTGATATTCTTTACTTCAAAAGTGGCCGCATTGGAAAGAATAATGAGTTGGAGTAGGGGCAACACAAAAATAATCGGCAGCATCCCTTTATTTCTAAAGATTTGCTTGAACTCCTTTTGTATGATGTACAGTATCGTCTTCATTTTTATAGACGCTAGAACCTAGATGTTAGAGACTAGACTTTTTATTGAAGTTTTGGAAATTAATCTACTTCCTTCTTTTTGGGGTTTAGAGTGCTATTCCAGTCTTATTTTATATTTTTTGATACTTAGGCCGATAAAAAACACCGTCATTCCTAATAAAATCAATGTTTCTTTCCATATGAACTGTATTCCTACGCCTTTCAGCATAATACCTTTAATAATGATGATAAACCATTTGGCAGGAATGATATTACTAATGATTTGAAGTGGCAAAGGCATACTTGAAATTGGAAAAATAAAGCCGGACAACAAAATCACAGGAAGCATTAATCCCATTAAAGAAATCATCATGGCGGTCTGCTGTGTTTTTGAAATGGTAGAAATCAATATCCCTAAGGCCAAAGCACTGATAATAAAAAGTATGCTTTCTAGTCCTAGTAGAAAGAAGCTTCCCTGCACTGGCATTTTAAAAATAAATATGCTTAATAGAACAATAACTATGGCGTTTATAATGGACAAAAAGATATAGGGAAATACCTTACCAATAATCACCTGAAATGGTTTCAGGGGAGATACCAGAAGTATTTCCATAGTGCCCAATTCCTTTTCCCGTGTGATGGAAATAGACGTCATCATCGCAGAAACCAACATAAGAATAATGGTCATTACGCCTGGGACGAACATATACACACTTTTTAGTTCCGGATTATATACCATACGGGTTTCCGGTACTATTTGGTAAGCTATAGTAATATCCTTGTTCAATTCCTTTTGATATTGTTGCAGGATGGCGTTTACATAATTACTTATGGTATTGGCCGTATTCGGGTCGGTCGCATCTGTAATGATCTGCAGGGTAGCTTTGTGTTCTTTGATAAGCTTGGCGCTAAAATCGGTTTCAAAATTCAACACTGCCTTGACCTGTCCTTTTTGAAACACCGAGGCTATATCCGCCTCACGATCCACCATTTGTTTGATGCTGAAATACTTTGAAGCTGCTATTTTAGAAATAATTTCTTTGGTAGTCGCGTCCTTGGAATGGTCCAGAATTGCAATATCCACATTGTTGATTTCATTGGTAATGGCAAAACCAAACAATAAAATCTGTGCAATGGGCATCCCAAAGAGAATAAACAGCGAACGCCTATCTCTAAAGATATGGTAGAATTCTTTTCGTATAAAGCCAATGAATCGTTTCATCCTCGCGCCAACTTTAGAAATACCTCGTTCATATTTGTTGCCTTAAACTGTTCTTTTAGTTTTTTGGGGGTGTCCAAGGCTTCTATTTTGCCGTTTACCATTATGGAAACCCGATCACAATATTCGGCTTCGTCCATATAATGCGTGGTTACAAAAACAGTGGTGCCTTGGTGTGCCGCTTTATAGATCATTTCCCAAAACTGCCGCCTGGTAATGGGGTCAACACCTCCCGTTGGCTCATCTAAAAACACAATTTTGGGATCGTGTAACAACGAAACCGAAAATGAGATTTTTTGCTTCCAGCCCAAAGGCAAGGCACCAACCAATTGGTTAGCCACTTTTTCCAACCCTAATTCTTGGATCAATAGGTCCGACTTTTCTTTTATTCTTTTTCTGGACAAGCCGTAAATACCACCAAAAAAAGTAATGTTTTCCCTAACCGTTAAATCATCGTACAGCGCAAACTTTTGGCTCATGTAACCAATGTTCTTTTTGATATCCTCCGCCTCTGTAAATACATCAAACCCGGCCACAGTTGCTTTGCCGGATGTTGGCGTGGAAATTCCGATCAACATTTTCATAGCTGTAGTTTTTCCAGCACCATTGGCACCTAAAAAGCCAAAAATCTCTCCTTTGGCAACATCAAATGTAATGGCGTTTACGGCCGTAAAATCCCCGAACATTTTAGTTAACCCTTCTGCTTGTATGACCTTGTTGTTTCTCATTATTTTGCAAGTTCCATAAAGGTATCTTCAATAGTGGCTTCCGTTGGTTCGATCACTATATTAGAAAGATTATTGGATTCTAAATATACTCGTAACTCAGCCGGATTAAAATCTACTCGGCTATCCGTGTAATGCACAAACTCGCCAAATGGGTATACGCTATGATTGGGTTCGTACGCATTTAAACTAGTAATCAACTGATACATATTGTTTGCGCGTACATTGTAAATTGGTTTTGGATAGTGTTTTACAATAGCATTTGGGGTGTCTATCTCTAAAATCTTGCCATCTTGCACAAGTGCAATGCGATCGCACAAAGCCGCCTCGTCCATGTACGGAGTAGAAACCAAAATAGTAATATCTTTCTGTTGTAGACGCTTTAGCATTTCCCAGAATTCCTTTCTTGAAACGGGATCAACTCCCGTGGTGGGTTCGTCCAAGAACAGGACCTTTGGCTTATGTATCAAGGCGCAACACAAGGCTAGTTTCTGTTTCATACCCCCGGATAATTTACCGGCACGGCGATCTTTAAAAGGTGCTATCTGTACATAGATGTCCTTTATTAACTCATAGTTTTCTGTGATGGTCGTCCCAAAAATAGTTGCAAAAAATTGGAGGTTTTCTTCTACCGTTAAATCTTGGTACAATGAGAATTTTCCAGGCATGTATCCCACACTTTTTCGTATGCTCTTGTAATCGCGCACTACATCATAACCAGCTACCGTTGCAGTGCCCTGATCGGCGAACAGAAGCGTAGTTAAAATGCGAAAGAGTGTTGTTTTGCCCGCACCGTCCGGACCAATTAAACCAAAGAGTTCTCCCTCTTTTACATCAAAAGAGATGCCCTCTAACGCCTTTACATTTTTATAGGATTTTGATATGTTGGAAATATGAAGGCTCATTTAGTTGAAATAATCAGAATATGCGTTTAAATTTTCTTCGATACTTTGTTTTATTTCTGCGGCATCTTCTATTGTTTTAGCTTCAGAAAGTGCATCTATTTTCTCTATTAACGGCATTAGCCAAACGTGTAAATTATCATGTGAGGCCCCTTTCATTGAACACTCTTTTACCAACTTGTTTGTTAGATCATTTAGGTCGCTGGCCAATTGATGATACTTCTCTATAGATGACGTTGAATGGGTTTTTAATACTCCTTGCATTTTTTCAACACCCTGGGTAGTTTCTATATTTACTTCCCATTTAGTACCATCATTTAACTGAATATCATTCATCTAATGGCTACTTAAATTTGTACTTGGCTGTTCCTGTGCATCTACTAAAGGGACATCGACTTCTGCTTGTTTATCGCCATTTTTACAACCCGTTAGCAGTATTGCCATAAAAGGGATAAGGAGTACTGATTTTTTCATGAGTATCGTGTTAAAGATTAATTTAATTTTCTAACCACATTTCTGCCGGCATCCCGATTTTAAGTCCACCATCATTAGTTACATTCACTTTTACGGCATATACCAAAGCAACCCGCTCTTCCTTGGTCTGAATGATTTTTGGGGTGAATTCGGCTTCCGAGGCTATCCAAGCAATACTGCCTTTGTAGGCTTTCAAGGCATCTGCATCATCGATTTTTACCGTTACGTCCTGACCAATTTTTAAGCCTGCCAATTGTGTTTCACTCACATAGATCCGTAGTTCCAGAACACTGAGGTCGGCAATTTTATAGAGTGGTTTTCCAAATGCGGTAATCTCATTGGGCTCAGCGTACTTGGTCAAAACGGTTCCGTTTACGGGATTGATGATTTTACTCTTCTGTATCTGATCGTCTAGCTGTTTTAATTGCACATCAATGCTTTTTAGTTCGTTGACCACAGGTGCATTCTGTATTTCTACACTTCTAATTTGATTTTTGATAACATCGATTTCGCCTAAAATATCATCCAATTGTTTTTGGGTTCCGGCATTGTCCTTTATAAGGTTTTCGGTGCGTGTTTTGTTTGTTCCAGCTGTTTTTAATTTGGCGTTAAGGACATCTATTTGAGACAGGACCCCTTTGGATTTTGAGCTGATAACAGCCTTGGAAACATAAAGTTGTTCCCGCTTTAATGCTAATGGAATAGTATCGATATATCCTATAAATCGATTTTTTTCCAATTTATCGCCCTTGTTTAGGTCAAACTGCATCAATTTTCCATTGTTTTCTGCTGAAATTGTTATTTCGGTAGCTTCAAAATTACCGTAGCCGTCTGCCTTTCCGTTGGAATCTCCACAGGAAAAAAAACTGGTGGCAAAAATGCCTAAAACTCCTATATAGCTATAGTTTTTCATCTATTTATTTTTAGTGTCCTTGAATGATTAGGTAATTTGCTTTTGCGAGCTGCAACTGAATTTTATGCCGTGCCAGTGTATTTTCGTCTTCAAATAAATTAGTTAGTTCTGTAATATATGCCGACGACGTAATGACACCGTTTTTAAGTTGTGAATCTGCAATAGCTAGCACATCTTTTCTAAGCTGTATAATGGCTACATCTGAAGAAATAAAAGCTTCCATTTTTTCTATTTCCTTTTTTTGCTGATCTAGCTCAATGTTGGTGCCTAACGTAAAGGTTTCAGATTCGGTAGAAATGATGTCCTTGTTTATGGATAGGGATTCGCGTTGCTTTTTATTGGAATTCCAGTCAAATACGTTCCAATTCAGTTTGACACCGACAGTGTAAAATGTTTGAAAGGAATTGTCGAGCATGTTCAAGCCAGGATTACCATAACCACCCGTTGCAAAACCAAGCAATTTTGGAGTATTTTGTTTTGCCAGTAAGGCCTCGTTGCTTTGAATTTCGGCTTTTTTAAGTTGAAATAATTCTAATTCCGGTCGTTTCAGTTCCAGTTGTAAAGGGGTTTTTACTAAAGGATCTTTAAAGCTTGTGGAAGTGCTTAACGGTTTGCCTATAATACTCGCAAGCGTTTCTATTAAGCTTGTTTTAGTACTTTCTACTTCCTTAAATTGCTGGTCTAATTTTAATAGTTCAGCTTCCAAAATTTTATCGGACGAAGGTAAAATCACCCCATAGGTAATACCTCCTTGCACTTCGCTCAATTTGGCCCGTAACTGTGCTTGTTTCGCCTCCAACAATTCATTGGTTTCCTGTAACAATAAAATGGAGAAGAAAACTTGATTTATCTGTTGTTTTAATTGATACAAATTCACTTCCACCTGTTTTTGCTTGGTTTTTAATTGAGCGGATTTCGCATCTAAAGAAGCACCAGTTGCACCACCATTAAAAATGAGTTGATTTACTGAAAAAGTGGCCCTGTACTGGTCGTTGTTTAAAGGCTCTATATTGGAATTTGGAATGGGAACTTCTATGACATCGGATTGGTAGGTTGCATGTGCATCTAGACTAAATTGGGGCAATTTTGCATTGGAAATAACCGCTGCATCCAATTGGTTCTGGGCCTCGAGTAGTTTAGTCTGTTTGGCCAAAGGATAATTTTGATTCACTAAACTGTAGCATTCTTCCAAGCTTATGCTTTGCTGTGCCAAGCTTGGAAGCACTGCTAAGAGTATAATTAAGAGGAGTAAGCGTTTCATTTTATGTGTTTTTTATAGCATTGATAATAAAATTAGCAACGTTGGTTTTACGTTCTTCCATGAGCTGTTTGTACATAGTATCATCTGTATTTGTAAAGGCCATAATCAAGGGTTTGGCAACAAATGGAAAAATATTGAGCGCTAATATGTTTATGAACAATTGGTCTGCGGAAATGTGTCTTAAGACACCTTGTTCCACTTCTTTGTGTACTTGTTTCTTAAACTTCTCCAGATTTGGGAAGCCAATGTTGTTTTTTAGGTTGAGGATAAAATCCGGATTTCTGTTCAGTTCCTGAATGATAAAATTGGGGAGATAAGGATATTTGATAACGAATGATATATAGTTTGATGTAAAGCTTCTGACTTTTTCCTCGACTATCGAATCATCGTTAAGCACCGCATTCAATTGTGGAGCCAAAAGGTTAAAGGCGTTTTTAAAAACGGCTTCAAAAAGCAATTGTTTGCTCCGGTAATAGTAATGCAACATGGCTTTGTTAATACCGGCCTTGTCCGCTATTTCCTGCATGCGGGCACCATCCATGCCTTTTGCCTGAAAAATATCTTTTGCGGCAACTAATATCTGTTCTTCCGTAGTTTCGTCTTTTGATTTTCCCATTATTAACCGTATAGTTTAACCATTTGGTTAACAAATGTATTTAATTATATTTGATTACCCTATTTTAATCTTGAAATATTTTTTTAATCCCTGTTTGCCTAGTGGTTTTTGACGTATTGCATTTTCTAGTTCGGTTAAACTAGAACAGATTCCACTTATTTCACATACAAAATCATCGTCCTAATAAATTTGGGTTTAACATTTTTGAGATTATTATTGATTTATATCATCTTTTCTATTTTTCCTAAGCGTTATCTTTAAGAACATATAACACTAATTAATAATCCAATGCGTTATTTATACTTTTTAGCCATCGGTTTACTTCTTTGCAGCTGTAAGGGCGAACCTAAAACAGCACCAGAAATACCAACCACCATGCCCCAAAGAGGGGAACTGAGTCAGGATTCAAAAATCTTTTTAGGCAATCGTTTATTTTCCGAAAAGACCTGTATTACTTGTCATGACATCAACAAAAAGAAAATTGGACCTTCTGTTATAGAAATCATGAAGGTGTATAAAGAAAAAGATGGGGACATCGTTGCTTTTTTAAAGGGTGAAGCACAACCAATTGTGGATACTACGGCCAGCCAAGTTGCCATAATGCAGGCCAATATAAATGGTTTTTTACAAAATATATCGGACGAGGAACTAAATACCATAGCCGTTTATATGATGCATGTAGACCAATTGCGAGCGCAATAAGGTGGTCCTGGATTTGTGTTTTTCTACTATTTTTTTCTGCCAAACTATAAGGGTAGGAGGACCAGAAATTGCACGATTGGTTCTAAGTAACCGTAAATTTGCAAATCGCGAATCACTTCAACTGCCAAAAAATAGCATATTCTTTGTAGTCCAAGTTTTTACTATTCTTTTTTAGGACACGGACTTGGTTTAAAAAACTATCGGTTTTTGCTGTTTTCTAAAAGTGTCCATGAGGGTAATCCTTTAAGTAATGTTTACCAAAACTCATAAGATATAGGCGGGTTAAGCTAAAAGGAATTATAATCATATTTAAAAAAGAAATTGACTATGACCATTTTGTAACCTCAAATTAGAACTTGGCCTTAAAGAAAAAAGAATTCACGCCATTTATGCTTACTAAACAGTTTGAAAATAGAGTTCCGCGTTACGTTTCGGACAACTCTGGTCACGCTTCCAGAACTATTTTTTTAATGATTTATTCAAAATAAGTCACTTAATGCCTTGTAAATCAAAAAAATGGCATCATCTTTGCCAACTAATAAGTATTATAAATTTAATTACATTACAATGGGTAAAGGAACAGTAAAATTTTTCAACGAGACTAAAGGTTTTGGATTCATCACTGAAGAAGGAGTTGAAAAAGATCACTTTGTGCACATTTCAGGATTAGTTGACGAGATTCGCGAAGGCGATGAAGTTGAATTCGATCTTCAAGAAGGAAACAAAGGATTAAATGCAGTGAACGTAAAAGTTATCTAATACATACTTTAAAGTTTAGCAAGCCCTGCCGGTAACGGTGGGGCTTTTTGTTTTAAAAAAAATTAGGTATATCTGGATTACCGTCAAATTCACAACATAAAAGCCTAGCGCTAGTTGTTGTGTAAAATTAAAGATGTAGTTTTGCGCCTTCAAAAAAAAGTCTATGAAACGTATCGGTCAATACAAGAAACTCTTTGGTATCGAAAAGGAAATCGACCTAAAGACATTAAAGTCAACCTATCGCAATTTGGTAAAGGAATGGCATCCAGATAAATTCCAGGAGGGTGATGCCAAACGCGAAGAAGCAGAAGTACAAAGCCGTGAGATTATTGATGGGTATCACTTTTTGGTAAGTATTGCCCCGGAAACTATTGAAGCCAACCTGGAGGCCTATACCGAAACGATTACTAATTCTGGCATTGCGGATTATATTCACAATGGTTTGGTATTGGAAATTACTTTTTTGGACGGCACCACGTATGAATATTTTGGGGTTACAAAGCCAATATATATTAAAATGGTCAACTCTAACAAGCTGAATCGTTTCGCTAAACGTGCTATCTATCCAAATTATTTGTATAGAAAATCTAAACGTACACTGCAAGAAGCCTAAGCGTATTGGCATATTGTCAGCTCATTTATTTAGGAACCCTTTTTTACCCTACTTAGTTATTTTAGAAATTTAATCTAAGATTAAAGGAAT
Source organism: uncultured Flavobacteriaceae bacterium (assembly GCA_963697395.1). Classification (GTDB taxonomy): domain Bacteria; phylum Bacteroidota; class Bacteroidia; order Flavobacteriales; family Flavobacteriaceae; genus Maribacter. The sequence continues at coordinate 291,147 of CAVONX010000003.1, forward strand.
CATTATTTAGGACTTCATTGATAATCGCGAAGAGTTCTATTGGTATAAAGACTTGATGCCTCTGTGTAGCCTTGCTAAGATATTTTAGTTTTTAAGTTTTTAATTAATATAAGAACTTCTATCTGCACGGTTGTCGGGTTTCATCTGCCTATCTTTACATTAAATTTAAGTTATGTCAAATCCGTTTTCCGATTTAGGAATACAACAACAACTAGTTCAAGCTCTTTCTGATTTGAATATTTCCGCACCCACGGATATTCAACAAAAAACGATTCCGGTCCTATTAAATCAGAAGGAAGATGTTGTGGCCCTGGCAAAAACGGGAACGGGAAAGACCGTAGCTTTCGGTTTGCCCTTGTTACAACTTATAAACACAGCTAGCACCGAAGTGCAAGCCCTTATATTAGCTCCGACAAGAGAATTAGGGCAACAAATTTACGCGAATTTAGTCTCGCTTGCCGCACATAGTCCGGCCGTCTCCATTGCTTCTGTTTGTGGCGGTATTCCCATAAAACCTCAAATAGAGCGTTTGAAAGAATCTACCCATATTGTTATAGCAACTCCTGGTAGACTAATAGATTTGGTGCAGCGTGAGGCAGTTACTATAAAAAAAATCAAGTATTTGGTCCTGGACGAAGCCGATGAAATGGTAAGCGCCCTGCAAAAGGATTTGGATACCTTGGCCAAAGAAATACCGAAGTCCCGAAGAACGCTTTTATTCACTGCCACCATGCCGGGTGCCGTAAAACAGTTGGTGCAAAATTACATGTCCAAGAATGTGGTGCACCTAGAAGCCGATATGGCCCAGATGGGACACCAAGGCATAGCACATACCTTTGTGGTGGTAGACCCCATAGAAAAGCTGGAGGTATTACTGCACTTTCTGCATGCCAAAGATGGGGAACGCGGTATTATTTTTTGTAAGACCAAGGCAGCCGTAAATAAATTGGCGAAGAAATTGGCGATACACAAATTTTCGTCTGGTGCTATTCACGGAAGCTTATCTCAAGGGATTCGCGACCGTATTATGGGTCAGTTCCGCGAAGGCCATATTGATATTCTGGTAGCGACCGACTTGGCAGCGCGTGGCATTGATGTAAAAGAGACCTCCTATGTGGTTAATTATCATTTGCCGGATACCTATGAGGCTTATGTGCACCGCAGTGGTAGAACGGCTAGAGCAGGGGCAAATGGACTTTCTTTGAGCATCATTCAGCAAGAAGAGCGCGCAGCTATTCCTGAATTTGAAAAGGAACTGGGTCTTGTTTTCAAGGAAGTTAAAAAGCAAGATGCCGAAAATAGGGAAGAAACCAATGTAGTCTTATGGGCCAAAAAAATATTTAAGACTAAGCCAAACAGAACGATTTCTGCCGATACCAAGGAAAGGATAAAAACCATATTTCATCATTTAACCAAGGAAGAATTGATAGAAAAGGTGCTGTCGGATCATGTAGGGCAGCAAGGTAAAAGTGAGTAATTAATAGTGAGACGTGAGATTTTACTTTTTGACATTTTACGCTTGTCCTTGAATTTTAAAAACCCCGCTTTATGGCCAATACCATCCGGAACCAACAAGATATTTTAGAAAAATTGAACATCTCGGCATTGAACCCAATGCAAGAGGAGGCTATTGCCTTGATAGGGAAATCGGTGAATACGGTTTTACTTTCTCCCACGGGTACCGGCAAGACCTTGGCTTTTTTATTGCCGCTCATAGAAGGCTTGGATTCCGAATCTACAGAAGTACAGGCACTTATTTTAGTGCCGTCCCGTGAATTGGCCATACAAATTGAACAAGTGGTTCGATCGATGGGTTCTGGTTTTAAGGTGAACGCTGTCTATGGCGGCAGAGCTATGTCCAAGGATAAACTGGAACTAAAACACCTACCGGCAATCCTGATTGGGACACCCGGTAGGATTCTTGATCATTTTGAAGCGGAACGATTTTCTAAAAACGATATTAAAACCCTTGTTTTGGACGAGTTTGACAAGTCGCTCGAAACTGGTTTTGAAGTGGAAATGAACGCTATCATAAGCAAACTGAACCATCTGGACAAACGGATTCTCACTTCTGCTACCCAAGGTGTTAAAATCCCTAATTTTGTTGGTTTAGAAACACCTAACATTATCAATTATCTAAAGGACCAAAAAGCATCTAGACTTAGTATTAAAATAGTAAGGGCAACGGACAAGGATAAACTGAAAACCTTGGTAGACTTGTTGCATTATATTGGTAATGAACCCGGAATCATTTTTTGCAACTTCAAAGATAGTATAGAAAGGGTTGGTGCCCATTTGGATAAAAATGGCATACGATATGGCTGTTTTTCGGGTGGGATGGAGCAAAAGGACCGGGAGCGTTCTTTGCTAAAATTTAGAAATGGAACCTGTCAAATATTGATTGCTACAGACTTGGCGGCAAGAGGTATCGATATTCCGGAAATGAAATATATCGTTCATTTTGAGCTTCCACGAGCAGTAGAAGAATTTACCCATAGAAACGGTAGAACGGCACGTGTAAACGAAAAAGGAACGGCCTATGTGCTATATGGTGAGAACGAACGTTTGCCCGATTTTATAAAAAAGGATGATCCAATAGATATTTCCCAAAAAACAGGTCATAAAGCGCTACATGATTCCCAGTATTGGGAAACTTTGTTTATTTCAGGCGGACGAAAGGATAAAATATCAAAAGGAGATATCGCCGGTCTGTTTTTAAAACAAGCAGGTCTCCATAAAGAACAGTTGGGCGTTATCGAACTCAAACAAGATTGCGCTTTTGTTGCCGTTCCACGCAAGCTTGCCCATGAACTGGTACAGAAACTCAATAATTCCCGATTGAAAAAGAAAAAGGTTAGGGTTACCACAGTTTAGTCTTTCATTAATTTAGACCTTCAATTACTTTATTATATTAGCTTCCTTCTTGAAGCACGCTCATGTAAAGTTACCATTTGGCATTGGTAATAGGTGAGTATTTTGTTTACTAATACCTTTTATCTGTTTCAAAAACTCCCTCTGCTATGTGTTTAAAGAGACCTAACAATGTACTCTTCTAATTCATTAAAGCAATAGATATAACCGTATGTATTAAACCCCCAGTAGGGTATATTTAAAGGGTCGCCTTTTCATTCTAGCTATTTTGTCTAATCTTATGTTAAATAAATTAAACAATAATAATTAACTTGTATATTTACATAACTAAAAATCTAAGAACAATATGAAAACTATTAAAGCATTAAGTCTTTTCGCATTTGCAACACTTTTATTTGTGTCCTGTGGAGAAAAGAAAAAAGAAATTACAGAAGAAGCGACAGAAGTGGTAACGGAGGTAGAAACCGCTGTTATGGAAGAAGTAGCTCCTAATATAGTTGCGGTTGCGGCCGGCAACGATAACTTCACCACTTTGGTGGCAGCAGTACAAGCAGCTGGTCTGGTTGAAACATTGAGTGGTACAGGTCCGTTCACGGTTTTTGCTCCAACCAATGATGCTTTTGCAAAATTACCGGCAGGAACAGTAGAATCTTTACTAAAACCAGAAAGTAAAGACGCCTTGACAGGAATATTGACCTATCATGTTGTTTCAGGCAAATTCGAGGCAGCAGCTGTTATAGAAGCAATAAATGCCAATAATGGTAAATTTACTGTAACCACTGTACAAGGCGGTGCTATTGACTTGAGTTTAAAAGATGGCAATGTCATATTGACAGATGCTAATGGAGGAACTTCAACCGTTGTTATTGCAGATGTGGCTGCATCCAACGGAGTAATCCATGCCTTGGATACCGTAGTGATGCCAAAATAATAGTAAAAGTGAGAAAGAAGAGGAAAGCCATCACACATATGTGATGGCTTTTTTATGACAATGAAATATGTACCTGTTTTTTACGGTCACAGAATTGTCATTCGTTCATAATATTACCAGAAACAGCCTCATAAAAAATACCGCGCTCACTCTTTTTTTGTTTCTAAGTCTATTAGCTTCTTCTCAAGAAAGTTTAAGGGAACAAAACCTGTTCCTGAGGCTGTACATTGGAAAATAAAAAATTTACAAAAGGATATTTACAAGTTGTTACAGATGATTCTTTACAATTAGAGGTAAAGGATAGCCTCATTAACATTCCCGTTCCGGACATAGGGAAAATAAGAACCAAAAGGTCGCTTGGTGGAAAAATAATCTTAGAGCATGATAGAGGAAGCCTTGGATTCGGTTTAATTGCAGGTGATTCGGAGACCGGTCGTTCTTCGGTCCACTCTGGAGAAGAACGTATTGTAGCTGTAATTGGGGGTCTTGTTTTGGGCGGTACCGTTGGAGCTGGTACATCATGTTTAATAGTTCTAAAGTTTTTGCTATAAATGGTAATGGGGAAGAATGGAAAAAATTCACAAGTACTTTAAAAGAGTAGGTTATTGTTGATTTAAGTGCTGATTTGAACGGCTAGGGACTGAAAAATTCTTATAAAAACCCGTATATACTGGGCACAAGCAATATGAATAACAATAGTTAGTACAATCCAAAAATAAGGGCCAAACATGTTGGATACCAAAACCAAACTTCACTTTATTATTCTTTGGATTACTTATTGGTGCCAAAGCACACTATGTGTATGACAACAAAGGAAAGAGCCATCATATTTTTTGATCTCTCTTTGTTGTCATTATGCTTTACAGGGTAAATTTAAGATTTACAAATAGCTTTGCAGTACTTGGGTATTAGGTGTATTGCGTAACTTTCGTATTGCTTTTTCCCTAATTTGTCTAACTCTTTCACGAGTAAGGTCAAACAGCTCTCCAATTTCACTTAAGCTTTTGGGATTACGTTCTCCAAGTCCGTAGTAAAGCCGAATCACTTCACTTTCCCTCAAAGGAAGTCTTTTTAAGGCTTGGCTCATGTCCATCGAAAGGGAATCTTTCATAAGATTTGCATCTGGCCGCATGGAATCCTTGGATTGTATTACAGTGTATAAGTTAGAGGATTCCCCGGTTTCAAAAGGAGCATCCATAGATACATGTCTACCAGAATTTTTCATGGCCAGTTTTACTTGATGACTATTCATGTCCAATTCACCAGCAATTTCCATGGCGCTAGGTTGTCGTTGATACACCTGCTCTAGGGAGGAAGAAGCTTTCTTTATTTTGCTAAGCTCACCTATTTTGTTCAACGGTAAACGTACCATACGGGATTGCTCGGATATGGCCTGGAGTATGGATTGTCTGATCCACCATACGGCATAGGAGATAAATTTGAATCCCCGGGTTTCATCAAAGCGTTTAGCCGCTTTTACCAAGCCAATATTTCCTTCATTAATCAAGTCGGATAGTCGTAAACCACTTCCTTGGTATTGCTTTGCGGTAGATACTACAAATCGCAAATTGGCATTTACTAAATTATTTAGGGCGAGCTGATCTCCTTCACGAATTCTTCTTGCTAAATCTACTTCCTCATCTGCGGTAATCAAATCTAACTTTGATATTTCCTGAAAGTATTTTTCTAATGATTTGGTATCTCTGTTGGTAATTTGCTTCGTGATCTTCAGTTGCCTCATATATTTTATTTATTAATTAATGCTTTCTATAAGATAGCATTATTTTGGAGAAATCCTAATAAAAAGGCACTTATTGAAGGTTTGAAGCTTCGAAAATGATGATAGTGGATTAAAAACAAATAACTTTTGATTAATAAACTGCTTTTCCAAATCTTAGGGAGTACTTATTTAAAGAAAATAGGATGGAAGTATTCCCTAAATTATACTACCTTTTGAGTGTTTTAATAACCAGATAAACCAACTCATGAAAACAGTTCGACGCCTATTGCTCCTTGCGCTTTTCGTCACATCTTGCCTGTTCGCGCAACGTAATCAAAAAGCTAATGCCCCAACGATTTCTGAAAACCTTTATGAATCTATGGAATATCGTATGATAGGCCCTTTTCGTGGTGGTCGTTCTACTGCGGTCTCGGGAGTACCTAACGATATTTTTACCTATTATATGGGGGCCACAGGTGGAGGTGTTTGGAAAACTACGGATGGCGGTACTACTTGGAACAATATTTCCGATGGGTTTTTTAATACCACTGGTATTGGGGACATTACGCCCGCTCCTTCAAACCCCAATATTATTTACGTAGGTACTGGCGAATCTCCTGTACGTGGTGTAAAGACTTCCCACGGAGACGGACTCTATAAATCCACAGATGCCGGTAAAACATGGAAACATATGGGTCTTAAGGAAACACGCCATATCAGTGATGTGTTCGTGCATCCAACTAATCCCGATAAAGTATATGTTGCCGCACAAGGAAATCCGTGGGGTCCTAATGTGGAGCGAGGCATCTATCTTTCCGAAGATGGCGGGCTTACTTGGGAAAAAATCCTATATGTTAATGAAGATTCCGGAATTGTTGATATGACCGTTGACCCTAACAACCCTGATTTTATGATGGTTGCTTCTTGGGAATTTTGGCGAAAACCATGGGTCGTGCACAGCGGTGGGCCCGGAAGTAAAATATTCAAGACTACGGACGGAGGTAAAAATTGGAAAGAAATCAATAAAGGGCTTCCGGAACTAAAAGGTAAAATGGGTATAGCCATCTCACCTGCCAATCCTAAAATTGTGTACATCGCCATTGACGCCATGGGAGAGAAAGCGGGCGTTTATCGTTCCGATGATGCTGGGGAAAGCTTTAGGCAAATGACGAATGACGCCACTACCTATGCGCGCTCTTGGTATTATATGCATATCATAGCCGACCCGAATGATGAGGACGAACTTTGGGTTATGAACAGTTTTGCCATGAAATCTATTGACGGCGGTAAATCCTTTAAAGGGATTATGGGAAGTCACGTAGACCATCACGATTTGTGGATCAATCCCAATAATAGCAATATTATGGTAAATGCAAATGACGGAGGCGGCTCGGTTACTTTTAACGGAGGGGAAACATGGTCTACCATGTATAATCAGCCCACAGGTCAGTTTTATAGATTGATTACCGATAACGGACATCCCTATCGTATCTATTCCGGGCAGCAAGACAACAGTACCATTGCCATAGATAGCAGGGTAATGGATGAAGGCATCGGGGAAATGCATTGGGACATTATGCGGGCAGGAGAATCGTCGACCGTTGCCGTAGATCCCGATAATCCTAGATTTGTATATTCCACCTATTTCGCAAGCAATTTTGTGGAGTGGGACAGGGACATTGATAATACTCGTATGGTAATGCCCTATCCGACCAGGGTAACCGGGGAACAGCCCAAGAATTTAAAGTACAGGGCCAATTGGAACGGTCCTGTAATCGTTTCGCCGCACAACCCTAACGTTATTTATTATGGATCGCAGTATGTAATGAAGTCCACCGATAGGGGTACCACTTGGGAAGAAATAAGCGCCGATTTAACCCGGAACGATAAGGAACACCAAGGAAAAGGGGGAGAACCCATTAGCAATGAGCAAATAACCGCGGAGAGTTACAACAATTTGTTCAATATAGAAGAATCGCCACTAAAGGAGGGCGTAATCTGGGTCGGTTCCGATGATGGTTTGGTACATGTAACCCAAGATGGTGGTAAAACATGGTCCAATGTTACCCCAAAGGGACTCAAGGAAAGTATCATTAATGTTGTTGAACCGTCTCCGCATGATGCGGCCTCTGCCTATATCGCGGTTACAGGATTTAAAATGAACGATTTTACCCCCTATATATTTAAGACCAACGATTACGGTGCTACATGGACCAAAATTGTAAACGGATTACCAGGAGATACTTTTGCACGCTCCGTTCGGGAAGATCCGGACCGCAGAGGTCTTTTATATGCAGGCACGGAAACAGGCGTTTTTGTTTCTTTTGATGATGGTGCCCAGTGGCTCTCGTTACAAAATAACCTTCCCGAAGTTCCTATTACCGATTTACGTGTAAAACGAAAGGATTTGGTAGTCGCGACGCAGGGCAGGGCCTTGTGGATTTTAGATGATCTTACGCCGCTGCATCAAGTATCCGATGCTGTGGCCAAAGCCGATTACTACCTGTACGAACCCAACGATGTGCATACAGAGCTATCCGTGGCCTATAGTATCGATGGCGGACTAGGAAAGAATCCGCCTTCTGGGGCTCAAATTCACTATGTTTTAAACAAGGAAGTTTCAGAAAACACGCCCATGTCCTTGGAAATTTTGGATGGTTCAGGCACAGTTATACATTCCGAATTTACAAATGTCCCAAAAGTGGCCTGTGATACCTTGGTAACATCTCAGTTAAAAAAGACAAAAGGAGCCCATCGCTATGCATGGAACATGAAAATAGGGCAGTTTGATTGTCTTACGGAACTATATACGACCAACCGAGATCTTTCCGCCTATAACGCAAAGCCCGGAACCTATACGGCACGCTTAAAGGTTGGAGAATTTTCCCAATCCCAAGATTTTGAGATCGTCATTGATCCACGCATTAACAACAGCATTGAAAATGCAGCCGAAGCCTATACCGAAAGGGACAACATATCAAAATCTATTTACGAAGGTGCTACGGAAATGGCAAAAGGGGTACGAGATCTTCGGAAAATAAAGCAACAATTGGATTTTGTATTGGAGGTAAGCACCGATGAAACTATAAAACGTACAGGAGCAGCATTGAACGCGACTATAGATAACTGGATAGCTGAAATTTTACAAAAGGAAATGCGCACGTATCAAAGCAACTATATGTTCGAAGCACGGTTACTGATCAAGTTCAAGGATTTTTTAGATTCCATCGGAAAAGGAAATTTACCCGTAACGCAGGGAACCCGGGAAGTTAAGACCGACTATTTACAGCAATGGGCCGTCTTAAAAAGCAGTCTTCAGAATATGAAGACCAAAGATGTAGCATCCTATAATAAAATATTGGCAGAAGCAGGTTTACCACAATTATATTGGCCATGATATAGGGCTTAAGTTTGATTATATCTAAGCTAGAAAATGGCAGGTGCTATAGTCCTTAAATCGCTTTAATGTAAAATGCCCGTCCAAAACCATTTGGACGGGCATTATTTCTACATAGCCGTAAAGATTTTACTTCTTACTCGGCATCGGAGGAAAGCACATCGGCAAGTTCCAAGGCCTCGTCCATAGCGTTGCTTGCGGGCACTGAATTCTTCAGTTCCGTAAACTTTTGCAAACGGCCCATATCGTCCTCTTCGCCAGAAAAATAAGGGAAAACATCCATAATCGGGGACTCCGATATTGCCGGTATGGTGTAGTCGCCCATGGTGTCTTTCATAACGCTGATCGTATTGTCGTAAGCTTCCTTTACATCATTGGCCTGTACCAATACATAGTGGTTGGTTTTGCGCTCCTTCCCGCTTTCTTCGTCAAAAGCAATAAGGGAGACCCTGGATTTAAACCATCGGTCCGAATTCTCGAACGGATGTATTTCGGCATAGTTGGCCACCTTAATATTCGTAATCTTAATTTCGTCGCTATCACTCAAATAGGCCGCCATTTCTTCGGTAATCCTACTTTCTGCCTCTGTATAGGAAATCGCATCTACCAAAAAAGGTTCCGTCTTCACTTTTTGGATTCCGGAAGCCTCGTCCAATTTTCTATACTTCACTTTACATTCATACCATGTTGCACTCATAACTATCTTATTTTAGGGGTGGCAAATATAGCTGTCTATGATGAACAGCAAAGTCAAAACTGAGAATAGATATCCACAATTTCTTGACGGTTTTTATATCTTTTTTAACCTTAGGGAGTTAGCGATTTTACAGGAGTGCTAAAGGATAGTTTTTAAATCCGTTGGAGTAGTGATGTCAAATGACGATAACTCGAAGAAAAGCTTTTGAAAAGTTAAAAGATGTAGAAGATTCAACTATACACTTCTCCCATAATTGGGTTTTGAAAAATAAATAGGCAGTTTCGGACAGTATTTAGGTGTATTCGTCCTAACCTAGCCCAATTTTTTTTTCGAATCTAAGTAACTTATCCGTAGATAAATAACCTAACTAAACTTATAGCGTGCGTCAACAATATCCGAATCAAGGTGAGTGGAGCGAAAACACTAAAAGTTCAATTTTTTATTCATGACAAAAGTTGAAAAAGTGGAGGAAATCGGCACCACGGATATACTTTTTATTTTAGAAAATACATGGGAAAAATCCAAACCGGAGTGGTTGCTAGCTACGGAAGCCGAGCGCAAGGAAACCTTGGGTTTTATTAAAAACAGGCTTAACTCTACCAAGCCAGATGGGTATTCTAAAATTTGGAGAACAGCGGCCGGCGAACCTATTGGCATTCTTGGTGCCTATAAAATTGATGTCAAAAGATATGAGACGTTTTTTATTTGCAGTCGGCACATGCAAGAACATGCCATGAAACTGAGCTTTGAAATGAGAAAAATCCTAAGGGACCTATCCGTTGAATACAAAGGGTACGCCCTTGGCCAATATGCAGAGGCGCACCGTAAAGACCAACTATCTTGGTTTCGCTTTTTGGGATTTAGCTATAAACCAGAAGGTAATAAGGGAAACAGACGGTATTTTGAATATGTGTCTCCCAGTAGATGACCCTTCGGTTTCAATAACCTAAAATGTAAACGCCTAGGATGTAATATTCAGTAATTAATAGAGTATAAACCAAACTAAAAACTACAATTATGTGCAATGGAAACAATCCACCGGCAACACCGGTAAATCATTCAATTATCCTTAAAGTAAACACAACAGGTATTCCGGCACCGGAGAACCCGCCCAATAACGTAGATTCCTATTGTTCGTTTGTGGGCCAAACGAATGGGGTTACCAATGAAAATTTTGAAATTTCGGTGGCCAATGGCGATACCGTAACCTGGAGCGGAATACCAGACCCGGCAAATGCGAGTGATGTTGTAAAAATCACCGAAATAGACTATGAAGCGGGTACCAATCTATTTGGAACTACCGATTTGAAACCCATAGGTGGTGCAGCCACGATTACAGGAACTATTGCGAATAACACAACAACGGATGTTGAAACCTACATCATAAAATTTGAGGTATACAACAATAATATTCTTAAATCTAGTGGTGGTACCAGTGTTTATCAAATTGACCCCAGAATTAAAATGCAACAAAAAACATAATAATGAAATGTAGAAGATTAGCCTATTATTTCCTAATAGGCTTTTTTTGTTTTTTTAGCAATATTATTCACTCTCAAGATCAACGAATTGCAGATAGTTTAGCAATTATTTATAAAGCGGATACTGCCCAAGGATTGACGAAATTGGACTTGCTTCATGACTTGTCGTTTAATGAAATAAATGATTTTGATTTAGCCTTAAAATATTCGGAAGAATTGATAGTTCTATCAAGGCAAAGTAGCAATAATGAGTACCTGAGCTATGGATATTTTCAAAAAGGATATGCCAAACAATATAGTGGAGATTTAGAGGGTGCATTGGAAGCCTATTTTCAAAGTGCTGAAGTCGCCAAAAAAGAAAATAAAGTGTCTAATGAAGGTACTTCTTATGCAGCAATTGCAGATGTCTACGCTATTTCCGAAAACCAAATAAACGCAATGCTCTATTATAAAAGGGCGATTAATATTTTACGAAAAACCCTAACAGATAACAAGGACTCTGTGCTTTTGGCATCTACTATTTTAAACGCAGGAGATGCACTACTTACCAATAAAAAATATGACTCAGCCTTAGTATATTTTCAAGAATCTGGAGACCTTTTTGAACAAGTTGATTATGCTACTGGTAAAGCCTATAACTTGGGAAATATTGGAATCGTCTATGCCAATACTGGTAAAAATGGGCTAGCTGAACAAAACATCAACGAGGCCATCGGTATTTTAGAAGAATCCGAAGATTATTACCCCATAAGTGTTTATCTGATGGCAATGGCCGATATCTATGTTGAAAAAGAGGAACACCAAACGGCTATTGATTACGCTCACAAAAGTCTTGACTTGGCAAAAAAATATGGTTTAATAGAACAGCTTGCCGATGCCAATGAAAAATTAGCCGAGCTTTATGAAGGTATTGGGGATAAAGTGACCTCGTACGCACATTATAAAGAGCATATTTCCTACCGGGATAGCTTACTCAATATTGAAAAAGTCCAACAATTGGCCAATCTGCGTACCGACTTTGAAGTTTCGCAAAAGCAGGTAGAAGTGGAACTATTGGAAACGCAGAAAAGAAACCAGTTAATTGTCTTGGGTTTTATAGGGTTGCTGCTACTAGCCTCCTTATGGTTTTACCGCACCATTTCAAAAGAGAAGAAGAAGTCGGAAAAACTATTGTTGAATATCTTACCTGAGGATACCGCCAAAGAGCTTAAGGCAAGTGGAAAGGTTAAGGCCCAGCAATACGATTCGGTAACGGTATTATTTACAGACTTTAAAGGTTTTACCAGTTATTCGGAACATCTATCACCTGAAGCCTTGGTGGAAACGGTAGACTTTTATTTTTCAAAATTCGATACTATTATCGACAAACACGGCTTAGAAAAAATTAAGACGATCGGGGATGCCTATATGTGTGCTGGAGGCTTGCACGATAGCCAAAAAGATCATGCCCAACGGATGGTCCATGCCGCTTTTGAAATTGCTGCCTTTGTAGAAGCCACAAAAAAGGATATAGCAGCGAGTGATTTGACGTTTGATATCCGCATTGGTATTAATTCAGGACCTGTGGTGGCCGGGGTAGTGGGCACCAAAAAGTTTGCCTATGATATTTGGGGCGATACCGTAAATGTGGCCTCCCGTATGGAATCCATGTCCGAACCCGGTAAAATAAATATATCCAGCAGTACCTATGAGCTAATAAAATCTGATTTTGATTGTGATTATCGTGGTGAAATAGAAGCAAAGAATAGAGGGAAAATAAAAATGTACTTTGTTACCGGTGCTAAAAAGGAAGCGTTAGCCATGGCGGAGGGATTCTAACATAAAAATGGATTGCAACAAGAGTCGTACGTATAGGTACAACAGCTATACATACACTAGGCAATTCTTAGGTTACTCATTGACCTATAAATGGATCGTCTTGACTTCTTATCCAACGCATGTGCTTCGGAACAACCACCAAGGTCCAATTTCGTAATCTACCAGTAGTTGTTTTATAAGTAGGTATGGGGGTTTAACAGATGTCTAACCCAACAATCCATAAAACCCCAACCTTAACCTAACAGCGTGGGCAACGAATAGCAGAACAAAGCGACATCAAGGATTTATTTGGACACTAAATTTTTTGCACTTATTGCAAAGCAATATATTCTGATGGATTTTCAATAACATATATCTTAGAATTATACCTTACGAAAATAATCTTTTCGTCCAATAGATCCTGGTTTGTCCACGTCGTAGTATCTTCCTGGCCGCGCGAAGTTTTAATGAGGTCGCCATTTGCTTTGTACTCCACTTCAAAAGTAACATCTTCATTGAAACTCGGACTGTCCGGCGATGTTGTATTTTTGATTGATTCATATTTCCCCTCAATGAAGTTTGCATCGCCTTCCAATTTTTCTGGAACAACTGATGCAAATCGCATTTCGTCCTTATATTGAAATGAGAATGCAACGTTAGTGGTTTCAACTAAATCGGCTGCGTGAACACGCTGTCCATTTCCAATGGAATAGAATTCAATATCAAAAGTAAATGTTTCATCAACGTTCTTTACCAGCGTACCCTCCCAAAAGTACTGGGTATTACTTGTAGCTTGGAGTTCCCTTTTATAGGTATCACCATCGATAGTAACCTGGGTAGTGACATCATCTTGCGTTTTGGAATATAATCCAGATACAACGTCGGTACCCTCATAAACCTTAACGTACTGGTCCGGTGTTGCGGTTACAGCTATGTTTGGAGATTCGTTACCGTCCAAATCTACTGCCGTAATAGTAAAAGTATAGGCTGTTTTATTTACCAAGTTCTCCACCAGAAAATTTTCATCAGTCTTAGAAATATTCTCTGTCTTTCCATCATACTTTAAAACAATTTTATTGAGGTCTGTATCGGTAGGATTGTCCCATTCCAATAAAACTGCTTGGTTCTGTGCACTTACGATTACATTTGAAACCGCACTAGGTGGGTCGTTCACAACTACTTCATCTTTCTCATCACTGGTACAAGAAAAGAAAATACTGCAGGCACTAAAAAGTACAACTCCTTTTTTCGAAAATAAATTCATTTGGCTTTTGATTTTGTATATACAGTACCATAAACTTAAAAAACTTCTTATTATTGAGTGCAGATTCAATAATTGGTCAAATGGGTCGCATCGTATTACAGGGCCTACAAAATTGCCTATCATGACTTACTCTTGTCCTTCTTAGCATTATTACGGAATAGGGTTATAACACGGCTAGTTGATAAAATAAGATATGGCATTTTTATTTTTTGAATGTGTTGGTACACAGGCTATGAATTGGGCAACATTCAAAGTTTAACTTAATAGGTTTTCAAGTTTTGTTACAAATTTTGCGCTTTGCCAAAAGTGACGATAGGAGTGAAATGTTTGTTTATATTGATTTGTAGTATTCTTTTTATTTTTATTCACCTGTATTGTTAGAAAAATAAGGGCACCAGCTTTAGGGGCTGTTTATTTCAATGCCAAAAGTAGTCTTCAGGGCTTTCATTCGGCTACTTTTCGGAATCCGTTTTTATTTTGTGGTATAGATGCTGTTCCTAGTAAATTGAAACCATTCGATATAAAACAAGTCGGTAATTATGGTATCTTTATAGTTAGGCTATTAAGTGGACCATCACGAGGCTAGAACAACGACTAGTTTAGCTAAGTTGAATTAGAAAAAAGTGAATCCAAGCTTTCGAAATGAGGAGCATGCCATTAAATTTAGTTCTAAAACGGTCTTTTTTATCCTCCCTAGGTATACTTCTCATGGGTCTTACGCTGGCGTGTACATCGACCAAAAAAGTGAAACAAGAAACAATTCTTTCGGGTTCGGAGCAAACTACTGGAGTACTGCAGAGCCCTAAAGGCCGTTCAGCATCTACAGATTTTATTCTTGATGATCATGAATATATTAGCGTAAAACGGGCACCGATAACCCCAATAGTGCCAAATATCAAAGATTCATTGGAAAAAATAGGTGCCACAGCCATAGAAGATGAATTTATCTTAAAAGCTAGTTTAGAGAACAGCAGTCCGGTAGCGGACAGGATAGTGGAAAATTTTTTCAATAGCGAAAATAAAGAGCCTAACGGGCATTGCCTAGAGGTGAGCAGAGGTCGTTTTGAAAAAGCGTATATGGAGGTTCACGGCCATATGTTCTATAAAGATTTACCGGATAGCATGGCCTCAAAATTCTATACGCCAAGACAGGTTTTTGATTTGCTCTACGTTTCTGCCTCCGACACGCAACGGGGATGGAGAAGCCTTCCGGAAGAATATAGGGGCAAGGGAAATGCCGGTGCTATAGCCTATGCCGGTATGGGTACTTTAGTGGATAGCTCTGGCGTTTGGAATGGCGAATTAAGACCAGGGGCACTTATGCAAGTTTGGCGGTTTAAAGAAGACTATGAAAAGGTAGTTCGAGGTGTAAATGTCAAAAAACTCGATCCATATGGGCATTCGTTTATTTTTATAAGCTATGTGCGGAATGAAGAAAATATGATTATCGGGTTGAAAATTGCCGATCAGGGCTTTCAAAGTTACAGGCCTTTAATACCTAGGGATTATGAAGTTTGGTGGGCAGTGAACCTTAGTATTTAGCGAGTAAATAAACCATTAACTAATAATTTAGCAATTTGAATATAATTTATTCTTGATTAATACGTTACAAAAAACAGAGTCTGACGCTTATTTTATGAAAAAAACTATATTATTTTTTTCGCTGATACTTTCTCTTGGCTTTTCAAACGAAATGCCAACTAAAATGAACCAGCCCACAGCCTATAGTCCTGTTGCTGAAAAGCCATGGGCTATAGCTGAAACGATTGGTTTTAAAGAAGGGGCAGCTATAGCGAGGAAAACAGATTTGGACAGTATTGCAAATTCCTATGCTAGTGCCAAAGTTGATGTTAGTCAACTTCGTTCGCGTTTAAAAGAAAACCTTAAGTTGGGAACTATTTCTTTTGATAACGTTAAAACAGCTTTTACCAATCAATTAGTAGATAATATTATACCTCACTGGTACGGTACTCCATGGAGTTTTGGGGGTCACACGGCTATTCCTAACCAAGGCAAAATAGCATGTGGTTATTTTATATCAACCACCTTGCGCGATATGGGTGTGAATCTGAACCGCTATAAATTGGCTCAAAAATCACCTATTGACGAGGCCAAAATGATCAGTTGTGGCGCGGTAATTAACACGGTCGTTCAGGATACACCAGAAAAGGCATTTGACGAGATTAATGGCTTGACCGAAGAGGGACTCTATTTTATAGGTTTTGACGAGGGGCATGTAGGTTATCTTTTAAAGCGTGAAGGCGAACTGCTACTCATCCATTCCAACTACCTTGCTCCAGTATCGGTTTGTATAGAAACGCTCAAAGAATCAAGAGTTTTCAAGCGTTTTAGCAAATTCCATCTCGTAGCTATTTCCCATAACGATACCCTTTTACAACGCTGGTTGGACAAGGGTGCGGTGTTGTAGTGGTACTCTTGGCCCCAAAATAATACCCCATAAGTTAATTGACGTAGTAGTTGAGCTAGCGCTATGGTATTTGTAGCAGTAGTCTTTTTCTAGTTTTTGTTTACTCTAAACGTAATTCGTCTATTGGTAAGGATAGTAGGTACATTAACACTTAGTATCGCCGTGTTAGAAATTTGTTCGGTACACACATTGGCCGTATTGGAGACCAGAACCCTAAATTGCGTACCACTGATACCAACTGGCGGATTTGCGATGGCCAAAGTACTGGTAGTTGTCCCGCTGTATACAGGTGAAGCTACTATATTGGACCAGACGAAACCATCAAAAAACTGCCATTGATACGTGTCTGCATCGGTTGCTATTATAGAGAGGTTGCCAGTGCAACTCGTACAAATAGTTGCCGCAGTAGGTTCTCCGGTAATCTCAGAAATAATACCCTGTTGAAAATCAAAGGTACCCTCACCATTTAAATCGTTGGGAGTGGTATACCCATCATTAGTTCCTGTTACGAGGCCATTAATGCTATTATAACCTGTTCCTTGTAGTTCACCTGTAACCGTGCCACTCTCGGTATATCCTGCTTCCAAAACATCCGCACACCCGTCATTGTCACTATCCAGTTCTGTAGTATCGGATATTGTATCTCCATCGGAATCTTGAAGCACATAATTTACAACCTTGCTATTCGGATTAGCTTGAACACTATTAGGAACACCATCTGTACCTACGGCGCCAAGCAGAATACCATTGGTATGTGTTTGTCCATGTCCAGCTTCTACGGCATCATAAATACCATCATTATCGCTATCTAGATCAAAGCGATTTAGAATACCATCCAAATCGGTATCACATTCCTCACTAAAACGTAGCTCACCGTTCATATTAGTTGGTCCTGTAACAAATTGACCGATACTTATGGTATTATTACCTGTTGGATTCCAAGGAACTGTTGTTGGAGGAGTATCCAAGGTCAATTCAACCAAAGCTCCGCCAGATGATTGGGCACCAAAGAGCTCTAAGTTTCCATCGGCATCAATAAAAACACGTAATACAGGGTTAGCTGCTGTACCGGTCAAGGACCATAATTGTGGTATTCCGGCTTGTCCATAGGTAAATCCCGTATCAAAACGTGCAAAATTACCAGGTGCACCAGGTTGAAATTGAAATTCCGTCGCAATATCAGTTCCGTTAATGGTCAAGTTAAATGAGTTATCAATACTAATAAAATCAATAATTAGATTCCCTCTGCCATTAGTAGCAGTGTTTGTTATTGTGGTGCCTCCGGATGATGTAAAACTTTGGGTAACTACCGGTACGAAGGCACACTCATCCTTATCAAGAATGCCATCATTATCATTATCTAAATCGGTCACATCCGCAATACCATCACCATCTGTATCCGCAAGGGGTATAGGTACGATGGCGGATAATAGTATATTATCAATAAATACATTATCATCGGAATTCCAGTTGGCATTGGATTTTGCAAATCGGATAACCGTGTTGGCCGCCATGTATGCTGTGATATCCTGAGAAAAAGTACCATTTCCCGAAAGGGTAGCGATTGGCACGTAGCTAGCACCCCCATCATTTGAAATATAAACCCCTAATTGTCGGGTACCCCCTAGGCTATTGGAGGTATAATCAAAACTTAAGGTTGCCGATGTCGCTCCTGTTAGATCTGCCGTACGGCGAATATCTTCAGTCCACAACCAATACATGTACAATTGACCTCCTTGTATTTGTATATATTCAGCCGTAGGACCATTGTTCGTATCCCCGTTCTCTATCCAATCCGTAGCCCAATTTGTTGTACCGTCATTACGATCGTAGTCTGGCGAAGAAAAGGTATCCCCATAGGTCTGTTGCGCTTGAGCTAAACCTAGGCTAAAAAGCAATAAACCGACAAAACAAGACCATGCTCTTATGAGAGCACCTTCGTTTTTTTTTAAAAAATTAAGATAGTTCATTCGAATATCCAATAACAGCTACAAAATTAAGCTCTGATGGGGCCTAACTCAAATAAATGTTGTGAAAGAAGGTATACGGTGGGTCAAAGAACTACTTCTGCACTATAATATCCTGTTTTATAACACTTTGCTTTGGTAAACGGCACAAAAAAGAGAGGTATAGGAGACCTTTTCTTTTTTGCGCATGTTGTAGCGTTGGTGTATTTTGTACTTCATTTTCTTTTGCCACCGCTTCATCTCGCACAAATTTTAAACTTTAATAATCTTTTAAATTATGTCGTGTTCTAAACTTTTCATCTGAAAAGGTATTGAAACCGAGGCACGAGGTTCATGAATATCTGGTCAACCGAAAAACAAGCGGTTGTTTCTTTTAGCTAGCATGGTATTTTACTGGTAAACTCTTTAGTCATGAGGGATTGTTTTAGCCTCATTTTTTGTAGTTTTAATTTTTTTATTTTCACAAAGATATTAAGTCTTTTAAAACCAACCTTACTATGAAAAGCAGTATCAAGTCCGTTTTACTTTTTTTGACAATTACCAGTTTTGCTCTTACTGCAAAGGCACAGGAAAAATCCGAAAACCCCTTTGACGGTTTAGAATTCAGAAATATTGGCCCTGCAATGACCTCAGGTCGGATAGCTGATATAGCCATTCATCCTGAAAATGAAAATATCTGGTATGTGGCGGTTGGTTCTGGAGGTGTCTGGAAAACGACAAATTCCGGTACTACTTGGAAACCCGTATTCGAAAAGGAAAAAGTATATTCTATAGGTTGCGTGACCATAGATTCAAATAACCCACATACAATATGGGTTGGCACTGGCGAAAATGTAGGTGGCAGACATGCTGGCTTCGGTGACGGCATTTATGTAAGTCATGACGATGGCGCTACTTGGAAAAATATGGGTTTGAACAATTCTGAACACCTCTCAAAAATTATTGTCCACCCAAGCGATTCCAATACACTTTGGGTAGCCTCACAAGGACCGCTATGGAGCAAGGGTGGTGAACGTGGGGTTTATAAAACTATAGATGGCGGTAAAACCTGGAAACGCACCTTGGGCGATGACGCATGGGTCGGCGCGACAGATATGCTCATTGACCCTAACAATCCAGATGTTTTATATGCCGCTACTTGGCAAAGGCATAGAACAGTGGCCGGGTATTTAGGTGGTGGCCCAGGATCCGGACTCCATAAAAGTACAGACGGCGGGGAAACATGGAAAGCCCTTAAAAACGGTATTCCCAAGTCCAATCTTGGCAAAACCGGATTAGCAATGTCACCCTTTAATTCTGAAGTAATTTATGCGGCGCTTGAACTGGATAGGACCAAAGGGGGTTTTTATATGACTACAAATGGTGGAGAATCTTGGGAAAAACAATCAGATGCCGTTTCTGGGGGTACAGGACCGCATTATTATCAAGAAATAATCGCTTCCCCACATCATGAAGGAACCATCTATTTTATGAACAATAGTGCCATGGTTTCAGAGGATCACGGAAAGACGTTCACTGATATGAGTAGATCTAATCAGCATAGTGATAGCCATGCCTTGGTTTTTAAGCAATCAGACCCTAATTACTTATTGATCGGTACAGATGGTGGATTGTACGAAAGCTTTGATGGTACAGAAAGCTGGAAATATGTACGTAACCTGCCCATTACCCAATATTTTAAAATAGCGGTCGATGATGCACTTCCCTTCTATAATGTGTATGGCGGTACACAAGATAATGGCTCACACGGCGGGCCCTCAAGAACTATTAGCTCGGATGGTATAGCCAATGCCGATTGGTGGAAAACCCTTGGAGCGGATGGTGCACAGACCGCTACAGAACCTGGCAATCCGGATATTACCTATGGCGAGTTTCAGGAAGGTGCTTTATGGCGTATAGACAGTAAGACCAGAGAGAGTGTCTTTATTCAGCCACAGGCTAGGGAAGGCGATCCTTATGAACGCTTTAATTGGGATGCCCCAATTGTAGTGAGTCCACATAATCCTAAAAGATTATATTTTGCTTCGCAACGGGTATGGAAATCAGAAAACAGGGGAGATGCATGGGAACCTATTTCTGGAGATCTAACTTTAAATCAGGACAGAATGACCTTCCCATATTATGGCGAATCCCAAAGTTGGGATAATGCTTGGGATGTTGTGGCAATGTCCAACTACAATACCATTACCTCTTTGGCCGAATCTCCAAAGCAAGAAGGTCTTATTTATGCAGGTACGGATGATGGCCTAATTCAAGTAACGGAAGACGGAGGGGCTACTTGGAGAAAGTTTACGTTGAACACCATAAAGGGAATGCCTGCCACACCCTTTGTTAATGATGTTCGGGCAGACCTTTTTGATGCCAACGTTGTGTACGCAGCTTTGGACAATCACAAGTATGGGGATTATAAGCCCTATATTATTAAAAGTAGTGACAAAGGAAAAACCTGGTCTTTAATTAACGGAAACTTGCCCAATACCTTATTGATTTGGAGATTGGTACAGGACCACGTAAAAAAAGACCTTTTATTCGCGGCAACAGAATTTGGAGTCTATATGACCCTGAATGGAGGTGCCAATTGGATGCAGCTGGAGTCGGGGATGCCAACGATTCCTATTCGAGATATTACCATACAAAGACGTGAAAGCGATTTGGTGGCCGGGTCATTTGGTAGGGGTATATTCATATTGGACGATATTTCGCCATTACGAGACTATGAAGCAAACAAGAATGCGGCAGCAAAACTGTTCCCTGTTAAGACTGTTCCATGGTATAGCGAATCGAGCAGGGTTGGTAGTCAGGGAGATGCGGAGTGGATTGCAAAAAATCCGCCTTTCGGTGCCAATTTCACGTATTTTATGGCGGAAAAAATCAAATCAAAAAAAGATATCCGAAAAGAAAGCGAAAAGAAAGGAGTGGCCAAATTCCCGGGCTGGGATGCGCTTGAACAAGAAAGTAACCAAGATGGTCCTTCTATACTATTAGTGATTAAAGACGCCAATAACAATGTGGTTAACACAGTAGAGGGTACCAACAAAAAAGGATTCAATCGTGTCAACTGGGATTTAAATTATCCTAGCAAGAGTGGTGAACTATTGCAGGTTCAAGAAGGTAGGCGAGGAAGGAGAAGAGGAGGAGTAATGGTAACACCAGGAGCCTATACAGTGACTTTGGTACAGCGCATAGATGGTGAAAATATGGTATTGCAAGGTCCGGAATCCTTTAGCGTAGTCCCTATTTTTGAAGGTGCTTTACCCAGAAAATCATTCCAAGAAATGAATACGTTCAGGGAAGCTGTTTTTGCGTTCCAACAAGATTTGACCGCTACTACGGTTGCTTTGACCACAAGTAAGCAAACAGTTGATGCGATGTTAAGAGCTTTAAATAAGGCCACTTCACCTTCAGATGACTTGTACAAGCGCTTACATGAGACAAAGAAAGCCCTGTTCACTATTGAAAAGGAACTGGAAGGGGATAAAATTAAAGGAGAAATTGGTGAGCGTTCAAATCCTACCGCTAGTGAGGGAAATTCTATTGCCCGCAGTGCCCTAAGTAATACGTATGGACCAACAGAAGAGCATAGAACCTTTTTGAGCCGCGTGCAGAGGCAACTGGATCAGGTAAAAACCAAACTGCAACCAATCCTGGAGTCGTCGCTGCCATCACTGGAAAGCGACTTGAAAAAAGCGGGTGCACCATGGGTTGAAGGACAAGGCTTAGTAAAAGACTAGGGTCGTTCCACCATCATAAATAGATGCGTTAGGTTGGTTTTTTATCCATCCTAATTGGAGTTCATACGAAGCATTTTAATGCAGCTGCCTTTCCCCGAATATCTCGGGGAAAGTTTTGTTTTAAGGGTTGTGGAATTTTGAAATCAACTTTAATCTATTTAGAACTATTAAGGCTACATAAATGATACCTAAGAAACTTCACGTTTTTAAAACCGCATCAACTCGCTAAATTTTAAAAGATTCTTACGCTTTTAGGACATTCCTTCATACTAGAATCGTGACTTTCATTTTTGATGTAACCAATTAGGTTTCATTGACCTATTATTTATTAGAGGGTAGGAGTGCTGGTGAAGATGGCCCTTCAATCGTTTTAAAATTTTTACCCAAAAACTCCCCTTAAATGAGTAATGAAACAAAGGTATAAAGTAAAACGTATGCCAAACTTCATGAAGCGGTTCATAAATACCTTTAAAGAACAATTAAAAGCAATAATGAACAGGTAGTATGCGAGCTTAGGGCAGTTAAAGTGCTGCTTTATGCATTCTTCATTATATACTAATTAGCTATGAAATTATGTTTATGGAACGGGAAATATTTTCCAGGAATACGATGAGAATTTTTTGTATATTTAAAAGAACTGGTATGAACCAATAACGAACAAAAAAAAGGATTGAAATGAATACAAAACAAGTCAAGGCCTACGGCACAGAAGCTGCCGATGCGTCTTTAGAACAGCTAAACATTAAACGTAGAGCGGTAACGGTAACCGATGTGGAAATTGATATCTTATTTTGTGGTGTATGCCATTCCGATTTGCATTTTGCACGCAACGATTGGGGAATGACCCAATACCCTGTCGTGCCCGGTCATGAAATTGTGGGTAGGGTTACTCAAATAGGGGAAGGCGTTTCGAAATATAGCGTTGGGGACTTGGTTGCCGTAGGTTGCTTGGTAGATTCTTGTAGAACATGCAGCAATTGTAAAGACGACTTAGAACAATATTGCCCTGAATGGGTAGGGACCTACGGGGGTTATGATAAACACTTAGATACCAATACCCATGGGGGCTATTCAGAAAGCATTGTTGTAGATGAAGCGTTTGTCTTGCGTGTTCCAGAAAATCTAGATCATGCCGGTATCGCACCCGTATTATGTGCAGGCATTACAACGTGGTCCCCGTTACGGCATTGGAACGTTGGGAAAAATAGTACCGTGGCTGTCGTTGGTTTGGGAGGACTAGGTCATATGGCTATAAAACTAGCCCATGCACTGGGAGCACATGTTACCTTATTTTCAAGATCTACCAACAAAATAGAAGATGCAAAAGCCTTGGGTGCAGATGAGGTTATTATTTCCACGGATGAGGCCCAAATGAACAAAGCTATGGGGCGTTTTGATGTCATTATTGACACCGTTCCCTATGCCCATGATTTAAACCCGTATGTTGCTACGTTAAATACGAATGGAACCTTGGTGGTTGTTGGATATTTAGGACCCTTAGATCCTATGTTAGTTACCGTACCCATGATTATGGGTCGTAAGTCCGTTGCAGGTTCTTTGATTGGTGGTATAGCCGAAACACAAGAATTATTGGATTTCTGTGGAAAGCACAATATAACTTCAGATGTGGAGGTCATTAAAATTCAAGATATTAACCAGGCGTATGGGCGTCTGTTGAACAGTGATGTAAAATATCGTTTTGTAATTGATATGAAATCACTGAAAAACTGAAGAAATACAAAGTACACCTCATACTCATGCCAAATGAAAACCTGAGTTTTTGTTCCTTTCTGTTTTTCCTTGCCTAGGCAAAAAAAACGTGTTAAATTTTCGGGTTTTCATTAAGCATGAGTATAATTTCAAAAAAAACTAAAAACTTTGATTTTTTTGGCACTGGCTAGCGGTAATTTGATATTTCGACAAGCTTGGTACAGGAGTTAGGACAAAATATGGGTGCAGCTATAAGGCTTTTTCACTTCAAAATATGCCAAACTATACTTTGAGGTCTTGAGTTATGACATTTTGCCTTGACGGCACAAAACATAAAGAGTAAGAATCTCTATGTTTTAGACCGGGTTGGTGCGCTGGCGTATTTGGCACTTTTCGTTCTTCTCAACTGTTCTTCTGAAAAGGTAATGAAACCGAGGTTTGAGGTTCATGAATACTTATTTTAATGAAAATTTAGGAATGAATAAACAGGTGTCATACGAGGCTAAGGCATTAAGGGAAGGGCAATGGGTGAAAAATCGAATAAAATATAAGGCTAGTAAGGATTAAGTTCAAATCATTTTTACACCAAGGCATTTTCGCTAAAACTATCCATACAAAAAATTGCAGAAGTTCTCGAAAACTCAGTAATTTTTATCATGTCCTCAATACCAAGATTATTTGAGAGCGGAAGTATGTTCAGGTCGGTGCGGTTAGTGGTCAGCAACTCTAGTTCATCCTTTAGACTATAGTGCTCTATTTTTGAATTTATCGGAAAACGCACTAAATCATTCAATACTGAAATATCATTTTCAGAACTGTTATTTTGATCGTCGATGGCCATCCGCACTCTAATATTCCCATCCCAATTTTTTTGAAGTAATAGTGCTATAAGAACTGATAGGTCATTATTACTAAGGTCATAATTGGTTTTCCAAGCCGGGGAAAAATCCTTTAGCCAAAGGGTAATATCCTTCTCAAGGGAAAGGCCAACATTTTCAAAAGGAACATAAAGCAGCACCCCATAGCTATTTTGTTTGGCAATTTCAATGATATTACTATAACTTTCGTTGAACTTTCCATCTCCACTTACCGATAGGAAAACGGTATTGGGTTTAAAAAAGGCAGCATTGAGGGACTGCATGCTTATTTTTATGGATTCTGCAAAATCGTTTCCGCTTACATAGGTATAACTTGTAGCTATGTTGTTTGATTTTAGCCGTTGCATGACCTCGGGAAGGAAGTTGATCAGCTTATCCTCAATATCCTTATCTAAATTGCGTACTGCCAAGAATTTAATGGAACCCTTAGGGGCAACAATACTTTCGATCAGTTTAAATGAACGTCTTATTTCCTTCGGGGCAGTAACCGGGATCAGTAGATCCGGCCTCCATGAACGCACCTCCCTTGTCGGGCTCAATTCGGTCGTTTTCTTTGTTGCCCACGCTGCCAAGGCGGTAAAAAGTCCACTACGGGAGTCGCCTGCATCAGACTTTAGTTTTTTCTTAACCAAATAATAGTAGAAGAATACAATCAAAATAATGGATGCCAAGGCAACGGCCGCATTGATGATGAACATTACGGTCAACGAACCAAAAGCCCCAATTAGCGGAACTACTATAGGAATTTTTAATGTAGGCCTAAAACTGGGAAGCGCCAGCGACTGTTCTATTAAGGCTACCACATTTACCATTGCATAGGTAATCATAAAGAACATGGTTATCAAAGGTGCAATGGTATTAAGGTCACGGAGTGAAAGCCCAACAAGTACTATTATCGCAGTAATTATCATAGCGTTAAAGGGCTCGCCCTTTTTATTGGTTTTTGACAAAAATTCACTTTTGGGAAGAATTCTTTTTTCTCCCAAGGCAAGTAATATCCTAGGAGCTCCCACAAATGAACCTAATGCCGAGGAAAGTGTGGCCCCTAATAAACCGGCTAGGACGATTGGGGCATAGTAGGATTTATCAATAAATACGTTGTAATTTTCAACAAGTTCCTTTGGTGTAGCCAGTAATGCGGCCACAAAAACCAACGCCATGTACACCAAAGTAGATATTATCACGGCACTTATTGTTCCACGAGGGATGCTCTTTCTAGGGTTTTCAAGGTCTCCCGACATATTTGCCCCTGCCATTACACCGGTCACTGCGGGGAAGAATACCGCAAACACTAACCAAAATGATGAGCCTCCAAAATTATTCTCCTTTGATCCTGGATAATCTCCAAACCATATAAAATCATAATTAAGCTCGGTAATAAATAGCCCGCCCACAATAGACGCGATGGACAAGATGATAATGGCCATGATAACATATTGGATCTTAAACGCAAAACTGGTGCTTATAAAAGCGATGGCCATTACAAGGATAAAGACGAAAATATCCAATAGCAGCGGACTAAATTCTGGCAAAATAGATTGTAGTCCTTCCCGGAAACCAAAAATATACATAGCTACAGCAATGGCCTGCGAGAAAAAGAACGGTATACCAATGGCACCACCAATTTCAAGTCCTAACGATTGGGAAATAAGGCTAAACGCGCCACCAGATCCTATACGTATATTGGTGGTAATACTCGATAAGGACAAGGCTGTTGAAAATGTAATTGCCACTGCCACTACAATAATCAATAATGCCCCTATTACTCCTGCATTACCAACCACCCAAGGGTGCCTTATATACATAATGACCCCAAGAACCGTAAGAAAAGTAGGGGTAAATACCCCAGCCATCGTACCAAATTTTTTGATTTCCTTGGTTTTTTCCATTAAGGGTACTATTGAGGCATATTATATATTAAGGGTTGCTAAACATTTATTTAATAAACTAAATTAGCTAATGATCAAAGCGTTGGAAATGATATTTATCATGTCAATCCTTTCAAAGAAACACAATTCAGTGCAACGCTAGCGGCATGATAAAGCAGCTTTTAGACTTTTGTAGCTTATTCCGATGCTCAAGTATATTGGCTTGGAAAAATGAGCTATTTTTTGCCTAGGTAAACCAAAAATGGTGGGGATTAAAAAGGCCATTTCTTATAATTTAGTGTAATAGGGCATAGCGAGAAAGTATAGCTTACAAACTAGAAGATATAATGGTCCGCGTCATGCGACAGATTACTGTAAGGTCAAGTAGATTTTTCAGTATTTGAGCCAGTTGGTGTATTGGCCTTTGGTAAGGCAACGTATTTTACACCATTGTTTCTTTAAATTTTTTTTCTGAAGAGTTTCTTCAAAAAAGGTAAGCAAACCCAGGTTCGAGGTTCATGAATACCTATTTTATACAAATACTAAACAATGAATAAACAGGTGGTATACGAGACGACGCTAGTAGGGGAGTAACAACGAATTTTTTAGTGAGGGGCATGAAATCCTTACTTTAAACTAACTGGCTTTGAATAAATATGTGCGAAATGCTGTTTTACTTGAAATAACGCCCAGCATTTCATCTATAGTTCCTGCCAACTGTTCTTATTTATGATACGAATAAATCAATTTTCAAATTGGTTTTCCATCAATTCTTCTTTGAACTTGGTGCCAAAGGTGTACCCTAAGGTCAATAATACGGCTCGGGTGTCTATTTTAAAGGTTCTATCAAATTGAAATTCGGCTGTTGACAGACTGTACCCTCCTTTTTGGGTATTGAAAACATCACTAAAAATAAGCCCAATACGGCCACGGTCTTTCCATATTTTTTGTTGAAAGGCGATATCTGCGTAATACAAAGCGATACTTGTGCCCTGTATGTTGGCTAAAGGGGAATTATATACCGCAATGACCTGAAGCTGGCTACCCTGCCCAAAAGTTAAGTCATTAATCCATTTTGCATTGCTACTTATTCTCTTGTTCACTGCATTTACGGCAATATTACCTGCATCTACTTGCTGTTCAAATAAGCTATAACTTATGTTGCCTTTCCACAGTTGTCCGGTGCTATAGGAGAATATAGTTTCTAGACCGAAGGTGATTTGGCTTCCAATATTTTCGGGTCTGGAGAACAACACGCCATCTGGCCGTAACTCCGTAAAGGACAGCACGGAATTCTTCCCAGATCGATAAAATACTTTAGTGCTAAGTCCTGTATATTGAAAATCTTTGTTGTAATTGAGCTCCAGTGCATTTACAAACTCCGGTTTAAGATTGGGGTTTCCACTTCGTTGGGTAAGGGAATCCGTGATATCCGTAAACGGATTTAACTGTCCCAAACTGGGCCTATTGATACGTCGGTTGTACCCAAGACGCAAATAGGAAGTTTCCGAAAATCGATGTGTAACGGCAACGGATGGGAACAGGTTAAAGTAATTATTACTAAAAGTGTCGTCCTGAGGTGCCAGTTCTCCCTTGTTATTGGTCTGTTCCATCCGAAGCCCTGCCTCATATTCGAATATGGCTTTTTCATCACGGTTTACCGCACCTTTTTGCTGGATGTAAAGGGCATTGATCTGTTCCTTAAAGTTGAGAACACCGGTTTGCTCAGGCACAAACTCAAAATTGCCATTTATTTGGTTCTCTTGGGCAAAATCATCATCGGTAGAACGTAAAATCAATTTATAGCCGGTTTCAAAGGTTCCATTGCCCAACTTTTGAGCATAATCCGCTCGCAGGTTCGTTATATTCCCAGTTTCATCAAAACTGGTACGCTGCACATATAAGTCGCCCACATTACTGTCATCGGCCGCCCTTCCTTGAGTATCAATATTCGTATTCTCCTTTGATTTGTAAAAGGAGGAGGCAAGGCCCAAACGCAACGTTTTATCGGGATTAATGAATTTGTGGTCATAATTAAGTGCCAGTTCATTTACATTGGCCCTTCTCAATTCTTCTGAAAACCTGCGGTTAGAAGAGGTAAAGTCTCTATTCTCCTTTTCGAAGGTACTTATCAGATTTTCAAAGTTATCCTCGTCTGTATAGGCAGCTAGCCACTCAAACCCCAACTGTCCTTTTGAAAATTCCTTATCGAGATTAAGTTTTAGATTGTGGTTACGCTCCTGACGAGCATCCTTACGGCGTTGTGTGAGGTAATATTGATCGGGCAGCAAAAAGTTAACGCGGTCGCCATCCACTTGTCTGGTCCGGTTGGCATACCTATTGTCATAAGAGCCTGCAATATTAAACGTACCGGTATTATGGTTCAACTGTGCAGAACTATTGGCGCGCCATTGTGAACCATACCCATATCCTATTCCAAAGGAGCCGTTGGTTCCATTTTTATCCCCCTTTTTAAGGATGATATTTAAAATACCATTTTCAGCACTGGCATCGTATTGTGCCCCAGGACTTGTGATGATCTCAATCCGCGCTATACTGCTGGCCGGAAGGTTCTCCAAATTGGTAAGGCTAGAGTTTCGCCCGTTCAACAGGATAAGGGGCGCTTTTCCTCGCAAACTAACACCACCCTCGGCATCTACAAATACTGTTGGCGTGTTTCGCAATAGATCTATGGCCGACCCTCCTTGCTGACTTAAGGTGGCTTCTGCATTGATAATAAGCCCTTGGGGCGTTTTTTGTACCAATTTGCGTTGTGCAGTAACTCGAACGCCCTGCAATTGTGTTGCATCCTCCTCCATCGTCATGGCACCCATGTCCATGTTTTGGCCGGATCCGTTTATTGTGATTCGTTTAGAAAGCGTCTGAAACCCTAAAAACTGGGCGTTAAGCCAATAACTTCCTGCAGGTACTTTGTCTATGGTGAATGCCCCGTATTCATTGGTAGAAGCTCCTGTTACCAACTGACTCGGATCGCCGTCCTTAGTGATATACACAGATACAAATTCTAGTGGCCGTTCGTCACTATCTAGAATTACGCCGCTGATGGTTGTGGTATTTTGGGCAAAAAGAACTGAAAATTGTAGAAAAATAAGTAGAAATGGGAGAAACTTCATTATGGGTACTTTAATTTCCGGATTTTCGAATGAGGGATGCGTACTTAAACCCATAGAATTTAACCTTTTTATAAAGCAGTGAGGTGAATATCTAGATTTACTATAAGAAAAGGTTTACTAACGAAATGGAAAAAAGTCTGAACGAATACAAATATTGGAATTTAAACGAAATCAAGTCTTATATTCAAAATAAAATTAGATTAAAAATTAGAGGATGTAAACGTTTTAAAATGTTTTTCCTTTTGGTATCGCAAGAACTTATTTTAAATAATGGAAAAAGTGATTGCCATGTGGCTGATTAATTTTTATCGCGTCTCAATCGGTAATGAAATGCTAGGCCTTCATGAACTCCTTTAAGAATAAAAAAACCTCGTGAATAAAGATTTACTTCACGACCTGAAGGTAGGAGGGAGGCATACTATGAATTGTTTTTACCGGAAATCCATATCGCTTTTGATTGGTATTCAAAAATCAATGGAAGAAAAGTGTTATCTTTTAGTTTTACGGTGTAAAATTATTGTATAAACCAATCAAGCGCTTCAAAAATGCTAATTTTGAAAGACACAACCAACACAACAACAACTATGAGAACCTTCATTCTAAGCCTTTCCCTTTTAGTATCCATCACGTCATTCTCACAAATCGACAAATCTCAGTATCAGGATTTGGAATATAGAATGATTGGACCCTTTCGTGGTGGACGCACAGTAGGAGCGGTTGGTATTCCTTCTCAACCCAATGTATTCTTTATAGGTGTGAATAATGGAGGGGTATGGAAAACAGATGATTATGGTCGCACATGGAATCCGATTTTTGATGACGTTCCAACGGGCTCTGTAGGAGATTTAGCGGTATCTCCGTCAGATCCAAATGTAATTTATGTAGGAACCGGTGAAGGCCTTCATAGACCAGACCTTGCCGTAGGTGATGGTATGTTTAAATCCATTGATGGTGGTGAAAGCTGGGAACATATTGGACTTGGGGATATCCAACAAATTAGTCGCGTTATTGTTCATCCGACTAATCCGGACCTAGTTTATGTGGCTGGTTTAGGCCATCCGTATGGCGCCAATGAAATGCGCGGTATTTTTAAATCTGACGATGGTGGGAAAACATGGAACAAGACCTTATACATAAACCAGAATACCGGAGCTATTCAAGTTGAAATGGACCCAAATAATCCTAACATCTTATTTGCCGCAATGTGGGAACACCAAGAAGGACCCTGGGAAAATGCAAATTTCTCCGGACCCAATAGTGGCTTGTACAAATCTACGGATGGTGGAGAAACTTGGAAAAACATTTTAAAAGGGCTACCGGGAGCTAAGCAGGGATTAGGAAGAATAGGAGTTGCCCTAGCACCAAGCAATTCAAAACGCATGTATGCTACAGTGGATGCCAAAGAAAATGGGGGCGTTTATACAAGTGATGATGCTGGTGAAAGCTGGAAATTGGTTACAACCGAAAACCGTCTTTGGGGAAGAGGCAGTGACTTTGCTGAAATAAAAGTACATCCAAAGAATGAAAATATTGTTTTTGTAGGGAATGTAGCCTCCTATAAATCTGAAGATGGTGGAAAAAATTGGACTTCCATAAAAGGGGCACCGGGTGGGGACGATTATCATCGTATATGGATCAATCCAATGCATCCAGAAATTATGCTTTTTGCCGCAGATCAAGGAGCCGTTGTCACTGTAAATGGTGGGAAAACATGGAGTTCATGGTATAACCAACCCACAGCACAATTATATCATGTAACAACAGACAATCAATTTCCGTATTGGGTATATGGTGGTCAACAAGAAAGCGGAGCCATTGGTATTTCAAGTAGGAGTAACGGGGGTCAAATTTCATTTAGGGAATTTATGGGCGTAGGTGCAGACGAATATGCGTATGTAGCTCCAGATCCTGTAGATTCAGACATCGTTTATGGGGGACGGGTAATTAGGTTCGATAAAAAAACGGGACAGTCTCAATATGTTGGTCCCGAAGTTTTGCGTTCAGGAAAATTCAGGTACCTGCGTACGATGCCCTTGTTATTTCATCCTGCAGATGATAGCATGTTATTATTTGGGACCAATGTTGTTTGGAAAACACATAATGGCGGACAACGTTGGGAGCAGATTAGTGAAGACCTCACAAGAAAACAACCAGAAGTGCCCACTAGTGTGGGTGATTACAAAACTGTTGCTATGAATACGATGCCGCAACGGGCTATCGTCTACGCCATAGGACCTTCGCCCCTCGATAATAATATTATTTGGGCAGGAACGGACGATGGCTTAGTGCATGTAACCCTAGATGGAGGAAAAACATGGAACGATGTAACCCCTTCAACACTTACCTCATGGGATAAAATTTCACAAATTGATGCAGGTCATTTTAATAAAGGAACCGCTTATGTTGCAGTGAATGCCATTAGAAAAGATGACATGCAACCCCATATTTACAAAACACATGATTACGGGAAAACATGGGAAGAAGTAGTTTCAGGTATGAACCCATCTGGTCCCGTGAACACCGTTCGGGAAGACCCTAAACAAAAAGGGGTACTTTTTGCCGGAACGGAGCGTGAAGTTTATTTTTCATCGAATGATGGTGGTGCTTGGCAATCCCTTAGAATGAATATGCCAGCAACTTCAATTCGAGATTTGGTCATTCATGACAATGATTTGGTGATTGGCACACATGGCCGCTCTATTTGGATTTTGGATGATTTTAGTCCCTTGAGGGACTTAGCATCTCTAACTGCAAAAAGATCATATCTATTTGCGCCTAGCGATGCCTACCGTGTTCGTTTTAATATGTTTAGCGACACCCCGTTACCGCCAGAAGAACCTACAGGGCAAAATCCGCCAGATGGCGCCATAATCGATTATTATTTGGGCGCAGACACGAATACTGTGGAACTCAAAATTTTTGATGAAATGGGGACTCAGGTCAATGGTTTTTCTAGTGCCGATGTAGAGGAAGTTTTGGATACTACCAAAATGCAACATCCAACCTATTGGAAACGACCCTTTAAAGGCTTGTCCGGTGAAGGCGGCCATCAACGTTTTGTTTGGAATTTGCGTTACAAAGAACCCAGAGGTGCTAATAGAGGTTATGCCATTGCGGCGGTTCAATTCAATACAGAAAGTAGTCCTGTAGGCCCTTTTGTAGCTCCTGGAGCGTACAAAATTCAATTAAACGTAAATGGGACTATCACAGAAAGAAGCCTAACGGTTAAATTAGATCCACGTTCGGAGTTGAGCAATGAGGCTCTTACCTTACAAACAGACCTTTCTATGCAGTGCTATAGGAATTATGAAACACTGCAAGACATCAGAGAGGCTATTGACAACGTGCTGACTACAAAAAATAGCGGTCAAGAGGCGCTTTTGAAATTTAGGGGACAGGGAACTCCTGATGATGGGGATATGATTTACGGAAGTATATATGAATCGGATCTAGAAAATGAAACGATGGTTGGCCTGCAATCTAAATTGCTCTATCTACTGAAGGTGTT
The DNA here is from genome assembly GCA_963697395.1 of uncultured Flavobacteriaceae bacterium. Lineage (GTDB taxonomy): Bacteria > Bacteroidota > Bacteroidia > Flavobacteriales > Flavobacteriaceae > Maribacter. The sequence goes on from CAVONX010000003.1 coordinate 324,529, forward strand.
GCAGAAAACGGATGCAAAACCAACGCAAAAGCACTCAAGAAGCATCGGACCTATTAAACAAACGTGTCGCTGAAATGGTGGCTATTTGGAGTACTAAATACAAGTAATTGAAGCTATTTCTTACGTAAAAAGTAGACCAGATATAAGTGGAGCCTACGACAATCCCGTCAATGCGCTATCCGCGAATTTGGTATACACGTGCTATTACGTTTCGCCTTAGGTAACTTTGCTTTGACGGCACGAAACTTAAAGATGATGAATCGCTATGTTTTTGAAACACCCATAATGCGAGCCCACGGTAGGAGGTGATCAAAATCGGCGCAAGAAATTCATGAATTCCTGATCATAAAATAAGCAGCTATGAATAAATGTCTGTGGAACGGGATGCTGTTATGAAAGATGAGACAAGTCATTTAATTTCAATGACCTGTATATAAACACAAATGGTGCGTGCTAACAAAAAAAGGTTGTCCAATTTAGACAACCTTTTTCATTTCTATACTTCAAATTAATTTAAGCTTGCTACTAATTTTTTAGCCACTAATTCTGATGACGCAGGATTTTGACCCGTAATTAAATTACCGTCCTGGATGGCATACGCAGCCCAATCTTCTTTTTTAGAATAGATTCCTCCATTGTTAGTTAACATGTCTTCTACTAAAAATGGTACAACGTCAACAAGTCCAACAGCATCTTCTTCTGTATTTGTAAATCCCGTTACTTTTTTACCATGTACAAAAGGTGTCCCATCTGTATTCTTAACTTCCTTTAATGCTGCAGGAGCGTGACATACAAAAGCAACTGGTTTATTTTGAGCGTTGAATTTCTCGATTATAGCAATTGACGTTTTATCATTTGCTAAATCCCATAACGGACCATGACCTCCTGGATAAAATACAGCATCAAAATCATTAACATTGATATCTGATAATTTAACAGTGTTTTCAATTTTAGCTTTAGTAGCTGCGTCTTTATGAAAACGCTTTGTAGCTTCTGTTGCCGCATCTGGCGAATCACTACTTGGATCGATTGGTGCCGCACCACCTTTTGGAGTTGAAATAGTAATATGGGCTCCTTTGTCTAGTAATGTATAATATGGACTTGCAAATTCTTCAACCCAAAATCCTGTTTTTTTTCCTGTATCTCCTAATTTATCGTGAGATGTTACTACAAATAATACGTTCATAACTTTTTCTTTAATTTTTGTTACTTTTAATCAATTACTGTAACCAACTCTTCCATTGGTTTCCGAACCTTTTTTAGGTTTACCAACCAATCTTTATCTTCTTGTCTATATCCAATAGGAAGTAATACGGCACTACGTAAACCTTTATCCCGTAAGCCTAAAATTTCATCTACTGCAGCGGGATCAAAACCTTCTAAAGGCGTTGCATCTACCCCTTCAAAGGCTGCGGCAGTTATCGCTTGTGAAAATGCGATATACGCTTGTTTTGCGGCATGATTAAAGTTTTCCTCTGCATCTTTCTGCGGATACGAGCTTAAGAGCATCTGACGGTAATTTTCCCATCCTTCGTTTTTAAATCCACGAATCTCGTTGGTTAAATCGAACATGTGGTTGATCCTCTCTGCCGTATAGGTGTCCCAAGCGGCAAAAACGAGTAGGTGAGAGCAGTCCGTAATCACGGATTGGTTCCACGCTACAGGTTTTATTTTTTCTTTGATTTCTTGGTTTGTAATCACAAATATTTCAAAAGGTTGCAATCCGCTAGACGTTGGCGCCAAACGGGCAGCTTCTAAAATGCGTTCTATTTTGTCCTCCGCTACTTTTTCACCGTTCATTGCTTTTGCAGCATAGCGCCAGGTTAACTTATCCAATAATACCATATGTTTAATTTTAATTCTTAGTTTATAAATATTCAGGTAATCACTCTAATACTGTTCCAAGCCGATTTAAAGGCTTCTTCAATATGTGTTTTATCTAAGACAAATGCGCCTCGTTGCTGTGAAATCATTAAAAATGATAACGGGTTTATGGCATAGGCATAAAGCAAATAGTCAGATATGGGTCGTATTAGTCCTTCCTTTTTACCGCGTTCCCAGAGACGTAAGAGTGGTTGCAAATGCTTTATCCCTTCTTTTCTGCTAGGTTCATCAATCATAGGTGAATTATCACATTGTGCTAAAAACATGGCGTTTTCACACTCTTTAAGCTTAAAATCTGCAATTCTTTTCCAAATAGTTTCAAAACCTACTTCAACAGACATTTCTTCGTTATAAGTTGCAAAGGCATATTTGGTATATTCAGCTTTAACCTCTATGTAGGTTTGATTTACGAGATCTTGTTTGTTTTCAAAATACAAATAGATGGTTGCGGGAGAAACATTGGCCATTTTTGCAATTTTACTCATAGGAGTGGCATGAAAACCATTATTGTTAACCAATTCAATAGTTGCTTTAACCAATGCATTTCTTTTGTCTATACTTTTTTGAAGTTTTGCCATTTTACATAAGTTGTAAGGTGCAAATATATATAAAAATGAATGTTCATTCTTTTATTTAACAATACTTTGTACTTAGACCCACTATTTAGAATTTGGCACTTCACTTTCTTTGATTATTCCTTTCTTAATAATTTCTTCTACAACGGTAATGACACCGAGGTACGAGGTTCATCAATACCTTAAAAAACCATAAATAAACAATGAATAAAGAGGTATTAGCTGACCGACGGAAGTAGGTAGGGCAATGTGTATGGAATGGGATTAATTGACTAAAAATTTCTAACTTGTTCCAAACAAGAGAAGAATTTTTATTCCCTTTTTTGTGCCTAGTTTTACTTGAACACCTAATACTTTAGTTATGAACCTAAATACCAAATCAAAACAACAACAAACCTACGATGCTATCGTCGTAGGAACCGGTATAAGTGGTGGCTGGGCGGCAAAGGAGCTTTCTGAAAAGGGCTTGAAGACATTGGTACTGGAAAGGGGAAGAATGGTAAGGCATCTTGAGGATTACCCTACCATGAATCTAAACCCTTGGGAACAACCTTATGGCAACCGATTGACGCCTAAGGAAAGTCGAGAGATTTATCCTGTTCAAAGTAGGACCTCCTATGCCGTCGATCAATCAACGAAACATTTCTTTGTCAAGGATAATGAAAATCCATACGAGCAAAAGAAACCTTTTCTTTGGACCCGGGGATATCAGGTTGGGGGCCGTTCACTCATCTGGGGGCGATGGGCTTATCGCAGAGGAGATTTAGAATTTGGTGCCAATGCCCGTGATGGCGTTGGTTTGGATTGGCCGATTCGATACAAGGATATCGAGCCCTGGTACGACTATGTGGAGTCATATATTGGTGTAAGTGGATCAAATGATGGATTAGCTCAGGTACCAGATGGGAAGTTTTTACCACCATGGGAAATGAGCTGTTTGGAAAACCATGTGGCCGGCAAAATTGAGGAACATTTTGATGACCGCAAATTGACCATAGGCAGAACTGTCAACCTTACCTCACCTCATGGGGGTCGTGGCAAGTGCATGGCACGCAACAAATGTAGAAGAGGGTGCCCCTATGGCGCTTACTTCAGTAGTAATTCGGTTACTCTTGTTGCCGCTGAAAAGACCGGCAACATGACATTGCGACCCAATTCGATCGTGCATACCATTCTGTATGACAAGCAAACCCAAAAAGCCTCTGGTGTACAAATAGTTGATGCTGAGACAAAAGAGACGATCGAGTACAGGGCGAAAATCATCTTTCTATGTGCATCGACACTGGGCAGTACCAGTATTCTTCTCAATTCAGTTGTCCATAGTTTCCCAGATGGTTTGGCGAACTCGAGTGGAGCGTTGGGACATAATCTCATGGACAATCATTTTCAGGTAGGTGCCTACGGTACGTATAACGGTTTTGAAGATCAATACCACAAAGGCAGGCGCCCGGTAGATGTCTTGGTCCCGAGATTTCAGAACTTGGATGCCAAGACAAAACGAAAAGACTATCTACGAGGATTCAGCACCTATGGCTGGTCTGGTCGCGAAGGGTGGGACAGAGGCTTTGGAGGCAATGACTTCGGCTCGGAATGGAAGGATGGTTTAACCAAGCCTGGTCCCTGGACCTTTACATTTTTGGCCTTTGGCGAATGTTTGCCCGATCATAAGAACAGAATATACTTGGACCATAACACGAGGGACCCTTGGGGATTGCCGATGTTGGTCACCGATATGGAATTTGGTGAAAATGAATCTGCCATGCGAAAGGAAATGATGACTTCCAGTGCAGAAATGCTCGATGCCTCAGGATTCAAAGACATTGGCACGTATGATGAACCGAGCGAGCCGGGTTTGAGCATACACGAAATGGGCACCGCGAGGATGGGTACTGATTCAAAGACCTCTGTACTCAATAAGTGGAATCAAGTACACGATATCCCGAACATTTTTGTGACCGATGGTTCCTGTATGAACTCCAATGGTTGGGGCAATCCTTCGCTGACGTATATGGCGCTAACAGCTAGGGCATGCGACTATGCGGTTGATCAACTTAAAAAGGGAAATCTATGAACTCCGATAAAATAAATAGAAGAAAGGCCTTGGAAAGGACTTCGCTATTACTAGGTGGGGTGTTGACTACTTCGATTTGGACAGGCGTGCTTCATGGCTGTGAAGCGCCAAAACAACTTGACTGGTCGCCAAAATTCCTGACCAAAGATGAGGCCATGTTAACCGAAATACTAGTTGATGTTCTCATTCCGCGTACTGAAACTCCTGGGGCATCCGACGCATTGGCACATCGTTTTATAGACGAAATGTTGAACGGGTATTTTGATCCAAGGGAACAAAAGACAGTTAGAAATGGCTTGAAAGAACTGCAAGAGACCGGCTTTTCAGATTTAAGCAGTGCTAAAAGAATAGAGGTCTTACAAGATTTGTCCGCTAAGACTGGTGAAGAAAGCGCAACGACTTTTTTTCAAATTATGCGGAGCATGACCTTATTGGGCTACTTCACCTCTGAAGCAGGGGCTACACAAGCATTGGCCTATGACCCTGTGCCAGGAACGTATGAAGGATGTATTCCAATACACAAGTATGGTGGTAAATCTTGGTCTGAGAGCTAAGTTGACTATTTGTTGTCCACTATTTTAATAGTACCCTGCCCGGCGTACAATTCCCTGTCAAAAAGCAAATGGTTATAGACTTTCCCTTTCTTAAAATCCAGCACCTGACTTACACCCGTGCCACTTTCCTCGCCCCAGGTGATAAAAAGTTTATCATCGGAGATCCATTCGGCGATATAAACTTCATTTCCTTTAAGGCCCGTTTCACTCCCTTTCATTGCTTGCCAATGTAATGTAGAATCTGTATCAAAAGTGAGATGATACACATTTTCATCATATTGATATTCCAAAGTCCGATGGATCAATTCCACCTTATCATCCTTGGTAGGCTTGCAATAGATCAGTGCTATTGGCAAAAGACACCAAAGGCAGCGCTTTAAACTGTGATTAAACATAGTATCATTTATAAAAGGATAATGTAATTATAAGTTATAATATGAACAAGCGCTTTTTGCACGAAAAGTAGTGAAACAGGGTAGTCTGACCGTAGCGATTGAACGACTATGATAACTTCATGCCTGGAACGTATCGATTTACAATGCAAGTACCACTGTATAAGAGATTGTAAGTAATCACATTTGGAAAACGATTACCAAAGCAATTTTGCATCATGTACTAGAATGTTCTGCGTTATAACACTTTGCTTGGGAAAAGCAATGTATTTGGTACTGCACTTTCTTTAAAATATTTCTTCTAAAAAGTTTCTTCTACACGGGTAATGGAACACCGATTAACTGACCGACCCCGATAGTTATTGGGGGAGGGGAGCGTAATGTGTGTGGAATGATTGAAGTTACTATCGCAATTCTTGTATCAAATTTTCAAAATCAATGGCTATTTTACTTTTTCTTACGCAATGAAATTTTATAATCATCTATGGTTCCTTGTACCTTTAGATTAAGAAACTTGGTTTTTCTGTTGGGATCTACCTCTACGATTTCATCTACTTTATCTTGGTCTAAAACGGAGTCCTTCTTACTCACAAACAGTTTTTGCCAGGTAGCCTTTCTCACGGTTTCCCAAGGTATACGTAAGTAGTAGTCAATATTTTGATTGTTATCGTGCGTTCCTGACAGTTCCATATGACCAATGGTCGATTCGATGGTCATAGCCGGAATATTGATTTTTCCTTTGTCAATGGCCAAGCTATTTTTTAAGGTATCAAACCGAATATTGCGCAGGTTTTTATCTCCCATATAATCCGATAGCGCTAACATGGGGTCATAATTTTTTAGTTTTCCATTTAGCACTTTTACGTCCATTTCAATAGAAGACTGGTCCAAATCTGGCACCATATCTGGATATACTCTAATTTTACCCCTAATTCTAGAAGTAAGTTTTCCCTGTAAATTTTCTGAAACAAGGTGGTCTTGCCCAAAATTTTCAAATTTGAAAAGTAATTTTTCCAGATCAACATCGGTCATCACCAAATCTGGTTGCATATAAATGTGTTTTGGGTCACTCCCATTAAAATAGCCATTTAAACGAATGTTTCCCCCCGCGGCATCCATGGTAAGCGTATCTACATAAATATAATGATCGGGTGTCGTTCTTAAATCTGCCTTGATGTTTTGAAGGTCTATCCTATGGTACATAAAGTGGGCAATATCCGCTTTAAAACGCATGTTGGTAAAAGGCAATTCATATATATTGAAGGCTTCTGCATGTGCTGCAACATCTTCGGTAGGAGATGCGTCAACTCCTATAGCTAATGAAGGACTTAGCTCAAAATTAAACAGAGCATCGTAATCAATATAATCTGCACTAACCTCTAAGTAATTATCACGCATTTTTATTGACTGGTCTTCCCCTAAATAGTAATTCATATTAACATTAAAACTGGTCGATCCAATTTCGCCATGAAAATCATTGAGTACAATATGGTCGTCTTTGTAACGAATGTTGCCTTTAAAGTCGTGAAAACGTTGGGGATGTATTTCCATCTTTGTGTTTAGCTTGTCAAGGGCAATATCAATGGAATGTAACGAAGAATCGGCATAATGCATCTTTGATGTAAAATGCAGTGCTAAATCGTCAAAAATTTCATGTCGGTATTCTTCCGGAACGTAATTTTCCCCTTTGTACGAGAAAACATCTTCCAGGCGTACCTTTTTCGAGGTAAGATTGAAATCTAGTGCTACATCTCCATTACGTTCGGGCTGCATCCAAAAAGCATAATCATGCACCAATCCATCAAAATGAAAATCACTATCGTCAATATAGCCCTCGAAATCCACTATATTAATATCTCTATCATCGATCAAAACATCGGCATGAAAATCATGCAAACGATGCGGATAGTGCTTAAACTCCGCATAGAGACTATCGATAAAAAATTCCCCTTTAGGCAAATATTGAGATTCGGTAACGCCTTTGGCAGAGCCTACAAAAGAAAGTCCAAGGCTGAGATTTTTTACCTGTTCCTCAAACGCGGTTTGGGTAGTGTCCTGCTTTGAAAAACTAGTCAATTCTGCAATATCCAGGTAGTTGGAGGTGATATCCAAATGGGTTTCTACAGGAGTGTTTGTATGATGCACTATAGAAGGTAGGTCTGACAGAAAACCACGTATAGAAACATCTGAATTACCCATTAACAAATCAAATTGTTTGAGGGTAACCTCCTTACCATTCATAAGTAGATTCACATTTAGACTGTCTAGGGGAACAGGAAGATTTTTTGCTTCCAGATGCAGATTATCTATTTTCAACTCCGCGAAGTAGGCCTGGTTTAGTTTCTGAAGTGCTAGTTGCGGATTTTCTATATCAACGATATCATGAAAATTCATCTTTAGTTGAATATTCCCCGAGGCATTCTGTACCTCTTGCAGTTCAAAGAAGTCTGCGATGAAATCTAGATTAAAGTTGGCATCTACTTGCATATCAACTTCCGGGGATTCAAAATTCTTCACAAAGAGCGCGCCTTTAAACTCCCCTTTTTCTAAAGAGGCGGTCATATTGGTCAATGAAAATTCCATGGTGCTGGCATCTCTATTTTCTCCGTTACTAAAATGGCCCTTAAAGCCCATGTTGTCTATTTTTTTAGCACTGGTCGTATTCTCCAAAAATGCCTTTCCGGCACCAAATTCGGCATAGATGGCGGGCCTGTTGCCTTTATTTGCCGGCCCTTTGATAGCCGCATTGAAATAAATCTCCCCAGCATTTTTGTATTTATCCAAAAAAGGAATCACATCTTCTGGAGCAAATGCAATAAGCATATCAAAATTGGGCTTGGTCCCTTTTATTGCAAGATCAAGGTATACATCGTTCTTGGTATCTATAGATCCCTCAAGCTCAAAATCACCGTTCTCCATAGCAATTCCCGAAGGTGCTATGTCCAATAGCCCTGTGGATGCATTGAATACAATGTCTGTGTGTATTTCGAAGTGTTTATTACGAATAAACGTAGTGTCACCATCTTTGATTACATTTAGTTGTAATTCGGTATCAATGTGGCCGGTGATAATACTGTCCATACTACTAAAACCTCCTTTACCATCATAGATAAACTTTTCAACATCGGTATTGGTGGCTTCATTAAGCGTATGGACATCCAGGTTTTTTAATCGAATCTTATTTAAGCGAATATTGGTGGTGGCCGTACCCTCCTCAGTAGTGGTGGCCAGGGAGTTTTGGATATTGGAGGTGTTGTCCTCGTGAATAACAATATTAAAAACGCCGTCTTCGATCAATAGGGAATGAATGTCGTAGTTTCCGCTAACAATATCCCAAAAATTGAAGCCGACATAAATGTCCTTAACATCCATTATCAGGGGTGAATGGACCGCTTTGGTCTCAAATATTTGAACATCATAAATTTTTATGGAGAGGTCTGGAAAATTACCCAATACTGACAAATTACTCTTACCTACGGTGATAAGGCCTTTGTGCTCTTGATTTAGAAGGGCAATTTCTTCTTTAATAATTTCAGATTGATGGTTTTGCACATAAAGTAAAAGAATACCTATGCATAGCGTAGGTACCAACGTGATTAGCAATACGATCCGTTTCCAGCGTTTTTTGAGCTTCAAAGCAGTTTTATTTAATATAGTAGAGTAATTGTCTTTTTAAAATAACGAATGTACACGTCATAGTATTGTTTGGCCTAAAATTCCGATTTAACTATCTCGGGACGTATGGAGTAAGCGGAATATCCTTAAAACAATAATTATCTAAGAAACCATAGCTATTACTTATAACTTATCGCTATTTGACATAACTTCGGACTATAGGATTTTTTTGTTCTATAATGTTTCGCGTTTTGTAACTTTGCTTTGATAAAATAAAGTATTTGTTACTGCATCTCCGTTAAATTTTTCTTCTAAAAGTTTCTTCTGCATAGGTACTGAAACCGAGCCTTTTTGCGAGGTTCATGAATACCTTTAAAAATTCAATTACTAGCAATGAATAAACACTTATTAGCTGACCGACCGTAGGAGGGAGGGCAATGTGTGTAATGGGATAAGCTAGGGGCTTTAGTATCAAACAGTTTAGGCATTGACGGACTTCATCGTCTTCATGTTCGGTTTCTCTATGAAGTCTATCGGGGTTGTTCAACACCTCTTTCACTTCTACCATTCTATCTTCTACCTTAGAACGTAAATTAGGATCTTAAAATTCTTTAACTCTAACCCAAACAGGAGAATCCAGTACCCTAACACGAGGTTGGTGAGTGTTTATTTTAGGTACAGGTGCACTGGAAACATCGAGTTGCTATTTAAAAAGCAAACACAACAATACCTCCTTTGAACAGCCCTAGTCCTTTTTTCTAAAGTTCAAATACACGATTGAATAATTCATCACAATCGAATACGTCCACTTTCGACTTTCCTATATCTAAAGATGAAGGCGTCAAATGATGTTGAGGGTTTTCTCTTCTCCATCAATATACTTTATACTTTCTCAAATAATCTAAGATTTTTATACTTGACCAATTTAATTTTATATTTAACTGGTTTAAAAACTTTAGTTGTAGCCTAAACGCTAAGTACGAACTAAAAAAAATCGACACCATGCCGGTAAATTATATATGGTCAAATATGTTTCTCAAGATTTTTTTTAATCTCAGAAACCTATTGTTTATTCCCTTTTTTATAGTTTTTTTAAGTTGTTCCGGACCAACTATTGAGGGTTCTTGGGACTTTGAATTTTCGATTGAGGATGAGCCAATCTCCGGTGTTCTAAAATTAATATATCAGAACGGTACCTATCAAGGCCGTATAAATTCATTTCAATTTGGAAACATCGAGCTTCAAAATCTAATTGTTTCCGATAACGAACTTTCAGCGGATTTTGAAAAATGGGGTGAACAAATGCTACTAAAAGGTACTTTTGGAAATACAGGTTTTAACGGCAGCCTAGAATTCGAAGATGAAGTTCTGCCGTTCAAAGCAACAAAACAGCCAAATGATCTTGTTGAAATTGATCGATCTCAGGTAAAATACCTACTCTCCGATACTGATGTTCGAGAAAAAGAAAGTAACATAGCTCATGCCGCTATTGTTGAAGAATTGGATCAAGAATCGCTAGAGCGTGGGCGCAGGATCTATAACTCGAATTGCATCAACTGCCATGGAAATCCTGAAATCGAAGGGTCTATTCCCTTGTCCCTAAAGTTTTGGGAACAACCGTTCAAGGCGGGTTCGGATCCATTTTCAATGTATCAAACCGTAACAAAAGGCTTTGCCACCATGCCCCCACAGTTAACACTTACACCCCAAGAAAAATATGATGTAATTACTTTTATTCGGGAGGCTTACGTTAAAAATAATAATCCCGAGCAGTATTTTAGAGTTTCACAAGGGTATTTAGCAAGCCTTCCAAAAGGCACTTCCAAGGGCCCCGAACCGAAACAACACCACCCATGGTCGGATCAGGATTATGGTAATTTTTTTATAAACACCTATGAATTGGTAGACGCCGAGACTGGCCCTGAACGGTATCATTCGCCCGGTCCGACTCCCTTTCCGGATGAAGACTATTCAAAGAATAATTTTGCGTATAAAGGAATTGCGGTGCGCCTAGATAGAGGCGAAGGTGGAATTTCAAAAGGAAAGGCTTGGATGATCTTCGACCATGATCTTATGAGGGTCGCCGGCGGATGGACGGGCGAGGGATTCATTGATTGGGATGCCATTCTACTCAATGATCGTCATGAAACCTATCCACGAACGGTGGGTAAACTCCATTTCGAAACTCCTGTCGGCCCCGGTTGGGCGAATCCGGATGACGGGACCTTTGATGATCCGCGATTTACCGCAAGGGACGGAAGGCAATTTGGACCGTTACCCAAAAGCTGGGCCAATTATAAGGGTATTTACAAGGACCGGGATAATATTGTTATTTCGTACACTGTGGGTACTGCCAAAATATTGGAACGATTGGGCATGGAAGAGAAAGGCGAACAAACCATTTTTACCAGAACTTTGGACATTTCGTCCTCAAGCTCCTTAATGAAATTACGGGTGGCCCCTGTTACTTCTCAAGTTTACATTACCGGCAAAGGAGCGTCCCTATCCCAAGAAGACGGTTACCATATGATGAACGTAAGCCCTTCGAAATCGGCTCAGATAAAAATATTCATTGGCAATGGGGATATACAGGGTATGGAGGATTTTGTTGCTGCATCCCAAGCTCCTGAATCACTCGGAAAGTACACTAAGGGTGGTCCTGCCCATTATCCGCAAGAATTGACCACTACAATTACAAAAGGGGCAGAGGATGGTCTTTTTGCCGTTGATCAATTGAGCCCACCGTATGAGAACCCGTGGAACTGCCGAATGAAGCTCAGCGGTATCGATTTCATGAAAGATGGCAATAATGCGGTCGCCTGTACTACCGATGGCGATATTTGGTTGATTTCAGGTCTGACTGATGGCGGTAGTACATTGCGATGGAAACGGATCGGCGCAGGTCTTTTCCAACCGCTTGGCATCAAGGTAATCAATGAACAGATTTTTGTAACCTGTCGTGACCAAATCGTACGTCTCAAAGATTTTAACGGCGACGGTGAAACCGATTTTTATGAGAGTTTCAATCACGACCATCAGGTCACCGACCACTTTCACGAATTCGCTATGGGCTTGCAAGCTGACAAAGCGGGAAACCTGTACTATGCAAAAAGCGGAAGACACGCACGAGAGGCCTTGATTCCCCAACATGGTACTTTGATAAAAGTCACTAAGGATGGTTCACGCTCCGAGATTATAGCCTCTGGTTTTCGAGCTGCAAACGGTGTTTGTATGAACCCTGACGGAAGTTTCTTGGTTACCGACCAACAAGGTTACTGGAACCCGATGAATCGCATCAACTGGATAAAAACGGGAACAGAAAGCAGGTTTTATGGCAATATGTGGGGATATAATCCCCCCAAGGATACCACGAGGGTCGCCATGGAACAACCCATGGTTTGGGTCGACATGGAGTTCGATCGTTCCCCGTCAGAATTGCTATGGGTCGATAGTAAAAAATGGGGGGCTTTGGATGGGGGACTTTTGAGCTTTTCATATGGCTTTGGCAAGGTGCAATTGGTACTGCATGAAGAAGTTGAGGGCCAGCGACAGGGGGGTGTCATCGATATACCGGGCATGAAATTTTATACAGGTGTCATGCGGGGCCGTTTCAATCCTGATGACCAACAGCTCTATGCATGTGGGATGGAAGCGTGGGGCACCAATCAAAATATGAGAACGGGAGATCTATACCGAATCCGTTACACAGGAAGAAGCATTCCCATGCCGGTAAGGTTGAATACACAGGGCAATGGCATGAAACTGACCTTTGCTTCTCCATTGAATTCCGAAAGTGCCACGGATGTTTCTAAATACGAGGTAAAAACTTGGGATTTGGTAAGAAGTAGCAACTACGGCTCGGATCGTTACAATATCAAAACCTTAAAAATTTCAGAAGTGAGATTATCGCCTGACGGAAAGACGGTAGTTCTGATCATGGAAAATATAGCTCCCGTTGATGTAATGACCATATCCTATGACCTTACAGACCAATCGGGCACCCCATTAAAAGGTACCGTTCAAAATACGATCCATATTTTGCCAAAAGACAAGGGTTTGGGTTTAGAAAAAGAGAGTTTGAACTAATAAAGCGGTCATCAGATAGTGTAGTTTTACTTCAAAATGAGAGAGGGGAGGAGTTGTATATTACTACCCAGATGATGTACTGGCAAAACGGCCTAAGAGAATTTTAGTTCATTGCTTGTTTATTGTTTTCAAAAGAATTCATGAATCTTAAATAAATTAGCCTATGTGCTAATCTCATTTTTGGATTCGGTTAAACACGCGAGAAAATGAGTGCGACCCTGGAGTAGTTATTTTTCGGCGAGATAGTACGCTGGCTAATTACCTTATGTTCCCTTCAAATAACAAAACGAATAGAGTAAGGTCCTAGTAAGGGTTACAATGGATTCTAAAATATAGCTACTGAGCGCCACAACGCCCGCTGGCTATAAAGTTTATCCTGAGCTTAGCCGAAGGGTAAAAAAGGTACTTTGGGTACATTTTTTATACGCTTGGCCCTGTACCAAACTTATCTACGTGACAAAAGAAATTAGCCAATGGCTGATTGCTTTTGGTGGCGGGTAAAAGCGTTGGGATATCTTTATTTCGCCAGTGCTTCATTTCGCTCAAAGCATACTTTGCCGTATCTAGAAAAAGAGATAAAAAAATTAATGGTTTCTGGTTTCAATGTGGAAGTCTATTTGAAATATCGTTAGAGAAACCCAAAGTATAAGTGGAAACAAAGGATAGTGGTAGCAAGTGCTTGTAAATTTACTCGCTACGCCACCGCGCCGTCTCGCTCATATTTTAAAAGGTCTACTAGACCTTCCAAAATACTGCCGTTAGCCGTTGCGGCAAGCTGCCTAGAATTTCCTGAAAAATGTATTCATAAATGTCCGCCGCATCAACTCGCTCAAAATTTACAAGATTCTCAATCTTTTGAATTTATGCCGTGGCGTTGGCCAGCGGCTATGTTGTAGAACCGGTAACAAATGAGATTGGCTAGCGGCGGCCTTTTTATAAATAGTGTTCAAGACAGCAGCAAAAACGAATTAAAACGAGTTATAACCACAATTAAGGAGCATAAAGCTTTAATCAAACAAAATAAAATGAAAAACCCATCTCAACGAGATGGGTTTTCATTTATAATTTAATGAAATATCTTATTATTCATTAGAACCAATGTTACCTTGTGCTACAATTGTTCCTAATTCAGATGCACTAAGATGTACATTTATATAACCATCAAAGGTCAATATGTCATCATAGCTAATGGCGGTATCATCATCAAGAGTCTCTACTTGTGTACTACTCAATCCAGTATCACCATTTACAGTATTAAAAGTAAAAGCAATACCACCTCCTGTTGCAGCATCATTGTTATGAATGTGTGCAGGATGTACTCCACCGTCAGGTGTATTTTGAACCTCTAAAATAGCCAAGCTCGTACCATTGACTCTTTTGAAAAAGGTAGCAGTTCCTGAAATTCCTGGAACGTCTCTCTCAGCCAGGGTATATACTTTTGAATCTCCGGTTAAATCATTTTGTCCTATGTCTCCTTGTGCAACAATGGTCCCTAATTCACTGGCACTTAAATGTACGTTCACGTAGGCATCAAGTCCTTCTATATCTGAATAGGTTAATGCCGAACCATCGTCAAAGGCAGAAACATTGGTCGAACTCATTCCCGTATCCCCATTCACTGGATTGAAGGAAAATAGTATGCCTCCACCTTCTACAGCCGTATTTTCATGAATATGCGCAGGATGTTGGCCTCCAGGAGGGGTTCCGCTTAACATGATTTCTGCTAAAGCCTCGCCGTTCACTCTTTCCGAAAATGTCACATTTCCTGAAATTCCTGGAACAGCGCGTTCCGCTAGATCGTACGTTATTGTAGTTCCTGTTAAATCATTTTGTCCTATGTCTCCTTGTGCAACAATGGTCCCTAATTCACTGGCACTTAAATGTACGTTCACGTAGGCATCAAGTCCTTCTATATCTGAATAGGTTAATGCCGAACCATCGTCAAAGGCAGAAACATTGGTTGAACTCATTCCCGTATCCCCATTCACTGGATTGAAGGAGAATAAAATTCCCCCACCTTCTACAGCCGTATTTTCATGAATATGCGCAGGATGTTGGCCTCCAGGAGGGGTTCCGCTTAACATGATTTCGGCTAGCGCTTCTCCGTTCACTCTTTCTGAAAATGTCACATTTCCTGAAATTCCTGGAACAGCGCGTTCCGCTAGATCGTAAGCTATTGTAGCTCCGGTTAAATCATTTTGTCCTATGTCTCCTTGTGCAACAATGGTCCCTAATTCACTGGCACTTAAATGTACGTTCACATAGGCATCAAGTCCTTCTATATCTGAATAGGTTAATGCCGAACCATCGTCAAAGGCAGAAACATTGGTCGAACTCATTCCCGTATCCCCATTCACTGGATTGAAGGAGAATAAAATTCCCCCACCTTCTACAGCCGTATTTTCATGAATATGCGCAGGATGTTCTCCTCCAGGAGGGGTTCCGCTTAACATGATTTCGGCTAGAGCTTCGCCGTTCAATCTTTCCGAAAATGTCACATTTCCTGAAATTCCTGGTACTGCGCGTTCCGCTAGATCGTAAGCTATTGTAGTTCCTGTTAAATCATTTTGTCCTATGTCTCCTTGTGCCACAATAGTCCCTAATTCACTAGCACTTAAATGGACGTTGATATAGCCATCAAAAGCTACTAATTCCGTATAGCTAATTCTAGTACCGTCATCTAGTGCCGATACTGTAATTTCACTTTGTCCTGAGTCTCCATTAACAGGTGTTAAGGATAAAGCAATATTTCCGCCTTCTGCAGCAGTATTAAAATGTATGTGAGCAGGATGAACCCCGCCAGGCGGAGTTCCTGAAATATCGAGAAGGATAGTTACTGAAGCATCTGTATTTTCTACGAAAGTTGCGGTCCCTGAAATTCCGGCGACATCTTTTGTGGATAAATCATAACTTATAGTATTTCCTGATGGCAGTGGTGACATTATATCGTCACCATCATCATCATTACTACAACTAATAACGAATACTGATACTATCGTTGAAAGCAAGAAAGTATTTAATTTTTTCATAACGTTTTTTGTTTAACTAATTTATCTTAAAGTTAGACAAATATTAGCAGGCTCTTTTTTTAAGAATAGTGTTTAACAAAAAATTAACCAGTTTAACATGTATGAGCATCAACCTAAAAAGGATGAATCCAAAAAGCATAATTTGCCCATCACAATTATTGGCGATAAATGACAACTACGAAGTCTACCTATATGTAACCATCCGAAATGTGCTACTAGGAAAATTGTTCAAAAATGTGCTAAAAGGTCTTGCATTATGTGGCATAAAATAATGGGTACGGCAGACCACTTATTTTTGAGCGACTTGTAGCACCGGTAATCAGTACTACCTCTCTTTGAAAATTTTCTGCTATAAAGTTCATCCACAAAGGGTAATGGAATATGCTGTGCCCTAAGCGACGATAGCGGCGAAACAGGAATGGGATGTAACCAACAATACCGAGTACCAATATTAAGGTTACATACATTATTATTCTAGTGAGCCTTAGGATTTGCCAGCCACATCAAACCGCCAATATTTGCAAAGATTCTTAATCTTTACACACATTTTGTACAAAGTAGAGTTACAGCTAAATAAATTAAATATTTGTGGAATTTCGCCAGCTCGCCATCTTTCTTGATTATTGCTTCAGCCACTGGCTAAACCAATAATACAAAATGTACTATAATGTTCCGCGTTCCGACACTTTGCTTTGGTACGGCATAAAAAGTAAAAATTGAGAATCTTTGATTTTTCGAGCGAGACAATGTGCTGGGGTATTTAGTTTTGACTTCCAACGCTTCCGCTCGGCTAAATTTTAAAAGATTATCAATTTTCTAAAATTATAGCGTCTTAAAAGGTAATGAAACCGAGGTTCGAGATTTTTGAATACCTATTTAAATAGATAATTGGCCATGAATAAATCAAAGAATGAGCTTAGGCGACAGCCAAACTTCATTTGAGTCGCATGAACTCCTTTAAAAAACAATTAAAACCCTGTGAATAAAACGATGAAGGAGGTTCACGAGGTCCTATGTATAAAATAGAAATTACCCGAGTAAACACTGTTTTACTGAACTTGCAGAGTGGGGGAGTGCAAAGGTGTTTGGAAAGGGGCCATCTTACAAAATGGTTACTGTTTGTTGCCAAAAAGTAAAAAATCCTGTGAGCCGCGATTACTCAAAAAAAGGTCTTTGATACCATCTCCGTTCAAATCCACAAAATCGATATCAAAACCTCTGCCACCAATGCCCTTGGGAATTATTTTGTTGGTTCCTTCGATAAACTTTCCTTTGCCATCGTTAAGATAAACGCTATAGGGCGTGTTGCCCCCAAACTGGTCACCGTTTGTATTGCCAGTCATAATATCTGGGTCACCATCATTGTCAATGTCCAAGAAGGCCACTCCAAAACAACGATTGTTATCTTTGGGCAAATGGGTGTCGGTAATATCAGTGAAAAACCCTTTTCCGTCGTTTAGCAACAACCTGTTCTGCCTCAGGGCGTTGTCCACAAACGCCTGAACATTGCCATATAGAATGTCCAGATCACCATCTCCATCAATATCGGCTACGTCCACTTCACGGGTTTCTTCGGGTTCTTTTCTGTAAGGGAGCCTATCGGAAGAGCGATCTTCAAAAAAACCATTTCCAATGTTGATCAATATTCTATTGGCATCCTCGTTCCCCACGAGTACATCTTGATCCCCGTCGTTGTCCACATCGGCAAGGGTAAGGTCTTGTGTAACATCTATGAACTTACCAAACCGCTCAAGGCTCTCATCTTTAAAATGCCCCGTGCCCGTGTTGATCAATACATTGTTCTGGCCGTTGTTCCCAATCAAAACATCGGGGGCACCATCGGCATTGATATCAAAAACAACTACGGAATTGGAAGTTCCGGTAACCGGAATCCTGTCCCCACCATCTATAAAAGTGCCATCACCATTGTTCAAGTAGAACTCATTGGTCTTGTCATCCTCACTGACCACGATGATGTCCAGGTCGCCATCCAAATCAAAGTCGGCAATACCAATATCCTCACTATCATGGGCAACCTGTGGTATCCGCAATGCACTCTCGTTAGTGAACCCTCCTTTTCCATTATTGATGAGCAGAATGTTGGGCCTATGCTCGTTGGCAATCAAAATATCCATGTCCCCATCTTGGTCCAAATCAGCAATTCCGGCATCCATGCTGAGCAATTGCAGGTCTTTGTAAGGCAAATGTGTTTTTGTAACGTTTATATAGAAAGAAGTGGAACCAGCTGTGTTTCCTTCATTTTGTTGACCATAATTCGTCTGCAAAACAACAAGGGCCAAGGGCAGCAGTATAATTTTGGTATACATAGGTATTTTTTAGAGATTCGCTACTAATATAAGTTATTTGCCCCTCAGCTATCTACAAAGTCTACCCGATTTTCCTGACCACCGCTGGCACTATACTGTTCTTGCGTTATGTATATCGAATACTAGAGTTTTAAAAGAATCTAAAAGGCTAGCTTTTAAATGGCGTTGGCAAGCGATGGCAAATTGTGTTTAAAATACGAGTGAATAAAATTGATTGCATATCAATTTTATGAATCTGCGAGTTGATGTGGCTGCAAAGCAATTTGATTTTAAAAAGCAATCGAGCTTTTGGCAGCGGCTATTTTACATAACCCGTGACAAGTAAGATTAGCCAGTGGCTGATTTTAGTTGGCGGCGAGATGATGCGGCTGCCATGTAAATAAGCATTGTTTATATGGACCGCAAATTAGCTTTACATAATTACTTTGTTATAACTCGCTTACAGGAGCTATAACGTAACTATAAGTAACATGTATTTAAGCCGGTCGCAAATTAGCTTTTACATAATTACTTTGTTATAACTCGCTTACAGGAGCTATAACGTAACTATGTAAAATAGCGCGGAAATGCGCTATCCGCTAATTTGCTATAAATGTACTATAATTTATATTATGTAAAATAGAATAGTTGAAGACCATAGCAATCACATCTTCCTGTGCCCTGTTTTAGACTCACCCTTCAAAGAAATCCTCGACTATAGAAAACGTAGCGTATTGGTTTCATACAGTTACTGTTAACCACACCTAGAGCGGGAAAATGTTTAAATTAAGTACGTTCTTTAGACATTCTGAAACTTGAGTTACCAGGAAAGGTTTATAGGGTTACTTAAGTTAAAAGTTTTTAAATTCTGTTCAAATTATCTCGTGGATTTCAATTAAGAATTTATCTTCGCAAAAAAAACTTATGAAATTTCCTGCTTTTGTCTTATTCGTGCTATTCATGGCTTCCTGTAGTCCGGACTCTTCCAATAACGAGCCACGGGAAGCTATTAACTATAGGGCTCAAAACGAAGAACAAATAACCACGTATCTAGCCGCTAACAATCTTGTTGCTGTCAAAACAGCATCAGGACTTCATTATATTGTTGAAAATCAAGGAGATGGTGCCCAACCAACTGCTTCTTCAAATGTAACCGTTGCCTATAAAGGCTATTTTCTAAATGGTTTCGTTTTTGATGAAAGCCCGGAGGCTGGCATTACCATTAATCTAATAGAGGTCATAAAAGGTTGGACAGAAGGCATTCCCTATTTTAATGAAGGCGGCAATGGTGTCTTACTGGTGCCCGCGCATTTGGCCTACGGCAGCTTCGACGTGAGTGGCATACCTGGTGGTTCCGTGCTGATCTTTGACGTGAACCTCATTTCGGTCAATTAAAAAGGACATCTAAAAAAGGTTTTTTTTATTTTCTATTTTCCTGCTGGTGTATCTTAAAGTTCAAGATGTGTTAGAATGAACGTCTCATGAACCCTTATCATCCTGTTGGTGTCATTTGGCTGTTTAATAGGTGATAGATGTTAGCATACCGGCTAGGCTTAGCTTTTCTGGTATCACCCATGCAATACATATTTAGCCTTACGCTTTTAATAAATCGTATCTTGGACCTATTACTTATCAACTAGACCGCAATGAAACTACTTTGGAGAATTTTACAAATACTTTTAGCTCTTTTTCTCGGCTATGCGGGTATTCAGCACTTTTTAAAACCCGATTTTTACGAACCTTTCGTTCCTGCTTTTTTACCTGCTAAAACCATGATTGTCTATGCTTCGGGAGCGGTAGAATTGCTTTTAGGCATTTTATTACTTGTCCCCAAATACACCAAAAAGGCGGCCACAGGTATCATTATTCTCATGCTACTCTTCTTACCTATCCATATCTGGGATATTTTTCAGGAAACACCCGCCATTGGAAGCCAACAGGCCGCTTTGATTCGCGTGCCCGTTCAGTTTGTTTTTATCGGTTGGGCTTATGTTGTAAAGCGGTTCTCGAACTAGCTGATTTATCTATTTTTAATAGTCATAGATTGATTTTAGTTAGCGTACGGTTTTTTCAATAGCCTTATAAATAATCTCTTTATAAAAATAAATAGTTTTAAGGGTCAGAAGGAGTTCCTTACCTTCGGGATAATCTCATCTAATTCGTTATGAAGATGTTAGAATATTTCATTAAAAGTGTTACTCTATAAATTTTTGCAGCATAATAGCCTCAACCATTACAAGGTTACTCAGACATAAGTTGGCTTGCTAAAAGGCTTCCTGTTGTACAAAATAGACTATTATTTAAAGAACAAGTTCGCTGACAAGATAAACCATGATAAACATGGATTCTCTTAGCTAGAATGCATTAAGTAAAACCTTAGCGGTCCTTACTTGTGAAATACCCTTTGATACATCTGTCCAAGCGAAATAAAGCATATCATCCACTTTTTCTAGTTGAGGAAAGCCGGCTTGTCTGGAGCTAGCCATTTCTACGAGGGTCAATTTTTCTGATACCTTTCCGTTTATGGCAACCTTTGCCGCCTGTAGCCGTGCCGTTTTCCCTTCGGATTCCATCCAACTCACAACTGCCGTTTCCTCATCAATCCATACCACATCGACCCTACCTATGGTGGTTCCTTCCGCAAGTAAAATAGGTGCGTGAAAATTTTCCCCACCATCTTGGGAAAATACGACCTGTACCTTGGCCTTCTCTTGCGCAGCAGTAAACCAAGCGGCGACTAGATTATTCCCCAAAGTAGCCACTTTTGGTCCGTTTACAGGACATCCCTTTATTTCCCAGCCATCGGCATAAATGCTTTTGGGCCTTGTCCACTCACCATCTACCTGCCTCACAATATAGATGTCCCGGACTTCTTCTTCAGAGCGGTCCCGGTACAGCACTACCGGGCCATTCGTGGTAATGGCCGCCGTGGTCTGGCAACAATCACAGGTGCGTGCATCCAGTTCCTTTTCTTCGGTCACGTTCCCATCGGTAGATACCGTAGCTGCCCGCAATGTCATAGCGCCCCGCTCGCCTAGCTCATTTTCTTCAGTATTTCTTCCATCTAACCAGGTTACGAAAAAAGCATCTTTATGGGGTAAAACCGTAACAAAACCATGTTCTGTTGGGGTGCCATCGGTGTGTAAGGGCATTTCGGTGTACCATTCGGTACTTCCCTTCGGCTTTAGGTTCATTTTAACGTCATAGGAATAGGTGCCCTCGGTGGACTTCTTTAATATGTGCGACCAATAATTGCCTTTATTTTCGGCAATCATAGGATAATCGGCCCAGTTAACGAACCAATCTTTTCCTTGAAAAATGGATTCCGGTTTTTGCCAAATTCCGTCCAGTAGTTTTGAGAAGTAGAACCCGGTTACTGTATCTCCTTTGGTTTCCACCCATGATAAGAGTGTTACGTCCGAATTGGATACCAAATGTGGTAAGGAACTGGACACTCCCGCCGGGGATGTTACATCTTGTACGATACTAACCTTTACTTCCGGTAACTGGTCTTTACTAACTTGTTTACAGCTTATTAAGATAACTATGATTAAAAAAAAGATACAGGGACGATATCGCATTAGTGTAGTTTTTTTATTTTTTTGATCATTTCGGTGCTGACCCAAGGCATTGCGCCATCAAAGCGCAACACCTGCTCCCCTGCTTCGTTAAAGATAAGGGTTACGGGTAGGGCATATATTTGTTGCTCGGCATGGGTGCCGTTATACTTAATGAATTCAAAATTATATCCGCGGGTATTTTTAAATTCTTTTATTTTCTGAACAGATTCGTCCGAGGCCAACAGAAATATATAGTTTTCATCTGCTAAAATGGCTTGTAGCTCCAATAAATCCGGCATTTCCCCTATACAGGGACGGCACCAAGTGGCCCAATAATTTAGTAGCACCCGTTTTCCCTTATAATCTTCGATTTCAATAGGGTTGCCCTCCAAATCCTCATATAGCGCAAAAGTTGCTTGTTCCGCTTGGGTAGTAGCGTTTTCAGATTCGGTCTGCCGCTCTTTCGGTGCCTCTTTACAACTAAAGAGCACCATTGCTGCCGTCATAAAAAGGAGTATCCTTACATCCATCGGCTAGCGTATATGGCTTCCTGCGTTCATATCTATGGTAGCACCGGTAGCATGGTCCATACCTCCGCTGCATAACAGGGCAATAAGTGGTGCTAGATCTTCAGGTCTGGTAAGCTCGTTCAATGCGATTTCGCTGAGCACTTTTTCTTCCCCATAGGTTTCTATAAAACTTTCGGCCATCTGGGTTCTGGTAAATCCTGGCGCCACTACAAACGACTTTATATGCTGCTTCCCAAAGGAGCGGGCAACACTTCGTGCCAAAGAGGTCAAACCTCCTTTTGAGGCGGCGTAAGCTAAGTATTCAGGGGTTTCTCCCCTAAATACTGCCCTACTTCCTATATAAATGAAACGTCCTTCGCCTTGTGCCAAAAAATGATCTAGTCCCAACTTGGTCAGCAAGCCTACGGAGTCTAGATTTATGGCCATGGTCTTTTTCCAAATTTTCAGCCACTCCGCCGTATCAAGGCGCATCGGCTGCTCTAAAAATACGCCCGCATTTAAAATAATCACATCCAGTCGTCCAAAATCGGCCACCACATTTTCAAAGAGACGAATTACCTGATGCTCTTCGGATAGATCGGCCTGAAAAGCTTTGGATCCGTTGTTATGTTTTGCCACCAATGCCTCGGCAGCTGTTTTATTGCTATTGTAATGAACGGCTACCTTCCCTCCCATTTCCATACAGTAATCCGCCACTGCCTTACCAATGCCGTCGGAAGCTCCCGTGAGGAGTATCGACTTTCCCTGTAAATCAATTGTAGTCATCTCTAAACTTTTTACGTTATAACTTTATGGTCAGTACTATAGGGCGTCTACCATAAAAATATCAATTTAGGACCGCCGTACTTGTTATGTTTTAGTATTGCAATTTTTAATCATACAAACAGGTGGAATTATCTGCTTTAACATAGTAGGATTTATAGTTTTTAGCGGTTTTGTCCATACAGCCACAAAGGTCTAAAAGTTCTATGGACTTAAAATCTATGGGTGCGGTCTCTGCTTGAATAGAGATATAGCCATCTTTTAGAGCTTTTCCTTCTTGGAAGGCACTTTCTTCATATCCTTCTACATTACCGCCTCCTATGGTAGGTTTATTGAATTCCAGTACCACTTGCCCATCCATGATATGCTGAATAAGGGAATCCCCTAGTACCAAGGCCTCCACTTCTACCCATTGGTCGCCATGGTAGGTCTTGGAATTTGAATTGATGCAGTGTGGTGTAAACAGGGTGTCTCCCATCATTACATTGGTTCCGGGCGTACAAAGATTTGCGGTATTCCGGGCATTTGTGCCATCACCTCCTAGTAGCTGAAGCTCTAACGAAATAGGAAAATCCTGTTCTAATCCAATGGTTGCAGGATCTTGACAATGTAGCATAAGACCGTTATTGCGAACTGCCCAACCGGGGCCATTTTTCATTTGTTCCCCTACAAACCTATACTTTGCTTTTAGTTTATAGTGAGAAAATTTCTTTTTATAGAATAGGTGTCCAAAATTTCCGATAAAAGAATCCTGTTCTGCGTAACGCACACTTAAAAGGCTGTCTTTGTATACAAACCTATCCTTGTAATTTTCGCCAAGCTCGGAACCCTTGAACTTTGGCGTCCAATCCTCATAATTGGCACCATTGAACAAGGCTACCCATTCCTCTTTGTTTGGGTCGGTAGGTTTTTCTCCACAGGATACCCCGAGTAGCAGGATTAAACCAATCGTTATAAAACGGACATGTACTTTGGTCTTGTCTCTTTTGAACATGATGATATATTGTTTAGGGTTAAGGATGTCTAAAATAATAAAAGAATACGCCCTTTTTAGGTTCTCAAGGCTATGCTTGCTAAATTACAAAATAGTCTTAGAGCATTCCTCATACTTATCCACCGGATTACCTAGAAATGCTGTCCTTTACGGTTGCGTCTTTTACTTAGAGTATTTTACCCCTAAATTCTTATGGTAGTTCACAAAAAAAAACCGCCCAGAATAGGCGGTTTAAACTTCAATTATAAAATAATCTATTTATTTTATTTCTACCAGCTCCAACTCAAAGGTCAGGTCCTGCCCTGCCAATGGATGATTGGCATCTACTAAAATATCGTTTTCATTTACTTCCACAATACGCAATTGCCGTTCAGAGCCATCCGGATTTGATGCCACTAAGGCCATATCTACTTCTGGAGTGATTTCTTTTGGTAAATTTTCTTTGGGAACGGTCTGGAAGAGTTCTTTTTGCTTTTCGCCATAAGCATCTTGCTTATCAATAACGATGGTCTTTTTCTCTTTAGGTACCATATCTAACAAGCCTTTTTCAAAACCGGGAATCAAATTTCCTTGTCCCAATGTTACTTCTAACGGCTCTCGTTGTAAAGAACTGTCAAAAACTTGTCCATCGCTCAATTTTCCTGTGTAATGTACTAGTACTACATCACCATCTTTTACTTTACTCATGTTGTTACTTTAAAAAATTTCACTTTATCGAGACGCGAAGGTATTGATCTTGGTTCGGAATAAAGAATGGGAGAAAGAAACCTTCCTTTTTTAAGTCTTTTTTAACGGAATGCCTACGGGTTAAAGTACAAAAGAGATGAAACTAGTCGCGTTTAGGATTTGATTAGTTAAAATTATCGAGGTCAGTAGATAAATACATACGCTCTGAACTTTATAGCTTACTGAAAATTTATTAATTAGTTTTATATTAATTGTCAGTTTGAGCGCAGCCGAAAACCTTTTAGCACTAAAATGGGGCTTCGACTGTGCTCAGCTTGATATTTAGGCTATAATTTCTTTCTCAAATAAGTAATCAACTACCGACCTCTATTAATTGAAATACCCAAGTGAAATGGCGGGACACTAGTTTTTGGTCTTAGGTTCCAAAGCCTTGACATCCCCGTTGAACCTAATAGAATTGCGTTGGTTGCTATTTACGGAGACTTGGGCGCTATTGTTGTAGAATAAGAGCATGTATATTTGGTACACTTCGCTTTTCTCGGCGATTTGAAATGTAATCTCGAACCGTTCTTTTGCTTTATTATATGTTTGTTGGTAATCCTTGGGAATTCCTTTAAACTCGATCCCCGTAGTACTTCCATACCCCGCTCCAAATTGACGTTCGCCGTAAAATGGCAAATATCCTTGAACACTATCGCCTTGCACTTTTACAAAATTTGGTATGCCGATCAATTGAATCGCACCAGCCGTATTGCCTGGTGGTAAAATACCGGAATTTACGATGGCATTTAGGCTTTGGGTAGCCATTGGATATGCTGTGAGAGCCACAAATTCAAATGACTTTTCGTTTACAAAAGAAGTAAAACGTGCCATACTTTGCGGGTCTTTAGCGGCTTTTGTGGTACTACTGCAGCTTGACAGTATAGTACAGCCAAGTAGTATTACGATACACTTTTTCATAGTAAGTACATTAAGTCGACACAAGGATAACAAAGGTGTTTAGGTGCTACTATGGTTGTCATACCATTTCGAAACGGTTCAAACGAACCATGGGTTTAATTATCTATGTCTTCTTGAAAAAGTTGATTAGCCAAAAGGGCCTTTTCAAATTCTTTAGAATTCAAATCTTTGTACAGCGCCTTTATCAATTTCTCCTTTTTACGGTCAGAAATTGGCATGGAATCGATTTGCATTCTTTTGAACAAAAACAATTCCCGCCGTTGTGCTGAATTCATAGTATAATTTGGCTCAAACTTAAATAATACCAGTTCATCCACACCCGTATCTAGTGTAGTATTAGGCTCTGTATTTTCAATTTGTTGTTGACCGTACATTAAAGTGCAGCCACTCATAACCCAAAAAACTAGGATACTCCTTGCTTTCCAATTCATAGTAAAATGTTCTACCACAAAGTAATGAAAAATTGTGTTACCTCTGGCATTTTGCCCTGGGATATGATCTTAAATTTACTTCTTAGGCGCTTGTTTACAGTTATCTAAGCGTTCTCGTATGAACCTATGATTAGGTTAAGATCTTTATTTTTTATTTAGGATATCTGTTTATTCGTACTTGTTTGTCGTAAATAGCAGTATATCAAGAGATAATGGCTACTGACCGAAATTAAGCTAAAATTGACCCATACAATCGTGCTCTAATCGGGCGGAATTTCATATCTTAATCTAAACTTTATAAGGTATGAATATCAATTTTGAATATGATGATGTAAAGGCCAGTAACCGACTAGAGATTATGGCCGCTAAGAAACTGGATAAATTATTGGATAAATTTGATTTCGTTGTCCGTGCAGATGTATTTTTCAAGACAGAAAACACTTCTTCGCCAGATAAGGGAATGATTTGTAACATCCGTTTAAGTGCTCCTGGACCACGTTTATTTGCAGAATCCAGCACCGGTAGTTTTGAAGCTTCTATTGCGGCTTCGGTAAGTGATTTGGACCGTCAACTGCAAAAACGAAAGGCGAAAATGAAATCCCACTAGGTTGTAGGTCGGGCTTGGCAAGCCATTACAATTCTTAGCTTCTCTTTAGTCAAGAGAGGCTTTTTTTGATTATGCGTATTCAATGGGGAACCGACTTTTATTACATATGCCATGAAATATATGCTCTTCGTTTACTGGTTTGTTGGGTTTTGCTACGTTACCCAAGCCCAATCCCTAGATATAGTATCTGGTTCTGTTGATTTTACCTTTGTTGAAAAGGAGGTAGAGGGTTCGGTTTCCGGTTTTGTCTCAACATCCAAAATTGATTGGAACGACCTCAAAAATTCCACTATGGAGGGTTCTGTACGTTCCGAAACCTTAAAAACGGGAAATTTTATTCGCGATTGGGCGTTAAAAGGAAGATCCTATTTTGATGTAGATACCTTTCCGTTAATTTCATTTGAAAGCACAGCCTTTAAAGAGTATAGTGATGTCATAGTGGTACATGGTATGCTTACGCTGAAGGGTATTTCAAAACCTATTGAAATTGAATTCATGAAAAACGGAAAAAATCTGCAGGGTACCTCTACCCTATTTACTACTGATTTTGATATTACGATATTTAAGAAAAGCAGGGAAGCCAATAAAGTAACGCTTCAATTTCAATTAGAGCTGGAATAGTACTGGTTATTTGACTTAAAATCACTTTGATATCACTATTAATCCCTACAATCATTTTAAAAAAAGCCTTTGCATCCATAATGTTGGCTTTGGTAGCTTAAAATTTTAAAAATGATGTTTAACTTCGCACGATAAATTGGTATTTTATGTGGGTCTGGATAGTTTTTATCGCGTGTGTAATCATTTTTTTAGCTTTGGATTTAGGGGTTTTCAATAAGGAAGACCATGTTATTAAGTCTAAAGAGGCCAGTATTTGGACAGCTATATGGGTAACCACGGCTCTTGCATTTAGTGGTGTTATTTATTGGCTATTCTCTTCGGGTTTAACGGATAACCCAACGGGACTAACCCCAAATGACGCAGTGCTCAAATACATTACGGGCTATTTGATTGAGCTTTCCTTAAGTATTGATAATGTGTTCGTTATAGCCGTTATTTTTTCCGCCTTTCAAATTCCCGCCATATATCAACACCGTGTCCTTTTCTGGGGAATTTTGGGCGCCATTGTTTTCCGGGCGCTAATGATTCTTTTTGGAGTGGCCTTGATTACAAAATTCGATTGGGTCATCTATATTTTTGGGGCATTCCTATTATTTACTGCTTTTAAAATGCTCAGAAGCGGTGACGAACATGCTTTTGATCCAAAAAGCTCCTTTGTTTTTAGACAGCTGAAAAAAATCTACCCGATTACTTCCGAGCTACATGGTCATGATTTTTTTATCAGGAAAAAAGGGGTAAAGGCGGCAACGCCCCTATTTGTAGCTTTGGTAGTCATAGAACTTACCGATATTCTCTTTGCGCTGGACAGTATTCCTGCCATTTTGGCTATTACCGCTGATCCTTTTATTGTGTTCAGCTCCAACATCTTGGCTATCCTAGGCTTGCGTTCTATGTACTTTCTAATCTCCAGGATGCTTGCCAAGTTCAGGTTCATCAATTACAGTCTGGTGGTTATCCTAGCTTTTGTAGGCGTCAAGATGCTTTTGGTGCATCACGTTAAGTTTCCGGAATGGCTTTCGCTGTCCGTAATCTCGCTCTCCCTTTTATCGGGCGTATTGGCTTCGTTGTTTATACCGGAGAAAAAAGAGGAACAATAGCATAGTCCTTTCTGGTAAGCCGCTCTTAAGAAATAGTAATAACTGGGTTCAGGTATTTCAAACTGTAGTACTCGTTGTATCGCTCTAGGTTCCCGAAAGTTTGTTTTCCACAATGGCCAATGCATTGGCTACAGTTTGCATTTGATCCATATCCTCGTTCTCCAAACGAATGTCAAAAGCATCCTCCACATCCAAAACGATATCTACCAAATTAGCGGAGTTGATATTTAATTCAGATATAAAGTTACTATTCATTTGAATATCCGTTACCTTCACATCCTCAGGCAAATATAGTTGTATAATATCCTTTAATTTCTGATAACGCTCTTCTTTTGTCATATTCATTTATTTTTTAACGCAATTTTTTGTCTCTTCAGTTTACACAATGGGCAACTTTAAGCTGTATACTCCTTAAAAATAACACAAGCATTTACATCGCCAAAGCCAAAACTTGCTTTTGCGATAATTTTTGGCCGATATGAAATGGTTTTACGCGGAATCCGGGTTTCCGATAGTATTTCCGTTATTTCCGGATGGATGTCCTCACAATTGACGTTTCCAAAAATGGAACCCTCCTGAAACTGTAGAATGGCACCCACACATTCGATACTTCCCGCTGCGGCCAAGCAATGGCCTATCATGCCCTTAAAGGAATTTATATAAGGAAAATCCGTTCCACTCCGCTCTAAGGCCCTACTCCAGTTCGCTATTTCCAAGCTATCTTTTGTGGTAGCGGTCAAATGACCGTTAACGGCATCGATATCGGTGGCCTGTATTCCGGCGTTTTTTACTGCGTTACGGATGCATCTTTGTACTGCAATGCTATTAGGGGCTGTCATAGAACCTTCTCCCAATTGTCCACCACAATTTATTTCTCCACCCAAGACTTCGGCATATATTCTTGCACCTCGCTTTTGCGCACTTTCCCAGGATTCCAACACCAGTGCCCCTGCCCCACTTCCAGGAACGAAACCTTTTGCAGAGGCACTCATTGGCCGACTTGCTGCGGACGGATTGTTTTCATAACCCCTAGGAAGAATACGCATGGCATCAAAACCGCCCCACACATAGGGACCGCTATCGCTACAGCTGCCCACAAGCATGATTTCCGCTTTTCCACTGGCAATACGATCATAACCCATTAAAACACCTTCCGTGCCCGTAGTGCATGCCGATGAATTGGTGGTGACTTGGTTACCGCAGCCTAGATTACCTCCAAGGTAGGCACTAATGCCACTTGCCATGGTCTGTAAAACACTGGTGCTGCCCAAGCGCCTTACATTTTTATCATCGATCATGACTATGGCTTCCCTAAACTTATCTACCCCTAAAATACCTGTGCCAAATAATATCCCATAATCCCAAGTAGGTTCTAGGGTGGTATTCGGCTCCAAACCGGCATCCGTCCAGGCATCCATACCTGCCAAAACACCATAGACCAGTCCAGATGCGTTTAAGCCACGTAATTGTAAAGGTGTAAAGTAGTTGTTTAGAATAGTATCTTTAACTAACGGACTTGCAGCGATTTGGCATCCAAAATTTAGACGCTCCAACTCCGATTGAAATCGAATGCCACTAGTACCATGGGTCAAGGCTTTTGTAAAATCCGGAAGTCCCACCCCATTCGGTGCGCATACGCCCAATCCAGTAACTACAACACGTCTATTCATTGGATTCGGTGGTTATCATTCCGGCAAGTTCGCCCTTACAGACCAATTCATTGTTGGCATTGAACATGCGTACTTCACACTTTAGTTTTTGAAATCTAAAATATATTATTTTTGAAATAACCCGCACTTTTTCATTGGGATAGACCGGTTTAAGGAAGTCCATTTGTGAACTACTCATCCCGATTTTCATTTTTTCAATTCCCTTTTCGTGTTGTAATAAATGAATACCCAAGCAAACTAAGCCTATCTGTGCACAACATTCGGTTAAAATGACACCTGGCGTAACCGGATGTCCCCTAAAATGCCCTTTGTAAAACTCCAACTCGGGCGTAAAGGTAAATGTTCCTTCGGCACCCAAATCATTGACCTGAATTAGCTCGTCTACGAAAAGAAAAGGTTTGTTAAACGGTAGTAGGTCTATTAGTTCTTGATTGCTCATGCTGCTTTGTGTGTCATCTCAAACTTTCCCCTCCATCTACTTTGATTACCGTACCGGTAATCCATTCTGCTTCCTTACTGGTAAGAAGGTAAGCCACATTGGCTACATCTTCGGGCGTCGTGAGCCTTCCGTTAGGATTGCGCAGGATCGCATTGGCCTCAATCACCTCAGAACCAGGTATCATATCAAAAGATTTTGTTTTGGTAATACCTGCCTGGATACAATTGGCCTTTATACCTAGTGGTGCAAACTCTACCGCCATATTTCGAACAAGCGCCTCCAAAGCAACTTTCGCAACCGAAACCGCCCCATAATGCGGTAAAACTTTGGTATTTCCTTCGCTTGTGAAGGCAATGACCCGCGTGTCTGCAGCGAAAAGGTTTTTTAAAAGTAGGGCTTTTGTCCAGTCATAAATACTAAGTGCCATCGCTTCAAAAGTTAATTGAATATCAACAGACGACAACATCTCATTCCCATCGCCTTTCATAGGTTTTAGGCTTCCTTTGGCAATACTGTGCACCAAAACGCTGATTTTAGATCCATCTGAAAGTATGCCGGATACTTCTTCCAACAGCATATGACGTTTTTCCGAATTTAAGGCATCCATATTGAACGCTTTCAACTCTACGCCCTGTTTTCTAATCGTATCAAAGTCCGACTCCAACTCTTCCATATCAGCACGCCTATCGCGATGCACAATAAAAATATGATATCCATGAGTGGCCAGTTTTTTGGCCGTAGCGAGACCAAGGCCACTGCTTCCCCCTAAAATTAAGGCCCAAGAAATAGCAGTTTCCTGTTGAAATTCTTTTAAAACGCTGTTCGTCATAGCCATTTATAAATACCTCTTATTTAAAATCTGAAGCCTGTCACCTTTTTACCACTCCAACAACACCCGTTGGGCAGAAAACCCTGGGCCAAAGCTCAGCACTAATCCTTGCTCCCCGGATGCAATATTCTTTTCCAAAAATCGCTCTAATACGTATAGTACCGTAGCACTGCTCATATTGCCATATAACTTAAGAACGGCCCTTGTATCATCTATATTCTTGCCCAAACTACCAAACAGCGCCTCAACGGTCTGGACTATTTTCTTTCCTCCAGGGTGGAAAATTAAATGGTCCACTTTGGTTATGTCGGTACCATACCGTTCTAAAAAAGGATGTATAATATTCGGAAAATGGTCAGCTATGGTTTCTGGAACAGCAGGGTCTAAAATCATTTTTAATCCATGGTTGGTTAAGTCGAATCCCATTAAATGTGAGGTGTCCTTAAAATGATACATCTCTTCCCCAACAATACTTGGGCCTTCCGCACTTTCTTCAGAAGATAACAGAACGCAGGCCGCGCCATCTCCAAATATAGCGGCGCTGACCATATTGGCCATAGAGAAATCATTGAGCTGAAAGGTAGCTGTGGGACTCTCTACCGCAACGATAGCAATTCGCTTGTTGGGATTCGCCTTTAAAAAATTATGGGCGTAAATAAGTCCGGATACGCCTGCTGCACAACCCATTTCTGTTACCGGAAGTCGAACAATATCTTGGCGCAGGTCTAGTGCGTTTATCAAATAAGCGTCCAAAGAGGGAATCATAATGCCGGTGCAGCTTACGGTAATGATGTAATCCAAGGATTCCGGTTGCCAGTTTGCCTTGTTCAGGGCACTTTTGAGTACTGAGGTACCTAATTTTTTACACTCGCGAGCATAAATACCGTTTTTATCTTCAAAAGAAGTGGTAAGAAATACCTCTTCGGGATCCATTATACTGTAGCGTTTATCTACCGCGGCACCTTCAAATATCTTTATCACCTTTCTTTTAAAGCGGTCATCCTGTCCTTGAAGCCATAACTCAACGAAGGGCAATATGTCCCTTGTTTCCCTGCAATATTGTGGCAGTTCCTTGGTAACGGCTACTATTCTTGTTTTATTCATAGTTGTATTTGTCGCTTCTTGCGCATAACCCACACATATCTAAAGGCCCATTTCCATTTAATTTGATGATTTATATTGGGCAAGCGCCGGGCAAAGGCATCTAATTCTGTTCTTAAAAATCCTTTTGTAATGGATATCAATCCGTCTATCCGTCCCGTTTTAGTGCGAATGAACACGATACTAAAGGCCTGAAAAAGGATATGCGCAAGTTTACTTCGTTGCAGATCGTTTATGACGATTCCAATGGATGCCAATTTTTCGAACTGATGAAGAAAGGCAAGGATTCCGTTATCGGAAAAATGATGCATGGTCAAGGTGGTGATTACAATATCACATTCAAAATCCGAGAAATCCGCCGTTAAAATATTCTTCGATTGATAGCTTATCTCGGGAAAATCTATGGACGCCTTTTGCGCTAGCAACAGAGAATCGCTGTTTAAATCCACTCCAATCAATTGTACCTTTATTTTTCGTTTTCTGGCCTCTAAAGCGATATTTCTAAGCATGCTTCCGTCCGCACAGCCCATATCTAAAATCGTATACGATTCTTTTATAGTTTCTCCAATCAGTTTAAAAACAGCATCTACCGTAATTTTATTGCCGCCTAAAATACGATTTACTCGGGTAATGTCGTTCAGAACGGTTTCCAACTCCTCTATACCGCCTTTAAAGTTATCCATGATTTCCAAACGCTCACTTCTCTTGCTCCAGTCGTTTTTCATACTATCGGTTTTCCATGGGTTTTTGAAATTACATATTTTAAAATGGAAGTAGAACCACCGGCCAACTTAATTCCGGCATTCATCCATCTGTTATCCAAAAGTACATGTTGTAATCTCCTTCCGAACCATAATCGCTTTTTAAAAACCGTATTCCATTGGCTAGCGTACTCTTTTTCCATTTGATTACGATCGAAATCGGGTTCACTCAAAAATCGATGTGCTATTTCCGAAGCTAACTTAGCACTATGTATGGCCATGGCCATTCCGTTACCACAAAGCGGATGTATAAGTCCAGCCGTATCGCCGCACATCAAGATATGGTCCAAAACAGGCTCTTTTTTATCAAAAGAAATTTGAGCTATGGCAAGGGGTTTGTCAAAAATCAGCTCCGACACCGCAAAGAATTCCCTTAAATGCGGATTTTTGGCCACCACTTTGTTGTTAAACGTATCTATATCATTGTATTTTTTAAAACTGTCATAATGCGCTAGATAACAGAAATTGACAGCTCCGGTCTCTGTTTTGGAAAGTCCGCCGTAGCCGCCTTCAAAATTATGGAGTGCCACAAGGTGTTCTGGGAAATCAGGATGTTTATAATGTGCTTTTACTGCCAGCCAGTCCTGTTTTTTAAAGCTGAAGGTTCTTTTTAGGGTTTTGTCCAGTGTGGAACGTTTGCCATAGGCGCCCAGGACCATTTTTGCTGTATAAGCTTTTCCATCACTATTAACGGTAAATGTTTCTGAGTTAAAGCTAACATTCGTAACCTTTTTGAAAGAAAAGCTTACCCCCTGTTCTTTTGCTTTGGCGTACAGTAGGTCATCGAACAGAAACCGACTTATGCCCATACCGCCAAGCGGCAGTTTCGTCGCTATTTTAGTCCCATTTACGCTGCTTATTTCAAAATCGGTAATTGATGCTGCACCCACTGACATCATATCGACTCCCAAATATTCCATATAGGGTTTTATTTCGTTGGAAACATACTCTCCACAGACTTTATGGTGCGGATACGTGTTGACCTCAAATAGCAGCACGCTATGCCCAAAACCGGACAGCGCAGTGGCTGCCGTGAGTCCTGCCAGCCCGCCTCCTACAATAATCACGTCTTTTTTTTCCAACCAGTTAAAGTTACGCCTTTCCACAAAAAAATCCCCGTGAAAACGGGGATTTTAATTTGTGTTTTGTAGAGGGCGCTGTGTTAATTGCCCGTTTCCTTAACCGCTTCCTGTTTAAGCTCCTCGCTTGCTACGATGGCCAACTCTACCCTTCTGTTTTTTGTCTTTCCTTCCACTGTTTCGTTATCGCCAATAGGTTGTAGTTCACCGTACCATTTAGTGGTCAAACGACTGGCAGCTATACCCTTGGAGGTCAAATAATTGGTAACTGATTCCGCCCGTTGTCTGGAAAGATTCATATTATACTCTTCGGCACCTGCACTGTCCGTATGACCTTCCACCAAAATATTGGAGTCTGGATATTCTTTAAAAATACTTACCAATTTATCCAAGGTGGAGGCCGATGTTCCCTTTACGTCGGATTTGTTGGTATCAAAATGCACACCGGCATCTTGTGTAAAAGTAACATTAATGCCTTCCCCGATCCTTTTTACCTCAGCTCCCGGAATTTCCTCCTCGATACGTTCCGCCTGCCTATCCATTCGGTTACCAATATACCCACCTGCTGCCCCACCAATGGCGGCACCAATGATGGCGCCAAGGGCTGTATTGCCTCCTTTACCCAAATTGTTTCCTAGCACGCCACCTATGACGGCTCCTCCGGCTACTCCTATCGCAGCACCTTTTTGGGTTTTATTGGCATTTTTAATTGGGCTACAGCTCATGATCATCGTAAAGGCCATGAGATATGCGGAACTTTTAATTACTCCTGTATTTATCATATTATCTTTTATTAGGGGTTTTTATTTTCTTGTAAAGTCGTAGATGACGCTTACTGGTTTGCCATCAACGGTAACGTTGGATTTAAGTTGCATCGCCTGTTCGGTAAGACTTTCTATACTTAGTCTGTATCCTGTACCGCCGGATATATCTTTCAATTTTTCATCGATAAACTTAAACTGTAACTGACTGGTACCGTTCATTCCTCCCTCTACAACAGACCAACGAATGAAACGGTCGCCTCCACTGCAAAGTGTGGATGGGGAAATGGTGTACCTGCCAGTGCTATTATTATCACGGAAGAACCAATCGCTTCCTTCCAAACAAATATCTTCTACGTCGTTGAAGAGTACTGCCTTAAAATTACCGGTATTATTGGCAAAAGAGACGTTGTTGAGTGTCCAAGAACCGCTCAGAATATTTCTTTTTCCCCTTGCGTCCTTAGAAACGGAACAGGAAGAAACGATTAGAGCGCAAGCGCTTAATAGCAAAATTAATTTTTTCATGTATACTTTTAGATTTGTGATTAACATTATATACGTCAGAATCTATGTATTGGATTTTTACCAAGGATATATAACGATGATTACTATAAATGTAGTATGGCCACTACTTTGAATTACTCTTTTTTAGCTTATCCTAACCGTTGATGATTAATAAGCCAATAGTGTCAACAATTCCTTTTCGAACCTAGATTTGGCCAGGTAGTTACGCTCCAGCTCCGGATTGAAGGGAATGGGCGTTTCCAAGCTTCCTACTCTTTTTACGGGAGCATCCAAGTATTCGAAACACTGTTCCATAACACTTGCCGAAATATCACTTCCTACGCTTCCAAAGGTGCTGTCTTCTTGTAAAACTATCAGTTTTCCTGTTTTTCTGACAGAAATATAGATACTTTCCATATCCAAGGGTTGAAGGGTTCTTAGGTCTAGGAGATCCGCTTGTATTTCTTCGTGGGAAGCAAGAAGCTCCAAGGCCCAATGAACACCGGCACCGTAAGTGACTATGGTTACCTGATGGCCTTCTTTTAATACATTGGCCTTACCGAAAGGGATGGTATAACTGTTGGTGGATACATCTTCGTAGACACTTCTATATAAGGCTTTGTGTTCAAAAAAGAGAACGGGGTTTGGGTCGTCTATTGCGGTGGCCAAGAGTCCCTTTGCATCTGATGGAAAGGCGGGATACACAACTTTGAGTCCTGGTGTTTTGGTAAACCATGCTTCGTTGGTCTGCGAATGAAAAGGACCGGCCGCCACACCACCACCGCAAGGCATACGGATAACAACGTCGGCATTTTCGCCCCACCTGTAGTGAGCTTTTGGCCAAATAGTTAACGATAGGGTTAAAACCACTTGTAGCAAAGTCCGCAAATTGCATTTCCATAACTGCCTTCATTCCGTTAATGGATAAGCCCATGGCCGCAGAAACTATGGCCGATTCACAAATTGGGGTGTTCCTTACACGTTCCTTTCCGAAAGCTTCCACAAAGCCATCGGTAATTTTGAAAACCCCTCCGTATTCGGCTATATCCTGACCCATAATAACCAAATTGTCATACTTCTCCATCGCCCCTCGAAGTCCGTCCGAAATGGCATCTACAAGTCGTATATTCCTTTTATGAATATTAGGCGTAACTTCTTTATAATCAAAATTTAAATAAACGTCACCTAATTCTTTACTTTCATTAAATTCTATGGCCGGTTCATCAAAGGCAATCGTTAAATTTTCCTCTATTTCTTTTGTGATTTCTTGTTTAAATGCCTCTCTTTCAGCTTCGGTTAAAATACCCTTTGCAATAAGATGGCGCTCAAAGTTTTCTAATGGGTCTTTTTCGGCCCAAGCATCCATCATGGCCTGTGGAACATATTTTGTACCACTAGCCTCTTCGTGACCGCGCATACGAAACGTTTTAAACTCCAGTAGAACCGGTCTTGGGTTGTTTCGGATATCTTTGCATAGTGCATCTACTTTGCTATAGACTTCCAGTATATTATTCCCGTCTATACTATGGGATTCCATGCCGTAACCAATACCCTTATCGGCCAAATGTTCGCATCTGAACTGCTCGTTGGTTGGCGTAGAGAGTCCGTAGCCATTATTTTCAATACAGAACAGTACCGGTAGCTCCCAAACAGCCGCTACGTTTAAAGCCTCGTGGAAATCACCTTCGCTTGTGGCACCTTCGCCGGTAAATACAGCCGTAACACTTTGCTCTTTTCGTAACTTATGCGCTAAGGCAATGCCATCTGCCACACCCAATTGCGGACCCAAGTGCGAAATCATTCCAATAATTTTATAAGCTTGTGTGCCAAAGTGGAAACTCCGGTCCCTGCCATTGGTAAATCCACTGGCTTTGCCCTGCCATTGGGCGAATAATCTGCTTAAAGGAATATTTCTTGTAGTAAAAACGCCGAGGTTCCTATGCATGGGCAAAATGTACTCCTCCAACGTCAAGGCACTGGTAACCCCAACAGAGATCGCTTCTTGGCCAATACCGCTAAACCATTTGGAAATGCGTCCCTGTCGTAACAGTATCAACATTTTCTCCTCTATCATTCTTGGCCTCAACAATCGCTTGTAAAGTTTTAATTGAGTGCTTTCTGCCACCTTAAATTGCGTATAATCCATGTCTACGGCCTTCTATTTTGAATTAAGGTATAAATGTAACAAAAAACGGCACATTCATAATTATTATAACAGGTTTGGAGCTAAACAATAATTTGTAATTTTGCCTAAATAGAAAAAAACAAATTATGAGTCTGGTACCTAGCGTGGATTTGACAGATTTTATTTCGGGAGACCCTAAGCGAAAACAAAAATTTATAGAGGAAATAGGAAAAGCTTTTGAGGAAATAGGTTTTGTGGCCCTGAGTGGGCATTTCTTATCGGAAGAACTTGTATCTGACCTTTACAAGGAAATAAAAAAATTCTTCCAACTTCCCCAAGCGGTGAAGGATTCCTATGAGATTGAAGGTATTGGAGGACAAAGAGGGTATACTTCTTTTGGAAAGGAACATGCCAAGGGCAGAACTGAAGGGGATTTAAAGGAATTTTGGCATTTTGGTCAGTATATTTCCGAAGGCGCTAAACTATCGGAGCACTATCCAGATAATGTTACGGTCACTGAACTTCCCAAATTTAATCAGGTGGGCAAAGAAACCTTTCAAATGCTGGAGAAAACCGCTAGGTACGTCTTACGGGCCTTGGCACTGCATTTGGATTTAAAGGAAACTTATTTTGATGATTTTATTACCAATGGAAACTCCATTCTAAGGCCCATCCATTATCCACCCATAACATCGGAGCCTAAGAATGCTGTGCGAGCGGCGGCCCATGGCGATATTAATTTGATTACCCTTTTGATGGGTGCCCACGGTAAAGGATTACAGGTGCAAAACCATGACGGGGAATGGGTAGATGCCATAGCAAGACCGGACCAGCTGATGATCAATGTTGGAGATATGCTTTCCAGATTATCCAATAATAAATTAAAGTCTACCATCCACCAAGTGATAAATCCGCCAAGGGAACTATGGGGAAGTTCTAGATATTCGGTCCCCTTTTTCATGCATCCTGTAAGCGAAATGCCTTTAAATTGTCTGGATAATTGTATAGATGCCAAGCACCCGAAGGGTTTTGAGGATATTACCGCAGGAGAATTTTTACACGAACGGTTGATTGAATTAGGATTGATTAAAAAGTAAGTATGGATCTAAAGGACCAGCTAAAAAATTTATTCCCGGAGCACGAACAGGAAGAAAGCGAGCAAGAAATACCTAGTGATGGAATCTGGATGCAGGAAAATCCCATTATCTGTAAATATGAAAAGCGAAAAGGAAAACCGATTACCATTTTGGAAGGGTACACGGGAGCCGATTCAGATTTCAAGAAATTGGCGAAAGAATTAAAAACCATACTGAGTGTGGGCGGCAGTTTTAAAAATGATCAAATTATTATTCAAGGTGATTTTAGGGATAGGATAATGCAGCTTTTAAAGGAGAAAGGATTTAAGGTAAAACGGGTAGGAGGCTGATTACCAGTTTTCTGGATCTAAAGGAAAACATAAATTGCTCTTTTTTTGTTAATTTTTTTTTAGTTTTTGACATAAACATTATATTTATAGGCCTAGAACCAAAAGCACTACATTGGAAATGAGTTCCCTACTACATATTACTAACGGTGATATTTTTACCCAACGTCTCAAAAATATGGACATCGAGGGTGATGTCATCACATGGCGTGAAATGCTGTGCGAAGGAAAAACGCTTACCAATGTGGGAAGTGAGACGTTTTGGAAAACACGTTATGAGTTTCTTCATAAGAATTACAAAGTATCCAAATCTTGGTTTATTGAAAAGACTTTAAAGGAATATCGGTCACTTTGTAATCATAAACAACAGGACCAAATTGTGCTCTGGTTTGAATATGATCTCTTTTGTCAAGTGAATATGCTTGCAGTCATTAGTTGGTTGCTCGCAAATAGAAAATATGCTCAAATTTCATTGGTCTGCAGCGGTGATGAAGACGGATCCGGTAAAATGTACGGCATTAATGACTTGTCTGATGACCAATTGTTAAGTCTTTTTAAGAATAAAAAAGTATTGTCGCAAGACGATATAGAGTATGCCGACTATGTTTGGCAATTGTACTGCAGTAACAATCCAATGCGATTGGAAAATCTCTCTGATTTTGAGGACTATCAATTCTCCTATCTAGGAGCCGCCATAAAAAGTCATCTAAAACGATTTCCCAGTATTGTCAACGGTCTAAACAATATGGAAAACAATATTCTAAAGGTGGCTATAGATAAAAGGCCCACCACTAGAAATGAACTTGTAAATACCATGTTGCAAAATCAAGGCAATCTAGGTTTTGGAGATACTCAATATGAAAGGGCCATAACCCGTCTAAAGCCATTGTTCAATACCTTTAATCCCGTTCGCCTCACCAAGAAAGGCAAAGAAATATTGGAAGGCAAGACCAGTTATTATTCCTGTATAAAGGATAATGATGTGTATCTGGGAGGTGCTTTAAAATATAATTTCCTTTATAACACGGATACCAGCAGAATACTAAAGTTGTAACATGATAGTAAGCCCCTCCGAGCTTATATTAAATGCCGACGGTAGCATTTATCATCTCAATCTATTACCACAGGACATAGCTACTACGCTGATTACGGTCGGAGACCCGCAAAGAGTATCGGAAGTTTCCAACTATTTTGATACCATAGAACTGAAAAAAGGGAAGCGCGAATTTTTGACCCATTCAGGAACCTTAAATAACAAAAAACTTAGTGTCATCTCCACTGGAATAGGAACGGACAATATAGACATTGTGCTAAACGAGTTGGATGCTCTTGCGAATATCGATTTTAGCCACAGAACTCCTAAAGAAAATCGTATACGATTAAATATTATCAGGATCGGTACCTCTGGCGCTATTCAACCGGATATCCCGGTAAATTCTTTTTTAATGAGTGAACAAGCCATTGGATTTGACGGGCTACTACATTTTTACCAGCATGGTTTTTCAGATTGGAGCGATATGGAAAATGCCTTTGTAGACCACACCCAATGGGCACCTGAAAAAGCAAGACCCTATGTGGTAGATTATGACAAGGAATTAGGGAAAATCTTAAGTGATAATCGTATACGATTTGGGTTTACTGCCACAAATACAGGCTTTTATGGACCACAGGGGCGTGAGTTGCGTTTAGCGCCAAGCCAACCGGAAATCATGTCGAAAATAGCAAGTTTTTCATTCAAAAATAAACGTATAACCAATCTGGAAATGGAAACATCAGGCATTTATGCCCTCGCCAAACTTTTGGGTCACCGTGCTGTTTCCTTGAACTGTATTTTGGCAAACCGGGCCACAGGTGAATTTTCCGAAAACCCGTCCAAAGCGGTAGACGAACTCATTCAATTAACCTTAGCTAAATTGACTTCCTAGTGAAAACCGTAAAAATTAAAGGTGTTCCAGAACACTTCAACCTGCCTTGGCATTTGGCTATTGACGAAGGTGCCTTTTCAGACAGGGGCATCGACCTACAATGGGAGGATATTCCTGAGGGAACCGGCAGAATGTGTCAATTGCTGGCAGACGGTGAGTCCGACCTCGCAATAATCCTAACAGAAGGTATAATTAAAAGCATATCCGAAGGTAATCCGTCCAAAATCATACAACAGTATGTCGGATCGCCCCTGCTTTGGGGTATTCATGTAGCGGCTAGTAGTACATTCCAGACTATCGCCGAATTAGAACATACCAAAGCAGCCATTAGCCGGTTTGGCAGCGGGAGCCATTTAATGGCCTACGTAAATGCCCAAGAACACAATTGGGACCTAAACGATCTTTCTTTTGAAGTTATAAATAGCCTCGAGGGCGCCGTCAATGCTCTTGCTGAAGGTACAGCAGACTATTTTATGTGGGAACGTTTTACTACGAAACCCTTGGTAGATCAAGGTGTCTTTAGACGTTTGGGGGATTGCCCCACCCCTTGGCCCTGTTTTATGCTTGTGGGAACCATTGATTTTATTGAAAATAACCCAGGTGTATTAGGTCACATTTTGGAAATCATAAATATGTATACTTCAGAATTCAAGTCTATTCCAAGTATAGACAGAACCTTGGCCAATAGATACGGACAACAGCTTGGCGATGTAACCGATTGGTTGGCGCTTACAAGGTGGAGTTCTGAACAACTGCCCATAGCAACTTTGGCTAGCATACAGGACACACTATTTAATCTTGGTCTAGTGAAGGAAAAATTAACACCTTCTCGCTTTTTAATTTAAAAAGTTAGCTGTCTAAAGAGAAGGTTACGTGCTTTTTTATAAGTTTTTTAAACGTACTGTCCGATAGTGGTTTTTGTGCATAGTCAACAATATCGGGCTCTTTGGTGGCACGTTCTTTATCTTGGCTATTATCACTAATTGTCACCAATACGATCAACAACTGTTTTTTTACCTCGTTCGGGACATGCTCCTTGTACATTTTTATAAATTCCCACCCATCTACAATAGGCATTCTTAGGTCTAACATGACCATGCAAGGTAACGCTAATTTGGTTTGTCCTTTGTTCAATATGAAGTCAATTGCTTCCTGACCGTTTAAAGCCGAATTTACATCAATGTCCATATCTAATTTATTAATGAAGATAGAATGTAAAAAATTACTTGCCTCATCATCGTCAACAAGTAAAATGGATTTTAGGGAGTCGAATTTTTTCATATCATTTTTTTAGAGGTAGGAAACTTTGGTCTACTTAAGAAAATTAGTCAAAATATTAATATGTAACAAACTTACCAACTAATATTTCTATTCCCGAATCTTGCCAAAAGATGATTTGTTTTGGAAAAATGACGATTTCCGAACCAATGACCTCTATTCGCACTCAAAGGCGATGGATGCCCTGAAGTAAGGATAGTATGTTTTGTGCTGTCTATGAGTTTGGACTTCTTTTTAGCATAGCCGCCCCATAGCAAAAACACCAAATTGTCCTTGTTATCGGACAAGGTTTTAATGACCGCATCCGTAAACGTTTCCCAGCCTTTTTTTTGGTGACTTCCCGCCTCATGGGCACGTACGGTTAGGGTAGCGTTCAACAACAAAATGCCTTGGTTTGCCCAAGTCTGTAGATTGCCACTTTCCGGGTAAGGCTTTTGAACATCGGTTTGCAACTCTTTAAAGATATTGATTAAGGATGGTGGATGCGGTATCCCATCCTGTACCGAAAAGCAGAGTCCGTTTGCCTGATTTTGCCCATGATACGGGTCTTGACCTAGTATAATAACTTGGGTTTCCTCAAAAGGGCAGTATTCAAATGCTGCAAAGATGTTTTCTTTTTCAGGATAGCATGTATGATTTGCATACTCATGCGATATATAGGACTTTAGTTCCTTGAAATACGGTTTTTCAAATTCTTGGTAAAGACGCCATTTCCATGATGGATGCATATTTTCGATTAGCATACTATTAATTTGGGTTAGACCCAAAAATAGTAAATAATGCGAAGGCTATCGTGCTAATTGCTGATCTAAAACACGGTTCTGCTGCAAACGATATCTTAGTACGTTTACATAATCCAACGCACTATTGATTTTGTAATCTGTATACGATTTGGAAGCGAACAGAATAGCCTGCTCTAAATCCCCGTTAATTTCTTTGCTAATGCCCATGTTATAATGGGCTCTTCCTGCTATTTTAGTGTTGGTGTTGTTCAACTCCCTTTCCCAAAGTTCTGCAGCGCCTTCCCAATTTCCGGCCTGTGCCCTGCGTTTGGCTATTTTGAAATTATCGTTGCCACGCACAAAATAATCCCTTGAGATACGTACAGTTTTAGGTAATAGTCTATTGGCGTAGGCAATACCAACATTTCTGCTGTATTCCTTAACGGTTTCATTTCGACCCACGACGGCCTCCACGGCCTTCATAGGGTTGATTCCCCTGCCCACGAACATCATGTTTTTGTCGTAAAAATGCTCATCTACAACTTCTTTGGTATGTGGGTCGTAAATACGCCATCCGTTAACCACAGTGGTTGCCAAAGTAACCTCATGGGCCGGCACATCTACGGAAATACCAAAGCTATTTGGTAGCTTCATGGTGGCTAATTTGTAATCCGCCTTGGTATTAGTGTCATAAAAAGCGAGTGAGAACAGGACATCTACTTGGTATTGTTCACACAATTGTTCCACGGTTTCCCAAGATAAGGAAGTAGGCATAACGGCCAAACCTTTTTTAAGCTCTTCAATCCCTTCAATAATTTCGACTTTTTCAAAGTCTTTGATTGCCAATAATTCGGAAGCCAATGCCGAAATAGCGGCCTCTGCCCCTTTTTCATCCAAGTGTATTCCTTCTGCCGATAATACCTTATCAAGATTATCCAAGACCTTGTTTCCTTGGGAAGGTTCGCTTCT
Organism: uncultured Flavobacteriaceae bacterium; assembly: GCA_963697395.1. Classification (GTDB taxonomy): domain Bacteria; phylum Bacteroidota; class Bacteroidia; order Flavobacteriales; family Flavobacteriaceae; genus Maribacter. The sequence goes on from CAVONX010000003.1 coordinate 368,876, forward strand.
ATTGATTATTCCAATACGCTTTACCTCCGAAGGGAGATGAACCATCGCTGGTTCTGTAACCCCCATAGTTAATCTGTTTGTCGATGCACAAGATGTGACTATAAATATTCCCGCAAAAAAGAATAAGATGTTAATCGGGTTTTTCATAAGACGAAGTATAATGACCACGACCTAAAAGGCCTTCTTAGGTTTTTGGTCTAAATAGAACAGAAAACAGTCCAATTTATTGCTCAACCCTATGAAATACGGTAATATTTGAGTTCGCTCTAGAACTTCTGGGTCGTGCCTAAATTAATTTTTTCCTACCATTGAAATATGGATTTGTAGTTGAAGTGTGGAATACATATTCAGCGAAGTTTGGTAGTTTTAAAGCTCGGGATGGCAACTTAAAAAATTTAAGCTTCATTTCGTTTTACTGAACTACGTATTAACCTTTCGGTTTTGGTTGGTTGGATGAAGTTTTGCTAATGCAAAATTCTACTGGCTAAGAACTTGTCGATAGTTTTTTATGATTACAGATGGACTAGAAAAAAAGCTATCTTACCTCTTCGGAGCCATTTAAATAGGTTATGGAGCTGAACATTTTAGGCTATATGATTTTAATAACAATTTTGAAATAAACAGAATGAAACTAGGCGCATTACAATCTAAACTCTTTGATCATAACTGGTTTATGATACTGAGTGAAACTTTTATTAGTGTACATTGGGTCTTAAATCGAATTTAGGTTTATGGCTAGGTCCAATAGTAACAAGGAAAAATTATCTAATAATGCCAGCTTCTTAAAAAATAAAGCTATAAAAGGTTTTAGCTTTACCTAAAAGGGAATGTAATTACTATCTGCCTTTTGATTTCGAACTAACAATAACGAAGCCATACGTATTACTCAATCTCACTACCAATCCTTACCTTTGCAGGCAATTAAATAAAAACGTGGCGAACATACAGAGCAAGACATTAAAAGATTTAGAATTCCCAACGGTTTTACAACAGGTGGCCGCCCGCTGCAATACAGAGTTGGGTAAACAGGTGGCCTTAGAAATTGTTCCTTTTTCGGAGGAAGCGGACATACGGAATGCCTTGGGGAAAACCTCGGAATACCTGTCGTCCTTCATCAGCGACAATAGGATTCCCAACCACGGTTTCGACCCTATCAATTCAGAATTACGGTTGTTGAAAATAGAAAATACCACCTTAGAACTTCAGGGTTTTAAACGGATTGCGAGTATTTGTGACTCTATTGTCACCCACCAGAAATTCTTTAAAAAATTCAAGGAGTATTTTCCGTTGCTGCATGAATCCGCCGAGCAGTTAGAACCCAACACTGACATTCCAGTCCTGATCAATGGGGTGGTCGACCGTTTTGGGGAGGTAAAGGATAATGCTTCCGATGCGCTTTTAAGCATTAGGCGGCAAATGAACCATGTACGGGGTAAAATAGGCCAAAGCTTTGGTTCCGCCTTGGCCACCTACCAAACATCCGACTATTTGGATGACATTCGCGAATCGGTCGTTGAGAACCGCCGCGTGCTCGCCGTAAAGGCTATGTACCGTAGAAAGGTCAAAGGCACGGTCATGGGCACTTCTAAAACAGGAAGTATTGTTTACATAGAGCCCGAGGCCGCTTTGAAGTATAGCAGAGAGCTGAATAATCTGGAGTTCGAAGAAAAGGAAGAGGTGCAACGGATATTAAAGCAGCTCACGGACCAAATTAGGCCATTTAGAGCGCTTTTAAGCGAATATCAGGAGTATTTGACACAAATTGATGTTACAGCGGCAAAAGCAAAGTACGCTCAAGATATTAATGCACTACTACCTAAATTGAACGATGGTAACAGACTCTATCTAAAAGATGCCTATCATCCGTTATTATTTCTAAATAACAAGCGCAAGAACGAAAAGACCTATCCGCAGACCATAGAACTACATGACGAAAATAGGATCATTGTCATCTCCGGTCCAAACGCCGGCGGTAAAAGTATTACCTTAAAAACAATCGGCCTCTTACAGATAATGTTGCAAAGTGGTATGCTGATTCCGGTACACGAGCGCAGCGAAGTCTGTTTTTTCGATAAGATACTTACAGATATCGGAGACAACCAATCTATTGAAAACCATTTAAGTACGTACAGTTACCGGCTTAAGAACATGAATCAATTTTTAAAGCGTTGCAACAATCGTACATTGTTTTTAATAGATGAATTTGGCACGGGTAGCGATCCCGAGCTGGGCGGTGCCCTGGCGGAAGCCTTTTTAGAGGTATTTTATGAAAGGGAGTCTTATGGTGTAATTACCACCCACTATGCCAATCTAAAAGCCTTGGCCAACGAATTACCGCATATGAGCAATGCCAATATGTTATTCAACGGCACAACGTTGGAACCTACCTTTCAATTGGTTCTTGGTGAGGCAGGCAGCTCTTTTACCTTTGAGGTGGCTCAAAAAAACGGTATTCCTTACTCGCTCATCAACAAGGCGAAGAAGAAGATAGAGCGCGGTAAAGTACGTTTTGATGCCACCATAGCCAAATTGCAGAAAGAGCGCAGTAAAATGGCGCAAACCGGCTCCAGATTAAAGGAAGAAGAGACGAAAGCACGGGAAGAGGCCACAAGATTGGAAAAACTAAATGCCAAGATAAAATCGAAACTTGAAAATTACCAAGAACTGTACGATCACGATCAGCGCATGATCCAGTTGGGCAACAAAGTTAATCTTGCGGCTGACAAGTATTTTCAGGATAATAAAAAAAGACCTTTGGTTTCCGAACTATTACGACTGGTAGAGACCGAAAATAGCAAGCGCAAGAAAAAAACGTCAAAGGAAGCTAAATCGGAACGCACTAAACAGGCTCAAGTGGCCCAAGAAGTTCAAAAAGAAGTAGAGGTCATCCGCGAGAAAAAACAAGTAGAGAAGAAAAAGGCTGTTTTTACAGAAAAAAACAAACCAAAACCTGTTTTTAAAATCGATGATCGTGTTCGTATGACAGATGGGAAAGCCGTAGGCACAATAGATAAGTTGGAGAAAGGCAAAGCGGTCGTCAATTATGGCATGTTTACCACCAATGTGAGCGTTGACCAGTTGGAATTGGTAGAACATAAAAAGAACTAGGTTATGAAACAGATAGCATATGTGGTCTGTTGTCTAGCTGGGCTGAATTTTCTTATTTCATGCGGTAGCGATGACGCCGTTGGCACCCCAATGGTAGATGACGAACTGATAGTTAGGGCTGAAGTGGATGAAAACCCCGTTTTAGGGGCATCGATAGCAACGGTGAATTCAAAATTAACGGGAACATTAACATATACCCTGCGTTCCACATCCGTGGATGATGCGATTGAACTAAATAGTACAACAGGCGAGCTATCCGTAGGAAATTCGCTAGCCTTTGATTATGAACGAAGGACTGCCATTACCGGGATTGTCCTGGCATCAAATGGGGTAGAGAGTGAACAATGGGATGTTCAAATTGCTATTCGCAATATTGATGATGTCGAATATTGGCTTTCAGATTCAAAAGCAGCATATCAAGAAGGAAATTCAGGAAATTGGGTGCTTATCACCGAAGCGGAATACGAACAACTCGCGACACAACTTAACAGCATTAGTAAATCTGGAACAACGGATCTTTTGTACGCACAAGGTTCAAATTCAGAACTATTTGAAACCTATACTGGTTTTACTGTATCTAACGATCTTTCCAGTATTCCGGAAAACAGTTATATTTTTGCCTTTAAGTATCTCGCTCTGGCGGATGCCGTAGCCGAAAACCAAGTAAAGGTATCCGATGGTGTCGTTACCGGGGACTATGTAGATGTAGGAAATTCGCTGCCCGTTCACAATCAAGGTCAGCAGTACTTTGTTTTAAAGGGAGCTCGCCAATCTACCACCAATAGCCGAGGTTTCTTAGGTATCTACTCTCAAAATGGGGTTTCTTATGATAGCCAGGGTAATGCAGCTGGAACGCATCTTTTTGGAGAAGGTGATGTAAATGAATTAATGAACGTTAATGTTGTAAACCGAGTTTGCATTTATCAAGGTCTCAGTACGCCGATAAAGCAATGGGATTGATGTTTTGCAATTTAATAAACAAAACAGCCGACACCCAAGTTGTTGAATCGCAACTTTAGGTGCCGACTGCCGTACTACTTCTTTACATTTTAAATTCCTTATTTCATTCTTTCAATAGTAAACGTTGCTAGAACGCGATGTAGGGCAACTTCATTGAATGTTAATTGCTTGGTTTGAGGTTCTCCCAATTTTAGGTCTACCAATGGAATTTCAAGCGACCTTACCCCTAAGTTATCACTACTGAACAAATCTTTATCGTTTAGGTCGCCCTTAATCTCAATGTAATCATTATCATAATCTGGCCTTTCCACCTCAACCGTTACGCTCTGGTCGATATCATGTGGAAGCAAATAGGGAATTTGCAGGTCATTATTACTGGCCCTAGCCCATCTTACCCTGCTGCCCACTCTTGATCCGTTCTTTTTGAGTTCACCTTCTACAGAGCCCCAAATTTCCAAATGAAGTCCTTCCGAAGTCCCAACGGGTGTTTGGTTCACCAACAGGTTTTTAATGGTGATTTTAAACTGTGGATGCGTTAAATCACAACTTCTTGCTTTATATTCGGTAGACAATACCACTTTGGCTGTTGGGAAACCCTCTTTTACATAACTTAGTTTATAAGCTATAGGCGCTCCTGGTGATTCTTTGGAGTAATTACCACCTGTAGCTATAAAATCATAGATTTGACTTGGATTGTCCTTAAGACCTCCAACCGCTTGAGCTGCACTGCTTCCAGACCCACCCTTAATAATGACTTTAACACTGGCTTCTTCGAATATATTTTTATCCTTAACTTCAAGTTCTCCACTACCTCCCTTTTTTCCAATTTCATAAGCGGCAGAAAAAGCGGCTTCTACGTCACTCAGACTATAGGACGATTCTACAGTGTAAAAAACCAATCGCCCGTACGTAACTGATTCCACCAAAACAGGATGAGTCGACCCTAAACTCTCAACACTGGGCAGCTTTGTAAATAAATTACTTGGCAATTTTGGGTCATCCACATCCAAGGTAAAATATTTCTGAACGAACTTCAGCACATACTTGCGCTTAACCGATGTTGTACTAAAGTCAAAGCTCCCAGAAATATCTTTGGTTCTACTACCGTAATTGACACCTAGGGCGATCGATAATTGTTCTTCGGAATACGCTTCATATTCATCAGAAATCAGCTCTGCAGGTGTTGCTCCATTAATCTCTCTATTCAGCAGCTCGGCGATACCATCCCTTACTTCACTTATTTGGCTAGGGTCCTCAATGGTAACGGATGGCTTTCCCTCAGCATTAAAGAAAGTAGTAGATATAGTAATAGGAGCCCTTTCTCCCGAAATCCTTATATACTCACCTGTGGGTATGGATTCTCCCTTTAACAAAGCGCCTGGATAAATCACATTGGTTGTTGGGTCTAACATAAAGAGTTCATTATATCCGGGGGCGCCCTTATAGGTTCTAACAGCACATGAATATTCGGTGTCTTCCACTCTATCCGTTTCCTCTTGGCCTGCCGGTGCTACAGGGGACTCTTCTGGTTGGTTAAATGCACTTAGATTGGCCACAGCGGTATTAAAATCATCTGCATCATTATTGGAAAACTGTGGCGTGCTTGGATCATCAGGAAGTACTTCATCTTTACTACAACTTTGAAACACGACTAAGGAAATGCTACAAAGACCTATAAAAAGTCTCTTTTTAAATACGGATTGTTCTGTTTTCATAACTTCTTGGTTTTTTAAGATTCAACACTCCAAAACTAGAGGTGCCTCTTTGCGAAACCTAAAAACAACACTAGACAAACCATGGACAAAATGGGGTTTTAGCTACTAAAGAAGCCTAGACAATTGAAATATTGAAATGTACAATAAAAACATAACTAATTGATTATTAATATTTTAAAAAATATTTTACTGCTCAATCTTATTACAGATGTCTATACAAATCCTAGACAGCTGCTTTTTGGGACAAAATCCTCTATTTAGTTGCATTATCTTTATAAAAGAGGCAATTTTAACAGAATTACTGAGGTCTTTTAACTTAAAAAGTAAAATTACTATGAAGAATTGGGTACCCTTATGGATACTATTAATCCCAATATTAACAATAGGCCAAGATCAAGAGAGGGTAGACAGTTTGTTGCGGTTGGTTCCACAACAAAAGGACTCTGCCTTGATTTGGACTTACCGTGCACTTTTTAATACTTATGTTAGAAAAAACCCTGCACAGGCAAAACCGTATTTGGATTCTGCCTTAGCGTTAGCTAATCGAACAAAAATAAGTTCCAATTTACAGGGGTATATATTATACGATCAGGGAAAGTACAATAGTGGGATTGGTAATTATTTGCCCTCGGTAACAGAGTATGAAATGGCCATTGATTCTTTTGTAAAAGCAAAAAATAAACCTATGCAAGAGGTATGCTATAATAATATGGGCATACCACTTCGTCATTTAGGAAGGCTCGACGAGGCCCTAGAATGTTATATGACGTCAATACGATTGTCAAAAGAATTGGGCGATGAGGAAGAAAATAGAGCCAGTGCCTATGTAAACATTGGAAATATACATTCTGAATTGGGCAACTTAAAGCTTTCAACCGAATATTTTTTAAAATCTGAATCTGTTTGTATCGAGTTTGATTTTCCTTGGTGCATAGCTATTTCGCGCTCTAATAGAGCAACCAACTTTTATAAAGAGAAAAGGTATGAAGAGGCCTTGGAACTTTACTTTTCCTCATTGAAATTTTTTCTTGAGAATGATTATCAAGTGGAAGCCGCTGAAGAATACGGACATATAGGCGATGTATATTTTGAAAAAGGTGAAACTCAAAAAGCACTAAAGTATTACAATGACTCCTTTAAAGAAGCCGAGAAAATTAACGATATGGCCTCTATGGTTATTGCATTGCGTAAATTAGGAAATGTTCGTTTCGAACAGAATGATTATACTGATGCCCTCTATAATTATAAAAAAAGCCTTGAACTGGCTCTGTCAAATGGGGCCAATGTAGAGGCAAAAGACAACTTGTTGATGATTGCGGAAACCTACGCCGCTATGGGCAATTATAAAGCCGCTTACGACTATAGGGCCAAACATTTCATTTCACATGACTCAATTTTTCAAAAGGTGAAAATAGACCAGATCAACAAACTCGAGGTTCAGTACCAAACCGAAATGAAAGAAACTGAAATTGCGCTTCAAAAAGAGGAGATAACCACCTTGAATCAAAAGGTGGAAATCAGCAATCTAAGAAAAGGGCTTTATGCAGGGGGCATGTTCTCTGCTTTCGCCTTGTCCGGACTTTTGTTTTTTGGTTTTCGCCAACGTGTGAAAAAAAACCGTCTTGCACGGGAAAAGCAAGAGGAAATCTATAAACAAGAAATTGAACATAAAAAGAAGGAATTGGCCAGCCAGACCCTACATTTGGTCCAAAAAAGCAGGTTCATTTCCGAATTAAAGGACAATCTGGAGAAAGTAAAGAACTCTCCTGAAAAATTTAAGGTTGAGTTTAAGCGTATTGTTATGCTATTGAAAAAGCAAAGTGCGGCGGATAAGGATTGGGAAGTCTTTAAATCCTATTTCTCCGAAGTACATCAAGATTTTGATGAAAAGCTAAAAAGCCTCAACCCTAAAATTACCGATAAGGAACTACGCTTGGCCTCCTATGTGAAAATGGGACTCAATAATACTGAAATTGCAGATATCCTTAACGTTTTGCCATCCAGTATACATACCTCCAAATATCGCTTAAAGCAAAAACTGGAAATTGACAAAGATCTGGACTTTGACAGTTTTATTAAGGGTTTATGATGTTGAGATTCTAAAACCTTTGTCCCCCACCCCATGTTTACCACGAAGGTAAGTGTGGACCAGTTGGATTTTGCTGATAAATCAAAATAGGTATTGATTATTAATTACTTAAAATAAATCGTATACGATATATTTCCTTTGATGTTTCTATAAATGAATAAAACAGCCGACACCAAGTTGTTGAATCGCAACTTTAGGTGCCGACTGAAGCATTAAATTTTCAAAGAAGTTTATTCCATCTTTTATTGTTTGCTTCCCTCCCAAGTACCTTCCATCTCCCTTCCTGCATCGACCCAGGTACCATTGGCTTCGTTGTTTTCCCTTAATTGACCAATGAATTCACGGTCCTCCGTGTTTCCAAGGGTAGCGGCCAACATGCCATTTTCTGTTACTTTACCCGTTATCGGTGAAGAATCCGAAGTGAAACTGGAGGTGGCCGTGCCGGTCACATTTCCATTTCCATCCACACTTACCACCCAAATCCCCCTATCATCACCGGTATAAGTGCCGTTCCAAGTTCCCGTTAGGCTCGAATTAATAGGTTCCGCTTGTTCGTCCTTTGAGCATGAGAGGTTCACCATCATTAAAACAAGCATTGGTACATACATAATTTTTTTCATTTTTTTGTTTTATTTGATTATACATAATTCACCCCCTTTTCCAAGGGGATTTATTGATTCGCCCTTAATCGGACTAAATTTCTCCTTTTCAAGGTTTAACCATTGATTTTAGACTTTTGAGTGCATTGCTATAAAACTGGTTGTATTTTTCAATGGTTTCTAAAGATGGGTCTGCCAACATTTCTTGCAAATAAGGCATTTCGGAAAATTTGAAGTATTCGTTTTGGGCGTCCTCCATCTTCATTAAACCTGAAATGTCCGCCAAAACTTCCTCCCTATCCCTTTCAATATTAAGACCATACTGGTCCATGGCCAATTGCATCAAATTTTTTGAAGCGGTGGTCTTCACATTGTTGGACACGGAAACGGTTTCAACATCAAAATAGGTAGGTCTGTAGTTTGGGTTAGCCTCCATAAGGGCGGTTTGCATAGCGTTCATCACTGACTGCATTGCGGTAATCTCCTTGGCCATATCATTTTGATTGATGCCCACGGCCGTATTGATGTAGGAAAACAGCTCGTTGCCCTGGTAGGCTTCCCAAGCAACCCCAATGATACGCTGGTAATCATTAATGCGCATGGCCTCGGGCGCTACGGCAATCGCCATCCCATCCCCATTGCCCGATGGAAGAATGTAATCGCCCTTATTCACCTTACCTAAGACTTTCACTGGGGTTTGCCCAATGAAGGCTACCCGTTTGTAGGCATGCTCTTCTCCAGAAGGGGGCATGGCCCCTGAGACAATAGGGTTTTGGGAAATCACCATAAAGTGGTCCGCGGTCGTAAATTTTTTGGATATCTCGCCGGCCCGCACCCCAACAACATCGCCAAAGGCCATGGTCTCGTCAACATCGTACTTTTTGAGCCATTCAGCATAATCCGCCCCGCCAGATTCAAAGGCCACCCCCACATTGGCTTCGTGATAAGCTACATACAAGGATATTTGTACCCCTCGGGTAAAGAGGGCAAAAGCCGACCAAGCCGCATCATCGCAATCCCCTGCAATCCCTACCCCGGCAATACAGGCGCCTAGGTTAAACCCAAAAGAGGCCGATGCTTCAAGTAGGTCGATATATTCCAATAAAAGGTTTAAGGAATAGTCATTGTTAAGGTACACATCAAAATCACTTGGGGCAGCGGCAGGGGGAGCCGTATCATCGTCCTCTTGTTCCTGGGCCTCTTCTTCGGTAGGTTCATTGGCCAGTAGTACTTCCAGAATAAACCCCTGATTTACATCGTTAAAGGCCCTAAAACCTTCAATACGGCCTATAGGTTGATCTGACCCGTTCCAGAAGGACATAAAATTATCCTGTCTAGTAGGGGTGCCACTATTCAATTGTACGGCCACCCCATGATTACTGCCCTTTACCAGCAATGGATAAGCGTCTATATCCGATTGATTGGTTTCGGGCATAAAGGCATCTACCGTAACTTTGCCACTGAATTGGGAGCTACTTCCATTGTTCACGAAAAAGTCGTCGTTCAGGTTTGTCACTCCGTCAGCGATAAGCTCCCTGTGCCTGGCATAAGGTAGGTAGTGTAAGGGTTGACTGCTGAATGCAGTAAAATTGCTACCTGCCTCCAGATCGATTTCTACATTTAAGGTTTTTGGGCCGTCCCAAAGGATCTGATCAAAAGTGCCCATGCCCTCACCTGTTGTTTGTCCCAAACCAATAGTAAGGTTGATCGTGCCATAGTCATCCGTTTGGGTGGCCTGGGTTTCCTGATATTCCACCTCGCCCGTACTATCCAGTATGGTAAACCGTATCGTTAGCGCTGTGTTGGGGATATTATTGGAAGGGACATCGATTCCGGGAATTTCATCCGGATTGTTGTCCACCAATACGGCTTGGTAGGTAATGCCATCTGTCTGTGCCAAGAGACCTATGGAGAACAGCATGCATAAGTAGAAAAGTAAGTAGCTCTTTTTCATATTAAAATTGGTTAAAGGCACAATTGCAGCCGGGCAGTTGAATGACGATGCCTATGCCGATGTTGTGCATGTTGATGTTTAATTTTTCGTTGTCGTTGGGATTGGAGTTTACCAAAGAAAAACTGCGTCCGTAGCTATACTGGAGGTACAGTGCCGCCTTATTAGAGATCGGATATTGAACGCCTAGGCTTAAGCGGGGCACAATCAAAAGATTATCGAACTCATCTTCCCCGGATAGATCGAACACTTGATTGTTCAAGGTTTGCGTTCCCCTGACCAAATATTCCAAGGTGGCCGTGGGTCTTACGAAAAACCGGAAATCCTTGGAGCGGGCAAAGGAATAGTGCAATCCGGCTTGAAGCCCGGCGTAGGTCACGTCCCATTCAAAATAATTATCGAGCAGGGCATCACTGGCCACGGCCCCATAATTGTTGAGCATCCCTCCTAGTATAACTTGTAGCCTATCCCCGGGTAATTGAAAGAGATAGGCAGCGCTCAAATAGGTGGTATTTGTAGATTGGAGGTTCTCCAAGGTGCCGCCCACCGAGTTTTGGTAATCAAAACTGGATACGGTCTGTCCTACCCCAACCTCAATACGTTGCCCAAAGGTGTAAAGAGAGCCCAAAACACATCCGATAGCCAACCACTTTTTCATAGCTTGATGAGTTGTTTGGTGGCCTGTTGCTCCCCCGACACCAATTTTAGGAAATAGTTGCCTTGGGATAGCTGGGGCAGGGAAATTGTCAACTGATTGGATGGTTCGTAGGTATCCTGTAATATCAATCTGCCCGAAGCATCAAAAAGTTGCATGTCAATTGGTTCTCCTAGCCCGTTTTCAAGCGTTACCACAACGCCTTCTACAAAAGGATTTGGAAAAACTATTATTTCAAGCTCATTGGAATCACCGCCCAATACTATGGCCGGAAGCGGCTGAATATAGCCTTGGCGCAATTGGGTTTGGTTTGTTCCAAAGGTTCCAATGACACCTGTTTGGCCAATGCTCTGGTGTATAAAATACGACCCTGAGGTACTTTGGACCAACTGGGAATTACCCGCTGCGGCCAAGGTCTGTCGTTTTAAGGACTGGGAACTAAGTGGAACTGGAATTATTAATAGAAGTAGTAAAATTCTTCTCATTTGATTGTTATTTAATGGAAGGTTAATGTGGAAACTGGCACTAAAGAGAACACTACTTTCTAAAGTGCCAAAAGTTCCACTATTATTCCAATTTGTTTAAAGATCAAATGGTCCGATAAAGCCCCAATTCAAGTCCGCGTTTGAAATCACATATTGAGTGCCAGCTTTATTGAAAAGTAAATACTGTTGATTATTGCCAAGATAGAAGCCAATTCCTGCGCCAACCGTTTCAAATGGAAGTGTGCCATTGCCCCATTCCGATATATCGAACACTCCATTAAATTGATTAGGATTGTTTGAATATCTAGAAAATTGGGTGCCATCCCTATTGATCATATATCTATCGGACGGACCGCCACTATAACTTCTGAAAACTATGGCCCCTATGCCATTTACGGCAAAGGGATTATCCCCCGCCGCGAGATTTTCAATGTTATTGAGACTGCTTCTCCAAGTTTGTCCGTCTAAAACGTAATTGTAGAATAGGCCGCTTTGCGACATGAACATAATCGTATTATCCGTTGAACTTCCCAAGGAAGTATTGCATGCCGCACCAATACCATCATCACCAAATGGATACTCGCCTTCATAAAGTTCTTCAATCGGGTAAGGACCATCCAATTGCGCGTTGGCACTACGCATAAACTCTTTACCATCTGCACTGATCAGGACAAATTCTGTTCCCTCAACGCAATAGGCGGCTCCTACCGGCCCCATTTTGGACAATACTTGTCCCTTCCAGTGTGCAGTATGTATGGGTTCGCCTCCCGTGCCGCTGGCAGGGGTACATTCCGTGACATCGTATTGCGTAGCAAGTTGTACTCCCACAATTTGATTCGTGTTTACACTCCTAACCACATAACTTAAGGGCAAGCCCGTTGAAATGGTACTGCTTTCCGCAAGTAGGTTCACCAATTCTGAAAGGTTACCGCCAATAGTTTGTATGGTGGATGACGATTCACCTCCAAAGGCCATCACTTTTATCTTGATTTCGCTCAGCTCATTCAGATAACTCGCATCGATGTCAACCTCGGCCTTGTTGGCCACGGATTGGAACTCTGCCTCTACCGCTGCATTCATTTCGGTATAGGAGGAAGTCGACTCTATCAACATATAATAGATTCGGCCGTAGGATACGTCACTTATATAGGTTGCCGGGTTACCGGGCTGTACATATTTTGCCAAATCTTCTGGGGTTACGGAATCGGCAAAAATTCCTTTTAAACTGGTAGGGATTTCGAAGGACATGGTATAGAAATTTTGTGTCAGTTTCACCAATATCCTATTATATTCCTTTTCGGAACTAAAATCGAAATCGGCACTAACATCTGCAAAGGCATTTTCAAAATCGATGCCCATACTTAAGGCCAATGCTTGCCTGCTCTGTACTTGACTATAACTAAATGTAAAGTTAGCAGGGAGGTCTTGGGGTGAATTGGCGATAATGTTACTCATGGCATTTTGAATGGAAAGTTTGGAAACTTCCTCTACCTCAAAACCGGAGACTAGGTTGCCATTGATCAAATTGTAGGAAACGGCACCTCCCGCCCTTGCTACGGCAATGACGTCCGGTGTTGCTTTCCTTAATGATTTGCCCTGCAACAAACTACCGGGGTAAATCACTGAAGCATTGGGGTTGAAAAGAGGAAATCCATCCCGTCCCGTACCACCACCTTTAAGGGCATCATAGGTTTTGGTAGTACAGTTCCATACCTCACCATCAATTACTTCGTTGGTTTCTTTTTCTTCTACTATTTCTTCTGATGTGGTAGGTGCTTCCAATTCACCTGCGGAAGCGACCACTTTAGAAAAATCGGCATCGGTGAATTCATCGTTTGTCAATGTTGGATTATCACCGGAATCACTACTGCAAGATGCCATAAGTAGGAACAACAAAAAGGGTAGACAATAAAATCGTGATTTAATTGAAAGGATACAGCCGACACCAAGTTGTTGAATCGCAACTTTAGGTGCCGACTGCTGTGGTAATAAATTTTAATTTATGGCCCAGGGTCCCTCATGAATGTCTCCATCCAAATTTTGTCTGGACATTTTTCCATCGGAGGAGAAGTAAAGGATATAATCCGTGTCGTTCAGCTCAACCTTGCAGGCCGCCTCTACCTGTTCCAACCGAAAATCATCTATATCCAAGACTGCTCTTTCATCTGCCCAACATCTGAACTCTACACCGCCATTGATAAGGCCATCGGGGCTATAATAATCTGACCGGGCATAGGAACTGCCATTGCTGTCCAAACTCCAAAAATAGGATCTTGTTCTGGCGGCTTCACTAGGAAGTAAGCTGGGAGTAGAAAGTTCCACATTGGCAATGCTCCGTCTGGCCGCTGCTTGTACACCTTTGGAGACAAAAGGATAGGTAGTCAAGTGATGACGTTGTGCCAATAGGATCCCCAACGATTTGATTTCCTGTAAAAACATCATCCGTTAGGTATTGCCTATTCGCCCCATTTTGTTGTATGTATGTGCCAATAGGGCCATTGGGGAAACCGGATTGATTTTGGTCATAATCTATAATTTCAAATCGGGTACCATCTTCATTAAAAATATAAATCTTGGTCAAAAAAGCCCTGAGGGCCGCGCCCACCTTATCAAAGCTGGAAGCGCCCAATGGGCCACTGGTATCGGTAGTGCTATAAGGGCCTTCTACTTCGGCACTACCGTAATTATAAATATAGTATTGATTGCCCGCCTTGTTAAAAAGGGCAATATATCTACCGTACAATTGGGTGGCCGCCCCAATACCATCATCAAAAAGGTCAACCAGTGGTTGAAAGGTAACTGGAGGCAACACCCCTTTTAATTCACATTCCACTATCTCCATTTCCGTAGAAATATTTGTTCCAACTTGTTTTGAGGGGTCTTCTAAAGAGTAAATTTCATAGGAAAGCGGAAGCCCCGTTCTTATGTCCGTACTCTGGGACAACATATCGGCCAAAGCCTCTACATTTGTTTCGCCCAAAGCCGAAAATGTATTTTGGGCATCTCCGCCATAAGCAATTACCTTAACTTTTAGGTTTTCCATTTTCTTCATGGTATTCACCTCTAATTCTCCTTCAACTTTATTCTTAAAACCATCATAGGAAGCGGATACCTCAGCATTCATGACCTGTAAGGATGATGTGGATTCTATCAGCATATAAAAAATACGTCCATAGGTAACTTTCTTAATATAGGTGGCCGGATTATCTGGCTGAATATAAAGGTCCAAATCCTCTGGGGTTACGCTGTCATCAAAAATATCATCATAACTGGTAGGGAAATCATAGCTCACATCATAGTATTGCTGGTTTAATTTCACCAATATCCTATTGTATGTTCTGTCTGAACTAAAGGAGAGTTTTCCTTCTGTCTTAACCCCATACCCTTCATAGGAAAGTCCCATCTTCAAGGCAACCTGTTGTTCCGAAAACACATTTTCATAGGTCAAGTCAAAATTGGAAGGCACCACACCACTGCTCCCAGCAATGATATTGTTAATCGCCTGTCTTACTTGAGACTCGCTAATTTCATCCAAGTCTTGCGAAGCCTGAGGGTTACCATCGTTTAAATTATAAGAAATACTGCCACCTGCTCTTTTTAAGGGAATTGCCTGTGGTTTTACGTTGTTTATGGTCTTGCCCTGCAAGAGGGCGCCTGGATAAATTTCACTGGCCGCACCCCCAAGGGTTTGAAAATCACCCGTGCCGTCCGTTACGCTAACGGTTCTGGATGTACATACAAATCTTTTGGTTTCGGCATCAACGCCTTCGCCCTCCCGATAGTCTTCTGTAAAATCTTCTCCTTCGGCAATAACATCCTCTATTCTTGATTGCGGCACCTCTGCAAACGCGCCCCCTTTTGCAACCACTGCAGCAAAGCTGAGATCACTAGGATTTTCCGGAGTACCCGGTGTTTCAGAAATGGGTGATTCTGGAGTAGGTTCAGTACTATCCTTACTACAGCCCACGTTGAGTACAAGCACCACAACTGGGACCAATACATACCTTAAAATGGTTTTTTTAGTTTTCATAATTCAAAGCTTTTTTGGATTCAACACTCCAAAAGTATCTTCAAATCAACCCCTTACCTAATTTTGTCCATGGACAAAGTATGGACAGAAGGCATGGATGAAGGAAGAGCTAACCGTGGACAAGCCCCATTTTCACAAAAGCATAACAAGAGCTGAATACCAATAAAAACGGGGTATTGAGAAGTATTTTTGGTGCAAGTGTCTCCTTTTAAAGTATGGACTGACTATGGACTTCGGCTGTTTCGTGGGGCGCATAGGGAAGAGCGGTATTTGTTTTAATTGGTAACTTCGTAGAAATCAATACCATACTTATGAAATCGTACGCTTTACCATTTATCCCTATTTTACTGGCTATCCTTTTGCCTTCAATCGTTTTCACGCAAGACGAAAAGAAAATGGATAGTCTACAATCCGTAATAAGATTTGCCATCGAAACTGATGAAAAAATAAAGGCCTACGACGAACTTTTTGAGATGTTTATATACAATGATACGGAAAAAGCCTTGGAATTTACCGTATCACTTGATTCCCTAGCCCAAAAAGCTGATCATGAGGAAGGTGTTCTTAGAAGTACCCTGAATCTTGGCTATTATTATTACGTTGAGGAAAAAATGGATAGTGCTGAGTTATATCTTCGAAAAACGCTGGATTTGTCAAAAGGTAAAGACGCAAAAGACATTGTACTAGCGGCATTGGACAATTTATCACTAGTAGAGGCCCACAAGGGAAATTATATCACTTCAAACCAAATATTGGACTCGCTCGGCGGACTTTATTTGAGCGATAGAAATTACCTCAGATACGGTGTCACTATAAATAATATTGCTGCTAACCACTATGACCAGGGCAACTACCTCAAGGCCATGGAAGGATACCAAAAAGCCTTGAAGGTCTTGGATTCGATACAAGATGAGCCTTACAGAAAAGCAGATGTGTTAAGAAACATAGGGAAATTAAACACACGCCAAAATGAGCTTACCAGTGCTTTGGATTATTTGAACCAGGCATTGGAAATTTATGTTGAAATAGGTGATAATCTCTATGCGGCCTCCACTTATATTGATATTGGTGCTGTACATTCTGACCTTGGTGATTACACCAAAGCGATTGAGTTTCATGAAAAGGGCTTGAAAATAGGCGACGAAAACAATCAAGGCAGTGTTTCCGTATTGGCGTTGGGCAATATAGGGATTGCGTATTTGGAACAAGAAAACTACCTTAAAGCCATAGAATTTTTGAAAAAAAGTCTAAACCATAAAGGCTCTGTTCTATCTGACATCAATAGAACCATTTACCTATACCAAATAGGAAAGTGTTATACCCAAATAAAGAAATATGAGCTTGCATCACAATACCTTGATAGCTCTGTAGCCATTGCGAGGAATAAAAGTATTGGTAACGAATTATTAAATGCCTTGGAGTTAAAATCAATCAATAATGAAGAAAAAGGAGATTTAAAGAATGCTTTATTGAACATTAGACTTTCCAATAAGCTAAAGGATAGTCTTTTTTCTTTAGAAACCGCCAATAAAATAAAGGAACTCCAAACCATCTACGAAACCGAAAAAAAGGAGGCCGACATTGCCCTGCAACAAGAGGAAATCAACACATTGAATGAAAAGGCCAAAGTGGACCAGCTCACCAAGGGACTCTATGCAGGGGGCATGTTCACCTTTGTGGCCGTCTCCGGACTGCTGTTCTTCGGATTTAAACAACGCATGAAGAAAAACCGAATGGCCCGCGAAAAGCAGGAGGCCATCTACCAACAGGAAATTGCCCACAAGCAAAAAGAACTGGCCAGTCAGACATTACATTTAGTCCAAAAGAACACCTTTATACAAGAGCTCATGGAAAATCTGGAGAACATCAAAAACTCCCCGGAGAAGTTCAAGATGGAGTTTAGGCGCATAGTGATGCTGCTCAAAAAGGAAAACGCTTCGGACAAGGACTGGGAGGTCTTCAAGACCTATTTTGCGGATGTCCACAACGATTTTGACCAAAAACTTAAGACCATTTATCCGGATATCTCCGAGAAAGAAATACGCTTAGCTGCCTTCCTGCGTATGAATTTGACCACAAAGGAAATTGCCGCGACCTTAAATGTGTTGCCTGATAGTATTCTAAAATCGAAATACCGCCTTAAAAAGAAACTTAACCTAGATAAGGATACCGATTTGACCAGTTTCTTAAATACATTATAAAATTTAGGTGGTACTTCTACCCTAGCGTATCTTTACAGGGTGAAAGAAAACAAGAAAATAATTCTCTTTGATGGAGTCTGCAACCTATGCGATGCGTCCGTGCAGTTCATCATTAAGCGCGATAAAAGTGATATCTTTCGTTTTGCGGCCTTACAAAGCGACATAGGCGAAAAGCTTACTTCCGAACGGGGTATTGATACGGCGCAAGTGGATTCGATCATACTTATTGAGACTGGAGTAGCCTATTACACCAAATCGGATGCGGCTTTGGAAATTGGAACGCAATTGAAAGGCTACCGTACCATTTCTAAAATTTTAAAACTGATTCCCAGTAGCTTAAGAAATATCGTATACGATTTTATTGCTAAGAATCGTTATGGGTGGTATGGCAAAAAGGACGCCTGTATGATTCCTACACCTGAGTTGAAGGCTAAGTTTTTGTGAATTATTTTAAGGAGCAAAATTTTTGGCTTAATTGGTATCCATTTAAGCGGTCGTTTATTTAGTTGGCCCAGGCAGCAAAACATTACTTCAAATTATTCAAAATAAAATCCAAGGTAGTATTGGCATTATCGCATTTGAGATAGGCAAAGTTTTGATGTCGGTTTTCCTGGGTAAGTCCCAAGTCTTTGAGATGTGCAATTGGCTCCTCAAAATCTACAGACACTTTGCCAGAGAGCAGCACATCCATAGTCTCTCCCCTTTGGTATCTCTTAAAAATTTTGCAAAGGCCACTTAGGTATAACCGGTCTTTTGTGAAACCTCCTCCCCTATGTGCTCGCAGTGTTATGGTAAAGGCATCATTTCGATTGAGTTTATACTGATTATGGATTAAATCGAAAGTATCTGAAAATGTATATCCTTTGATAAGACTGTCGGATGCCAAAACCCGATACGCCAACTCTTTTAAACGCTTTAAGGTTAAGGCACCGCTCATGTATTCGCTGAATACGGCCAAGCCTTCTTGGGTTTCTACATTTTTTGGGAATCCGTTTGAGAAAATTTTAAGGGGCTGTGCTTTGCCATTATAGGTAGTTACTAAATGTACCCCAATTTCATGGTTGGCCAATGTAATAAGTTGATTCGTGCTGAATTTAGCATTCCTCTTAATCAAGAGGGATTCCGTGGCATTGCTCACCATGGCATCTGCCGCTATATGGGTCGAGTATTTTATGTTCAAAGGAAAATCATACCGTTCGGAAAATTCCCTAAAATAGGCTACAGCAGCCTCAGGAGAATGGACTTTTTCTAGATCTGCGGTGGCAGGCTCATCCTCAAAATGTAAAATGAAACGGGCATTCTCCACATCCTTCTCGGTTGGGGAGCCATAGACCCTAAGTGAGTTGTAATGGAATTTTTTACCCTTACCAACGGTCTCTATACACTGCACCATATTAGCATAATAGTAAATAATATCTTGATAAAGTTTGCGAACCGACTCATCGGCTATCCGCTCCAAACGCTGTGAAAACAAAAGTCGGTGCAGTTTATAGGGATCAAATTTTAGTTTTGGATATCTAAAAATCGGGTTTTCGGTATACTTGGATGTGATAAATTGCTGCTTCGCCTTTTCCGTGTTCAAAGGATTTAAGTAACTTAACAATTCAATATTTTTCACCAATCTATCAAGATTGGAATCAATATCAAAAAGGCTGGTATGTGCCTGCTCCAATTGTCTTTTATACGTCGTTGTCATCATTAACAGAAGATTCTTCAAATTGTTGCAATTAAGAAATAGGTTTTAAATGTTCAGATAGAAATTATATCTACACAAAAGCAAAACCTTTCTATGTTCAATATAAGATTATAGCTTCTGAAGAAAAACAACCGTTTGCGTAAAATATTGTAGGTATTATTTTAGAAAATGTCAGTTTTACATATCCGGCGTTGCCTCAACAAATTTTTACTTTCCACAAAAAACTAGGGCCTGGCGGGCTAAAATAGAAAAAGACTATACGACTGAGCAAAACAACTTATTTTACTTCATCATAGTGGTCGTCCCAGTTGTAAGTTTTGGGATTGTCATGTAGCTTACCTACCGATTTAGCTACTATGGTGGCGACAGTGGCATCTCCCGTAACGTTAACTACAGTTCTTAACATATCCAAGGGCCTGTCCACGGCGAATATCAGAGCAAGACCAATGGCATACTTTTCTGGCGGAAACCCCACAGATTCCAGTACTATAACCAACATGACCATACCCGCACCAGGCACAGCAGCCGTACCTATAGAGGCTAGCAATGCTGTTAAAACAATAGTGATTTGTCCGCTTATCGGAAGGTCAAAACTGAGTGCCTGCGCTATAAATACCGCTGCAATACCTTGGTAAAGACTGGTGCCGTCCATATTTACGGTTGCACCCACCGGAAGCACGAAACTAGATACTTCTTTGTCAACACCAATATGTTCCTCTACCCTTTCCATGGTTACCGGTAAAGTAGCGGCACTTGAACTGGTAGAAAACGCCAGAAGCTGTGCAGGACTGAGTTGTTTTAAAAACCAAAAGGGATTCTTTTTGGCATATACCGAAATCAGTATACAATAGAACACAATCATTAAAAACAGCCCCAAAACAACAACGCCTGCATATTTTAATAAAGCCAAAAGAATTTCAGGATCGCTCGAGGAGACCACTACGTTGGCCAATAAGGCAAAAACGGCAAAGGGTGCGCTAAGCATGATTAAATCTACCATTTTTAGTACTACGTCGTTAAGAGAATCAAAAAAGTCCTTCAGCGGTTTAGCTCTCTCTTCACCGATCAATAACATTGAAATTCCCATAAAAATGGTAAAGAAAATGACTTGCAGCATAAGCTGATTATTTCCTAACGCACTAACAGCGTTATCTGGCACCATATCCTCTAAAAATTTCAGCGGGCCACTTTCCTTTTGCCGGGAAGCTTCTTCTAGTTTTTCGGTAACTCCCTTATCACTGGCATATGTAGATGTCAGTTTTTCAATGGTTTCCTCGGAAATACCGTTTCCAGGAGCTATTACATTTACCAAAACCAACCCCAAAATAATAGCAAAGGTCGTTGTGCCTATATAAATGGCAATAGTTCGTAATCCTATATTTCTAAACTTAGAGATGTCCTTTAAGTCTGATATTCCCTTTATTAGAGATGCTAAAATAAGGGGTACCGCAATAAGTTTGAGAAGTTTGATGAATATCGTGCCAAAGGGAGCGATCCAGTTTGTGACAAACTCTTTGCCCCATTCCAGATAGACCATACCGAAACCAAAAAGGAGTCCCAATACCATCCCTATCATTATTTGCCAATGCAATTCAAGCTTCTTCATAAATGAAATTTAGTTTAGGCAAACAAGATACTATTTTGCAACGAAGGATAAAAGACTTGTTGTAAGTAAATAGGGTGTAGGGATAAGTTCGTATAGGTTAACGGATAGTAGTTAGTACAACGTAAAGGTATTGGGCAAAAAGTAGTTTTCGAATGGCAGCAAGTACTAATAGAACATAATAGCGAGCTGGCAAACTGTTTGAGTAGTGCAACAAGATGCATCAGCTTCTCTCCACCAAAATTGAGTACTAAATTACACTAGTGAAACTTTACTGCGCCAGCAAGCTCGAATCTGTTTATGAATTTGATCCTTTAAACCTGTGTTTATTCGGCCTTAATCGTCCGGTTCAATAAGGTATAATCCGCAAGCACTAAGGCAGTCATCGCCTCAACGATTGGTACGGCACGCGGAACAACACAGGGGTCATGCCTCCCTTTTCCTTGGGCCTGAACTTTGTTTCCTTCCTTATCGATGGTCTCATAGTCTTGGATTACTGTAGCTACTGGCTTAAAAGCAATATTAAAGTAAATGTCCATACCATTGCTTATACCACCTTGAATGCCACCACTATAATTGGTTTTTGTAGTGCCATTTGAATTGAATTGGTCGTTGTGTGCGCTGCCTTTCATTTTTACACCTTCAAATCCGCTGCCGTACTCAAAACCTTTTACCGCGTTTATAGACAACATGGCTTTTCCAAGTTCAGCATGTAGTTTATCAAAAACCGGTTCTCCGAGGCCAATGGGTACATTCTTTGCGACGCAAGTAATAATACCGCCAATGGTATCGCCCTCCTTTCGGACTTCTTTGATATATGCCTCCATTTTAGTTGCCATTTCCATGTCTGGACATCTAACAGGATTAGATTCGGTAAGTGACAGATCCAATTCTCGATAGTCTTTTTCTAGCTTCAAATTGCCGACTTGCGTAACGAAGGCATTTATTTCAATACCCTTTAAAAATTGCTTTGCTATAGCCCCTGCCACTACCCTGCTAGCAGTTTCCCGCGCAGAACTGCGTCCTCCGCCCCTGTAGTCTCGAAATCCATATTTCTGATCATACACATAATCCGCATGCGACGGCCGATAAGAATCCTTGATATGCGAATAATCATGTGATTTCTGATTGGTATTGTGTATAGCGAAACCAATGGGTGTACCCGTAGTTCTACCTTCAAATATTCCCGAAAAAAATGCAACTTCATCCGGCTCCTTGCGTTGGGTCACTATAGCGGATTGACCTGGCTTACGCCTATCCAATTCTTCTTGAATTGCTTCTAAATCCAGCTTAATCCCAGCAGGACAGCCATCTATTACGCCACCAATGGCCTCCCCATGTGATTCTCCGAACGTACTTACCCTAAAAAGGTTTCCAAAGGTGTTTCCTGCCATAATTTACTATGTGAATATCCTACAAAGGTAATTTTTAAATGCTTCAAAGAAAAATATGCCTTGGCATAAACTCAGCTATCATCAGATTTTAAGCTGTGACTAATCCAACGGCACCATCTAAGATTTAAGAGCTTCCCGCAAAATACTTACCGGATGTTTCGCAACCCTTTTGGTACCATCAAAAATTTGGTGTCGACAACTGGTGCCGTTCGCTGCAATTATAGTGCTAGGAGCAGATTTTTCAACGGCCGGAAATAATTTAAGTCCACCTATTGTCATGCTTATGTCGTAATGTTCCTTTTCATAGCCAAAAGAACCGGCCATACCACAACAACCAGAAGGTATAATCGTAACCTTATAATTTTTTGGCAGGTTAAGGGTATCAAAGGTCACCTTTTGATTGCTCAAGGCTTTTTGATGACAATGATTATGGATTTTAACATCTTTTGCTTCGTCCGTAAAAGAGGAAGCGTTCAAATTGCCTTGTTCTATTTCCTTGGCCAAAAACTCTTCTATTAAAAAGCTGTGCTCGGCAATTCGGTCGGCCTGTTCCTTGTCCTCGGTCAGCCGTTTGTATTCGTCCCGGAACGATAAAATGGCGGAAGGCTCCAAGCCCAAAATTGGCCACCCTTTCAACGCGAATGAATCCAATTCGCGGCTATTGTTTTTTGCTAAGGACCTGGCTTCTTTTAAAAATCCTTTGGATAGGTAGGTTCTACCGCTTTCCGCATAATAGAGTTCCACATCATATCCTAATCTTACCAATAAATTTATAGCATCCTTACCGACTTCGATATCCATATACCGCGTAAATTCATCGATATATAAAACAACTTTTGATTTTGATGCAGTACATTGATTTTTAACATTTTGAAGCTCCTTATCAAAATTAAAACTATAAACTTTAGGAAGGCTTCTTTCTGTGGCTACTCCACTTGATTTTTTCAATAGGCTGCCCAACCATCCAGATTCGTATACCGCATTGGTCAATCCGGCCATCTTACTTCCCAATCGGTTCAACTTTGTGTTGTAGGCGAACAATTTATTGCGCAAAGGATAGCCGTTTGCTTCTTGGTACTGATACAGGAATTCGGCTTTTAGGGTCGCGACATCTACGTTGCTGGGACACTCGCTGGCACAGGCCTTGCAGCTGATACAAAGGTCAAAAACTTCTTTCAGTTCTTCGTTGTCAAAAGCATTGGGTTTTTCAGGATTGGTCAAGAATTCACGCAGTGCATTCGCCCTGCCTCTAGTGGTGTCCTTTTCGTTCTTGGTGGCATGGTAACTTGGGCACATGCCGCCGGCCATGTGGTGTGTTTTTCTACAATCACCACTACCGTTGCACTTCTCTGCCGCCTTTAGGATGCCCTCACTATCTGAAAAATCCATAAAGGTTTTGATTTCTGGCTCCTCCCTATCAATTTCATATCTAAAGGATTCATCCATAGGGTAGGCATCCACAATTTTCCCTGGATTAAAAATATTGTTCGGGTCAAAATAAGATTTTACACGGCGTAGCAGCTGGTAATTGCTATCTCCGATCATGTACGGAATAAATTCAGCCCTCACAATACCATCACCATGTTCCCCACTAAAAGAGCCTTTGTATTTCTTGGTAAGTTTCGCGACATCTGTTGTAATTTTTCTAAAGAGATCAACATCTGCAGCTTTTTTTAGGTTTAGTATGGGCCTTAAATGGAGTTCTCCTGCACCTGCATGGGCATAATAGACTGCTTTTTGGCCGTAACCTTTCATAATTTGTGTAAACTCGCCAATAAATTGTTTTAGGTCTTCTAGGGCAACTGCCGTATCTTCTATACAAGCAACCGCTTTCATATCGCCCACGATATTGCCCAATAGCCCCAAGCCCGCTTTTCTAAGTTCAATGGCTTTGGCAATATCCCCCCCGAACAGTACAGGTTGTGCATAGCTCAATCCAGAAACCTTAATAGTCTCCAATACTTGGGAAATCAGGTTTTTTAATTCCGTTTCGCTATGGGCACTGACCTGAGACATTAAAAGAGCTTCTGGATCACCGTCTACAAAAAAGCGATTGGTCATTTGAGCTCTATTGTTTTTGGTGCAATCCAAAATCACCTTATCCATCATTTCGCATAATTGCAAGGGATGCTCCATTAGCGGTGCCACATCAATAAGACAATCCTCAAGAGTCCTATAATGGGTAACTATCATGGCGGATAGTGGTGGTGGCAAATCGTCTACCTGTAGGGTAATCTCCGTAGTAAACGCTAGGGTACCCTCGCTTCCGCAAAGTAATTTGGCAAGGTTAATGCCTTCTTCGGTACCTCCAAAAATAGTCGATTTTAGCAATTCGTCAACAGCATAGCCCGTATTTCTTCTGTGGATCTCCGGTTTGGGAAACTCAGTAAGTATTTCATATTTTATTATACTGTTAGACAGTTCTTTATGTATGTTTTTATATATTGATGCTTCAAGAGAATTTTCACTTATTTTTTGCGTGTATGCTGCATTGGATAGGGTCTGAAAAGTGGCTATACTACCATCCGATAGTACTGTATTCAAAGAAACCACCTTGTCTCGGGTAACACCATATTGAATAGATGTGGTTCCAGATGAATTATTGCCCACCATGCCCCCGATCATACATCTATTGGATGTGGAGGTGTTTGGCCCAAAGAATAATCCAAAAGGTTTGAGGTATTGGTTAAGCTCGTCCCTTATCACGCCCGGCTGAACGGTCACTTGTTTCTTTTCCTGATCTAAACGAACAATTTTAGTAAAATGTTTGGATACATCAACCACAATGCCCTCTCCCACACATTGCCCCGCCAAAGAGGTTCCAGCCGTTCTGGGTATTAATCCAATTTTGTGGGTTTTGGCAAATGCGATAAGCTTTTGGATATCCCCAATATTTTTAGGGAGCGCAACCGCAATAGGCATTTTTCTATACACGGAAGCATCAGTAGCATAAAGTGCTTTTGAAAGTTTATCTATCTGTAATTCTCCTTCTAAATCCCCAGCTAATAGGGAAAGTATACTATTATTCAAATCAACACAATTTTGAGGACAAAATTAAGTTTTATTGGTTGAGCTGTCAACGGAATAGTTTATTTTTTATTTTTAATTAAATCAAGAACATATGAAAGTTTTAAAATTGTTTACTTTTCTTTTATTATTTACGGGAGTTTCGCTTAGTGCGCAGAGTATTTCCAATCATGCCTTAGGCCTCAGGCTTGGGGATAGTGACGGATTCGGTGCGGAAATATCCTATCAGAAGTCCATTACAACATCTAACCGGATAGAGGTAGATCTAGGTTTAAGGAACAGTAGAAATTATGACGCTTTTAAACTAGCCGGACTTTACCAATGGGTAAGGCCAATAGAGGGTGGATTTAACTGGTATTATGGCGTTGGTGGGGGACTTGGCAGTGTTGATTTTTCCAATATCCCAAACAATAGCGATATAGGAGGTTTGTTTATTTTTGCAGCCGGTAATATAGGAATTGAATATGATTTTGATATCCCTCTTCTCCTTTCGCTCGATTTTAGACCAGAACTAGGACTTGTAGGTTATGATGGATTTTCCGATAATTTTGACTTTGACATAGGTCTGGGCATACGTTATCAATTTTAACCCGCCTGGACGATTGATTTAAAAGCTATCCGCCGAATGGTGGATAGCTTTTTTTTATGGTTTTATATAAGTACATTTGCCGTTTAAATCCATAATTTATGAGAAATAGTTTATTGCTTTTATTAGTACTTATTACGGCTTTCAGCTGTAAACAGAATGCCGATGGGTATACCATTAATGGGGAACTTAGAGGCGATTTGGAGGAAGGGACCCAAGTATTCCTAAAAACAATCGGAGATAACGGGCAGCCTGTAGAGGTAGATACTACATTACTTGCCAGTGGCAAGTTCCAGTTTACAGGTACGAGTGCCATACCCGAACTACATTATATTTTCGTAAATGACCTTCCAGGATATACAGCGGTAATTTTGGAAAATGGCACTATTAATTTTAATGCTCAAAAAGATAGTTTAGGTTTTGCCGAAGTAGACGGTACGCTACAAAACGAGGTTTTTTCTGATTATTTGGGAAAATCAAGGGACCTTTCATTACGCGCAAAATCCATACAGGAAGATATGCAGGAGGCTAATGGAACGGCTACCGGTGAAGCCGCCATGTTAGCCTTGAACGATGAAATGCAAGAACTTCAGGAGGAATATAAATCCTTTGAAATCGACTTTATAAAAGCTAATCCCAACGCATTGATTTCAGCTTTACTTATAGATAGAGCTATCTCTATGAACGCTATTGAAACCGATGAAGTGGAGACCTTGTACGCCGCTCTTTCCCAGGAAATAAAAGATACAAAACCAGGTAAAAAGGTTGTGGAACTATTGGAAAACAAGAAGAAATCTGAAGAAGCTTCTAAAAGCACGGCCATTGGGGCGAAAGCTCCTGAATTCTCCGGGCCTAATCCAGAAGGCAAGACCATAGCTTTGAGCGAGGTAATGGGAAAGGCAACGTTGATCGATTTTTGGGCGGCTTGGTGTAGACCATGCAGGGCCGAAAATCCTAATATTGTTGCCGTGTATAAAAAATACCATGAAAAGGGTCTTAATATCGTTGGCGTTTCTTTGGATAGAACAGAAGAGGCATGGAAAAAGGCCATAACCGATGATGGTTTGGACTGGAATCAAATTTCAAATATTGATTATTTTGACGATGAAATTGCCAAATTATACAATGTAAGCGCAATACCTGCAGCATTCCTTTTGGATGAAAACGGAGTAATAGTTGCAAAAAACTTAAGAGGTCCTGAGTTAGAGGCCAAGGTAGCCGAATTATTGGATTAACATACTGAAAAAGTAAGATTAAAAAAGCCTGACAAAACTTTTGCCAGGCTTTTTTGTAAAGTAAGATTTGGGTATCTAAAACTTCTTCTTGATATCGTTAAACGTTCCTTTCACAGATACGTTGCCATTCTTGGTTACCCTACCGAATATATTTGCAATGGAACTATCTCCAATGAATTCTAGAGTAGCCCCATCTTCCAAGACTAAATCACCATAAATGGTGAAGTTGCCTTCTACCCTAAGGGTTGCTCCTGCTGCCACGGTAACGTTCATTCGTTTGTCATTTCTGCCAACTACAAAGGTTCCGTTCATTTCAAATAATGCATCCTCGCTAATATTAACGGCATTTTTTACCGTCCAAGAACCACAAAGTAATAAGGATCCTTTTACGCTAAAATCATTAAATCTTTTTGAACCCCTGTAAGAAACTGTGGCATTATTTGGAATATCAAGGTTGGCACTTCCCCTATACGCGCTTAGATCTGCGCAACGGCTTACCAAGCTTTGGTCCGGTCTGTTAAGTTTTATGATTTGAAGCCCTTCCTTTCCGGATGCGGCAAAAACATAATCATCCTTTGAAGCTACATAGTTTATAGAGCCTTCCAATTGTATAATACCTACAAGGGCCGTATTGTTTTGTTGTCCTTCCGATAAGCAAAGACCGGCACCACCGTTCGCCATTAATACCACATCTTGGTTGGTCGCAACCGCATTGGTAACCACATCAGAGCCATCCACATTATCAGGATTAAGTAGAATGGGAATGTATTCCACAAAAGCACCCGTATTGGAATTATATACTCCAGCGCCTTTGGAGCCCTCGGCAACAATGATATTTTCGCCAGAAAAGTCTAAAGTCCGTTTGGTATTCTCACCAAAATCGGAGTCTATGGCGATATCTCTGATAGAAATGAGGTTAGCATCTAGGATGCTTATTCCTTGGCTAGCATCTAGAACCGCAATTCTGTTGTCCTTGACGGCTACAGAACGCAAATCCATAAAAGAAGCCTCTTTGGTGGGCTTTAAGTCCGCTTTGTTATAAATGGTAACGGTACCCTCGCGCCCACTTGTAAGCAGTACCTCGTTGGCCGTTACTTCAATGTCAGTAGCATTATATCCTTCCTGAAAACCATAAATAATTCCAGCATCAAGGTCTATCCTTCCATTTGCGGCCTGTAATCTAGCAACAAAGGAGTTTGCCGTTGCCGTGACCGATTTTTCGGAATCCACCCCACCTGCCACATAAATATAGCCTTTGTCATAGCGTATGGCGTTAATGTCCGCGTTCGTATAATACAATCTAGAGGTAACCCTGGGGTTATTTGGGTCGCTAATATTTATAATATCAATTCCCCCAACATAGCCATCCTCGACGGTGTTATAGGAAACATAGGCATAATCGCCTGAAACATCTACATGGGAGGCTGTCAAATTTTGCCCACCATTAAAAGTGGGAACATCTATCTGTGCTACCAATGTTAAAGGAAAGTCGCCCGCTAAATCGTTTTTGGACGAAAAGTAGGACTTACCTGAGAGATTTTGTTCATCAAAAATATCCAATACGCCAGATTTATCATAAGACACGCTCTTAATAAGGAGCGCTTCGTCCGTTTCCATTTTTAAATCTTGATTAGATTCTTCAAAAACGGTTGTTTCATCACTACAAGCTCCTATTAACGTAAGGCATGCCATTACAAGGAAGGGGAATTTTTTCATATTGAAAAAGATTGGTTTTAAGTTCTCTCAAGAACGAGCCAAGGTCTTCTTACTTATGAAATACTATGTTTTTTCGATGAAATACATGAATTGATTAAAAAAAAAGAAAACAAAATAAGTATTTTCTTACAAATCTATATTTTTCCAAGTTTGGTAAGGATAAAGAGGAGAATAATGGGTACTGCCAATATCAAGACCATGAAAGTGTCTGTTTGAAGTAAAGACGGCATAAATAGCAAAGTGCATACGTAGCCTCCAATGGCACCTCCAAAGTGTGCCGTATGCCCAATATTCCCAAGTCTACTTTTCATACCATATATGGAATATAAGAGGTATCCAATACCTAGAACATAAGCAGGAAGTGGTATAGGAATGAACATGATGCCCAACCGCATATCAGGCTGTAAAAGTATAGCGGCGTAAAGAATTCCGGTTACGGCGCCACTGGCACCAACGGCGCTGTAATAAGGCTCATTTTTATGAAAGAACAATGCCAATAGGCTTCCGGCCAAAAGACTAATAAAATATATAATTAAGAATATTCCCGAACTAAAACCATCAATTACCACCTCTGCAAAAAAATAGAGCGTGAACATATTAAAGAATAAATGGGAAATATCTACGTGCAGAAAGCCAGAGGTCAACATGCGTTCCTTTTGCCCCGCCTTTATAGCTCCAATGCCAAACTTGTAACGGTCAAAAAAATAGGTGTCATTAAATCCTTTAAAGGAAACGATTACATTGGCGGCGATTATTGCTATGGTCGCAATGCTAAGATTGTTCATTGACAAAGTTTAAATTAAGCTTCAAATATAGCTATATTTGCCCTTTACATCCTAGTTTATGCAGCTTCTTACCTTTATTTTACTCTATCCATTTCTATGGGTAATTTCAATATTGCCGCATCGGTTGTTTTACGGATTTTCAGATGTCGTTTTTATTTTTGTATATCACATTTTTGGCTACCGACGAAAAGTGGTTCAGAATAATCTGAAACTAGTATTTCCTGAGAACAACGATACAGAAATACATCGCATAGAGAAAGCCTTTTTTAAGCACATGTGCGATATGTTTTTGGAAACCATTAAAACGATGTCTTTAAGTAAGGAACAGGTTCGCAAGAAATATAAGGTTTTAAATATTGAGGTGCTCCGAAAACTAGAAAAGGAACGAAGCATTCTAATCGTTTGCTCCCATTATGCAAATTGGGAATGGAACGTAAGCATTAATAATTATGTCGACGCCAAGGGATATGCGGTCTATCAAAAAATAAACAATAAATATTTTGACTCGTTTATCCGAAGGGTTCGAGCGAGATGGAATACCACCCTTATTACCCAGCAAGAAACCGTAAAAACTGTGGTGAGGGATAAGCGAGACGGTGTAGTTGGTATTTTTGGAATGGTAAGCGACCAATCTCCCCAGCGGCACCGAGCACAGTACTGGTCGCAATTTATGGGCATTAAAGTGCCTGTATTCAATGGTGCCGAAACTATGGCTAGAAAGCTGGATTTGGCCGTGGTGTTCCTTAAAGTGAGTAAGGTAAAACGAGGGTATTACGAGGCAAAATTTATTCCAATTGCCGAACACGGAAAGCAAACCGAAGAAAATGAGATTACCGATTCCTTCTTAAGACTGACCGAAAAACAAATTAGGGAAAAGCCAGAACACTACCTCTGGACCCACAAACGATGGAAACATAGGGGTAAGCAGCCGGCGCCCTTTGCTAAGGTCTCCTAGGGAGATGTTGCTTGGCCTGTAGTGTTCCAATTAGTTAATTTTTATCTTCTATTTTTCCAAAACACAGGTTTTGCTTATCTTCCTTTCTAATTTTTTGACCTTATCACACTAAACAAGGCCTCGAATGGAACTATTGGAAATACTTTACAATGAAATCATCGGATTTTTGGGCATATCCAAAGCCTGGGAAATCCTTCAGGCCGGGGATTACAGCGTTTTTAGGACTTATGACGGGATTGTATCGCTCATTTATCCTTTGATTCCTTTTTTAGTATTGCTAGAACTTTCCTTGGGGCTAATCTATAAAAAACCGCAAACAAAGGTCTACAAAGTAAATTTTCTTATCTATATCTTCAATAGGTTCGTAGGTCGATTTATTGCCATAGCCATGGTTACGTGGATCATTGGTCTCTTGCAACCCTTAGCCCTGTTCCAGACCAGTTTTACCTGGTACTGGTTCATTTATGCCTATATCGTTTGGGAATTTGGGCATTTCCTGTATCATTACTGGGGGCACAAAGTTCGCTTGTTTTGGTGTTTGCATTCTACCCACCACGCACCCGAGGATATGAACCTCTCAGTAACCTATGCCCATTTCTTTTTAGAAGGTCCGTATGCAGATACCATTAGGACAACAGTCTGTATTCTTCTTGGGGTACAGCCAGAACTTTTGTTTCTTATCATGTTTATTGACGGTACTTGGGGAGCCTTCATTCACGTAGGTGAGAACATTATTAAAGATGCGCGGTTTGGCATTATAGGAAAGTATATTTTAACCCCATCGCACCACCGCGTTCACCATGCAAGAAATCCACTGTATATGGACACCAATTTTTGTAACCTCCTTAATATTTGGGACAGGGTTTTTGGAACCTACCAAGAAGAAGAAAAACATGTTAAAGTGGAATATGGCATCACCCGCAAGATGAATTCCGGGAATTTTTTGGATGTCTATTTTGGAGAAATTGTAGCATTAGCAAAAGACGTGAGGAAAGCCCCTGGAATCTTGAACAAGATCAAGTATGTTTTTATGCCTCCGGGTTGGCATCATCTAGGACAGCATGAAACGGCCAAAATTGTACGGGAAAATTATTTTAAGAATGTGCAAGCAAAAGGTTTAAAGGCTAAAGTGTTGTGAATAGGGCTGTGTAATTAACATTACCGGACTTTAAATACAAGTCTTTGATTTAATTGAAACTTTGACGTTAGACAAACTCTGGCTAAAAAGATTTGTTACTAAAATACATAAAAGCAAACTTCCAATATCTTGGTAAAGGTGTTGGCAGTCTGCTTTTATTTTAAAGGTAATTAAGCATTTGAAATCTCTGTTAGTTCAGAAATCATACGGTCTGCCAAACCATCGGCTTCAGTCTGACTTTTAGCTTCGGTATAAATACGGATAATGGGCTCTGTATTTGATTTTCGCAGGTGTACCCAGTTTTCCGGAAAATCTATTTTTACACCATCAATAGTGGAAATATCCT
The DNA here is from genome assembly GCA_963697395.1 of uncultured Flavobacteriaceae bacterium. Classification (GTDB taxonomy): domain Bacteria; phylum Bacteroidota; class Bacteroidia; order Flavobacteriales; family Flavobacteriaceae; genus Maribacter. Next base: position 401,150 of record CAVONX010000003.1, read on the forward strand.
CGTTTTTATAGTTTTCGGCCATGGTCTTTAAAATAGCATCTACATCCAATTCCGGAGTTAATTGAATCTTCTTTTTACTCATGAAATAGCTAGGGTAGCTAGCCCTAAGCTCGGCTACGGTGCCCCCTTTTTCGGCCATCAACATTAAGAATAAGGCCGTTCCTACTAAAGAATCCCTACCATAGTGACTTTCAGGGTAAATGATGCCCCCGTTTCCTTCGCCTCCTATGATAGCCTTGTTCGCCTTCATTTTAGTTACTACGTTTACTTCGCCAACTGCCGCCGCTTCATAAGTGCCACCATGCTTTTCTGTTATATCGCGCAAAGCTCTTGAGGATGAAAGGTTGGATACCGTGTTTCCTTTGGTTTTGCCCAGTACATAATCTGCACAGGCCACTAAGGTATATTCCTCGCCAAACATTTCACCGTCATTACTAATAAATGCCAAACGGTCTACATCGGGATCTACAACAATACCAAAATCGGCCTTTTCTTTTACCACCAGTTCACAAATATCCTGTAAATGTTCCTTTAGCGGTTCGGGGTTGTGCGGAAAATGCCCGGTTGGTTCGCAGTACAGTTCTACAACTTCTACACCTAATTCTTTTAATAGCTTAGGAATGGCGATACCACCGGTAGAATTTACACCATCTACCACCACTTTAAATTTTGCGTTTCGTATCACATCGGCATCGACCAGGGAAAGGTTCAACACTTCGTCAATATGTATATCAATATAACTATCGTTCTTAAAAATTTCTCCCAAATCGTCCACCTCTGCAAAATCGAAATCTTCCTTTTCAGCTATTTCCAAGATTTTGGCACCTTGCGCAGCATCTAAAAACTCCCCTTTTTCGTTCAAAAGCTTAAGGGCGTTCCATTGTTTTGGGTTGTGGCTGGCGGTTAAGATGATCCCACCATCGGCTTTTTCCATTGGCACCGCAATCTCCACGGTGGGTGTGGTAGACAAATCTAAGTCTATAACATCTATACCAAGGCCTACCAAGGTATAGACTACTAAATTTTGTATCATTTCGCCTGAAAGTCGCGCATCGCGACCAATAACCACCTTTAGTTTGTCTTTTTTGGAATAGTCCTTGAGCCAAATGCCGTACGCCGCTGCAAATTTTACCGCATCGATAGGGGTTAGGTTATCGCCTGGCTTCCCTCCTATGGTGCCCCGTATTCCAGAAATAGATTTGATTAGTGTCATAAATTCAGTATAAGTTTTTGCAAATATACACCGTCTATTGGCAATAGGGCGGTTAGCAATTCGTAAATTCGACCTTCACAAAAATTAATCGGTCAATGAACTTTCTTGCCCATATTTATCTGTCTTTTGGCCATGAAGAAATAAGCATCGGTAATTTTATGGCGGACACCATACGTGGAAATAAATACCAGCACCTACCGCAAAACATACAAAAAGGAGTGTTGTTGCACCGTGCCATAGATACCTACACGGACAGTCACCTTATCCCCAGAATAAGCAGCAAGCGGTTACATGCCAATTATAGCCATTACAGTAGGGTCATTGTAGACATGTATTATGATCATTTTTTGGCCAAAAATTGGGAAAACTATTCCGATGTCCCCTTGAAGGTTTTTGTGGAAGATTTTTATACTCTTTTACATGATAATTATGAGATTTTATCGCTTGGGGTGCAACGCATGCTCCCTATTATGCAGTCTGAAAACTGGTTGTACAATTATTCTAATTTTGAGGGAATGGAAAATGTACTCAATGGTATGAACAGGCGCACAAAGAATCAATCCAAAATGAACCTCGCCATTGTAGACCTCAAAGAACATTATGCGGAATTTGAAACCGAGTTTACCACATTTTTTGAAGAATTGATTATCTTTTCAAAGCAAAAATACAACAGCTTAATACTACCTAAATAAACAACCAATAATTATGAAAAATACCCTGCTCTTACTCCCTTTTTTACTTGTTCTTATTCAATGTAAAAAGGCACCTGTCCTACCAACTGGTTTGGTCACCGACAAGGCCATGGTAGTCTCTGCACGTGAGGAGGCCTCTAAAATTGGTGTCGAAATCATGAAAAATGGCGGTAACGCCTTTGATGCCATGGTTGCAACGGAAATGGCCTTGGTCGTGGCTTTCCCATTTGCGGGGAATTTAGGTGGAGGCGGATTTATGGTATACAGAAAGGCCGATGGTGATGTAGGCGGCTTGGATTATAGGGAAAAAGCTCCCTTGTCTGCCCACAGGGATATGTATTTAGATTCCCTTGGAAACGTTATTCCAGGAAAAAGCACACTTGGGGCTACTGCAGTTGGCGTACCAGGTACCGTAGCAGGAATTATTGAGGTACATAAAAAATTCGGTGCTCTTCCCTTGGAAGAAATTATGGCCCCTGTGATTGCCTTGGCGGAAAAAGGAGTGGTCGTTACCGCGAATCAAGAAAAGCGATTGGCCAGCCAACGCGAGGCATTCATCGCCGTAAATGGCGACAGTACTAAATTCGCAACTGTTTACAAAGAAGGGGACATCATCAAATATCCAAACCTTGCCAATACCATGCGACGTATAGCCAAAAATGGTAGAGATGGATTTTACAAAGGAGAAACAGCACAAAAACTGGCTGCATTTATTCAGGAAAAAGGAGGCTATGTAACCGAAGAAGATTTGGAAAAATACCAAGCGGTATGGCGACAGCCCGTAATATTCGATTATAAAGATTTACGGATCATCTCCATGAGTCCCCCCAGCAGCGGTGGCGTTACCTTGAACCAGATTTTTAAAATGATGGAGCCCTATGAGGTTTCAAAATTTGGTCATAATTCTGAAAAAACGGTGCAATTGTTTACAGAGGCATCTAGACGAGCCTATGCAGACCGTAATTATTATTTAGGCGACCCGGATTTTGTAGCTATTCCCTTGGATGTAATTTTGAGTAAAAGGTATCTAACGGAACGTATGTCCGGATTTTCTTTTGAGAAGGCTACCAAGTCCGAGGATGTTTCGCATGGGGCCGTAGAAATTTTGGAAAGTATGGAAACTACCCACTACTCCATCGTAGATGCGGAAGGGAATGCGGTATCGGTTACTACCACGTTAAACGGTGCCTATGGTTCCAAATTGTATTCGGATGAGTTGGGCTTTTTCTTGAACAATGAAATGGATGATTTTAGTGCTAAGGCCGGTGTTCCCAATATGTTCGGTTTAATTGGTGCGGAAGCCAATAGCATTGCGCCGGAAAAACGTATGTTAAGTAGTATGACACCTACCATAGTGGAACGTGATGGCAAACTTTGGTTGGTGGTAGGTACTCCTGGAGGCTCTACCATTATAACCGCTGTGGCCCAAACTATTTTGAATACCTATGAATTTGAAATGAGTATGCAAGCAGCTGTGGATGCCCCGCGGTTCCACCACCAATGGTTACCGGATATGGTGGTCTTTGAGCCAGAAGGTTTTTCGGAAGAACTAAAGCAAAGAATGAAGGCCAAAGGGTATATTATTAATGAAGAACGCACGCCTATTATTGGAAAGGTAGATGCTATAAAGGTACTGCCAGACGGTAAATTGGAAGGTGGAGCGGACAAACGTGGTGATGATGCCGCTGTTGGATATTAGTCCCTAGGCCCGGAAGTTGGAATTATTATGCTAAATACAATGAAGTTACACATAGAAAAGAACATAAAGACCAGGGTTTACGATTATTGAATACGTAAGCAAGTTTTATTTTTGAATTTCGAATTAAACTATTATGTTGCGAAAAATACTGAAAGTACTAGGGATTATCATGGCGATACTAGTTATCGCTTTTATAGCAGTCTATGCCATTTACAACGAAAAATTGCCGGAAGGCAGAGCTGGCTCTGATGCGGACGCACTAGCACAAAAAATGCTTTCTACCCTTAACCACGAGAAATATAACAATACCCGATTTTTGGAATGGTCGTTTCAAGGAGGGGCTCACCTCTATAAATGGGATAAGCAGAAGCGCAAGGTGGAAGTTTCTTGGGACGATTATTTAGTAAATTTAGATTTGATTTCTCCAAAGTCCAGCATAGCTTTTAAAACTGGTAATCGCCTTATTGGTAATGAAAGTGAAACTATTATAGAGAAGGCAGTAGATTATTTTAATAACGATTCGTTTTGGTTGGTAGCCCCTTATAAGGTTTTTGATCAAGGTGTGCAGCGAAGTGTTGTTCCCCTTCCTGATGGAACAAATGGACTTCTAGTAACATATACCGAAGGTGGAAGCACCCCAGGCGATTCTTATTTATGGATTTTACAACCCAGCGGATTTCCTAAAAGTTTTAAAATGTGGGTCAATATCATTCCTATTGGCGGAATTGAAGCGACTTGGGACGATTGGGCCGTTATGGAAAGTGGTGCGTTTTTACCAAAATCCCACGAAATAGGTCCTGTTAAGTTGATGATGGGTAATGTAAGGGCTTATAATGAATAAGATTTGGGTTTTTCTCTAGCTTATTACACCGCAATGGAGCCTGAGTTTTTCGGATGGTCATAATAGATGTTGCGTGGATGACTCAATATTCATCATTTCTTTTAATATAAATTATATGCAAATAAAATTATTGGAGTTAGCCGATATCACCGAAGACTTACAAGCGCAACTTAACGAACTTTACCTACAATTAAACAGTGAACTAAAGCAACTTCCCCTGAAATCTATTTTGAAAGAGCCCGAACATTTGGATGTAGCGGTTTGTTTTGAGGAAGATTCACTTATCGGTATCGCCATGATGGCAAAGTACAAAGTTGTTTCCGGTCACAAAGGTATGATTGAGGATGTGGTAGTTTCACAAGATTATAGGGGAAAGGGAATCGGCAGAAGGCTCATGGTATTATTATTGGAGCGTGCCAAAGAATGTAATTTAGACGATATACTCTTATTTAGTGGCCACCATAGAACCGTGGCCATTAGCTTGTATAAAAGTCTTGGATTTACGTTGAAGGATAGTGGTTTGTATGTTAAAAAGATGGGGATTTGAGTTAGACCTTCTTAACATGTCGCAATTGGTTTTTCAACTCCTCCATAGACTCCTGTAACTGGCGTAACAATCCTGAATCTGTTGTGGCATCTACATTAAAAGTGATTTTACTGCTTACCTCCCATATTTCTTGAATCTGAAAAGGCTTAATGTCGTATGGCGGATAGGTTTCGTTCAAGGAAACCAAGGTGATATTATTGGAATTGGGGCGTTTCTCTATTTTTTTGACCATAATTGAATCTTGCAAGACGACCACATACATTTTATTGGCACTCACATGGTCTATATGCTCAATGGCCCTGGCCAACACCCATTCTCCAGGATGTAGATTGGGCAACATACTATCACCCTCTACTTGAAATCCTCTATAGGTGGCGTTCCTAAATTCCGGTATTGGGAAATCAAAGGCGGGTAATTGCTGGTACCAACTAGTGTCTGCAATGTTTTGAGGATATCCAGCAGCTGCCTTGGCATTGACAAGTACCATATTATCGTTCTGCGAAGAATCTACGGTAACAACCTTGGGAATTACACTGGTGTTTGAGGTTTCCAAGTATTGTTGCTCGCTTTCCCCAAACAACCATAGCGGATTTATTTTAAACTGTTTTAGAAGTTCCAAAACCACTTTTCCAGAAAGTTTAGTGCGTCCACGTTCAATATCGGCAGTGGTGTTGGAAACACCCAATAGTGCAGCAAACTCCACCTGGGTATAACCTAAATCTCTACGGATATCCGTGAATCGTTTCAATGTTAGTTCATTTTCCATATCCAAAGATACAAATTATGGATTATATCCAAAATATTATATGGATTATTTCCATAATTAGGAATTATTCCATATTTTTGGAATATATACTAGCATACGTATTTCAGAATATATAATAGTGGCACTAATGTTTAGAATTAAAAAATCTAATAAAACTTAAGCTTATGAGCACAATTCACACTCCGGAAAGCTATGATTTCATAGAAAAAAGTAGAAGTGCCGTTTTAACCGCGGGTTATCAGTTTGTGGCATGGAAAACTAGCGTCAAAAGAAATCTTGGCATCCTTAGAACAAAAATTATTTTATTTTATTCGTAAACAATCGTATTATGGAAATTTTAGAACAACGAACACTTCAGGGAGCGGAAAGTACTGCTAAAACCTTTATTTATGATGGAAGTTTTAATGGTTTTCTTACCGCAGTTTATATAGGTTTTGAACAAAAGATAGTCCACGCCAATATTCAAGCCAATGGTGGCATTCAAAACTGCTTGTTTGGGCAAACCCAAATTATATTTACCAATATAGAAATAGCCAAACGTGTATGGAATGGCATTAAAAACCGTAGCAATACAGCCATCAAAAATGTCTATTTTGCTTTTTTAAGTGAACAGAAGGGTACTGAGCCCCTACTCTACTGCTATATTAAAAATTTAATGAAAAGCCATGAAAACGGGGGTTTGGATGTATTCACGGATTGTATCCTCAAGGTAAATCAATTGTCACATAAAGTAGGAAGGGAAAAACAGCGAACGGAAGCCATTGTGAATTTTAAATTAACGAATGACGGCGTCCTGTTTGCCCAAATTGACCCCGATTTTGATGTTCTTCCCCTTATATCCAAACATTTCCGAGCACGCTATGCCAACCAAGAATGGATGATTTATGATGCCACTCGTAACTATGGCCTATACTATAATTTACATGGTGTTGAAATCGTTGGCCTAGACTTAAAAGACAATTTTACGGATAATTTACAACAGAATGTCGGATCTTTGGTAGGGAACTTTGAGTATCAAGAAATGGGTGACAATTATGTTCAGTACTCCAATATAAAATCACGTATTAGCAAAAAACTACATACCCAACATTTTCCCAAACGTTGTGAAAATTACTTTTCCGAGAAGAAGGTGGGTTAGAAGAGTTTAAAGTAACCAAGGTAAATAAATCTTAATATTAGAAAATGAGGATGGTGGAAACCATTAAATCCGAATGTTTATAACAATGTGCGGATGAAGTAAGGACGGGAGAAATGAGAAATGATAGTCGGGGTAAGAAACCTAGAGTCAATATTCAAACCAAAAGTTGGTCAGCGTCTTATTGATTGATTTTTGTATCAAAACGAATCAATTTTTATGAGTATTTATATTCCCATCTATTAAGCCAAAGGTGAATCTAAACAAAAGGCATGACTAAATTTGATTTTAGTAGCTAAAGCTGACTCAAAATGAAAGTAAAATGAAAAAATGAGTTGCAGCAGTTACGAGAAGTTGCTGCTAAGCTATTAAAATTGAAGTGCCTGGTTATTTTTGTCGGACTATAAAAACACAATAACCATGTTAAATAGAATCACAACCCTAAACCTAGTATCCCTATTATTTTTTTCGGTTGGAAAGACAAAAGTCCCGAGGACTAGATTTGCTTAAAAGACAAGTTCAAATCTACTATATCTTCCTTTGACAAAAACAAGAAACAGCCGACGACAACGTAACCAACGGCTTAGTATCTCTGAACGCTCTGAAGCCGCCGGGGAGGATACCAAAAACGAAGTTAAAAAATTCGCAAAAGTATAAGGGGATTGGGAAAAGGTAAATAAAAGTGTAGAGGGCCTTAATACGCAATACTATGATTTAAGAGAGCAGGCCTTCATCATCTTCAACGCTATGGTGACCCAAATCAATAGATTAAGTGATGAAGCCAGCAAGAAAACCCCGAACGGTGCCATTTATAAAGCTAGGGACAAATATAATGGCACCTTGGCTATCAAGTCAAAAGCCATAAAAAATTACGCTTGCTCCATGGTGATACAGTGGAAGTTGTTAAAGCTTTGGAAGTGCCTGCAGCAGTAATCTCCTTTCACAACATCTATGATTAAATGAAAAGTATCGAAGGTAGGGTTGATGGCATCATGAAGGAATTGAACGTAGCCGTTGTGGAGAGTAAAAAACTTTATGAAAAAAGATTACGGAATTGGGGGCAGAATAAAATGTAGTGTAAAACCCAATAATTTGGGAATTTGACACTATCAAATCCCCAAGTTATTTTATCCCTAACTCTTATCTCCAACAAAATGGTCGCTTTTGTTCTTAAATAAGACGTTGAAGGAAGTTAAGCTGCCATAAATACGGGTAATATATTGCTGCAAATCGACCTTCTCTTGATCGTCCAAATTTTTACTGCTATTTATTTTTTGTTCCATAACACGAATACGGTCGCGTACCATTACTATTTTATGAAAGAAAGTATCAATCGGTATTTCTTTGTTGGCAAGAGCATCTCCCGGTTCCATAATTAATTTTCCACCGCGCCATTTATCTGCCAAAGCCACTTTCTCATGGGTATCGCTCCATTTCTCCAGTATCTTGGTCAAGGAACTTTCAATATCAAAGAAACTTACGGTATCCACATCGCCTTCCAGACGCTCAATGACCTCAAAATCTTCGCCTATGGCTATCGTTTGCAAACCTTTTTCCATAAAAGTTACCCAATAGTGTTTGGAAGATACGTTTGTTATAACGCCTTTCCCATGTTCTGAATGATCTATACGTGATCCAATACCTAATAGTTCCATATTATATTTTTTTGATTTTAGAACGCTAATTTAAACCGTGTATTGCGGAACTACAATGGCCTGTTTACATTTGATCTATACTTTGGAGTATTAGGATTCGTATGAATTTTGAATTTGCCTTACTTTTAATTTTATAACCTAGTAATTGCAAAGTATAATACCATTACCAAGTCAACATGAAGAAGGTCCTTGTTTTAGGAAAAATTGGTCTAATTACGCTGGCTTTTGGAAAAAATAGGAAACAGATTGAAAAATAAATTGTTGTAGCTCATAAAAAAATAAGACCTTCGTTGTAGACGGACAGAATTATCATAGTGTTTGTCGCAAAACAAACATCAAGATTAAGGATGATTTAAAGGAAACGGCGTTGTTCTAGGTGGAGATTCGCCGTATGTATTTAGTTTGGCTGGGCATTATCTAAAAAGAAGCAAACTTGGAACCCTATGCGATATGCCTTTAGAAGTATCATTTAGGGGAATCTTCTAAAGGTATATCGCACGATTCCATTACCACATCGGATTTTGTGGATCCCACGGACCGAAATATGAATTTGAAATCACCTCTCATGCCCGTTCCATCAAATAATAAAAGGCGTACCAACTAATTGGCTGCACATCTAAAACGAGCTGTACGAGCACATGCGCGGCCCAATTGAAAATGATATTATTTTATCAATGACCTCTGCCAATGTGGAGAAAAATGTCCAGCCATGGGGACCCATTGGTAAGGGTACTTGGAAAGCATGTACCCATGCTTATGACCGTAAATTATGGAAAAGGTCGCATTTTTCACACCACTTTGGTCCATTTTGATTGTTCCATGAAATATGTGGGGTTTATAACATCGTTACAGCGTGGTGCCGAATGGGCGGCTACCGGATCTGTTTCCAACAATATTCCAACTTATTTTCCCACTGAGGGCAAAACCTGTTCTGGAAATTGGTGTAAGTAATTAGGGGGGATTAAAAATCCTCCAAATAAGCTGTAGCACCTATTTTTTAAAAGCTTCCCCGGTTCTAGAATCTACCAAGTAAATAATTTTCCAAGTTCCATCGGTTAGAAATAATTGAATGGAATTTGCTCCTGAGTGATGCAGGGTATTATCCAACCAAAATTCATAGGGTGTCCAAACATGAGCCAAAGGTCCATCTACATGTATGGAATAACTTAAAAGCTTTTCCTCAAAAACAGTAGTATCCGGCATGGAAACGATACCGGCAATTAAATCCTCAAAATTTTGATTTCGAAGCGATTGTATTCCCTCGGAATTGGGAGCCGTGCGCTGTAAGCGGGCATCTTCATAAACCCACTTTTTCATACCTTCACCATCCCGCGCATGAAAGCTTTCAAAAAAGGCGTTCACGGTACTTTTTACCGCGTCTTCTGGACTTTGGGCTTCACTCACCGATATAGAGAATAAAATAATTAGGATACTCAAGTGTTTCATGATGTTCGTTTAAATGAGTTGATTACAGTAAAAGTAAGCATAATCCAGCGACTTAAATCAACACAAAGGCAATACTCCAAAACCATGTCATTCTCATCAAAACTCCTTATTTTTATCCCGAATAAATACGATTAGATGTCCACAGCAAAAAAAGAGTACAAAAGAGTAACCGTTAAGTCCCTGGTAGACATGAAGAAAAACGGCGAAAAAATATCTATGTTAACGGCTTATGATTATTCTATGGCCAAAATTGTGGATGCCGCCAATGTAGACGTAATTCTTGTTGGTGATTCCGCCAGCAATGTAATGGCAGGTCATGAGACCACTTTACCTATTACTTTGGATCAAATGATTTACCACGCTTCTTCCGTTATACGTGCCATACAGCGCTCACTGGTCGTAGTGGATTTGCCCTTTGGCAGCTACCAAAGTGATCCAAAGGAAGCCTTGCGCTCCGCTATCCGTATTATGAAAGAAAGTGGTGCACATGCCGTAAAAGTGGAAGGTGGTGCAGAAATAAAGGAATCTGTAAAGCGTATTTTGGCTGCAGGTATACCCGTTATGGGTCATTTAGGCCTTACACCTCAATCTATTTACAAATTTGGTACTTACACTGTTCGGGCCAAGGAAGATGAAGAAGCTGAAAAATTAAAACAAGATGCCTTACTATTGGAAAAGCTAGGCTGTTTTGCAATTGTTTTAGAAAAAATCCCTGCCAACCTAACCAAAGAAGTATCTGAAAGCCTTACAATACCAACTATTGGGATCGGTGGCGGAAAATATGCCGATGGTCAAGTTTTGGTTATACACGATCTGTTGGGCATGACGCATGAGTTTAATCCACGGTTTTTGAGACGTTATATGAATTTGTACGAGGAAATGAGCAAGGCCATATCCAGCTATGTTTCTGATGTCAAAAGCATGGATTTTCCAAGTGATGATGAACAGTATTGATATAACATTAATTTGAAAGGAAAACTAGTTTCATATCACTTTTATGTTATAGCCTTGGTACTTTTGAACATTGGCTGTGATCAAATCTCGAAGGAGGTAGTTCGCAAACATGTGGAACAAAAGGATTATATTGAAGTGATAACCGATCATCTCATCCTTACCAATGTTGAAAATACCGGTGCAATGTTGGGCTTTGGAGCCAACTTCCCTCCCATTATAAAAATTATAGTGTTACAAATACTACCGATACTAGTACTACTCGTATTACTCCACAGGGTACTAACCAGGAAAACAATTGGAACATGGTTGGTCATCGCCTTTGCGTTTGTTATAGGTGGTGGGATCGGGAATCTTATGGACCGTATCGTATACGGATCGGTAACCGATTTCTTCCAGATACGCCTTGGTATAATAAAAACAGGTATTTTTAATATGGCCGACGTAGCTGTAACTTCTGGAGTATTACTAATTCTGTTTTTAAGCCTATTCAGTAAAAAAACAACTATTTAATTTACATACTTTATAAGTTTTATCAAAAAAATTAAGTGACCTTTTTTAAAAATACTCTTAGTCTTTTCTTTTGTACATCTCTAGTTAGTAAGTAACACCCATAAAAACTTAGAATAACTTTTGTCCAATATCCAACATACCAATAGTAAAAATTTGCAAGTTCTTTTTGAGGACAACCACCTTATTATCATTAATAAACGGCCTGGTGATATTGTCCAAGGGGACAAAACTGGCGATATTCCGCTTAGCGAGGTGGTAAAAGAATACCTAAAGAAGAAATACAATAAACCAGGTAATGTTTATCTGGGTGTTGTACATCGGTTAGATAGGCCAACTTCTGGTATTGTTATGTTCGCGAAAACCTCAAAAGCACTACCACGCCTAAATAAGCTCTTTGCAGAGAAAGAAGCTAAAAAGACCTATTGGGCCGTTGTAAAGAATATACCAGAGAAGACCGAAGACATCCTAATACATTGGCTAAAACGCAATCCTAAGCAAAACAAGTCCTATGCCCATATAAAGGAGGTGCCGGAGAGTAAAAAAGCAATTTTGAACTATAGATTGATAAAAAGATTAGATAGATACGCCCTGTTGGAAATCGATTTGCAAACGGGAAGGCACCATCAAATAAGATCTCAGTTGTCAGGAATAGGTGCTCCCATAAAAGGCGATTTAAAATACGGTTTTGACCGTAACAATCCGGATGGGAGCATCCACTTGCATGCGCGTAGATTACAATTTGTACATCCTGTAAAAAATGAAATTATTACTATACTAGCCCCACCACCGAAAGACCCAATTTGGGATGCATGTCTTTAATTTCAATAAATATAATATGAAATTACGCTTCCTTTCTTTGTTAGTTTTTTTGATACTTACCAGTTGTGGTAGTTACAATTCTATCGATGGTTTTTATAACACCCATAAGAATGATGATTAGGTTATTGTTCTTCTTGCACCAAGCTTTATATTGGCAATGTTGAGTAAGGGATCCCCGGAAATGAAGGCACCTACTGGCAACACCAAGGATTTACGGTATATGCAGTTTCCTATTGCCTCCCCTACCAGAACGCAATTTTTGAATTAGCAAACGAACAGTATTACCGGCAATTCCTTTATAGAGGTGTTCCGCAGAGCTGATGAATTTAAACGCAATGTGGTTTCCATACGTGAGAAAGTCCATACCGTTAAGGAAATCTTGATTTATAATACCAATAGCAAAATTGGGTCATTTTTATATTCCAATGGGAACTTTGACCCCATAAAAGTGCGGAAGTTGGCCAAGGAAGATGGTTTTAAGATTCTTGGATATTGTATTATAAGTCAATTTATGGGCATGAGCAATACCAATAGACTAGCGAGCCATGGCCTTTTGTCCTTGTGATGACCTAAAACTTTCGATAACTACCGATCCTAAAATCAGCAAGCCACCAAATAAAGTGGTCAATTCTGGTATTTCCTTCAAAAAAATAGCTCCTATAAGTATTCCATACACAGGCTGAATACTGCTTAAAATGCTTACCGTTGTGATACTAAAGTGCCTAAATGTCATTAAAAACAAGGTATGTCCAATGGCCGTAGTGATTACTGCCAAAGCTAGGATACCCTTCCATTGGCTAAATACAATGCCAAGATCGGTATAAAAAAAAGCAGGAATCAAGAGCATCCCTACAATACCGGTTTGGTATACCATTAATGTAGACCCGTGATACTCCTTTATTTTTGATTTTAGCACAAGGTTGCGCAGTGCATAGCATAATGCAGAAAAAACACCGATACCAATGGCCAAGGTATTGGAATCCTCAAAATTAAGGTCTGGACTTAAGAAATAGATTCCCGCTAAAACCATAGCGCCTAATAGTAGATTTATTTTTTGAAATTTTGTTTTTAGAAGAATTGGTTCTAAAAATGCCGTAATTACTGGATAAGTAAAAAGGGAGAGCATACCAATGGCCACACTGGACCATTGTAGGGCATAAAAATAGGTGATCCAATGCAGCCCCATGAGAAACGCACTTATACATACGACAGCAAAATGAGCGGGTTTGATCTTTAAGGAAATACCTTTCCATTTACAGAAGGCAAAGAGAGCCAAAAATGCTAAAATAGCCCTAGATGCTATAATTATAGGTACGGATAGTTCTACGTACCTGCCCAGGGCCCCAGAGGTACTTACAAAAATCATGGCCAAATTAATTTCCAACAGATGAGAAATGTGCGAGCGTTTCATTGTAGCTGTAACCTTTAGCGTTTTTGCAACAAGGCTTTTTCACGGATAATTTGGGAAACAGGCTTATTTTCTAAATGGCTCTCTAACCAAGAAATGATATCTAAGTATAAGAAAGCTCGCTTTTCATATGGATGGTCTTCGTACTTTTTAAGCTCGGTATGGAGTTTTTGGAATTCAGATTTAAGCTCGTTAGGATAAATGCCACCTAAACTTCGTAAGAACTTGATCATTTCTTTCTGTACGGCATGCATGTCGTTCATTTTTAATAAAAACTTATACGTACTTTTTAATTGAATCTCTAAATGGTAGTCCATCCCTGCCTCATAATGTGCAACCAAACTCAGAACTCTTGCAAAGCACATGAGGTCCTCACGCATTTTAAGATTTTTGTTGTCTATGATTTTTTTCAAATAAACGATACAGGTTTTATTGTCCCCTATTCCAAAATATAGACAGGCAATTTTATAGTACAATACCATAACATGGTGTGCATCTATACGGTCTTTGTGTTTGTTGATACCATACTCTACAATTTTAACAAGGTAGAGTCCTTTTTCAAATGTCCCTTCCATAAAATGAAGGTTCAGCTTATTTGCATTTAAATAAAGAAATGACAATGAGGAGATGTTGTCATTTTTAGGAAAATCATTATCCTTGATCACTTCCTCCAATTTATCGAGCGTTTCTTTAAATTGTGAGCTGTATTTCACATAGAACAAGGATTCTAGGAGGTAATGATTTCCCTTTAAATAGAAAACTGGGTTTAAATAAATCATTTCCTTGTTCTCATAGAAAAGATCTACCCATTTACTGGAGTATTTATAACAGGACAAGAAATCCTGAATCAAAAAGCTATACCATAAATGTGCCTTATATAACCATAATTTTTCCCTGAAACCCAACTTGTCCAAGTTATATTTTGGTAATTGCTTTGAAAAATATTCTTTCACTTTTTTTAAATCATCATCGCTGCGTACATATCCTACCTTTAACATTAATCCGTATAACTGCAATGAAAGATTGGAGAGTTTACTGGTCATCACATTCTGTCTGGACAACTCCTTGGCCTGTAACGCCAATTCGTTTGCCCTATCGGGTATACTTCGCGTAATATACTGGGTCTCAATAATTTTCTCCAGCTCTACAATTTCATAGGCAATATTTTTTTCTTCGTTCTCAATGGCTGTAGATTTGGCCTTATCCAATATTTTTAGGCTTTGTTTATAAAGTCCCTTCTGATAAAGTATAGTTGCAAAATCCAACTGCTCCCTAATTTGCAAACGTATATTTTGGTTTACGGGGTTTAGGCGAAGACTAACTAAAATCTGTTTGTATAAATGCGCCTTTAAGTTGGAAAGCTGTGCCTTTTTAACGATTCCGCTACCCAAAATTAGCTTTTCATCGTACTGCTTTATTTTATCCAAAAGGTTAAAAAGCGCAAGGAATTTCGCATCGGTATTTACACCAAGGCGACCTACATAGAGTTTAAATTGCCGCTTTTCAGATTTTGATAAGGACTTTACCAAAACGAACAGAGCATCTTTGTGCGCATTTGTCATCGTAAAAAAAATAGTTTAAGTATTTAATAATCAATCTTTTGACTACACAAAAAAGTGTATTAACGTTGTAAATTCTATAACAAAATTCAGATTTTTTGTGTGGATGGCTATATATTCGTTAGACTGGTTAAAACTACGGAAATATAATGAGCAAAGATATAGTACAAATTTTTGATACTACACTAAGAGACGGAGAACAAGTTCCTGGCTGTAAACTGGACATGGAACAAAAATTGGTTATTGCCGAACGATTAGACGAGCTTGGGGTAAACATCATTGAAGCAGGGTTTCCCATCTCTAGTCCAGGAGATTTTAAATCCGTGGAAGCTATAGCCAAACTGGTTAAAAATGCTACAGTTTGCGGACTGACCAGAGCGGTAAAAAAAGACATTGAAGTAGCCGCAGAGGCTTTAAAGTATGCCATAAAGCCTCGAATACACACAGGTATCGGTACTTCTGATTCCCATATAAAACATAAGTTCAACTCCAATCGTGATGCTATAATAGAAAGAGCGATTGCTGCTGTGAGTTATGCAAAAACTTTTGTGGAAGATGTTGAGTTTTATGCAGAAGATGCAGGAAGAACCGATAACGAGTTTTTGGCAAGGGTATGTGAGGCCGCTATAAAAGCGGGTGCAACTGTCCTGAACATTCCAGACACCACTGGTTATTGTCTACCGGAGGAATATGGGGCAAAAATGAAATATTTAAAAGAAAACGTCAAAGGAATAGAAAAAGCTATTCTTAGTTGTCATTGCCACAACGATTTGGGGCTCGCGACCGCAAACTCCATTGCAGGCGTTATTAATGGTGCCCGCCAAATCGAGTGTACCATAAATGGCATAGGCGAAAGAGCAGGAAACACTTCCTTAGAAGAAGTAGTGATGATTTTGAGACAACATCCATACCTTAATTTGGATACAACCATTAACAGTAAACTATTATATGATACCAGTTTAATGGTTTCTAGCAAGATGGGAATGTTAGTGCAACCCAATAAGGCTATCGTAGGGGCAAATGCCTTTGCGCACAGTTCAGGAATACACCAAGACGGTGTTATAAAGAACAGGGAAACTTATGAAATCATGGACCCTGCGGATGTAGGCGTAACAGAATCCTCTATAGTTCTTACGGCCAGAAGTGGCAGGGCGGCATTGGCGTACAGGGCAAAGAATGTAGGTTATGAGTTGACAAAATTACAGCTAGATGAAGTTTACAACGAGTTTTTAAAATTTGCCGACCGTCAAAAGGAAATTTTGGATGCCGACATACATGAAATCGTGGAGGCTAGCAATATTAACTTACAAAGGGTAAGCTAGGTATGCAATTAAACATAGCAGTTTTAGAGGGTGATGGTATTGGACCGGAAGTTTTGGCGCAATCCATAAAATGTCTTAGATCCGTTGAGGAAACTTTTGGCCATAGTTTTACATTCAGAAAGGCTGATGTAGGTGCCACGGCAATAAAAAAATATGGTAATCCATTACCAGATAAGACCCTTGAGATATGTAAGGATTCAGATGCTATCATATTTGGAGCCATCGGTGCACCTGAATATGACAGTAATCCAAAGGCTAAAATATGGCCGGAACAGGGATTGTTGCGGCTTAGGAAAGAACTGGGCCTTTTTGCAAATATAAGACCGGTTAAGGTCTTTCCCTCTTTGGTGAAACAATCGCCATTGGCAAAGAATATTGTACAACACACGGATCTTGTGATTTACCGAGAATTGATTGGAGGTATTTATTACGGAACCAAAACCATAGATGAAACTACCAATTCTGCTACCGACACATGTACATATACGGAAAGCGAAATAAGCAGAATAGCGCACTTGGCATTTAAAGCAGCCAAGGCGAGACGAAAGAAACTAACCCTAGTTGATAAGGCGAATGTTATGGAGACATCCCGCTTATGGCGTCGAACTGTCATTGAAATTTCAAAGAGTTATCCAGATGTAGCATTAAACTATCTTTTTATAGATAATGCTGCTGTACAGATGATACTTAACCCTAGTCAGTTCGATGTTATTTTAACTGATAATATGTTCGGAGATATCCTTTCTGATCAAGGAAGTGTTATTGCAGGCTCAATAGGTTTATTGCCTTCTGCATCCGTAGGATTGGATTATGCTATGTTCGAGCCTATCCACGGTTCCTATCCAAACGCCAAAGGTAAAAATATTGCCAATCCGGTAGCGTCTATACTGAGTATTGCGATGCTTTTACAGCATTTTAAAATGCAAGAGGAATCCGATGCGGTAGTAGCGGCCGTCCTTAAATCTTTCTCTAAGAAAATTGTGACACCGGATATTATGGGAAGCAGTAAATACGGTACCAATTATGTTGGCGATTTCATCGCGGACAATATTATGGAACTGGACGATAATTACAATATGAACGACGAGAACATCGGTTTGGGAAAATCTACTATTATCTGAACTTTTGTTAGGTCGATTTCTAGATAAAATCTTGGTACACTATTTTTTTCATTAAAAATCATAAGGCTGATCAAAAGCTTCCTGGACGGTAAATTTCTTCAAACCACTCTATTTTTTGATAGTGTAGGCTACAACAATTATTTAGATTATTGCTCTTTCAAGTAAAATACATCTAAATCAAAAGGCAATTCGGAAGTATTCACAAAACTTACATAAGGTATTACGTTTCTAGAATAGTATTAATACTATTTAGGACGTGGACTAAATGTTATTCACTTGTTGAACACAACAGATTTGAAATTAGTTTAGTGAATAGTTAAATAATTGATGGTTTAAAAATAAAAGTAAATCAACCATATGGCTATTGAATGTCTTCAGGCATTGTTTTATCTTTACCCGCTTTAAAACCAACAAATGAAAATTTCATATAACTGGCTTAAACAGTTTATACATCTAGATTGGGATTCCCAAAAAACTTCCGAACTTTTGACTGATCTAGGTTTGGAAGTGGAGGGTATATCAAATTTCGAATCTGTAAAGGGTGGTCTAAAAGGTATCGTAGTTGGTCATGTACTTTATTGTGAAAAACATCCCAATGCAGACAAGTTAAAGTTGACAAAGGTAGATATAGGAACAGGTAGTCCCCTACAAATAGTCTGTGGTGCGCCCAACATTGCCAAAGGACAAATGGTGCCAGTAGCAACAATCGGCACAACTCTTTATACGGCACAAGGGGAAGAATGGACCATAAAGAAAGGCAAGATACGTGGAGAAGAAAGCCATGGAATGATTTGCTCTGAAGCCGAATTGGGTCTGGGTACGAGCCATGATGGAATTATGGTGCTCGAAGATCACTTGATTCCTGGTACTGCTTGTTCCACTTTATTCGCGGTTGAGAACGATGAAGTATTTGAAATAGGACTTACACCCAATAGGTCCGACGCCATGAGCCATTTTGGTGTTGCAAGGGATATAAAAGCTGGTTTAAAGCAGAGAAAAATCACAAAAGAACTAATTACACCACCAACCAGCCATTTTAATGTGGATAATCGTTCTTTGAAAATAGATGTCGATGTAAAAGACAATGACCTCGCTCCAAGATATTGTGGGGTAACCATAAGCGATCTTCTGGTACAACCATCGCCAGATTGGTTAAAAAACAGATTAAATGCAATAGGGATTACTCCAAAAAACAACTTGGTAGACGCAACGAACTTTGTACTCCATGACCTCGGACAACCCTTACATGCATTTGATGCCGCTAAAATAAAAGGAGCAAAAATTGTTGTGAAGACGATGCCAAAGGGAACAAAATTCACCACTTTGGATGGCGTAGAACGGGAACTACACGAAGAAGACCTTATGATCTGTGATGCAGAAAAACCCATGTGTATCGCTGGGGTATTTGGGGGTCTTCATTCCGGTGTCACGGAACATACCACATCTATATTCTTGGAAAGTGCCTATTTTAATTCGGTGTCTATTCGTAAATCGGCAAAAAGACATGGACTTAATACCGATGCTTCTTTTAGGTTTGAAAGAGGCGTGGATATTGAAAATGTTGACTATGCTCTTAAACGCGCTGCTTTATTGATCAAGGAAATAGCCGGAGGAGACATCACTTCTGATATTGTAGACCTATACCCTAAGAAGAAAACGGACTTTGAGGTGTTTTTGGCGTTCGAAAAGATTCATAAGTTAATTGGACAGGAAATTCCTAAGGACACCATAAAATCCATATTAGCCTCCTTGGATATAAAGGTTAAAAACGTAACTGAATCTGGAATGGGCCTTTCCGTACCATCATATAGGGCAGATGTGAGGCGTCCTGTGGATGTGATCGAAGAAATATTACGGGTATATGGCTACAATAATATTGCTTTCAGTCAAAAATTAAATGCATCTGTTGCGAGTGTAAGTCCTTTCGAAGATCATAAAATACAGCATATTGTAGGCAATTTACTAGCTTCCAAAGGCTATTATGAAATTTTGACGAATAGTTTAACTTCCCCAGATTACGATGCACTTTTAGAGGATAGCTCAAGTAAAACGAAAACGGTACGTTTACTAAATCCGTTAAGCGGAGATTTATCCGTTTTAAGGAAAACTTCCATCTTTTCGGCTTTGGAAGTAGTAGCTTATAATTTGAACAGAAAAAAGCATAATCTCAAACTTTTTGAGTTTGGCAAAACCTATCATAATTCAAGTGAAAAAAATATTGAAGAAAAATATTTGAGCGTTTTATTGAGCGGAAATGTAGTAGACTCCAATTGGACGGCCTCAAATATTCAAACAGGTTTCTTTCATCTAAAATCTATTGTAGATACAATATTTGTCCGATTAGGCATAGAGGGTAGCGAAAACCAACCGGATACATCAGGTCTGTTTTCGGAAGGATTAACATTTGCAAAGGATAAAAACGAGCTTGTTTCCTTTGGAGTGGTAAAAAAATCTTTGTTGAAAAAATTCGATATTAAACAAGATATATTATTCGCCACATTTAATTGGGACAATGTCATAAAGCTCCTGAATACCAAAGGGGTTGTATTTAAGGAAATTTCCAAATATCCAGAGGTAAAAAGAGATTTTGCTTTATTGTTGGATAGTAACATCTCTTTTAAGGATGTTTATGACGTTGCGTATAAAACAGAAAAGAATTTACTCAAAGGCATTACACTTTTTGATGTCTATGAAGGAGATCAACTACCAAAGGGTAAAAAGTCCTACGCAGTGAGTTTCACACTACAGGACACCTCCAAAACACTTACGGATAAACAAATAGATAAGACAATGTCTAGACTGCAACAGAATTACGAGATGGAGCTTAAGGCAGTTTTGCGATAGGTTAATCGACTTAAAGAGCGGATACCGGCAAAAAAACAGAATCTATTTCGTGAATGACCCCATTGCTTTGGTTGGCATCTGCTAGGACTATTACGGCTTTGTTTCCATATTTATCCGTTAAAACTATATCTATACCTTTCATGGTAGCCGTTAGTTTTTCACCCAATATAGTGGTAAAACTGGCCTGACCACTCCCATTACACATAGACCTTAAGATAGCCGAAGCAGAAAGTTTTCCAGCAACAATGTGGTAAGAAAGAATGGCTTTTAGTTCCTCCTTGTTTTTCGGATCCATGAGTTTGTTTAACGTAAATGTTGAAAGTTTTTCAAAAGCAATATTTGACGGCGCAAATACCGTAAATTGACCGTTATAGTTCAAAACATCATCCAAATCCGATGCTTTTAAAGCGGAAAGCAGGGTGCTGTGCCTATTTGATTTTTCAGTATTGGTTAATATGGATTTGTCTGGATCCATAATGAAATCAGAAATTTTGGGCAACTTAGAGGCTACCAATGACTCTTGTGCCGAACAAATGAGGCCAATAAGAAGCATAAACAGCAACACGGGGGATGTACTTTTTTTCATATAAGGTTTTGATATTGGGGCAGCAGTTCTAGTTTTGTTAAAGCGTAAAACTACCCCAACAAGATACAATCTTAACTTTAGCTTACACTATTGGAAAAAAGAGGACTTAGTTATTTAACTAAATATTAACATTTTGAATTGTTAAACAAAATATTATACAAATCATTTATTAGGTAAATTTGAAGGAATTGCTAAAAAAAAAGAATATCATGTTGCTACAAAAAACGAACATTCAGGAAAAGCTCGCTCGAGAGAAGTCAAAAAACTCAACAAATGAGCAGCGTATTTTAAATGAGGTCTTTAATATTCTTAAAAATACCGACATTCAACACCAAAGGATACAGGAAAGCATAGTAAATGGTAAAGGAGGATTGACAAATAATTTCAATTTTGACTTGTTGGAAAGTTCAAGGATATTTCACATTTCGAATATCAAAAAAATATGCATTGATTATCGCTTACGCTTTTTAGATTCCCGTTACTTTAAGGGAGAAATTCCCGTAGAAGGAGTAACAAAAATAAAATCTTTAGAAAAAGAGCATGGACTAGAACTAAAAGGGTTTAAAATTATAGCACCATCCAAACTATTTAAATTAGAGGACAAGGACGACCCTTTGTTGTTCGCTCCAATAGGTAACGGATATTTTTATTTGATTCACCAATGGGGAAACGATTTACATCCTTTTCGTAAGGCACTCATGTGGCCATTTAAGAATATTGTAAACCTTGCTTTCTTAGTGATTGCGATTAGCTTTTTGGTAACGCTGATGGTTCCGGAAGGATTATTCTCAAAATCTAATTCCACATTGCAATTTTGGATTTTATTTTTCTTTATGTTTAAGGCCGTGGCCGCAGTAGTCATATTTTATGGCTTTGCATTGGGCAAAAATTTTAATCCGGCTATTTGGAACAGTAAATACTTTAATGCTTAAAATAGGAAAACACCATTTTATTTTACAAATAAATAAAAAGGTACATCTTCCAAATCTATATTATCTATAAAAGTTAAGTTGGGAGCGGGAGTTATTCTTATAATTCCCCCCCCACTATCCCCTTTCTTTTCATATCCGATTAAAATGAGTCCGTTTATTTCATCGTAACTTACCGTTGTTGCTTCCTTTATATTAAATTGCTCTTGCAGTTGACTAACGGTCAAGAAATTCTCAAAGAAGTAAAGCGTTGTTAGGTTATTATTAAAATCATATACGGCAGGTCCACTTCTTTCCTTTTCACTTTCATCTAATTTTATAGTATAGTACATGAGGCCTTCGCTATCAAAGAAGAACGACTTTGAGTTGTGGAAGTTTGGTTCCCTATCGGCAACATATCTTGTATATGTGAATTCCAAAGTAGTCCTGTTCAAAGTCATGTGTGCTTCCGGATAGCTTACGATTATGGCTCCTAATGGGTTGTTGAAAATCTGTGTGGCGTTCTCGCCAACATTTATTTCATAGATAAGACTGTTTTCTTTTGCATCCATAATTTGTAACCAATTATCATTGCTACCAGATTCATCTGTAGCTAGGATAAAAAGGCGGTCTTTTGACACTGTGATGTCTAGTGGTCTTTTTTCTAGGAGCACGTCTATGGCCGTATTGGTCTTTACATCCATGCTCCTCATAAAATACGCATCCTTTTTGCCGGCCACTTTTAGCGCATAGCACAGAAAAAGTTGAGTTCCTTGTTGCGCTATAGCGATGACGTTGATATTGCATGGTGCTATGTCCGAAAATAAAAGAATTGTTGTTTCCTTTTTCGTCTCAAAATCATAAACCACAAAGTCACCACCGCAATCATCAATTGGGCTGTAAAGGCCGATCTCGGAACCATTATTATATTCTAACTCTGGCTGAACAAAGCCGGAAAAAGAAGTTATTGTAGTGCCTTCAGAAATTCCTTTAGGATTTACTAATATAGTTTGACCATACAGACCTGCACTACCAGATAAAATTAAATTATAGGAAACGGGGCTTAGACTTAAATTCGAAAGATCCTCAGGAGAAGTACTCGATGATGTACTACATGAAAAAATAAAACCGCACAGCAAGACAATGGCAAGAATTACCCTTAATTTCATGATGTCAGAATTTGATTGACCGTAAATGCTAAACCGGAACAGTATACATTTTATCTCTCTGCTCCTTTAATGCCTTGTCAGACATGTATTCATCAAACGTAGAATAGCGGTCAATATTGCCTTTGGGAGTTAATTCTATAATCCTATTTGCAACAGTTTGGGCAAATTCATGGTCATGTGTAGTAAAAAGTACTGTTCCTTTAAAGTTTTTTAAGGAATTGTTGAATGCCGTAATACTTTCAAGGTCCAAGTGATTTGTGGGCTCGTCCAACATTAATACGTTTGCCCTTAACATCATCATTCTGCTTAACATACACCTAACCTTTTCCCCTCCGGATAGTACGGTACATTTCTTAAGCGCCTCTTCTCCACTAAAAAGCATTTTACCTAAGAATCCTCTTATGTAGACTTCTTCACGCTCCTCCTCAGTTTTTGCCCATTGCCGCAACCAATCAACAAGGTTGATGTTCTGTTCAAAATAATGCGAGTTATCTGCTGGCAAATACGACTGCGTCGTGGTTATTCCCCATTGAAAAATACCACCATCCGGTTTTTTGTTATTGTTTATTATTTCATAAAAGGCACTGGTTGCCCTAGAATCTCTTGAGATTACAGCTATTTTATCTCCCTTTGCTAGATTTATGTTAACGTTTTCGAACAACAATTCTCCATCGTCCGTTGAAGCGGAAAGGGCATTTATATTTAATATTTGATCTCCCGCTTCGCGCTCCCTATCAAAAATTATAGCGGGGTATCTTCTGCTAGAAGGCTTAATGTCGTCTACCTTTAATTTAGAAAGCATCTTTTTTCTAGAAGTTGCTTGCTTACTTTTAGCAACGTTTGCGCTAAAACGCATAATAAACTCCTGTAATTCCTTTGCCTTTTCCTCCGATTTCTTGTTCTGTTGCGCTCTTTGGCGTGCTGCTAACTGGCTGCTTTCGTACCAAAAAGTGTAATTGCCGGAGTAAAGATTCAGTTTTCCAAAATCTATATCCCCAATATGGGTGCAAACGGTATCCAAAAAGTGCCGGTCATGGGATACCACGATTACCGTATTTTCATAATCGGCCAAAAAATTCTCCAACCAATTAATTGTTTCGTAATCCAAGTCGTTTGTAGGCTCATCCATAATAAGAACATCAGGACTGCCAAATAGTGCTTGGGCCAAAAGTACCCTTACCTTTAATTTTGAATCCACCTCAGACATTAGGGTATAATGGAGTTCCTCGTTTATACCTAGATTACTAAGCAATGAGGCCGCGTTGCTATCGGCGTTCCATCCATTCATTTCCTCGAATCGCACTTGCAACTCCCCTATTCTATCTGCATTCTCATCGCTATAATCCGCGTAAAGGGCATCTATCTCTTTTTTTATTTCGTACAAAGGCTTATTACCCTTAACTACGGTTTCTAATACGGTAAACGCATCAGAAGAGTTATGGTTCTGTTCCAGAATCGACATCCTTTTCCCAGGCTCTAAATGCACGTGTCCGGAAGTCGGATCAATTTGACCACTTATAATCTTAAGTAAAGTTGATTTGCCGGCACCGTTGGCCCCAATAATGCCATAGCAATTTCCTTGGGTAAAAGAAACGTTGACTTCATCGAACAAGATTCGCTTTCCAAATTGGACCGATAAATTAGATACGGATAACATAAAACTACATTTTTTAAAACTGCTGCAAAAATAGAGAATTTTACGGGCTAAAGCTAAAATTGTGGTAATGCATCGACATTAATTATCGTGCTGTCGTAGAGACATAACATTTAACGCTGCCTTAACAGCATTGGACAAAGCGGTTCATTATTTTTGATTCAAACATATTCTTTTATATGATGAGATTTTTACCTCTTGTAGTTGTGTTTTTCATTTTAAGCTGCAGTACTACTGAAAAAAAAGATTCTGTTCTATTTGCCGGTGAAATCGTTAATCCTAGTAGTGAACACGTAGTGCTTTTAAAGGGCACAAAGGTAATAGATTCAGCAAAATTGGACGGAAATAATAGGTTTGCCTTCAATTTGGAATCCATCGAGGATGGTTTATACCATTTTAACCATGAACCAGAATTGCAGTACGTTTATCTAGAAAAGGGAGATAGCTTAATGGTTCGCTTAAATACCCTTTATTTTGATGAATCGCTTGTTTTTTCTGGAACCAATGAAGATGTGAACAACTTTCTTTTAGAGATGTTTCTGTCCGATGAGGAGGAAGAACAGTCTATACGAACCAATTATTTTGGTTTGGAATTCAAAGAGTTTTTGAACGAATTAAATAAGCTAAAAAACGACAAATTAGCAACGCTACAATATATAAAGGATGAATCCAACTTGTCCCAAAAGGCATTTGAAATGGCCAACGCAAGTATTAGATACAACTACTACAGGTACATGGAAATTTATCCCTTTGAACACAAAAAAAAACTTAGTGACCATGGCTTGCACGAGTTACCTAAGGAATACTATGAATACAGAAAGAATATAAACTACAATGATAAAGACCTTAGCTACCTAAGACCTTATTATGATTTTATGAAAAATCATATTGGAAATTTAGCCTATATGACTTGCAAGCATGCTTGCAAGGACAAGACTACCTTGGAACATAGCCAACTTCATTTTAACATGCATAAGTTAAGTGTAATCGACAGCTTGGTTGTAGAAAAGGAGTTACGGGATAATTTGTTTAGAAACGTTGCGTTTAACTATCTTCTAAAGGAGCATGACTCCCCCGAAAACAATAAAATATTTATAGACGACTTTCAAAAAGTTTCGGGCAATAATATCCACATAAAGGAAATTGAAAATTTATATGAAGGCATAAAAAATATGCAGCCTATGAATATAATACCTGAAATAGTAGTGAATTCTATAGCGGATCATAATATATCGCTACGAGAGATTGCAAAGGGTAAAAAGACGGTATTCTATTTTTGGTCGGCAACAAATAAACGGCACTACCAAAGTATTTTTAAAAGAGTGGACGAGCTTTCCAAGATAAAACCTGAATATAATTTTGTAGGGATTAATGTAAGGACCGACCTCAAAAACTGGAAAGGAATTATAGAGAGTGCCGGTTTAGAGCCAGATAAACAATTTCGTTCGGAAAATTTCACCGAAATTACGGACAAGTTGATTCTTTATCCTATGAACAAATGCATTATAACGGATGACGCTATGATAGTAGATGCCTTTTCTAATATTTATAATAATTTTTGAGCTTTTTAAGCAAAAAAATAATCTCCATATACTACATCCTGTGAGACCAGGCTTTTAGGCTTTAGTTCTGACTGTACTTCAAAAGTAACATTTCGTACCATTTATCAGGTATAATCCTCTTTAATACAATAGAGAATCTTTGAATAAAAGAGCCTACTTGATAATGTACCTTAGGATTTTTGGTCTGGATAATCTGGTGTATTTTTTTTGCGACCTCAATAGGATTACCTCCGTTGTCTACATCCTGATCTATAGACGTAAGTATTTTCTTGTAACTATCATGATAGGGAGATTCTTCCATAGATTGGGGCATGGTATCGCCCAGAAGCAATATTGGTAGCAAAATCTCCGGGAGCAAGGCACGTAAGACGAACACCAAAACTACGTGTCTCAATTCTCAGACTTTCTGTTATTAGTTCTAGGCTTCCTTTGGTGGCACAATAGATTCCCCTATACGGTAAGCCCATGTAGCCGGCAATGGAAGTTATATTTATGATCAAACCACTTTTCTGATTACGCATTTGGGGCAGAACAGCTTTAATTACATTCACGGGACCGTTAAAATTCGTATCAAATGCATTCAAGATTTCTTTATTTGGAGTCTCCTCCAAGGCACCCGTAATACCAACACCGGCATTGTTCACTACTACATCTATACGACCTTCATGTTTTAAAAATTCAGAAATTGCTTTTTGCACACTTTCAGGATGTTGTACATTCATCTCCAATAAGGCAAATTCTTTAAAACTGGAATGTTTTGACAGGTTTCGGGTAGTACCATATACCTTGTATCCTTTAGCGGAAAGGTAAATGCCAATGGCTTTTCCAATTCCAGAGGAGGCACCGGTAATGAGTACAGTTTTAGGTTTCATTGTCTAAACAAATTAATATATAAAATCGGATGTAACAAACTACATTTAGGGAATATGCAGTTTTTAAAAAGATGCTGAATAAAGATACAAAGTGGAGTAACGTTAGGTAGACTTTAGTATACAAAAAACGGCAAGCTACCTACATCGCACCGCTACAACCATATACCCTTGCTGCGTTCCCACCCTGGGGGATTCTACAGGAGCTGGTCGTGTAGGACTTGCCGAATGCAAAGATACAATCTTTTAAAACTTTCGCAATTCTTTTAGAATCTAATTTTTATGAATTAACTTACTTGGTAAACGTTGTTGATGAGCTCTTCCAATTTGTATTATTACTTTTACCACATCATTGATTTAATATATATACCATGAAATGTTATAAGTTCCTATTTGCCAGTTCTCTCACTATTTTATTGCTCTCCTGTGGGAGCGGAAATCAGAACCCCTCCAACCTTTTTGATATCGTTTTAGAGGGAAATAAACAGAGTATACAAAATGGAGATGTTTTAGGGATAAGCATTAAAAATCTAAAAGACAAAAACATAGAAGGTGTTAGCTATAGCATAGATGGTACTGTCTTGGAATTAACCGATAATAAATTAAGCTTCGCCATTCCAAAACTTGGAAATAAAACCCTTACAGCTGCAATTACCTACGACGAACAAACGGTAGAGGTATCCAAAAACATAAAAGTTCTGGCGCCAAATGCTCCTGAAATTTACACCTATACCATTCTGAACGAATTTCCACATGACAATAAAGCGTACACGCAAGGGTTAGAGTTCTATAACGATACCCTATATGAGGGCACCGGAAAAAATGGAAGGTCCTTTCTTAGGAGTGTGGACTATAAAACCGGCAAAGTACTACAACAGGTAGATTTGGACAAAACTTATTTTGGGGAGGGAATTACCATTCTGAAGGACAAAGTATATCAGTTGACATGGCAAAGCGGTACAGGTTTTATCTATGACCGCAAACAGTTAAAGAAACTGGATAACTTTAACTTTGGGGAGAGTAAGGAAGGTTGGGGACTTGCCAATGATGGAGAAAAACTTTTTAAAAGTGACGGAACCGAAAAAATTTGGCATTTAAACCCCAACACCTTAATGGAAGAAGGATATATAGAAACAGTTACCAATTCATCAATTTTTAATAAGGCAAATGAATTGGAATATGTAAATGGGAAGTTGTACGCCAATGTGTACCAAAAGCCAAGTGTCATGATTATTGATGCAAAAAGTGGTGCCATTGAGGGCGTAGTCAATTTTGGAGGTTTAAGTGATTTGGTGACAAAAACTGAAAATTGGGTGGATACCGACAATGTGCTTAATGGCATTGCTTATCATCCAGACCGAAAAACATTTTTTGTTACCGGAAAAGATTGGGACAAACTTTTTGAGGTTCAAATTCACAAGAAATAGGATGAATAGCTACCATAAAGAATGTGTGGTAACCACAGACGACTTGGATGATCTAGAACATGTAAACAACGTGCGTTATGTGCAATGGATACAGGATATCTCCAAAGAGCATTGGCAGGCCATGGCCCCAAAAGATATCCAAGAAGAAGTGGTATGGGTAGTGATGACGCATCACATAGAATATAAAGCGGCCGCGGTACTAGGCGATGAAATTTTGTTGACCACCTATATAAAAAATAGCAGAGGTGCCAAATGCACGAGGATAGTAGAAATAAGCCTAGCCAAAACAAAGACGCTATTAGTGCGTTCTAGTACAGAGTGGTGTCTATTGAACAGAGCTACCTTTAGACCCATTCGTATATCGGAAAGAATAGAGAAAATTTTTCTTTAACCGGGCTAACCATTAATGTGATTCCTGTGCGTGCATCTTTTTTTACGGTCGCTATCCTCCTAACGATTATTCTTTGGGGAAGTTCTTGTCGCAAAAATTTCGAATATGCGCCAAGCGCAGGAAATCTTTCATTTTCTAAGGACACCGTTTTTTTGGACACGGTTTTCAATACCATTGGGAGCAGCACTTATGCTGTAAAGGTCTACAACGAAACCCGTGACGATGTAGTTATTCCGTCTATAAGACTGGGCAAAGGTCCCAGCAGTTATTATAGGCTAAATGTAGATGGTATTGCCGGAAAGAACTTTACTAACATTCCCATTAAGGCTAGGGATAGTATGTTTATTTTTATCGAAACTACGGTAGATATTGAGAACAATCCAGAAAACACCCTTCTCTATACCGATGCCATAGCCTTTGATTCTGGTAGAGACGAACAAGTGGTGCAATTGGTTACCCTAGTAAAGGATGCTGTTTTTCTCTATCCTAAAAGAAATGCCGACGGTACAAAGGAAACTATTATAGTATCCGTTGATGCAGAGGGCAACGAGCTACGGGTAGAAGGCTTTGAACTATCAGATAGCCAGTTGCGTTTTACAAACAACAAGCCCTATGTAATCTACGGGTACGCAACAGTACCATCTTCAAAAGAGTTGATTATAGATCCAGGGGCACGGTTACACTTTCACAAAGATTCTGGTTTATTGGTACAGGAAGGTGCTTCTATTGCAATTAATGGAACCTTGAGTGCAGACCAAGAAATTTTGGAAGGTGAAGTCATTTTTGAGGGCGATCGGCTAGAACCGGCTTATTCACAAATCCCGGGCCAGTGGGGACTTTTTTGGATTGCCAACGGTAGTACCAACAATACTATAAATCACTTAACTGTAAAAAATGGCAGTATAGGACTTTTTGTGGAAGGGAACGATCTTCTGGCCTCCTCCACTTTACAAATTAAAAATAGCCGATTAATTAACAATACAAGATATAATCTTTGGGCTGTTAACGCCTTTATCGAAGCGGAAAATGTGGTCTTTGGAGGAGCAGGAGAAGCTTCTCTTTATTGTAGTTTAGGAGGTAATTATAGCTTCACCCACTGCACCATCGCTAATTTTTGGAGTAACGGTTTTAGAACCAGGGCTGCCTTGGAAATCGATAATTTCGTAAACTCTTCGCAGTTGGATATGATCAGTAGAGACTTGATAAGAGCTGATTTTAGAAACTGTATTATCGATGGCAGCGCTCTAATGGAGCTTCGATTAAGGGCAACCGAGGAAAAGCTTTTCAATTTTAGCTTTGTGAACTGTGCCCTACAATTTAACGATATCAATAATCAGTTTTTGGGTATGCCCCGCTACAACTTTGATAACGGAAGTAATTACACGAACCTATTTTTAAACCTTGAATCGAACTTCTTTTTTCCAGCAAAAAATGATTTTAGGATTACCTTGGAATCTAGTGCGATAAATAAAGCTGCAGTAGAATTTGCCCAACAAGTTCCATTTGATATTTTGGGAAAAGACCGTACTTTTTTTCCCGACTTGGGAAGCTACCAAGGTGCTGAAAAGGAATAGAAATCTTTGATGCTCCTTTTTTATAAGGCTTTTCCTTCAACGCACCTAGATATCAGATATTTATCACAATAACCTTTGTTTTTATAAGGACATTCTCATACGCTATCTAAGATGGTATTGGTAAATTGCCCTCATAAGATTTTATTCTTTGGACTATTCCTATACCATAATAGATTCGGATGCCGTTTCCAATTTACAACTCCGTTCATTCTTGGATGACTACGGAGATTTTGATTGTGTCGGACTTTCCCAAACGGCCAGTGACGGCTTAAACACTATATTAAAATTTTCGCCGGACATTGTATTTGTTCACTTAAACCATCAAGCCCCCGAACTTTTTACTATGGTGATGGAACTTTATCAATTTATATCCAGATTGCCCATTATTATAGGTATTTCAAACACCAAAGATCATGCGTACCAAGCCATAAAAAACAATTTTTTCGATTATTGGTTACAACCCTATAACGAATTTGAAATCCGTAAATCCATTTTAAAACTAAAAAAACTGGAGCCAAAGGAAAAGGAACCAAATACCTTATGCCTTAAATCCTATAATGATTTTCATTTTTTGGATACACGGAATATCCTTTATTTACAAGCAGACAATAACACGACTGAATTTTTTATGGCCGACGGCTCTGTAAATAATGCCTACAAGACCTTAAAGACTTTTGAGAACAAGCTTCCAAAAAACTTTGTACGTATTCACCAAAGCTATATCGTAAATACGGACTATATCTCCCGCATCAATTTCGGTAAGAACCTCTGTGCCCTAAAGTCGGTAAGTAAGCCCCTCCCCTTTTCCAAATCCTACCGGGAAAATATGGACAAGCTCAAGCAAATGTTGTCCAAAAAGTCGCTCTCCAACCTAAATTAGCCAAATACTCTCAAAAACGGTTCGTTTACTCATAGAACCCCGCTACATCCTTAAAGGCTTTGTTTCGTCTGTACTTCCCGTAAGAAGTATACTACTTTTATATTGTAATTAATACTAATTGTTTAACCACAAAACCAATATAAGATGAAAAAAGTAGGAAGTATTTTAGCAGTAGCACTAATGGCATTTGGATTGACTACATACGTAGTAGAAAACACCGCCAGCGAGTTTGAGTTTATGAGCGATTTAAGCACCATGCTGGCCTGTGCGAATTGCGAGTCGAAGACTAGCGAGCGTGATGATCCAAATACAATGGCCTAAGAATTGGGTTAATATAAAAATATTACAGAGCCTTAAATATCTTGTTTAAGGCTTTTTGCTATCTTGCCGTATATGTTCGCAAGATGTTTCATGATAAAAGGAAGTATTTACCTTATATTTAGTTACTATTATGTGTAACTCTTTCTATTGCCTTTGGTTGTCATTTCCCAAACGGAAAAAGGTAAAGTAAATTCTGTTAAACAACAACAGGATAGTGTTCTTATATTATATTACCCAAAGTAAAGGTCATGAACTAACTCCCATCAAAATAGACTTCAGCTTCTTATAAAAAGGCTTACAGTATGCAGAGGAAACAAAAAACGACTCCTTAAGGTCTAAATTTTTCTCACGCCTATCTTACGCTTTTTATCAACAAGGCGATTCTGTCCTTATTTCGAAAAACCAACAAAACTGCCAGAGTATTAGCTGAAAAGTTAAATGATTCTACTGCCCTAGCCGAGGCCTTTTGGGATTTGGGCTCCTTTTTTCAACAAAATAGTGTCCGTGATAGTGCGTATTACGCCCATTCCCAAGCTCAAAAAATTTACGAAGCAAAAAGGAATTTCCTTTTTTCCGGTAGAATGTTGATCAATATGGCAGACCAGCAAGCAGCCGTAAAGGACTATGTAGGCAGTGAGGCCACTATCATTTTAGCTATCCAGCGTTTAAAACCCTTGGATGAATATAAATTCTTATACTTCTGCTATAATAACCTAGGAATTGTAGCCAACCACCTAGGCGAATATGAAAAAGCTATTGAGTACTATAATGAAGCACTGTATTATGCAAATAAATTAGAAGATAAGAGTGATTCAAAATTTACCATCAACAATAATATGGGAATGGTCTTTGAAGCTAATAAAGAGTACCCACAGGCTGCTTTAAAATTTTTAACGGTTCTCAATTCAGATTCGGTAAAAGAAAAACAAAAAGCGCTCTATGCGAAAGCCTTGAACAATTTGGCATCGGTAAAATTGAAAATGCTGGATACGCTGGGTGTTTACGGTTTAATTACGGAATCTATTCAAATAAAAGATAGCCTGAAATCTCTAGAGAATTTAGCCACTTCATATTCCACAGCAGCGGATTATTATCTCTATCAAAAAGACACCCTAAAGGCCATACATTCTGCCTACCAAGCAAAACTATTGGCGAAGGAAAGCAACAACAACGAAAGCCTTTTGGAAACTTTGGCCTTCCTAACAAAAGTAGATCTCAAAAACGCATCCCAACACGGGCAAGCCTATATTGCCCTAAATGATAGTTTGCAAAAAGAAGAGCGCAAAGCAAGAAATAAATTTGCGCGCATCCGTTTTGAGACGGATGAGTTCATTGCAGAAAATGAAGTCTTGTTCGAGCAAAAAGAAATACTATCCAAAGAAAAGCAAATCTGGTCCGCCATAGCGGCAGGGTTCTTTCTTTTGGGACTTTCCGTTTACATTATCATCGACCAGCGCGCAAAAAATCAAAAATTAAGGTTTCAGCAACAGCAACAATTTAATAACCAAGAAATTTTTAACCTGATGCTTGCACAAAAGCAAAAGGTGGATGAGGTAAAGCGAATGGAACAAAAAAGAGTGTCAGAAGAGCTTCACGATGGTGTTCTTGGAAAAATGCTAGGCGCACGAATGGTACTCACAGGTCTTAATAAAAGAGCAGATGCTGATTCTGTACAAGAACGATCGGATGCTATCGTAGCGTTAAAAAATATAGAAAATGAACTCAGATCTATATCGCACGAATTGAGCCACTCGGCGTATCAAAAAATAAATAACTTTGTTACTTCCATAGCCTCACTTTTAGAATCCGCCAAAGAAAAATCAACTATAAAAACCGCTTTTTGCTATAATGAGGACGAAGATTGGGATAATTTATTGGGAGATATAAAAATAAACGTGTACCGCATTATTCAGGAAAATCTGCAAAATGCTATAAAACATTCTGGTTGCACCAATTTCTTTGTTAACTTTGAAATAGATGAAGAGGTATTTTTTGTGACTATTGGAGATGATGGTACCGGTTTTTCCTTTGAGAAGGAAAGAAAGGGTATTGGTATAAGAAACATAAGTTCAAGAGTTAAAAAAATGCGAGGCACTTGGAAGATCGACACGGCCCCTGGTAAAGGAACCGAAATGAAGATCAGTATCCCGGTTCATTATAGCAGTGCTCACTTGAGCCAAGGAAGCGGTGTAATTTGAGATTTAAAACGAACATCATTTAAGGATTTAGGTTATGAAGATGGTACGAATTTTGGCAGTGGACGATCATGAAATGACGACGCTAGGGTATAAATATATTCTTGAAGATGCCGATTTTAAGGATTTTAAGGTAAAAGTAGAAATTGCCAAAAGTTACGATGCAGGGAAGGCCAAAATAGAATTTTCATCACAATCCTTGCGCTATGATATTATTTTATTGGATATACAATTGTTCCCGCCACAATCCAAAGACCCGAGAACTGGGGTGGATCTGGCAATTTTGGCCCGAAAGATAGTACCGGAATCCAACTTGGTTTTCATGTCCTCCTACGGGGATAATTATAGGATAAACAATATATTCAAAAAGGTTAATCCCGAAGGCTACATGGTGAAATCGGAAATAGATGAACTTTCCTTAAAATCCATGGTAGAAACGGTTATCAACAAACCTCCCTATTATACCGCGGGGGCATTGGCAGCAATGCGGCGTAAAATGGCCAACGATATTATTTTGGACGAGCAAGACGAGAAAATCCTCTATCTGTTGTCCATGGGGGTACACACTACTGACATTGCTCCTGAAATAGCGGCTGCTACATCTACGGTAGAAGCACGAAAACGTCAATTAAAATCCATTTTTGGGATAAGGAACGGCAACGATTTAGCCCTGGTGGAAGAAGCCAGAAAAAGAGGTTTCCTTTGAAATAAAAACGTTTTGGCCTGATATTTAGCTCCAATCTTACTAAAAATAAACTATTTCTTTGCCAAAAACAGAATAACCTTAGAAATTCTAAGGTTTTCCTGACATGGTAACTTAGCTTTAACTACTACCTTCGATTTAAAATTGTTAATCCGATTAACATTTTATCTTCGATTATGAAAAACTTTAGGTTAAAGCCAACAACCAAATTGGACGAAAAATCCGGAATTATTGGCTTGGATGGGTATTTGAAATCTTTGGAAAAGGACTATTTTGCCAATGTATCTTTAAGAAATTATAATTCTAATGAGTTTACAGTCGAAATGACGATTGATATACAATGCCATTTGAGCTTGTTAGAAATGTTGGCATTTTTTACTAAAAGTAGATGGGGTTTTAGTGGTGGCGAGGTATCTGCCTTGAAAAAAAGTTTTAATGCACTTACCGAACTAAACACCATAAAACTGGACATTGAGGAACTGACTTTGTTGTTGGATGACACAAGTATAATCATAAAGAAAATATATAATCAAAGTATTCCTGATCAGTTAAACGAAATTCTTTCTGAAATTTCCAATCACTATATTTATTTTTCCAAGGGTCTGACGGAAAAACCTTATGAGATTTTTGTGCCTGTTTTTGAAGATTGTGTTGCCGAAAATGAGAAGGACCATTCTTTGTTTCATGCAAAAGAAAAAACACCCAAGAGCTACTTCGAATTCTGGGGTGTTTATTTAGAGTCTCAAGAAGACGCCCTTATTTATGACGTTAGTAAAAACGCATACATTCCTGCAGATCTTGATTTTTATATGCTAGACTAATCACCAAATGCTTGGCCTATTTTTATGGAGTTCCTACAAAGATAGGTCTGCTTTTCATCATGGCGTTCACCTCTTTTTTTACCTGAGCTATCAATCCTTGGTTTTCGGGATTACTGATTACCCTATCTATTAAACCAACAATAGTCTTCATATCCTCTTCTTTGAGCCCTCGCGTGGTGATGGCTGGTGTACCAAAACGTATTCCAGAGGTAATAAATGGGGACTTATCATCAAAAGGTACCATATTTTTATTTGCAGTGATATCCGCAAGCACCAAAGCTTTTTCCGCATCTTTACCCGAAATATTCTTGTTCCGTAAATCGATCAACATCATGTGGTTGTCCGTTCCTCCAGAAATAATATGATAATCCAAGTCTACAAATGCTTTGGCCATGGCATCTGCGTTTTTCTTAACCTGCCACATATATTGCGAAAACTCTTCTGTTAGCGCTTCGCCAAAAGCAACTGCCTTTGCCGCAATGATATGTTCCAAGGGTCCTCCTTGATTACCAGGAAATACGGCAAGGTCTAACAAGGCGGACATTTT
The DNA here is from genome assembly GCA_963697395.1 of uncultured Flavobacteriaceae bacterium. Lineage (GTDB taxonomy): Bacteria > Bacteroidota > Bacteroidia > Flavobacteriales > Flavobacteriaceae > Maribacter. The sequence continues at coordinate 437,288 of CAVONX010000003.1, forward strand.
ACGCAAGGTGCCATTCTTAAGTGTAATACCAAAGGGATTGTCAAAATCCTTCCCCATTAAAATAAGACCTCCACGGGGGCCTCTTAATGTTTTATGCGTGGTAGTGGTAACCATATGACAATGTGGAATGGGATCGTTTAAAATACCTTTGGCAATCAAACCTGCAGGGTGTGAAATATCTGCCAATAACAAGGCATTAACACTATCTGCAATCTCACGGAACCTTTTAAAATCCATATCCCTAGAGTACGCCGATGCGCCTGCAATTATTAATTTGGGACGTTCCTTTAAGGCTATTTCCTGAATTTTATCATAATTCAATAGTCCTGTTGCTTCATCAACTCCATAAAATACGGGGTTATATAATCTTCCGGAAAAATTTACCGGCGATCCATGGGTAAGATGTCCCCCATGGGATAGGTCAAAACCTAATATCGTATCTCCTGGCTGCAAACATGCGTGATAAACAGAAGCATTTGCTTGAGAGCCAGAATGTGGCTGTACATTGGCATAAGCAGCACCAAATAATGCCTTGGCCCTATCAATTGCCAATTGTTCTACTTTATCCACTACCTCGCAACCACCATAATAACGCTTTCCTGGGTAACCTTCCGCATACTTGTTGGTTAAAACGGAACCCGAGGCCTCCATTACTTGCGGACTCGTAAAATTCTCCGAAGCAATCAACTCTATACCGCTTATCTGACGCTGTTTTTCTTCTTCTATTAACTCAAAAATACGATTATCCCTTTGCATACAATTTTATTATGGATTGAAGGGCAAAAATACGAATAGCTACCCATTTTAAAAGAAAAAACCTATTTGTAAATACAACTATTTATAACAATAAAGTTAACAATTACAAATCCTAACTGTGGAATTTTGGATATTGTATATCCTACTAAACTCGTATATAAACGCAGCGCCTACACTAAGTCCGAATCTTTTTCGTTATCGTCTTAAGCCATTTTGGCATAAAGATTGAAATACCAATAATAACGTTAAAAATAAAGTCATGAGAAAAATTCTACTTTACAGTGTACTGTTTGTGCTATTTTCCTGTAGTGGGGTTAAAAGGACTCAGGAAGCATTAAATTCAGGAAATTATTGGACAGCCATAAATAAGGCTATATCCAATATTGCAGAGAATAAGGATAAGAAAAGTAACCAGCCTTTTGTTGTCATGTTGGAAGATGCCTTTGAAAAGAATACGGAGCGGGAATTACAGCATATTAGCTTTCTAAAAAAAGACGGAAACCCTGCCAATTATGAGCAAATTTTTAAAACCTATGAACAATTAAAAAGCGTTCAACAGCAAATACGTCCATTATTGCCCCTGCAGATATTGGATGAAAACAGGAAAGCGCAGTTCAATTTCAAAAATTACGACAATGAAATAATTGCTTCTAAAGACAAATTATCCCAGTATTTATATTCCAATGCATTGGGCTTGTTAGAAACAAGTGTAAACAAAATCGACTTTAGAAAAGCTCATGATGATTTAAAGTATTTAAATGAAATAAATCCAGATTATAAGGATACAAGGCAAAGAATGGATGAAGCCTATCAAAAAGGATTGGACTATGTTATAGTGGAATTATTCAATAATACAGACAAGGTAATACCGGTAAGGTTAGAAGAGGAATTACTGAACTTTAATACTTACGGATTAAATAACCTTTGGACCGAATACCATACCAACAAGAGCATGGACCAAAAGTATGATTATTTGATGGAGGTTTCATTCCAAGACATTAATATTTCCCCAGAACAGATCAGGGAAAAACAAATTATTAAGGAAAAACAGATCAAGGATGGTTATACTTTTGTAAAAGATCAACGGGGGAACATTGTAAAAGATAGTCTTGGCAATAAAATTCAAACGGACAACTTTAAAACGGTACGCTGTGACTTTTATCAATTTACACAATTTAAAAGTGCCCAAGTTACCGGAGTAGTTAAGTTTACGGATCTTAGAAAACAACAGCAGATCAACCAATATCCGTTGGCGAGTGAATTTGTTTTTGAGCACAATTATGCAAATTATGAAGGCGATAAGCGGGCTTTGGATAATGACCTGTTATCCTTGTTACAATTGGCGAGGGTTTCTTTTCCGAGCAATGAACAAATGGTATATGATGCCGGTGAAGATTTGAAAAATAATCTTAAGAATATTTTAAGCAAGCAGCGATTCAATTAAAATAAAAAAAAGCCCAAAATATGGGCTTTTTTTATAAACAATATATACCGTACAGTATAGATTTTTTATCTTCGTATAAAATCTATAGCAATGTCTAGCAAAGCCGAAAGAACCACCTCATTTATTATAGAGACCGTAGCCCCTATTTTTAATAAGCACGGATATATAGGAACCAGTATGAGCGATTTGACCGAGGCTACTGGCCTTACTAAAGGTGCCCTTTATGGAAACTTCGAAAACAAGGAAGCTTTGGCTCTAGCCGCGTTTAAGTACAACCGCGAGCTTTTGTTGGCGGCAATAGATGATAGATTAACTATTTCCGGAACGGCAATGGAGAAGATTTTGAACCTAACTGAATTTTATAAGAAATACGACTCGTTTACAGAACCTATCGGAGGATGCCCAGTACTAAATGTAGGCATGGATGCGCAGCACAACAACAGACTACTGGCAGGGGCTTCAAGGGAAACCATTAAGGAAATTGAGGGTAAGATAGCTTTGGTGCTGGAAACTGGCGTTAATAAGGGTGAATTAAAAATAGGCGTATCTCCCCTACAGTTTGCCAAACAAATGTTTACGATGATACAAGGAGCTATAGCCATGGCCACCATTACCCACGACCGTAAATATCTATTGAATACGATTGCTTATCTAGACCTCTTAATGAAGCGGGAGCTAAAACAGTAAAAACATATTACCTATTGTCTTTACATAGTGAACCCTTATTTTATTTTATTCTTTTCTTGAATCCATTTTCCCATGTATTTATTGCTTCTCATGGTTTGATGCTGCAGTAGACTTCCAATGAAATTTGACTGTCTATGTACTTCAAGTCCATTAAAAAGTGCTTCAATTTTAAAAGAAAGCTGTGCTTCTAAAACTGATTTTTGATACCTATTTGACAATAGCTCATACCCATTTCGTTGTGCTTTAACCCATTCGGACTTATCGGTATATAGTGATACGGCAGCATTCACAAAGTCAGTTTCGGTATTGGCTATACTTCCGTTCCAAGGCAATTTCCCATGCATTCCCTCAGCACCAATTTTAGTGGTTATGCTTGGTGTACCAAACTGCATGGCATGAAGCAGTTTTCCTTTAATTCCTGCACCAAATCGTAAGGGAGCCAAACATACTTTTGCTTTTTGCATAACATCCTGTACACTTTCAGCTTTTCCACACACATGAAATCCAGATGTAACATCGTTCAACTCTAGTATCTGTTTTGGTAAATAGGCACCGTAGATTTTCATTTTTGCTTTAGGCAACTGTTTTCGGATTTTAGGCCAAATATCATGTTTAAGATGCTTTATGGCATCAATATTCGGTACATGTTTTCCGCTTCCAATAAAAATAAAATCACTTCGTTCCTCAAAACATGGTGTTTTGGATGGAATATCGGTATTGTCTACCATAAAGGGTAAATGATGTAATATGTTGCTGTTCTTACCTAAAACATCGTAGAGCAGATTCATCTCAACATCAGATATTATAAACGAAAGGTCACACCTGAATATACTAGCAATTTCCCGTTTCGTTTTATCTTCCTGCAGCCAGATATCCTTGGAAAAAGGAATATTCTGTTTGAAACATTGCTCTCGCACAAAGCGCAGGGAATGTAAATCCTCCGTATCCAAAATACGCAAGGCCTCTGGTGTATATTCGGCCACTCGCCATCCAAACTGTTCTTCGGTTAGAAAACGGTCAAAAAGCACAATCGTCGGTTGCAAATCGACCAAAAAGTCATTGAAAGAGTCACAATTGAGTACTATTTGCTCGGTAGTTATACCGAACTTCTCAAAGGGCTGAGCTATGTTCATCCTTCATGGCCGTTGATACGAAGGTAATATGATAACCCGTCTTTAAAAAGTAGCCTACAAGCTGTAATAATCGCACACTCGCTGCAGTTGCATTCGGCTGGGGCCATCCCCATCCTATGACGAGCAGTTTTCGGGGTTTAAGATGTGTGTTTCGTTCTGGTTTCAAGTCTCAGGTTTCTGTTAGTCAGTAGTCGGGAAAAAAATGAATTTGTGTTTGAACCCTCCCAAGAGCCATGGACTTATAATTTGAGCCTGGTCTTCCCTACATTTTAGCGGCAAATTTCTTGGAAATTTTACTACGTAGTTTTCGCTCGTAATCTTCTTCGAGCCATTCCTTATAATTCTTCGTATTGTTCATGATACAATAGGAATATTGCCGAACCCGATACGAAATTTCCTCCTTGAGTTTTTTGGCCAAAATACGGGCTTCAAATACGTCCTTGGCATTTTCTACACAGATTTGCGCATGTTGTTCTATACTCTTTTCCAAAACCATTTTAGACTTTTCCCCATTGGCAAAACTCTTTTTATATTCTGCCTTGATATCGAACTCTATGTTCTCGGACTTAGAAAATTCGTCGCGGAGCTCTTGGGGCATTTCATAAACAAATTCGCGCTCTATATCCTCGTCATTCTTAATATTTTCCAAATAAAAATCGGGAAAGTGAAAAATTTCCTGCCAATCCAAAGCAGCGTTCCACATCCCAAAGCGCGCAACATTGTTCCCCAAATCCACAACAGTAAACTCTTCTTTGTGCGGAAGATAACGCGAACCCCGGCCTATCATCTGAAAATATAAAGTGAGTGATCGGGTAGCCCTATTAAGGATAATGGTCTCCACGGAGGGTTCGTCAAAACCGGTCGTCAGAATACTGACCGACGTTAAAATGGCATCCGGTGTTTCCGAAAACCATTCGAGTATCTCCTTGCGTTCCGCAGCTGTGTTTTTATTGTCTAGATGACGAATATTATAACCGGCTTTCTTGAACGTCTCGTAAACGTATCGCGAGGTATTTATTCCGTTGTTGAAAATCAAGGTTTTAGTACCTAGTGCAATTTCGGTATAGGCAGCTAATAACTTACCCAGCATGCTTTGGTTACCGTAGAGCTCATCGGAGGATTTAACGGTATAATCCCCGTTAATCCCGAGTTTTAAGGTCTGTAGACTAACATCATAATTATACATATTGGCCTTCGCCAAGAATTTTTTTTCGATGAGCGAACCTATACTCTCCCCAACGATCAACTTTTTATAGTTGTCCTTCATGGGAAGTTTTATATTGGAACTCAAGGGAGTGGCAGTAACCCCAATAATGGTAGATTTCTCAAAATACTTAAATAGCTTACGGAAAGAGTTGTAGTGCGCCTCATCTATAATAACAAGTCCTATATTATTAATTTCTACCTTTTCCTCTTGTAAGCGATTGTTCAAAGTTTCTACCATGGCCACAAAGCACATGTACTCGTCCTGATCTATTAATTCTTTTACTTCGCTATTAATGATCTTGTTGTTGACGCCGAAGCCGTGGAGCATTTTAGATGTCTGTGCGCTGAGTTCTATCCTATGGGTAAGTACGACTACTTTTTTTTGGGTTTTTTCAATATATCGTTTTGCGATCTCAGAAAAAACCACGGTTTTACCACCACCTGTCGGCAGCTGGTACAACAAATTGGAATGATCGGGATTTTCCTCTAAATACTTAAAAATAGCATTAAGATCTTCCTCTTGATAATCATATAATGTTTTCTCTGAAATGTCTTTTGGTACTTTCAAAAAGATGTCGAATATTAGATGTTGAACAAACTAGGACAATCTTTCAAAATTAGAAGATTTTTAGGTGTAAACGAAATATTGGGTGGCAAAAAAGTGAGATGCTCGGTGTTTGGTGCGCTATGCTTGAAATTAGTTGGTAGCCACTTGCTTGTTTATTGTAGGAAAGATTCATGCCTTAGGGTTTAATTAAAATAGGTTTCTATTATAGGGAAGGTTGAAGTTTAAGGTGTCAAATCCTAAATTTTTTTTCTAAAAACGAACTCCCTATTTGCTATTAAACCCAACAAATCAACCTTATACTTTTCCTTGGCACTACCCTAAAATTTCATTGTATAGACCTGTTTCATAGCGTCTTTGGTTGTTGAACTTGATATCCCTTTTTGTTGATCTTTCCCTTTGGGTTGCAAAAGTATAAAGCCTGACCTCAAGCCCAAAAAGTTTTATAAGAAATGGGAATTACACTGGTGCAGTTAGCTTAGAGATATTAAATTCCTGGAGATAAGTTCGGAACCGTATTACAGATTCTAAAAGGAGAACGCTGTGCGATTAAGAAGGTTTAAATTCAAAAATCCAATCATCAAAAAATAAAGTATACACAATAACCGTTTTAAGTGAAGGCCATATTCCTATTTCAAAAAAGAATAAGGGATGGATTTGAAAAAGAGGTTGGTAAAAACTACCCTTTAATAGCCAAATCTATGGTTGTTTTTTGACCATATATTTTTTCCACGATATCATGTAAATCCGGAATCACGTTTCTGGCTAATTTGGAATTACCGTTCAGCAACACACAAATGCCTAAGTCGGCCTCTGGATATACGGCAATCTCGTTTCTATAATTATTAACACTACCACCATGATGCCAAACCGTTTCGACATCGGCAGCGCCTGATTTCTGAAATTGATGAATACGCCATCCAAAACCATAGGAAGATTGCAGATGTCCTGCCCAACGTTGGTAGTATTTGTTATTTTCCCTTAGTGTTATAAATGGTTCAAAAGCTTGCCGCATGGCTTCCGATGGCGCTACATCTGGATTGTGCCCAAGTAGGAAACGCATCCATTTGGCCATATCTCCAGCACTGGCATTTATACCACCAGCGAGCACTGCGTTGTAATATTTATCTGTTAAGGGTGTAGTATTCCAGCCATTACCACTTTTCCGGTGAGGCAGGGCAATATTTTTTTCTTGAAGTAAATCTGCATGATCCATTGAGATGTGCGACATACCCAAGGGTTTAAAAAATTTAGTCGTCAATAATGATTTCACACCTTCTCCCGTTGCCTTGCTTATCACTTCCTGTCCCAGAGCGAACATAGCGTTCTGATAGCTATATTGCAGTCCCGGTGCACTTATAGGAGAAACCTCATTAAAACGATCGGCAATCTTAGCTACCGAAACACCAGCCTCCACCAAATTGGTAAAACTATGATAGGGTGTCCCAGAGGTGTGGGAAAGAATATGTGAGAGTTTTATATTCTGAGTATTCGTCTCGTCACCAAACTTAAAATCAGGAAGGTATTGCACTATTTTGTCTTCAAAACTCAATTTTCCTTCGTACTGTAAACTAGCCGCCAAAACACCGCCAAAACCTTTGGACAAGGAACCTAATCGGAATACGGTCTCGCCATCCACATTAGCACTTTCTTTGATACTCCTTTTTCCAAATCCATCGGAAATCAGTATAGAATCACCTTGTACAATACTTACACCGGCACCAACGATATCACCTTCTTTTATGGCCTTTTGAAAATAAATAGTTAGCGCATTTTGTAATTCCAGCTGCCTTGCAGTATATATTTTGGATTTTTCCTTTTTAATAATATCTAGAACCAAATCTTTTGATGACACAGTATCACGCTCAGAGTGAGAGGCATTTATATTAGCGGTGGTGATGCTAAACATTGCACCTATACTAAAGGCTATTACTATAAATTTAAGATGTCTCACAATTAAGATATGGTTATGTTACGGATTTTGCAGTTAATAGGCCTAGCTGACATTACTTATAAAGTAACGCTTCAATTTACAAAATGTTTTATACTTCAATTTTTAAGATTTAAGTTAAAACAATTCTATGGGATTCAACTTAATAATTACATAACAGATATAAGAACCCATTTCTATCACAAATACGCCTCATCTATTTTGAGTGAGCAGCAATAGGAGCAGTAATGGCATCTTTTCTGTTACGATCATATCGATGAACCTTCCTTTTTGAAAGGTAGTCTACTAAAAATTCATGGACAGGTACCCTTGTTTTACTCCCATGGCCAATACTATTAAGCACTTAGCAAAATAATAAAATTTAATCAATAAAGACGTGCATGAAAGAATGTCTACAAGATATAATCCGTACTTACAAAATTAGAGAGCTTGGTTTCCAAAAGCTTTTGGATGATTTCGGTATTAAGTTCATTGTCCTTGAATGCCACAAAAGTTCTGATAGAAAAGGAACGCAATGCGTCATGTACACTTAGTGTGGCTTGTGCGGAATCCTTTCTTCCGGTAAAGGGATAGACATCCGGTCCTCTTTGGCAAGAAGTATTCAAATTTACCCTACAAACAAGATTCACCAAAGTATCAATCAACGGGGCCAAGGTATAAACATCTTTACCGAAGAGGCTTACTTGTTGTCCGTAATTACTTTCTGCCATATCATCCAGGGGTTCCTCTATATCTTTAAAGGAAACAATCGGAATTATTGGGCCAAACTGCTCTTCTTGATACACGCGCATGTCCTTTGTAACAGGATACAATACCGCCGGCCAAATATAATTATCAAAATGTTGGCCACCCTTTTTATTCAATACTTTAGCTCCTTTGGCCAGGGCATCATCAATTAGCCCTTGTATGTAGTCAGGTTTTTCCGGTTCCGGCAGCGGTGTTAATTTAACCCCATCGTCCCATGGGTTGCCAAAGATTAGTTTATCGACTGCATCGGCAAAACGAGCATTGAATTTCTTTTGAATATCCTCCTGTACATACACCACCTTAAGTGCCGTACAACGTTGCCCGTTAAAGGAAAGTGTTCCCGCGATACATTCGTTGATGGTCAAATCCAAATCTGCATCGGGCAGTATGATGGCTGGGTTTTTTGCTTCCAAGCCCAAAACCAATCGCAAACGGTTACTTTTTGGATGTTGCTGCTGTAGTGCATTGGCAGATTTACTATTTCCGATCAGGGCAAGAACATCAATCTTACCAGTTTTCATAATGGGAGCGGCAACAGAACGCCCCCTTCCAAAAATGATATTCACCACACCTTTTGGAAAACTTGTTTGGAAGGCTTCCAAAAGCGGAGTAATCAACAAAACCCCATGTTTGGCCGGTTTAAATATGGTGGTGTTCCCCATTATGATCGCTGGGATCAACAAAGCAAAGGTTTCGTTCAACGGGTAGTTATAGGGTCCAAGGCAAAGAACCACGCCCAACGGCCCCCTTTTAATATGTGCGTATACGCCGTCATGTTTTTGGAATTTGGCAGCATTTCTATCTAGCTGCTTGTAATCCTCGATCGTATCCATAATATAATCTACGGTACGGTCAAATTCCTTCTGGGAATCTGGTAGGGATTTTCCAATTTCCCACATCAGTAATTTTACGATTTCAGCTCTTTTGGTCTTCATTTTTGTAACGAATACCTCCATACATTCTATACGGTCTTTAACATGCATTGTGGGCCAAACCCCTTGTCCTTTTCCAAAAGCTTTTACAGCGGCATCAAGCGCGTCTAACGCTTCTGCTTCCTGCATATCTGGGATACTCCCCAATAAAGTGGGTTTATAGGTATCCGTTGAAGAAATGGTCGAATAGACCTCAGTGGTTTCCCCGTTCCATAATTTTAATTCGCCATCCACCAAATACTGTTTCTGATAAATGGGTTCATTTATTGCAAATTCGCTCGGAATGGTATTCTGTTTTTTGCTCATCGTCATATTGTTTGGACCAGGTGTATAAACAGGTCTTGTTTATCATTTAAATTGTTGCCAAAAAAGCCAATCTCATTTATTTATTGGGTCAAAGACGCTATATTGAAATTATATCCTGTGCTTAAACGATAACAGAGCGACCCTACCTTGGTTGTGTGTGCCAAAAGGGGCTACACTTAAAATTTCCATAACACCCATAATAAAAGCTCGTTAAGATATAGCCGTATAGCTACGTATTTCCATAGTTATAAAAACCCCAGTTAAACAATTGGTTTCATTGCCGTCATGGATGCACGTAATCTTGCGCCAACTATTTCTACCGGATGCTGTCTCAAAGCTGCATTTACGGCGATAAGATCGGCATTATCCACATCATTATCACCTCCTTCTCCGTACTTTTTACCGATAACATCGGTATCTATGTTTTTCATGAAGTCTGCCAAAAGGGGCTTGCAGGCATGATCGAACAAATAGCAGCCGTACTCCGCTGTATCGGAAATAACACGATTCATTTCAAATAATTTCTTTCTGGCAATGGTATTGGCAATTAGCGGTGTTTCATGTAGCGACTCGTAATACGCGGATTCTGCGATAATACCGGATTCTGTCATAGATTCAAAGGCCAGTTCTACACCTGCACGGACCATGGCTACCATTAAAACTCCGTTATCATAGAACTCCTGCTCAGAAATTACTTGGTCTCCCGCCGGTGTCTTCTCAAATGCCGTTTCACCAGTTGCAGCACGCCATGTCAATAAATTTTTATCATCATTTGCCCAATCCTCCATCATGGTCTTGGAGAAATGTCCTGTCATAATATCGTCCATGTGTTTTTGGAACAACGGGCGCATAATATCCTTTAATTCTTCGGAAAGTTCAAAAGCTTTTATTTTTGCAGGGTTGGACAAACGGTCCATCATATTCGTAATACCGCCATATTTCATACCCTCGGTAATGGTTTCCCATCCGTATTGTATCAATTTAGAGGCGTATCCGGCATCGATCCCCTTTTCGATCATCTTATCAAAACAAAGAATGGAACCTGTCTGCAACAAACCACAAAGAATGGTTTGCTCCCCCATGAGATCCGATTTTACCTCGGCCACGAAAGAAGATTCCAACACACCGGCCTTATGTCCACCAGTTGCCGCCGCATAAGCTTTTGCCTGCTCCAAACCTTTACCTAAATGGTCGTTATTGGGATGTACCGCAATCAATGTAGGCACACCAAAGCCTCTTTTATATTCTTCCCGTACTTCCGATCCCGGACATTTTGGAGCTACCATAATAACAGTAATGTCCTTGCGGATTTGCATGCCCTCTTCTACGATATTAAAACCATGCGAATAAGAAAGGGTGGCATCCTTTTTCATTAATGGCATTATGGTGCTTACCACATTTGTATGCTGTTTATCCGGTGTTAAATTGATGACCAAATCCGCACTTGGGATAAGTTCTTCATAAGTACCCACGGTAAATCCGTTTTCGGAGGCATTTAAAAACGATTGTCTTTTCTCTTTAATCGCTGCATCTCGCAGTGTATAAGAAATATCCAAACCGGAATCGCGCATGTTCAAGCCTTGGTTCAACCCTTGCGCGCCACAACCAACGATGACTATTTTTTTTCCTTTTAAAGCAGTTACACCATCAGAGAATTCGGACGACTCCATAAATCTACATTTTCCTAATTGGGTCAATTGTTCTCTTAAAGATAGCGTGTTGAAATAATTTGCCATTTTGTGTTCTATTTTAATTTTTATGCCGAAAATCTTCAGCACTGGTTTACGTTTTGTTTTATATTTAATGCTCTTGAAAGTCTTTTAGTAAGGCCGATATCTGCATTTCTTCTTTGGAAACGGCAATACGCCCCGAACGAACGAATTGCATGATTCCAAAAGGCTTTAATTCCTCATACATTTCATCTATTTCGTGTCTTCTTCCACTCTTGGCAAGCACAAAAAAATCGCGCCCCACAGTTACTATTTGGGAATTACTATCCTTAATAATATTCTGTATCTGGCGTTCATCAAACAACAAATCCGAAGCAATCTTGAACAAAGCGGATTCCTGATAAATAGTTTCATCATCGGTGTGATAAAAGGTTTTAATAACCTCTATCTGCTTTTCTATCTGCCCCACAATATTCTGCACCCATTTCTCCGTGGTGTGCACCACTATAGTAAATTTAGAAACTTGATCGATTTCAGATTTTGAAACATTTAAGCTCTCAATATTAATATGTCGCTTTAAGAATATACCCGATATCCTATTCAGTAATCCTACATTATTTTCGGAATATACCGAAATGGTGAACCATTTTTTTTCCATTTTTTATTACTCCTATTGTTTGCATGAGCGCATTCGAAGAACACTTAGTTCTCTGGTACTTAAACTACCGTCAGCATGTCACTTTTTTTACTTTTCTATTATATTTCTATACTAATTCAATATCCCTAATTTGACATGGCCTGTCCTCAGACACGACTTATAGTCATTAGTCCCTTTACAAATCGCTGAGCGGTTCAGAAGCCCTTACTGCCACGACCAATCCGGTAGACCAGTTCATCTTGGTCAGGTTAAAATCGGTTCTGCTTTCTAAATAGGAAACCAATCTATCCACGTTTTTATCATGTCCTACCGGCCAATTGGGCGTGTAAGCCATATCATCGACGATATAGAACCCTCCAATGCTTACCAAATCCAACACTTCATCAATTTCGCTATATTTCCCCGGCCAAGAATCTGCAAAAACCAAATCAAAGGTTTTTCCTTTATAGTTTTTAATCCAACTTGTACCGTCTTCGCAAACCAGTTCTACCCTATCGTCATTCCCAAAAAACCCCTTCGCTATGGTAATCAGTTCTACATCATTGTCCACCGTAATCAAGGATGAATTGGTATCCATGCCATCGATCATCCACGAAAGCGATAAGCCAATTCCAGTTCCCAATTCTAAAAAACGACCACAAGGCTTACTTGAAATCAAAGTTTTTAAGAACGTACCAAGATACAAATCCGAAGGCATTGTAAATCCTATTTCTTCTGATTTGCGTTGTATTTCCGGATGGATTATCGGTAAATCCAGTATGTTAGCGTCGTTCATTTTATTTTTTTCAAATTATCCTTTACTCCATTAGCAAATCTGAAATCAGTTTGACCAAAAACAGGTTCTCGGCTACGGTCGAACTTACAGTTTAAAAAACCTTAACCAGAATTACTTCAATCGAATCTCAGAAACCGAGGCACCCGATGGTATCATTGGAAAAACGTTGTCTTCCTGTTCTACCTTCACTTCCAAAAAGAAAGGATTCTTGGAGGCCATCATCTGCTGTACGGTAGCTTTTAAATCTTTACGTTCGCTTACCCGTTTGGCTTCAATGTGATAGCCTTCGGCAATTTTCACAAAGTCGGGATTTACCATTACAGTAGATGCATATCTCTTTTCGAAGAACAGTTCTTGCCATTGGCGCACCATGCCTAAATGGTCGTTGTTTAACACCACAATTTTAACCGGTACGTTGTGCTGAAAAATTACACCGAGTTCCTGTATGGTCATTTGGTAACCGCCATCTCCTATGATGGCAACGACCTCACGCTCCATAGCACCCATTTTAGCACCTATAGCTGCCGGAAGTGCAAACCCCATAGTTCCTAGTCCGCCAGATGTAATATTACTTTTAGACTGATTAAATTTGGCGTATCGGCAGGCAATCATCTGGTGCTGTCCAACATCGGTAACAATAACGGCCTTATTACCGCTGGCGATATTGATTTCCTCTATAACCTCGCCCATGGTAAGACCTACCTTGGTGGGATGAATGTCATTTTTTATAACCGTATCAAACTCGATTTTGTATTTTTCCTTGAACACATTGTGCCAAGATTCATGAGAATTGGCATTTATCAAAGGAAGTATAAGTTCCAAAGACGCTTTTGCATCACCTAAAATAGCAACATCCGCATAAACGTTTTTATTGATTTCTGCTTTGTCTATTTCAAAATGAATGACCTTGGCCTGTTTCGCGTAATCCTCCAATCTACCCGTTACCCTATCATCAAAACGCATCCCAATTGCAATGAGTACATCACACTCATTAGTAAGGAGATTTGGGCCATAATTTCCGTGCATTCCTACCATACCTACATTCAAGGGGTGAGCCGTATCCAAAGCCGAAGCTCCCATAATGGTCCATGCTGCAGGGATTCCCGCTTTTTCGACAAATGCTTTTAAATCGGCCTCGGCTTTGCCAAGAATAACGCCTTGTCCCCATACTATAAAGGGCCTTTTAGCTGAATTTATTAATTCGGCGGCCTTGGCAATAGCCGTCAAATTTGGCGTGGGCGTAGGATTATAGCTTCGCACACCGGTGCATTTTTCGTATGAAAATTCAAATTCTTCAAATTGGGCATTCTTTGTAATATCTATTAACACCGGTCCCGGGCGACCTGATCTAGCAATATAGAATGCCTTCGCCATAATTTCCGGAATCTCCTCCGCACGTGTAATCTGATAGTTCCATTTTGTAACCGGGGTAGATATTCCAATAATATCGGTTTCTTGAAAAGCATCGGAGCCTAACAAATGCCTGGCCACCTGTCCTGTAATGCAGACCATTGGCGTAGAATCTATCTGGGCATCCGCAAGACCGGTAACAAGATTGGTAGCCCCGGGGCCAGAAGTAGCCATGGCCACTCCTACCCTACCCGACACGCGGGCATACCCTTGCGCCGCATGCGTGGCGCCTTGTTCATGGCGGGTAAGCACATGGGTTAATCTGTCCTGAAATTTATAGAGCTCGTCATACACAGGCATAATGGCTCCACCTGGATAACCATAAAGCAAATCTACACCTTCGGCCAGCAGGCAATGAATTATCGCCTCTGCACCGGAAATTTTTAGTCCCTTTTTAACGGCGGACTCTTTTTTCTTAACTTTTACTGTTTCCATATTTCAAATCCAATTCAAGTATTGAGTACTTAAAACATCCTCAATATCTTAATTACACCTAGTGCCGTAGCGGAACCAGGTCCTAATAATTGATTAAAATTCATCGGTTACACATCCACTGGATGCTTCCGAAACTGTTCTGGCGTATTTGTACAAAGCGCCGCGTTTTACCTTTAGTTCAGGCTGTACCCAGTTGGACTTTCGCTCGGCAATTTCAGCATGGGTCAAATCCACGGAAATATGATTTTTTTCTGCGTCTATCGTAATAATATCCCCATCCTTAAGCAGACCAATTAACCCGCCTTCCTGTGCTTCGGGACAGACATGGCCTACCACAAACCCGTGGGTGCCACCCGAAAAACGACCATCTGTTATTAAAGCCACATCCTTACCAAGACCCGCACCCATGATGGCAGCAGTGGGCTTTAGCATTTCGGGCATGCCAGGCCCTCCTTTTGGACCTTCATAACGGATGACTACAACATCTCCCTTTTTCACTTCGCCCCGTCCAATACCGGCATTGGCAAAAAATTCATCATCATAGACTTTTGCAGGACCGGAAAAATAAGTTCCTTCCTTGCCTGTGATTTTTGCCACAGCACCTTTTTCCGCAAGATTCCCGTAAAGTATTCTTAAATGACCCGTCTCTTTGATTGGCGCGTTTAATGGTTTTATTATTTTTTGGCTCTCTTTTAATCCGGGTAATCCCGCCAAATTTTCGGCGATTGTTTTCCCGGTAACGGTCAAACAATCGCCATGTAACATTCCGTTTTCCAACATGAATTTTAGTACAGCTGGTATACCCCCTGCTCTATGCAAGTCTTCCATCAGGTATTTCCCACTAGGTTTTAGATCTGCCAAAAAAGGAGTTGTATCGCTAATACGTTGAAAATCGTCCAAGGTAAATTCCACATCAGCCGCTTTTGCTATGGCCAAAAAGTGTAATACTGCATTCGTAGACCCGCCCAAAAGGGTTAATAAACGAACTGCATTTTCCATGGATTTTCTAGTGATGATATCGCTTGGTTTAATATCCTTCTCCAAAAGCTGGCGTAAAGCCCTACCGGAATTGATCGCATCTAACTGTTTTTCTTTTCCTATAGCAGGATTGGAAGAGTTATATGGCATAGCCATACCCAAAGCTTCTATGGCAGAAGCCATTGTATTTGCAGTATACATACCACCGCAGGCACCAGCACCCGGACAAGCATTTTGAATAACGCCTTTAAAATCCTCGTCGTTCATGGTTCCCGCCACCTTTTCACCCCACGCCTCAAAAGCCGAAACAATATCTAGTTTTTTATCCTTAAAACAGCCGGAAGCAATTGTTCCCCCATAGACCAATACCGAAGGTCTGTTAAGACGAATCATCGCAATTAAGGCACCCGGCATATTCTTGTCACAACCCACTACAGTGGCCAAGCCATCGTAGTTCATGGCCTGCACTACCGTCTCCATGGAATCTGCAATAATATCCCTTGACGGAAGCGAATACCGCATCCCATAAGTTCCCATAGAAATACCATCGCTGACACCAATAGTATTGAACACGAGCCCAACCGAACCAGATTCATTGATACCCTTTTTAACCTCTTGAGCCAAATCGTTCAAATGCATGTTGCAAGGATTGCCTTCATAACCCGTACTGGCCACGCCTATTAAAGGTTTTTTTAAATCTTCCTCGGTCAAACCTATGGCATAAAGCATGGCTTGGGCGGCAGGTTGGGTTGGGTCTTGGGTAACGTTTTTACTGTGTTTGTTCAATTCCATTTTTGTATTCTGGTATGCGTAGTTTATAACTCGTGTTTTCGATGACTACCAAAGATAAAAGTTTAAATCCCCTTATGCTAACCACAAAAAATTAGGGTTCAAATTCAATTGGATTAAAAACAATTCAAATTATTGATTATCAGTATATTAATAATTCAATTTATATCATATTCAATACAACTCCCTTTCTTAAGATTAGTTCTTATTGCAACAAAAAAATGATGAATAAAAGATATCTCATGCAGGTTTTTCAAATATAATAGAACATCCGATTCCATTGACTGTATCCTATTGATTTCCCTTATTGCTAATTTAATTATTCACTACTAAAATTAGAGGAACTGAAAAAAGTAACCGCACTTTATTTCTTACTTTAGCCAACCCAGGAAAATTTTGAAAAAAATATGGAAAAAACGGTAAGCGAGGCGATCGCGTATAGAAGATCTGTACGTGTGTTCAGACCGGATGTGTCATTAGACGACCAAAAGGTTAAAGCTTGTATTTCAAATGCTGTATTGGCGCCTACAAGCAGCAACCTGCAATTGTGGGAGTTTTATCACATTACAAATCCGGAGGTGCGAAAACAAATGACCGAAGCTTGCTTGGAACAGAATGCCGCCAAAACGGCGCAGCAATTAGTAGTCGTAGTAGCCAGAAAGGATTTATGGCGCATGCGTGCAAAAGCCAATATTGCCTTTCTCAAATCGCAATACGGCACTAAGGAGAGGGCGGACTATACCAAAAGAGAGAAATTTGCCCTGAACTATTATGAAAAACTCATTCCCTCTATTTATATTGATTTTCTAGGCATACTAGGGGCTTTAAAATATGTCGATTTTCCAAGGGATCGGCCTGTTCAAACCTATTTACCGACAAGTGCGCAACTCCGATATGCGCATTGTTGCCCACAAGAGCGCAGGGTTGGCCGCACAAAATTTTATGATCAGTATGGCTGCCATTGGTTATGACACCTGCCCTATGGAAGGAAGCGATACAAAAATGATAAAGTCGATTCTTGGCCTGCCCAAAGGTGCAGAAATTAATATGGTCATCGGTTGCGGGGTGCGTGACGAAAACGGCATCTATGGGCCCCGTTTTAGGGTGCCTTTTGAGGAAGTGTATAAGAAAGTGGAATGAGGAGCTTAAAATTTAAAAATTCACATGATATGGCGGGCAACCAAATCTCTAAAGAAAAGATTATATCATTTTAAAAGAAATCTTGGCACCTTCCCTTTTTTGGCCCAAAATGGCGATGGCCCGATCAGATAATTGTAAAATGCGTGGATAACCTCCTGTGGTTTGACCGTCCCTCATCAAAACAATAAGTTTTCCAGCAGGGGTAAGCTGCACCGTTCCAGGCAAGGTGGCCGAAGTAAGCATATTAAGTTCATGACCTTCAAGTACCTCATTTAGTTGATATGCCATTCTATTATTTTCCTTGGCAACCGTAAATTCCTTGGTGAAAATTACTTCCAATTGATCATCTGTCAACATATCAAATTCCGGTGCTTTGTTTACCCTTAAAACGGTATCGTCCAAGAAAGAATCTACTTTTAGCTCTGATAATATAGGTTTAAAATCTATACTACTCTCAAAAGGAATACTATCCCCATCCTTAAGACGATTTTGCTTGGTAATGGGCTTATATTGCGAAACACTTCCCAAAACCTTTTCACTATCAAAACCACCCTTTACGGCCAAATATGCCCTAAACCCCTTTTCTAGTTTTCCATAAGATAGAATATCTCCTTCGTTCACCATATACACCTTGTAATTATGAATAGGTTCGTTATTTAAGGTTGCCGACATTCTTGCACCGGCCAAGGTAATATAAGTCGACTCCTCAAAAAGCAAGGTAGGGCCTGTCATGGTGATTTCCAGGACGGCGGCGTTAGCATCGTTCTCTAACAAAGAATTGGCCTTTTGTACTGATAGATTATCCATTGCACCCGCAACGGGAACACCTTTATTTCTGTAATGAAAACGACCCAAATCCTGTATGGTGGTATAAAATCCCGATTTTAGTACTTTAAGCATCGATTTTTATTTTTTCGGGTTGATAAATACCTACCTCCGCCTCTATTTTATGTAAATCATACTCCGCTCGGGAGACTTCGTAAAACTGTATTTGATCCCCTACCGAAACGAAGCAGGGCTCTTCTTTTGTGGCATCAAAAATAGGTACGGAACAGTTGCCTATAATATTCCAACCACCTGGAGATTCTTGGGGATAAACACCGGTCTGCTTTCCGGCAATACCCACAGCTCCTTTTTTCACTTGTAATCGGGGAGTTGACTTGCGCGGTACCTCCAATTCTTTGGGTAAACCTCCCAAATACATGAATCCCGGTAAAAAACCAATCCCGTAGACGGTATAGGTATGGTTGGTATGCAAGGCTACAATTTCGGGTACCTCTTTATTCAAGGTCTTGGAAATCTCGGCTAAATCAATACCAAACTCGAGGTCATAGGATACCGGCAATCGCCACAAATATCGTTGTTGTAATTTTTTATCCCCCATTTCCCGGTACCATGAATGGATCTTCGGGCTAAAATCATAATAATCGATATTCATTTTTTTATTGATGACCAACATTGAATTATAGGCAGGAACGTATTCCCAATCCGAGCCCGGTAGGCAGTCGCTCTTTAAAAAAGCCTCAAATTGCAAAATGGTGTTCAATATGGTTTCATTGACCTCGTTGGGCCATTCGACTAAAACGGCGTGTACGCCAAAGGGCTTCGTATGAATAGTAGGGGATTTCACTTTCGTAAATAAATATGGTTTTTTGGTAATTCCCGCGAAAGGTACATCAATATTTGCAAAGCATTAGGGGTATCTCCGTGAATACAATAGGTATCTGCAAAAATAGTTTTCAATACCCCGGAAACCGTGCGGATCTGTTGGTTTTGCACCATCCTGAGCACATGTTCAAAGACCCGGGAAGGTTCTGAAATTAGGGCGTTGGTCTGCCTTCTGGAGACAAGGCTCAGGTCATCGTTGTAGTTTCTATCACCAAAAGCTTCCCTATTAATCTTAAAACCTTGTTCCAAGGCCATTTCCGCTAAGTCAGATTCTGAGGGGAGGTATAGAATAAGATTTGATTTATACGCTTCTATGGCTTTTAAATATGTTACTCCTAGCGCACCGCCCTTTGCCGTATCATTATACAAAGCCCCGTGCGCCTTTATATGATGAAGCTTCATTTGTTGCTTTTCGCAGACCGAAACCAGACTTGCTATTTGTGCTTGAATGGTTTCCGTGAGTTTAGCCGGACTCATTTCCATAGAGAGCCTTCCAAAGTTAGATTTATCGGGATACGAAGGATGGGCACCAATCTTAATTCCGTGTTTTATGGCCAATGAAACAACTTCCTCCATTGTAATTTCATCCCCGGCATGACCACCACAGGCTACATTACAGGACGATATAAATGGAAAAAGCTCTGCCTCGTTCCCAATGCCCTCGCCTACGTCGCAATTGATGTCTATGTTCATTTTAAAGTTCAAGTCTAAAGTTCAAATACAAATTCAAATACAAATTCTCCTTTTAGCGAGTATCGTACAGCTCACACCGATTATAAATTATCATTCCTCAAAGTTAAACATGAAACAACAGTAACCTTCTAAAAACTACCAATTCCCTAACACCCTTAAAATACTCTTAGCCCCTAGGACCAAGGCCAAAACGATAATCAATACACCAACTATATTTTGAAATTTAGTATTTCTATATATACCCATGACCGTTATCCTATTTACCACCCACAACAAAAAGATGGCAATAACAGGGAGTAGGATACCATTGGCCACTTGGGCAAATTGAATAATTTCTATAGGTTTTATATCAAAGGTTAAAAAGAAAATCCCCAATCCTAAGATCAACATCCAAACCGCCCTGAACCTCAAATCGGTTAAACCGGCCTTCCAACCAAAACAGCTATTGGCCACATAAGCGGCTGCCAAGGGTGCCGTGATAGCAGAGGTAATCCCTGCCGCAAAAAGTCCGGCACCCATAAAATATCTGGCACTGGCACCATAGAGCGGCTCCAATGCCTTTGCCATATCCATAACAGTTGTGACTTCCGAGCTTGTTATCGCAGCAGCTGATATAATGATGCATATAGATACAAAACCACCCAGCACAACGGCAACGACCGTATCCCTTTTAGCTGCGGGTAATCCATCTATGGTCTTCCATTTTTCACTTACCAAGGAAGCATGTAAAAAAAGGTTGTAAGGTACTACGGTCGTTCCAACGAGGGCTATGATGGTAAGCACACTTTCGTTTGGAATTCTTGGAACTAAGAGCCCCTCTAAAACCGCTAATAGATTCGGTCCCGTTAAGATGGCCGTTAGAATAAATGACAAACTCATAACAAGTACTAGGGCTACAAAGACCTTTTCCAAAACCTTATAGTTACCTAAATACAATAAAAGGAAGGCCACCGTTCCTATGATCAATGGATATGCCGTTGGATATTTGTTTCCAAAGAGGGCTTCCATACCCAATACCGCTCCGCCAAGATTGCCGGCCTCATAGGCGGCATTGCCCACAACAATAGCAGCCAATATGATGCCAACCACGGTTATCCGGATCCATTTTGACCTTAGTTCGTGTTTGATTACATCGGCCAAACCTTGTTGTGTAACTATCCCAAGCCTTGCCGCCATACCTTGTAGCACGATGGTGGACAGAATGCTCAGTACCATGGCCCATAACAACGAGTAACCAAAACCTACACCGGCAAGCGTACATGCGGTAACGGTACCAGGACCAATAAATGCGGCAGCAATAAGTACGCCGGGGCCACTATTTTTGAACATATCCGATTAGGTTAGGTTTTGCGTAAATATAAACTCAAAATACCGAAATTGGACAAAATGGCATCTATCATTTTCACAACAGTTTTAACATTTTAGCGTGCCGTTTATCTAAAAAAATGCAGTTCGTCTAAAAGTGGGGTGCCATACATCGATCAATCATACTAATCCAAAAAATCCAAGGTTATACTATTCCCAAACCAAAATTTAACCTACTTAATGATTTGTTTAGAATGTAAAAAAGAGTTAGGCTACCAGGATCATAAAAATGCGATGGATAGCCTTGGTGTAGAACTTTGTTCGGTTCACCATAACCGGATGAAAGCCTTGATCGTTAAAAACGATACACCGCTGGAAGCCATACAATTATATTACGCACTTAAAGAAGCAGGAGTGGGTAGTATGCTAGAGTGGTGGGACGGCCATAAATCTATTGATATAGCCATCTCCCGTGTAAAGTTGAATATCGAAATAGACAATGAATACGAAAAACTTACGGAACAACAGGCTATCAACAATTTAGAGCAGGCCATGCATTCCTTCAAGAACGGATTTACCACTATTCGTATTCCACACATCGTTGTGCGCTACTACCTGAATGAGACCGTCAAAAATATTAAAGGCATTATGGAAGGACTCAAAGCCAATATTAAGATGATATAAAAAAACAAGATGGACAGCGATAAAAAAGTACTAAAAACACCTTTGCGAATTTCACTGGTTACCCTTTTGATGGGTATGCTCATGCAGATGGCGGATTGGCCTTATGCCGCAGGTGTACTCTTTACCTCATTTTTAGCCTTGGGCCTATTGTACGCGGTGCGGTTTTCAAAAAAAGAAAACAAAAGGCCCGTAGCCTATGTGAAAATGATTTTGGTTCTTTTTTGGACAACGAACGGACTGTTGCGGCTCATGGATTTCCCGTATACCTTAATCTTTCAAATTGGCACGGCCATTATGTTCATTGCTTGGTTCGCCATGGAGGGCACTGCCTATTTTATGGACGATGACCGAAAAGCGAGAAACAGTTTTGTAGCCATTTTCTGGAACTTTGCCATGGTGTTTGGCGTGTTGTTGATCATTGGTGGCGGATTGATGCATTTGCTGGAATGGGAATACTCCACCACTACATTAACCATAGGGTTTACGATAGTAACCGGCTATATATTAAAAGATGCATTCACACCTGTAAAGGAGCTGGACAAAAAAGAACAGAACAATCAAGAATTACATGTATAACAATAGACCCAGAATCTTTAATTACCTACTTTTCTAATTCTTTTTAAAGTAACTTAAGTACTTATTTTGCAAGGAATTAGAGCAAAGACAATGGCGAAAAACTGCTGGATAATCCAGCAGTTTTTTTATATTTAATGTTATCATTGTGGTAGGTAAAAACCCTCCTATACCATCCTTTTTTGTTAAAAGAACCTGCCTACTAAAAAAAATCATCAATCGTTCTTACTATTTTAGCATCAATCTTCCCTCCGTTTTCGTACCTTATTCAACAAATTTTTGAAAAATGAAAAGTATAGACAGAAGACAATGGTTAAAAACCGCAGGGCTTACAGGTAGTTTTACATTTTTAGGTGGTTTACCTTCCATGGCCATGGACTTGAGCCTAAAGACTAGCGATAGCCTAAATACAGTTGCAAAACTAAACTCCAATGAAAATCCTTTCGGGCCTTCCAAAGCAGTACGAAATAGAATTACGAAGGCTTTTGATGATGCCTGCCGTTATCCGTCTGTTGTTTTTAAACCATTGGTGGAACAAATCGCTAAAAAGGAAGGCGTTTCTACCAAACATATTGTGATTACAGGAGGTTCTACTGAAGGTCTAAAGGCCGCTGGTCTTACCTACGGAATTGAAGGAGGAGAAATCATTGCCGCAGATCCCACATTCCAGTCCTTGATGACCTATGCCGAGAATTTTGGCGCTTATGTGCACCGTGTTCCCGTAGATGACAATATGGGTCATGATCTGGAAGAAATGGAACGAAGGATCAATTCTAAAACGGGTTTGATTTTTATCTGTAATCCCAATAACCCAACGGGCACTTTATTGGACAAAAACAAACTCAGGGATTTTTGTGTATCGGCGAGCAAGAAAACGATGGTTTTTAGCGATGAAGCCTATTATGATTTTATTACAGATCCGGATTATCCTTCAATGGTAGAACTGGTAAAGGAAAATATGAATGTCATCGTTTCCAAAACATTTTCTAAAGTGTACGGTATGGCCGGATTGCGCATAGGCTATTTGGTAGCGCGGCCCGATATAGCCGCAAGATTGCAGAATAACATCATGGCCATGACCAATGTCCTAGCTATTGAAGCAGCAAAAGAAGCATTGGTAGACGACGAATTTTACAAGTTCAGCATCGCTAAAAATGTGGAAGCAAAAAATGCCATTTATAAGACATTGGATGATTTAGGTCTGGAGTATGTCCCATCGCATACCAATTTTGTTTTCTTTAAAACAGGTAGACATATTAATGAAATGATGTCTGCAATGGAAAAAGAAAATGTCCTCATCGGAAGGCCATTTCCACCCTTTTACGAGTGGGCCAGAATAAGTACGGGAACTATGGACGAAATAAAACTATTTGACAAAGCACTTAGAAAGGTCATGGGTTAGTAGAATGCATTCCTTTTTGAAAATTGAATAAAACCTTATTGTCCTTTTAGCCAAAAGTTTACGATCAACCAATTATGAAAAAAATTATTTATGCACTTCTAGGGATTATTGTTGTGCTTATGGCGATTCTTTTATTCAATACCATAGCACTTAGCTCCAAACAGGTAGCTTCGGAACCGTTTGCCAAAATGGCTATTTCCAGTGGGGTGTATGCGAACCTATCCAAAGCCATTCAATATCCAACAATTTCGTTTAGCGAAGATGCCATACCGGATTCTACAGCATTTTATGGTTTTCATCGATTTCTTTTGGAAACATTTCCATTAGTTCATGAAAATTTGTCCCTTGAAAAAATAAGTGATTACAGTTTGCTGTTTACATGGAAGGGCAAGGACCAGAATAAAAAGCCGATAATACTCATGTCGCACCAAGATGTCGTACCCGTGGATGAGCCTACTTTGAAGGACTGGGAAGCGGCACCTTTTGAAGGGAAGATTACCGATACAGATATCATTGGCAGGGGGACACTAGATGATAAGGGTTCGTTAATGGCCTTGTTAGAATCTGTAGAATTGTTGTTAAAAGAGTCCTTTACCCCTTCCCAAACTATTTATCTCGCCTTTGGCCATGATGAGGAAGTTGGTGGCCCAAACGGAGCGGCCAAAATTGCCCAACTATTGAAGGAAAGGGGCGTTAAAGCGTCCATGACCTTGGATGAAGGTGGTTTTCTTGCCGACGGCTTAGTCCCTGGAATAGATAAAACCGTAGCTATGGTTAACCTGGCCGAAAAGGGGTTTGCCTCCTTTAGATTGATTGTTGAAACTAGAGGCGGACATAGTTCCGCACCGCCAAAAGAAAATACGATCGGTATGCTTGCACAGGCCATTGTTGATCTTGAAGCTAATCAATTGCCCTATAAACTGGTAGAACCCATAAATCACCAATTGGATTATATGGCAGGGGAACTACCCTTTCTAACAAAAGTAGCTTTTGCGAATCCTTGGCTATTTAAAAAACCGATTCTAGAAGGATTGAACGCCCATACTACAACAGCCGCAACAATAATTGAAGGTGGAGTAAAAAATAACGTGATACCTACGGTTGCAGAGGCGACCATAAATTTTAGAATTTTACCCGGAGAAACCATCGAATCTGTAAAAGAACACATTATAAATACGATAAGTGATAAAATCAGGGTCGAACCCGTTGGTTTTCTGACCAATCCTTCCCCTGTTTCAAAAATTGATTCAGAAGCATATAGAACATTGGAAAAAACGATACGGTCTGTATTCCCGGAATCGGTAGTTGTACCTGGGCTTGTTGGTGGAGGTACCGATGCTCGTTATTTCTACGAGGTATCGGATGATGTATACCGTTTTTATCCCATTCGCCTAGCACCGGATTCCATGGCCCGTTTTCACGGAATTGATGAAAAAATAAGCAAGGAAAACTACAAGGAGATCATTGAATTTACCTATCAATTAATCAAACAGTTCAATTGAGCTTACATCACTATTTTTTTGATTGGAACTCCTATTTTTTAAATATCAAAATCTAAACATGGCTCCCGTCGGTTCCCAACTGGCGGCAATAGGATTTAAAAAATGTAACCATTATCCAGTGGACTGTATTTAATAAAAATCACTCCTTTTAAAAAATAATTGTTTGGCTCCACCCAGAAGTACATATGCTTTACTCAACCAATTTCGAATTGGCATAACAGCAGTTTCTTAAAGCAAAGAAAACGAAAACCTATCTCCAAAAAGAGTCACTAATAAATTGTAACCCTATTGGCAATGATTCGCGCCAATAAGGCCATGTATGCGCACCATCGCGTACGCGATATTCGTGAGGTATTTGCCTTAACGTAAGTTCTTCGTGCAAATGACCATTTCCAAGGGTAAGAAAGTCGTCGTCGCCACAGTCAAAATATATCTTTACTGTTTTTAGAAGTTCAGGATCCTTGGTTTTGACCAGATGTAACACATCATATTCTTGATAGCTTTTATTGAGTCTGTTTTTACCTTTCGTACCTACCATATCGGGCATGGCTTTGGAGATATAGCCGTCCATGGACTTTTGATCAGAAGAAGTAACCGATTCCTCTGTAAATACGGCTGAACTGAACGCGGCGCAGGCACCAAAATGCTTGTCGTACTTTAAAGCCAGTTTTAAGGAACCAGCTCCGCCCATAGATAGGCCGCTAATCCCGGTATACCGTTTTCCTTTACGAATGCGGTAATTGCTTTCAATAAAGGGTAACAACTCTTTCATGAACATATCCTCATAAGGATAAGTGCCATCTGTTCTGTTCATATATAATCGATCATCCCCGTCGGGCATAACAATGATCATTTTTTGAATATTTCCCTGCTCAATTTCTTGGTCTACAATGTGTTGCATCCCACCGGCCTCGATCCAGTCCGTTTCGCCACCTGTATACCCGTTTAAGAGATACACCACAGGATAATGCCGTTCGGAATGGTCATAACCATCGGGTAAGTAGATGGAATAGTTGACATCGGTATTTAAAAGTGCACTTTTCATACTCAAGCTCTCCATGAGTTTGCTTTGGGCAAAAAGGGTACTCGTGATCGTAAACAGAACAAAAAATAGTTGGTGTTTTTTCATAAATAGTGTTATTGAAATTGGTTAGCGAAGTGGTCCGAATTAGATTTTAACATGTATGTTGATAGCTCTTTAAGTATTCCAAGATAAGAAAATGATTCGAGTAAGCTATCATAATCTCCTGAAGGCCTTTAATCTATTTTTCACTTTTTATTTTTAAGTTACAGCACCAATATATTGACTGAGACCGAACGTGCTATGGAAGAGTATGAGCGCTAATCTAGCCAAAAAAATAAATATCCCTTGGTAGGGCCATAAAGAAATCTGGGTTGCATATTGCAAAAAATTACTGGATGGGACAGTAAGTAATCACTTTTCGGGATAGTGTTGGAGTGTTATAATATATTCGTACCTTATTTCCGAATAAAAAAAGTAATGTGACTAAAAATCTATAAACGTATTTTGTCTATAGGATTTTGGTGACTGTTTGACTAATAACAAAATATTACGGTTCTTCAAAAAGAGCTTGTATTCATATTAAACATTTTATCTGTTATTAAGAGAGTGATTATTAAAATAAGGTTCAACTGCAATTTTTATTCTTTAGGGAATTGCTTTCCAGTACTAAAGAAAAGATATATATGTTCGCTGTAATCCAGATGGACTTTAATGATTGATGCTAATATAACCAAACAACATAAACTTTGTCCTAATGAAAACTTCGAGATTATTAATTTTTGGCTATTTGATTTTCACTTCATTACTTGGGTTTGCACAACCCAAGGAAGCAGTTGAAAACTGGAAAGGGAAGAGAATACTTTTGATCGGGGCTCATCCTGACGATGACCATCAGTCACATGGCACATTAGCAATGCTAAATAAAAACGGTAATACTATATATATCCTGACCATGAGTACCGGGAATGTGGGAACGAAGGACCCAAAACTGGGGAAAGATGACCTTGCAAAGATTAGACGTATCGAACAACTCGATGCAATGAAACAGATCGGTTTATCTGAAGATCGGTATATTAATTTGGGTTATGATGATGGTAGACTCGAATTTGCTAATAAAGAAGAAGCTATCGGTAAATTGGTTTATTATATTAGAAAGCTAAAACCCGATGTATTGATGGCTTTTGACCCTGGGTATAATTATCAAGTTTGGCACAAAAGTGATCATCGAGCGGCAGGATATTTAGCTGCAGATGCCGTGAGAGCGGCAGAATGGCCTTTGATGTATGAAGGACATATCATACAGGACAAATTGGAAGCTCATGTTATTCCTGAATTTCTTTTCTACGGAGGCAATGTGTCAGACAAAAACACCATCGTAGATATTACTGATTTCGTTGAACAGCGTGTCAACGCAGGCTCTAAATATGTGAGTCAATGGACATCGGGATGGAATAATTATCTGGGACATGACATTGAAAACTATCCTGCTACAGAAAAGGAAAAACTGTTTAATAACATTAGAAAGCGAATTAAAGTAATAGATGGAAAATCGGTTGAAAGGTTTAGATACTACCAAGGAGCACCAGACTCCATGGGTCATGCACCTCGGGATTAACCATGCTTTCTCAGGTCTAATACTGGTGACCCCATGAGTATTCGTATAGTACCCCTACCATACCTGTCCATTTAGGCTCTTGTACTAGATCCATTCGGCAATACAGACTAAAGTGTAGGTTTAGTATTAATCAAATTTAGCTATGTTGAAACACAATTCAATTTATATGAGATTCACCTAGTTTTCAATCGGCTTTCAAAACCAATTCCCTGTTAATAATTTAGTACCTTGAATGAGTAAGCACTACTAATGATTTACTTTTTAGCACCAACGGATAAAAACAATGAAAACATATAATAAAATGATACCATGAAAACATATTTAATAAAGGAAATACGTGCAACCGGCATTATAGTTACTTTTTTTTTGGTAGGCTACCTAAATGGTCAGGAAAATAAACATATAGGTGTGGGTGCCCAGGCACCCAAAAACGCCGAAGTCCTTTTTGATGGCTCCAGAGAATTGTTAGATGAAAAATGGACCTATTGGGAAGGTCCACGATTGGCAGCCACATTGCCTTTAAATTGGCAAATAGAAAACGACCCTGTGGATAAAGGAACTGTGGTCAACAGCAATGACCCAGCTGCTGCCGGCGGCAAATATGGGGCGGCGGATATGGTAACCAAAACCAAATACCGCGATTTTAGACTCCACGTTGAATTTTTGATTGCGAAAGAAGGAGGTAACAGTGGCGTGTATCTACAAAACCGATATGAAATTCAAGTATTGGACGGAGACAGAACCACACATGGTATGGGCGCCTTAATCAATGAAACCGAATCTCCATACTATGCCTATAATGGCATTGGAAAATGGAATGCCTATGATGTTACTTTTCGTGCAGCACGCTTTGAAAATGGTGTCCGGACCGAAAAGGCTAGGGTCACTCTATATTTTAACGGCAAAAAAGTACATGAAAATTTCCCTATCGATAAAGTTTGGGGCGGTGAAAATTCTGGTCTTGATGGCGGTGGCGAGTTGACGGATACCCCGGGAGGCATAAAATTACAGGCAGAAGGCCATGACGTCCTGTATCGGAATATTTGGATCAAGCCATTGGATTTAAAAAAAGCGGATACCGATTTTTAAAAGAGGGACAATAATTCGGCAACCAGAGTCAAAAAATGAATACGTACTAAGATTAAACCATACACATGAAAAAAAATCAATTATTTCTTAGCCTAGTGCTCATGCTAAGTGTAGCTGCCACCTATGCAAATACCACTGCTCATACTTTGGTGGATAACATGAAAATTTCCAACGATTCCTTACGGCTCTCGGAACTGGATACCTTTTGGGCCAAGGTATCAAGAACTGTACATGAGGGTGACTTTGAAGGTTACAAAGCCACGTATCATGAAGATGCGGTTGTTGTATTTACTACTGGTGAAAACAAATCATCTATATCTATTACTAAAGCGCTTTCAAATTGGAAGCAAGATTTCATTGACACCAAAGCGGGAAAAACAAAGAATACTGTGGAATTCCGTTTTTCGCAGCGCGTGGGTGACGAAAACACAGCGCATGAAACAGGAATTTTTAGTTTCCAATCCAATGATGGTAATGCTAAAACAACACCAAAACAATTCGTGCACTTTGAAGCCTTACTCGTTAAAAAAGGTAGTGGTTGGCTCATGGTCATGGAATACCAAAAATCCAAGGCAACCGAAGAAGAATGGGCATTATTGGAATAATCTAGTAATCCATACTAAAACCACAATAGCTATTACAAGATATAGTATAGGGACTGTCAGATTAGCAAACCACTTTACATGGAAGTTTGTGTATAATCATAACCAAAATAGAAGTAGAAATCCTATTTATAATGTTCATGAGTGCAGTTGGTTTACTACTCTATTGGACAGAAGTTGATAAAGACACGCAAGATGCCAGTAGCAAAAATCGATTTTGAATTAACTAAAATGACCGTTAATTAAATAGCCTCCTATCCACTATAAAACAGACAAGGTAAATCTTGAACTATATAAAAGTTCAATACAGCATAAAGGCCACCATGATTATTCCAATTGCTGCCACTGGCACAATAATCATTAGATACAGAAATGAAATCATATTAGCTTTAAGAAAAGCCCCCAACCATGAACTTTTATAAAAATTTCGTAGCGCCATCATAAGGTAAATAATAAAAGAGAAGCAAATAAGCACTTCTATCCCAATGGGAATCGCCCACACTTTATTTACTAAAAGCATAACACAGAACGATGTGAATATAAAGGTGAAGAAATAAAAACTAAAGACTAAATGATGGGCAAAAGTGGCTGGTTTCCAATAAAATATTTTAAGAAATACGGCAAAAAGTGGCAAAAGGAGAAACATGGCTATAGGTATAGTATCGTATAATACCTGAAGAATACCGCCACCTTGTTTTTCATAAAACTTCAGCATTTGGGTATAGAACCTTCGTCCAAAGGCATTTTTATCGGCCTTCATTCCCATAGCCTCCAATTTTTGATCTAATGGTGCACCTGTGGCAATAAGGGAGTCCAACAACTTGCGTTTAAAACCAAATGATATGTTTGGAATTCCCGATTCTGAGGTCATTACCGAATCCAATTCCATTAGTTCCTCGTCGGACATACCAAGAACTTTTTGATTATTTTTCAGGGCTGCTTTGGCCTCTGCAATATCTAGTGAATCTGCATTTACCATAACAGAATCTAAACTTATTTCCTGATCAAAGCCCTTTTTAATGGCCTCTGAAACCTCATTATCAGCTTTGCGAACGGTAAAGGAAAAGATGAAAAAAAAGACGACCGAGATAAAGAGATAAAACTGTGCAGGATGTAAATACTTGAGACGTTTCCCATCTACAAAACGTCGAGCCAGTACTCCAGGTTTTAACATAAGCGTTCCAAAACTCCTAAAGAATCTAGCGTCTATGGAAAAATAGTTTTCTATGGTATTACTAAACAAAACACCAACGGTGAGATTGTCCGTAGCTTCCATACCGCAGTAAGGGCAGTAGTCAAAAGATGAATCAAAAGATTCTTCGCAGTTTTTACATTGTTCGGTGGTTGGCATCTGAAAGTCTTTTTCTAAAATTACAAAATAGATGGGCTCCCACCTTGGACTAAATACAAAATTCTATTGTACGATATGGGACATAAGCATTCAAGCGATATACTATTTCCCTATATTGGTAAGGAAACGCTCTCACTAGCGGGGCAATCGGTATATGTAAACGCAGAATAGCGATGGCGTACTCGGGTTCTGCACGAGCAAAAAGATGCTTGCGCCTGCGCGGGAACAAAGGTAGAAGAAGAAAAAAAGGTCTAATTAGTAAAATTTTATTAAAATAGTTAGAGAACTATAATAACAAAGCCATTCGATGGTTTGAGCGGCTTTCTTTATATCGGAAAAGTTCTAATTATAAGATTATCTTTAAACCAAACTAAAAAAATGGAAGAACAGAATTTTAAAAATCATGGTAAACTTGTAAAAGGGTTTCATGGACTCTTGTTTATTGCGATACTAGCTCTATTGATCGGTGCTATAATCAACCTTATTCGTAGCAGTAGTGACAACCTATATTTAGCTTCTTTAGTAGTGCTAATCGCTGTTATATTTTTAATTATGGCATGGTTTGTACGCAGCTTTCCTTTAAAAGCACAAGATAGGGCCATAAAAGCCGAAGAAAATTTGAGGTATTATGTACTAACAGGCAAATTATTCCCTAAAGAACTAAAAGTAGCCCAAATTATAGCGCTACGTTTTGCGAGTGATGCCGAGTTTTTACCCTTAGTAGAAAAAGCTTTAAAAGAAAACTTAACGAACAAAGAAATAAAAATGCTCATAAAAAATTGGAGGGCAGATGATTACAGGGTTTAAAGTGTACTAACCAAGCATACTATAAACTACTCTTTTGAAATCTAGAAAGCGTATTTTATAATCAAACATGCACAGCTCCGGTCCGGATACCTTGTAGTTGGTGACCGACTATTAAACTAAACCCTCATACTTGACAGTACAGCGTCATACTGAAATAAGTTTAGCAAATACACTCAACTGACGCCAGATTGAAACTACTGGTTATTTCATTCATAGAAATCTTACCCCAACCACCCCTCTCTATCCAAACTTCTATACTGTATCGCCTCCCCAATGTGATTTCCGTTCAACTCCGCCTCATTTGCCAAATCCGCAATGGTTCTGGCTACTTTTAAAATACGGTCATAGGCCCGAGCAGAAAGATTTAACCGCTCCATGGCAGTTTTTAACAAGACTTTTGAAGCTTCATCCAGTCGGCAAAATTCCCGTATTTGTTTCGTGTTCATCTGGGCGTTGTAATGCACATTTTCCAATTCGGCAAAACGTTTGGTCTGCAATTCCCGTGCAGCAGTTACACGTTTGCGGATTTCTACGCTCCCCTCCCCTTTTCTATCTTCGGACAGCTTTTCAAAAGGTACGGGGGTAACTTCGATATGAATATCGATACGATCCAATAAGGGTCCGGAAATCTTGCTTAAATAGCGCTGCATTTCTGCCGGTGATGACGTTACGGGAGCATCCGGATCGTTAAAATAGCCTCCGGGGCTTGGATTCATACTAGCGACCAACATAAAACTACTGGGGTAGGTTACCGTAAATCGTGCTCTAGAGATAGTAACTTCGCGATCTTCCAAGGGTTGGCGCAGGACTTCCAAAACGCCTCGTTTAAATTCTGGCAATTCGTCCAAAAATAATACCCCGTTGTGGGAAAGTGATATTTCCCCTGGTTGTGGATAGGAACCGCCACCGACCAGGGCAACATCCGAAATCGTGTGATGCGGACTTCGAAAAGGTCGTTGGTTCATTAACCCCATATTCTTGATCTTACCTACTACGCTATGTATTTTGGTAGTTTCCAGTGCTTCGTGCAAAGTCATGGGCGGTAAAATGGATGGGAGTCGTTTTGCCAACATCGTTTTACCGGCACCGGGAGGTCCGATCAATATAATATTATGTCCGCCAGCTGCGGCAATTTCCATGCAGCGTTTTATGCTTTCCTGACCTTTTACATCGGAAAAATCGAACTCGGGAAAATCCAGACTTTTATAAAACTCGGCTCGGGTATCTATAATGGTCTGTTCCAAGGGCGTGCCTTGGTCAAAAAATTCCAATACCTGTTTAATGTTGTCTACACCATACACCTTTAAGTCAGATACTATAGCGGCTTCCTTTGCATTTTCGTTCGGTAGTATAAAACCTGCAAAACCTTCCTCCTGTGCCTTTATAGCTATGGGCAGGGCTCCTTTTATGGGCTGTAAACTACCGTCCAAGGATAGTTCGCCCATGATAATGTATTTCTCTATTTCCTCCGATTGTATCTGGCCAGATGCGGCCAAAATACCCAAGGCCAAGGTAAGGTCATAAGCGGAACCTTCCTTGCGCAGGTCGGCCGGTGCCATGTTTATGGTTATTTTCTTTCCAGGGATTTTGTAGCCGTTGTTCTGTAAGGCTGCGGCAATCCTGTAATTGCTCTCCTTTATAGCGTTATCGGGCAGTCCTACGAGGTGGTAGCCTATGCCCTTATCAATATTGACCTCTACGGTAATCGTAGTGGCTTCGACCCCGAATACGGCACTCCCATAAACCTTTGTTAGCATTTTTTAATCCTTTGGACTAAAAATAAGGATTTCTGTGGAGTTTTGGATCTCCTCTTCGTTCATCATCATTTTACGGAACTTCCCTTCTATGAATAGTTCCGCCTGATCTTTGTAGTGTTTACTAAACGGATTACCGGATTGTCCTGTTGGTAGAATGCTGATGCTATTTTCCACATCGGAAAAATCTATTACTCTTCGCGTAGATGGGCCAGAGCTCACTTTATAGCTTCCCGTACCATCATAATCAAAAAACATATTATTAATGACCTCTCTTGTACCTTGTACTGGAAAAGGTCCCACATTAAAGAAAGACCTTAAAGCGGCTACTTGCCCTATCGGGTGTGGATGCTCCAAGGTATGTACTTTGTCCCAAGTCCATTTAGAACTTTCGTTACCAAAGTCCTTTTCCAAGGAAGCAACTGCTTTTAGAAATGCATCCTGTATTATGTTATTGGCGGTTTCCTTGATTTCGGGAGTGTTTACATTATCCCACCAGACGGAGTTCTCCTTGCTCGCCATGGGCGCAATCAAGCGTTTGTGAAAATGTGTGCTCAAAAATTGATCAAATAAAGTGTCGCCCAGTTCGTCTTTAAAGGTACTTTCCAATAAATAATACTCCCATCTGGTATACACCGTTGCGGAAATGCTTTCCAAGGGATAATCGCCTTGCCATGTGTTAAGGCCATCCAATAGTTTAAGCTGCTCCTGAGTCAATAAAGTTATATCTATGTTCTTAATTAAATCACTTGCAATTGATGGATTTACTGAGGAAGTTACATCCAACATCATTTCACTTACACTAGCTATATCCCAATCGTTCTTGGGACCTAACAAG
The DNA here is from genome assembly GCA_963697395.1 of uncultured Flavobacteriaceae bacterium. Lineage (GTDB taxonomy): Bacteria > Bacteroidota > Bacteroidia > Flavobacteriales > Flavobacteriaceae > Maribacter. Next base: position 471,777 of record CAVONX010000003.1, read on the forward strand.
CTAACAATGCGTTTACCCCTATTTTCCGGCAAGTAATACCCGGGATATAACATTCCCGCAATGGAATCTGGCTGATTATTCGCGGAATAGACATAGTTCCAAGGTGGATTTACGGCTTGCGGATTCTGAGAGAAGTCCAACAACTTTTTATCCAGCGGCAACCCTGTATTAGGCTCAAAAACCAATTTTGTATTTACGCTATCCGGTACTTCATAAAGCTGTGCACTCGCGAACCAACCTATGTTTCCTTCAGCGTCGCCATACATAATATTGAGGCCGGGCGCATGGATTTTGGGTAAGGCGCTGTAAAACTCTTCTAGATTAGTGGCCTGACTAATACCATAAAAGGCATCGATAACCTCATTTTCCATTTGGGTATAGACCCAGGACATGGCTATGGGTCGCTCTCCGGTCACTTGCTCTGCAATCCCATTTAAAATAGGCCCGTGAACCGATGTTTTAAACGTAAAAGGAACATCATCCGCATCTTTTACTTTTATAGTTCTATTTAGGGTCTCGTACGATGCCCAACCAGTTGCTGTTTTGTACTGATTTTCGTTGGAAGGATTATTTTCTTCATAATAAAAATCGACATCATCGTTCTCGAACATGGTCATTCCGTAAGCCAACTTGCGATTGTGTCCCAAAACGGGAAAGGGAATTCCCGCCATGTGATATCCATATTTAGAATAAGTAGGCGTTTCCATATGCGCTTCGTACCAAACCGATGGTTGGGCAAAGCCGATATGTGGATCGTTGGTGAAAATTACTTTTCCATTCTTTGTTTTTTCCGGTGCCAAGACCCAACTATTGCTACCTTCAAAGAGTGGAAGGTTTAATTTGCCCAGCGCATCCGATACCAGAGCGGTTATGCTGTTTTCAATAGAATCGGAAGCTACTGGTGGGTAATTCTTGATCCACTCCAAATTCGTAGCCGAATCTATTTCCAAATCCTCCAAATAAGCAGGGCCCAATTTATCTTTGATATTGGTTAGTAATGGATCAGTCTTGTGCGCCATAGCAAAACTAAAGGCCATATAGCCCATAGTATTGTACATGTCCTTTAATGTAAAGTCGGATTTATCTATACCGGTCAAATAAAATTCTATAGGTGTTGGCCCTTCGGCTATAAATTGGTTAACACCATCTAAATAGGCTTGTGCCACCCGTACGGCTTCTTTATTCTTGTCTAATTTAGAAACGGTTACCGCAGCCGCATCATCAATCCCCAGCGCGAGGAAAAATTTATCTGTGACCAGTAAATCGGCACCAAAGACTTCTGATAGACCTCCGCTCCCTATTCTCCTCAGGAGCTCCATTTGCCAAAGTCGGTCTTGTGCATGTACATAGCCCAATGTTCGAAACGCATCCATTTCTGTTTCTCCATAAATGTGGGGAACCCCATAAGTGTCGTAATATACAGTTACCTCGTTTTCCAATTGAGGCATAGATTTACTTCCCGAATAGTCAGGTTTATGTGTTTGAACGAATATAGTAACGGCAATGGATAGTAGCACTACCATTACCAGCAGGACGAGTCCGACTTTCTTTAAAATTTTCATAAGGATACTTAGGGGATTTTGGCCCCAAGGTATGATTATTTTTAGTATAAAAACCCGTGTAGCCCTGTATTTTATTAACTATGTCTTGCTATAGCCTTATTCTGGGGCTTACTTGTTGAAATTTCTAAGTCCCTCCAAAAGCCATAAGCGATACGTATCCGCATCACTGTTCTGAATGGCCGTATTAAGAACTTCCAAATCTGGTGAAAGCAAGACATAAAAAGGCTGGGATACCGCATTGAAATTAATATCCTGAAAAGTGCCCCACTTCTGCGCAATGTTCTCAATACGTTTTACGCGACCGGAATCGTATTGAAAATCGAATTGCTGGGCTTCCGGCAGTTCTTTTCGGTCATCGACATATAGGGAAATCAGTACATAATCGTTCTTTAGTATGGGAAATATATCGGACTCGCTCCACACGTTTTCTTCCATTTTTCTGCAATTGACGCAGGCCCATCCTGTAAAATCCAATAAAATAGGTTTGTTATTTTCCTGGGCATAGGCCAAACCGGTATCAAAGTCCTTAAAACAGTCGATACCGAGCGGACAATCGCTTTCCTGTTCAAAAATACTGTAGAATTCCGGCGGCGGAAAACCGCTCAATAATTTTAGGTTGGTCAAATTGCTAACCCCAAGAATGAGGTAAAGTGTAAAAATCGAACTTAAAATGCCAGTTATCTTTCTGCCCAGGCTCAATTTTGACTTTGGACCATCATGGGGAAACCTCAAAATTCCAAATAAATAGAGGCTCATAAGTACTCCTAAAAGAATCCAAATACCTAGGAAAATTTCTCTTTTTAAAATACCCCAATGTCCGACCAAATCTGCATTGGAAAGAAATTTTAGGGCGAGTCCCAGTTCTAAAAATCCGAGGACAACTTTTACCGTGGTCATCCATCCGCCAGATCTTGGCAGGGAATTCAACCACGCCGGGAAAAGGGCAAACAAGGCAAATGGTAAGGCCAGTGCCACGCCAAATCCTGTCATCCCAGCCGTAAGATTAATGGCGACATCGCCTTCCGCTAACGTAGTGCCACCCAATAGCCCGCCCAAAATAGGGCCTGTACAAGAGAAGGAAACAATAGCAAGTGTTACGGCCATAAAAAAGATGCCTAAAGCGCCACCAACCTTGGAGGAAGCAGCATCCATCTTATTAGCCCAAGAACTGGGTAAGGTCAATTCATAATAGCCAAAAAAGGAGAACGCAAAGAATACAAAAATGGCGAAAAAGACCAAATTGAGCCATACATTGGTCGCGATGGTATTCAGTATTTGTGAATCTACGGAATCGAATAGATGAAACGGCAGACTTAACAAGAAGTAGATCAACACAATGAAAAACCCGTACAAAAGTGCATTTGCGATGCCTTTGGACTTCTTCTGCGAATGTTTGGTAAAGAACGACACCGTTAACGGAATCATTGGAAACACACATGGGGTTAAAAGCGCGATGAGCCCACCTAAAAACCCAAGCGCAAAAATGACCCATAAACTGGTACTTGCTCCGATATTTTCAATACCCTGAGTTAGTAACTCTTTGTTCTTAAGGTCTAACTTTAGTCCCGCAGAAAGTGCCTTACTACGGTTGTCTATGCTTACGGTATCGTCCGCTGCGACAGCCTCCCCATTTAGCGAAAAGACAAAATCAATATCTGCCGGAATACAGACCTCTTTACAGATTTGATAAAATAGATTAACTTTTACTTGATTTATATCTGGATGTAAGAGACTTTATTTTTTGGTAAAAATGACCTCTTCCTTGAAAAAAATCTCCTCTAAATCAAAAACTTCCTACATATTCCGATTACTGTTTCACTTTCTTCGGTCTGGCCAACGAGATTATAGTCCTTTCCTGCTGTTCTTATAAGTAAATTCACTAGGCCTTGAACCACCTTCCGCGGTAAATTGCGAATAGACGTGCCAACCTTCAAAAATTTTACCTTTTATAATCAGCTCGTACTCCGTATCGGAGATTTGACGTACATCGGTTTCCCAAATTACAGGGTTTTCATCGTCTTGGGAAAGTCCTAAAAGCGGTAAAACAAAAAACAAAAAAGATAATACTACTATTCTCATAATTTTACTTCAATTCTTAAAATAGCTGTTGTGGCGGATTGTACTTTAAAACGTTCATCCGCCCTTTTTCCAATGATCCAAACGATATCCTCGCCAGAACACAAGAGCCATTGCCTGTTTTTTAGCGCTACGGGAACTTTTTCGTCCTTAAAGTATTTTGCCAATTTCTTCTTCCCTTGTAGACCCAAGGGATAAAAATAGTCGCCTTTCTCCCATTTCCTTACCCGTAACGGATACTTTAACGCATTTTTATCAACATAAATTATAGCTGATGTGTTTTCATTTCTTTGATCGACATTCGTAAACTCCAAAAAAATTGGCTTTGTTATGCTTTTATCCTCTAGCGATATGGTATAGGTGCCCGATTCCTCCTCCTCTTTTTCCAGAGGAGAAAGCCATAAGAATTCCCTATCCTTCAGCAATTTGTGCGTCTTGGAGTCTATATATTTACCGCTCATGCCATCCAGCAAATCCCCGAGATTTTCCCATTCCGTAAAACCATATTCTTGAAAGAGTCCATACAAGTAGCCGTCCAATGGATGTAATTCTTTCAACTGCGCAATGGGTATTTTCAGCAGTCCCTTTTCTTGAACAAATAAAACTTGTTTCAAACGAACTAACTCATTTTTAGCTATGTCCGCAGACTGACCCAGATACGCCAAACTCTTTTTGAAATTTTCTAGAAAATTGGGATGGAGCTCCTTCAGTTTAGGAACTAATTCTAAACGGATTTTATTCCGTAGGTACTTTGTGTCTGTATTACTGGCATCCTCTCGCCACTGCAATCCGTTGGATGTTGCATAGGCCAAAAGTTGGGCTCGTGAGTACTTTAACAGCGGTCGTGCGGTGGTCAACGTCTGTTCTGGTATTCCTGTAAGACCTTCTATTCCAGTACCTCTTGATAAGTTGATCAGAAAAGTTTCCAGAGTATCATCCAAGTGATGTGCCGTTAGCACTTTTACAAAACCATTGGTTTCTATAAGTCCATCAAACCAAGCATATCTGAGTTCCCGGGCCGCCATTTGAACAGAAACTTTGTGCTGGTTTACGTAACCAAGCGTATCAAAATGGGTAACGAAATATGCTGCGCCGAGTTGTTTGGCCAATTGTTGTACGAATGCTTCATCGGCATCACTATCTGCATCTCTAAGTCTGAAATTGCAATGGGCGAGTGCAATATCCATCCCGGAATGATAACACAAATGGCTCAATACCACACTATCCAAACCGCCACTGCAAGCAATTAACACCCTATTTTGAAACAGAGAAGGGAAGTTTTGTGCGATATGTGCTTTAAAATCGGATAGCATTTTGTAAAGGTAGGATTTTTAATATACGTTGGGTGTTAGATTAGAGATTTGAGATGGGAGACGTGAGATGAAAGATGTGAGTCAACAGACAAGCAGCATTTTTATAGTTGGCAATTGCAGTTGGCAATAAGGAGTACATAGTTATGAATATTATGTTATGCGTCTTTGCGAGGAGCGAATCAAAAAAATGTAGTAGTGAGAACGGTTTATTGCTACCTGGCAATCGGTTGTTTTTGTATTTATATTTTCGTTTGTATTTAAAACTACCCCTCCAGAACCTGCCGCATGGCCTTGGCCTTTAACAAACATTCTTGATATTCCTTCTCGGCAACGGATTTTGCAGTAATGGCACTTCCCACAGCATAGGAGACATACTGTTGGGTTTCGTTATAGAGTATACTGCGGATAACTACGTTAAAATCAAAATCGCCCTCGGGTGTAAAATAACCTACTGCCCCACTATACAATCCGCGCTTAAAAGACTCTAGTTCTTCTATAATTTTCATAGCGGAGACTTTTGGGGCACCTGTCATACTGCCCATGGGAAAGGTTTCCCTGAGTACCGCTATGGGATTTGTGTCTTCGGCAATAGTTGCGCTTACCGTGGAAATCATTTGATGCACCTGTGCAAAGGAATAGACCCTGCATAATTCTTCTACCACCACGCTGCCTTTTAATGCACTTTTGGAAAGATCGTTACGCACCAAGTCTACAATCATTATGTTTTCAGAGCGCTCCTTTTCGTCGGTTTGTAATTCTTGTATAAGACAGTCATCGATTTTCTTTTCCTTGGACCTTGCCGCCGTTCCTTTTATAGGTTGCGAAATTACTTTTGTTCCCGTCTTTTTTAAGTACCGCTCGGGACTGGCGCACAACAAATACTTGTCGAACAATTTTAGATAGGTAGCAAAAGGCGGTTTTGAAATGGTATTCAGCTTTTTATACGTTTTTACCGTATCTATCTTTAAATCCTCGGCATAAAACTCCTGACAAAAATTGGCCTCATAAATATCGCCTTGATGAATATATTCCAACATCTTGTTGACCTTAGAAAAATACTCATCCTTAAAAATGCGCATTTTAATATGGACATCTCTAGCGGAAGCTTTATCATCAATTTCTTGGAAGGATCCGTTAAAAATTGCTTCAAAATCGATGGGAATTTCATCGGTTACCATTTTTAGATACATGAAATCGACTTCATTCCCTCGTATCCGTATTATTTTTTTAGGTTGAAAAAAGTAAAGCTCTGGAAATTCTAAACCATCGAAATTTTTGGAAGACAAGAACTCCGTATCGTTTTTAAGGTCATAGGAAAGGTAACCAAAGATCCAATCGTTGACCTGTGATTGATATTCGGCCAAATCTGCAAATCCATGGTGGGCATCGGTAGAAATCCCTGTTAATCCGTCTGCGGCCAAAAGTGCTTCAAACGAAGAATATGTTCCCTTGTGTCCATTGCTGTCCAACCACGCCACCTCGTCATATTGGCGCGACCATTCCAAGAGATTATCCTTAAAATTTTGAATATCGGCAACGGTAAAGCTAACGGTCTGTCTCAACAACTAGCGGATTGAATCTAAAAATGCCATTACCTTTTCAGAATGTTCAGAGGCCAATTGGGTGTCTAAAATACCATTCGTTGCATCAAAATTATCGTAAAAACTGGGTAATGAAAATGTTCCGGTAATCTCCGAACCAAATCGAGAAAGTAATTTTTCACTTACTTCCAAGGAACTTTGGGCACCCCGTTTTCCTCCTGACGTAGCCATCAACAACACTTTTTGTTCCCTTATAAAATCCTTGTCCACTCTTGACAACCAATCGATTAAATTTTTAAAATAGGCCGATGGATTGCTGTTGTGCTCGTTAACCGATATAATAATTCCAGAAGCTTTCTTAATCTCCTCCTTGAATGCTACCAAAGAATTAGAAAAACCATGATTCCTTTTCGTAATCCTCACTGTACATAGGAAACGGATGTTTGGCCATATCCGATAAGCGCAACTTCTTGGTGTTTGATCAAGGATGCGGTGTAGCGCACCAATCTATAGTTTATAGAAGTTGATGAGTTACTTCCTGCGAAGCCTAAAATGTATGACATGTATTCTATTTTTTTTCAAATACGAAAATACCCCAAATAACGCTCAGTTACCAGTATTTTATTTAAATTCGCGGCGCAAAACATCCAAACCTACTCGTATATAAGTATATAGCTGTAGTATGACCAAAGTAAACGCCAAGGACACCAGATTGTATTTTGTTGATGCCATAAGGGCGTGGGCCATTCTTATGATGCTCCAAGGTCACTTTATAGACGGATTGCTGGACAACGCTTTTCGTGACGATAACAATATGCTTTTTGCCGTTTGGAAATATTTTAGAGGTATCACGGCACCGGTGTTCTTTACGGTTTCCGGTTTCATCTTTACGTATTTACTCATAAAAGCTCCTGAGACGGGATGGGACAACCCACGGGTAAAAAAGGGTATTAGACGTGGTCTGGAATTATTGATTATCGGCTACTTGCTGCGTTTGAATCTTGTTGGACTGCTTAAAGGAGAGGTCTATGATTCTTTTTATTTAGTGGATGTATTGCACTGTATAGGACTTTCTATCTTAGGTATTATAGGAATCTACATACTTACGGCACATCATAAAAAGTGGTTGCTGCCAAGTATTTTAGTAGCTACTACCTTAACCCTCTTTGTTTTTGAACCCTGGTATAAATCATCAGATTTTCATTTACTGCCCCAATGGATGGCAAATTACTTTACCAAAGCAAATGGTTCCGTATTTACCATTTTACCATGGTTCGGCTACACTACTTTTGGAAGTTTTGCAGCCGTACTTTTTAAGAGGCATAAAGATTACAAACACCTTTATCCAGCGGCTATAGCCATATTTGTTGGAGTAGGTTCTTTACTTATATTCTATTCTTCCGATGCTTTTCTTACCATCTCCAATAAAACGGGCATACAACTTTTTACGTCTATTTTTTACAATAACTATCTTTTCATTAGGCTTGGCGACGTCCTTTTAGTCTTCGCCCTTTTTATGCTATTTAGAAGCGTATTGACCAATAAAACAATCTTACGATTGGGACAAAGTACCTTGGCTATCTACATCGTTCATTTTATTATTCTCTACGGGAGCCTAACCGGTCTTGGGTTGTACGGATTCTTTCATCATTCCGTTAGTCCTATTATTGCGGTTACGGGTGCCATACTATTTATGTTGCTTTGCTCCTATTTGGCCCTCCGCTATGAGGACAATAAAGCAGACATTAAACTATCGGTCAACTCCTATTTGAATGCAGGGAGAACCCACACAGAAAATGCGCTGCTGCACGGTTTCAATACCATCCGAAACCTATCCCTCAAATTGGCCAAATTATTTGGACTGATTAAAAATTGAATACCTCGGTTTTAGTTGTCGCTTCTTTGGCTTAATTTGTCAAAAAAATAAGAAAGATGAGCGATAAAAATTATTCCCCTATCCAAGTAGATTTGGAAAAAGACAAACGATATGCATGGTGCACGTGCAGCCATAGTGCCAATCAACCTTTTTGCGATGGTGCGCACAGAGCCCATAACATGCCACCTTCCCTAGGTTTTAGTGTGGAAGAAGATAAATCGGCCTTTTTATGTACATGTAAAAAAACAAGCAATCCTCCTTATTGCGATGGAAGCCACAAGAATTAAAATTTAGGCAAGAATTTTAAGCCTTTAGGCGAGAGACCAAGGTTTTAAAAACTTTAACATATTGCACTGGTACAAAAAAAGCAGCCCTTTCAGGCTGCTTTTTTTGTTATAACTGTCCAGTCAATTCTAATTGATGGCAAGATTTGCTTTATACATGCAAGGCACGCTCACCAGTAGCTGCCAAAGCCGCTTCTTTCACCGCTTCTGCATATGTTGGATGTGCATGGCTCATGCGCGATATATCTTCCGCAGACGCACGAAATTCCATAGCGGTAACTGCTTCGGTAATCAAATCGGCGCAACGAGCACCGATCATGTGTACACCCAGAACTTCATCCGTAGTTTTATCGGCCAAGATTTTTACAAAGCCGTCTATATCGCCGCTTGCTCTGGAACGGCCTAAGGCACGCATTGGAAACTGGCCAGCTTTATAGGCGATGCCCGCTTCTTTTAGTTCTTCCTCGGTTTTACCAACAGCCGCTACTTCTGGCCACGTATATACTACGTTAGGAATTAAATTGTAATCTATATGCGGCTTCTGACCGGCCAATTGCTCCGCTACCAAGGTGCCCTCCTCTTCGGCTTTGTGGGCCAACATAGCGCCTTTTATTACATCTCCGATGGCGTAAATATTGTCCACATTGGTTTTTAAATGTCCGTCTACCGCCACTCTCCCTCGCTCGTCTAACTTTACACCGGCCGCTTCAAGATTAAGTCCTTGCGTAAACGGACTTCTACCAACGGATACTAAACAGTAATCTCCTTCAAAAACGACTTCCTCACCTTTCTTATCGTCTGCCTTCACGGTAATTTTATTTCCTTTTCGCTCCACGGATTTTACCTTGTGGGAAAGTGCGAATTTCACTTTTTGCTTTTTCAATACTTTCATTAATTCCTTAGAGAGAGCAGCATCCATAGTTGGAATAATTCTGTCCATATACTCAACAACGGTCACTTCCGCGCCCAATCTTTTGTACACTTGGCCGAGCTCCAGCCCAATAACACCACCACCGATAACGATCATGTGTTTTGGGATTTCCTTCAACTTTAAGGCTTCGGTTGATGTGATGATGCGTTCTTTATCCACGGTAATGAAAGGAAGCGAAGAAGGCTTGGATCCGGTCGCGATGATAATATGTTTTGCTGCTATGGTATCCGTGCTACCATCATCTTTTGTAATCGTTACGTGGGTAGCATCCTTAAAACTACCCAAACCTTGCAGCACATCAATTTTATTTTTGTCCATTAAAAATTCAATACCCTTGGTGGTCTGATCCACAACGGCCTGTTTACGACCGATCATTTTTTCGAGGTTTATTTTTATTTCCCCAGGAATCTCAATACCGTGTTCCTCAAAATGATGAACGGCATCTTCATAATGATGCGACGAATCCAACAAGGCCTTAGAAGGTATACAACCTACGTTTAAACAAGTACCTCCCAATGTAGGATATTTTTCTATAATCGCGGTCTTCATTCCTAATTGGGCACAACGGATTGCGGCAACATATCCTCCAGGTCCCGAGCCTATAATGGCTACATCATATTGAGTCATAAATTCTATTTTTTCTGATTGCGGTAAAATTAATACTATTTTCTGTTTTTTAAAGCGGGATTGCCGTAGAATGCTTTACCTCTTTAATGGTAAACGAACTTTGTGTACTACCAATATGGTTAATGGCCGTTAGCTTTGAAACCATAAAGTTGCGGTAATCCTCCATGTCCTTAACTAGAATCTTTAAAAGATAGTCATAATCTCCACTCAAATGATGGCACTCCACCACTTCTTCCAGTTTTAAAACGTCTCGCTCAAATTGTCGAATATTGTCCCTGGTATGTTGTACCAATTTTATGTGGCAGAATACTGTAAAACTTTTATCTACTTGGAACGTATTTACTAAAGCTACGTAACTCTTAATGGTGCCCGATTTTTCTAACCGTTTAATACGTTCGTAAACCGCAGTAGTGGAAAGTCCGAGTTTATGGGCATATTCCTTCGTTGTCTTTTTACAATCTTGTTGTAAAAGGTTTAATAGTTTAAAATCGATACTATCTAACTTCATACCAACTGGCTTTCGTTTATATGGATACAACGAGCGCTATAGCCGTTATATTTTCCGAAAATAAGCAATAAGTAGTTTTATATTCTATATATATCGAATTCAATTGACAATTAATCTTATAAAACATAGTTTTACATGTAAAATATACTATTATGAGTCAGAAAGCTGCAAACGATTTACAGGATTTACAATATTTTGGAGAATATGGCGGCGTGAACCCCTCTATATCCGATTCCTCTACGTATACCTTTATATCTGCCAAAACCATGTTCGACACGTTTGAAGGAAACACTGAAGGCTGCTATCTTTATAGCAGGCACTCCTCCCCTTCTAACCTTTATTTGGGAGAGGCATTGGCGGCACTGGAAGGCACCGAGACAGCTAACGTAACCGCAAGTGGCATGGGTGCCATTACCGCTGTTATCCTGCAATTGTGCAATGCAGGGGACCATATTGTAAGTAGCAGAACCATCTACGGGGGCACGTATGCATTTATGAAGAATTTCTTAAAAAAATTCAATATCGAAACCTCTTTTGTGGATATAACGGATATGGATGCGGTTGCCAAAGCCATTACCCCGAAAACCAAAATGATCTATTGCGAAAGTGTTAGTAATCCATTATTGGAGATTGCCGATATTTCGGCCTTGGCCAAGATTTCCCATAAAAATGAAATTCCGTTAGTGGTGGACAATACATTTTCTCCACTTTCGATTCGTCCAGCATCTTTAGGAGCGGATATTGTTATCCATAGCCTAACCAAGTTCATCAACGGAACAAGTGATTGTGTTGCTGGTGTGGTTTGCGGTACGACAGACTTTTGCCTAAGCCTAAAAGATGTAAACAATGGTGCCGGTATGCTTCTAGGCAGTACGTTAGATAGTCTAAGAGGGGCATCTATCCTAAAAAATATGCGGACGCTACATATTAGAATGCAAAAACATAGTGAAAATGCCCTTTTTCTTGCGGAAAAGTTTGAAGCTAGAGGATTACGGGTAATGTATCCGGGTCTAGCCTCACACCCCGGACATTTAAAAATGAAAGATCAAATGAATCCGCAATACGGTTTTGGGGGACTATTAACTATGGATGTAGGTTCGCTGGATAATGCAAATGCCCTCATGGAACTAATGCAAGATAAAAAGATAGGTTATCTGGCCGTAAGTCTTGGATTCTACAAAACACTTTTTAGTGCCCCAGGAAGCTCTACCTCTTCTGAAATTCCGGAAGAAGAACAAAAGGATATGGGATTGGGCGAGGGACTAATCCGCTTTTCTATAGGATTGGACAATGATATCCAAAGAACCTACGATCAAATGATACAATGTATGGAGCACTTGGGCATTCTAGAAAGTAAGTCAGTATTTAAGAACTAGTCCCTTTTTTTTTGGCTTGCACATCCGTAGCATAAGTTGTAATATTACAAGATAACCAAACCAACAATTTATGGCCCAGCAAGACACGAGCGAGCATAGAGAAAACGAAAACATTGTAGAGAACAGGGAACTAAATATCTGGGAGGCGCTGATTCCCGTTTTTGTGCTCGTAGCTATGCTTGCCTATAATGTTTTTGTATTTGGGGACGATGCCCTAAGCGGTTCCAACCAGTTCATTCTTTTATTGGGCGGGGCAGTAGCCGCAATCGTTGGCTTTTTGAACAAAGTTTCTTACAACCAAATGCTTGCCGAAGTTGCAGAAAACGTAAAATCTACCACTGGGGCCTTACTCATTTTGTTAATGGTAGGGGCTTTAGCGGGAACATGGCTCATTAGCGGTATTATTCCCGCAATGATCTATTATGGGCTCCAAATATTAAATCCCACTATTTTTCTTGCGGCCTGTGTTATTATTTGCGCCATAATATCTGTTGCCACAGGAAGCAGCTGGACTACATCTGCAACCGTTGGTATCGCATTGATCGGTATCGGGGACGCACTTGGCATATCCCTAGGTATGACCGCTGGCGCAGTACTTTCTGGAGCCTATTTTGGTGACAAACTTTCCCCTTTGAGCGACACCACCAATTTAGCCCCGGCCATGGCGGGAGGGGAACTCTTTAGCCACATCAAGTATATGACCATTACAACGGTCCCAACTATAATCGTTACACTTATCTTTTTTATAATTATCGGATTGAACCTGGATACCTCTGGTAATGCTGATATTGAAAGCATCCTTACGTCCATAGAAGCAAGTTTTGATATAAACGGATGGCTTTTTATAGTGCCTGCCGTAGTTATATTTTTGATCGTAAAGAAAACGCCTCCTTTGGCGGCCTTACTTATAGGAACACTCCTAGGCGCGGTGTTTGCTTTACTCTTTCAACCAGATATCGTAGCTGGTATTACCGGAGCTAAAGAACTCACTTTCGAATCTGGTTATAAAGGTATTATGAATGCCATTACTGTGGAAACTACCATACCTTCTGACAATAAAGCATTGAGCGATTTATTTTCCGCGAAGGGAATGGCCGGTATGCTCGGGACTATCTGGCTTATTGTTTGTGCCATGGTCTTTGGTGGTATAATGGATGGTATCGGGGCTTTGTCGCGCATCAGTGCCTCACTTTTGGGTATGGCAAAAACCACTTTTGGGCTCTTCGCCAGTACAGTGGCAAGTTGTTTGGCATTGAACGTTACTGCATCCGATCAATATTTGGCCATTGTTGTACCTGGGAAGATGTTTGCCAAAGCCTATAAAGACAGAGGTTTGGCTCCCGAAAACCTGAGCCGAACTTTGGAAGACTCTGGTACTGTCACCTCGGTTTTAATACCTTGGAACACTTGTGGTGCCTATCATAGTGGTGTTTTGGGCGTTGGCGTAGGAGAATATTTTATGTTCGCCATTTTCAACTGGTTGAGTCCAATCATGACCTTGATCTTTGCTGGTTTTGGAATTAAGATCAAGCAATTGGCGGCAAACATTACCAAGTAAACCTAAATTGCACCTTTTTTATTTTTTTCAGCCAAAATATAGTTAGGGATAATTCGATTGTAATACCATAATTTTTGATGATTAATAATTGATTTTTTTATAAATTCAACAACCGATTATTGATATTTGAATAGGTATTTAAATCATCTTTAACCCTGTATTTTTGTCTATCCGTTAAATGTTATTTCTGTTATATCCAGATTATTTTTTTCTATAGAATGAGATAATAATGCACCTAGAATTACCCAATCAATTTAATTTAAAAAAGATGTCTATACTTCCTTCATTGGTCTATGGTTCTCAGTTCTAGGTTGTCGGATGTCTTTTGGTAATTTTTCAAAAACTTGATTAATGAATTTTAGGCCCTCACAGAGCCGCTAAGGATAAAAAGCTCAAGTTTGCATTAAGAAGGCAATCTATTTTTAAAGAGATATGTTTTGGTCATAACACGAAGCCAAAACAAAAATTTACTTTCACAAACGTTTACATTTCCTACTTATATTTTTTAATTTCACCTATTAATTTAAAAGACACTATAATGGCTACAGTTACATTAAAAGGTACTCCTATACATACTTTGGGAACACTACCTACAAAAGGAAGCAAAGCTCCTGAATTTCAATTAACTACAAATGATTTGGCTACCGTAACACTTTCTGATTATGAAGGTTCCAGAGTCGTTTTGAATATCTTTCCCAGTGTAGATACTGGTACGTGTGCACAATCTGTGCGACAGTTTAATACGGAAGCCGCCGAATTGGATAACACTATTGTTCTTTGCATATCAAAGGACTTGCCATTTGCACAAGCACGTTTTTGTGGCGCAGAGGGCATAGAAAATGTTGAAATGCTTTCGGATTTTAAGGATGGCAATTTCGGAAAATCGTACAATGTTACCTTTACAGATGGTCCCTTGTCCCCTTTACACTCAAGAGCCGTTGTAGTTGTAGACGAAAAAGGCACCGTATTGTACTCCGAGCAGGTACCTGAAATCGTGGATGAACCTAATTACAAGGCGGCATTGGAAGCATTAATGGCTTAAAACGCACAATTCTATTATGCCCAAAGAATCCTTTCTAGAAAATAGAATAAAAAGTATTGGCTTCGCAATTCGCGGAGCCATACTTTTAATACGGACCGAAGCGAGTATAAAAATTCAGGTTGGCATTGGTTTGATTATAACCGCGGCCGGTTTTTATTACGAAATAAGTGCTACGGAATGGATGATACAACTATTTGCCATTGCCCTAGTTTTGGGTATAGAGGGAATAAATACCGCTGTGGAAAAATTATCGGATTTTGTGCAACCGGAATTCGATAAAAAAATTGGGCTTATAAAGGATATATCCGCGGGTGCCGTTATGCTCGTATCTATCGTAGCGAGCATTATTGGTTGTATCATTTATTTCCCTAAGATTTTTTAAACAACCAATACAGACTCCTTAGGTTGTAAATTTGTAATTTAGCCCCCAGAATAAATCGTTCCATGGCAAAAAAGGCAACCAAAACAAAGCCAAAATCCGTAAAAAAAAGAACTCCCTTTATCTTGTCCAAACAAAACAAGATCATATTGGGAAGCTTGCTTGTGCTTTTCAGCATTGCTCTATTTTTCTCTTTCGTTTCCTTTTATTTTACATGGCAAGACGACCAAAGCTTATTAACAGAGTTTAAAAATCGTAATGAGGAAGCAAAAAACCTTTTAAATAAATTTGGTGCCAGTGTTAGCCATTTTTTTGTGTACAAAGGCTTTGGTATATCTTCCTTAATATTTCCATTTTTACTTTGTATTAGTGGTATTTACCTCTTTTTGAGCTTAGATAAAAAGGGGCTTTGGAAAAAATGGATCTGGGGATTGATATTCCTAATATGGATTTCAATAGCCTTTGGTTTTTTTGCTGATGAAAGTCCACTTTTAGGTGGTTTGGTAGGGTATGAAATGAACGATTTCCTTCAGGATTATACCGGCAAAATCGGAGTGCTCCTTTTATTAATATTTGGCCTAATCTTTATTGCCGTTCGCTTATTTAAAATTACTCCCGAAGATGTTACTGCATTTGTGCGTTCCAAAAAACAAACCTTAGCATCCGAATTCAAATCGAAGAAGAGGCCCGCAGAAACGGATGAAGAAACCCTTTTACCCAAAGAGGACGAAGAGCAACTAATTTTGGACACCTATACCCATAAAACCGAAATACCACATTTAGAAAAAGAAACAACAGAAAGCGCTTTCGAAATTAATGCCAAAACCGAAGACGAACCCACGTTGGCAATGGAAGTGGAGGAAATTGTGGAAGAACAGGAGGACATAGATATACTGGCCAATAAACTAGTGGATGATTTTGGGGAGTTCGACCCCACCTTGGAACTTGGAAACTATAAATTTCCGACCATAGAACTTTTAGATCAACATGGAGCCGGTGGAGGTATTACCATTAATCAAGAAGAACTTGAAGAAAACAAAGATAGAATCGTAGATACCTTAAAAAACTATAAAATTGGTATTGCACAAATAAAAGCTACTATCGGTCCTACCGTTACTTTATACGAAATTGTTCCAGATGCAGGGGTGCGTATCTCTAAGATAAAGAATCTTGAAGACGATATTGCACTTTCCCTTGCGGCATTAGGTATCCGTATTATCGCTCCCATTCCAGGAAAGGGGACCATTGGTATAGAAGTACCCAATAAAAATGCAACCATTGTTTCCATGCGGTCTGTCATAGCGTCCAGTAAATTTCAAAAGGCCGAAATGGAACTCCCAATTGCTTTTGGTAAGACCATAAGTAACGAAACTTTCGTGGTAGATCTTGCAAAAATGCCACACTTGCTTATGGCGGGTGCCACGGGTCAAGGGAAATCTGTTGGTCTAAACGCAGTACTTACATCGCTACTATACAAAAAACATCCAGCCGAAGTCAAGTTTATTTTGGTAGATCCAAAAAAAGTGGAACTTACCCTGTATAATAAGATAGAGCGCCATTTCTTGGCGAAATTACCAGATTCCGCCGAGGCTATAATTACGGATAACACCAAGGTAATCCATACGTTGAATTCCCTTTGTATAGAAATGGATAACCGCTATGAGCTTCTGAAATTGGCTATGGTAAGGAACATAAAGGAATACAACACCAAGTTCAAGGCAAGAAAACTAAATCCGAACGACGGCCACAAATTCCTGCCCTATATTGTTTTGGTGATCGATGAATTTGCAGATTTGATCATGACCGCGGGCAAGGAGGTGGAAACACCGGTGGCACGATTGGCACAGTTGGCCAGGGCCATCGGAATACACTTAATTATTGCCACACAACGTCCTTCCGTAAATGTAATTACCGGTATAATTAAAGCCAACTTCCCCGCACGTTTAGCTTTTAGGGTTACATCCAAAATTGACTCCAGAACTATTCTGGATTCCCAGGGTGCAGACCAGCTCATAGGCCGTGGAGATATGCTTTTTACACAAGGTAATGACGTTACACGTCTTCAATGTGCTTTTGTTGATACACCAGAAGTGGCAAAGATAACCGAATATATTGGCAGCCAAAGAGCCTACCCCGAGGCATACGAGCTACCGGAATACGTGGGCGAAGATTCTGGCACGAACGTTGATTACGATATCTCGGACCGGGACAGTATGTTTCGCGAAGCTGCAGAAGTCATTGTTATTGCCCAGCAGGGTTCCGCTTCCTTAATTCAGCGTAAACTAAAGCTTGGATATAACCGTGCGGGGCGAATTGTAGACCAATTGGAAGCTGCTGGAATTGTTGGTCCGTTTGAAGGTAGCAAAGCTAGGCAGGTATTGGTGCAGGATATGGTAGCGTTGCAGCTTTTACTGGATAATGAATCCTAAAGCTTTTAAATAAAAATGAACCTTAACAAAGGTCGAATACAAATAAAATAAAGAGAAGTAATACATAGAAACAGATGAAAAATTTAGCAGTACTAGTGGCTTTTTTATTAATGGGAACAGTAACTAAGGCCCAAGATGCCGCCAAGGCAAAAGCCTTTTTGGACGAAGTGTATGCAAAGGTTAAAAGTTATGATAATATTCACGTAGACTTTAAATTCGATCTTAAAAACGCCGAAGCCGGCATTAACCAAGAAACCCGAGGGGATGTTACCTTGGCGGGAGAAAAATATGTATTCAACTACCTCGGATCACAACAACTGTACGACGGTAAAAAAGTATATACGATAGTACCCGAAAATGAGGAAGTTACCATTGAGGACCAATCAGAAGACGAAAACGCAATGACCCCTTCAAAAATGCTGACTTTTTACAAAGAGGGACATCGCTATGCATGGGACATACTACAAAATGTTCAAGGTAGAAAAATACAATATGTAAAACTGACTCCCATAGATTCTAATACCGAAATTGCTTCCAGACTTCTGGGTATCGATGCGGAAACAAAACATATTTACAAATTAGTGGAAACCGGTAAAAACGGCACCAAGACAACTATTACTGTTAATTCTTTTAAAACGAATCAGCCATTATCAAAAACCTTATTTACTTTTGACGAGGCCAAATACAAGGATAACGGCTACTACATCATCAGAAATTAGGACATTTGAGAATTCTAGACCGGTATATATTATCAAGGTTCGTTTTTAATTTTTTCACTTCGTTTGTTATACTGATGTTTATCTTCATATTTCAAACGATTTGGCTTTTTATTGACGATTTAGCCGGAAAAGGTCTGGACATTTTTATTATAGGAAAGTTCTTATTTTACCTGATGCCAGACCTTACCGAAAAGGTACTTCCCCTAACCGTTCTCCTTTCTTCTATACTAACCTTTGGGAATCTTGCCGAAAACTATGAATTCGCGGCAATGAAAGCCTCGGGAATATCCCTACAACGCTCCATGTTGAGCCTAATTATTTTTGTAACCATTCTGGGAGGTGTTACCTTCTTTTTTGCAAATAACGTAATTCCCTTATCACAGCGAAAAATCTTTAACCTTAGACGGAACATTGCCAAAGTAAAACCGGCTATTGCCGTAGCTGAAGGTGTGTTTAGCGATTTTGAAGGAGCTGATATGAATATAAAAGTCGATGAGAAGTACGGTGAAAACGACCGCTTTCTCAGAAATGTCATCATACATAAAAAAGCGAAAAATAAAATCAATACTACGGTCATAAAGGCAAAAACAGGCGAATTAAAAAGCAATGAGAATTCAGACATTTTACAGCTACTACTTACAGATGGACATTACTACGAAGATATAATTACACAAAACAATCAGAACAAACTAAAATTTCCTTTTGCACAGGCAAACTTTGATACCTATATCATGAATATAGACTTGTCCGAGTTCAATAATGTTGATTTGGACGAGGAACGTGAGATTAGTACGGCGAAAATGAAAAATATTGCCAGACTAACAATTGATATTGATTCCATTAGGGACGACAATTATAGGATTGTGCGTGCTTTTTCTAAAAATATAGGATTAAGAATAGGTGCATTTGTACCCTTGGAAACCATCGATACGACTACGGTAAAGGGAGAATCGAGATTAAAAAGAGACTCTATAATGGCTCATAAAACAGCGCTAGCCCTAGCGAATAAGGAAAAGCAAGATTCTATTAAAGCAGATATTCTGTACCTTTTTCCAGACTGGCAAAAGATGCAGGTAGTGAGTAGTGCAAAAAATGCCACTTCTGGGATTCTAGGTTCTGTGAGAGGGAAAAAAGAAGAAATGCAAAACAGGTATAAAAACTATAACATGCATATCTTGTCCCTCCACACAAAATATGCCCTTGCATTTTCGTGTATTATCTTATTTTTTGTGGGAGCTCCACTTGGCGCCATTATTCGTAAAGGAGGATTGGGCCTACCCATGGTCATTGCGATTGTCCTATTTTTGATCTATTACTTTATTGGTGTTTTTGCCGGTAACTATGCCAAAGAAGGAAATATAAATGCTGTTTTGGGCGCATGGTTGTCCACATTGATTATGTTGCCACTTGGGGTTTACCTAACCAAAAGGGCCACAGAGGATAAAGGAATGATGAATTTTGGGGCAGTAACAGATTTTTTTAAAGGTCTATTCAAAAAATTGACAAAAAAGCATAGTGATGATAACGAAGAGGCAATATAAAATAAAATTGGATACCATTAGCGAGGCGATTTCCGATATTCAGAAAGGAAAAGTCATTATCGTAGTAGATGATGAAAACAGGGAGAACGAAGGCGATTTTTTGGCCGCTGCCGAACTGGCAACTCCTGAAACCGTAAACTTTATGGCCACGCACGGCAGAGGACTTATTTGCGCTCCTTTGACCGAAGGTAGATGCAAAGAACTCGGACTGCACATGATGGTAAGCAACAATACAGACCCATTAGAAACTGCTTTTACCGTATCGGTAGATTTACGTGGAAATGGAGTTACCACCGGAATTTCTGCATCGGATAGGGCAAAAACCGTAATAGCACTTACGAACGGAGCTACCAAACCACATGATCTGGCAAGACCAGGACATATTTTTCCTTTGGTAGCAAAAGAGGGTGGCGTACTCAGAAGGACAGGCCATACAGAGGCCGCAATAGATTTTGCACGCCTGGCCGGGTTACAGCCCGCAGGGATCATCGTAGAAATCATGAACGAAGATGGTTCCATGGCCCGTTTACCGCAATTGATGCACGTGGCCAAAAAGTTCGATCTAAAAATTGTTTCCATAGAAGACCTTGTGGCCTACCGAATGGAGCACGACAGCCTTATCAGCAAAGAAACTGATTTTGATATCACGACCCGTTTTGGGGAATTCAGACTACGGGCATACAAGCAGACGACCAATAACCACATACATATTGCCTTGACCAAAGGTTCTTGGAACAAGGATGAGGAAGTTCTTACTCGAATAAATTCTACACAGATCAACAATGATATTTTGGGAACACTTACCAATAGTCCCGATGAGAAACTCGAGGCTATGTTTACAGCGGTAAATAAAGTGGGAAAGGGCGCTATCGTTTTTATTAATCAGGATTCGGAGTCGCTAAACCTCTTATCTCGCTTGGCGGAACTAAAGGAATTACAGAAAAAGGGAATTCATAAAGCACCCAAAATAGAGATGGATACCCGCGATTTTGGTATCGGGGCGCAAATACTCCATAATCTAGGCATTACCAAAATGAAGTTGTTGACCAATAGCCAACAATCAAAAAGAGTAGGTATCGTGGGGTACGGATTGGAAATTGTTGATTATGTTTCGTATTAAGCTATAGTAAGTCGGTTTCGAATGGGAAGGCGCGCCTAGAGATGTCAACCTTTTAAGATCGCTTATTTATAACATAAGTTGATGTTCTATTGGTATGTACAAAACATCAAACACTTGAATTGTTAAGTCATAGCGAATTGAATTTGCCGAAGAACAAACTAATCATTTAGCACCTCTTTTATGGTCTTGGCCATAAGTTGAGCTCTGTTTTCGACCGCTTCTGGCGTCCAACTTAATTTTATCAAAGAGGAAATAGTTCTACCCATCCATGCATCAGATTTGGAGAAGTCAGTTTTACTATAATCTGGTAATCCATCTATGATTTCTTTTGGAAATTTGCCCAATGAAGTCAAGTTGGTCAAGTGTTGCCATTTGCGGTAATAATGCCAATTGTTATCGTACCAATAAAAACAAGCATCAACACCAACTGCCCCTAAAGCTTTGTGCACTTTTCGTGCTTTTTCTTCAGTGGACAAAAAGATATTAAGAAACGAGTAGTTTTCTACCCCTCCTTCCGGTACGCGTCTAAATGTGAGTCCGTCTATACCTCCCAAAGCTTCCCTTACTGTAGTATAATGCTTCTTTTGAAGGTCCAAAAACTCGTCCAGCCGCTTTACTTGGGCGCATCCTACAGCGGCATTCAGTTCAGAAATCCTAAAATTATAGCCCAAAAAAGGATGGGTTTCCGCTCCCCTATCTGTGCCAGTGTGATCATGGCCATGATCGGAATAATGGTCGGCATTTCTATAATACGTCTCGTTATTGGTAATTAATCCGCCACCTTCACCACAAGTAATGGTTTTCACATAGTCAAAAGAAAAACAGCCTATATCACCGTAACTGCCCAACGGCTTACCTTGGTACGTTCCGCCAATAGCCTGGCAAGCATCTTCCAATAATAATAGCTTATATTTTTTACAGATAGCTTTTAGCGCGGCCAAATCGGCCATAGAACCACACATATGAACGGGCATTACCACCTTGGTTTTAGCTGTAATCGCCTCTTCTACCGCGCGGGGATCTAAGGTCAGTGTATCATCGATATCTACCAAAACGGGAATAGCCCCAATGGCTAGGATGGACTCAAAACTGGCAACAAAGGTAAATGTGGGCATAATAACCTCGTCGCCTGCTCCTATTCCTGCGCTTTGGAGTGCGACAGTGAGTGCCGCAGTACCACTACTGAGTACTTGTGCATAATTGGTTTGCATGCGCTCGGCCAACGCCTTTTCCAATTCTCTGGCCTTCCAATGACCCTTTCGCATGCCATCAAAACCATATCGCATGAGTACACCGGAATCCAATACATCGTTCACCTGTGCTTTTTCTGCTTCCCCAAATAATTCAAATCCTGGCATATTCTTTCATTTTTTAAGTTTGGATGGCTGCACTACTTAGATTTTGTCCAAATTTAATTTCAAAGTTACGATACATGGACTGAAGTGCAAATACAAACTCAAGTTCAAAATCTAATAAAAATCCTTGCTACGGTTTTGCATAGGTGGTGCATTGTAGTATTATATATAAAACTAACGTTTGACTATATACTTCGGCTAGGCTTCATACCAGGTCTTAAGGCCATACCTGCGTTCCGAAGAGCGTTCTTAAATACATAGATTATTTGCTCTAAACGTTAAAGAACCAAAGTTTAATAGCCAAAACCAGCACCATGAGCACTAAGAAAGTCCTTATGAATCCGTCTCCTTTTTTTACGGACATCCTACTTCCCAACCATGCCCCAGCCCCATTACCAAGAGCCAATATGAGTCCGATTTCCCAATTCACCTTATCATTATATGCAAAAACCGCCAACGCGGAAAGCATATAAAAAAATACTACGACCACTTTAGTAGCATTAGAACGCACCAGGGACATGCGGTTTACATAATGAAGGAACAACATCATTATAAATCCCAGGCCGGCATTTATGAACCCGCCATAGATACCAAAAATGAAAAAAGCGATAATTCCCAGCCAAAGATATTTACCTGTTAGGCGTTCCTCGAGGTGCACCATATTCATTTTGGGTGCAAAAACAATAATGATGACTACAGCAATCATTATTATGGCTAGAATACGATTAAAAACGGCTCCTGTAACATCTATAGCAATATAGGCACCGATAATAGATCCCAGTAGAGCGGCGATTCCCAGATATATATTAATCGGATGCGTAGAAACCCCCTTACTTTTAAAACCCAAAGTGGCAATTGCGGCCTGCGCCACAACGGCAACGCGAATGGTACCATTGGCAACGTTGGAGGGCAAGCCGATAAAAATTAAATAAGGAAGCACTAACAGGGAACCACCTCCGGCAACCGTGTTTATAAACCCTACCACAAAGCCAACTAGTATAAGAAAAGGGTAATGGTACCATTCTTCCATAAGACAAAAATACGTTTAGATGTGGAGGTAATTGCAAACCATTAGGGTTCGATCATCTCTATTTTCTTAAATTGATTATAGATGATTTTTTTTTCTTCCAAACTAAACTCCTTTTCTTCGAACCAATCGTAAGCTGCTATCTTTTCATTTTCGATCTGGGCCTTTCTAATAGCCTCCAAAGAAACCAGATGCCAATGCATGCCATTTTGCCTGGAAACGGAATAGCCCACATCTTCTGTAATATAGGAGATTCTTGGTTCGTTAAAGAGTTTAATCCCGTTTTTAAGTACGGCCAAAGTTTTTGTTAACTCCACCACTTCCGAGAAGGAATACCGCACAAAATCCGTAAATCCGTTTTGCTTTGCGTTGTACACCTTGTCCCCTATTTCCAATTTTCTCATGCGCTTGTAAAGGCTGCAAAAATAGAAGCTACACGACCTTGCAGGCAAGGTATTATGGATTTGTTATTAACAAAAGGAATGATATTTGCTCGAACCCTTGTAAAATGGGGATTCCAAAATCAACATAGTATCCACCCAAAACCATATTACTGGGGTATTGCCTTTAGAGCCCAATACTACAATAAAAACAGTGCTTTATAGGATATGAGATTTTCCTCCATACTTGGGTTTCCTATATTAATTTATAACAAAATCTAGCGGTCCTTCGCTCGTCCTTTTGGGAAACAGGCTAATTCCTTATATTCGATACCTAATCCACCAAACGTTACATAGCAATGAAAGTTTCTATCTCTTTTTCTATTTATAGTATGATATGTTTATTGTTTGTAAGTTCTTGCAAGCAAAAAACGACAACAGACGAAACCACCCCTGCCACACCCAATATTATTATCATCTATGCAGATGATTTGGGCTACGGCGAAATAGGTGCCTATGGTGCAACTGCCTTAAAAACACCAAATTTAGACAAACTAGCCAATGGCGGAATGCGTTTTACCCAAGGTTATGCTTCTTCCGCTACATGTACGCCCAGTAGATTCGCATTATTAACGGGCACTTACCCTTGGCGAAACAAAAATGCCAAAATTCTTCCTGGGACGGCTCCTTTGATTATAGATACCACGCAACTGACCATTCCAAAATTATTGCAACAGCAAGGGTACCAAACGGGAATTGTGGGGAAATGGCATTTGGGACTCGGTTCCGGAAATGTAGATTGGAACCAACACATTTCACCCGGACCAAATGAGGTGGGTTTTATCCATAGCTATATCATGGCGGCAACTCAAGATCGTGTACCAACCGTGTATATTGAGAACGGGAAAGTGGATCAACTAGATCCTATGGACCCCATAGAAATAAACTATGCTGAGAATTTTGAAGGGGAACCTACGGGAAAGGAAAATCCTGAACTCTTAAAAATGAAACCTTCCCACGGGCATGATAACAGTATTGTAAACGGTATTTCGCGTATAGGGTATATGAAGGGTGGGGAAGCTGCCAAATGGGTAGATGAAGAAATGGCCGATCACTTTTTAAAGAAAGCACAAGGGTATGTGAGAACTCATAAAGACAAGCCTTTTTTTCTGTATTATGCCCTGCAACAGCCTCATGTTCCGCGTACGCCACATCCTAGGTTCGTGGGTTCTTCCGGAATGGGGCCACGGGGAGATGTTATCGTAGAGGCAGATTGGTGCATAGGCGAATTTATTAAAACCTTGGAGCAAGAAGGGCTTTTGGAGAATACCTTAATCGTTTTTAGTAGCGATAACGGACCGGTGGTAGATGACGGATATTACGACGATTCTGTTGAAAAATTAGGCGACCACCAACCGGCCGGACCCTTAAGAGGTGGGAAATATAGCCTGTTCGAGGCCGGTACCCGTGTTCCTTTTATTACCTATTGGAAAGGTACCATACAGCCGGGAGTTTCCGATGCGATGGTATCCCAAATTGATTTACTGAATTCTATCGCAGCACTTACGGGTAGTGATAAAAGAGCCACCGATAGCAAAGATTTCCTACAAACATTTTTGGGAAAAAGCGACGATGGCAGGGAAGAACTTATTCTGGAAGCAACGTCTCGCACCGCCTATAGAAAAGGGGACTGGGTATTAATACCGCCCTATGGCGGGCCAGCCATAAATAGATTGGTAAACATTGAACTGGGCAACGATACCATTTATCAACTCTATAACCTTAAAGAAGACCTAGGACAACAGAATAACTTGGCAAGTTCCAATCCCGAAAAAGTAACGGAAATGATAGCGGCGTACGAAGTCATAATTGGTCATGAAATACAAGGAACTGAGGTATTAGAACTGAAGTGATATTTTTGTCAAGGTTTAGCCTTATAGGTATATGCAGTGTCTTATCAAGGAGCAAAGTAGTTGTCCAGTCAGGGAATAAAAACAATCCTTGATGAAAATTAATTAAAAGTGGCAATAAAATCGGGCAGAAACATATAGGTATAACAAAATATTAAAACTAGGTATTTACCAAGCAATTTTTAGAACCTGAAGGGTACAATATTATACTGATATGGTTCGTGGAATTAGTTTTGATAATAGTGCCTCATTTAAAAAATTTTTAGTCCAAAGCATTTCAAGTAACCTTTAGCCAACAGCGAAAGAATTATCATACCCGAAACCTTTGTGTGTTCCTCAGTTTACCTTAAAATTTGCTTTTAGTGATACCGGTGTGCCGGATGTTGTAAAACCCTCAAGGGACACCTCAAAATTACCTGTAACATCGGAGCTAAAAAATGTGACCGATTCGTTCTTTTGTAGTAAATCAAATCTTGGTATCCAAAGTAATTGATATCTGAAATCAGGCAGACGTTCAAAGTTCTCTTTAAAATCGAGTTCATATGACTGTCTAAAATAATTTTTCTTTTCCTTCGGTTTTAAAAACTTATGCACCAGTAGGTCATCTGAATAGTATGTTTTGTAATAGTCAGATTTAAATGTGGTTACATCTACCACACCTTGAAAAGATTTGGTCCCGTAAAAATGCTGGTTTCTAGAAATATGCACAGAATGGACTTGAACGGGTGATAGATTAATAAGCCGTTCATGATCTACTATTAACACACCATCTATGAACACTAATGGCAATTCGCCATTCTCTACATAAGGCGGGATAGGTCTTACGTGAAATTCTTGTTTGCCATTCTTATTCTCTTGTATCCAAACATGTTCTATGACCTCTATAAAGGTTTCTTTCATAGATGGGAATCGTGTGTAATCATCCAATGCATACTGCAATGTACTGGGACCATAAAACCGGTCATTGGCCTTTCCTATCAAAATAGTATCTGGTTTACTACTGTAATAGGCATTTTCAATTTGGTTATAAATACTGCGTTCCAGAATAATAGGTTCCAATGCCTTATCCAATGAAAAAGAAGTAAACCGTAACCGGTCAAAATTCAAAGCCACCTCTGGTTTTATATTTATTTTATACTGGCCCAAACTACCTTCAACAACTTGAAAATAAGCTTCTTCCGAATTGTAATCCTCTTCAATATTTACGAAAAAATTGCCATTTTCATCTGTTGTGGCCAATTTAAAAAGATAGTCTTCCCCAGGAAAAGAAACACCAACATGCACACTTTGCAGCGTAACTGAACTGCCGTCGTTTACAGTTGTAGCAAGTTCTCCACTAAAAAGGTCGCCTCTTAGCTCTGGAAGCACCATTTCTCCCTGTTTTTCTATTGCTGGATAGACCTCATTGTAGTTATAGGCCGTATTTTTTTTACCAGTTTTTAACTCATCTACCTTTCTAACGGATAGCGAGTACTGCCCCAGGCCATCCAAGGTACTGGCCGCTATGTTGATTGAAATTTGTTCTCGCTGGGCATAGCTTGATTTATCCAAGGCTAAGCTTAGTTTTGAATTCCTTACGGATGTATCTCTTCCGGTATCCGTCAAAGTTGAGGAAGTAGCAACGGAATCATTACTATTTTGATTCCTAAAAACGGCTTGATCGCTAGTGTATGGATTTAAAATCGTAATATCCTCGCTATAATAATAATCCTTACCATTATTTAGCATCCATTGGGTATATGCTAAAAGTTTATAATTGCCGGATGGGATACTGGAAGGAATGAAAAAATTACTATCACCCATACCGTTCGTAAGCTTGATTTTTTGCTCCAATACAACTTCACGATCCTGATTCACCAATTTTAAGTAGGCAATTTTGCTCACATCACTTAACTCACCCGTTCCTTGCTTTAAACAATACAAAGAATAGTATACATATTCACCAACAAATACCATATTGGTATTGGAGTGTAAAAACACCTGTTCCTGATGAGGAACCATAACGTTATTTCCTTTTAAACCAGCCGCATTGTCTTGCCCATGCATTATGAGCGTAATAAAATGGAATGCAATCGAGAGTATCACTATTTTTCTTTTCATCTGTTGATATTCATTTGTTTCTTACTACTCCGATGTGCTACTTCACATCTTACTAAAATATCATCAATTCCAACCCGTAATAATAAACCTTTGTTGTGGCCCCTTAATCCTCTTCCCAAAACTCTGGAATTACATTACTGCCCAAAACCGTACAATCCCCACACACGGTATACACCATAAAAAAAGGTCCTGGCCCATCTGATGTCAGCAACCCACCTTCCGTTGCCACATAATCACTATAATATTTAATCAGATTAAATTGGATACCATCTATTAACGGGGATGTAGGTGGTGGTCCGCCAGAAAACAAAGGAGGAGACAATAGGGGACAATCCCTAACATAATCGGGTAAGCGTTCCCCCGGGAAAAAATCCGCATAATCAAAAAATAGGCGTTGCTCGGAAACCGTGGCGACCTGAAAAAAGCCGACCACGTTTTCATCGGCAGTGCTAGATTTAATATTACCCTCTAAAAATCCTGCCTGAATTTGCGTAAACAGACTCTCCGAACCGGACAAGGTCTCCAACGTGCGATAATATTCAAATGCTGCACTATTTTGTACATATTGCTTTACCAAAATACTGTAGCGGTGCGATAAAATGTAATTGTTCCTATCTATGAAACGTACCGGAAATTTACTAACTCTGTCTTCATTAAATTCGGTCGTATTTTCCTGTATAATCGCATTGGATGCCACGGTATTATAGCACACCCGTTCTTCTTGCGTCCTGGCTCTGGTACCTACCTCGGCTTCTGGTAACGGCGAGATTACATATGCATCTGCCGGACTCCAAAACGGTGCTACAATTTTATAGGTTTCCTCATACTCATACCGGTAATATTTAGATTCTCCCGTTGGATCAAAACTATCTACATAAATGTACATACCTTC
Organism: uncultured Flavobacteriaceae bacterium; assembly: GCA_963697395.1. Taxonomy (GTDB): domain Bacteria; phylum Bacteroidota; class Bacteroidia; order Flavobacteriales; family Flavobacteriaceae; genus Maribacter. The sequence goes on from CAVONX010000003.1 coordinate 500,323, forward strand.
CTCCGTGCCACTATCCTTAACCCCGCGCTCCGCATACAGCCTTTCTATAGTCGTGCGGGCCGGTACCGGTGTTTCTTCAGAGGTATATGTTTTTCCGTCTGGCGTTTCTATGCTTAACGTATATAATCTTCCAGAAACAGCCGCAAAAGGAACATTTGACCTATAGACACCTGCCTCCTCTTCCGTAAAATCGTAAGTACCTCCGTTGGTATCCTCTACCAATACCTTGGCATTACTAACGCCGGACATGAGAACGGTATCCAAAGGAAATGTTCGTGAAACCAGAATCCGCTGCGTTTCTTCCCTATCCGTAATCGTACCTTCTACAACCAAAGCACTCGTAAACTGGGTAGTTTCAAATTCAAATGGTTCTACGCAGTTCTGCATTAAAAGTGCAGTCGTTAGTACCAAAACCATTTGCTTCATCACCATCCAAGAACCGTTTATTTTAATTTTTCTGTTCATACATTTTAATCTTCTGCTACTCTTCTACCCAAAAATCCGGTACTATATTACTGCCATACACGTTACAATCCCCACACCCCACAGGAACAAATATATAGGGAGCAGGTTTTAAAAACTGGCCATATTGCCCATTGTTGTCATCCCAGTATGCGGTTGCCTCTCGTTTAATATCTGATACAAAAGCATCTAAGTACCATAAAAAAGGACATTCAATAATATACGGGGGGCGAGGTTCCCCATTAAAGAAATCAAAATAACTAAAAAACAAGCCCTTTTCCGAAATAGTACTTACCTCAAAAAAACCAATAACTTGCTCTTCGTTGTTATCTAAGGAGGAAATGTTAACTTCCAAAAAACCTGTCTGTACTTGCGAGAACATATTATCCGAACCGGAAAGCTTATTTAAAACCTTATAGAACGTATGAGCTTCCAATGACTGTGCATATTGCTTCACTAAAATACTATAACGGTGTGAAAGTATATAATCGTTCCTATCAATAAACCTAATAGGGAACTTGGAAATACGATTTTCTAAAAATTGAACGGTATTTGCTAGTATCAAATCCTTTGAACCGTTGGTTCGATAACACACCTGTTCTTCCCGATCCCTCAGTCTAAGGCCAACTAGATCGATAGCGTTGTCAATGATATAAGACTCCATGTTCGTCCAGAAAGGCGCAATAATCTTATGGGTTTCCTCATATTTATAGCGGTAATAGGTATTGCTACCTGTTGGGTCGTAAGTATCTATATAAATGAACATGCCTTCACTGGCACCATCATCCTTAACATCCCTTTTTGCATAAATGCTATCTATTTTTGTTGGTGATGGTGTTCTTACCTGCGTAGATTTATATGTAGTGCCGTCACTAGCAATGACAGATAGAATATACCCTACCCCAGTCTCGGCCTCAAAGGGTGTTTGTGAAATATACGCACCTTCCACTTTTTCCTCAAAACCGTGCACCGCACCGTTGGTATCCGTTATCTGCACTTTGGCCCCACTTTCTCTGTAAGGGCCGGTAGTGTCCAAGGCAAATGTTCTGGAAACCACTATCTCCTGATTTTTGTATTCATCCGTAATCGTAGCTTCTATCACTATCGCGCTTTTATAATCTACAGCTTCTGGCTCAAAAGGTTCTATACAATTAAACAAAAAGAAAGCAAAGTCAGTACTAAAAACTTTAGATGTTGCTTTTTCATTATCCTTCATTTAAAACCTAAAATTTAAAATTATAGGTTATAGTAGGTACCGGTATAGTAAAGATCGAGCTTTGAAAGGCCCTTAATTCCCCATTCTCCGTAACAAAGAACACAGAATAGGGATTGTTCCTTCCCAGTACATTGTACACCGAGATATTCCAAAAACTATGGGCCAGTTTCTTTTTCTTATGATTTCCCTCTATGTTAATGCCTAGGTCCAACCGATAATAATCCGGAATCCTAAACTCATTTCTATCACTATAGACCACATATTCCGAATTATTAAAATTATAACGCGCTACGGGATAGGTAACCGGCCTTCCTGTCTGATACGTTAAATTGGCGGACAGACTATAACGCTTTGTCAATTTATAATTGAGGACCGCACTAAAATCATGCGGCTTATCAAAGTTGGTGGGAAAAAACGCTCCATTATTTACCCGTTCCTCTGCAAATTCGCTATCCAGCCGTAAAAAAGATCTAGAATACGTATAGCCTATCCAACCATTAAGGTCGCCTGAGTTTTTACGGATCAAAAACTCCACGCCATAGGCCCTACCATCGCCTTGTAGGGTTTCTGTTTCAATGGTTTCATTAAGTAATAGTTCGGAACCCACCTTGAAATCCAAAAGATTATCCGCTTCTTTATAATAGCCTTCCAAACTCAGTTCATACCGGTTGCCTTCCAGGTTTTTATAAAAACCAAGTCCCACCTGTCTGCCTTTTTGAGGTTTAATATTGTTGTCGCTAAGTTTCCATGTATCTATAGGGCTAATGGTAGTGGTATTGGATAACCTATGTATGTATTGATAGGTGGTATTATAACTGGCCTTAACGGAAAAATCCGTTCCTAGGAAATAACGTGCCGCCAGTCTAATTTCCGGGCCCCCATAGGTCTGTACAATTTCATTGTTGTCATAAGGAACGGTCTCTACCAAGGTGCCCTCGTTCTTTGGTCTGTTAGCCTCATAAATACGGGCATCGGCAACACCAAGGCTAGCAAAAAAAGAATAGCGCAGACCAACATCTACCAGTAATTTATCATTTACCTTAAAATTATCTGAGATAAAGACGGCGGTTTCAATGGCCTTTTCCGTTGGTATGACTTTCGTATCGACTATAGAATTACCTCCCAAGGGTTCCTGATATCCAGGTTGCACACTATACAATTTGGTAGAAAGGCCGTAATCAAATTTGTGGGCTGCACTGTGGAGATAGGTAAACTTAAATTTTGCTTCCGTTTCATCTACCACAAAACCCAAATCGAAATTATTGTCCGAATTTCCTTCGTACCCAATATTAAACCTGTAATTACTATTGGCCAAGACGAGATTAGCGGTATTCTTATCGTTGAACTGATGGTCCCATTCCAGTGAAAACAGTCTATTATTATATCCAAAAACAGAATCCGAGGTAATGCTAAAGGCATCGTTGCTATAATATCCCATTGCCTTTACCGTATTCTTTTCATTCACAAAATGGGTGTATTTTGCAATGGCATCATAGAAGGAAGCTTCACTATTGCTTAACGCGTCATCTTTTAAAGACCTTAATATCCAGCCGGAATAGGTTCCCCTCCCCCCAACAATAAGTCCCGATTTTCCCTTAACTACCGGTATTTCCAATACCACGTTACTTGTTACGGGGCCAACGGCCGCTTCACCCGCAATCTTTTCATTATTTGCGTCTTTAGAGGTAATATCGAATACCGATGACAGACGCCCACCATATTCCGCAGGAATACCCCCTTTTAAAATTTTAAGATCCTTGGTGGTAAAGGGATTCAATGCCTGAAAAATACCAAAAAAGTGGGAAGGATTGTACATCACCGCATTATCCAACAATATAAGGTTTTGGTCCGTACTACCGCCACGAACGTTAAACCCTGCCGCCCCTTCGCCCGCAGTAGAAATACCCGGTAGTGTGGTAGCTACTTTTAATACATCGCGCTCACCAAGTACCAAAGGAATGTTTTTGGTCTCCTCTACCACCAGCTCCGTACTACCGGACAAAGCCTCCTCTACATTCTTTGCTGCATTGGCCTGCACTACCACCTCGTCTAAAAATTCTACACTTTCATTTAAATCAAAATTGAGCTCGCCATCGTTAAAAACAATGATTCTTGTAGTACTGGGTTCTATACCCAGAGAGCTGGTAGTAATAATACTGGTTCCTATGGGCACTTCTAGTTCATAGTACCCGGAATCATTGGTAGCGGTACCCGTATTTCTGCCGTTGAGTATGATTGACAGATTGGATATGGCCTGCCCTAGTTCCTTTGTCTTGGCGTAACCACGTATAACATAACTCGTTTTGGCATTGGACACATTTTCCTTACCGATCCTTACCGTTCTGGTTATGCCACTCTTGGTGGATGCTTCAATATTAGAAAATACAGGATTACTTGATACACTTATGGCATTTGAATTTTCCAAGACGGAATCCACCAGTACTTCCTTTCCAAAAAATCCTTCCGGAAGGTCCTTGTATATAATATTGTTCTGTGTTAGAATTATTTGGGTATCACTTAATCTAAAAAAATTGATGGCGGTTTCCTTAAAAATATCCGCTAGGATAACATCTAACGATTCATTGGTGAAATTACCGGTATAACGTAACTCAGAAAGCCATTTTTGATCATAATAGAACACAACTTCGGCATCTTTTTCAATACGCGATAAAAGCACTGAAATTTCTTCATTGTCAAACACAAAATTGAATTTCTCCACTTTTTCCTGTCCAAATGTAGCCATCCCAAAAATTAAAAAAAGCAACAATATATATCTTCTCATGGCTTAATTTCCTCCTTTCCTGTATCAAAAGAATCGGCCAATTTGGAAAAGAAACTGACCCAAAAAGCATCCTCGTTCGTCTTTCTTAGTGCCGGGTTAAAATTTTCGTTTATAAAAGTTCTCTTTTCCGGCCATATCTTAAGGATATCCTTCTTAGAATCTATGTCATAATAAGTGCCTTGATGCGCTGCTAAATAAGAGTCGTTATGTTCAAACTCATAATACACGGTTGTGCCCCTAATTCTTTTAAAACGCTTCTTCATGTTCTTTTTTAAAAGAGTAATAGGCCCTTTAACCAAAAGTTCCTCATAAAAACCGGTGGTTTCCGTGGCTTCACCAGATTGGTTCACCTGTATAAAATGATGCTCCCCGAAACTAAAACTAGCCACCTTGGATTTCACTAAGATTAAAGTGGGGTACCGATAGTTATATCCTACGTTAAAGAGAAGTTCATCTGAATCCAAATCATATTTTAAGGGTACTTGGTCATAGAATTGACCATCGTAAACAAGGGAACCGATCAGAAACTCGGAGCTCTCAAAAAACTTGTGCAATTCATTTATGGTCCTATAAAGCTCTATATATTCAATACCATTAAAGAGTCCGGTATTATACCTATGGACCTGATTATCGAACCAATTGTAAAATTGTGGTTCTTTTTGTGCACTTTGTCCCATCATTGGTTTAAAAGAAGTGATGGCGAACAAAAGCACAAAAACTATTTTGGTTTTTTTCATATGGTGGTTATTATTTCAAAAATAGGAAAAAATAGCTCAGAAGAGCCATTTTAAAAATAGGTATGCAGCGAACAAGGAACTGCATGGTAACCTGCTTCCAACTCCTGTGGCTTAGCAATTCATTTAAACCTATAGTGCTTTTTGATAGCTTTTAAATTCATTCGAAACCGTTTATGCATGACGAACCAAATCTGGCTTCTAATTTCAGATTATTTTTTTTGTCAGTCCTTAAGTCTGGTCTTATGGCTATAAAAAAGGCATCATTGAATAATGAAATTTAGCTTATTGGGAAAGCAGCATTTGAGTCGATATTCTTTGGATAAGCCATTATTCTTAATCATATACATGGCCGGCAATTTCATTGGATATATCTTAATACCAATTAGGAAGGAGTATTTTTTATAATGGGGACTATTACTAAAGTGGGGTGATTTTGAATAGATACCGAATTAGCCCTTTTTAAAACGATATTAAATGATATCATTTGATATCGAATAAATGTAAAAAGCTGTAAATCAGATATTTACAGGTTTTCATATACCTATTATAGGACTTTCTGCGGAGAAAGAGGTTTACTCAAAAATTATTTAAGAGCTATGTTTTTAAGCCTTCTGAGCGGGTAAAAATTAGCTCACACCTTAAAGGGAGACCCTTTTAATGAATAATTGACATTTAATAGCCGAAATGAAGTAAAATACACCAATTTGTATTTTAATTACCGAACAGATTATAAGTATATTTTAACGTGCCTTTTCCCATAAAGGGTGAATTAGCGAAACTACTAAAAGAGACCACAAATGGTACATTTGATAAAAAGTTTTTCTTTCAAAAAATATATAAAACCACCATTTTATCGCGAATCTGCGCCGTGTGGACCTCGTACTTATCGCCCAGTTCCTAGAGTGTGAAACGTTCGGGAACTACCTCCAGCTCGGACTTCGATGTGTGTTCTTCGTGTCATAATACAGCAAATTTAAGTTATAGATTAAACTTAACATACTGTATGGATTTATTGGGAATTATAAGATTACAATTACTAGGCACTAAAATTTTGAAATATTTAGCAAGAATTATGTAATAATAGATATATCATTGTACAATACCTTTGAACCTTAGCTCTTATTAAAGCAGTGCACTCGTAATTAACCAATCATTGAAATATAGGAATCATGAACAAGACAATTAAACTGATTTTAATGATCGTAGGCGTTTTACTGTTAGGGTACGGGATTTACACATTGGTCGTGCCCGAAACTATATTAAGTATCGGTTCACTGGATATTAAAGCAAAGGACAACAACAACAACTCTTACATAACTATAGGATTAGGTTTAATTGCACTGCTTATTGGTATTATTGGAAGTAGAAGGTCTTAAAAATTCTAAGATGCAGGGCTTCAATATCCACAGCCACCATTTATATTTCAACAAATGTCTGTGCAGAGACAGAAAATAATTAAATAAATATCATTAATTCAAATAATTACTTAAAACTAAACAAAATGAAAAAACTATTAATTACAGGAATTGTAATTTTAATTGCTAGTGTATCAATGAACGCTCAAGAAATTTCAAAAAACGCTTTGGGACTACGATTCGGGGATAATGATGGATTTGGAGGTGAAATATCCTATCAGGCAAGATTAAGTACTGCCAAAAGATTGGAACTGGACTTAGGTTGGAGGGACGGTAAAAATTATGATGGATTCAAACTTGCCGCTTTACACCAATGGGTTTGGAACATTGATAATGGTTTTAATTGGTATGCTGGTGTTGGTGGTGGTTTAGGATCTTTCAGTTTTAATAACAATAACGGAAATGATTTTACAGATACTTTTGTTTTTGCCGCTGGTAATATAGGAATAGAATATAATTTCGATATTCCGCTATTAATTTCATTGGACTTCAGGCCTGAAATTGGTTTTGGTGACGAAACTTATGATAATAATGATTTGGACTTTGATATTGCTTTAGGTCTACGATATCAGTTTTAATAGTAAAAAGTAATATCCAGAATCCATGCAAATAGAGAATAGCAGGAGCTGCCCCCTGCTATTTTTTTGTTTATTTTAGGCAGTAATTGGAAAGAAGATTTGTTCAACGATGAATTTATAAAACAGTTCAAGACCCAGAAAACCAACAGAAAATCTGTTTATAGAGAATTTTAATGGGTCTTTCAGGGATGAATGCCTGAAGGCCAATTGGTTCTTTACCTTAGAAGGCGTAAAGGGGGAAACTTAATAAATCGAAAGAAGGGCATTATAATTTCGCCCTCACGGTTCAGTGAATTGTTCCACACTGAGCTATTTTCATTGCTTTCAATAAAAATAACTCGGATTACTGTTTATGAGCTGCATATGAATTGAGAGGAGATCAACCGAATTAGCCCCTTTTTAACAAAAAAATAAAGTTTTTAAAAAGTATTCCTCGGAAACCCATTCAAATTCAAGTAAATGGTACCAATTTTATTTAGAATTTTTTTCCTTGATGGATAAAGTTTATGGTTTTAATAGCCTTCTATAAGTATCATCACCTTACCAATTTGCGCGGGAAGTTTATTCAAATCCGTTGGCTTAATCGATTCTGTCAACTAAAAATAAAAGCCCCTATTTTAGGGGCTTTTATAGCTATTCAGCGGAGAAAGAGGAACTATCCATTATTTTTAAGTACACTGACTATCAGCATATTAAGTCCTGTCAAATGAAAATTACGCACCGAACTACGCACCTAATTTATAACTGTCTGAATTACAGATATTTAATTTTAAATTAGAAGGTAAAATGTTTATATCTCAAAACTTAGTAAGAAATTTTTGCGCCAAATAAAACTCTAAATACCATTTATATATTTTTCAAACTTTAACATTTCAAAAATATCAACTCCGAGGGTTCGAATGATAATTAGAAAGTTCGGGAGTAAATTTTTAATTATTATGGTTATATAATATCTTAAAATGCAAAAAGGGCCATAACGGCCCATTTATTGAAAATTACGTTAGACGTTATTTAACTGCTTGTCTTTTTCTCGGCATCTTCCATCATCATCTTCTTATCTTCCTCCGCAATTCTATCATGCTCAGCTTTTAAGGTTTGATGCTCTTTTTCCATATTTTCATGTTCGGACTGCATGGCTTCATGTTCATCCTTCATTTCTTCAAGTGTAATCTCCCCAGTGGCATGCTTTGTTTCCAATTCAGAATGTTTCTCCAAAAGTGCAGTATGTGCATCAATAAGCTCTTGGTGTTTCGCAAGTAAATCACTATGCTGTTTTTCCGTTGCTAAATGCACCGAATCATTTTCAATTGCTGCATGTGCAGCAATCATTTCTTCGTGATTATCTTTCATCGCATCATGCTCCTTGGTCATTGTTTCGTGAGCTGTTTCCATCGCGGCATGAGCAGTAACCATAGCCTTGTGTTCATCGGTTTCTGCCGGGTTTTGTTTACAAGAGAGCACTGATAACATAACAGCGCAAATAAGTACATATTTCATAAGTGTTCTATCTAATATTTATGTTTCCAAATGTATTTAATTTTAAGCCATATTACTAGTTTGGGAATAAAATTTTTTGGGAGAGAAATAAGAAATTAATGTATGGCAAACGCATATCACTTTTATTGTTCAATTATTTATTTAACATTGTGTTTCTTAAAAATTTTGGTATAATAGGTTTTCTATAAGCTTAAAATGATTAGTTTTAAACTTTGTGTAAAAAGTAATAATGCAACGGCCACTAAGTAAATACTTTACAACGTTTCTGTTTTTGGTTGCCTTCCTAGCACCAAGGGTTGCTGACTTACATGCTTTCGACCATTTATCAGACGAAGACGTACCAATTTCTTGCGAACGCTGTGATATTACATGTCATTCACAACAATTTGACCTCTATTTAGAAGATGGCTCGTATTATGAGGAGCAACCTACAAATAGTCCTAGTGAGGAAATTATTTGCGGAATCTACAACAGCCCGCTTGCGAAAATTGCTACACCAACTTCGGTTTATAATAAACCCCCACCCCTTTCTTAAAAGTCTTTTATCTCCTTCAAACCTTGTAGTTAAGTCAAACAAATTGTGCTTATTCATTAGTTAAAACATGGTCTTAAGTTCATCGGCTTTGGTAGGATTTATTGACTGCACAACTCATAGAATTAATAGATAAGATAGACTATCGTAATCTTCAGTGCTATTTCTTATGCATGGAAGATACATCACCATAATTCATATACTTAGATTCAAATCCATTGTATTCACAAGGTAGAAACCATTTACAAGGTTCTCTATCGATTTAAATATTTACCATGATTGTTACATATAATCTAACAAAAAAATACGGTAATCAGATTGCCCTTGACCAATTAAATCTTGTAGTCAAAGAAGGTGAAATCTATTGCCTCTTAGGTGCCAATGGTGCTGGCAAAACCACCACAATAAATTTGTTGCTCGGCTTTATAAAACCAACTTCCGGGAGAGCCATTATAAACGAACTAAACGTTGCGGATCATCCAAAAGTAACAAAACAGTTCTTAGCATACATTCCTGAAAATCTGATGTTATACCCTAGCTTAACCGCTCTGGAAAATCTAGATTATTTCTCGGGAATTGCAGGGAAAACATTTTCAAAATCCGATCTAAAGGAATTTCTCGAAGAAGCAGGATTACAATCGGAAGCTTTCGACAAACGTATTTCCGCTTTTTCAAAAGGGATGCGCCAAAAAGTTGGCATCGCCATAGCATTAGCAAAAGATGCGAAGGTGCTGTTGCTCGACGAACCTACATCGGGACTTGACCCCAAAGCCAGCAATGAATTCGGGCATCTATTACAGAAACTCAGAACGAAAAGAGTAGCCACACTTATGGCCACCCACGACCTGTTCCGGGCGAAAGAAGTTGCCACTCACATCGGTATTATGAAAGATGGCCAGTTGAAACAGGAATTCGACGCTAATAATATTTCCCTTTCTGAATTGGAAAAGGTCTATCTCAACACAATGGACTATAAAGAACTGACCATATGATTTCAAAGACTTTCATTAAGGAGACCAAGGAACTGCTGCGCGAAGGTCGCGTTCGAGTAGCATTTATAATTGTCATCTTGTTGCTGGGCGTTGCGGTATGGATTAGTGCCCGCCAGTACCGCACCATAAACGAACAATACGCCTCAGCAAAAACTAACGAACGTTCCGTCTGGGAGCAGCAGGGCGAAAAAAATCCCCATTCTGCCGCTCATTACGGCACCTACGCCTTTAAGCCTAAATATCCATTATCCTTGGTAGATCAAGGGGTCGATAAATATGCCGGAACCTCGATATTCCTAGAAGCCCACAACCGTAATGAAGCTCAATTCAGCGCAGCGGCCGAGTCAAACAGGTTTGGCCCGTTTTGGAGATTTGACCCCAGACTTTATACTATTGTTCATCATACCCCTTCTCATTATTCTTTTGGGCTACAATAGTTTTACCAAGGAGCGGGAAATGGGTACGCTGACCCTTCTAAAAAGTCAAGGAATATCCAATTGGAAGTGGATTATCGGAAAATGGCTGGCTTGAACCAATTGGGAAACACATTATATCCCATGCCTTCACGAACACTTATGATAAACGAGATGCGCAGTGTAAAAGCAGATGTAACCAAAAAACAAGACGAAATCTTGGACAATTATTTGCGTGACCATCCAGAATATGCGGTTAACGATACCACTCAAGAACGGGGGTTCTACCACAAATACATGGCCTCCCAGAAATTGGTAAAAGAGGAACTAGAACCTATTGTCAAGAGATATGAAGTCCAACTAGAAAAACAACAGAACTGGATAAGCAAATTCAAATGGATTTCCCCTGCTATCATTGTACAGGAATCCATGAACCGAGTGGCGGGAACTTCAACGGAAGATTATGATAGTTATAGAAAACAGGTAGTAAAATTTGCTGATACTTGGCGTGGGCATTTTATGCCATTTCTATATAACAATCAAGTGTTCAAAACGAGTGATTTCTCTTCGTTGCCAAGTTTTTCGTACCAATCATCTTCTACGAATCCAACAGTTATCCCCACGGTAATAGTTGTATTGGTTTCGTTCGGGATTTTACTTTTAGGCTGGTTGGCGTTTCAAAGAAAAACAAAACATGGTAGCGTAGTATTGGATTAATTTATTAACGCAATATCAACCTACTACAAGTTAGGAAACGAATTTAAAAATACCTAAAATCAAAACGATGAGAGCCACATTTTTAAAAATTAAATTACTTAGCGCAGTACTTTGCTTTTCAACAACATTTGTTCTTTCTCAGCATGAACACCAGCATAACGGCCTTCATCATTGGGAAATTCCCAGTAAAGACCCTGATCGAATCATGCTCACCTTTCATGGTGATCCAGCAACGGCTAGGGCCGTTACTTGGCGCACGGACACCACGATTAAACAAGGTGTGGCGCAGATTTCGCAGGCTACGGTAAATTCAGGCTTTAAGACGAACCTCGTATCCTGCGACGCCCAATCGGAACTATTTGATTTGGGGCTTTACAAAAGCAATGACTCATTGATGGTGCATTACCACAGTGTGGTATTTAAGGATTTAAAACCCAACACGCTTTATGCCTACCGAGTAGGTGATGGTAATGCCTATTGGTCTGAATGGATTCAGTTTAGAACTGCTAAGAGCACCTATGCCCCAACACAATTCGTTTACTTTGGTGATGCCCAAAACGATGTACTGGCGCATTGGTCACGTGTTATTCGGATGGCATACCAAACTGCTCCGGACGCATCTTTTGTAATCCACGCCGGAGACCTTATCAACAATGCGCATAGTGATTACGAGTGGGCAGAATGGTACAAGGCAGGTGGTTTTATCCATAGCCAATGGACTGCCATTCCCGTGGTAGGAAATCATGAATTTAGACCTATAAACAGCACGGAAGGCAAAAAACTTTCCATTCAATGGCGACCCCAGTTTACACTACCTATTGAAAGGAGTTTGGATTCAAAACTACATGAGACCGTTTATACGGTAGATTACCAAGATATCCGAATCATTGTACTTAATTCCAATGATATGTTGGAAGAACAAACTGAGTACATTGAGCAACAGCTTAAAACATCTACCGCCAAATGGCATATTATTACCTGTCATCATTCCGTATTCTCCCCTGCAAAAGGAAGGGATTTTGAATTTGCCCGAAAGCATTGGAAACCGTTATTTGACAAATACAAGGTAGACCTGGTACTAAATGGCCATGATCACACCTACGCCAGAGGACATGTTCCCCAACTCTCTATGAACAAAGGGTCCAAAGAACTGGGTACGGTTTATGTCACCTCCGTTAGTGGCCCCAAACAGTATGAATTGGATACCGAACAAATGCAAGGGTATACCAGTCAAGGGTATCAATTGGATACGGCTGCCGAACAGACCCAATTCTATCAAGTTATAACTATAGATGAAGGCCGATTAACTTATGTGGCCTATACGGCTTTGGGCGAGGAATACGACCGTGCCGTTATCAAAAAGAATTTTAAAAACGGAAGAAAGGAATTAGTACAAAAGAAGAAGTAGTATTGGAGTTGAAATTCATATCGTTTTTCAAATGTGCACTTGTGAAACAAGTAAACAATTTGAGTAATTGTTATCTGGGGAATACATCCATACGATTCAAATCGTATAAAAAGATAGGTCAGCAAGCGTATACAAATATCAAATTATAAAGTGATGAAATTATTTTTTATCGGTATTATATTTCTCCTATTTGCAACAAAAATCCGAGCACAGGAAAAGGAAACGGATAACTTTCCTCCACCGGAAACACCCATAACCATCTCTGCGGCCAAGACTACTAGTATCATAACCATAGATGGAAGATTGGACGAGACCGATTGGAATTTGGCAGCACCAATAACCGACTTCTTTAGGGTAGAACCAGTACAGGGCGGGAGCATCAAAAACCGGACTGAGGTGCGTATTCTCTACGACGACAAGAATTTGTATTTCGGTGTTTTTGCGATGGATTCTTTGGGAAAAAAAGGCGTTCGAATGCAAGATTTGAGCAGGGATTTCAACGGACAGGAAAATGATGTATTCGGGATTCAAATCGATGCGCAGAATACGAAACAATATGCTGTTTCCTTTCAAACAACGCCCTACGGAAACCAGCAGGATGTTCAGAATTTTAACGATAACAATAGGGACGAGGATTGGAACGCCCTATGGCGAGTAAGAACGCAACGAACCGATAAGGGATATTATGCGGAATTTGCCATTCCCTTTAAGTCTATTCGATATGACAAGCCAGTTGATGGTATTCCCGCGGAATGGGGCATTACGTTTTTTAGGTTAGCCAGACGGGATTATGAAAAAACGGTTTTTCCCGCCATTCCTCAATCTTTTTCAGAAAACCGGATGACTTATGCCGCAAAACTTATAGGATTGGAAGTTCCTCCCCCATCTGCCAACATACGAGTAGAACCCTATGCGCTTTATCAATATGATGAATCCAGGACGGGAGATGCGCTTACCGACAAACTCAACCAACCCAAAGTAGGTGGTGATGTAAAATGGGCAGTAAATCCAAACGCTGTACTTGACTTGACCATTAATACCGATTTTGCCCAGGCAGATGTAGATCGCGCCGTGAACAACTTGGAACGTTTCAATATCTTTTTTCCAGAAAGGAGGCAGTTTTTTCTTGAAAATTCAGGTATTTGGTCCGGAAGTAATAGCTCTTTCGTGCGTCCTTTTTTTAGTCGTACCATTGGTCTTTCAAATACGTTCAATGCTGCTCCCGCCCCGTTAGATCTTGGAGCACGGTATACAGATAGGGATGAGAACAGGACCATTGCGGCCTTGGCAGTACGCCAACGCGAAACGGATGACAGCCCAGGTAGTATTTTTGGAGTGGCCCGTTATACCAAAAACTATGGTACTGAAAACAATTTTGGGGCCATGATAACGTATCGTAAGGACGATTCAATTTCCGAACAAGATATAGAAGAAACGGATAATACAACGATCAGTATAGACGGTTTAATAAGGCCTAAAAGTGAGTTATCCATTACTTATCTAGTATCGGCATCGGTAGATAGTGGAACGAATGAAACCGGTTATGCAGGGCAGTTCTTCATTGGCAACCAAACAAATAAATACTATTTGGGTTACTTAAATAATTTTGTGAGCGAAAACTATGCCCCGGATATGGGATTTGTAAGTCAGAAAGACGTCGTGTATCATAGCCCGGGCGGTTATGGTATCATTAGGCCCAAATGGCTGCCTTTTATACGCCGGTGGGATCCTGGTGCATTTTTAAATTACTACCATGATTTTGAGGACTTTGGAAATTTTCAGCAATCAAGTCTTTATATATTTCCCATTTTTATGTGGTTTAATGACAATAGCTTTATCGAGGCCTCCTTCACCCCTACGTGGCAAAACATCAATTTTGACTTTGCTCCCTTAGGGCTTCAAATAGCAGAGGATAATTACTACTATACGCGCTATCTACTGCGCTATAATACGGACCGTTCCAGAAAATTTTCTGGATCCATTAGTTATGATTTCGGCAATTTTTATAACGGTACTAGAAATACTTTAGAGGGTGGTTTACGATATGCTCCCTCTCCAAATGTAGCGCTTACAGCAGATTACGAGTACAATAATATAAACGGTGTGGGGATTGTAAAAAACGATTTAAAAACTCGATTGTATACCGGAGGTCTTCGTTTAGCGCTTAACCCAAGAGTGCAATTATCATCATTTTACCAATACAATAGTTTTGATGATCAAGGAAGATGGAACGTACGTTTTAGTTGGGAATATATGCCATTGTCGTTCATCTATCTGGTCTTTAACGATACACAGACCAACGTTTTTGACCCTGTGCAACAGAGTACCCAATTCATCAGTAAAATCACCTTCTTAAAACAATTTTGATAAAGTAGTAACTATTAGCCACAATGGAATTTAATAATCTTTAAAATACGTTATGAAGTCAAAAACTGTAGATAGAATCACCATTATAAGCACATTATGTTGTATACTAGATTGTGCGGTCTTACCTATGATGTTTGGGCTTACAGCGTGGGCAGAATTGTACATATTTCAAAATCCTTGGATAGAACATGGCTTTATCAACTCAGGAATTTTACTTGCCCATCTTTCCCTAGTCAGGAGCTTGTAAGAACATCGCAGCCATAGCCCTTCGGGTACAGGTATTTTGGTGTAATTATTTTGATTTTAAGTAGACTAGAGGTATTGCATGCGATAGAAGGTGTGCTTGCTGTTTTATGCGTTTTATTTTTGGTAGCTGCCCATGTTAAGAATATACATGTATCTTATAAGTTTGGAAGGCAATGCTAGTTTTCTATTTTTAGCGAACCTCCTGCTAAATGCTATACTATTTTCTATATCTATCTGAATGAAGTCTTAATCCAAATATGGTCTATTTAAAGACTAATTAACGTTAAGTGTATAAAGAGTATTTACGGCAATCGTTCAGCACATTTCCTCTTATTTCGCTCAAAAAAAGCTTCATACCAGAGAAAGAGTTTCACTACAAAAAGTCTTGAACACGATACTCAATTTTGACATTTCATTTCGTTTATTCTTTCCGTTGAGCTGGAAAGAAACTCTATATTCACAAGTAATAATTCAGAATTGCGTCCGCCAGAACACTTACAAGCATTCTACTTTTTTGCACAAAGGTTTAAAATTTAGCCCGAGACGGACCGCATAATCAGTCACAAGCTCCTTTTTATAGGTCCTTACTCAATCGAAATTTTAGGTATAGTTACAGAAAAGGTAACAGTGAAGGCTCTATGGGAAGTAATTGGAACATCTCAAAATCCAATTTGCATATCAGCTAGGATCTAAGGAACCTACGGTCAGAGAATTAAATTCAACTATCAAAAAATGAAAAGGAAAACGCTCAGGATATAATAAGTAGTTGGATAAATGCCATTATGGCAACTAATCGACACTAAATAATACCATTGAATATGGCCTTGATTTTGTACTGTCATAACCTGATCGTGGTAAGGAATCCCTTTTTTTTCTTTTCATCCGCAGAAGTTTTGAAACTTATATAGGCCTATACCTTAGTAGAATTATCGGGATAGAAACACTAAAAAAAGCTTTTGCATCTATGCTGGAAAGTACGAGGGTTCCGAAAATGAAATGAAGGAATGGAGTAGCAAGAGGGTAACCTGCTGGCGCACGGTTACGTTATTCAATCCATTCATTTCTAGGTGATTATGATTTATCAAAATCGCTCTGAATCTTTGTTTTTTAGTAAAAAAGGGCTCAATGGCCTGAAAACCAGTTTAAAATTTAGTAAAAATGGATAACGAATTCAAGAACGAGCCCTTTCTGACCCTAAAGATGAAACAAAGCGTGGTCAAGCGCTTTCGTAGGTTCTGCCGTGCTAACGGGAACTTCCCAGTCACTTGGAATGTCCGATATGCTCGATTTTTTTGAAAGGCACAAGGTACTGCCCAAGGACGAGGTACCGAACCATTTGCTACAGGTCGAAAAACGGCTGTTAAAAAGAATCAATGCCGTCATAGCGATAATGAAGGATGTGGAGAAGACACAGACCAGGCCTACCGTAGGAATGTTGGAGGCACTTTTTACCATGGACGACAAAAAAGAGGAAAAGCCCATGTTCGTGGAGAAGAAACAGAACAACAGGACCTTGAAGGAGGAACTGGAACAGTGGAAGGAATCCAACGAGTTCAGTTCTTAATAAACTATTGCTTGACTTTCATATAGACCAAGATAACAGAAAATGGAAAAAGTAAACTACATCGCACATCTCAACGCAGCGTTCGAGCGCTTCAACAACGATTACAGGATCAGACAGGGACATATTACACTCTACCTTGCCTTCTTCCAGAAATGGAACCGAAAGTTCTTTAAAAGGACGATTATGGTCAATAGGCAGTTGATCATGGAGAACGCCAAGATCCGCTCGAAGACCACCTATCACAATTACCTAAAAGAGCTTAACGAATGGGGCTATCTGGAATACTTTCCCTCCTATCATCCCTCCGTAGGTTCTAGGATAAGGATGACCAATTTCGGTACAAGCCCCAGCACAAGTAGTGGTGAAACTAAGGTCCAAAAAATGGACGGCCGAGTTCCGGAACCAGGCCATGGAATGGTACCTTTTTTAAAACAGAAAACTAAAAAAAACTTTTATAAACTGGCCCGCCCCGATAACGAAATTGAAGTATTAGATTTTTATAGGAAAAATAACTGGCCGGATATCGAAGGAAAGAAGTTCTATGTACATTATCGATCGCAAAACTGGAAATTGGGCAGGGGACTCCAAATCAAAAACTGGAAAACACAAGGGCTAAAAAGTTTGTTGCGAAGGGTAATGAAATAAAACAGAAAGTAACAACGCCAATTTCTGGCTATCTGAATAACATGGGAAATAATTATACTAAAGATTATGGTGAGCCGCTATAAAATTTTCAAAACTGCTGAGTACATTATATATTGGAATAATACAATTTATTTCGAAGCACCTGCATATCCTCGCTTACTTTTTTATCTAAAATTTTAGCGTAGTGCTGCGTAGTTCTTAGTGATTTATGTCCAAGCATTTTACTAACTGATTCTATAGGAACACCGTTGGATAACGTGACTGTAGTTGCGAAGGTATGTCGCGCCAAGATGAAAAGTAAGGTTTTTAGTAATTTTGCAGAGTACAGCAATTTCTTTTATGTAAGAATTCATTTTTTGATTGCTAAGCACAGGTAATATCCTGCCTTTATTGTTAATGTCAGGGTGGCCATCGTATTTCTTTATAATTTCTAGTGCAGTTGGTAGTATGGGTATATTACTGCGTGTATCGGTTTTAGAGCGTTTTATCTTAATCCATTTATCCCCATCTATTCCAATTACTATATCATTTCTAGATAACTTTTTAACATCAGCATATGCCAAACCTGTAAAGCAGGAAAATAAAAAAATATCTTTCACTTGATCTAAACGCTCAGTATGTAATTCTTTTTCAACCATTTTTTGAATTTCTCCTTGCGTTAGAAATTCTCTTTCTACAATCTTAAGTTTAGCTTTCCAATTAACAAAAGGATCCTTTTGAATCCAATCGTTGGCAAATGCAATACGTATAATTTTCTTAAAATTAGTTACATACTTAATCGCCGTATTGTGAGAACACTTGCGTTCGGACTTTAAGATAGTATTCTAATCCTGAAATAAATTTATGGTCTACATCCTTTACTGGAATATCTTCCACTTTATACTCCAATTTGATAAAATCCGTAACATGCTTTTTAGCTGTCTTGTAACGCTCAAGCGTTCCAGGTGCAAATTCTTTTCCTACCAATCGTTCAATTTTATCGTTGTGGTCCTGGAAAGATTTCAAGAAGCATTTTGTATTTGACCCCTTTTCTTAAGTAAATATTCTTGATAATACCCGCTGTAATTAATGCGTTGTTTTCGGATAGTGTTTCTTGAATTTTATAAATCTTAACTTTTATGTTGTCCATATACATATTAAGTTCACGGACGTCAACTGCGGTGCCACGTACCCTTCCAGCTTCGGAATTCCATTTAGTTAATAACACTTTACGTTTAATACTAAATTCACTTCGTTTTCCATTCACGGTAATTCTTAAGTAAATAGGTGCCTTCCCGCTTTTATCTATGTCGTTACCTCTCGGATAAAAAAGAACTGAGAATCTAGTTTGCATCGGTGCGTAGTTTATGTTCCTTCTAAAGATACAAAACACAAGGACACAAATAACATATAAGTAATTGTATGTCAGAGTTTAACAATTAATTCGGTGCGTATTTCGCATCGTAAATTTACGCACCGAATCACGCACCTTTTATTTGGTTTTGGATGGTTTTAGATGATATATCAAAAAATTAAAAAAGCCCGTAAACATATTGTTTACGGGCTTTTAGCGGAATTTGGCAATTCCCAAGCGGAGAAAGAGGGATTCGAACCCCCGGAGGTGTGACCCTCAACAGTTTTCAAGACTGCCGCATTCGACCACTCTGCCATTTCTCCAAGTGTCTCATCAGGTATTCCCTTAATGCGGGTGCAAATATAGAACCATTTTTCTACCTAATAAAGCCTTTTTCTAAAATTAATTCCAATAAAAAAAGTAATTACATCTATTTTAGCGTGCTTTCAAAAAAATGCTAAATCTATATGAGATAAACCTTCGTATCTTTTAGCCCCAAACAGTTCATTTTCCCATTCATGCCCAAAACCCAATACTACGTTTACGTAATAGAACTTTCTAAACGGGTCTTTACTGAAAATAAAAAATTCAGGGAGGCCAATCCGCAGTTCAACGGGGTGTTAGAGTGTTTGTATGTTGGTATGACCAGTAAAACTCCTGCCGAGCGCTTTATACAGCATAAAACAGGATATATAAATAAAAAGGGGCATAAGCTTTCTGCCGCTATCGTTGAAAAATATGGACTGTACCTTAGAGGTAGCCTTTTTAACCATATACCGCCTATGAATACGCAAGAAGAGGCTTTGCGTATGGAAGAAACCTTGGCCTTGGAACTACGGCGAAAAAAGTATGCTGTTTGGTATAATTAAAAATTAAGGACAATGTGCCATTTGCATTTCACTCTTTAGCAATGCCCGTAAAATTTTAATTATTCTTTAAAATACGGCCATTTTAAATAAGTAACCACCACTTACTACGTTTCTGCGGTAATTAAGCAATCTGTAACTTATGCTCTCACTGGTTATAGATTGCCCATATAAAGGAAAGTGCATCATATTTGAGCTGCCTTACCGTGCTTTTTTTGTGTGTAAGAATTACTTGCTTAAATACATCTTGCGACGGGCGTAAAGATTATAGAACTCATCATCTTTTAAGCTATCAATAAATAAAATACTTTCGCCAGTACTCTTCATCTCCGGACCAAGATTTTTATTTACATTGGGGAATTTATTAAAAGAGAAAACAGGCTGTTTTATAGCGTAACCTTCCAATTGCGGATTAAATTTTATATCCTTCACCTTTAGCTCTCCCAGCATCACCTTAGTGGCATAATTCACATAAGGTTCCTTGTAGGCCTTTGCAATGAATGGTACCGTACGCGATGCTCTTGGGTTGGCCTCTATGATATAGACCATATCATCCTTAATCGCAAATTGGATATTTATCAATCCCACGGTATTTAGGG
Source organism: uncultured Flavobacteriaceae bacterium (assembly GCA_963697395.1). Taxonomy (GTDB): domain Bacteria; phylum Bacteroidota; class Bacteroidia; order Flavobacteriales; family Flavobacteriaceae; genus Maribacter. The sequence continues at coordinate 520,692 of CAVONX010000003.1, forward strand.
CCAAGGCTATTTTTTTGGTATGGTCCTTTATTTGCTGCATGACAAACTCGCCCAGATTAAAGGGTGGTAAAGTAGCATTTGAATCTCCGGAATGTATACCGCAAGGTTCTATATGCTCCATGATACCAATAATATATACATCTTTACCATCGCAAATAGCATCCGCTTCGGCCTCAATAGCTCCATCCAAGTAATGATCCAAAAGAAGTTTGTTGTTGGGTATCTTACGCAGTAAATCTACCACATGCTCTTCTAGCTCCTCTTTATTGATAACAATTTTCATTCCTTGTCCGCCCAACACATAGGAAGGTCTTACCAATAAAGGAAAATCTAGTTTATCTGCAAGTAGCAAAGCTTCTTCGGCCGTTTCCGCTACCCCAAATTCCGGAAAAGGGATATTATTTTCCTTCAACAAGTTTGAAAAGCTGCCCCTATCTTCGGCTAAATCCAAGGATTCAAAACTGGTTCCAATGATTTTAATGCCATACTTAGAGAGTTTCTCGGCCAATTTTAATGCCGTTTGTCCACCTAATTGTACAATAACACCTTCCGGCTTTTCATGGCGTATGATATCATAAATGTGTTCCCAAAAAACAGGCTCAAAATACAACTTGTCCGCCGTATCAAAATCGGTAGAGACAGTTTCTGGGTTACAGTTGATCATGATGGTCTCATAACCACACTCCGCCGCGGCTAAAACGCCGTGTACACAGCAATAATCGAACTCAATCCCCTGCCCTATTCGGTTAGGTCCGGAACCCAATACCACAATCTTTTTTTTATCGGAAACAATACTATCGTTCTCCACATATCGGGTACCATCCGGTTTTTCTATTTCTGCCTCAAAGGTAGAATAGTAGTAAGGTGTCATGGCCTTGAATTCTGCCGCACAGGTATCAACCAGTTTATACACTCGGTTTACATTAAGCTCGGTTCGCTTATTATATACTTCGCTTTCGTAACAATCCAACATATGGGCAATTTGCCGGTCGGCGAATCCTTTCTGCTTGGCCTCTAACAACAAGTCTTTTGATAGTGTTGCAATGGTGTATTTTGAAATTTCCTTCTCCAATTGATAGAGTTCCTCGTACTGTTTTAAGAACCACATATCTATTTTGGTGATCTCATGTATTCTGCTCAACGGAATACCCAGTTGTATGGCATCATAGATTACGAAGACCCTGTCCCAACTTGGAATAGTCAATTTACTTATGATCTGGTCATAGTCTTTGTACCCTTTTCCATCGGCACCTAAACCGTTTCTCTTTATTTCTAGGGATTGTGTGGCCTTGTGCAAGGCTTCCTGAAAAGAACGGCCTATTCCCATGACCTCCCCTACAGATTTCATTTGCAATCCTAGGGTCCTATCCGAACCTTCGAACTTATCAAAATTCCAACGGGGTATCTTTACGATTACATAATCCAAGGTTGGCTCGAACAGGGCAGACGTGGATTTTGTGATTTGATTTTGCAACTCGTCCAAAGAATAGCCAATGGCCAATTTCGTTGCAATTTTTGCAATAGGATATCCTGTGGCTTTTGAGGCCAAGGCCGAAGACCGGGACACCCTAGGGTTGATCTCTATGGCAATTATATCCTCATTTTCATCCGGACTGACGGCAAACTGTACGTTACAGCCGCCTTCAAAATCGCCGATACTGCGCATCATATGAATGGCCATATCGCGCATTCTTTGGTACGTCCTATCGGATAGCGTCATGGCAGGTGCCACGGTAATGGAATCTCCTGTGTGGATGCCCATGGGATCCATATTCTCTATGGCACAGATGATGACCACATTATCATTCTTGTCCCTTAACAGCTCTAGTTCATATTCCTTCCAACCCATTAAGGCCTTATCGATCATTACCTCGTGTATGGGAGAAATCTCCAATCCATGGCTCAACAGTTCATCAAAATCCTCTGGCTTGTATACGATGGACGCTCCGGCGCCGCCCAAAGTGTACGATGCTCGGATTACTAATGGAAAACCGAATTTCTGCGCTATTTCCTTGCCCTTTAAAAAAGAGGTTGCCGTTGCCTGTGGCGCCATACCTACACCGATCTTCAACATTAGTTCCCTAAATTTTTCACGGTCTTCGGTAATATTTATCGCATCAATATCAACACCTATCAACTCTACCCCAAAATCTTCCCAAATCCCCTTTTTATCCGCCTCAATACATAAATTCAAAGCTGTTTGTCCTCCCATGGTGGGCAAAACGGCATCAATTTGGGGATGTGCCTTTAGGATTTCTACTATAGATTTTGTAGTCAATGGTTTGAGGTACACATGGTCTGCCATAGACGGATCTGTCATAATCGTTGCAGGGTTGCTATTGATCAGTACGGTCTCGATTCCGTCTTCGCGCAACGAACGCAGCGATTGGGACCCAGCATAATCAAATTCACAAGCTTGTCCAATAACAATAGGGCCTGAACCAATAATTAAAATGCAGTTTAAATCTTTTCTTTTCGGCATGGTGTCTCGTAGTGTTGTATTGTCAATAATTTGTTTAAAATTACCATTTTAGGTACGGTAAAGGCAAAAAAAAGGTGCTACTTTAAAAAAAGTAACACCTTAAATATTTTAAAAAAATAAAATCATTTATTTCTTATGTCTTGGCTCTGAGGAAACGGTTAATTTTTTTCTTCCTTTTGCTCTTCTTCTTGCTAATACTTTTCTTCCATTAACGGATGCCATGCGCTCTCTAAACCCATGTTTGTTTTTTCTTTTCCTTTTTGATGGCTGGTACGTTCTTTTTTGTCCGGGCATGTCTTAAAACCTTTTCTTTGTTTGATGTCCTACAGAACTACCTGTAAAACTGGGCGCAAATATACAAAGACTTTTTTCTTTGACAAGTGTTATCAAAAAAAATATTTTTTAGTGTTCTTTACAGTTCCAAAACCAAGCTTTTACCTAATTTTGTCGGAATTTAATATTGGCGTATCAATACCCTATTTTCAATCTTTTGTTCTGCCATCACCATTTGAAACAAACTATAATTACCTAAGCACACCACCATGTTCAATAAAAATATCAAATTAGTCATTGCAGGTTTAATCATTGCTTATGCCGTTTACCAATTTATAGAAGGCAATATAGGCAATGGCTTATTCTTGCTACTGCTTTCCTCTATCTTTATCTTTTTATATTTTAGGAACGAAATTATATTGTTGGCTTTCTTACGAATGCGGAAACAGGATTTGGCCGGAACACAAAAGTGGTTAAGCAAAATAAAAAATCCAAAAGCGGCTCTTATCACCAAACAGGAAGGTTACTATAATTACCTTCACGGAATTATTTTTTCACAGACCAATTTAACCCAAGCGGAAAAATATTTTAAGAAAGCGCTAAAGCTTGGCTTAACGATGGACTACGATGTGGCCATGGCAAAATTGAGCTTGGCAGGCATCGCTATGCAAAAAAGACGTAAAAGGGAAGCTACAATGTTACTCAACGAGGCTAAAAAATTGGACAAGAACAACATGCTTACAGAGCAAATACGCATGATGCAACAACAAATGAAGAAAATTTAGGCTTTCTTATTTTTTATTTGTTGATGGCAACCTACTTCGTATTTCTATAATAGCCTTTATTGGGGATTTCTATAGTGTACTTTTTGCCAGAAGTGTTGTTCAAATGTGGCTCGCGTAACCAAGGGTTATGTCTTTTCAAAATTTTATAGTTGATTTCATATTTTTTGGAAAAATCCGTAAAGCTGGCAATTGGCTCGCTTACCTCTACATTGAAGGTGGGCACCGCCGTGTATAAATCTTCTTTTTCCAAATGAAACCCGTATTTCTCTGGATGGGATAGTATTTCTTTAATGGCCATAATCCTAAAAACGTAACGGCCTGTTTCCTCCACAAGTAGCAAGTCATAATAATCATCCACTTCCTGTATTTTCATATATCTATTGATTCCTCCTGGACCCGCATTATAGGCCGCCGCAGTTAGTGTCCAGCTTCCATATTTCTCCTTCCATCTATTTAAATACTTACAAGCTACTTCGGTAGATTTCTCCAAATGATAGCGTTCGTCTATATTGGCATTAACCTCCAAACCATATTCCTTTCCGGTTTCTTTCATAATCTGCCAAAATCCGGTAGCTCCAGCCGGCGAAACCACATTGGTTAAGCCGCTTTCCGCAACGGCCAGGTATTTAAAATCGTCCGGGATACCGTTTTTGGCCAAAATTGGCTCAATGATAGGAAAGTATTTATTCGCTCTTTTCATAAGCAAAAGAGCATTGGATTGCCAATAGGTATTTACCAAAAATTCACGGTCTATACGTTCCATTACTTCAGGGTCATCTTGCGGTACCATCTCACCCGCAAAATTCAAATCTTCTGGAATACCTATAGAGGAAATACGATATTCCTTAGCTACACTTTTTTCTATACTGTCATTTACAACAGCCGCGGCATCCTTCCCATTCTCCAATACATTGGGGTTAACCGCAAATACCAAGGAACCGATTACAAAAACTACGCCCAGGAGCATTAAAACACTCTTTAAGATTTTCATACTATCTAAATTAGTTACTATCAAAGGTATTAATAGAACTGTCTTTATCCAAAATAATTGTTGGTAGGTTCTCGTTAAACCACTTTGCCCTATGAATGATCATCGTATGTGTACCATTTTTTACACGTATACAATCTTTAATATTAGTAATGGGAAAAACCGCATCTTTATCGCCCTGTATGTGTACCAAGCCGTCCAGAGCTTTTGTTTGTTGCCAGTTTACCATTTCATGAATGCACCAATCTATATACCCTTTGTCACGGATGGATAAGTATTTCTCGTATAAGGCCAGCCTTTTGGTAACGGTCTCCCCAAATGCGTATTTAGCCAATAACTCTATATTGGTAATGAGACCGGTGGGGAGCAATTTATGGATGTTTGTATAACGCGCGAATAACATCCTCTTTGGTAGTTCAAATTTACTTTTTACGCTGGAAACAATGATTACTTTACGAACCGGCAAAATTTTAGCCATTTCCTGAACCACTATGCCGCCTAGCGAAACACCCACCAAAACCGGGTCTTTATGGACAATTAAACTACACATCTGTTTAGCATAAGTAGAAATATCCATACCATTTTTAGGCATAGTCCAATCCAAGAGATGTATCCGAAATCTGTCCTTTGGCAGTTCGATATACTCAAAAATGGAACTGTTCGCCGCCATTCCGGGCATACAATATACATGAACTATAGAGTTTTGCATAAAAAGAGAACTAGGTAAAAATAGGAAAATAGCTATTTTTTCATTAATTTTACCCTTCGATGGTGATTTAACTTCATTTTATTACGGTTTCACGCCCTATAGCATTAAACAATTACGATTTGAGAATGTCGTGATTTTTTTGTCTTGAACCAATACTAAAGTCAATTATATGAATGATGTACTAATTAAGGACAACACTTTTTTACGCCAATTTGAAACTACTGTAAATGGTAATCTGGCAATTATCGAATACTCTTCTCAAGAAAGAAAAGTTTTTCTAACCAAGCTTGTAGTCCCCGAAGAAATAACCGTAGAGGGTTTTAATGAAAGTTTTATTAAAGCTGTACTCCACCACATCCAAGAAAAGAATTTGAGAGTGGTACCTACAAGTCCTCAAATTGCAGGGTTTTTACGAAGAAACAGACAATACAAAGAAATGTTACCGGTAGGCATTAGAATCTAATAAAAAAACCTCTCCATGGAGAGGTTTTTTTATGCTTTTAATTCTGCTTGAAGTGTTTGTACAAAATCTAATGTTACAAGACCGTCATCTGCTATGGTCATAAGCTTGATTTGGTGTATTGTATTTACCAAAGAAGGATTCCATGGTGTTTTCACCTTTACATAATTTTCCGTAAAACCATGTATGTAGCCTTCCTTGTTCTCCCCTTCGAATAGCACGTTTAAAGTTTCTCCGAGTTGACTTTCATAAAAGGCCCTACGTTTTTTAACCGATAAACTTCGTAACATCCTACTGCGCTTGTTGCGAACCTTTTTGGGAACAACTCCTTCCATTACCGCAGCCTCGGTATCGTCACGTTCAGAGTAGGTAAATACATGGAGGTAAGAAATATCCAACTCGTTGAGAAAATAATAGGTTTCCAAAAAGTGGGCTTCCGTCTCCCCGGGAAATCCGACAATAACATCCACACCTATACAGCAATTGGGCATTACCGATCTTATGCGATTAACGCGATCCGTGTATAGGCCGGTCATATACCGTCTTTTCATTAATTTTAAAATAGCATCGCTACCGCTTTGTAAAGGAATATGAAAATGGGGCACAAAGGAGCGGCTTTGCGCTACAAAATCTATGGTCTCGTTCTTTAGGAGATTTGGTTCTATGGACGATATACGCAACCTATTGATGCCTTCAATGGTATCCAAGGCCTTTACCAAATCCAAAAATGTATGTTCGTGTTTTTTATTCCCAAATTCACCCTTACCGTAATCTCCAATATTAACCCCGGTAAGTACAATTTCCTTTATACCCTGAGCAGCAATTTCGGAAGCGTTCCTAAGAACGTTTTCCAGCGCATCGCTCCTAGAGATACCTCTTGCCAGTGGTATGGTACAATACGTACATTTATAATCACAACCGTCCTGAACTTTAAGAAAAGCCCTTGTCCGGTCCCCAATGGCATAACTGCCCACATAAAAGTCGGCGTCCTGGATCTCACAAGAATGTACCTCGCCAAAATCATTTTTGGAAAGATCATTGATGTAGTCCCTAATTTTAAACTTCTCGGTTGCCCCCAATACTAGGTCAACCCCATCTACAGAAGCCAGTTCTGCCGGTTTTAACTGTGCGTAACAGCCAACCGCCGCAATAAAGGCTTTTGGATTTCCATTTTGGGCCTGTTTTACTATGGTTTTGAATTTTTTGTCCGCATTATCCGTTACCGAGCAAGTGTTGATCACATACATATCTGCCGACTCCGAAAAATCTACACGTTCAAAACCTTCTTCCACAAAACCTCTGGCAATGGTAGATGTTTCGGAAAAATTGAGCTTACAGCCCAAGGTATAAAATGCAACTTTCTTGTTCATGTTATTTAACTACCGGCATACAAAGATACGTATTTGAGCAAAGATCTAGGGTTTGGAATGGAGAAGTTCTATTTTGGAAAAACCAGTTTAAAAGTGGGAATTTGGAAATAAGAAATTCCCAGCAGCAAGTCAGTTGTTCGCTTGAATCATATTTCAAATCTGAATTCCATTGAACCTTAATAATTCCTCCACTTCTTAGTGATTTCAAAAACGTGGTTCAGGATATCTGCCTCCACATCGTTAAACGTCACACCTCGGCGCTCCATCATTACCTTTGCCGCCTCAAATGCTTTGCTGGGCAAATAGCTTGTAAAACCGGAGGCACCGCCCCAACTAAAGCTTGGGACAAAGTTTCTAGGAAAACCTGGCACATAAATATTAGAATTTACCCCAATAACCGTTCCGGTGTTGAACATGGTGTTTATGGCCGACTTGCTATGGTCTCCCATCATAAGACCGCAAAATTGCAATCCTGTTTGCTCAAACTTTTCAGTGGCATAGTTCCACATCCGCACCTTGGCGTAATTGTTCTTTAAGTTGGAATTGTTGGAATCCGCGCCAATATTGCACCACTCTCCCAAAACCGCGTTGCCCAAATAGCCTTCATGGCCTTTACTTGAATAACCAAAAATAACGGAATTACTTACTTCGCCACAAACCTTGGAATGTGGTCCTATGGTGTTAGCTCCGTAGAGTTTTCCACCCATTTTTATAATTGCATGATCACATAGTGCCAATCCGCCACGGATTAAACTACCCTCCCAAATTTCAGAATTTTTACCTAAATAAATTGGGCCGTCCGTGGCATTAAGAATACTGTATTCCACTTTTGCGCCTTCCTCCAAGAAAATACGCTCGGGACAGATAAGGCTATTGGTCTTGGATATAGGCTGACTCCTTCTGCCCTTGGTCAAAAATTCAAAATCCGATTCTAGTGCCTCTGCGTTCTTGGAAAAAATATCCCAGGTAAACTCTATTTGCAGAGGTTGATGCGTCAAGTCTAGTTGCTGCAATCCGCTTATAGTTCCTTCTTTGAATACTTCTTTGGACCGGTATCCTACGACCCGATTTTTGTACATCAAGGCCTCACCTTGTTGTAATCCGTGCAACTCCTTCATCAACTCTTTATCTGGTAGAAAAGAACCGTTTATATAGAGATTATCGGTATCCTCGATTAAAGGATACTTAACGGATAGGTAGTCTTGTGTAGCGTAAGAAACGGTGGCTTTAAGATAGGCCTCCCATTTCTCCCTGATAGTAAGTATACCCAACCTAATTTCGCCAACAGGCCTTGTAAAGGTAAAGGGCAATAAATTGTCCCTTTCGGGACCGTCAAAAAGCACATAATTCATAAAACCTTGAGTTTTGACAAAATTACATAATCCAAATATGCCGTTCTATTTTTTAGGTCAAGGCGTTTATATTTTAGCCATAATAAAAAACGCCCTAGATATGCGATATCAAGGACGTTCCTATATGTGCTAAAGAAAAACTATTTTGATTCTTCCTCTTCTGTTGCCTCTGCTTCTGGCTTGGCAAACTTCTTATATTTGTTCTTAAACTTGTCTATACGGCCAGCAGTATCCAAAAATTTGGCTTTTCCGGTGTAGAACGGATGTGACGTTCTAGAAATTTCCAATTTCACTAACGGATACTCAACGCCATCTACTTCTAAAGTTTCCTTGGTATCGGCAGTTGATTTTGTTAAAAAAACCTCTTCATTGGACATATCCTTAAAGGCAACTAATCTATAATTTTCTGGGTGTATTCCTTTTTGCATGATAAAAACTTTTACGCACCCATTCCGACGGGCACTGATTTTAAGTTTGCAAATTTAGTTATTTTCTACAAACCCACAATTGATTGTCCTTAAAATAAAATGAAAATAATTCGTAACTTTCCCTGTAACAAAAATAATGGGAACACAACCAATAAATAATCAACCTTTAAAATTCAACAAAATGGAAGAAAATCAACCTAAAACAGGAAAATTTGCATTAACCTACGGACTTTTATTAGGAGGGATTAGTGTAATTTTTGCATTCTATGCTCTACACAATGGACATGCATTATCAAGGCGGAACAGCAGTTATGCTCATTAGTGTTGGTTTAATGCTTGCCGCAATTATTATTGGCATGATGCAGTTTAAAAAAGCAAACAATGGTTTTATGTCCTTTGGACAAGCCTTAAAAGTTGGTGTTGGTATCTGTTTAATAGCGGTATTATTGGTGTTATATTTCAATCAGATAATGGCTAACGTAATTGATCCGGATATGATGACTAAAGCAATGGAGTACCAAAGAAATCAGTTATTGGAAGGTACAGCACTTTCCCCGGATCAAATAGATGCGCAAATTGAAATGGGACAAAAATTTTCAACACCTGCGTATGCAAGTTTTATTTGGCCTTATTTTTAGCGTAGTATTAGGTTTCATAGTTTCTCTTATTCCCTGCCTTGGTATTAAAAAAACAGGAAGTCTTAGACTAAGTTTGTATTTTTGATGGGAATATAGAAACAGCCAATGCAACTATCCATTGTTATTCCCTTACTTAACGAAGAAGAATCGCTACAAGAGCTACATGCTTGGATTGTGTCCGTGATGCAATCCAAGCATTTTTCTTATGAGATTTTGTTCGTGGACGATGGCAGTACAGATAATTCATGGGAACTAATAAAAGAACTTTCCAACAAAAACGACAATGTCAAGGGAATTCGCTTTCAACGGAATTATGGCAAATCACAAGCCTTGCACGCTGGCTTCAAAGCGGCCAAAGGTGATGTTGTTATCACTATGGATGCGGACCTTCAGGACAATCCTGAGGAAATACCGGAATTATATGACTTGATTCGCTCGGAGGGCTATGATCTTATTTCTGGCTGGAAGAAAAAACGCTACGATTCCATTCTCCTTAAAAATTTACCTTCCAAATTGTTTAATTGGGCAGCTCGGAAAACATCGGGTGTACAACTGCACGATTTTAACTGTGGGATCAAAGCCTATGACCAAGCAGTCATTAAAACCATAGAAGTGTCTGGGGAAATGCATAGGTACATACCCGTTTTGGCCAAGAATGCCGGTTTCACCAAAATTGGGGAAAAGGTAGTAAAACATCAATCCAGAAAATTTGGTAAAACAAAATTTGGTATGGAACGCTTTATAAATGGCTTTTTGGACCTAATTACCATTTGGTTCGTCTCCAAATTTGGCAAACGGCCCATGCATTTGTTCGGCGCACTCGGTGTGCTTATGTTCATCATAGGCTTCGGGTTTGCCCTGTATTTGGGTATAGACAAACTTTTCATAAATCCCTTTGGGAGGTTGATTACCAACAGGCCACAATTCTTTATAGCCTTAACGGCCATGATTATTGGAACCCAATTGTTCTTAGCCGGATTTTTGGGCGAAATTATGATACGTTCCAAAAAGGAAGAGAAAAGGTATGTTATTGCCGATAAGATTGCCCTATAAACTGACTAAATAAATTATATTTCTTCGTAGATTTAAGCATAAACATAATACAGATTAGATGGATAATTTCCTTGACACCGCCAAAAGCTGGATGACCGATTTTTTTGACCCAGCTGTAAAAAAAGAAATCCAGCATTTAATGGATACCGATACCGAAGATCTCAAAGACCGTTTCTACAAACAAATGGAATTTGGTACCGGGGGAATGCGGGGTTTAATGGGTGTTGGCACCAACAGGATCAATAAATACACTTTAGGTAAGAGCACACAGGGACTCAGTAATTATTTGAACAAAGTATACACCGGCAAGGAAATCAAAGTAGTCATAGCTTTTGACTGCCGCCATAATAGCGCTACCCTTGCACGAACGGTTGCGGAGGTATTTTCCGCCAATGGGATAAAGGTCTATCTCTTCTCCGATTTGCGCACCACACCCGAACTTTCATTTGCGGTGCGGCATCTAAACTGCCATGCTGGCATTGTGCTCACGGCCTCCCATAACCCTCCCGAATACAATGGTTACAAGGTATATTGGACAGATGGCGGACAGATAGTTCCACCACAGGACGAAAAAATAATTGCTGAAATAAATGCGCTACCCTTCGAAAATATTAAGTTCAAGGCCGATGAAAACCTAATTGAAGTAATAGATAACGAAGTGGACGAAGCTTTTATAACAGCTTCTGTAGCAAATGGAAATTTTAATGCCCAAGGGAAGGACGAATTTAAGATTGTGTTTACTTCCTTGCACGGCACATCTATAACGGCCATTCCAGAAGTTTTAAAACGTGCCGGATATAAAAATGTGACCGTTATTGAAGAACAGTCAAAACCGGATGGCAACTTCCCCACGGTAAAATCGCCCAATCCCGAAGAACCCGAAGCATTGTCCATGGCCATTAAAAAAGCGGAAGAAATAGGTGCGGACATGGTCGTTGGAACCGATCCGGACAGCGATCGCTTGGGCATCGCCGTGCGCAACTTGGACGGGAAGATGGAAATCGTAAATGGAAACCAGGCCATGGTGCTTATGACCAAATTTCTTCTAGACAAGAGAAAGAAAAAAGGCTTTAAGGGCAACGAATTTATTGCCACTACCATTGTCTCCACCCCCATGATGGAAAAAATGGCGAAATCCTACGGTGTGGAATTCAAAACGGCATTGACCGGGTTTAAATGGATCGGTAAAATGATCAAGGATTTCCCCGATTCCGATTTTATTGGAGGAGGCGAGGAAAGTTTCGGCTACATGGTGGGCGATTTTGTGCGTGATAAAGATGCCGTGACCTCCACCCTACTCGCCTGCGAGATTGCTGCCCAAGCTAAGGCAAACGGCAGTTCTTTCTATAAAGATTTAATAGATTGCTATGTGGATTATGGTTTTTACAAAGAACATTTGGTATCCTTAACCAAAAAAGGAATCAGCGGTGCCGAAGAAATCAAACAGATGCTTATAGATTTCAAGGAAAATCCTGTAGCATCCGTTGCAGGCTCCAAAGTAAAATGGATCGAGGATTACAACACGGCTACAACTAAAAACGTATTGACCGGCGAAGAAAAAGCAATGGATATTCCTAAATCGAACGTACTGATCTACGAAACCGAGGACGGTACCAGAGTAGCGGCAAGACCAAGCGGAACAGAACCCAAGGTCAAATTCTATATCAGCACCAATACAAAGTTGGATCAGGCTGCGGACTTCAAAAAAGTAAGTGCCGAATTAGATACCAAAATACAGCGCATCCTGAGCGAGCTTAAGTTAAGTTAATGGACTATTTTAAGAAGATTCTTCGTTTTGCGAAGCCTTACAAGCGATACGGGTATCTCAATATCTTTTTTAATATTCTTTATGCACTATTTAGTGCCTTAGCTTTCGCTGCTTTAATTCCAACCTTAGATGTCATTTTTTATCCTGAAAAAAAGGTGACCGTTGAACCTATTTACAAAGGTTTGTCTAAAATAAAGGAATTCGCCTTGGAGTACGTTAATTATTCTGTAAACCAATTTGCCGGTGATGACCAGATGAAAGGTCTTATTATGGTCATCAGCCTAGTTCTTATCATGTTTCTATTAAAGAATTTTTTTAATTACCTGGCTATGTATTTCATTACCTTTTTACGGAATGGGGTATTACAGGACATTAGAAATGCCATGTACAAGAAAATTACGGATTTGCCCCTTTCTTACTTTTCGGAGAAACGAAAAGGAGATGTGATAGCACGGGTAACCACGGATGTACTGGAAATTCAGCACTCCTTTTTATCCATTTTGGAACTTATAGTCAGGGAACCGCTAACCATGTTATTCACCTTATTAATAATGTTTGGCATTAGCCCAAAGCTAACCTTGTTCGTCTTCATTTTTATTCCAATTTCAGGACTGATTATTTCAAAAATAGGGAAATCACTCAAGAAGAAATCTGATCGCGTCCAAAGAGAACAGGGAGAGTTTTTATCAATAGTAGAAGAAACCTTGGGAGGTTTACGTGTGATAAAAGCTTTTAATGCCGAGAGTAAATTTGTTAGGAATTTCAATAAAAGTACCAACCGATTTTTCAAGTTTTCGAACTCACTTTTAAACCGGCAAAACTTGGCTTCTCCTACGGGTGAATTTTTAGGTATTCTCGTAATAGGGGTGTTGTTGTGGTTTGGAGGAAAACTCGTGATTGTCGATAAAACCTTGGATGCCGCATCCTTCATCGGCTATATTGCCTTGGCCTACAACTTTTTAACGCCGGCTAAAGCAATCAGCAAAGCTTCTTATGGTGTGCAAAAAGGAAACGCAGCGGCAGAACGTGTATTGGAAATACTAGAAACCGAAAACCCCATCGCCGAAATTGATAATCCAGTAGAAAAATCGGTCTTTGAAAGCAACATCTGCTTGGAAAATATTTCCTTTAAATATGAGGATGAGTACGTTTTAAGGAATTTCAATCTCAAGGTTCCTAAAGGCGGAACGGTGGCACTGGTAGGCCAGTCGGGCAGCGGAAAAAGCACTATAGCCAATTTAGTAACCCGTTTTTACGATGTAAACGAAGGGAATATAAAAATCGACGGCATCAATATAAAAGAACTCTCTAAAAAATCGCTTCGGGGCATGTTGGGTCTTGTAACCCAAGATTCTATCCTGTTCAATGACACAGTTCTGAATAATATAGGCCTGGGCAAAGAAGGTGCCAGCTTGGAAGAAATTACCGAAGCGGCCAAAATTGCTAATGCCCACGATTTCATCATGGAACTGCCCAAGGGTTATGATACCAATATTGGCGACAGCGGAAACAAATTGAGTGGCGGTCAGAAACAACGATTATCCATTGCACGAGCCGTTCTTAAAAATCCGCCTATAATGATCTTGGACGAAGCCACTTCGGCATTGGACACGGAAAGTGAACGTTTGGTGCAGGATGCCTTGGAAAAAATGATGAAGAACCGCACTTCTATTGTAATCGCTCATCGCTTGTCTACCATTCAAAACGCGGATACTATTGTAGTATTACAAAAAGGTGAGATTGTTGAGCAGGGCAGCCATAATGAACTTTTAGAAAAAAAAGGTACCTATCATAAGCTGGTGGAAATGCAGTCCCTGGCTCCATAGCCCCAAAAGGGGTAATTTTTCCTAGTAATATAACCAGGTTTGCCCAACTGAAGAGCTGGACCGCTAATAAAATAAGGATTGGAATATAAATTTTAAATTCCAATCCAATCTTTAATTTGTTTAACTCGGTATAAAACAATACTCTCGCTAAGGTGGTTTACTTTGGGTTCCCTACCCTGCCCATAAAACAGATGGCGCCTGTAAATTTTTCACGGATAATATATAGAAACGGTCGGTCGGCTACAAAACTTGGCGGTGTTGACGTAACTCCCACCTCTACGCCTGTTACCGCTGCGGCTTCGGTGCCTTCCTCGTTCACCTCGATAAAAGTTTTTTGAAACACACTAGAGATAAACAAATCTGTTTCCTTGTTTATTCCTTTAAAATTTGCTCCATTATCAAACGCAATACCCAAACCTAATTCCGTAAGGGCATTATTTAATGTTTTTGAGTATTCCAATTTAAACCGGGGAATCCCAATTTCCAGTTCACTTTTTCGGTTTTCGCTAAAAAGAGAGGCTAACTCGGTCACGTCCATATTTTCAATAATCGTATTTGTAGTTATCCCAAAATTGGGCAATAAAATAACCATTTCGAACCGATTTTCTTTATAAGGCAAGGCTATGGCGGAAAACAAGTCCGTATAAGCAGTAGCCACTTCGGCCGTCATATTCATCATAGGCACCTCGATGCTGTTTGTTTCGGACAAATAGAAAGGACGGTCTATTGTTCTATCCCTTTCAAACCTAAATTTCCATTGTGACTTAAAATAAATAGCGTTCGCTAAAAAGAGTACTGTTTCGTCATCGAATTCGGCTACAAAATCCTTGATTTTACCATTGGTATTGTCCAAGGCCCATTTATTAACTCTATCTACCGTGCTAGCCTTTTTAAAATCAACATTGGCAACCTCACTATCGTAATATCGTTTATTGGTTTCCACAAATTGTGTTTCTACCGGAAATCCTTCCTGAATCCATATCGCATTCGCTAGATTCAAGGTAGTACCACTAGAACTGGAAGTTAATGATTCCATTAGTGCACCATTATAGGTATTGCTTTCAGCTAAGGTATTTCCGCCACCTAAAACTTCATCGAAGGCTTGCAAGGTTTCGGCATCGGCCCCATTGTGTACCATGCCCAATGCCATGGACAAACTTACAGGGGAAATCATGTAGTTTTCTTCATCTTCATTGGCTGCCAGGCGTTGGAAAAAATCCAGAGCAAATTCATTGGTTTTCGCTATAAAGGCTTTGGCCTCGGTAGTTTCCAGATCGGGATTTTGTACAAAGGAATCCTCGACAGCGTTCTCACAGGATAGTGTAATTCCAAAAAGTAACAGACTAAGAACTATTTTTGTTTTCATGATCTTTATATTATAGGATGTTCGATTTTTAAATGTTTTTAAGCTAAGATGGTAACGAGCATAAAAGGTTGCGCGGTGCTCATAACTTTATTTTTGTGTGCCGTTATATTTAAAATGAACTCGTCATCGAGATTCATTTTGCAGGTAACACTTCCGCTCTTGCTCATAACAAGATCACGATGAAATGAAAATATAAATTTTACAAGATTAATTTTTTTTCCAAATCGTGGCGGACATCCCATTTCCAAAAAATCGACTTTAGCCACTATCATTTCACTAAAACCCAAATACACATTAAACCTTTTTGTACATTGAAAGTCAAAGGAGATAAACGACCTTGGGGCAAGCCAGCGAGGCGTAAAGAAAAAACTTAAGTTTTATAGTTCGACGCAAGCGTCGGAGCATTTTAATCTCGATTATCGAGTAAAGTAAGGATATTTGGTTTCCGAAAAAGAACTTGTAGCTGAATTACAAAACAAGGACAGGCAGGCCCGTGCCTTTGAGGTGCTCGTAAACACTTACAAGGAACGTTTGTACTGGCATATTAGAAGAATTGTGCTAAATCACGATGATACAGATGATGTGTTGCAAAATACGTTCGTAAAGATTTATAGAAATATAGATGGATTTAAAGGCGAAAGCAAATTGTTCTCTTGGATGTACCGGATCGCTACGAACGAATCGCTAGGTTTTTTGAAACAGAAGTCAAGAAAATTGGGATTGAACGAAATAGAATATCAAGAGCGACTGGCGGGCAATTTACAGGCAGATGTCTATTTTGAAGGGGACGAGATACAGTTACAATTACAAAGAGCCATCGCCACGCTGCCGGAAAAACAAAAACTGGTATTCAACATGAAGTATTTTCAGGAATTGAGATATGAAGAAATATCAGAAATATTGGGCACTAGTGTTGGAGGATTAAAAGCTTCCTATCACTTGGCCGTTAAAAAGATAGAAGCATTTCTAAAAGAAGATTAATCCTCTTGGAGAATTAGGCATCAAAACATACAAATGAAAGCATCAGATAAAAACAATCCTTTTAAAACGCCCCCCACCTATTTCGAGGAATTCTCGGATATCCTGTCTACTAGGTTACGAGAGGAAAGTCTTAAACTACCCAAGGAAAATGGTTTTGCCCTACCAGACGGTTATTTTGATGGCCTAAATGACAGTATTAAGGAAAAATTGGAGCAGAGAGAAACCAAGGTAATTCCACTGAAACCAAACAGAAAGTATTACTTGGTGGCCGCTTCTATAGCGGCTATAATACTGGTGTTCATTGGTTTAAATTGGGACACAACAAAAGAAAACACTTCTTGGGATGATATAGCGAACACCGATATAGAAAACTATTTTGAAAATAATGATATAGGACTGAGCTCCTACGAAATAGCGGAAGTACTACCCGTTGATGGCTTGGAGATAACCGATTTTTTAAACTCGGAGCTTAGTGAGGAACATATTTTGGATTATCTCAACGAACGTGTAGACGATTATGAAGAACTAAACTTAGAAGAAGATGAATAGAGCAGTTATTATCTTAGTGCTACTTATCACCACCTTTGGCCATGGCCAGAGAGGAAATGGGGATAAAATAAAATCCTTAAAAGTGGCATTTATTACAGAGCAACTAGGGCTTACTAGCATGGAAGCCCAACAATTTTGGCCCGTTTATAACGAGTTTGAAGAAAAACGGGAGTCCCTGCGGCGAAAGGAGCGCATCGAGATACGTAGTAAAATGGAGGCTGCCACTGAACTATCCGAAACGGAAGCTGCGGCTCTTTTAGAACAATTTACAGATTTTAAAACCACGGAGGAACAGCTGAGTGCTTGGTATTTAGTTGAACTAAAAAAGGTATTGACGGCTAAAAAAATCTTGCTTTTACTCAATTCCGAAGAAGATTTTAAACGACAGCTTATAAGGCAATACCGGCAAAACAGAGGTGGGCGTTAATTTAAACTATCAAGTTCAAACTCAAATACAAACTCAAAAAACCAGAGGTTAGAAAAATTTCGACAACCGAATAAAAAAAAGTTCAAAACAATCTTAGCGCAACAATCTGTTTACTGCAACTGCCTACCGCAACTTTTTTTCACTATCGGCTAACCTCTAAAAACATCCAACTATCACAAAAAACTTACCTAAAAACTAACCGCGAAATCCTATCCCGCCCGGCCGCAAAGGCCACAGAATCGTTTTGAAAGCGAAGTGTAAAGAAAGATTCGTCGGACAGTTGATTCCATGATTTTCCCATGTCACTAGAGTATGCAATTCCTGTAAAACCTAGGGCAACGAGACCTTGTCCATCTGTGTTGGGAATAAACTGGATGCAGCTCCTATAATTAGGCAACATGCCATCAGCCATAATCTCCCACGTTTTACCGCCGTTGGTCGTGATTGCTTTATTCTCCGTCTTGCGCTCCGGCTCGGTATAATCCCCTCCAATGGCCACCCCTATATTTTCATCATAAAAAGCAATAGAGTAGATACCCTCTGTCGGTTCCGCTATTTTAATAGGTGTATTTTGGACTTCCCAAGTGAGGCCTTTATCCCCAGAAAACAGGATACGTTTGGTGGTTGCCACCCATGTTTTGTCGCCTACAACAGCAATATTGGTATTGCTTGCTGCAAAGGCACCTTCGCCGACAATACCCTCGGGAAGTTGGGAACAAGCTAATTTAGTCCAAGTGTTTCCGCCATCACGCGTGGTAATAATACTCATGCATCCGTTCATCGTATCTCCAACGGCAATTCCTTCATCATCGTTCCAAAAAGTCATCGCATCGTAAAATACGGCATCGTCCTCTTCCTTATAAACCAACTCCATCCTACCCTTCTCCCCTGTTTTGTAAAGCAGGGCAGGATTAGCAACGGACAACATGAAAAAATCGGCGGCCGTATGGGCTACCGCGCGGAATTCAGGTAGGAGGCTATCGTATTTTTGAACATTGGTCCGCACTTTACCGGTAGCAAGATCAATAGAACCAAACGTCCCTTTATTGGCTGCAAAGGCCAAACTAGTGCCCATGAGCTCTATAGCCCGAATACTAAGGGAATCGCTATATAGGGTCTCTACATCCACAGTTGTAAAAGTGGTTTTCCTTTCCACCTGTGAACAGGAAGCTAATAGGATAAATACGAGTAAAAAGCTAAAGTAGCGCATGTTTATAAAGTTTGTCAAAAATAAAGGGAATCGCTTCTAAAACAATACCTTTGCAGCCTTAATTTTTTAGAATGAAACTGCACAGAAACCTAGTATTTGCCGTAATCGACGCTCTGAATTTGATATTCAACGAAGGAGAGTACGCCGATAAGGTGGTACAAAAGGTATTAAAGTTCGATAAACGCTGGGGAGCCAGGGATCGGGGATTTATTGCTGAAACCACTTACGAAATGGTCCGTTACAAAAGACTTTATATGGAAATTGCCGATGTACGGGAACCCTTCAGCAGGCCCGACCTTTTTCGTATGTGGGCGGTTTGGGCAGTTTTAAAGGGTATTGACCTACCCGATTGGAAACAACTGGAACCCACTCCGGAACGCCGTATTAAAGGTAAATTCGATGAGCTTTCAAAAATTAGAAAATTTCGTGAAGCGGTGCCGGATTGGATAGACGAGCTCTGCGAAAAATCTCTAGGAGAAAAATTATGGACGGCAGAAATAGCTAAGCTAAACGAACCTGCCGAAGTTATTCTGCGCACCAATACCCTAAAAACCACTAAAGAAGAATTAAGAAAAGCCCTATTGGACGAAGGTATTGTTGCGGAGCCCATAAAAGGCTATCCTTTAGCACTCCGTTTACCGGAACGAGCTAATGTTTTTGTAACGGAATCGTTTAAAAAAGGCTTTTTTGAGGTACAGGACGCCTCCTCACAATTGGTAGCAGAACTATTGGATGTAAAGCCCGGCCAACGTGTGGTGGATACATGCGCGGGAGCTGGGGGCAAATCCCTGCACATAGCGGCTTTGATGGAAAACAAAGGCCAATTGATAGCCATGGATCTCTATGGTAGCAAGTTAAAAGAATTAAAACGCCGCGCCAGAAGAAACGGTGCGCATAACATTGAACCAAGGGAAATTACATCTACCAAAGTATTCAAGAAACTATATGGTAGTGCGGATAGGGTACTTATAGATGCGCCTTGTACTGGTTTGGGAGTTATCCGCAGAAATCCGGATACCAAATGGAAAATGCAACCGGAATTTTTAGAAAAAATCACAAAGACCCAACGCGAAATCTTGGGGAGCTACAGTAAAATAGTAAAGCCAGGAGGGAAAATGGTCTATGCGACCTGCTCTATTCTGCCTCAGGAGAACAACGATCAGGTGAAGTCGTTTTTATCCAGTGAAGATGGAACTGATTTCACCCTTATCAGCGAGAAGAAAATATATGCCTCAAAAAGTGGTTTTGATGGATTTTATATGGCTTTGCTAGAAAAGAAGTTAGTATAGTTTTAACGCTGGTATTCCCCTTAAATCATACATATAAGGGTTAGCAGAATTAGGGTACTAGTCAAATAATCCAATTTGTTGCGGCTTGGGCCTAGCTTCTTTTTTAACAATCTTTGGTGTAGTGCCATACTGCTTGTCTCCCCAACTTTTCATGGACTGAACTACGGGCAACAGCGATTTGCCCAAAGGCGTTAATGAATACTCTACTCTAGGTGGGATTTCAGCGAAGGTCTGTCGTTCTAAAATTCCAGATTTTTCCAACTGCTTTAACTGCTTACTCAACATCTGACGGTTAATGCCCTCTATTTCCCGCAACAGGGTAGTAAACCTGTTGATTCCTTTAGAAATTCGGAATAGAATAATCGGTTTCCATGGACTTCCGATCATTTTTGTACAAAGAGTAACTCCGCAGACCGGTGTAGTTTTGTTTTTTGGTGCCATTTTGATACCGTGCTAGGCTATATTTTAGGTAAATAAGTTTAAGGGCACTAAATTAAGGGAATCGGCACAAACAGCAAACTTATGCACGCTTGGAATATTTGCCCTTTTTAGTGCGTAATAAAACCTTTTGTTGTCCCAAAAAAACCTAGTCTATTTTTTCAATGTGGGATACTCGACTCCCAGCTGCTCCAAATAGGTATCAAATTTAGTTTCGTCAAAATAAAACTGTTCCAATTGGGACCTGAATTGTCCCTGTTTATCGGCATTTAGGTAAATGGGGGGCATATCACTTTCCGAAATCATGGGAATAAATTTGGTTTCCTTGGTCTGTTCATTTGTAAAGTAATCCCAAGCTCCGGTTAACAGCTCTGGTTTCAAAAGAAAATCCAAAATGGTCATGGCCTCTGCCTTGGCCCCTGCCACTACGCCCTTATGGGCAATAGGTGTTGCCATCGAAATGGCATTGCTCCAATGATGCCCTTGCAATCCGGGAATGTTAGATGGAAAACGCATGGTTACCGTTGGCACTTTCCACGAAATATCGCCAATATCGTCCGAACCACCGCTTACCGGTTCCAGAACGGGAAGGCCCAAATCATCCAGCTTCGTACTCAAACCTTCTATTTTCTCGGAGCCGACCTCGGTCTGCACGGCTTTGGCCAAGATTTGATCTGCCTCGGACCATACAGGCAGTCCCACTTGTTTGATATTATCATACATGGTCTCCGCAATTACCTTGTTATAATGCCTAGGCCAAGCAGCACCCAGTACTTTATGCGAAACAGTAGTCCCGGTCATCATTGCGGCACCATCGGCAATTTGGTTTGCCTCCTTGTACATTTCCATGATTCCGTCGTATTTGATATCCCTAAAATAAAACCATATCGCTGCCTTGGAAGGCACAACATTCGGTTGATCGCCAGCATCGGTAAAGACAGAATGGGAACGTCTTAGCGGATGCAAGTGCTCCCGTTTGTAATTCCAAGCTATATTCATTAATTCGGCCGCGTCCAAGGCACTTTTACCGCGCCATGGCGATCCGGCGGAGTGGGCAGATTCTCCTTCAAAAGAATATTCTACAGAGATCAATCCGGTACCCCTGGTAGGACCATAAGAAACAGTTAGGTTATCGCTCACATGAGTAAATATACACATGTCAATGTCATCGAAAAGTCCGTCCCTTACATACCATGCCTTGGCTGCTACTAATTCTTCTGCAATACCTGGCCAAACAAGTAGGGTGCCACCAATATTTTCACGCTCCATGATCTGTTTCACGGCCAGGGCAGCAGAAATGTTCATCGGTATTCCGGCATTATGTCCTTCCCCGTGGCCCGGAGCACCGTCTACGATTGGTTTATGGTAAGCTACCCCAGGATACTGTGATGCTTTTGGTATACAATCTACATCACTACCCAATGCTATGGTTGGTCCTTTGCCATTACTCCAACTAGCGAACCAGGCCGTTGGAATTCCGGATATTGAATTTTCTATCTCAAAACCGTTTTCTTTAAGAATTCCAGTAAGATATGCCGATGACTCCACTTCTTGAAAACCCAACTCGGCAAAACTGAATATTTTGTCCACCATTACTTGGGACTCCTTTTTGTTTGCCTCGACAATGGCGGCGGCCTCGAATTTTAATTTTTCGATCTGTTTTTTAGATAGTTGTCGCTGGGCAAAGGAGCTCGCCGTTACAAACAAGGCACATAGCAGAGATAGGAAAAAGGATGTTTTTTTCATGGTGGTTTTCGGTTTTTTATGCGCAAAAAGATACGAAAAAGCAAGATTAATTTCGCTTTAAGGCTATTTTTTGAAGATTTTTAAATCTCCGCCCGCCTTTTCTATTTAAGGAACTATAAAACAAGACATATTCAAGAGTAAACCAATCAAAGCACATCCCTAAATCTAGGTAAGCAATATTTGGATTGCTATTTTTTTAAATCTCTGTACATTAGTACATTATGGAAAAATCTGTCTTCTGCAACATGAAACAAGATACACCCCTCCTGTAATTTTAAAGTTTTGTTACGAAAAGATAAGCAGGTAAACCCCTAACTTTATAATTAATACAAGTAAGGAAAAATGAATTCGGATATGCTAAGAAAAGTAACCCTTTTACCCATTCTTTTACTTTATCTCGGAACTACTGTCTTATTCGGGCAAGAAGACCGCTACATTTATAAGGAGGGCGATTACAACGGAATCGGGAAATGGTTCATGGGTAGGGAAATTTCCCATGTTATGGGATATCAAGGGATGTCCTGGTTAGAACGAGACGAGCGGGAAGCCGAAGAGAATACCTCTAAACTATTGAAAAACATGAACATAACTAAGACCGATGCCATTGCAGATATTGGAGCAGGTTCCGGTTACCATGTGTTTAAAATGGCGAACATAGCCACATCCGGGGCAATATATGCCGTTGATATCCAAGAGGAGATGTTGGCGGCAATGCAGACAAAAAAGACAGACGGGAAATTTTCAAATGTAAGTTTGGTCAAAGGCAGCGAAAAGAGCGTGAATTTGGAAGCTAACTCCGTAGACAAGGTGTTGATTGTTGATGTGTACCACGAAATGAATTTTCCTTACGAAATGATGGTATCCATCAAAAAAGCCATGCGCCCAAAGGGAAAGTTATTCTTGATAGAATATAGGGGCGAAGATCAAAGCGTACCTATAAAGGAATTGCATAAAATGACCGAAGCCCAGGCAGTAAAGGAAATGAAATCCATAGGTTTTACCTTGGAAGAAAACAAAGACAACCTTCCATGGCAGCATTGTATGATTTTTGTAAAAAGTGAGTAGTTTCATCCGTAAGGCTCCACGCTTCACATGCTAGTCGAAAATAATATGACATATCAAATTAAATTTTTAATCCTAATTTTTCTCAAAACCAACATGATTACAGCACAAACGATTGTCGACTTTAAAATTAATCCTACAACTAAAAACTGGTCTGTCGTAGATGATGTAGTCATGGGTGGGCGTTCTTCGGGTGAATTTTCAATTACCAATGACGGTTATGGGAAATTCTCCGGAGAAGTTTCTCTTGAGAACAATGGTGGCTTCTCATCCGTGAAGTATGATATGGAGACCCTCCCGGTCAAACCGAATAGCACCGTTCGAATACATTTTAAGGGCGATGGGAATACCTACCAGTTTCGGATAAAGGACAAACGCCGCCACAGCTATAGTTATATCACTACGTTTGATACTACAGGCGATTGGCAAACCCTAGAATTCAAGTTATCCGACTTTTACCCTATCTTCCGTGGTAGAAAAGTGGACTTGCCCAATTTTGATCAAGAAAGCATTGAAGAATTGCGTTTTTTAATCGGGAATAAAAAGCCGCAACGGTTTCAATTGTTATTGGAGTCTATTCTTATTTTGAAGTAGCCAACCCTTATTTTTTTCTTGTTTTTACCGATAGTCAAGAGCTATATTTCCTCTATTTTTAGTTGAAGTGACGTAAGCTTTTTTTAAATCATAAATGTCATTCAGTATAAGCTCAAAGAAACTTTTGATCCAAAAAAAAAGATTTATGAGCAATAATTTAGTTCAAAATCAGGATTTTACTTTTTCCTAGTCAGAGAAACGCAGTCCTTGAATTACGGATAATTGACGTTAAAGACTCACTTTAAAGCGCAGTTTCAAACCTAAAGCTACCGCTTATCCTCTAAAAACTATTTCCTCCTTTTCATCAATTCTGCCTCAATATCCTTAAGCGCAAAACCTTTAGCCTGAAGCAAAATCATATAATGGAACAATAGATCTGCACTTTCATATAGGAACAGCTCATCGTTATCGTCCATAGCTTCAATGACCGTTTCTACGGCCTCCTCCCCGACTTTTTGGGCAATTTTATTTATGCCTTTGTCAAATAAGGATGCTACATAGGATTTTTTACCATCCGCAGCGGTGCGACGCTCCGCTATTGTGTGTTCTAACTCTGATAAAAATCCAAAATGCGATTTGTTCTGCTCGTTCCAACAGGTATCACTTCCGGTATGGCAGGTAGGTCCGACTGGATTTACAAAAATTAACAAGCTGTCTTGATCGCAATCGTTCTTTATGTCCACAACATTGAGAAAATTACCGCTTTCCTCACCTTTTGTCCATAAGCGTTGCTTAGAACGACTAAAAAAAGTAACCTTCCCCGTTTCTTGGGTTTTCGCCAAACTTTCCCGGTTCATGTACCCCAGCATCAATACGTTTTTGGTGCGAGCGTCCTGGATGATAGCGGGTACAAGGTTGCCTGTATTGGGGTCGGTGATTGTATTTTTGAGAATGTCGTCCCATTTGGGCGCCTTAAAAGTATTGTCGTTTTGCATAACTGTACGTGTATCTAAGTTAATTCCCGTTTAAGGGGTTATGGGGCCTATTCATTCGTAATAGGTAAATGGGAAAACCGAGTTCTTGTTCCTTTTTGAAAATTTTTAACCCGAATTTTTGATATAACCTTACATGATGCTCGGATGCCGTATCCACGATAATCGGCAATTGGTTGTCCTTAAAAACCTTGAACACTTCCAAAACAAGTTTGGCAGCCGTAGTTGTGCCCCTATATTCATTTTTAACCGCGAAGATCATAGGCCTTATATAGTTTCCCTCAGGATAATTTCGCTTTATAATTGCTTGCCGCCTAAGTACTTTCTTTACCCTATCTATCCCAATAGTTTTGAATACTAAACGCAAGGTAGAAACTACCTTGGAAATGCTAAAACTATCCTTGTCGGCATAGGTAATCAACAAACAACCAGCCCGATTGTCCGATACATAAATGGCTCCCGTGCGCAGGGCCTTGTCAAAAAGATACTCCATTAAGACTCGCATGCGTTTTCCCCGTTTTTTATCCTGTTTGACCACAAAGTTGATGGAATTGTCCACTTTTATAGGTTCAAATGCTTCCAATAATATATTCACGACCAAAGTTTTATCTTCTTTCTGCGCTCGTAACACTATTCTATATTTTACAGGCGAACCGGAATTCCGTTTTCCTCCAATTCTACTTTCAAATCTTTAATCTTTATTTCCTTAAAGTGAAAAACACTAGCCGCAAGGGCCGCATCTGCTTTGCCTCTTATAAATGTATCGGTAAAATGTTGCATGTTGCCTGCACCGCCCGATGCGATGATTGGAATGTTCAATTCCGTTGATAGTCGGGCTAAGGCTTCGTTTGCAAAGCCTTCTTTGGTGCCGTCATGGTCCATAGACGTAAACATAATTTCACCAGCACCCCGTTGTTCCACTTCCTTTGCCCAATCGAATAGATCTAGCTCCGTGGGTACTTTGCCACCTACCAAGTGTACCGTCCATTTTCCGTTGATTTGTTTTGCATCAATCGCCACCACAATGCATTGGGAACCGAATTTAGCTACCAAATCGTTAATTAATTGTGGATTCTTGACCGCCGAGGAATTAATGGAAACCTTGTCCGCTCCATTTTGCAATAGTATATCTACATCCTCCACAGAGGAGATTCCACCGCCAACAGTAAAGGGAATATTTATTTTTTCACCAATACGATAGACCAAATCTGCTAAGGTCTTTCGTTTCTGTTCCGTTGCGGAAATATCTAGAAATACGAGTTCATCGGCTCCTTCCTTACTGTATATTTCAGCCAGTTCCACTGGATCTCCCGCATCGCGTAAATCCACAAAATTAACGCCCTTTACCGTTCGCCCATCCTTGATATCCAAACAGGGTATGATTCTTTTTGCTAACATATAAATGGCCCATCTAACCTCCCAAAAAGGGGAGAATTTGTACTTAACTGTCTTTTTTCTGTCATCATATATGTCTTTAAAGCAAACATCAGTTTCCCCCTCCGGAGACTGGGGGGCTTTTTGTATTCAGATCAACTCCTTCATAAAATCCTAAATCCACATTATGCAACTGTTTTACCCAGAATGCGATTTGTCCTGTATGGTACGAGTAGTGTTCCACCGCATGCATTACCACGCCAACGCCTGAGAGCGAAAACCCCTGCACAGAACGTTGTTTTAGAAACTGCTGTAGAGTAGCATCAAAGATAACGCGTTTGGCGGTATCGGTCGTTTCCATCAATTTGGCCAAGAGATTAGCTTTATCCGTTGTTTTATCTAACGTAAATTCGGCTACCCTGTTTCGCTTGTCTTCTATCTCACCCAAGGAGGAAATAACGTACTGGGTCATATTTCCACACAAATGCAAAATGAGGTTGCCTATGCTATTTAAAGAGCTATTGGGTTTTTGCCAAAATTGCTCTTCCGTGACATGTTCCAAGCTTGTATTTATCATTCTGGTACTTTCGTCTATACGGTAGAGCGCATTTTTTACCAGTTCCTCAACTAATTTCTCCTCGTTGCTCATAGGCTTAAAATATAGTTTTCCAATTGTTTTAGACTAATGCGATTCTCATAAATCGCCTTTCCGATAATAACACCTTCGCAGCCCATATCTTCCAACAGAGGCAATTCGCTAAAGGTAGAAATACCACCCGAGGCGATGAGTTTGATACCTCTTTGACCTTGTTCCAAAGCGATACTAGTTTCTTCCAGTATTTTCTCATATAACGCAAAAGAAGGCCCTTGCAACATGCCGTCCTTGCTAATATCCGTGCAAATCACATATTCAATTCCCTTGGCTTGGTAGGCTCGTATAAAGGGAATTAACTCTTCCTTGGATTCTTCTTGCCAGCCGGATACGGCTACTTTTTCGTCCATGGCATCGGCACCCAGAATAATTTTATCGGCCCCGTACTTTTCTATCCAACCCCAAAATACATCTGGATTTTTAACCGCAATACTGCCTCCTGTAATTTGTTTAGCTCCGTTTTCAAAGGCAATGCGTAAATCATCATCTGTCTTTAAACCACCACCAAAATCAATTTTTAAGTTGGTTTGCGATGCGATTTGTTCCAGTACCTTGTGATTAACAATGTGTTTGGATTTCGCCCCGTCCAAATCTACTAAATGCAAATACTGGATACCATACGACTCAAATTCCTTTGCGACTTCTAAAGGGCGCTCGTTGTATATTTTCTTGGTATCGTAATCTCCTTTTGAGAGTCGGACACATTTACCGTCTATAATATCTATGGCGGGTATTATTCTCATCTTATTATAATAACGTTTGTCTATCAATAGCCATCCACAAAGGAGAATCTCCAATTTGCTTAAATCCAAAACGCGAATAAAAACTATGTGCGTCCTTGGTTTTTAATGCCACTGTTTTAAGGCCTTTTATAATTTCATCCTGGAGCATATATTCCACTAGTTTTTTACCATATCCCTTTCCTTGAAATTTTTTCAATATGATAACATCCATAAAATACCCAAAATATATGTAATCCGTAACCACTCTTGCAAAGCCTATCTGTTCATTTTCTAGAGTGTACATTCCAAAACAATAGGAATTTGAAATTGTCTTTTCAACTTCTTCCAATGTTCTTCCTTTACCCCAATATTCATCAGCTAGGAACTCCTTTATGGCGTTTACATTCAATAACTTTTTATCTTTTGAAATGAAGAAATTGTTTTCCATTATAATTTTAAAAAATTAGCTAAGATATTTTCGCCAACTGTACTGCTCTTCTCTGGATGAAACTGAGTGCCATAGAAATTACCGTTTTGTAAAGCAGCACTGTATCTAAAGCCATACTCACATTCTGCAATAGTCTCTTCACAAACCGGCGCATAAAAACTATGTACCAAATAAATGTGCTCCTTTTCATTAATCCCTTTAAACAATTGAGATTTCAAATCGGTTATTTCATTCCACCCAATTTGTGGCACTTTAACCTTAGCGGTATCAAATTTTAGCACTGGAACATCAAAAATACCCAAACCTTGCGTATTGCCTTCCTCAGAGGAGTTGCACATCAATTGCATGCCCAAACAAATCCCGAGTACGGGCTGTGTTAAGGTCGGAATTAAATCGTGAAGGCCGCTTTCCCAAAGTTTCTTCATGGCAGAACTGGCCTCTCCCACACCTGGAAAAATTACCTTGTCCGCTTGTCGTATTTCGTCCGCATCGTTGCTCAACTTAGCATCATAGCCCAAACGCTTAATGGCGAACTTGATGCTCTGGATATTACCGGCTCCATAATTTATAATGACGACGCCCTCCCTGTCCCCGAAAGAAGAGTCTTTTTTGATTTGTTGCTGAATATTATCGTTGTTCATATTGGTTTTTTGCTCCCCTTTTTGGGGCTAAGGAAAAGTTTAAAGCATCCCTTTTGTGCTCGGTAATACCATTTTTTCCATATCCCGCTTTACGGACATTTTTATAGCCTTGGCAAAGGCTTTAAAAATAGCCTCTATTTTATGGTGTTCATTGGTGCCCTCAGCTTTTACGTTCAGGTTGGCCTTGGCACCATCCGTAAATGATTTAAAAAAGTGATGGAACATTTCTGTGGGCATATCCCCTACTTTTTCCCTTTTAAAGTCGGCTTCCCAGACAAGCCAATTTCTACCCCCAAAATCTATTGCGACTTGCGCCAAACAATCGTCCATAGGCAAACAAAAGCCATAGCGTTCTATTCCCAACTTATTTCCTAAAGCCCCATGAAAGACTTCTCCCAGCGCAATTCCGGTATCTTCAATGGTATGGTGTTCATCTACTTCCAAATCGCCGTTTACCTTTATTTCCAAGTCCATCTGACCGTGGCGCGCCAATTGGTCTAGCATATGGTCAAAAAATGCGAGTCCGGTGTTGATTTCACTTTTACCGGTTCCATCGAGGTTTAGCTTTATATAGATATCGGTTTCGTTCGTTTTTCTTTTGATTTCTGCCGTCCTAGCCTTTAGTTTTAAAAACTCGTAAATTTTTTCCCAATCGTTGGTTTCCAAAGCAATTACATCATCTAGCGCTTCCCTTTTCACCGTAATTTCACCTGTTCCCAGATTTGTTTGATCATTAATAAAAATACCCTTGGCACCTAGGTTTTTGGCCAGTTCTATATCGGTTAAACGATCACCGATAACAAAAGAGTTTGCAAGATCATAAGATGCTGAGAAGTAATCCGTCAATAAACCCGTCCCTGGTTTTCTGGTATCGGCATTCTGATGGGGGAAGGTTCTATCTAGAAATACCTTGTCAAAAATCACCCCTTCGTTTTCAAAGGATTTTAGTATAAAATTATGTACGGGCCAAAAGGTGGTTTCAGGGAAGGCGTCCGTTCCCAAACCATCTTGATTGGTAATCATGACCAGTTCATAATCCAGTTCCTTAGCTATTTTGCCTAAAAACGTAAAAGCCTTTGGATAAAATACCATTTTTTCAAAGGCATCTATTTGCTCATCTACCGTTTCTTTGATAATGGTGCCATCACGGTCTATGAAGAGGACGCGCTTTCCCCCTCTCCCTTCGAGGTGGGAACTTTTATAGTTTTCTTTAGTCATTCTAATGATTTTAGAGCCGTAATTAAATGATTGTTTTCTTCCGATGTACCTACCGTAAAACGCAAGGTGTTCTCGCACAAGGGCTGTGTGGTTCGGTTCCGGACTACAATCCCTTTTTTTAGCAATTGATTGTACCGATGTGTAGCATTATCCACTTTGGCCAATATAAAATTTGCATCGCTTGGGTATATTTTTGAAACAAATGGAACAGTTTTTAAAGTCTCATTCAATTTGTCCCGTTCATCCAAAATATGACGTACTTCCGTTTGAACCGACTTTTTATCCGCAACGCGTTCCAAGGCCCGTTGTTGGGTGAGTTCGTTGACGTTATACGGCGGTTTTATTTTATTCAAAACCGATATAATTTCTGCGGATGCGATACAGATTCCCAAACGAATTCCTGCCATTCCGTATGCTTTGGAGAGGGTTTGGGTAATCACCAGATTGGGATATTCGGGTAAACGGGATACCCAACTTTCTTCCGATGAAAAATCGATATACGCCTCATCAATAATCACCAAGCCTTTAAAGTTTTCCAAAAGCGTTTTAATTTTTTGAGATGAGATACTATTACCGCTCGGATTGTTCGGCGAACAGATGAATAACAGCTTGGAGTTTTCATCCACCTTATTCAAAATATCCTCTACCTTAGGCTGAAAATCGGCATCCAACAAAACGGTTTTATTGGTTATGGTATTGATTCCCGATAATACTTGGTACATGCCGTACGTAGGTGGTAAGGTAATTATATTATCCTTTTTGGGCTCACAAAACGCCCGAAACAATAAATCCAATACTTCATCGCTGCCATTGCCTAAAAGGATATTTTCTTCTTTTATATTCTTTTGCTCCGCCAATGCCGCTTTGAGACTTCTTTGTTTTGGATCAGGATAGCGGTTGACACCATTCTCGAACGGATTCTCATTAGCGTCCAAAAATACCATTTTGGAGCCATCCGAAACATACTCGTCACGTGCCGAGGAATACGGTTGTAATCCTTTTACGTTTTCTCTTGTTATTTTATCTATATTGAAATTCATTTTAAACTATTCAAACGTAGTGTGACTGCATTTTTGTGCGCCTGTAAACCTTCTGCTTCGGCCATTAATTCTATGGCGTTTCCAATTGTTTTAATACCTACCTCCGTTATTTTCTGAAAGGTCATACTCTTCATAAAACTATCCAGATTCACTCCGCTGTACTGCTTGGCATAGCCATTGGTGGGCAAGGTATGATTGGTTCCTGAGGCGTAATCCCCCGCGCTTTCAGGAGTGTAGTTGCCTATAAAGACAGAGCCTGCATTAAGCGTATTTTCTACATAGAAATCCTCATTGGCAACACAAACAATATAATGTTCTGGTCCGTATTCATTAATAAGATCAATAGCCGTCTGGTCATCCTGTACATATATCAACTTACTATTTGCTATGGCCTTTTCCGCTATTGCTTTTCTGGGCAAGGCGTCTAATTGCAACTGTATTTCAGCTTCCACAGTATCTATAAGGGATTTGGAGGTGGAAACAAGAATAACTTGACTATCTACCCCATGCTCTGCCTGACTTAACAAATCAGAGGCAACAAAAGCGGCATTTGCTGTATCGTCCGCCACCACCAATAATTCGCTAGGACCAGCTGGCATGTCAATAGCTACCCCGTGTTTGGTGGCAATTTGTTTGGCGACCGTTACAAACTGGTTGCCCGGCCCAAAAATTTTATATACTTGAGGGATGCTTTTACTACCAAAAGTCATCCCAGCAATAGCTTGGATGCCTCCCGCTTTTACAATTTTGGTGACACCACATAAACTCGCGGTGTATAAAATGGCCGGATGTAATTTCCCTTCCGCATTCGGAGGCGAGCATAGTACTATCTCAGTGCAGCCAGCAATAATTGCCGGCACAGCCAACATTAATATCGTTGAAAACAAAGGTGCAGTTCCGCCAGGAATATAAAGTCCCACTTTCTGTATAGGTCGTTTTTCTTGCCAGCAACGCACTCCTTTTGTAGTCTCTACTTCTACCCTACCGGTGATTTGCGCCCTATGGAAGATTTCTATATTCTTTTTCGCTAATTGAATGGCTTTCTTTAGTTCCTCGGAAACCAATCCTTTCCCTTCTGCAATCTCGTCTTCGGTCACAATAATGGTATCCAAGGCTACCTTGTCAAACTGTTTTGTGTAACTAAAAATAGCGCTATCGCCCTGTTGCCGTACCGCTGCAAAAATTTGATTTACGGTCTCCTCTATGTCCGCTACAGTTTGTGTTGGCCTTTTAAGAACAGCTGGCCACTCCGATCGAGTTGGATTATATACTTTATTCATAGTTTCTTATTTCAGCATCTATCCTGAGAAATTATTTGAAATTCCTATAGATACATATTTTTTATCCCTCCAATTTTGTGAGGCTAGAAGGGGTTACAGTACCATTTTCTCTATAGGACATACCAAAATACCTTCTGCACCCGCTTGCTTTAGCTCATCTATAACTTCCCAAAAAGTATCTTTGTTAATAACCGTATGTACAGAGCTCCAACCTTTATCCGCCAAAGGCAGTACGGTAGGACTGCGCATGCCAGGCAATAGTGCCAAAATTTCTTTAAGTCTTTCATTTGGCGCGTTCAACAGTACATATTTGGATTGCCGGGCCCTTAATACGGACTGAATCCTGAACTGTAATTTTCCCAACAAGACTTTCCGCTCTTCGGATATGCTAGGAGAAACGGCTAACACGGCTTCACTTTTTAGCATTACTTCTACCTCCTTTAAGTTATTTTTAAAAAGGGTGCTACCGCTGGAAACTATATCGCAAATAGCATCTGCCAAGCCAATATTTGGCGCAATTTCTACGGAGCCCGTAATAATATGCAACTCTGCCGAAACGCCTTTTTCCTTTAAATAATTGCGAACTGTATTGGGGTAGGATGTAGCAATGCGTTTGCCTTCAAAGTCGGTAATCGATTTGTATTTGTACGATTTCGGAACCGCCAAAGAGACCTTGCATTTAGAAAAACCAAGCTTTTCTGCAATCCTTATATCATCCCCTTTTTCAATAAGCACGTTTTCGCCAATAATGGCTATATCTACAACCCCGTCCCTAAGGTATTGTGGGATATCCCCGTTTCTAAGATAAAATACTTCCATAGGAAAGTTTGGGCTATTGGCTTTTAACTGATCTTTTCCGTTGTCTATAGATATGCCACAATCCTTAAGGATTTGGAGGGAATCCTCGTTCAATCTTCCCGATTTCTGAATCGCTATTCTAATTTTCATAATAACCTTATTTCTTTTTAATTCCTTGTCTGGCGAAGCCAAAAACAAAACCCGTTTGATTGCTCAAACGGGTTTTAAAATATCTTGTACTACTACAATACATTCCTACCTCGCCTGAGCGTGTATAAGGAAATGATGATGTGTAGTTCTGTTTTTCATTCTTTTGTAAAAGTAAAAGGTATTTTTCATTTCACAAAACAAAAGTTTAAAATGAAACAAAAAGTTTACTTTCCGCTGTTTAGTTATTCCCTAAAATCAATGGTAAACCTTCACCGCCTCCACCTACAATAACTACCTTAGAATTCGGGGATTCCGCTAACTTCAAAGTGGCATCGATTCCTTTATCCTTTAGAATCTGATCATTTAGGGAGGCGCTTAAGATACGGTTGGCGTCGGCCTTACCTTGGGCCTCGATACGTACCTTTTCCGCTTCTTTGGAAGCTGTTACCAATCGGAACTCATATTCCAAAGATTCTTGCTCTTGCTTTAATTTACGCTCAATGGCATCTTTTATAGTTGGTGGTAAGGTCACATCCCTAACAAGTATTTCATTCAATTGAATATATTGTCCTTCAACTATTTTCTGGGTCTCGTCAAATATTTCTTGTTGGATGGCATCCCTTTTGCTGGAGTATAACTGCTCTGGAGTATAACGTCCTACTACAGAACGGGCTGCGGATCTAATTGTTGGTAGTAATACCCTTTGTATATAATCTTCTCCTTTTTCTTGGTGCAACCTTCCCAAATCGTTACGAATGGGTTCAAACCAAGCAGATGCCTCTAATTTGATATCCAAACCGTTGCTGGAAAGTACATTCATTTTTTCCAGTACTTCTTGCTGCCGAACTTCGTAAATATATATTCTGTTCCATGGGGCAACTATATGAAAACCTTCTCCCATTGGAGCCTCATCTGTGACCACACCTCCACCAAAGGTTTTATACAAAACGCCAGCTTGACCAGAATCTATAGTCACTGCAGATTTAGAAATTAAAATTGCCAATAAAATAAATATAAATATTGCCGGTAAAGCAATCTTAGGTAATTTGTCCATTCTTCTTCTTTTTAAATTAATCCGTTAAATTTTCTTATAAACCACTCCATAGCAAAGGCTGAAACAATTAGGCCAAGAAGTATTTTAAGATTAATCAAAGATACGATATTTTCCTTGCTTTTTTGGGTAGGAATGTAGGCGTTAGATGAGATTAGCGCTGTTAATGTTCCCTTAATATCTGAAGAAAAAGAATGCAAGCCTCCCGTACTCCGAGCCAGTTGTTCCATTTTTCTGTAATTGCTTGATACAAACTGCTTTTCCAGGTCAAAATCAGAAATCGTAAAGCTCCCGATTTCTGAATAGTTTTCCCCATTTACTTTTACGGAAAACGTATAGCTACCCGGAATCAAATTGGTTAAATCTGCCTCGAAGTAGCCATTTTTAAGCACCATGGGCATTGTATTCTCCTTATCCGTAACTGTATTCGTTACCGAAATAGTTAGGGTAGCATTGGGGTCAAAAACATAGGTTTCATCAAAATAGGTAGCAGATATGTAAGCCATATTACTGCCTTCATAATTTCTGCTGTAGGTAAGGTTCAACCGGTTCTTGGAGGTGTTCGCGGCCAAATATCGCATCACTTTGCCAATAAAAGTGTCCATAGCTAAAAAATCGCCCGTGTTCCTGTAGGATTGCATTCGCCATTTCCAAAGTCCCTCTCCCAAAAATAGGGCCCCCTTTCTTTCATTCTCGCCATAAACACTTAATAAAGGGGCTTTCATATCCAAACCTCTAATACTAGCACCCAGTAGCGTTTCATTTTCCTGATTAAAGGAAACAGGACCCGCATCGCTCGATAAAGGCGGAAAGTCCAACAAATCAAAATCTGTAATATCAAATTTAGAAAAACCAGAATTAAGATTCCCAAACACTTCTTGCTCTGGATAGCCATTTTCAATTTGAAAATCCAATTGAACGTCGTTCAAAAAGTTATAGTCTGTATGAAGTCCCGTAATAATAAAGACATTAGCCTGTTTTTTGTCGATATAGTCAAAGACGTCTTTAAATAATCCATTAGGTTGGTATAGAATGAAAATATCCGCTTCCTCGAAAACTTGAGTAGTTTCATTGGGCTTTAGGATAAGTACTTCACGTTGTTCGTTGCTTTCTATAGCTTTTTTTAAGGCACCGATATCGGGATGAAGGACATCCGACACCAAGGCAATAGTCGTTTTTTCATTGATGACCTCTACCGATGTAGATCTTTTATTGTTGACCGTGTTCTTTTCCGAAGGCAATGCATCCACACTTACGATAATGGATTTTACCCCAACGTTACCCGCATTAATAAGCGTGGTAATGTTTTTAAGGTTATCCGTTTTGGAGAGGTTCATGGTTTCTGTAAATACAGAAGCGCCATCTACCGTAACCTGAACCCGGACTTGTGCAGCACCTTGACCTTGGTAGGAAACATAGCTTTCTAAAGGATATTTATTATTTAAAAAGGCATATTTATTGACGTTTATGGGCCCAATACTTAAATCCTCATAACTGGTGGTGTCCCCAACGGTAATGGTATACATAGCCATAGTGTTTTGTGGATTGGAAAAACCATAATCCTGACCTATGTTCTGGTTTCCGTCGGAAATTACTACTACGGCCGTATTTCGTCTGGCGTATACATCCTTTAAAGTGGCTAACGATTTTTGGATATCGGTCTGTGTGTCGTTAAAGGTTAGGCTGTCCAAAGGCCGTAACCTTTTTCCGAATTGGTACGAAGCGATATCAAACCGATCCGATAGCTCTTTACTATTTAGAAATTCTTCCAGTAATTGCTTAACGGTTTCTTCACTCCCCTGTATAGATGAAGAGTTATCCAATAATAACACCAAATTCGGCTTTTCCAAGGTGTAGGAAATTTTGGAAAATTTGGGGTTGATAAGGAGTAGCAACAGGCCAAAAATCCCAATAAAGCGCAAAAACGAAAGTGCAATGGTTAACCTACCTTTTTGTTTTTTCTTAAAATAGTATTGAAAATAGACTATAGCGAGAGATAATAAGAACGATAAAACGATATACAGAATGGTAGTTGCTTGCATAGTTATTTCTCTCGCTCCTCAAAATCTTTTTTGCTCTTGTCCTCTAGTCGCTTTACAGTGGGGTAAATAAGTACGGCTAAAATACCACTATATGAATTGATCCTAAATATCGACGGGATATAATCCATGTTTATTTTAGCCTTACTGCCGTACCATTAGCCAACATTTCTGCCGCTCCTGGCATAACTTGGAAGGTGTTGAACCTTACATTCACAACCGCATCGGCACTTAAATGCTCTGCTTCATCCGGCATACGCTTTAAGGCTTGTTCCCTGGCTTCTACATGCAATTTGGTATACTCGGAAATTTCTCCACCAACAATGTTCTTGAAGCCGGCAAAAATATCACTACCAATGTTTCTGGCGTGTACCGCACCGCCTCTGGCGGTACCAAGACATTCGATAATTTCCTTACCTGCGATATATTCCGTTGTGATATGTATCATTCTGATTTTTTTAAACTTCCACTAGGTCAACATACCACCGTCCACATTCAGTACCTGGCCTGTCACATAGCCCGATAGATCAGACGCGAAGAACAAACAGGCATTAGCAATATCCTCGGTAGAACCACCGCGTTTTAAAGGAATACCATCTCGCCATCCCTGTACCGTCTTTTCATCTAACTTGTCCGTCATTTCCGTTTCTATGAACCCCGGTGCAATTGCGTTACAGCGTATATTTCTAGAGCCTAATTCCAAGGCTACGGATTTGGTAAATCCAATCATACCAGCCTTTGAAGCGGCATAGTTAGTTTGGCCGGCATTTCCCTTGACCCCTACTACGCTGCTCATATTTATGATGGATCCCCTTCGTTGCTTTAAAAGTGTCCGTTGGACCGCTTTGGTCATATTAAAGACCGACTTCAAGTTTATATCTATAACGGTATCAAAATCGGCTTCGGACATACGCATCAAAAGATTATCCTTGGTAATACCAGCATTATTGATCAATACATCTATAACACCATCAAAATCTTTCAACACTTCGTTTACAAAAGCCTCTGCCTCTGTAAAGCTCGCGGCATTGCTTTTATACGCCTTGGCCTTTACGCCTTTAGCAATAAGCTCTTTCTCCAAAGCAAGGGCAGGGGCTTCACTGGAGCTGTACGTAAATGCGATATTGGCACCGTGATCGGCAAATACCTTGGCAATTCCCATTCCAATGCCACGGCTCGCTCCCGTTATAATTACATTTTTTCCTTCAAGTAGTTTCATGCTATAGTATTTTGATAGTTGGTATATTTTTAAAATAGTAAGGTTTCATGTTTCTAAATCTTTATTAGGATGAACTCCTTTTAGCAAAAAAAAGAATCCATCGGCCTAAAAATAAGACCGATGGATGTAGTATACTCATTTACTGTATAAACTTTAACACAAAAGTGAATTAAGCCATTACTTCTTTTACTTTTAGTCCAATTTCGGCTGGAGAATCCACTACGTGAATACCACAATCTTTCATTATTTTTTTCTTCGCCTGTGCCGTATCGTCGCTTCCTCCAACGATAGCTCCTGCATGGCCCATAGTCCTTCCTGCGGGTGCAGTTTCTCCTGCAATAAAACCAACTATAGGTTTTTTACTACCGCTAGCTTTGTACCAATGAGCAGCATCCGCCTCCAATTGTCCACCGATTTCACCGATCATTACAACACATTCGGTTTCTGGGTCGTTGATCAACAACTCAACAGCTTCCTTAGTTGTTGTACCAATAATTGGATCTCCCCCAATACCAATGGCGGTGGTAATTCCTAAACCTTGGCGCACCACTTGATCCGCAGCCTCATAGGTCAAGGTGCCCGACTTAGAAACGATGCCTACGGTTCCTTTCTTGAAAACGAAGCCTGGCATAATACCTACTTTTGCCTCACCTGGCGTAATAACACCGGGACAGTTAGGGCCAATTAGCCTGCAATCCTTGTGTTTAATGTAGTTATAGGCCATTACCATATCAGCTATTGGAATACCTTCCGTTATGGTAATAATTACTTTAATGCCCGCGTCTGCGGCTTCCATAATTGCATCTGCTGCAAAAGCTGGTGGAACGAAAATAATGGTAGTATCTGCACCAACCTTGGCTACAGCTTCCGAAACGGTATTAAAAACTGGTTTTCCCAAATGTTCCTGACCTCCCTTACCTGGGGTAACTCCACCAACAATATTAGTACCATAATCTATCATTTGCTCTGCATGGAAGGTACCTTCACTCCCCGTAAATCCTTGTACAATTATTTTGGAATCCTTATTGACTAAAACGCTCATACTACTGTTTAATTTTATTTTATAACGCAAAAATATAGGTTTGACAATGAATACTAAAGCATTCTGCTTCTTATTTACTGTCGATCTTTTTAATTAGTTCCGGAATTTTCTTTATGTAGGCCAATTGCTTCAATTTTTCCCTTGATTCTTCTATGGGCGTGCCAAAATAGCTCTTTCCTCCGGCAACCGATTTTGTAACTCCTGTTTGGCCCATAATTACGGCTTTTGCACCAATGGTTATACCGCTATTGGTGCCAACTTGACCCCAAAGGGTCACCTCATCTTCAATAATCACACAGCCCGCAATACCGGTCTGGGAAGCGATAAGACATTTTTTACCGATTAATGTATCATGACCCACATGTACTTGATTGTCCAGCTTTGTACCGGCGCCAATCGTTGTATCTCCCGTTACCCCTTTGTCTATAGTGCACAAGGCCCCTATATCAACGTTATCCTCTATGACTACACGTCCACCGGAAAGTAGTTTGTCGAATCCGGAAGGTCTATTCTTATAATAAAAGGCATCGCTACCAAGAACGCTACCGGCATGTATGGTTACCCCGTTCCCAATTACACAATTATCGTAAATGCTAACGTTGGAATGTATCGTACAATTATCACCGATTTCAACGTTATGACCGATAAATACGTTGGGTTGAATAACGGTATTCTTACCAATGGATGCCGAACTTGCTATAGTCCTATGAGCAGCTTCAAAAGGCCTAAAAAAATGGGTAAGTTTATTAAAGTCACGAAAAGGATCGTCAGAAATCAAAAGTGCTTTTCCCTCGGGACAAGCTACTTCCTTATTGATCAGCACTACCGTTGCCTTGCAATTCAAAGCCTTCTCGTAATATTTAGGATGATCTACAAAAACAATATCTCCCTTTTGGACCACATGTATCTCGTTCATCCCAAGTACGGGAAAATCTTCGCTACCAACATAGCTACAACCGATAATATCGGCTATTTGTTGTAATGAGAAAGTAGTAGGAAACTTCACTATTATTCTTTTACGCGCTCCATATAAGAACCAGTGGCGGTATCTATCTTTATTTTATCGCCTTCGTTAATAAACAAGGGCACATTTACTTCGGCACCTGTTTCTACCTTCGCAGGTTTGGTGGCATTTGTAGCCGTGTTCCCTTTTACACCTGGCTCTGCATAACTTACCTCCAGAATTACGCTTGCGGGCATTTCTACGGACAATGGCATATTGTCCTCTGTATTGAACATGATTTTCACGACCTCCCCTTCTTTTAGAAGCCCTGGGGCGTCCAAGGCATTTTCTTGCAGTATAATTTGGTTGTAATCATCGGTATTCATAAAGTGATAGGTTTCCCCTTCAGCGTATAAAAATTGATAGGAACGGGTTTCAACACGGACATCCTCGATCTTATGCCCCGCCGAAAAGGTATTGTCCAATACC
The DNA here is from genome assembly GCA_963697395.1 of uncultured Flavobacteriaceae bacterium. Classification (GTDB taxonomy): domain Bacteria; phylum Bacteroidota; class Bacteroidia; order Flavobacteriales; family Flavobacteriaceae; genus Maribacter. The sequence goes on from CAVONX010000003.1 coordinate 560,524, forward strand.
TTGCCAGATGTAATACTCCTAAGTTTTGTTCGAACGAAAGCCGGCCCCTTACCTGGTTTTACATGAAGAAACTCTATAATTTTATAGATGTCATTATTATATCGTATACAAAGTCCTTTTCTAATATCGGATGTAGATGCCATTAAATCTAATTTTTAAATGTTGCTTGTTTAGTTGTTGTTTGAGTTCTTCTATTTTCAACTATTACTGAAATAGCCTTTCATTATACCACGTTGGGAATCTCGTATAAACTGAAGGATTTCGTCGCGTTCAGGGGTCGCCTCCATTTCCGCCTCTATAATCTGTACCGCTTGACTGTTATTGTAGTTTTTCTGATACAAAATTCTATAAATATTCTGTATTTCTCTTATTTTTTCGGAAACAAACCCTCTTCTTCTAAGACCAACGGAATTAATACCAACATAAGATAAAGGTTCACGCGCTGCCTTTACGTATGGTGGAACATCCTTACGAACCAATGATCCCCCCGTAACAAAAGCATGCTGCCCAATAGATACAAATTGATGCACGGCAACTAACCCTGCCAAGATAACATTGTCGCCAATGGTAACATGGCCTGCAAGGGTAGAATTATTGGAAAAAATACAATTGTCCCCAACAAAACAATCATGGGCAATATGGCAATAGGCCATGATTAGGCAATTTTCGCCAATAACGGTCTTCATCCTATCCGATGTGCCTTTATGAATAGTAGCGCATTCGCGTATGGTAGTGTTGTTACCAATTTCAACGGTGGTTTCCTCTCCGTCATATTTTAAATCTTGCGGAGGAGCCGAAATTACAGCACCCGGAAATATATTACAGTTTTTTCCGATGCGTGCGCCTTCCATAATGGTAACGTTGGATCCTATCCAAGTTCCATCGCCAATGATTACATTGTTATGGATGGTGGTAAAAGGTTCCACCACAACGTTCTTTGCAATTTTTGCACCAGGGTGTATATAAGCCAGCGGCTGATTCATGTTAGGTTCTTTTAACTATTTGTGCCATCATTTCAGCTTCACTTACCAATTTATCGTTGGCATAGGCGTAGGCCTGCATGTGGCAGATTCCCCTTCTAATAGGGGTGATTAAGCTACAATGAAAAATCAAAGTATCCCCCGGTAGTACCGGCTTCTTAAACTTCACCTTATCAATCTTCATAAATAGGGTAAGGTAATTTTCGGGGTCGGGCACGGTACTCAATACCAAAATACCTCCGGTCTGTGCCATGGCCTCTACTTGTAGCACTCCCGGCATAACAGGTGCCCCGGGGAAATGCCCCATAAAGAAAGGCTCGTTCATCGTAACATTCTTCATTCCAACCACGTGCTGATCGGAGAGTTCCAAAATTCGATCTATTAAAAGGAAAGGAGGTCTATGAGGCAACATGGCCATGATTTGATGGATATCCATAAACGGGGGTAAACTCAAATCGTACTTAGGAACGCTGTTCCTTTTTTCCAGTTTAATTATTTTATTCAATTTTTTTGCAAACTGCGTATTCACATAGTGGCCTGGTTTGTTGGCTATAACTTTTCCCCGTATTCTGGTTCCCGCCAAGGCTAAGTCCCCAATAACGTCCAATAGCTTGTGCCGAGCTGCTTCATTGGGATGGTGCAGCGTTAGATTGTCCAAAATACCATTCGGCTTAACCGATAGCTTCTTTTTATCAAAGGCCTTTTCCAGTTTTTTCATGGTTTCTTCGGAAATCTCCTTGTCCACGTAAACAATGGCATTATTTAAATCTCCTCCCTTAATCAATCCGTTTTCCAGTAACATTTCAAGTTCATGTAGGAAACTGAAAGTACGCGCATCCGCAATTTCGGTTTTAAAATCCGATAAGTGCTCCAAGGTAGCATTTTGGGTTCCCAAAACTTTTGTGCCAAAATCTACCATCGTGGTAATTTGGTATTCCTCCGATGGAATTATGGTAATTTCACTTCCAGTGGTCTCGTCTTTATAGGAGATTACTTCCTTTACAACGTATACTTCTCGTAGGGCATCCTGCTCCACAATGCCGGCTTCCTCCAGAGCTTTGACAAAAAATTTGGAAGAACCGTCCATAATAGGTGGTTCAGGTGCATCCAGTTCTATGAGTACGTTGTCTATTTCCAGACCTACCAATGCGGCCAGTACATGTTCAGAGGTCTGTATCTTTACGCCTCTCTTTTCCAAGTTTGTTCCTCTTTGGGTGTTAATAACATAATTGGCATCGGCCTCTATGATAGGCTGGCCCTCCAAATCGACTCTTTTAAAGGCATACCCATGGTTCTCTCCCGCAGGCAAAAACTTTAGAGTCACATTTGCACCCGTATGCAAACCAACACCCATTAGGGAAACGGACTTTCCTATGGTGCGTTGCTTATCTGTTGTTGTCTTTATCATCACTCCTTTTTTCCAGGTTGTCTATTCTGTTAAGTATTCTAGGTAAATTCTTAAAGTGAACATATGATTTATTGTAATCGCCATAATTTAAGGCAGGGGAACCTTGCAGTACCTCATGGTCCTTTACGTTTCTTCCGATACCGGACTGGGCCTGTATTTTAACATAATCGCCTATGATGATATGCCCAACGATACCTACTTGACCTCCGATCATACAATGTTTGCCAATTTTCGTAGAACCCGCGACGCCCGTTTGTGCCGCAATAACGGTATGTTGGCCTATTTCCACGTTATGCGCAATCTGTATCTGGTTATCCAATTTCACCCCTTTTCGTAATATGGTGGATCCCAAGGTGGCCCTATCTATAGTAGTGCCGGCCCCAACGTCTACATTGTCCTCTATAATTACATTCCCTGTTTGTGGAATTGGGGTAAATTCACCTTTTTCGTTCGGCACAAAACCAAAACCGTCCGCTCCCAATACAACACCGCTGTGAATAACGCAGTTATTGCCAATTAGGGTTTCCGAATAAATTTTTGCTCCTGCAAATACGGTGACGTCATTACCTATTTTTACATTATCGCCAATGTATACGTTAGGATAAATTTTTACATTGTTCCCAAGGGAAACATTATTTCCTAAATACGAAAAAGCGCCCAAATATAAATTTTCGCCATACGTAGCCGTTTCTGCCGTAAAGACAGGTGACTCTATTCCTATTTTATTATTTTTTACCTGATTGTAGTATTCTAGTAGTTTGGAAAACGATTTATACGCATCTGCCACTTTTATCAGTGTAGTGCTCAAGGTATGTTCTGGGACAAAGTCCTTGTTTACGATCGTTACGGAAGCCTTGGTATTGTATATATAGGCAGTATATTTTGGATTTGCCAAAAATGTCAGGGAACCTATTTCCCCTTCTTCTATTTTCGCAAGCTTATGAACGGCTACTTCAGGATTCCCCTGTACCTCGCCTTCTAGAATACCCGCAATTTGACCTGCTGTAAATACCATGAGAGCAAAAGTAAGAAAAATAGTTAAACGGCATCTTTAGGGTAACAGATATAATATTTCGTAACCGTTTTGGCCAAGGCATTTAAATTTAGATGATCGGACAATTTGGCCACATCTACAATAGTTCCGTTTTTTTTAAGAATATTAATGTTCTGTTGGTAGCGATCATAAGCCTTATTTTCTAGTGTTCCCGTAAACACAAAATACCCTGTTTCTTCATCGGTAAGTGCGTACATTTTTTTTATTTCCTTGAACTTCCCTTCAAATCTTTCTTTGGAAATGGGGGCTTTTTTGATTTTGATATGTAGAAGACGTCTGTTCATAATCATCTTACAGAGTTCCGATAGTACAAAATCATCAAAATACTGCCATTCCTTTAACGCCGATAAAATATCGACATCGTCTAACTGGGCAAAGATGGCCAGCGTAGTACTATCAAAATTTTCTTCGTCTACCGTTGTATCCAGAAAATACTGCAAGGCCCTACTGGCCCTAACATCTTTTCCTTCGGAAATTAAGGATCTAGCCCGTTTTAGAATACGTATGAGCAATTGTTCTGCAACCACACCGGTTTTATGCAAATAGGCCTGCCAGTACATAAAACGACGAGCCATTAGAAATTTTTCTACGGAATAAATGCCCTTCTCCTCTACTACCAATTGCCCGTCTACCACATTTAACATGGTTATTAGTCGGTCAGAATTGGTATTCCCCTCTGCAACCCCTGTATAAAAACTATCGCGCTTTAGATAATCCAAACGGTCTATGTCCAATTGACTGCTGACTAACTGGTTCAGGAATTTTTTAGGGTGTTTACCCGTAAAAATGGAAAGGGCAACCGTTAAACTTCCGTTAAATAGCGTATTTAGTTCCTCCATGAATTGGAGAGAAATATACTCATGGCTTAGCCCTTCTACGATACTATGTTCCATAGCATGGGAGAAAGGCCCATGGCCTATATCGTGCAAAAGAATGGCGCAAAGAAGGCCTTGCTCCTCTTCTTCGGAGATGGCAACACCCTTAAAACGAAGTGTTTGTACTGCTTTTTCCATTAAATACAAACAACCTAAAGCATGATGAAACCGGGTATGGTGAGCACCAGGATACACCAAGTACGAAAGTCCCATTTGCGATATCCTTCTTAGTCGTTGAAAATAGGGATGTGCAATCAAGTCAAAGACTAGAGGGTTCGGGATTCTAATAAATCCGTAAATTGGATCATTGAATATTTTAAGTGTATTGGATTTGGACAAAGTGAATTTTTTTAGATAGATTTTCAAAGTTATACAATTTTTCAGGTTTCAGGTTTCAGTTGAAGGGTGATGGTTCGAAGGTTGAAGTCAAAAATTCATGGTTTAAAGTTGAAGGGTGAAGGCCTTTAGCATCATCCCACTACTTTGAACGGCACTTACACTTATTAATTTAAAATGGCGAAATAATACCTTTAGGGAACCTGCTCGTGTATTTTAATTTTACTACGGTTATCTGAACTCAAAATGTACCTTGTAGTTGGCAATAAATTAAAAAGTCGGTAAATCATTCTTAGGTTTAATACGAAATAAAATGAATAAAATAAAAATACTTTGGGTAGATGACGAAATAGACCTGTTAAAACCACACATCATTTTTTTAGAGGGAAAAGGGTATGAGGTAATTACCTCCCAAAGTGGCAGGGAGGCGATAGAGGAGCTGGAGCATACCCGAGTGGATATTGTTTTTTTAGATGAGAATATGCCTGGCATCTCCGGCTTGGAAACCTTGAACGAGATAAAGGTAATGGATGCCTCTATTCCAGTGGTGATGATTACCAAGAGCGAAGAGGAGTTTATCATGGAAGAAGCCATTGGCTCCAAAATAGCCGATTACCTTATTAAACCCGTAAACCCCAACCAGATTTTACTGTCGTTAAAAAAGAATTTGGACCATTCCCGTTTAATATCCGAAAAGACAACGAGCAACTACCAACAGGAATTCCGAAAAATTGCCATGGACCTTTCCATGGTAAATTCCCATGAAGAATGGGTAGAGTTGTATAAAAAACTTATTTACTGGGAACTACAACTGGAACAGATAGAGGATAGCGGGATGTTCGAAATCTTGGAAAGCCAGAAAGTGGAGGCCAATAACCAGTTTGGGAAATTTGTGGACAAGAACTACCAAGATTGGTTTACGGATGCAGATGCCCCTGTGCTATCGCATACCCTTTTTAAAAAATGGATCGCACCAGAACTCAAGGATACCAAAACCCTTTTGGTGGTGGTAGACAACTTGCGGTACGACCAATGGTATGCCTTTGAGGATTCTATAAATACATTTTATAAAAAACAAAAGGAAAGGAGTTATTTCAGTATTTTACCTACGGCTACCCAGTACGCAAGAAATGCCATTTTCGCTGGACTCACGCCGCTAGATATGGAGAAAAAATATCCGGACTGGTGGAAGAACGATACAGAAGAGGGCGGAAAAAACCTTTTCGAGGACCAAGTTTTTAGGGGCACAGCTTCAGCGTTTGGGGGTAGATCTTAAATGGGAGTACCATAAAATAAGCAGCTTAAAACAGGGCAAACACCTATCGCAAAACTTTAGGGGTCAAAAGGACAATGACCTCACCGTTATCGTCTATAATTTTGTGGATATGCTCTCCCACTCCAAGACCGAAATGGAAGTCATAAAGGAATTGGCCTCCAATGATAAGGCTTACCGTTCATTAACCCAGAGTTGGTTTAAAAACTCGCCATTGTTAGAGATCATACAGCAAGCACAGCACATGGGAATGAAGCTCATTATTACAACCGATCATGGAACCATTAATGTAAAATCGCCCTCCAAGGTCGTCGGCGACCGGGATACAAGCCTTAATCTGCGCTACAAGACCGGTAGAAGCCTTACGTATGAAAATAGTGATGTGCTGGCGGCCAAAGACCCTAAAAGTTTCTTTTTGCCCAGTATTAACATGAGCAGTTCCTACATTTTTGCCAAGAACGACTTATTCTTTGCTTATCCTAACAACTATAACCATTATGTAAGTTATTACAGAAATACTTACCAACACGGAGGTGTTTCCCTAGAAGAAATGATTATTCCTTTTGTGGTGTTGGAGCCGAAATAATTTCATTTGAACCAATAAATTTCCAGCAAGTAAGCACATGGAACACATCACATATACCATAAAAGAACTTAACCAAATAGCCAAACAAATCATTACAACCGTTCCTACCAAATGTTTGGCATTTTATGCGCCTATGGGTGCTGGAAAAACGACTCTCATTAAAGCATTGGTAGCCCAATTGGGCGGTTTGGATGAAGTGAGCAGTCCCACATTTGGCTTGGTAAACGAGTACCACGATACCAAAGGACAAGTCCTAGCTTATCATTTTGATTTTTATCGGTTACTAGACGAAATGGAAGCTATGGACATGGGATTGGAAGAATATTTGGACTCCGATGCTTGGATTTTTATGGAGTGGCCGGAAAAAATCCCAAATTTACTTCCTGAAAATACAAGCTCCATTACTATTGAAATTATGAATCCTACAGAAAGAAAGATTACATTTTAGTAATATAGTTCTTGTTTACTCATCCGCGCCATCTACTTGACGGCCTATTTTTTTCATTTAACAGCACGGTCTTGCACAAAATTGCGGGGGGGCGCAACGTTATGACCGTTGGGATTATTACTTTTTTTCGATGAAAAACCGGGTTTTCGTTAAAGTGTTCGTTTTAAACGTTAAAAAGCACGATTTTAACGTTTAAAAACAAGAATGCTGTACTTTTTTTCTTACGTTTGTACTAGAACATGAATGATTACTAACTAAAAACCCCTTAGAAAATGAAAAAACAAAAAACATTTTTGGCATCCCTAGCATTAGGGTTGTTTCTATTTGCCTTGGCGGCTCCTATAATTTCTGCTGATAATGTTGGTCACGAATTGGGAATCGATAAAAAGTCCATTAAACTAAAGGGACACCAATAGATTTAATCTTACAAAAGTAAATTTGGTAAAAGAGCAATAATATTGCTCTTTTTCTGTTCTATAAACGTCCCAGAAACTGAATGTTTAGAGAACATGAATGATAAGGCAGGTAAAAATAGAGCCAAAAAGAAAATCATTATAGAATCATTTGCGGTATTTCTTATTGCAATGGTACCTATTATGTTTAAATTGTATGACTTTCTTCCGGGACCTTCAGACGAAAATGCACTTACACCCATCTCATTTTTAGGAATTGAAATTGGTAGTAATGGTTTTGATAGCGTTGAAACTAATGTTTGGTTCTACACCATCAAACTCGTACCCCTAATACTACTACTTATTTGGTTCTTTACCTCAAAAGATTGGTGGTATCACATTCTAATTATTCCCATTGCTACCTACGCTTTTCAATTGTTCGAGTTATTCTTTTTTGAAGATGATTCTGTAGATACCGAAAATATTTGGTGGTTACTGCCCATCTGTATGGTCGTAATCCCTTTCGTTTATTTTATTAGGGTGAAGCTTTATGACAAATACGTTCATGGTATAGACTTAGAGGCCATGGATGCAGAACTTGAGGTGCTAAAATCCAAGAGTGATTTAAGCGACATACCAGACTCCGCGCTCTTGAAAGAAGACCAGGAACTAATTCATCAGGAATCCATTTCCGATGAATTGGACAGGAAATTATCTACCCGCAACCTGGAAGAGAGGATAAAACAATTTCAACTTCGCTTACAAAGTTTATTGAATCTAAACAATAAATAACCAATCACCACTATCCGATCTTAAGTGCAAGGCAATTTGTCTAAAAATTGTACATTTGAAAAGATTACATTTTATTGGGATTTAGTCTTTATGCCGTTATGAACAGACCCACATCGCCCTTTAGCAAGCAACAACTATTGCCACAGGAAGAAACCCTGGAAATTTTAAAACAAAAGGGAGAGCTTTTCATTGGCCTGCCAAAGGAAAACCAATTTCAGGAAAAACGTATTTGTCTTACACCAGATGCGGTTAATGCCATAACCGCAAACGGGCACCGGGTACTTATTGAAGCGGGTGCCGGCGAGGGATCGCATTTCTCAGATTTGGAGTATACCAATGCCGGTGCAGAAATTACGAAAGATACGGCCAAGGTTTTTGCTTGTCCACTGTTATTAAAAGTAGAGCCTCCTACCCTAGCGGAAATTGGCATGATCAATCCGCAGACCACCGTTATTTCCGCCTTACAGATAAAGACCCAAAATAAATCCTATTTCGAGGAATTGGCGCGAAAGCGTATAACCGCTATCGCTTTTGAATATATACGTGACGAGGACGGTAAATTCCCTGCCGTACGCTCCCTGAGCGAAATTGCAGGAATTTCGTCCGTGCTCATTGCCGCTGAACTCATGGCAACGAACAATAAAGGCAACGGGCTCATGTTCGGCAACATTAGCGGGGTACCGCCTGTGGAAGTTGTGATCATCGGAGCGGGAACCGTTGGCGAGTTCGCGGCCCGGTCGGCTATAGGTCTGGGTGCCAACATCAAAATATTCGATAATTCCATCACCAAACTTCGGAATATACAAACCCATCTAAAGCAAACGGTCTACACATCTACCTTACAACCCAAAAACCTCTTAAAGGCCTTGAAACGTTGTGATGTGGCCATTGGTGCGACCCGCGGCAAAGATAGGTCGCCCGTGGTGGTCTCCAGTACCATGGTAGAACACATGAAAAAGGGCGCCGTAATCATAGATGTGAGCATAGATACGGGCGGTTGCTTTGAAACTTCGGAAGTGACCAGCCACAATAAACCTACCATAGAGAAATTTGGCGTCCTGCATTATGGCGTTCCCAACATTCCGTCCAGGTACCCTAAAACGGCAACCGTATCCATCAGTAATATCTTTACGCCTTACTTACTTAAGATCGGAGAGGATGGCGGACTGGAAAATTCACTCCGTTTTGATAAAGGTTTGCGGAACGGCTTGTATATGTACCACGGTATTCTCACCAACAAGAGTGTAGGGGAATGGTTCGATCTACAATATAGCGACATCAATTTCCTTATTTTTTAAATAGGACGCTACTTTCTTTTTACATCCGTAGGAAAGCCATAATTTTGCAGCCACTTAATATTGATACCCCAATACATGCCATTTATAAAACGATTAGGCTATTTTTTGTTAGGACTGTCTATCGGTATTTTATTTTTAACCTTTTTCTTCAAGAAAAAAACAGAAGATACCGGGGTCTATTTCTGTTACTTTCCCAATTGTAGAACCCTAAAGGACATACGTTCCAAACCCATTAAATATTCCGATGCCGTAAGTCAACAAATGGCAGATAACATATTGGACACTACAGATATTCGTAAGTTGTTCACAGATGGTGATGTGGATTTTGGAAGTAGCGATACGAAATCGGTACCCTGTAAAACCTATGTTGTAGAAGGCATTATACGGGACAAAGAAGTTGTGGCAACCATACGAAACTGCCGAAAAGAGGCAATCTTGGAAAGTATTGTCACGGTTCAGGAATAGAATCTTACGCTAGTTTTTTATGAAAAACTAAACATTGCTCGCAATTTATACCAGTCTATTCGACTTCAGGATATAAAAACCTCAGCCTCAAACTTGAAAAAGTAGAATTATTTTCAAGCTTTTTGAAAACTATATTTTTCGTCGTTTTCGTTCCTGTTTCAATAGTGTAAGTTCGCGAGTAGTCTGCCCGGCTACAGATGTGTTTTCTTCCGCTCGCCTTATGAGATAGGGCATTACATCTTTTACTGGGCCAAAAGGTAAATATTTGGCAACATTATAACCTCTGTCCGACAGGTTAAAGGAAATATGATCGCTCATTCCGTACAACTGGCCAAACCAGATGTGTGGATCATTTTCCTTTAGTCCGTTAGCTTTCATAAGTTGTATCAGTTTTAAACAACTTTGCTCGTTATGGGTGCCCGAAAAAATGGAAATGGTATCTAAATTATCTACCATGTAAGCTATCGTAGCATCAAAATTTAGATCTGTGGCTTCTTTAGATTCACAGATAGGCGTTGGATAGCCTTTTTCTTTAGCCCTTTCGTTTTCCTTCTCCATATAAGCGCCACGAACTACTTTCATCCCTATTTTAAAGCCGTCTTCCAGAGCTTTTTTATGCAGATCTTTCAAATACGGTAATCGGTCCCAACGGTATGTCTGTAAGGTATTAAATACTATGGCTTTCTTTTTGTTGTACTTACGCATCATTTCCTCTGCCAACGCATCTGCAGCATCTTGCATCCAGCTTTCCTCACCATCGATCAATAAGGACACATCTAAATCGTATGCTTTTTTACAAACGGTATCAAATCTCTTTACCACACGTTGCCATTCCGTTTTTTCGTTTTCGGTAAGTTCCTTTTTCTCGCTAATTTTCTGGTAAAGGGCAAAACGACCAAAACCGGTAGGTTTAAATACAGCAAAGGGTATCGCCTCTTTTGCCTTTACAAAATCTAGTATTTTTAGAATGGTTTTGGTGGCGTTATCAAAAGGATCTTCTTCTTCCTTTCCCTCCACCGAATAATCCAGAACGGAGCAGACCTTTTTTTGGTACATTTTGTCCACTACGGGCAAGCAATCCTCTTCACTAATTCCACCACAAAAATGGTCAAAAACGGTAGCACGTATAAGACCTTCTACGGGCAAATGTGCTTTAAGCGCAAAATTGGTCATAAGGGTACCCATTTTAACCAAGGGCTCATTGGCTATCATCTTAAAAAGAAAATAGGCTCTTTCTAGTTCAGAATCCGTTTTCAATGCAAAAGCCGTTGCGGTATCCTCAAAAATTCCGTCCATAAATAACAATAATTTAACCGGTCAAAGATAAAGACAGAATTCTATTTTTTTCATTAAAATATCCTTTATTTTGCAGGTATAACCTAGGCCCAAAAAGGTCTTTGAACACTCTTTTTTTATGGAATCTATAGTTTCAGATGCGTATGCCGTACATTTTAACGAGGTAGCCTATAAATCGTTGAACGCACATTTGTCCACTGCCAATTATTCCATTGTTTTTATACTTGTGGACGAGAATACACACGATTTATGCTTGCCGCAGTTTATGGCCGAGATTTCAGGAGACTACCATTTTGAAATTATTGAAATAGCATCTGGCGAAATAAACAAGACCATAGAAACCTGTGTTGGGGTTTGGGAAGCACTTTCTGAATTGGGAGCAGATCGTAAAAGTGTCATCGTTAATCTTGGCGGTGGCGTCTTAACCGACTTGGGAGGCTTTGTAGCCTCAACATTCAAGCGTGGTATCGCTTTTATAAATGTACCCACTACCCTATTGGCTATGGTCGATGCTTCCGTTGGTGGTAAGACCGGCGTAGATCTGGGCTCTTTGAAAAATCAGGTAGGCGTTATTAATCAGCCTGTTATGGTGCTGGTGGTAACCAGTTTTTTGAACACCTTGGAAGAGCGACAAGTGACCAGCGGTTTCGCGGAAATGTTAAAGCATGGTCTTATTAGAGATACCAACTATTGGCAAGATGTAAAGGCTACCAACTCCCTTGAGGAAATAAAACAGCATATCCTCACTTCGGTGGCCATAAAGAACAAGGTTGTTCTGCAAGACCCTACAGAGCAGGGACTACGCAAAATTTTAAACTTTGGGCACACCTTGGGCCATGCCGTAGAATCCTATTTTTTGGAGAGCGCGGAAAAGGAAACCCTATTACATGGGGAGGCCATTGGAGTTGGAATGATTTTGGAAGGCTATTTGTCGCATAAATTAACAGGGCTACCCAGTGCCGACCTCGAAGAAATTAAAACAACTTTTCTAAGCTATTTTAAAAAGGTTTCATTTTCTCCCCAAGAGATTACAGCTATTTTGGAGCTAATGAAGTTTGACAAGAAAAACTCTCATGGGAAAATCAATTTTGTACTGCTCAAAAAAATAGGCGAGGCACAAATAGATGTTACCGTACCCACAGAATTACTTTCCGAAGCTTTTGCTTACTACGCCCAATAAAAACTTCATGTACTAAAAAGCTGTATTTCACAACTCTTTATCTTCCCTAATTGGTAAAATAAGTAGTTTAGTTTAAAGGAAATAACCCTCCTAAACCTAAAACACCAGTTATGATAAGACGTTTACTCGATTACAAAAAATTAGACCACGAAACGGCGGCTTTATTAATAGACAAGTATCCTTATGGCTATGGTGATGAGGATATCATTAGCTTTAAAAACGCCAACGGAGAAATTATTGAGGCCGTAGAACTTAGAACCAACGATACGCTGTATCTCGTTAAAATAAGTAAGAGCCTTTCTAATTTCATTGCCAACTTTGAAGAAAACATTGAAAAGGAGTTAGAAAGCAAAGCCCCCGACGACCTTTTGGATGGCGAAGAGATAACCCCCGAATTGGAAATGAACTACGACCTGGAGCTAGAGGATAATAGCGATTTTGATTAAGGTAAATCGTAAGCGAAATTTCCTTTTAAGCTTCCCATAGGCCTATAAAATTATAGGTTGGTTGGGAACGTGTTTCCACTTTAATCGTTTTCGATTCGTTAACAGGTATAGTTGTATCGACTATAGACCATTACATTTGGATAAAAGCGTTGTTGTAGCAAAATATGCAATGGCGCAGCGTCATAATGCGTTACCCTATTTACTGTTTGTATCGTTCTTCCAAAATCTTGGCGTGATGCTTCAGGTGTCCGCTAATAACAAAACCCAGTGCACCTACACTCCAAGACATACCGCTTGCGGTTCCAATATACCTAAGTTTACTGCTTTCCATGGCTTTGAAAAGTTGAAGGGTAGCGGCCCTAACGGTTCGAAACTCTTCCAAGATATCTTCTTTTGTCCGTTTTTCGCTATCACATTCCCTCACATAATCGTCCTGGTCAAATCCGGGGAGAGGTGTTTTGTCTTTTCTAGAAAACCGGAAGGCACGGTATTGGAAAATCCGCTCCGTATCAATAATATGGATAAGGACTTCTGCAATGGTCCATTTATCGGTCGCATAGCTAAAGGCCAATTGCTCTTGGGTTAGTGCCATGGTATAATCTTCAAACCAATCCATACCGGTAGCAAGGGCCTCCAAAAGACTTTCCTCCCCTACCATATTCAGATAAGTGGCATAAAAATGGTTGAATTCGTTTTCCTTAAGTTCAGATAACTTCATAAAGCACAGTTCATTACATCGCCAACAAAAAAGCCCAATTGCTAAATTACAATTGAGCTCGCATTATAGGCTGTTCATTGGTTCTACAACTCGTTAAATATAGTATGCATCAAGCGTTTTTTATCGTTGAAGCTCTCTTCTAAAGAAATCATGGTTTCTGTTCTGCTAATACCATCGATATCATCGATTTGAAATATAATATTCTTGGCATGCGTAGTATCCTTTGCGCGTATTTTACAGAAAATATTAAACTTACCGGTAGTAATGTGCGCTATGGTTACATTGGGAATCTGGTTTAAGCGCTCCAATACAAATTTTGTCTGGTGCGTCTTTTCCAAAAAGATACCCACATAAGCGATAAAGGCATAACCCAATTTCACATAATCCAAGGTAAGGGAAGAACCTTGAATAATTCCGGCCTCCTCCATCTTCTTTACCCGCACGTGGACAGTACCTGCAGAAATCAGTAATTTTTTGGCTATATCCGTAAACGGTGTTCTTGTATTGTCTATCAACATATCAAGAATCTGATGATCTATTTCATCCAGCTTAACTTTACCCATGTTACTATTTTTTTTGCAAAAATAAATAATAATAAAATTAAATGTAATGAATTCGTGTTTTTTTTAAATAAAACGTAAGGTTAATCCTATTTTAACAGAAATAAACCGATATAGATCAAGCAAAGAGCGATAGAATACCTTGTTTTTCTAGCCACAAGCGGTCTTCACTCGCCGAGGCGTCCTTTACTTCATGACCAAATAGTAGTTCTTCCTTGGCAAGTCTATAGTCTAGCCTAGGCTTAAAAATGATTTGATCCCGCTGTAATACTTCCTGAAACAAAACGCCCACCTTCGCACCTGGCTCCAAACTGTCATCCAAAACAGCTGCATTGGTGATTAAAATGTCACAGAACATTTTTTGGTTCTCGGGAATACGTAAATAATCGGTTTGGGTAAACTTTTCCAAATCACCGTTTGTAATAGTTGTTAAGGCCTCTAACAAAGCCATACCCATGTATTCCCGAGTGATTTCGCGGTCGTAATCCTTGGGAAAATGTCCGGCTTCAAATAATAAAGTTGGTGTTTCCTGCATTTGAAAAGCATCTCCAACACAATTTGGATTAAAACTATCATCGTATCGGCCTATTTGCCCTGGTATATGCGCTTGTAGTTTTTTGTTCATGGCGGCGATGAGCTGCATACTTTTGAGTCGGGTTTCGGACACCGTTCGCGCTTCATCAAATGCCGGAGCTAAAAAAGAAACCGTGGCGGGTTTTGGGGTCTGGCCTACACTAAATATGGTTCGCTGATCATGAAGGTTAAAACAGTAATGGGGCTTGAACTCATCGTATACCGATCTTAAAATCCTACTTTCTGGTTGTGAACGATCTTGTGCGTCGCGGTTCAGATCTATGTTATTGGCATTTACCCGGGTATAGGCAGCGGCACCATCCGGATTTAAAATGGGAATGATTTTTAAGGTAAAATTCTGTAGGATATTTTTTGATGTGCCCAGTTCCAATTTTAGGTAGTTGATCAAATCCAAAACTGCTTTGGTGGTGGTAGATTCATTTCCGTGCATCTGGGACCACATTAAAATACGGTGAGGACCGGTACCGATGGTTACCCCATAGATTGGATTTCCTACTACCGATTCTCCCAAAACCCGTAACTGGAAAGCTACATTTAACGCATATAAATAATCCTGTATATGACCGTTGGTGATATACCTTCCTTGTATTTCCGTCACCTTATATTCGCTATAGGGTATCTCCTTTGTCATAACCAATAATTTCTCCAATCACAAAAGTACAACGCTTAAAATTTACATTTGTAAACAAAAATATCCGTTTCCCCACCTTGATTTTAGCACTGGGAATCATAATTGTTTACAATAATAAACATCTTAACAGGATTTAAACTATTATAATGTATATCAGTATTTTATAATTTATTATATAAAGTATTAAGTGAATATATTAAGACAAATATCCTACTGAGATATCCAAAATACTTCTTTCAACCGTAATTAAATATGTAATTTTGTAAACGATTATGGATACGGATAGCATCACCCTTCGCATAGGGCAAATTTTAAAGCATTACGAACTTTCCGCCGCTTCGTTTGCGGACAGTATTCAGGTACAGCGGTCCAGCATCTCACACCTATTAAAAGGCCGCAATAAGCCCAGTTTGGAGTTTGTGACCAAACTTGTCCACACCTACCCCGAAGTAGACCTCTATTGGTTATTGTATGGGCAAGGAGCGTTTCCAAAAGTGATTCCGACGGACCCGTCCGAAAAGACAAAACCCGAAATACGAAGCAAACCCGCGATCCCGACCAAAGAAAAAAAGGTAGAAAAAGTCATGGTGTTTTACCAAGATGGCACTTTTTCATCCTACACGCCAGACGTCTAGTACTGCAAAATTATTACCTGTAAAACGGTTAAAATATACCCTATTTTGACTATTTTGCAGGCATGATCAAAAACATAATTTTTATCTTTTTACTAGTGGTTGGATTATCCTCTTGCTACCAGCCCCAAAGGGACTGTAAAGCTTTTGAGACCGGTAGTTTCCTGTTTAATTACGAAATAGGCGATTCCGTTAAAACCGGTAAATTTGTTCGGGGAGCGGAATACAGCGTAGACTATTATGAAGGCAAGATAGATAGCGCCACGATCAGATGGTTCAACGACTGCGAATTTGTGCTACAGGATATTCATAGCAAAACCGCGATCCACTATAAAATCATTAGCACAACGGACAGCTCGTATACCTTCCAATACAACAAGGCCGTAAAAGACCTGAACAAGGAACTTGTTGTGAAGACGGGAACTGCCTATAAAACCAACTAACCATGTTTGAACTATTTACCGCCCCAGAGGCTTGGATAGCCTTGTTTACGCTCATTCTTCTTGAAATCTTTGTAAGCATAGACAATATCGTGTTTATCTCCTTGGCGTCTGAAAAGCTAGAGAAAAGCCAGCGGAAAAAAGCCATATATACGGGCATTGCGATGGCGGTACTCCTGCGTGTTTTGTTGCTGATCGCCATAACGATAGTGCTTTCCCTTAAAAAACCTTTTTTAATGATCGATACGGATTGGATTTCCGGAAGTATCAGCATACAAGGGGTGCTGCTTTTGGTTGGGGGACTTTTTCTTTTGTACAAAAGCACCAAAGAAATTAGGGAAAAAATAGAGGATCGCAGACACGACGAACGGGAGGTAAAGCGAGAACGTGGCACTAGCCTTTCCAAAGCGCTTACCCAAGTGCTGGTCATTAACTTGGTATTTTCTTTGGACTCTGTTCTCGCAGCCGTTGGGGTGACAAATGGCATTACCACAGATGATTACGATGCTTTAGTTATCATCTTACTTTCAATATTTATTTCCCTATTCTTCATGGTATCCCTCACAAGCAAGATCAATGCGCTCGTGGAAAAACATCCTTCCCTTAAAGTTTTGGGCTTAGCTTTTTTGATGCTCATAGGTTTTGTGCTTATTGCAGATGCTGCACATGTTTCGCACCTTGTATTGTTTGATAAAGCGGCGACAGCCATTCCCAAAGGATATCTCTACTTCGCTATTCTGTTTTGCGCGGTGGTCGCTGTTATTGAGCTGGGGAGGAATACAAACGATATAAACAAAATGGACAACACCGCTTTATGATTCCTCTAGCGCATTATTCATCATTATGTATATCACTTTTTAAAAATAGATTTTTGATATATAAGCAGGTTACCTTTTGAAAGCTTTCTTAGGGTCTATTTAATATACTGTTATCAGAAATAATGTATTTTAGTGGGCAAACACAAAAGGTAAACATATATATGTGATGATGTAGCATTCGCCTGTGGCGACCCTAGGTGCTACATCTCGTGCCTCGATTCCCGCACCAAGGGAAATGCTACATCATCGCAGCGCTATGACAGATTGCAGGCGGGACAGGATAAGGGAACACCGGCCGACCACGCCACTACGGCCTATGAACGCAACATATCAAACCCCTATATGCAATCTGGACCGCACAATTTTATTCCCAATACCGTCGAAAACCAAAAAGGGTTTTCACTATATTTCCATAAAATTGCGCGGACTACACATAGCGCTGCGTAATGGCGTAAAAGAAAAATAACAATATAAAGAAAATCTAACGTTGCCATTCATTGTGACCAAACTCAACGGAAATAATAAACTGAACCAAATGAAAAACATAAAATATCTGTTAATTCTGGCTTCGGTAATGCTTTTATCTTCATTTGCACAGCCGATTTTTGCTCAAGAAAATGACTTTATCAAAGAATATTTGGAACGATTAGAAAAATCGAAAGAATACTTAATTCTTGTAGCGGAAACAATGCCAGAAGATAAATATGAATTCAAAGCAACACCTGAATCAATGAGTTTTGCGGAAAATTTAATGCATATTGGTTGGGCAATGGATTGGCACAGTCAATCATTAATGGGCGGACGTGAAGCGAGAGATTGGAATACCGACACGGAACTCAAAGTGGACAACAAATCGAAAAAAGAAATGATTGCTAAAATCAGCGAGACTTTTGACAAAACAATAGAATTTATCTCAAATTTCGACCCGAATAGACTTGAAGAAAGATTGGACTATTTTGGGGCGGACAGAACGAAAAGACAAATTTTGTTATTACTTGCCGACCATATCACCCATCACAGAGGACAAATGCTCGTTTATATGCGACTGAACGGATTAAAACCACCAAGATATGTTTTATACCAGTAATTACGCGGGATTATAAAATTGGAAGCTAAAAAAGAAAACGCACTAAAATAATAAGAAAAAATACAACGAAATGGCAACAATGTATAACCGCAATTACGGCGGATTCGACTACTTCCGAATCCACACGGAAGTGCTAACGTCAGTTCTAAACCGAAAACTAACGCATATTAACCCGTAACTGAAGCTTAGCCGAACCGTTGTGCTTTATTATGATAAACCATATTATCTAAATATATCTATTGTTCATCTAAACTAATTCTTTATGAGATTATTACTTGTATTCTTTGCCCTATCATTAACAACTAGTATCTACGCTCAACAAACTCAAGAAATCTTTGATGATGCCGTCAACAATTGGAATGAGGGTGACTATTTAGATGCATTAACATCATTTAAAACCATTCTTAATAGTTCTGATGGGGAAGCATACTTTGAGCGCATCGCACTTCAAACTGGTGAACTTTTCCATGTAATAGAGATCGCCGAGGACGGACAGGATCTTAAATTTTCTAAAGACGGAAAGCATATTATCTATACCCAGGCAACTGATTTGGGGACAATTTCCAAGGTTATTGAAGAAACCACGAATCAAGAAGTTTATAGTATTGAGGGAGAATCTCTAGAAGTGGCAGGTGACCTCATAATATTTAAAAAAACGGATAGAAATAAAGAGGTACTGAAAGCAGAGAAAGTTAGAGAGGAAGGCATGAAAACCGTATCATCTTGGGCCGAGTATTACGCCCTTATAGACCCATACAATGCGGTGATTACTAAAAACACTGATATCTATTGTGGAACTGGCAACATAACTCCCAAGAAATTAAAATTAAACGGAGTCATGCCAAATCAATTTGCCGTTTCTACTGATAACAAATATGTGTACATTTTAGGTTCAAAACAAGAGAACGCGAATGCTTCTATTTATAGATATAGTCTAGAAGATAATACCATGAAAGAGGTGTCTTCAAACCAAAATAAAAAATCTTATTTAGCTGTAAATGGTGATCATCTACTGCTTTTCAATCAAAATGGGACAGAAGACAGTGGCATAGGCATTTACAATATTAAAACCGAGCAAGTTACAATGGTAGAAGGGAAACCACTAGATTACAACAATACACACCTATTGGTGGAGACTCAAGAAGGGGAAGAAACGATAATTAATGTTGTAGCATATAGCGATATCTCCAAAACCTACGAGATTATTAAAACTGCCAATAAAATAACCGATGCAACACTGTCGCCATCTGGCACCAAAGTAGCATTCAGTATGATCGAACAAAGCGATTATGAAGTTTACGTATCTGATTTAGAAGGAAATATTACTAGAGTATCACAGGAAATTCAACATGATAGGTTTCCTAAATTTCTTGATGAAAATCGTCTTATAGCTGCTAAAGGAGAAAGTAGACACAGAAGATCATATATGTATAATCTAGAAACTGGAGAAGTCACCAAACTATTTCATAATAATACAGTACGAACTTTCGCTCCAGAATATCAATGGGAAATTGACCTTACAGGGAGTAAAATTCTAATAGTATCTGAAAGAGACGGCAACACCATATCTCCAGAACGAGGTATTTACTTACTGGATTTAAACAAAAAAATTACCAAACAGGCCTTGCTTGACAGAATTGATGCCAACTTAAAAAGTGAACAAGCCCTTAAGGAAAAAGGAGAAAAGCTTTACGCTAATATTAAGGATGAAGTGGAAAAAGTAGTCGCCAGTGCGTCTGAACATCGAGTATATAGTTACGAAAATGATTTGTTCAAATTTGGATCAAAGTACATTTCCAAACCTGGAAACGATATGGCGAGTAATTATATTTATGAGAAGTTTAAGTCCTTTGGATATGAACCTGAATTGCAATGGTTCGCCCCAAAACAGGAAACTTATAATGGAAAGACAGCAAATGTAATTGCCACATTAAAGGGAACAACAAATCCAGAACTCGTTTATGTTATTAGTAGTCATTACGATTCTGTAGAAGATGGTCCAGGAGCTGATGATAATACATCTGGAACCGCTGCCCTACTGGAAACCGCAAGAATACTGGCTAAAAACCCAATGCCTTGTACCATTATGTTTCTGGCATTTACAGGAGAAGAAGCCGGGTTGTTAGGAAGTCGGGAATTTGTTCGTCAAGCTATTGAGAACAACATAAAAATCGTAGGGGCATTAAATAACGATATGGTAGGCTGGGCCAATAATAGCAGACTGGATAATACTATTAGATATTCAAATGAAGGAATTCGTGATATTCAACATGCCGCGGCATCTATTTTCACCGACATGATTACGTATGATGCTTTATACTACAAATATACAGATGCACATGCTTATTACGAGGCTTATGGTGACATCGTCGGCGGAATAGGTTCCTATCCCGTGTTGGGCAACCCATATTATCACCAATGGAATGATAATTTAGAAACCATTAACCATCAGTTAGTAACCGAAGTGGCCAAAACAACTACTGCTACCTTGATGCTGCTAGCCTCCAGCCCTTCTAGATTGAAAGGACTAATTGTAACTCCTGAAAAAAAGGGCAACTATACAGTGAAGTGGACGGCTGCTCCTGAAGTATCGATTTTGCATTACCTGGTTCGTTACCAAGCTGCTGACGGGCTATGGAAATCTTTTGAAACTAAAGAGACAACTACCAAGCTTAGTAATTTAAAAGCAGGTAGTACTGTTCAAGTGAAAGCTGTTGACGTTGCTGGACTTGAAGGCTGGGATTGGGCTAAAATGAAAATAGACTAAAAGTATTTTATTAATAACTATCAAAAAGTAAAAATAAATAACGAATGCACAACAAAACCTATAAACAATACGGGCTTAGGGCTTAAACGCAAGGTTTGCGTATTTTTATGAAGTCCGCAAAATCTTATGGATTTTGCTCTGGACAGGAAAAAAATAAATCAAAACATTAAGATTTTGCTATGTGCATGGCGGAAAGCAAACGCTAGTTTGCTCCCGTACTGTTCATAGCTCAACCGTTGTGCTTCATTATGACTCAACCGATAACACAATGATAAAATTCTTTAGAAAAATTCGACAAAACTTACTTATTGAAAACAAAACTGGAAAGTATTTGAAATATGCTATTGGAGAAGTAATACTCGTAGTTATCGGAATACTATTTGCACTTTCGATTAATAATTGGAATGAGTCAAGAAAAGACTCGATAAGCGAATTAACTGCTTTAAAGGATTTAAGACAAGAGTTCTCGAAAAACACCAAAGTATTTAAAGAGCATCATCAATTCAAAATAAATACGACCTTAAAATGGGTTGCCTTTATATCCAAAATCTCAGATCCTAATTTGACAGAATCAAACCTGACATTTAGACCCACTGCAATTGGAGTTAGGACTTATAACCCATCAAAAAGCATTTTGAATTCCATTTTATCAACAGGGAAAATTGACAAAGTAGAAAATGATTCCTTAAAATATTTTCTTACAGATTGGAATGACATACTCTTAGATTATATGGAAGATGAAGCAAGACATCTTGATTTCTGGGATAAAGAAATAACCGTTTTAGAAAGGAAGTTAATACCTTATCGCTATTATAATGTGGATTCCATTGATACACTTAAAAATGATTTCAAAAGTGAAATTGAAACAAATAAATTGTTTTTAGAAGCCTATAGCAGTTTAGAATATCAAAATTTACTTTTAAGAAATGTTTATTTTTTACAAGAAAATGTTAGAAACGGGGAACATATCTTGAAGACTTACAAATTAATCAATCAATTATTAGAAGAAGAAGTAAAACTGAAAGAATAACGAAAGCACAACAATGGTAACCGTTGCACAAGTGATTAATTCAGCATAGGACCAATCAATATAAGCCTCTCTAAGAGGCTTTTTTCGCAACAACTCAGAAGTTGTAAGCTAATTTTAGCTGCTTTGTAGAAGCACCGAAGAGGTATTGAAAGGCACGTTTTATAAATGCGGCCAAAGCAAGTTTCCCCGCCCCACTTTTTACCCGTTTCTGGTCGAATTTCAGGTACTTTTTCAGGTTGTAGGCAATGGCGGAGAGGTGCATCACCTTGTTGGCCTGTGCCAGCCCGATGGTGTTTATCTTCCTCAGGCCCATGAACTGGGTCAGGGTACCGAAGACGGGTTCCACGGTGCTCTGGCGCTTGCCCTTCATGTACCTGCCCTGTGGACCGTTCACCCGTTCGATGTTCCGTTCATATTCCTCGCGATAGTAGGTAACGCTAAATTTCTTCTCCTGTGCACTTTTGCCCAAGACAACTCCTGCGCAGGGGGCAATCGGTACAAACATGCTTTCTTGCACGGTACTCTTTCTTCCTGGTCTTGGTCCTACTGTCCAAAAATACTTTGGTAAACGGTATTACCTTGCCCTGTGGGCATAGGTAATGGTCGGCGTGCTCCATATACGTGAAACCTTCGGGCCCGCCCTTGTAGGTGCCGTGGGGCGGTATGAAACTTTTCAGCCCCGTTCCTTCCAGAAAGGCATAGTTCTCGCCGCTACTGTAGCCCGTGTCCGCCACGCAGTTCTCCCAAACAAGGCCTTCTTGCCATAATCGTCGTTTTAAACGTTGAACGATATCCGGCAACTGTTGGTTGTCCTTCCCGTCCGCATGGTAGGCCCTGATGTCCGTTATCACATGGTGGGCCGTATCCACGCTCAATTGGCTCAGGTAGTTCAGCTTCCTGGCCTTGCCGGGCTTTACGCTGATCCTGGCATCGGGGTCCGTGGGGCTGTAATGGGTCTTGTTGCTGGTATACTTGGCCCCCTTGTTGCCGGCCCCGGGACGTTGGTCCTGGTCCTTTGCCCACTTCTTGTTACGGCCCTCGATGGCACCGAGTTCCTTCTTGTTGGCCGAAATAGTGCGCTGGCCCTTGTCGGACCGGTCGCCCTTGCTCCTTCTGTGCGGTCCTTCCCTGTCCATCGAACTAAGGGCACGTACCTTTCTTAGGTGTTCTTCCAAGTCTTCTTCGGGAACCTTGAGCTCCAAGGTGTCCATACTCGCATTGGCCTTTACCGGAGCGGAATCTATAGCTTGCGTATGGCCGCTGACCATTCCCTTTTCTACACAGAGCCGCAATACCTTTGTAAACACATCCTCAAAAACGGACTCCGGGAAAAGTTGCCGTGTACGGCTTATCGTGGAATGCCATGGCAGCTCCTCGTCGATATCATAGCCAATGAAGAACAGGATGTCCAAACGCATGGAACAGTGGTCGATAAGCTTGCGGTCACTGATGATGTTCTCCAGGTAGCCCACAAGACAGAGCTTGAAGAACACCACCGGGTCGATACTCTTCTGGCCGCTGTCACCATAATAATCCTTGGTAAGCGGATAGAGAAAATGTAGGTCGAGCGCCCCTTTTAAACGTCTGTAGAAATTCGTCCCCGGTACCCGGTCACTTAATCGAAAAGTATTGAAAAGCTTCTCCTGATAATCCTTTTTTCCCTGCATACCTGAAGTTACGATCCTTCCGCCGATCCGCAAGATCCGAAAGCCACTTTTTTTCATAACTTGTGCAACAGGCACAATGGCTATACAATATAGGGCGATTAGTGGGTTTTCCAAGTTTTTCGCTCGCTTCGGGTTTTCGTGCTCTGCGGAGGATAGAAAAGAATTCCGAAAGCCCTACATTGCATAGCCAAGACCGTGGTGGCTAATTTGAAAAATGATACTGAATTTTAAATACATACAAGATTTGGTTATTTCTAAAACCAATTACAAAAGCGAAGTCTGAAACGGAAAAATGATAAAAAATAAAAAAGCCAAATGGATTTTAAGGACGTTATTGCTTGTTGGAACAGTAGTTTCAATGTTTTTCGTGCCTTGGATTTTGGTAAAGGCTTGGATTTTACCGCTTCCTGATACTGTTCAAGAACAAGTAGATGAGGCTATTGGACATGGATTTGATGGAATGATTGTTTACGTAGACCAAGCAGGGAAATCACCAGCATATTATACAGGCGGTTGGAAAGACAGAGAAAAGAAAATACCAGCCGACCCAAAATCTCTCTTCAAGATTGCCAGCATTAGCAAACTTTATACGGCAGTAGCAGCAACTAAATTGGTAAAGGAAAAACGTTTGTCTTTTGATAAAACGCTCACTGACTACCTCCCAGAGCTCAAAGGTAGAATTGAAAATGCAGAAGAAATCACCTTAAGAATGATGATTCAACATCGTTCTGGTATTCCAAACTTCACAGATAATCCAGTGTATTGGGAAAACGAAGAAGAAAATGGCAAAAATGCCTTAGATTTTGCTCTCGACCTACCAGCCAGTTTTAAACCTGATAAAGGATATGAATATTCAAACACGAATTATTTATTGCTTCGAAGGATTATGGATGATGTTTTAGGGTATAGCCACAATAAGTATATCAAAGAGAAAATATTGATTCCCTTAGAGCTGAAAAACACCTTTTTTTCGATTACCGAAGTCGATTTAAATGATGTTATGAGTGGCTATTATGTGGGTTATGAGGAAGATTTTAAAGCTCGTGAATATGGAATGTTGGCTACAGCAGAAGATGTGGGTATATTCTTGCGAGCCTTAAACGATGGTTCGGTATTTGACGAAGGAGAACAAGAAATCTATCCTTATGAATATAATCATGGAGGTTTGGTAGTTGGATATCAAAGCCTTGCAGAATACCATAAAGATATTGATGCAGTAGTCGTTCAATTTATTAATACAACAGATTTTGAAGGTTATGAATGGAATTTATCGGAAATTATAATTAATCGAATTTTTAAAATAATTGAAAAGAAAAACTAGCCACAATAACTAAGTATATGGCGCGCCGATAGGCCAGCGCTATATAATCTGTTGACTGATCCGGAATTTCAGGATAAGGGGGAATACGATGAGTTTGTAGGAACCTTTGCAAGGAGGA
Organism: uncultured Flavobacteriaceae bacterium; assembly: GCA_963697395.1. Classification (GTDB taxonomy): domain Bacteria; phylum Bacteroidota; class Bacteroidia; order Flavobacteriales; family Flavobacteriaceae; genus Maribacter. Next base: position 585,736 of record CAVONX010000003.1, read on the forward strand.
AGGTCGGTATAGTTCCAATTTACGGTCTACTTTTTTGTAGAAAACCATATAACGACCGAAGTTCAGTACAGATTCCCATCTTTTAGGTGGGTATGCATATCCCTTTTTCCCTTTTCCTTCGTTTTGGGCACTAGTGTGCCAAGGCTCTTTTTTGAACCGCTGCTACATTCTGAATTTCAATAGTTTACGTTTTATGGTCTGTTGGTAATTCGTTGGTGGACCACGACCGTCAAAGGTCAACAGGGTGACCAATGTCCCCGTTTTGCAGCTCGGGCAGCACCGGTGCACCGATTTCTCCGGAACGACAAAGTTTTCTACGTGCGTCAGGTCCCTGTCCGCCAATTGCAGCTGCAACCGTGGCAACCTTTCCTTTTTCCAACTACTGCTCAAAAACCCGTAATGGCGTATCCGTGTAAAGCCTTTGGGAAGTATATGGAGTTGAAAACGCCGTATGAACTCTTCAGTGGAGAGTGTCATCGTTGTTCGTTGACCGCCTTTCCTGTAGTCCTTCAAACGAAAGGTGACCTCCCTTTTATCCTTGTCCATATGTACTATACGGCGGTTACCGATCGCTATCTTATGGGTGTAGCGCCCCAGATATTCGATCACATGTTCCGGTTTTCCAAAAGGATCCTTGGCATAGACCACCCACTTTTTTTTGAACAGGTCGTCATACAGGGATTGTGGTAGTTGGGGAAGCGCCTTGCGCAGTTTTGCCACAAAAAGACCGCGGTATTTATCACTCATCGCCAGTACCGAAAACAGAAAGTCGTCCTTTCCCTTCCCTTTTTTCCAGAACCCAGCTTTTGAGACACCTCCCTTGGGAACGATGCAATGCAGGTGTGGATGCAATTGTAGATTCTGGCCCCAAGTATGCAGTACCGCTATCATACCCAGTGTTGCCCCCAAATGCTTGGGGTTGTTCCCAAAAGCACTAAGTGTTTCCCATACGGTGTCGAACAGGATCTTGTAGAGCGTTCGGGGATATCTTAGCACAACAGGGTTCAGCATATCGGGCAATGTGAACACCACATGAAAATAGGGTACGGGAAGTAGCTCGGCCGTTCTGGCCGCTATCCACTGATGCTGTTTATGCCCCTGACAGGTGGGACAGTGCCTGTTACGACAGGAGTTGAACTGCAGGTGCAGCTTCTTGCAAGCCGTACACCAGTCCAGATGTCCGCCAAGGGCTTTGGTGCGGCATTTGCGTATGGCGTGTAAGGCGCGTGCGTTCCAGCTTGTATGCGCTATGTCATCGAGATGGTCCATTTCCAGATTCAGCACATCCGCCACTTTATGTCCGGGCCGCATTACTTTGTGTAAAGCGTATCCATAGGGCTGAACTTTATGGAACTCCCTGCATTGGATACCTGTAAATACACCATGGTGGTCTCGATATGGGCATGCCCCAATAGCTCCTTTAAACACATGATGTTCATCCCATCCTCTAGTAAATGGGTGGCATAGGAATGCCGTAGTGTATGGGCGGTGAACTTCTTTTGGGTGCTCACCTTGGAACGGCATTCCTTGATCACCCATTGGATACCCGTTGTGGTAAGCGGCCCTACTGCCCCGTCTTTGGTGACCTGACTATTGAATACATATTTTACGGGGTTTTCGGTCCTGAAATATGCTTTCAGGCCCCTGGCAAGGTGAGGGCTCAAGGGAACATAGCGGTCCACCTTTCCTTTCTGCTTTTTTATAAAGACCGTTTTACGGTCGAAATCTATATCTGATCGCAACAGGTTGCAGAGCTCATAACTGCGAAGCCCACAACCATAGAGCATTCCAAGCATCAAACGGTGCTTTAGGTATTTGGGTGCCCTCAATAGCTCCCGGACCTCCCTTTTGTTAAGCACAACCGGTAGGTCGTTCTGCCTTTTGACCTGTGGTAGACCGATGCGCTTTTTATCCATTCCAAGCACCTTGTAGACGGCACGAAGGCCATAAATGGTATGTTTGAAAAAACTCTCGGATGGGGTCTTGTGCAGGTTCTGGCAGTGATGGAGATAATCCGCTATCTGCTCTTCGTTTAGCAGTTCCGGACTGCGTTTGTAATGAAGCGCCAGATGTGAAAGACAGCGAAGGTAGTTCCTTAGGGTACTGGTGGCCTTGCCGTTGATGGCAAAGCTCCTTTCAAGGGTAAGGGCAAGTTCTTTAAATCCGGGCACCTGTTCCGAGGCCGTTTCCAGGATCGTCCCCGGTTTTTTTTAAATACATATCGTAAGGTTTTTATGAACCCATCAAGATACCCTATTTTTACAAGTAGCTAAAAGCTTCCGAGGTACGAGGAT
>CAVONX010000004.1:0-318262 GCA_963697395.1 uncultured Flavobacteriaceae bacterium
CCACAACAACGTATAAAAAAATAGCGCTTTCAGTGCTTAATCAATAGATAAATAATAAAACAACGGTCAGTTATAAACGGAAAAGTTAGTGCTTAAAACCCGCTACTTTTCATATACAAGACCGTTAGGTGCAAGATAAAATATAAAACTAATGAAAAAGAAAATCAATTACATTAATCACTTATTAAATTTTTCAGCGGTTGTAATTGGGGTTTACCTTGCTTTTTATATTAATGATAAAGCTAAACTAAATCAGGATAAAAAAGAAAGCTTCCTATTAATGGAATCTTTAGCAAATGAATTAAGTGAAGATTTAAATGCTTATACAAATTTTCAAATACCTGAAAATACAAAACATCAAGAGAGTTTGAATAAACTACTACAAGCTCTAACAACTAATAATACCGATAGTATCAACGAACACATATCAGCAATTTTCATTGCGGAAAATTATGTACCTACAACTTCTACCTATAACTCAATTAAAGCGTCTGGTAAATTTAGTTTAATTGAAAATTTTGAAATTAGAAGATGCATTTCCAACTTTTACGAAGGGTTAGCAATGGAAAGCGAAAAAAAGAGCGAATTTCAAGCTGAATTCTTAACGACAGAGTTACTTCCTTGGGTTATCAGAAATATCGATTTGCAAGAAATGAAGTTTCTGAATGAAGATGAAAAAATCGTCTTAAAAAATAAGATTATCATATACGAATCTTTGGTTTCACAGAAGGTTGAGGCTTATAAGATGATAATTAAAGAATCTAAAGTGCTAAAGGAAAAGATTGATTCCGAATTAAAATTGAATCATAAATAAATTCTGCACCTAACACCGCATATAGCTTATGGCGGGTGAACGGCTGTTATCAAGGTTTTCACTCTTGAGCCAGCTTAGGTTTCCGTAATCAGTTAAGTTCTTCAAAACCGCCACAAGCCATATACAAACCGATGATGTAGCATTAGTTCATAGCATTTTCATTGATTTTTAAAGGAATTCATGTATTCGCTGCGCTCGGAACGCCTGTGGCGACCCTAGGTGCTACATCCCGTTTTCCAACACGCCATCTCGCCCGCTGCTGTCGCAGACGTCGTCCGCACCAAGGGAAATGCTATAGCATTGCAGCGCTATGACAGATTGCAGGCGGGACAGGATAAGGGAACACTGGCCGACCACGCCACCACGGCCCATGAACGCTACATATCAAACCCCTATATGCAATTTATTCATGTGATATCAATTTTAATAAGGTGTTCATATGTTCGCCGCGCTCGGAAGGACCCCATAATTTTATTCCCAATACCGTCGAAAACCAAAATGGGTTTTCACTATATTTCCATAAAATTGAGCTCCATCGCTACAACCCGCCCACTGCTATCGCAGCTGACGTGCATAGCGCTGCGTTGTGCATAATTATTTAAAAATGATAAAATACATAATCTTACCTTTTTTTATTCTAATTTCCTTCAAAGGAATAGCTCAAAAAATGATTGATGCTGTTCCTCTTAAATTCATAGATAACTATATTTTCGTTGAAATTACGATTAACAACGAAAGTATTCCTCTGAACTTTTGGTTTGACACTGGGGCTGGAATTACGGTTATTGACACAGAAGTAGCTAAACAACTTTCATTAAAAATATCTGGTGAATCTAAAATCAACACATCTAGTAAGACATTAGTTTCTAAAGAATCAACACTAAATAAAGTAAGAATTGGAGAAAACCTGATATTAGACGATGTCACTTTAATATTGATGGACTTATCTCATTTGACCCAATATTTAAAAACTAATATTGATGGCGTAATTGGCTATGATTTACTTAAAAGATTTATCACTGAAACCAACATAGACGAGAAAAAAATCAGATTTTATTCACCAACAGATTATGTTTTCACAGGAAATACAAAAGCCATAGACTTGACAAGTTTGGAGTCTAACTTATTTGGAATTGAAATAGAAGTAGTACCCAAAAAGAAATCTGAAAGTATTAAGCTAAATTTTCAGATTGACACAGGGGCAGATAATTACTTAACCTTTCACAACAAAACTGCCAAAGAGTATAATTTGATAAGCTCAAAAAATAAGATTAGGTCAATAAAAGGATTTGGAGCTGACTCAACAATTGTTAACAACATCAGAAGTAAGATTTACACTGTCAGTTTTGGTGATAAAAAATGGAAAAACACACCAGTAACCATAGAAGTAGACCCCCTGAATAGCAGAGAAAACAGTTTAGCAGATGGCTTGATAGGACAAGAATTATTACTGGACTTTAATATTACATACAACCTTATGAAAAGACTTGTTTATCTTGAAAAAAGAAAATAAAAACTATGCACAACAATGTATCCTATGAAAAATAGGCGATACAGTAATAAAATCAAGGCTTTTGGCTCGTATCAATGCTTGAGGTTAACCAAAAGTTTGGTGCTTCGAAATCACCTACTTTTCATATACTAAACGTTGTACAACATTTGAGGAAACGAGAAACAATGATAAAATTCTTTGAGAAAAATGGTAGGAATATGAAACTTATCGAGCAATAGTAAAGTTGCAGGTCGAAGAATTAAAATGGGGAGTCTTGCTACACAAAAGGAACAATTCTTGCTTGAAGCGCCTCACGATGAATTTGATGAAAATAAAGCCCGATTTTGAAAAAGCATTTAAGAACTTGACTGCTGGACGACAAAGAGGCTATCTTTTACACTTCGCCCAACCAAAACAATCAAAAACTCGAATATCTAGAATACAAAAAAATATGAAGCGGATTTTTGACGGTTATGGATTTAACGACTGCCTTTGTGGACTTTCAAAAGGAAAGCCGAATTGTGATGGTTCTCACAAAGAATTAGAAAAAAATAATCACTAATAAAAACCATTAATTTATGAAATCTAAAAATCCAGTAGTTTGGTTTGAGATTTATGTCGATGACCTTAAAAGAGCAAAAAAATTCTATGAACAAGTACTTGACTTGAAATTGAGTGAATTGCCAACACCAGATGATGTAAAAGATGAAATGGAAATGATGGCTTTCCCAATGGAAATGGAACAAGATGGTGCAAGCGGAGCATTAGTAAAAATGAAAGGCTTTAAGGCAGGAGGAAATTCCACGATTGTCTATTTCAGAAGTGAAGACTGTGCTATCGAAGAAGGTAGAATAAAAAATGCAGGTGGAAAAGTGTTTAAATCAAAACAATCACTTGGCGAATATGGATTTATGGTTTTAGCATCTGACACAGAAGGAAATATGTTTGGTATTCATTCTCAAAACTAAAATACATTGAAAAAAAACGTTGCACAACATCGGTAACCGTTGCACAAGTCATTGATCCCGAAAAAAAAGGATTCATATACCCCTCTTTACAGGGCTTTTTCCTTGTAGGATCCCTATGGAAAAATCAATCTTCGATGTCCAGGAAAAGCCAATAAAAGGTTCTCGACCACCCTTTTCACAAAATTTTTAAAACAAGCCGCCCTGCCCCGCTTTTAGAACGTTTTTCGATGAATTTCAAGTACTTTTCAGGTTGTAGGCAATGGCGGAGAGGTGCATCACCTTGTTGGCCTGCTCGAGCCCTATAGTTTTTTTAAACAAGATAGTCATGTGTTCGCTATGCTCGGAAGGACCCCACAATTTTATTCCCAATACCGTTGAGAACCATGGGTTTTCTATTTCCAAAATTGCGTACCATCGACTGAAAATATCATAATTGAAAACGACCCAAGCTAACTAAAAAGACAAAATTATTTAAAAAATACGAAAGGCTAACAAAATAAAAAATAGGGAACAGTAAATTCAATGCTTTGGGGAAATCGCCTACTTTTCATATGCTTACCGTTGTGCTTACTGATGACCCATCCTGAAATATGTATACATCTTAATAACGCTAAAATGATAATTTAATATGAAATTTTTGAGTACTGCCCTAACAATAGTTCCATTTTTCTTATTTGCCCAAACCGACATTCAAAAGACAGCTTTTAACTATGGCGCGGTGGATGAGATGATAAAAATCAAGATGGATTCATTACATATTCCGGGATTGGCATTGGCCGTGGTAAGGAGTGGGGAAATACTATATACTAAAGGTTATGGTTACAGTAATTTAGAATTGAATACACTCATAAAGCCTGAAAGTAAATTTCTTATTGGTTCCATAACAAAATCATTTACAGCCGTGGCATTAATGATGCTTTGGGAAGAAGGAAAGTTTTCTCTAAGCGATTCTATTGGTAATTATGTGAACGATATTCCTGAAATTTGGAAGCCACTTACCATAGAACAACTATTAAACCATACCTCCGGAATTCCTACCAACTTGGAAATGCCTGGTCCGTGTAACTTCGAATTTGATTTTGATCATTATACTCGAATGAACTATTTTCAGGAAGTAATGTGTCTCCCTCTCGATTTCCCTCCGGGTACAAAATGGAAATATAGTGGAGCCACTGGCTATGACCTCTTGGGAGTAATGATTGAAAAATTGTCTGGAGTCAATTACTATGAGTTTATTAGAAAAAATATTTATGTCCCTTCTTTAATGGGGGAAAGCCATTGGATTGAGTATGATTCTATTATTCAAAATCGTGTAGACGGTTACAATTATGTCGATGGTAAATTTCTAAACAGCGATAGATTAGATCCCATTGGTGAATTTGCTCATGGCGGACTTATGTCTAATATTCTTGATTTAATCAAATTTGATAATGCGCTTTTTAGATATAAGCTGTTGAAAAAATCTACTTTAGAGCTCATGTTCGAAAATGCCACATTAAACGATGCCACTATTGTAACTAGTTATGGCCTTGGATTTGGACTAACACCATATAAAGGGCACAAACGAATTGGACATACGGGGGCGGCTCCTGGATTTTCGACTTCTTATAGTAAATTTATTGATGATAATTTAAGTATAATGGTTCTCACAAATAAAGATTCGGATTATAGTATTTTGAATCTTTCAAATGAGATAGCAAATTTATTCATGAATTAGGTAATCTGACCCAACAATTGGATTTTGAATAAAACACGAAAACACAATAATGTATAACCGAATTACGGAGGATTCGCCTACGTCTGAATCCGTTCGGAATTCCTAAAAACTGTGTCAAGCCTAAAATTAACGCATATTAACCCGTAACTGCGGTAATACGCAACGTTAGCCCCAATTAAATAAAAACTAAATGAAAATAAGAATACTTTTATTAGCACTTCTAAACATCTTAATTACAAATGCTTATGCTCAAAACCAAGATTGCAACTGTAAGACCGATTTAACATTTTTGGATAGCAAAATAAGAAAAACGCCTGCCTACAAAATGAACAGAAAGGCATATGACACTTCTTATTTAAATGCCTTAAAAGTAGCAGCTTCTATAACTTCAATTTTCGATTGTCATTTTTTACTCAATGAGCTATTGATTTCTTTGAATGATAATCACAGTAAAGTTTACAGTATTAACCCAGGAGCCACGGATGAAGTCATTGAAAATCTTGAGAAGCTCAATGACTTTAAAAAATCAGAGTTTTTTAATGCCTACGCGAAACCAAATATTGACTTGGACAGCTTAAAAAACGTCTTGAATTCAAAACCAAAAATGGATATAGAAGGTGTCTATAAAAGAGAGAACTATATGACCATTGGCGTTTATAAAAATAAGGGTCAAAATAATTACAAAGCCATTATTCTTGATTCTGAATCTGATATATGGCAAGTAGGAGAAATTATATACGCGCTAATTCCTTTTGGTAATAATTACCTACTAAACATTGGTGGGAGCATCACTTCTAAAAGATTAATTGCATATACAGAAAGATTAGAAAATGGCTTCTTCTATTTTATGGGCTTTCAAAAGGATATGGCCCAAACAAATTATGCTATAAAAACACTGTCAGAAAACACCTATTACCGTGAAGAGCTTTCGGATAAAGTTACATACCTAAAAATAGGAAGTTTTAGTTCTTGGAATCCAACACTCTCAGACGCCGAGAAATTTTATAAGTCGCTGGAAGGAACTTTAAACAAGAAAAACTTAATTCTTGACCTAAGAAACAATGGAGGCGGTGGCGACAGAAATTCCGACATTCTATATGTATTACTAAAAGGCTACGCTAAAAAAAACAAGGTTTACGTATTAATCAATCATAGAACTTTAAGCAACGCAGAACAATTTGCCAATAGACTAAGTAAGTTAGAAAACTGCCAACTATTCGGTACAAGAACGAATGGTACTCTTGCCTATGAAATAAAAGATGGAAATTACAACTTACCTTGTGGCAATTTCATAGTGGTTCTTTCATCTAAAATACATTCTGAATTCCTCGAATTTGAATCAAAAGGTATTGAACCGCAAGTTACTTTTGATTTAGACACTGATTGGATAATTCAATTAAATAACTATATCTCAAAAAATAACTAGGGCTCACACTGATAACTGTTGCACAAGTCGTTGATCCCGAAAAAACGGATTCATATACCCCTCATTACGGGGCTTTTTTCTTGCCGGAACCGTATTGAAAGGTCAATTTTAGATGTCCTGGAAAAGCTAAGAACAGGTTCTGGACCACACTTTTCACAAAATCTTTAAAAACAAGCTGCCCTGCCCTGCTTTTGGAGCGTTTTTGATCGAGTTTCAAGTACTTTTTCAGGTTGTAGGCAATGGCGGAGAGGTGCATCACCTTGTTGGCCTGCTCGAGCCCTATGGTTTTTTTAAACAAGATAGTCATGTGTTCGCTGCACTCGGAAGGACCCCACAATTTTATTCCCAATACCGTTGAAAACCAAAAAGGGTTTTTACTATATTTCCATAAAATTGCGCACCATCGCTACAACCCGCCAACTGCTATCGCAGATGACGTACATAGGGCTGCGTTAGCCTTCATTATGACCAACCATTAACCAATGATAAAATTCTTTAGAAAAATTCGACAAAATCTACTTTCTGAAAATAAATTCAGTAAGTACTTGATTTACGCAATTGGAGAGATAATTCTTGTAGTAATTGGAATCTTAATTGCACTACAAATCAATAATTCTAATGAATTGAACAAACAAAGGGCTAAAGAATTGCAATTCTTGAAAAATTTAAAAAGTGATTTAATTTTTGAAGAAAGCGAACTTGAACGGTACACTGGAATTAGAGAAAGTATAGTGAACTCTGCTCAAATCGCTCTTGAACACTTTAATGGGAAGCCAATAGAAAATATTCAAATGTTTAATTTTCATACTTTTAATGTGGGTATATGGCAAGAATTTCAGAGAAATAACAACACATTTCTGGAGCTATTAAATTCGGGTAATCTGACCATAATTTCAAATGATTCAATAAAAAATGGACTCTTAAACTTAGATTTAATTCACAAAAAAATTATATCAAATCGAGAACATCTGAGAAACGATATGGAGCATTATTTCTATGACCCTTGGTTTAAAACTGTTGATTTAGACCCATTTGCCCAAAGCTTTGTTTTTTATGCGAATAATGGAGAATTTGATAATAAAATGGAACTTTCAAAGGAAGAAATAGACAGGTTGTTAAATGACAAAGTATTTAAGAATGGATTTGTAGTTTCAGTATTTACGAATTCGTTGATTATTGATGACTATAAAAGAATGAAAGATTTGAACAAAAAAGTAGTTGAATTAATAAATAAGGAAATAACGAAAGGCTAACAATGGTAACCGTTACACAAGTCAAAATCTTGAGAAATGATCGGTTTTTCAGATTCCAAACAATTCATCAGCTATTTTTTTCAAGCGTAATTGTTTTTTGCATTTGATAAAAGTAACTTGATTGATTGTAAAATGTAGTTGTGCAACAGGCACAAAGTGTATAAAGCATATCTATTGAGTGTTAAATCAAGAGGGTTAGTGCTTATTTGTAAAGACCCCAAAATTTTTAAAGTTGACTTTGAAAATAAAGAAAACAAAACATAAAAATTCGGCTATGTGTTAACTCGAAAAGTTAGCGTCTTTTTACACGCTAGGTTTCATACACAAACCTTTATAGCCAATTCAATTACTGGAATAACAAGAAATGAAAATAGCAGTATTTAGCACAAAATCTTACGATCGAGAATACTTTGAAAAGTTTGCAAAAGACCATAATTATAGTTTTTCATTTTTTGAAACTGCTCTGAATAAAGATACAGCTGGTCTTACAGTAAAGTTTGACGCTGTATGCATTTTTGTAAACGACGATGTAGATAGAGATACAATCAAAATACTTTCAAAAAATGGAATTAAGCTAATTGCATTGAGGTGCGCCGGATATAATAATGTTGATATTGAATCAGCAAAAAGTAATAATATAAAAGTTGTTCGAGTACCTGCATACTCACCTGAGGCAGTTGCTGAACACGCTATGGCCTTAATTTTAACTTTAAACAGAAAAACACACAAAGCCTATAATAGGGTTCGAGAAGGAAACTTCTCGTTAAAAAATCTTATTGGGTTTAATCTTTCCGGTAAAACAATAGGAGTTATTGGTACAGGACAAATTGGTGCCACCTTTTGTCGTATAATCAAAGGATTTAAATGTAAAATTATTGCTTTCGATATTACAAAATCTGATGAATTAATTAAGATGGGTGTGGATTATTTACCTTTAAACAAAGTTTTTAAACACTCAGATATATTGTCTTTACATTGTCCATTAAATAGGCATACCAAGCATATGGTAAATGAAAAGTCAATAGCCTTGATGAAAGAAGGGGTTATGATTATTAATACAAGTAGAGGAGCCCTAATCAATACAGTTGATGTAATTAAGGGTCTTACAAATAAGAAAATCGGATATTTAGGAATTGATGTTTATGAACAAGAAGAAAACCTGTTTTTTGAAGACCTGTCAGAACTGATAATTCAAGATGATCTCATTTTAAGACTAAATAGTTTTCCAAATGTGTTGATAACTTCTCATCAAGCGTATTTCACAAAGGAAGCAATGGATGAAATAACGACAACGACACTTGAAAATATCAAAGCTTTTGAAAAAAATCTAGAATTAAAAAATGAAGTAAAATAAACTAGCTATAACAAAAGTAACCGTTGCACAAGTCATAAATCCCGTAAAAGAATGGATTCATATACCCCTCTTTACGGGACTTTTTTCTTGCCGGATCCCTATTGAAAAGTCAATTTTCCATATCCTGGAAAAGCTAAGAACAGGTTCTCGACTACACTTTTCACAAAATCTTTAAAAACAAGCTGCCCTGCCCGGCTTTTAGGGCGTTTTTCGATGAATTTCAAGTACTTCTTCAAATTGTAGGCAATCGCGGAGAGGTGCATTACCTTGTTGGCCTGATTGATACCTATGGTATTTTTTTTAATAAGGTAGTCATGTGTTCGCTGCGTCCAGAAGGACACCACAATTTTATTCCCAATACCGTTGAAAACCAAAAAGGGTTTTTTACTATATTTCCATAAAATTGCGCACCATCGCTACAACCCGCCCACTGCTTTCGCAGAAAACATACATAGGGCTGCGTTGTAGGTAAGCCTAAAGAACGATGAAAAAAAGAAATCAAATTTTAGACTATTTTAAGGAAATCACTATTGTGGTTATAGGTGTATTGATTGCAGTATCAATCGGAAACTATAAAGAGAAATTAGATAATGGGAAATATTTAAGGAAGACGCTTGAAGCTATTCAAAATGAGATTGTAACAAGTCAGAGTGAAATTGATACTGTGCTATTCCGACACATCGGACTTTTGGAAAAGCTAGAAGCTGATTTTGTCGAGAATCAGATGACTCTTGGAGAGTTCATATCGAATTCAGGTGGATTTCAAATTGCTTTCGTTAAGAACATCAGTTTGCGATTTTTCATTTCTAACAAAGCTGAACTTCTGGAGTATGAGATGATTGCACAATTATTGGAAATTGAGCAAACAACAAAAATTCTATCAGATAAGGTTGACCGGCTAGCTAGCTTCGCCTATGATCATATTAACGAAAATGACAAAGAGGTAATGGTGAAATTTACATATTTCCTTTCGGACGTGATCGACAGTGAACAGTCACTTTTGGAATCCTATTCAGAATTTCTAGAGCAGAATCAAAAGAAGTTGGAGGACAATAATGAATAAAGTTTACCTACAACAATGGCTAAGAAAACATTGGGGAAACAAGGTATTAAGAAAGGTTCCTCCATTTAGTAAACTTTAGTTTTGATGGACAGGTGATCACTTCGAAAGCCCTACGTTTCTTAGCCGGAACGTTGTACGCAAGTGGCTGAAAAAAGATTAGACTAACATATGAAAAGACTACCGACATTACTACTAGTTATGATTTCCTTGACTGTTTGGGGACAAAAGACCGACCAACCGACCAATAACTTTGTTGTAACCGGACAGATACAAAAGGAATTAAAGTTTACTTTGGCCGACATTGAAAAATATCCCAGAAAGACAATTGCGGACGTAGTAATAACAAATCATTTAGGTGTGCCACGTGGTACAGCAAAACAATTAACAGGTATTTTAATAAAGGACTTATTGAAAGACCTGGAACTCAAAGAAGAGAGTCCGAAACGATTCAGTGAATTCTACTTGACCTTTGTTGCGGTGGACAATTACAAAGTTGTTTACTCCTGGAATGAAATTTTTAACTCACCGACAGGTGACAATTTATTCTTAATTACATCGAGAGACGGAAAGAAAATCAAAGACATGGAGGAAAGAATTTTAATATTAACACCGACTGATTTTAAAACTGGTCGGAGACATATTAAAGGGCTGAGTAAAGTATTCGTGGAAAGAGTGGACTAAGCCGCCAGCGCACAACAGCGCGTATAAGAATATGGCGTTTGACGAGTTGCCAATTGAGCGTAAACTTCTAACTTCGCGTAGTTACGTTGAAGAATAAGGACCCCACAATTTTATTCCCAATACCCTCGAAAACCAAAAAGGGTTTTCACTATATTTCCATAAAATCGCGCGCCTTCGCCACAACCCGCCCACTGCTATGGCAGATGACGTACATTGGGCCGCGTTGCGCGTCAGCTAAAAACACATCGAATGAAATCAAAAAATAAATACCATGACTAAACTATTTACAGTTCTATTATTTCCTTTGCTTTTTATAGTGACGGATATTCATGCTCAAAAATATACATTTGACAGTAGTTCACCCGTTACGGTTATTCAACAAGTTAAAAATAAAGATGGTAAGCCGTATGAATTAACTATTACATTGCCTCCCGATTATCAGCCTGAAAATGGGTATAAAATTCTCTATTACTTAGATGCCTGGTGGTTAAAAGATCTTGTACCAGGGTGTTACCGTTTAAAGAGCTTATCCAATAAGAGCATAGAGAATAATTTGGATGAATTAATTTTAGTGGGCATATCCTCTATAGGAAATGACGAAGACTGGAATAGGCAAAGAAATATGGATTTTACTCCTTCTAAATCTAGCTTAAAATTATCCATCAAACAGGGAAATGTAGAATTGAACGACAAAACCACAGGCGGGGCAGAAGAATTTCTGCGATTTTTAGAGGATGAAGTCATTAAATCAGTTGAAGGTAAATACAAAGTTGACAGTTCTTCACGTGGTATTTTAGGGCACTCTTTTGGCGGTTTATTTGGTTTTTACGCTTATTTAAATAGCCCTGGATTGTTTTCCAATTACATTTTGATTTCACCCGCTATTTGGTGGAACCAATCTGAATTATTAGTGAATAAAGAATATCTCTCAAAGGGAAAAAGGGTAAATATGTTTATCGCTGTGGGTACAAATGAAGCAAAAATGCTAAAAGACCCTATTACTAATTTTGTTGACGAAGTGAACCAAGAAAAAAATACCAATATAAATTTACTGTATAAACAATTTGAAGGTGCAAACCATCACTCTTTGTTACCCCAAAGTATTTATGATGGAATTGAATTGTTGTACACAAAATCAAATTGATAATGTTAATTTATCAAATCAAGATTTGATAAATCATAAAAAATAGACAGCAAAAATTTTATGCTTAAAAAAATCTTTTTCACTGTTCTATCCTTAATACTTAGCTTTAATACTTATAAGTTAGTAACAGTTTTTCACAAACTTAGTCCTGAAGAGTTCTCACTACTTGCAATTATAGTGTCAGCAATTGCATTTAATTTAATGATAACTGGAGCTCTCGCTTTTTTAGGATTCGTTTATCCATCTAGCAGACTTTTGCCAAATTCCTACTATCAAATTAGACGGCCGAAAATACTCAATACGTTGTACAAATGTATTGGTGGTGAGTATTTTAGGATGTTACTTTTAAAAACTTTTTATCGAAATGCCTACAATAAAAAATATTTCAACGGCGCTAAATCAGGAATAGTACTTTTTGATTATAACACCAAACAATCTGAATTTGGACATCTTATTGCATTCATTTTAATAGTTCTATTATCAATAAATTTATTACTCAAAGGACATGAATATGTTTTTATTTGGATGCAACCCTTGAATATATTGTTAAATTTTTACCCTATAATCCTTCAGCGTAAGCATCGAATAATTATCGAACCATTGATTAAAAGAATTTAAAAAATTTAGTATAACCGAATGTGAAAACGAAGAAAGCCGAACGTATAACATCACCTCTACTACAGCAGGGGTGTCGTGCTTTGTAGGACAAGAAAGTAGCAAGTATAAAGTTCGGTTCTTCGCTAGAAGTTCAGTGGTAAAAATCCCTGCCTGCATATAGCTGATAAACGATATAGCATTAGTTCATAGCATTTTTATTGATTTTTAAAGGAATTCATGTATCCGCTGCTCCGGAACGTCTGTGGCGACCCTAGGTGCTACATCCCGTTTTCCTACGCACCTTCTCGCCCGCTGCTGTCGCAGACGTCGCCCGTACCAAGGGAAATGCTATAGCATCGCAGCGTTATGACAGATTGCAGGCGGGACAGGATAAGGGAACACCGACCGACCACGCCACGACGGCCCATGAACGCTACATATCAAACCCCTACATGCAATTTAGGTCATGTCCTGTTTATTTTTTTTTATGATATTTTTGTGCTCGGAAGGACCCCACAATTTTATTCCCAATACCCGCGAAAACCAAAAAGGGTTTTCACTATATTTCCATAAAATTGCGCTCCATCGTTACAACCCGCCCACTGCTATCGCAGATGAAGAACATTGCGCTGCGTTAGCAGCAAATGCATCCTTCCTGAAATACAGTGATAAACAAACATGATTATGCCAATCAAAGAAAAAAATAAAGACACTTTTACAAGCTGTATTCCTGAAAGACAACCCTTAATGATTTTACTATTGATCGGGATTATGTTAATCGCTTGTGACAAGTCAGAGGAAATGGTTGTTGAGCCAAAAATCAATGCAGGTTATAGGTTTTTTAATGTCCCAAATAATGGACAGGATAGTTTAATGCTTGCAATGTGGTATCCAACTCTTGAAGAGGAAGTGGAGTACAATTATAATTCAGCATCAACTGGATTAATTGTTAAAGGAAAAGTTTCAAACAATGCTTCGGAAATAAATGATAATCATCCCGTAATTATTTTTTCACACGGATTTTCTGGTGGCGGAATTGGTTCTGTTGAAATTTGCGAAGCACTTGCTCGTGCTGGTTATTATGTTTTCGTTCCTGACCATAATGATGCAGTAATGTCTGTGAGAATACAAGGAGGATCAAATGGGACTTTAGATGAAGCTCTTGAATATCTGACCGATAATCCATTCGGGAATGGAGAAAACTATGAATATAGAATTTCAGAAATGCAATCGGCCATAGAATTTGTCAATTCTTCAAGTTTCAAAATCGACAAAACAAAAATAATTTTAGGGGGGCATTCAATGGGTGGTTGGTCAGTAATAAAAGTTATGGAAGATGGATTTAACCCCGCTGCAATGTTCTTCTTTTCAATGGGAGAATTGAACTGGCTTTACAATCAAAGTAGATATTTTGAAGCAAGTACTTTTCAAGGTATTGATTTTCCAACAGCATATTTTTATGGTGGAGCAGAATACGGACAGGCTATTTCAGCAGGTTTGGGGAATGTATACGCATCCTATTGCTTTACTCATTCGCCAAGTCCGAGTTATGGTTTGTTAGTTAAACAAGGAAACCATTTTACATATAATTCAGAAGCAATTGCACCCGGCTCATATGGTAACAACGAACAAGTAACAAAAATTAATGCCAGACTAACAAATTTTTTAAATAAACACGTAAAAGGTCAAAATATAGTTGTTACAACTGAACCCGAAGATGTAACAAAATGATATGGAAAATTATGCAAAATGACAAACAGAAGAAAAACATCAGCTACTCATAGAGTAGACGGCCTTAAGCGTTAAAGTCCACGGTGCGCCTCTCACACTACCGTACGTACGGGTCTCGTACATGGCGGTTCGTAATCCATCGCTCCAAGGCCCTTTTCACCCTTGAAACTATCATCTAGTTTAATCGTAGGCTATGAATAATCGTTCCTATGCGAATTTCAAAGAGGATTACGTAGAATCCGCCGTTGCATGTGGGACCTCTGATTTTGCTATCAGCTCATTTCCGGCAACTACTATGACCTCTGCTGAATTCTCCATTTAGCTACACGTAGCTTTGGAGACCTCCCCAGGTTATGGTATCTTGTTTTCCCCGATTCCTGCCCTATCTATCATGAATGCATCTTTTGTGTTCGTTGGGCGTTACAATGAAGTGCTTGCTTACCCATGCATCCATGCCTCCTATACGGATCCTGCTCGTCAGTACCTGGTTATGTAGTCCTACTTCCTTCAGTGCTATCCTCACGGATAGCAATCTTGCAGCTTATTAATGGTTCAAAGAGCCAGTCCTGAGCGCAACCGAAGGGTTGCCCATATGCCCATAAGGGACTTGCACCCTCTAGATTAATCCTTTATCTTTCAATAAAGAAAAAGTTGACCATGCTGGGCGCACACATTGTATAACCGTAATTCGAGCTGAATCGTTAAAATTGAGTATTTTGGTATCTATCAATGTTTGGTGTAAGCGGACCGTGAATCACACCGAAATCCCGCACTACGCTTATGCTAGAACGTTAGCTATTATTTACGAAACAAAAAAAATAAAAAAATGAAAGAATATAAAGTTGAAACATTAATCTATTACTCAAAAATCACATCTGACAGTAAGCACATTGCAAAATCGTCGCAAAAAGAAATTCAAGAGAAACTAAACGAATATTCAAAGCTAGGATACAAACTAACTTCAACGGATGCAACTAATTTCGGATTTGCAGTTTACATATATCTATATTTTGAAAAAGAAATTTAAATACTGACGAAAGTTTGGTCTCGAATTTTTATCAATTTTTATTCTAGTACTTTCTGCTTTTACTTAAATAATTGGAATTATAATAGAATTGGTAGTCACTATGAATAAAAGATTCTTCTAATATTTCGGTATAATTAACTACCATCGCTCCTCACTGCACACTGCTCTCGGGTAGGTCTTGTATTAGGATTTTATTAATTTACACCTAAAGCTAAAAAGTAAACAAATGAAAAAAATAATTGGATCCGTACTTCTCACTATCATGTTTTCAATAGTGCTTCAAGCTCAAGATAAAACTGCCATTATTTGTGGCAAGCTGATTACCGCAGAAGATACCAAGGTGTACGCTAATAGGGTAATCGTCATCGATGCGGATAGAATTGTAGAAATTGGTAGCAAGGAAATTATTAAGCCTGACTACGAACTAATTGATCTTACAGGATATACAGTTCTACCTGGATTAATAGATGCCCATGTGCATCCTTTAATATACGGAGACGACTACCAGGTAAATCATATAAAAGGATCGTCTGCGTTTAATGCCCTTAGGGGGTTAAAAGTAGTTCAAAATTGGCTTAACGAAGGTTGGACTACACTAAGGGTAGCTGGTGATGCAGATACGCAATATGCCCATTTTGAAATAAGGGACGCAATAAACAAAGGCCTGTTTGACGGTCCTAGAATATATGGCGCAGGCCATTATTTATCGGTATCCGGTGGTGGTGGCGATATCAATTTTATGGCCCCGGAACAATCCATTATTGCAGATGGGCTGGTTGTTGATGGGAAGGATGAAATTCAAAAGGCCATCAGGAATGAAATTAAATTTGGAAGCGACTGGATCAAGCTGCTCATTACAGGAGCCTTTATGTCTGAAGGGGACAATCCACAAAATGTCCATTTTAGCGATGAAGAAATTAGTGCAGCAATGGAGGAAGCAAAAAGAAGGGGTGTACCTGTCATGGCCCATGCCCACGCCACGGAAGGAATCAATAAAGCCATTAAATTTGGGGCACGATCCATAGAACACGGTACTTTCCTGAACGACGAAAGTATTGATCTATTTTTAGAGCATGACGCCTTTCTAATCCCTACCTTATGTGTAAGCGAATATGGACTCGAAACTTGGAAGGATAGTAAGGCACAGGCTAAAATGTATGACTTGACCATAAAGCACCGCGCAGCTTCTTGGAAGATGTACGAAAAGGCAATACAAAGAGGTGTAAAAGTGGGGGTAGGCTCCGACAATGTTGGATTCCCCCCTAATTTCGCAGGTAAGGAATTCCAGTTCCTCACTGAAATAGGAATGACCCCGATTCAAGCAATTCTGGCAGGTACTAAAGTTAATGCAGCGTTACTCATGTTGGATGACGAAATTGGGAGCATCAAGGTGGGTAAACTGGCCGATATTATAGCCACAAAGAACAACCCTCTAGATGATATTACTGAGTTAACCCGGGTAGAATTTGTAATGAAAGGTGGAAAAACAATTAAGCCAATTAAATAGAATTTCCCTAGGCATGCTTTAAGTGGAAGGATATCAACTTTACATTGTATTCTTGAAAAATGTAGACAAATCAATTTTACATGATCCAAACCTGACGTAATAATACCGTTACAAAACTGTCTCTTTATTGCCCCTGTAACAGAGCTGTAAGAAGTTCGAATAAATGGTGGCTTTATGTCACTATTTAAGATGTTTATAATCAATTACTTGGCCATTGCCGACTTGCTAAAATCCTATCGGATTTCCCATTCGGTTTTTTTGCCAAATTAAATGCTTAGCCCCGTAATTAAACATACACAGCAACGATAATATAGCATCATTCATGACCTGGATGGTTTGTTTTAAAGGTATTCATATTGCTCGCCGCGCTGGGAAGGACCGCATAATACTATTTTCCAATACAGGCGAAAACCAAAAAGGCTTTTCACTATATTTCCATAAAATGGAACACCATGGCTACAACCCGCCCACTGCTATCGCAGATGACCAACATAGCGTTGCGTTGGCATTAATTACAAAAAAATTAAACAATGAAAAAAGTAATACCGATTTTACTAATTATTTGCTTTGGATGTAGTTCAACGAAAAATATAAAACAGGCTTTTATTGACAAAGATATTTATCGAGTGGAAATAGAAAAACCACAAGTGGATTTAATTATAAAGACTTTATCTGAATTTCCAAACCACTCTGAAATGTCCATTGCATTAATTAATCCAAATAAGACTGTGTTCTTTGGTATCCAACGAAAAAACGATTCAATAAGAAGCGCAACCAATAAAAATCAAGTATTTGAGATTGGATCGATCACCAAAGTATTCACAACACAACTTTTAATACATCTTTTAGAGGAGGGTAAAATTAAAAGCCTGGATGAATTAGTAATACCATATCTAGATTTTAAGATAAAAGGGAGTCCTAATATAACTTTTCGTCAACTTGCAAATCATACATCTGGACTTCCAAGCGATCTAAACGGTTCAATTTTCAATACAGATGCAAGCAACCCCTATAAAAATTGGGATAAAGGGAAGTTAGTTGAATACTTTGCTGAGGAAGTAAAGCTAGAATCAAATCCTGGTGAAAAATATCAATATTCCAATGTAGGAATGGCTTTGCTTGCGTATGCAATAAGTAAAATAGAATCGGAAGAGTATGAAAATTTACTGCAAGAAAATATCTTCAAGCCTTTGCAAATGGAACATTCCACAACCCAAAGGGAATTAATTAAAGACTATTTAGTTCAAGGATACAACTGGAAAGGAAAACCTACAGCTAATTGGGATTTGGCAGAAATAAAAGGAGCAGGTGCAATACTTTCTACCACTGAGGATTTGTCCAAATACTTGATTTGGAATTTTGATGCCTTAAACCATCAATTATCCTTAATGAAAGAACCAAGCAAATCTATAAATGATAATTTGGACATAGCTTTAGGATGGCACATTATAAAAAATGAAACAAAAACCCCCTTTTTGTGGCATAATGGAGGAACGGGTGGTTATAAATCATCTATGGCTATAAACTTATCTAACAACACTGGAGCAATAATAGTATCAAATATAGGTGCTACTGAAAATCCAAAAAAGGGGCTTATTGATAGACTTTGTTTCGATTTAATGAAGTCCTTTGAAAAATAACGAAATACCTACAAATGGATATAGTCAATTGCTTGTTCTCGCCTACTTCTGAAAATGCTCTCGGATGTTCAGTTTGGTGAGTACTTGTCAAATTAAATGTTTAACCGCGTAACTAAAAATATACAATAACGATGCTATAGCATTATTCATGACCTGGTTTGTTTCTTTTAAAGATATTCATCTATTCGCTGCACTCGTAAGGACCGCACAATTTTATTCCCAATACCGTCGAAAACCAAAAAGGGTTTTTACTATATTACCATTAAATTGCCCACCATCTCCACAACCCGCCCACCGCTATCGCAGATGACGTGCATAGCGCTGCGTTATGGCCAATTAGAAGAACCTAATGGTTTTAGAACATAAGAAAGTAGAAGTTATTTAGAAGGTTGTATTTGAAACCAACATTTGCAATACTTCGACATTAAGCTTTTTTGACTGATGAGATTTTATTGATTATCTTCATCCAAAATAACAACATTTTACTATTAATTCTAGTTAGATGTCATTCTCAACCTCTTTTAAAAAGGTAGTTTTCTCCCTCTTCCCTTTATTCGGTTTAATGTGTTTTGGACAGATTAAAGTCATTTACGAAACGGATATGGAAACCGATTGTGATGATGCAGGGGCTCTTGCAATGTTGCACGCTTTGCAGGACAATGGTGAGGTGGATTTACTCGCCGTGATGCACAATACCTCCGATGAGTTTAGTGTGGGTTATATAGATGCTGTAAACACATATTATGGTCGCCCTGATCTGCCAATTGGAGCATATAAGAAAGATGATACGTATTCTAGGGATATAGCAATCCTTTTAAATTGTTGTACAAACTATACCCAGCAAATTGTTAACGATACTCGCTTCAAACATGATGTTGATACAAGAGAGGATGTACCCGAGTCTGTGGACCTGTACAAAAAAATACTACAACAACAGCCCGATAGCTCGGTAGTTATAATTTCCGTCGGTTATTTGCTAAACCTCAAAAACCTAATCAAAGATGACTTAGGGCTGCAGTTGGTTAGAAAAAAAGTGAAAGATTTGATAATTATTGGCAGGACTTGGTCTCCCAAGGACACCATGTTGCCACTTAGTATGAACTTGGGCGGCCAGCAGATTAACCATACTGCAGCGATGGCCTCAATGGAAGTTTTTAAAAATTGGCCAACACCCATTCATGTTGCCGGTAACTTCATGCCTAAACCCTATCATAGAGGGAAGGAATTAATAAGTACTCCAGAAATCAATCCCGTTCGGGAAGCGTATAGAATTTACCGAGAAAGATATGAAGGTTGGGACCATCATTTAGCCGATTTGGAAACCGTGTACTATGCCATTTATAGAGATCAAAAGGCGGAATATTTTTCTTTGGGAACTGCAGGTACTCCAAAAATAGGATTGCATAGTGAGCCTAACGGCATTCGATATTTTTATAATATATGGGATACATCTGAAGATTCCCAACATGTGTATTGGTTGACCAAGGAAGAAAAATTTGCAGAAATTTCTCAGCGAATTGGTGAGTTGATAATCCAACCTCCAAAATAATAAGATTTTCACGGCAAATACGCTAATCTCAAGGTCTATTCCTCTGTAATGATTTTTTCGATTATCTATGCCACTTAGCTAAATTACGCCAGCTCGCGCAGTATTAATTCCAAAAAATTACACTGGTAACAATGCTTACCATTTTAATATAGTAATATACATTATTCATAGTGGATTAGTTTTATGTTGAGAACAGTGACAAACAAAAAGCTTGGACTAAAAAATCCACTGAAATAGTAATGAGCCGAAAAAAATAAACAGGCTACAACAAAGGAAACCGTTTCAAAAGTCATTAATCCCGCAAAAACGGATTCAGACAAGCCTCTTTACGGGGGATTTTTTCTTGTCGGATCAGTATGGAAAGGTCAATTTTAGATGTCTTGGAAAAGCTAAGAACAGGTCCTCGACTACACTGTTGACAATGTCATTAAAAACAAGCTGCCCCGCCTGTAAACTTCCCAAAAAATTAGACAATTCATAATTTAGAACCTATTAACTATAACCTCTTAGTTAGGCCTACTAAATACAATTCCCGGGTTCTTGTTCTTTTGTTCCTCGAAGAGACGCTGCTGTTGCTTTACCGTCATGGTACTACCATCATGGCTCCAGCCCGGAGGGCCAAAAATATACATGAGCTTATCGCTTAGTTTTTTGGACTTTTTGGTATCTAGCCAAATGTCCTTGAACTCGTGTGTAAGTATAACAATAGGATTATTTGAGTTGGGTGCGTGGATTACGCCGTACTTCACATCTATTGTATCATCCAAAGGCAACCAAGTACCGAACATTCTATCGAAAATATTCAGGAAGCCCCCGTGGTTCTTGTCCAGATACTCTACGTTCTGCGCGTGATGCACCTGATGCATAGTGTGCGTATTCATGAATTTCTCAAAAATACCCAGTTTGGGCAATAGCACTGTGTGCAATTGAAATTGCCATAGCGCCTCGATACCTAAACAGAATACGACCATTTCAGGGGCAAAACCTAGGGCAGGCATCCACATATAGAAAAAGGGCTTATACAGCAGGGTAAACCAGCCATTGCGCACCGCGGTACCTAAATTAAAATTATCCGAGGAATGGTGCACGATATGCGCTGCCCATAAAATACGGATTTCATGATTTGCCCTGTGAAACCAATAATAGGTAAAATCATCCGCTAACTGACACAATAACCAAACATACCAGGCATACCCAAAGGATTCATATCCCAAAACATGCGTACGAACACCATCTACCATGGGATTGAATATATCATAAACGTAAGTGAAAATAACTATAGCGGATACTACTTTTAAAAGCGCAGCGAGTATGGCTGAACCCACACCCATAAAACCACTGGCAAAAAGATCTTTCCAGTTGTATAGGTCATGGTGTTCATCATGGTTTTTGCTGTAGGTAAGTTCAAGTAGAATAAATATGATAAAGCATGGCGCTCCATACACTAGGGGGTTTGTCAAATCCATTATTTCAATTCAATTTTTTATTAAATATAGGGCATTCTTTGGCTTTGAAGGAACTTGTTGAACCTTTAGGCTTGCAAATACGGGGATAAACCGGTAATTCCTAAACAACATGTTACTCTTTTTTGCTTTTTAGAATTTCATTTTGTTCCGTCATTAGCTTTTCCAAATTGGATAAAAGCTGTATTTGTTTGGGTGTTTCCACTTCTTTGTTCCCAGGATCTTCTGCCTTGTCCTTAAACTTGTTTACCACTTTTAGCACAGCAAATATAGTAAAGGCAACTATGGCAAAATCAATCATTACCTCTAAGAACTCTCCGTAACCCAAAGCTACTTCCTCCCTACCTTCGGCAGCTTTTCTTAGAATCCATTTTTTGTTCGTAAGATTTACACCATCGGTTAATAACGATAAGGGGGGCATCACAATTTTTTTGACCAAGGTATTGACCACATTGTTAAATGCGGTACCAATAATGATTCCTATGGCCATATCTATCATATTGCCCTTTACCGCAAAATTCTTGAATTCCTTAAAAAGATTTTTCATGATACGTATTAGAAGAGTGTGATTTGACCTTCCCCATCTACTCCGCCTTGATCTTTTTCGTCTGAATCTTTCCTTGATTTGGATTGGGATTCTCCTGCCGTGTTAGTTGCGTCCGATACATCTTCCTCATCCACCACTTCTATGTCGTTGGTCTCTTCCGCTTCAGGCTCTTCATAAGGTAAAGCCTCTAAAGCATTGATATTTTTGACTTTTTCTGAAGTCAGTTGATTACCTAAAGCTTTGATTCCTTTTATCGATATAAAATCTTCTAAGTCAATATTTTGATTTTCTTTACCCTCTTTGCCTCGGGGCTTCGGAAATTCAATTTCTATCATAGGTCTCCAGTCGGTCGAAACCAATTCCAAGTACGATTTCGGATGTTCCGAAATGAACAGATCTTCCCTATTTTCATTTTCTACCAGGAAGCGCTTTACATAAAACCGTTCTTTTTCGCCCTCCCAGTAAATGGCAGAAATGGGCTTGTTGGGATTCCATTTTTCCAGTACGATCATCCCATCATCAAAATGGGAAGTGAGTACGGGCAACATGGTTTTTACCACCCCTTTCTGAGTGATAATAAGCAACAAATCATCACCCTTGAATTCTCCGATGAGTTCTCCCCTGCCATCTACATTGAGACGTCTAACCACATCATCGAACCAAATTTTTCTTGGTTTTAGGGTAGATACCCCCTTTTCTTTAAGTTCGATCTTCTTTACGGTATATTTTGTCACTATATTTCCTTTGGAAGCCCTCCCTTTGATGAGCACATCCGCAAAATCTATATCCCATTTCAATTTTTTGATGCTTCCGGCCTGGCGCAGGTTCACGGTAACCACTTCTGCCTCCCCATTGGGATTAGCAGAAAAATAAAGCACAGCCGAGTTTGGGGTACCGGCAGTAAGGTCATACGGTTTATCTCGAGTAATGGAGGTGACATTGAACCTTTTCACGTAGGTAGGGCCACCTTTACCGTCTTTGTACATTAAATTATAAATGGTGCGTTTATCCTTTTTCTTAAAAACGGCCACATGGATAATATTTTTACCTACAAATATTTTGGCATCTACCTTTACCACCTGCATTTTGCCTTCTTGGGTAAAGACGATAATATCGTCTATATCACTGCAATCAGCAACGTATTCGTCTCGCTTCAAGGAAGTACCTACAAACCCCTCTTCGCGATTTACATACAGTTTTGTATTTCGGATAGCCACTTTAGTCGCTTCTATATCATCAAATATCCGAATCTCGGATTTGCGTTCCCTACCCTTACCGTAGGTAGTTTTTAGGTTTTTAAAGTAGTCTATGGCATACTCCACAAGGTGTGCTAAATGGTGCTTTACCTGTGCTATTTTATCCTCCAGGGCATCTAAAAGTTGTTGGGCCTTGTCCAAATCAAACTTTGAGATACGTTTGATCCTGATTTCCGTAAGTCGTACGATATCCTCCTCTGTTACCGGACGTCTCAAATGACCGGTAAATGGTTTTAAACCCTTATCTATGGCTTTAATGACCCCTTCCCATGTTTCCTCTTCTTCAATATCCCGATAGATCCTATTTTCTATAAAAATACGCTCCAAGGAAGCAAAGTGCCATTGCTCTTCCAATTCGGACAATTGCAATTCTAGCTCCAAACGCAATAATTCTACCGTGGCTTCGGTAGAACGTTTTAGCATTTCCGTGACGCCAATGAACAAAGGTTTGTTATCCTCAATAATACAGCCCAACGGAGAAATGGAGGATTCACAAGCCGTAAAGGCGTAAAGGGCATCAATGGTTTTATCGGGTGAAATACCAGGTGGCAAATGCACTAAAATCTCTACCTCGGCCGCCGTGTTATCCTCTATCTTTCGTACTTTAATTTTACCCTTTTCGTTCACTTTTAGGATAGAGTCTATTAAAGAAGAAGTATTGGTTCCGTATGGTATCTCATTGATAACCAGTGTATTCTTATCTAATTGGGATATTTTTGCCCTTACCCTGATCTTACCGCCACGGAGTCCGTCGTTGTAATTGCTCACATCTATGATTCCCGAGGTGGGAAAATCTGGAAATAGGGTAAAACGCTGTCCTTTTAGATGCTTTATTGAGGCATCTATTAATTCTATAAAATTGTGGGGAAGGATTTTTGTGGAAAGTCCCACTGCAATCCCTTCCGCACCCTGCGCCAATAACAAAGGGAATTTTACAGGAAGATTTACCGGTTCCTTTTTACGACCGTCATAGGACTGTTGCCATTCTGTTATTTTGGGGCTAAAGACAACTTCTAGTGCGAATTTGGATAAACGTGCCTCAATGTATCTAGATGCCGCGGCCCTATCACCAGTTAAGATATTCCCCCAGTTCCCTTGGGTATCTATCAAAAGTTCTTTCTGGCCTATCTGCACCATGGCGTCGGCAATACTGGCATCTCCGTGGGGATGGTATTGCATGGTATGCCCTACCACGTTGGCTACTTTGTTATAGCGACCGTCATCCAGTTCCTTTAGCGAGTGCATGATCCTTCGCTGCACAGGCTTAAAGCCGTCTTCAATGGCGGGCACGGCACGTTCAAGAATCACATACGAGGCGTAATCCAAGAACCAATCCTTGTACATTCCAGAAACCCTTGTCAGGGCCGCGGTGGTATCTTGAGCAGTATTCTCCCCTTCTGGGAGTATGTTATTTTCTTCCTCGTTCAATTCTTCATTCTCTTCCATTCAAAAGGAATCGTATTTGCCTGATTATATTTGTTTTTCCTCTATTAGGTCTACCTCCACTTTAAGGTTTTCAATAATGAATTCCTGCCTGTCGGGCGTATTTTTACCCATATAAAAACTGAGTAATTCCTCAATGGACATGGCCTTATCCATCATAACAGGCTCTAAGCGGATATCATCGCCAATGAAATGCTGAAACTCGTCAGGAGAAATTTCCCCGAGTCCTTTAAACCGAGTGATTTCTGGTTTTCCAGATAATTTGTTTATCGCAAGCTGCCGCTCCTCATCACTATAGCAGTAAATCGTTTCCTTCTTGTTACGCACCCTAAACAATGGGGTCTGTAAAATATATAAGTGGTTCTCCTTAATCAGTTCCGGGAAAAATTGCAGAAAAAAGGTAATAAGCAGTAGCCGTATGTGCATTCCGTCCACATCCGCATCTGTAGCGATAACGATATTGTTATACCTAAGGTCCTCAATAGACTCCTCAATATTCAAAGCCGCTTGTAGCAGATTGAATTCCTCGTTTTCGTATACGATTTTTTTGGTCATACCATAACAGTTCAATGGCTTGCCACGTAGACTAAAAACAGCCTGTGTATTTACGTTTCTGGACTTGGTAATGGATCCGGAAGCAGAATCCCCTTCCGTTATGAATAAGGTACTGTCCAGACGATTTTCCTTTTTCATATCGCCGAGGTGTACCCTACAATCCCTTAATTTTTTATTGTGTAGATTGGATTTCTTGGCGCGATCTTTGGCCAATTTCCGAATCCCGGAAAGCTCTTTTCGTTCCTTTTCGGCAACTATGATCTTACGTTGCAAACTGTCCGCGGTTGCCGGATTCTTATGCAGGTAGTTGTCTAGATACTTCCCAATAAAATCATTGATGTAGGTACGAACGGTGGGCAAATCGCCACCCATATCCGTAGAACCTAATTTGGTCTTGGTTTGGCTTTCAAAAATAGGTTCCATAACCTTAATGGCTATGGCAGAAATAATGGATTTTCTTATATCTGAAGCGTCATAATTTTTTCCATAAAAATCACGAATGGTCTTTACGAGGGCTTCCCTGAACGCAGCCTGGTGCGTGCCACCTTGGGTAGTATGCTGCCCGTTTACAAAAGAATGATATTCCTCGCTGTACTGGGTTTTACTATGCGTAAGAGCGACCTCTATATCATCTCCCCTAAGGTGTATGACCGGATAAAGCATGTCATCCAAATTATTATTGTCCTCCAATAAATCCTTTAAACCGTTTTCCGAATAAAATTTTTCGCCATTAAAGACTATGGTAAGGCCTGGATTCAGATATACGTAATTCTTGAGCATACGCTCTACATACTCGTTACGATACTTGTAATTTTTAAATATAGCCTCATCGGGTGTAAAGGTTACTTTGGTTCCCTTGCGTTTGGTAGACTCCACCGGACCTTCTTCCAGTTCCAGGTTTCCCGCGCTGAATTGCGCTGTTTTTACCTGATTGTCCCGCGAGGATTGCACCTCAAAGAAACTTGATAGCGCGTTTACCGCTTTAGTCCCCACACCATTAAGCCCTACAGATTTTTTGAATGCCCTGCTGTCGTATTTACCTCCGGTGTTCATTTTAGACACCACATCCACTACTTTTCCCAAAGGAATGCCACGGCCATAATCACGAACCTTCACGAGTTTGTCCTTGATGACAATCTCTATGGTCTTTCCAGAGCCCATTACAAATTCATCTATACAGTTGTCTATCACCTCCTTAAGAAGGATATAGATGCCATCATCTGCGGATGAACCGTCTCCAAGCTTACCAATATACATACCTGGCCGCAATCGGATGTGTTCCTTCCAATCGAGCGAGCGTATATTGTCTTCGGTATACTTGGTGTCTTCTGACATGTTGAATATATAGGTTATGAATTGTTAAAGATAATGCGACTCGCAAAAAGAACAAACCCCCGAGACCTAAAGTAATTAACAATGATTTAGGGGGTTTTGTTGATAGATACCGTCTAGGACTTGTTCCTAGCCCAATCATACGACCTAACTTTTTATACCCTTGACACTACTAAATTGCAGCTGGGAAGAATTAAATTTCAAAAAATTAATCTCAAATTATTTTTAACAGAAGAAACATACACAGTGCACCCGTCTGTCGGCTAGGTATTTAAACCAAAAAGATTTAGCTCACAAAACCTGATGCAAATCATTGCAGAAATACGCTACTTTTTCTACCTTCCAAATCGATTTTGAAACATATGGATTTTATAGATTATTACAAGGTTTTGGAGATAGACTCCAAGGCCTCACAAGCCGATATTAAAAAGGCATACCGAAAATTGGCGCGCAAGCTGCACCCGGACCTAAATCCTAATGATGCCGAAGCACAACGCAAGTTTCAACAAATAAATGAAGCCAACGAAGTACTAAGCGACCCGGAAAAACGAAAAAAATACGATGAATACGGCAAGGACTGGGAACATGCGGACGCTTTTGAGGAAGCCAAAAGAAATCAACGTTCCACGGGCGGTGCCGGAAGGCGATACACTTCAAACCAACAATACGGGCAACAGGATTTTTCCGACTTTTTCGAGTCCATGTTCGGTGGCGGCGGCTTTAGCACGGGCGGCAGAAGGCCGGCACAATATAAAGGCCAGGATTTGAATGCCACCTTGAGTCTTAAACTCTCGGATGTCCTGGAAGACCAGAAACAAACATTGGACTTGGGTACCAAGAAAATCAGGATTACCATTCCCGCCGGCGTAGAGGATGGCCAAACTATTAAAATAAGCGGATACGGAGGCGACGGTGTCAATGGCGGACCTAAGGGTGATTTGTACCTTACTTTCAAAGTATTGAACAACACCACTTTTCAGCGTGTTGGGAACGATCTGTACACGACCCAAAATATTGATTTATATACGGCTTTATTGGGCGGCGAAATAGAAATTAAAACGCTAACGGGAAAAGTAAAATTAACCCTAAAACCAGAAACACAGAACGACGTAAAGGTAAAGCTGAAAGGAAAGGGTATGCCGGTTTACAAGAAAAAGAATGCTTTTGGAGACCTCTATGTTACCTACAAAGTGAATATGCCCACCAAACTTTCCGATGAAGAGAAAAAACTTATCACACAACTCTCAAAATTACGAAACTGATGGAAAAGGAACAGCTAATCTTGTTAAGTCACTATTGCCAGCAGACGAGAACATCACTAGAGTTTATAGAATCACTACAAGAATATGGATTTATACAAGTACTTTTAATAGAGGAGCACAACTATGTTCATCCTCAAGACATTGTGGAAATAGAGCGGGTAAATAGACTTCAGGAAGAATTAGGTATAAATCTGGAAGGAATAGACGCGATTAATCATATGTTACAAAAGGTAAACCAATTGGAAAAAGAATTAAAAATCACAAGGGATCGTTTGCGGATTTATGAACGGTAGGTACGTTAAAAAAATTCTCAACTAACCTACCCTATTTTACACATTAAACCTAAAGTGCATCACATCGCCATCTTTTACAATGTACTCCTTCCCTTCTACCCTCATTTTACCGCCTTCTTTTACTTTGGCCTCACTACCGTAACTCACATAGTCATTATACGCAATGACCTCGGCTCGGATAAATCCTTTTTCAAAATCGGTATGGATAACACCGGCAGCTTGGGGAGCCGTTGCTCCAACGGGAATAGTCCAGGCACGCACTTCCTTAACCCCTGCCGTAAAATAAGTTTCCAGATTCAACAGTTTATATGCACCACGGATCAGTTTTGCCGATCCAGGCTCATCCAATCCCAAATCCTCTAAGAACATTTGTCGCTCTTCGTAAGTTTCCAATTCTGTAATATCTGCTTCGGTTCCCACAGCGAGGACAATGACCTCGGCATTTTCATCGGCTACCGCAGCTTTTACCTTTTCTACATAGGCGTTGCCACTGGCAGCTGCTCCTTCATCTACATTGCAGACGTACATGACCGGTTTATCCGTAATAAACTGCAAGGGCGTTACAAATTCGATTCTGTTCTCTTTGGAAATTTCTAAAGCCCTAACAGATTTGCCTGCCTCTAGACCCGTTTTAATCGTAAGTAGTACACTTTCCTCTTTTTGGGCTTCCTTATTTCCTGTTTTCGCAGCTCTTTTTACCTTTTCCAACTTCTTATCCACGGTTTCCAAATCCTTCAACTGCAATTCCATATCAATGGTCTCCTTGTCCCTTATGGGATTTACACTACCATCAACGTGGACGATATTGTCATCATCAAAACACCTAAGTACATGAAGAATAGCATCGGTTTCGCGTATGTTGCCTAAAAACTGGTTGCCCAGACCCTCGCCCTTACTAGCACCTTTTACCAAACCGGCGATATCTACGATTTCAACTGTTGCTGGTAATACCCTTTCTGGACTGACCAATTCTTCCAGTTTTTGCAATCTGGCATCAGGCACATTAACGACTCCTATATTGGGTTCAATAGTACAAAACGGAAAGTTCGCACTTTGTGCCTTGGCGTTGGACAAACAATTAAAAAGTGTTGATTTACCTACGTTTGGCAATCCTACGATACCTGCTTTCATGGTTGAATTTTTTAAAACGATGCAAATATAGTTTTTACTGGAAGAATGAAGGGTTGTTGTGAAACCAAATTTTAATTGGAAGTTTTTCAATGAAACGGCAATAAGCAAAGCAATAGTAATTGGTACAACGGCATCAAACCTTCCCTAAAGTCCGATTTATTAGAAAAGAAGAAACTTGCTAATGATATATGATGATTATCGCTCTAGAAAATTAGGGTCAATGTATTAGTAGCAAGAGAACTTTAATTATAACCCTTTTTAATTTTTATATAAAAAAGCTACTTACTTTTAAACATAATTTTTGATTATGCATGAACTTTATAATACCGATTTAGCAAAGGTCTATGACGAAATCTACCAAGGGTTTATAAATTATCCTCAGGAATATAAATTCTATAGCAATATCTGTCAAAAGTATGGAGCTTCAACTATTCTTGAATTAGCGTGTGGTACGGGTAATTTAGCTCCTTTCTTTATAGCCGATTTCAAAAATTACATTGGGTTGGATTATAGCGAAGCAATGCTAGCCATTGCAAAGCTCAAAAATCCTAATGCAGCGTTCGTTCAAGGAGATATGCGTGTATTTAGCATCAAGGAACAACTTGATGCAATACTCATAACTGGGCGGTCTACCAGTTATTTAATGTCGGATTCAGATTTGGGAACGACCTTTACTTCTGTACATACTCATTTAAAAACAAAAGGAGTGTTTATTTTCGATTGTATTGATTCGGAACGCTTTATGCCCTATATCTTAAAAAATAAAAAGGTTAGGCATGAATCAAACGTTAATGGAAAAGAATTCTATCGCGACTCCGAATGGAAAAAAAAGGAATCAGACCGCTATCATTTAATAGATTGGCAAGCCGAGTATTTCAAAATTGAAAATAATTGTAACCTATTTTTAGGCAAAGACCATACCGTTTTTAGGGCCTTTAACCAATCCGAAATAAAACAAAACCTAAAGTCTTGCGGGTTTAAAATCTTAGAAATACTTGACAGGCCCACGTATGCTTTTGATACGTACGTATTTGTAGCGCAGAAATTAGAGCCTTAAAAAATCTAGACGTCCGGATGCATAAATTTTTGCTTCCCAAGAAGCTCCTCTCTTGTTTCCACGTGGCTATCATCTGGTACACAGCAATCTACGGGACAAACCGCAGCACATTGGGGTTCTTCATGGAAGCCAACACATTCTGTACACTTATTAGGTGATATATAATACACCTCATCGCTAATGGGCTCCTGAACATCATCGGCATTTACAGCTTCACCGTTAGGCAACACTACATTCCCTTTTAGCGAAGTACCATCGCTGTAACGCCACTCGTCAGCACCTTCATATATGGCCGTATTCGGGCATTCCGGTTCGCAAGCACCGCAATTTATACACTCATCAGTTATTATAATCGCCATAATTTTCTTTTTAGCATGTTTCGTTTTACAACGAATTCCTTTTAAATACCTTCAAAAACAATAGTTGGAAATGTTTTGTGGAGTATCCTTACTTTTGCACAAAGATAATCCCTAAAACTTCCTTTTACAAATATAATGACCCCACGCAATCCTAATATTGAAGCTTTTGTTAAACTTGGCAATTTTCTTTTCGAATATGCTAATTCGGTTGCTAATAATACCCAGGTTGAAGGAACCAACGAAGGCTGGGCAGCAAAACTTCATAATGCTGTAGAGACCGCCCATCATTATAACGGTTGGTTTACACAAGACAACTTGGTGTATGCCCTAGACTCATGGTCCAAAGCGCTGACCATTGAAAATTTGGATGCTTGGCTCAACAAGTACGATCTTATGCAAAATAACACCAAAAGGGTGGCACTTATTTTAGCAGGAAATATTCCGTTGGTGGGATTTCACGACCTACTCGCGGTACTTGTTACCGGAAATACAGCTGTAGTTAAACTTTCTAGTAACGACACCTTATTACTACCCTTACTGGTAGATTATTTAATAGATGTGCACTCCGATTTTAAAGAACGTGTGGAGTTTACGAAAGACCGTCTAACCGACTTTGATGCCGTTATCGCCACAGGGAGCAACAATACCTCGCGCTATTTTGAATATTATTTTGGCAAAAAGCCCAATATCATTCGTAAAAACAGAAACTCCGTTGCCGTGCTTACCGGTGACGAATCGGAAACCCAACTAAGGGCATTGGGCGAGGACATCTTTAGATACTATGGATTGGGATGCCGAAGCGTTTCCAAATTATTCGTGCCTAAAGGGTATGATTTCGATACTTTTTTTACCGCAGTCTATCCACACAACCAAATCATCCATCAACACAAATACGCCAACAACTACGATTATAACAAAGCGGTTTACTTAATGAGCCAGTTTAAGATACTGGACAACGGTTTCTTTATGCTGAAGGAAGATACAAGCTATGCGTCACCCATAGCTACCCTGTTTTATGAAGAATACGAGACACTAGAAGCTGTAAAATCAAAAATAACCGCCGATGCCGAAGCCATACAATGTGTGGTTTCCAAAGGATTGTTTCCAAATGAAATAGACTTCGGCAAGACCCAAACACCTGAACTATGGGACTATGCGGACGGTGTGGATACTGTTGAATTCCTGTTAAAAACATCCTAGATTTTTTTACATACCAATGGGTAGATTCCTTGGAAAATTCTGACCTTTACCGTTCAAAATTTTATTAAAATCAAACACACCATTTTAAGTCCAGATTGCCTTAGCACTATTGACTAACAAATGGTTACCCTATGAAAATCAAGATGATATACTCCTGCTCTTTGCAGGTAAATAGTGGAATGATGGATAAAAAAACTAAAACCTAAGTAGATGAAAAAACATAATTTTAGTGCAGGCCCTTGTATATTGCCACAGGAAGTACTTTTAAAATCCTCGGAGGCGATTATGGATTTTAATGGATCAGGGCTTTCATTGATCGAAATATCACACCGGAGCAAAGATTTTGTAGCGGTCATGGAAAGAGCTAGAGCCTTGGCCCTAGAACTTTTGGGTTTGGAAGGAAAAGGTTATCAGGCTCTATTCCTACATGGTGGTGCCAGCTTGGAATTTGTAATGGTCGCCTATAACCTTTTGGAAACAAAAGCAGGCTATTTAAATACGGGCACGTGGAGCGATAACGCAATTAAGGAAGCTAAACTTTTTGGAGAGGTTGTTGAAGTAGGCTCCTCTAAAGATGAAAACTTCAATTATATTCCAAAGGGATATAGTGTACCTAAGGGCTTGGACTACCTCCACCTTACCTCGAACAATACCATTTTTGGTACGCAGTTCAAAAAATTCCCTAATACAGATGCACCGTTGGTCTGCGATATGAGTTCCGATATTTTCTCAAGAACCTTGGATTTTTCGCAGTTTGATTTGATTTATGCGGGGGCGCAAAAAAATATGGGCCCTGCTGGAACTACTCTGGTGGTCGTAAAAGAGGATATACTGGGTAAGGTTACCAGAAAAATACCTTCCATGCTCGATTATAAAGTACATATAAAGAAGGATAGTATGTTCAACACGCCCGCCGTCTTTCCTGTATACGTTTCCATGCTTACCCTGGAATGGTTAAAAAATCTAGGTGGCATCGAGGCGATTGAAAAAATAAACGAGAAAAAAGCCCAGTTAGTGTACTCTGAAATTGATCTAAACCCCATTTTTGAAGGCTATGCCAACAAGGATGATCGTTCCCTTATGAATGCAACATTCAACATTACCGAGGCAGGGCTTAAGGATACTTTTGAGACCATGCTAAAAGAAGCTGGTATAAACGGTTTAAACGGCCATAGATCTGTGGGTGGCTACAGGGCAAGTATGTACAATGCCCTATCGCTTGAAAGTGTAGGTGTTCTGGTGGATGTAATGAGCGAAATGGAACGTAAGGGATAGTTATGAAGATATTAGCGAACGATGGTATATCACAATCGGGAATTGAAGCCCTAGAGCAGTACGGTTTTGAGGTAGTCACCACCAACGTAGCCCAAGAACAACTGGTGCCTTTTATAAATGAGCACCAAATTGCCGGACTTTTGGTACGAAGCGCAACTCAGGTGGGCCGGGAAGTGATAGATGGTTGCAGCAATTTAAAATTAATAGGTCGGGGTGGCGTTGGTATGGATAATATTGATGTAGCCTATGCCAAACAGAAAGGGATTCGGGTAATTAATACACCTAGCGCATCCACGGAATCCGTGGCGGAGTTGGTTTTTGCTCATTTGTATGGAGCTGTGCGCTTTTTATACGACGCCAATAGGAATATGCCCCTAGATGGGGATAGTAAGTTCAAACAACTAAAAAAAGCCTATGCCAAGGGAAAGGAACTTAGGGGAAAAACCCTTGGTATCATTGGTTTTGGCAAAATTGGACAGGCTACGGCAAAGATAGCTTTGGGAGTAGGTATGAAAGTGATGTACCATGACCTTTCCGTTGATAAATGCACCGTTAACTTAACTTTTTTTGATGGGCAGCAGGTTATTTTTAATTTAAAGAACAGTGCAGAGAATGAGGTCTTGGCATCCTCCGATTTCATTACTATCCATGTCCCAGCACAAAAAGAGTATGTTTTAGGTAAAGCCGAATTCGACCAAATGAAAGAAGGAGTAGGCATTGTAAACACGGCCAGAGGCGGTGTGCTGGACGAAGTCGCATTGATTCATGCTTTGGAAAGCAAAAAGGTATCCTTTGCCGCATTGGATGTTTTTGAATCCGAACCAAGCCCAGAGATAAGAATCTTAATGCATCCCAATATTTCCCTTAGTCCCCATATTGGAGCGGCGACTCTTGAAGCGCAAGAGCGCATTGGGCTTGAACTTGCCGCCCAAATCATCACAATTCTTAAAGAACAGTAACAACTCCATTTTTTAAAAGTCTTTTTGTACATTGCCGCAAACATTAAATTAACTATATATGTCAGGATTATTAGATTTACTTAACAGCCCTATGGGCAAACAATTGATCAGCGGTGTTGCCGGACAAACGGGTCAGCCGGAAAGTCAAACATCAAATGTTCTCAGCATGGCCATGCCTTTAATTTTAGGAGCCATGAAAAAGAACGTTTCTTCTCCAGATGGAGCGGCCGGACTTATGAGTGCACTGTCAGGAAAACACGATGGTAGTATTTTAAATGATCTTAGTGGTCTTTTTAGTGGTGGTGTAGACGATTCTGTAATGCAGGATGGAGCCGGTATTTTAGGCCATGTCTTTGGTAATAAAACGCCACAGGTAGAAAACGCCTTGAGTCAAAAATCTGGTTTAGATGCAGCTGCTGTTGCACAAATACTGAAAATAGCGGCTCCAATTGTTATGGGCTATTTAGGAAAGCAAACGGCACAGAGCAATGTTAGTGACTCTGGAGGTATGAATGCCTTGTTGGGTAGTATGTTGGGAGGACAGCCTAAGGAAAACCAAAGTCTCATCACTACACTTTTAGATGCAGACGGAGACGGAAGCATTTTAGACGATGTCGCTGGTATGGTTATGGGTAGTAACAAACGAAAAGGAGGCCTAGGCGGACTTCTTGGCGGTTTGTTCGGAAAATAAGATTTTTTACTTGAATAATCAAAAAGCTACTTGTCTTCTCAAGTAGCTTTTTTCGTATCTTAAGAGCATGAAGAAGAATTCGACAATTACACCACTTTTGGCCTTCATAGGCATAACCATTTTTACTTTTATGTTTTCTGGATGTGGAAGCACCAAAGAAATTATATCCCTTTCAGAAACCGAAAAACTGGCATTCGCCACACAAGAAGATGAACCCGTAACCATATCCAATGAGGACGTGGAGTATGAAATCATTATAATTGACCCAGGATTCTACACTTGGCTAAATAGTATTGCCCGGCCAGAAGGTTATTACTCCCAAAGTTTCTTGGAAAACAGAAATAGAATACTAGTTATGGAATGGAACCAACGTGTACTGCAACCGCTAAGATGGAACCCAGACCTGTATTTAATGCAGATAGATTACCAACAAAACATAGATTATGGTTACGAAGTAAACTATAAGCTCTATAATTACTTCGTTTTTTTTCAACGGAAATATAATCAACGCCTTGGGCCTTTTCTTCCTCGCATATAAAAAGTATTTTTGCGCCTTCTAATCCGCTATGAATAAATTAAAGGAACGTTGGGGCATTACGAGCAATTGGCAACTGGTGATTATTTTTACCGTATTTTCCATTACAGGATCTTCATCTGTATTAATCGCCAAACCCTTTTTGACTTGGGTGGGCATGGACCAAACTAATTTTTCCAATGCCTGGTGGGGACAGACAATATATTGGATGTTGCGCATTATGCTCATTTTTCCATTCTATCAGGTTTTATTGGTTGTTTTTGGATGGCTTTTTGGTCAATTCAAATTCTTTTGGACCTTTGAGAAGAAAATGTTGGGAAGAATGGGACTTCAATTTCTGTTCAACAAAAAGACTTAGCTTTTATTTAACACTAAATGCTGTTGCTTTTATTATTTTCGTCTTGTGAAGACAAAACTATTTTCTAATAGCTTAGCAATCCTGTTGTTTGCCTTGATACTATTCAAGGTATCTTCTTTTCATGTTTACACCCATCAGGACAACACTTCGGATAACGTAGAAAACTGTACAATTTGCGAGTTGGCCGTAGAAAATCAAAACACGGAATATTTGTTTACGCCACCAACACCAGTGCATGTTCCCTTTATAAACGTCTCTATAAAAGAGCAAACTACATCCTATACCGTGGAGGTTGCTTCTTCTTTTTTGCGTTTCAGTCTCTTTGGCAGGCCTCCACCAACCTTAGTTTAGTACCTAATTCTGAACTAATTGTGATTACTTTTTTTTCAAAAGAATCAATTCAAGCGTAATATCCCGAAAATGAAATATAGTGTAATGCTACTATTTGCTAGCCTCTGGTGCTGTGCAAGTGTAGCACAAGATTGTAAGTCTATCCTTTTAGGTGAAATTCTAGATTTTCATGATAATACTCCCCTATCTGGAGCAACCGTTATCATTACCAGTCAAGATAGGCAAACGGTTTCTAGCGCCGATGGCAAGTTTAGATTTGAAAATCTGTGTGATGGCGTCCTAGAACTGGAAGTTTCCCACCCAGAATGTACTTCAAAATTTGTTACGCTGACGATAAAGGGAGATACCTACCAAAAGATATCCCTAGAGCATCATTTGGAGGAGCTGGATGAGGTAAAAGTAATGGGTACAATTCCCAAAAACACAAAATCTGCACAAGAAGAACGGTTGTCCCTAAGCGATTTAGAGAAATTTAGTGGTGGTAGTTTGGGCGATGCCCTAAAAAGCTTAAACGGTATATCTTCTTTAAATACAGGAGCAAATATTGTAAAGCCCGTTATTCAAGGGCTCATGGGAAGCCGCGTGCTCATACTGAATAATAATGTTCGCATGCAAGATATGGAATGGGGAGAAGAACACGCGCCGAACGTAGATATTAACGCAAACCAAAATATCAGCGTTGTCAAGGGCGCAGCAGCCTTGGAATACGGAGGCGATGCCATTGGAGGTGTAATTATTATGGACCCCTTGCCTATTATGCGAACGGATTCCCTTTTTGGCAAAACCCAGTCCAACTTGTTTTCGAACGGTAGAGGGGGAAATATCACCACCACACTAACAAAATCATATAATTCGGGCCTGTATATTAAGGGGCAAGGTTCCTTTAAAAAACTAGGTGACCTAGAAGCACCGGAGTACTTGCTGTCAAATACTGGTATAGAGGAA
This sequence comes from uncultured Flavobacteriaceae bacterium, assembly GCA_963697395.1. Taxonomy (GTDB): domain Bacteria; phylum Bacteroidota; class Bacteroidia; order Flavobacteriales; family Flavobacteriaceae; genus Maribacter. The sequence continues at coordinate 36,976 of CAVONX010000004.1, forward strand.
AAGGGTATTGCACTCTCGGTGGGCAAAAGAGATTTCGTACAAGGATGGGAAGCCTACTACTCCTACTTTAACGCCGATATTGGAATTCTAAGGGCTTCGCATATTGGGAATGTGGACGATTTAATACAGTCTATCAACAGTCAGCAACCAGGGATCATCAATGACTTTACGTATAGCATAGACAACCCAAACCAAGATGTTACCCACCACCTTGGGAAACTGAATTATTACCGGCGTTTTGAAGGTTTGGGCAAATGGACCCTGCAGTACGACTTTCAAAAAAACAACCGTTTGGAATACGATGTGCGTGTGGGTTCGGATGCCGATAAAGCATCGTTGGACCTTAGTCTTACCACACATTCTGTCACCACTAATTTTCAATTTGATTCGAAAGATGGTTTACAGTTTAAAACAGGACTTTTGGGAAGATATCAAAATAATTTCGCAAACCCGGATACAGGGGTCAGGCGATTAATTCCCGATTATGACAAATATGATCTTGGCGTTTTTTCGGTAGTTGAATATCGAGTGAAGGACGGTATTGTTTTAGATGGCGGTGTTAGATATGATTTTTCACGTATTGATGCTAAAAAATTCTATAGAACATCCAGGTGGGAAGAACGTGGTTATGATGATGATTTTGGGAATATTGTGATCGAAGATTTAGGTACGCAACTACTTACAAACCCTATATTCGATTTTCATAATGTATCCGCAACCGCTGGTTTTCAATATGATTTTGGTAAAGAAACAAAACTAAGGTTTAATTATTCCTTGGCACAGCGCGCACCAAATCCGTCCGAGCTCTTCAGTGACGGCCTCCACCACTCCGCCGCCAGAATAGAACTGGGAGATTTAAGAATAAAGAGCGAAACGTCGTCCAAGGTATCTTTATCCCTGGAAAAAAATAGTCCGAAATGGGGCTATACCCTTGCACCTTACCTGAACGCCATAAACGATTTTATTATTTTGGAACCCACTGCGGTCGAATTTACAATCAGAGGCGCTTTCCCCGTTTGGGCCTATAGGCAGACCAATGCCAGACTTCTAGGTTTAGATGCGGCAGTGTATCATAATTGGACCTCTACAATACGCACGGACCATAAATTTTCCTTGGTCCACGGTACGGATATAAGCACCGATATTCCACTTATCAATATGCCGCCGGCAAACGTTAACAATAGTATTTCCTACCGAAATCCAAAATTAAAGAACCTTGTTCTAGGCCTGGAGAGCATGTATGTTTTTGAACAACAAAGATTTCCAGATAATATATTCGTTTTCTCCCCAGAGCAGCAGCAAGAAGTGGAACTCGCTATAAACACGCCACCTGCGGCCTATCATTTATTGGCGCTAGATGCGGAAACATCTTATTCCCTCCGGAATAAAAACGATTTAAAAATTGGCTTACGCGCAACTAACCTTCTCAACACATCTTATCGAGATTATCTAAATCGACTCCGTTATTTTGTAGACGACTTAGGTAGGAATATAAGCTTACGTATTATCTATAATTATTAATTAATAAATCCTTAAACATGAAAACAATTGCATTAGTAAAGAAACAAACAAAAATGAGAACAACTTTAGCATTATTAAGTCTTGGTATGGTCGTATTTTCCTGCTCTAACGATGATGACAATCCAGCTGCTGTAGATGAGGAAGAGGTAATTACAACTATGACAATAACGCTATCTTCAGGGGCCAATACGGTTATCTTACAAACCAGGGATTTGGATGGTGATGGACCAAACGCTCCTGTAATAACGGTAGGTGACTTAACGGCAAATACTACTTATACGGGTTCTATAGTTTTATTGAACGAAACAGAAACTCCTGCAGATAACATTACACTTGAAGTAGCAGAAGAAGATGACGAACACCAATTTTTCTTTTCTGCTAGCGGTGCCATTATAAACACAGCCTACGCTGACGAGGATGGCAATGGCAACCCATTGGGACTTAGCTTTACGCTTACTACTGGAGATGCCGGAAACGGTGTTTTACAGGTAACCTTGCGTCACGAACCTAAAAAACCTAACGATGGTACCTTGGCCGATGCTGGTGGCGAGACAGATATCGCGCAGAGTTTTACTGTAACGGTAGAATAGTTTTTTTAACTATCCTTCGGTTTTGATTTACCAAGACCGAAGGATAATTGTTTCCAAAATCCTTTCGGGATTTCATCATCCCCCTCAAATCCTAACAGCACCTTACCACTATCTTCCGGTATATAATCTGTTTTAAAGATATAGTCCCAAAGGCTAAGGCTAATACCAAAATTTACCCCGAATTTTCCTTTAGGCAGCTCATAGGCGTGATGATACAAATGCATGACGGGATTATTGAGCAGATATTTAAAGGGACCCCAAGAAAGTTTAATGTTTGAATGATTGAGGTGTCCTATTGCAATCGCTATAAAATGTACAATATACGCCTGTTCTGGCTCAAAGCCTCCCAAAAGCATAACCGCTACCGTTTTCAAGGGTTTGTAGAAGATGTTCTCCATCCAATGATAACGCAAATGCGCGGCGAATCCCATTTCCTTTACACTGTGATGTATTTTATGAAACTGCCATAAGAAAGGATATTTATGCAATAATATATGGGTAAACCATTGTACAAAATCCAGCAGAACAAAAAATATCAGTAATTGTAACCATTGTGGTAAAGTAGAAAGTGGTATCACGGAAAGGGAATCCAAGTGAATTCCTACTTCATTGAAAACAACTTCCAAAATGCCATAAACCCCACTTATAGCGATACTGAAAATAAAAAAATTGAAAAACATATAAACCGCATCCAACCAAAAATCCTTTCGGAATATAGACTGGTCCTTGCGCCATGGGAATAGCATTTCCAAACCCCAGACCACTAGGGATATAAAAATTAATCCCCAAAAGTAGTTGGTATACCAAGGTACCTCAAAAATAATGGATTTCCATGTCCATTGCAGGCTTCCATTGATAGCGGAACTAAAAACTTCCCAAAGTGTAGTCATAACTCTATCATTTTTTTCTTTTAGGAACCCACACCCAACTCAAAACTAGTTGAATAAAGTGGCAGTGGGTAAAAGCTAATTTATCATCAAATTTAAAGCGGTTCCTTTAATTCTATGGTTAGTAGGATTGTTTACCTATCCTTACACCTCTATTGTCTTTGTTGAGGAACTTTTTTTGAAGACATACGTATACAACCACATAATAGTAAAAGAAGGTATGATATCCAGCCCGGGAATAATTTCTTCAATAAACGTTATTATACCCGCCGCTTGGCCAATTTTACCTTTGTACATTCTTGTCATTAGCCAACCGGATAGTGGCGCCCATAGCACGTCCGAAAAATCGCCTATAAAAGGTAGCGCGAAAGAAAGCATTCCAATACCATCAAACAATAATCCTAAAAATAAATGCTTGTATTTTTTATCCTGAGTGTTTGGCATCTCTTTCTATTTAAAATCTTATCAATAGATTACAACAAAGATGCCAAAAAATACTCAATCTTAGATTCTGGTGGCTAAAAAATAGACCTACCACAGAAGCAATTAAGACAGTTTGGAACTAATGAGTTTCAAGAATTCGTTACGTGTTTCTATTTTTTCGAACTGCCCTCTAAATCCGGAGGTTGTGGTTACGGAATTTTGTTTTTGTACACCGCGCATCATCATGCACATATGTGATGCTTCTATCACAACTGCTACCCCTTTTGGCTGTAAAGTGTCATTGATACATTCTAGAATATCATGGGTCAAGCGCTCCTGTACCTGAAGCCTCCGTGCAAAAACATCTACCACACGTGGAATTTTACTTAGACCTACAATATGCCCGTTTGGAATATAGGCTATATGGGCTTTACCAAAAAAGGGCAACATGTGATGCTCGCAAAGCGAATACAACTCAATATCCTTAATAATGACCATGTCATCATAGGACTCCTTGAACATAGCACCCTTTAATATTTCAACGGCATCCTGTTTGTACCCCTGCGTTAAAAATAACATCGCTTTAGCAGCTCTTTCTGGGGTCTTAACCAAGCCTTCTCTGGTAATATCCTCTCCTATTTCGTCAATTATGGAAGAATATCTAGTCTTAACTTCATCTGTAATTTCTAAATTGTACTCTTCTAGGTTGCTATATGGAGCCATACTATTTTGTTTAGTGTAATTAATTAAACTTTAAACAAAGTTAAATATTAAATAGATAGGGCTACCAAAATAGTATTAAAATAAGATGTTAAAATATAGGTTTTACTTATAAATCGCTATCTCATAGATTTTTATAAAATACAGCTTTGATTATAAAATGATGATGATAGAAAAAACCGTAGTCAAGGCAACATTTTGCCATGTCCCCTCCAATGCCTAATTTCACTTCGTATAAAAAACGGTATGATACAAGCGACGAATATCCATAAATATTATGGAGAACTAGAGGTACTTAAAGGGGTGAACCTTCATATTAAAAAGGGAGAAATTGTATCTATTGTAGGGCCCTCTGGCGCAGGAAAAACGACCTTACTCCAAATTCTTGGAACCCTAGACGAACCTTCGAACAAACAGGACGGAACACTTTTGGTCAACGGTACAGAAATCACCAAACTTAACGACAAGGCTTTGGCCCGTTTCCGAAACGAACATATTGGTTTTATTTTTCAGTTTCATCAATTACTACCAGAATTCACGGCACTGGAAAACACCTGCCTACCAGCATTTATTAAAAAAACAAGTAAGGGCGATGCCGAGAAAAGGGCGAAAGAACTCCTAGATTTTTTAGGTCTTTCCCAAAGATACCATCACAAGCCGGCCGAACTCTCCGGTGGTGAACAACAGCGCGTGGCGGTGGCGCGTGCATTGATCAACAACCCTGCTATTATTTTTGCAGACGAACCAAGTGGCAACCTGGATTCAGAAAGTGCAGATAACCTGCACAGATTGTTTTTTGAGCTGCGCGAGAAATTTGGACAGACCTTTGTCATCGTAACCCACAACAAGGAGCTCGCAGAGATGGCCGATAGAAAACTTACCATGGTCGATGGTAAAATTGTGGATACCATTAAAGTATCAGCCTAAAACAGCTATAACCTATGCTAAAAGAGGTTTGGGAATTTTTGCAATATCCTGTAAACAAGAAACTGGAATTGGATAGTAAAGAACGTAATGTCTTGTTTCTGCGCCTGCTTTTCTTTGCGGTAAGTTTTAGCATCGCCCTAGGTCTGTTGACAGGGGCGATATCCCTAGCCTTCAATTTAGATTTTGGCGATCATGCCGTTGATGAACTTCTTAGAAACTATTCTGCCTTAGCGTTATTTTTTTTGGCCGTCATTGCTGCTCCGGTTATAGAGGAACTAATTTTTAGGGCGCCTTTGACCGCTTTTAAAAATCCAATTTATTTCAAATACGCCTATTACGCTTCTATTCTATTATTCGGACTTCTACATATCAGTAATTTTGATGGGCTAGACGGGCAATATTGGGCGATACCCCTCTTGGTTTCACCACAGCTATCGGCAGGCATTTTTCTAGGTTATATTCGAACAAAGCTGGGGCTTTTATGGAGTATGTTGCTTCATGCAACCCATAATTTAGTCCTTGTTGGACCCGTACTTATCTATCTATTATTGGACATACCCTTGGAATGAAAAAAAGCGAACTCAAAGAATTTCTTGACGCCAAAGTACTACAATATAACCATCCCAGCTTTTTGGAAAGTGATCCTATACAAATACCCCATCAATTCAACAAAAAACAGGATATTGAGATAAGTGCTTTTTTAACCGCCACCATTGCTTGGGGAAACCGCAAGAGCATTATAAACAATGCCCAAAACTTAATGGAACTCATGGATGGGAGTCCGTTTGACTTTGTGATAAATCATTCGGAGAGCGATTTAAAAAATCTGTCAAATTTTATTCACAGAACATTTAATGGTATCGATTTACAATATTTCATAAAAAGCCTGAACAATATCTATAAAGAACATGACGGCCTAGAGGGAATTTTCACAGAGCACCAGACAATAGATTCGCTCCAGCCTACTATTTCTAAATTCAAAAACACCTTTTTTGAGCTTCCGCATCAATCTAGAACTACCAAACATGTTTCCGATCCTCTAAAAGGTTCCGCAGCCAAACGTATCAATATGTTTTTAAGATGGATGGTAAGGGATGGCAGTTCTGAGGTAGATTTTGGTCTTTGGAAAAATATACCTCCTTCCAAACTATCCTGTCCTTTAGATGTGCATTCCGGCAACGTTGCCCGTAAATTAAACTTGCTAAAGCGAAAACAGAACGATGGCAAGGCATTAGCAGAACTGGACAAAGCCTTGCGAAAATTAGATCCCTCATGATCCTGTTAAATATGATTTCGCATTGTTTGGGCTAGGGGTCTTTGAAAAGTTTTAATGGTTGTTCCATTTCGTTTATCCATGGACGATCATTCAAATAAGAAAAAATCGAGCAATATGCCGAGTTTCTAAGATTTACTTTTGAAATAATCAGCCTATTTAGGTCATACCAATGTGCACAACAAGTGACAAAAAAATCCGTGTCTATACTATACATTCTGAATAATTACCTAATTTTAAAATTGACTAATTCAAAAAAAAACAAATGAGAACACATTACAGCTTAGCTATTCTTCTTCTTGTTACAATCAGTGGGATTGCCCAGAGCAGAAAACTACCCATTGATACTGTCGTAACCACCCAAAACAGTGTTACCATAAACGGTACGCTCATTAATTACACGGCACAAACGGGTACACAACCTGTTTGGGACGAAAATGGGGAGCCGATGGCCTCACTGCATTACACTTATTATACACGCAACAATGTAAAGGACCGCGCTGCCAGACCTTTGTTAATTTCCTTTAACGGTGGACCGGGTTCCGGTTCTGTTTGGATGCATTTGGCCTACACGGGACCCAGAATATTAAAAATAGACGATGAAGGTTATCCCGTACAACCCTATGGCGTTAAGGAAAATCCATATTCGGTATTGGACGTTACCGACATTGTTTATGTGAATCCCGCAAATACAGGCTATTCACGTACCATTCCAGAAACCGGTAAGGATGTGGATCGTTCCAAGTTTTTTGGCATAAATGCGGATATTAAGTACTTGGCAGAGTGGCTAAATACCTTCGTGACCAGAAACAACCGCTGGAGCTCCCCCAAATATATTATTGGCGAAAGTTATGGAGGTACGCGCGTAATGGGACTTTCATTAGCGTTACAAAACCAACAATGGATGTACCTAAACGGGGTAATCATGGTCTCACCTGCGGATTATAAGGTTATCAGGGAAGATGGCCCAGTTTCACAAGCCATTAATTTACCTTATTACACCGCTGCGGCATGGCACCATAAGGTTCTACCTCCTACATTGCAACAAAAAGATTTATTGGAAATTTTACCAGAATCCGAGGAATATACTATTAACACCTTAATTCCCGCAATAGCTAAAGGTGGCTTTATCTCGGAAGAAGAAAAAAATGAAGTAGCGAAAAAAATGGCCTATTATTCAGGGATATCCGAAAAGGAGATTTTGGACATGAACTTGGTAATCCCAACCTCCTATTTCTGGAAAAACCTTTTAAAGGGCAAAGGCGATTATAATATTGGAAGATTGGATTCGAGGTACTTAGGAATAGATAGGCAAAACATAGGAATGAGCCCAGATTATAGTGCAGAGCTTACTTCTTGGTTACATAGTTTTACACCGGCCATTAATTACTACTTACAGGAAGAACTAAAGTTCAAGACCGATATTAAATATAATATGTTCGGCCCTGTGCGTCCCTGGAACAATGATGACGACACTACCCGAGACGACTTACGCCAAGCAATGGCACAGAACCCCTACTTAAAGGTATTGGTGCAATCTGGCTACTATGACGGCGCCACGACTTATTTTAACGCCAAATATACCATGTGGCAGGTTGATCCCAGCGGAAGACTCAAGGACCGTTTCAGTTTTAAGGGATACCGTTCAGGACACATGATGTACCTTCGTAAAGAGGATTTGAAAAATTCCAACGATGACATACGGGAATTTATTTCCCAAAGCTTGGCCAATGGGAAAAGTGCGAAGTATTAGCAATTAAGGAATACTCGCCCTTACTTGGGTAGAAATACCTAACAAACTCAATGGTTCCTTTGCGTTTAAAGGAAATAGCACAGAAGGCGCAATGATTATTTTATGGCCAATAGCTTGCCTAAAAATTTCATCGCGCTTTCTTTTTTTCTTCTGTTTAAATATATCAATAGTAACGCCAACGGTTGCTCCACCTAGTACCGTCGCCAATAAATCTCCATTGTCCCAACCGTTATACTGGTTCTGATCAATTGCCTCCTTGGCCAAACCAATAAGTAGACTCCCTCCTACAGAACCAACAAAAGTCCATGTCCTATTTCCTTTAGATAATTGAGAAGCCACACCCGCGCCCACCAAACCGTATAAATTACCACCCAAAAAATGAAGTGCCTTATCCTCTTCCAGTTGGCCGTAGGATTTTGTAATCAAAAGAAATACTATTAGTACTAAGATAGTTTTGCCCATTATGACGGCAAATGTATTAAATCTGGCTATAAAGGAACTTATTTGTCAAAATGAAAATAAGAATGGAAACAAAAAAATCAAAATAAACTATCTTAGACTTAGTAAATAAAAACTATGAATATAGACCGTTTTATTCGAACCCTCCAACTAATTCATTTATCCCTTGTTGCTGGGCTTGGGATTTTTACAGTGTTCGCATTTGTGCAAAACAATGGTTTTAATACTGACTTAACGACCGACAGCTCTTTGCTTTACCTTGTTCCTATTGCAGCTTTGCTGGGCTATTTTGGCAGTCAAGTTCTTTTTAAGAAAATGTTATCCAATAGTAAACCATCCGATACTTTAGATACAAAACTGAATACATACCAAACAGCCTCCTTGGTAACATATGCCCTCATCGAGGCACCTGCATTTATAGCCATATTTGTATACTTCACTACCGGAAATGCATTGCCATTGGTTATTGCCGTATGCTTACTGGCCTATTTATTGGTACAAAGACCTACTAAAGAGAAAATAGTAAATAGCCTTCCCCTAAATTTGGAAGAGAGAAGGGCTTTGGATGGGAAATAAATAATGAAAAAACTATATTTTGTATTGATATGAAGCTTTTTGCAAACGCACCTAAATTTAAAAAAATGAATGCATCTGTAGTTTCTTTAGTATTTTTTCTGATGTCCTTTTTACTATGCGGCCAAAAAAGTATTGACCTTACCAGCGATACCTCGTTGACTAAATTTTTTAACAAAACCGAAGTGGAGAGCTTGGGTACTATGATTGCTTTTGTAGATGAGATGGTTTTGAGGAAAGCGAATACAACCAACGCCAATGAGGCCTACCATCTTTATTTTGAAGAACTAGCACGATATCGAAAACTATAATGCCCCTTTCAAGGAAATAGAAAAGTATAAATTCTTAGATGCTATGGATGCTTCTACCTTCAATGCTATTTGGACATTTGAACCACCTATTGAATCTGTAATTACATATAAGGATACCGTATATCGGAACCTTGCCGATTTCAAAGAGCTACGAATATTACCCGAAAGTAAGTATATGGACTATATGAAAGTTGTAGGTAAAGAAGATTCCTATTTTAAATCGCTCAGAGAACTCATAGACGCCGTGGGAAACATATCTGCAGCCACCGCGTTCCAGTTTCCGCGAGATCATGCGAATTTTGATTTTAACATTCCGAAAAACAGGTTATGGGCTGCCGTATTCCTGTTAACACAAGAGGAACATATAGATTTGAAACTTGACAGGTATTTCCAAAACAAAAGAACTATCAAAAAATACACAGACAACTGAAATACAACCTAAAGAAGAACTAACCTTACCACAAGAACCATGAAAAAACTAAAATTACCTTTATTGATGGGAGTATTCGCCACCTTATTTGGCCTACAAGGAACAATCGCACAAGAGCAGCCCCAAGATTGGGCCAATTTAAAACAGTTCCAAGAAGCAAATTCCCTAGTAAATACAGCTAACCCAGACCCAGACAGGGTTGTTTTTATGGGGAACTCCATAACCATAGGCTGGGGAAACGCCAGACCCGAATTTTTTAAGGGAAAGCCTTATATCAATAGAGGTATAAGTGGCCAGACAACGCCCCAAATGTTGATCCGCTTTAGGCAAGATGTAATTGATCTAAAACCTAAGGTGGTGGTTATTTTGGCCGGCACAAATGATATTGCTGGTAATACCGGCCCTTCTACTCTAGAAATGATTTTGGATAATATTAAAAATATGGCGGAGTTGGCACATGCCAACGACATAAAAGTAGTACTATCTTCTACCCTACCTGTTTATGATTATCCTTGGAGACCAGGTCTTGAACCTGCCCATAAAATAATAGCCTTAAATGATTCGTTAAAATCCTATGCCGAGGAGAAAGGTCACGTTTACCTAGATTACTTCACTGCCATGGTAGACGATAGGAATGGACTCCCAAAAAAATACGCCGAAGATGAAGTACATCCCACCGTTGCGGGTTACAAAGTAATGGAACCTCTCGTAGAAGCTGCCATAGCAAAAGCCATAGCCCAATAAGCGTATTGAATAAAAAAAGTTGAGCCTATAAAGATCTGTTAGGAATAGAGTAAGGGAAAAAACTTTCCTTGCATCTTTTCCCCTTTCTTAACTGGAGGTACACCCTTTAACAACTCGTCGTCTGTATTGCTAACGGTGCCATCGGCAAAGGCATTTAACACAAACGCCCTTCTGGGTCTGCTAGATTTGTTTTCATAGGAACCATGCACCAATAAGGGATGATGAAAAGAGCCATGCCCCTTTTCCAGTTCAATAGCTACGGGCTTAAATTCTTTTTTTTGTTCATCGGTCAGGTAGTTTAGAAGTCCCTCCATATTTCCTGCCAGCTCGGGTGCCTGCAACAGTCCCCATTTGTGACTTTTAGGAATATACTGTAAACAACCGTTTTCCTCGGTAGCGTCGTCCAAACCGGTCCAGCAGGTTAAATGCTGCATGGCAATGGTACGTGTCCAATAGGAATAGTCTTGGTGCCAAGCCACTACCCCGCCATGTTCCGCCGGCTTATAAAAAAGTTGATCGTGCCAAAACCGCACAGCTTTATTCTCCAATAATTGGTGGGCTGCCATCACAAAGGCAGGATTCCAAAGGACATCATGAAAACCCTTGGTAATTCTCCAATGCCCTAAGGAATGGAAAAGAATATTATTTGCATTCCCAGATTCGTTACTATGAAATTCATAAAAAAGTGAATTTCCAGGATGACTTGGATCTACAAGTTGGTCAAGTTCACTTCGTAATTGGTCTATAACCTCATTATCCAACAATTTAATCCCTGCGACATAGCCAAATTCATGAAAATGAGTTACTTGTTCATCGCTTAAACGGTACTGATCCCATTCTGCCTTAGTGGTAGGCCATTCAAATAATTCGGAAATCAATCCATGTACATCTGCTAAATCTTTGTATGCCATAACTGCGTTAGTATTTGCTACTTTAAAAATAATTAAAATTCCATTAGTATGCGATATCAACGATTCCCTTAGAGGTTTAAAATCAATTTAAATAGTAAAAAGTATTAATCATCTTTCTAAATCAAAATTCCAAGAAACGCCTGTCAACCTTTTCAACACTTTACTTTTAAAGAGCAACGATGATAAGATTCTTTTCAATTCTTCCCATTTGGCTAATGCACTATATTTCTTTTCATTATTTTTGAAAAATTTTGATGACTACTTAAGATGAAAAAAACAGTATTTCTTTTAGCTGGCCTGGCAATGGCCTGTAATTCTTCCCAAAAAGTCGTAATTGCGACAGACGAGCTGAATGCAGCAAAAACAGTAACTCCAGAATCCTTTGCCGAGACCATTACAGAGGCCGAATTAAAAGAGCATTTGTATACCTATGCCTCTGATGAGTTTGAAGGTAGGGAAACTGGCGAACCAGGCCAGAAAAAAGCAATCGAATACTTAAAAGCGGAATACGAGAATTTAGATATACCGGCAGCCAAGTCCGACGGCGATTATTTTCAAAAAGTTGCTTTAGAGGTTGCGGAAATGCCCACAGGTACACTAACAATAAATGATATTACTTATGTGCTAGGAGAAGATTTTGCCAGTTTTAACGATGCTGGGGCAGATTTTGACGAAATTGTTTACGCAGGGTATGGTATAGAAGAAGGAGATTATTCGGATTATACGAGTATAGATGTTAATGGAAAACTCGTTTTGGTAAAAGATGGAGAGCCAAAAAATGCGGATGGCACGTATGTTTTAACCGGCACTGCCGAACCCTCCAAATGGAGCGAGGATGCTATGAACCGTATTCAATTTGTAATGGATAAGGGAGCAAAAGGGGTACTCATGTACTCGCCTTCACTTTTTCCAAGGGTTATGGCCTATTATAATAGATCAAAAAACAGTTCATCAGGAAGAATGAGTGTTAAAGGTCTGGCGGAAGCAAGTTTTAATACTATTGTAGGTGATAAAATGATTGCGGCTATCCTACCCAATATAGACAAAGACAACAATCCAAGGGAATTAAAGTTAAAAGTATCCTCTGATATAACAGGTAATGCCAAAGCCGTAGATTCAGAAAATGTAATTGCTTTTATAAGGGGAACCACCAAACCGGATGAGTATGTGGTCATATCTTCCCATTTAGATCATATTGGAATTACCAATGATGGTCAAATAAACAACGGAGCGGATGATGATGGATCTGGAACTGTGGCGATGTTAGAAATCGCCGAAGCATTCAAATCAGCTTCCGATGCAGGATACGGGCCGCAACGCTCTATAGTCTTTTTACATGTAACAGGGGAAGAAAAAGGTTTGTTAGGATCTTTGTATTATACGGACGTAGAACCCATTTTTCCTCTTTCCAAAACAGTCGCTAACCTAAACATTGACATGATCGGCAGAATAGACCCAAATAGGGAGGGTGATAGAAACTATGTTTATTTGATAGGTTCCGATAAATTAAGTACCGAACTGCACGAACTATCCGAAAGCGTCAATTCAAAATACACGAATATAGAACTGGATTATACCTTTAACGATGAGAACGATCCCAACCGTTTTTATTACCGCAGCGATCATTACAATTTTGCGAAGAACAATATTCCTATCATATTTTACTTTAATGGTACCCATGACGATTATCACCGGCCAGGTGACACGCCAGATAAGATAAACTACGACTTACTGGAAAATAGGACCCGTTTGGTTTTCTATACCGCTTGGGAAATTGCCAATAGAGATGAACGTATTTTTGCGGATAAGGCAACAAAATAAAAAAATAGTTGCTCATACATGTAAGCCTGTCTTTAAAAAGACAGGCTTTTTATATTCTCTTAAAACAAAAAAGTCCTAAGAAAAACTTAGGACTTTTGGCTTTTTAGGGTGGAAGACCGGGTTCGAACCGGCGACCCTCGGTACCACAAACCGATGCTCTAACCAGCTGAGCTACAACCACCATTTGTAAGCGAGTGCAAAGTTAATTTTTTTAAAATACTTACCAAAATAAAAAGAAGAAATTACATCTTATTTTCAAGTTAAACCCTAAAGAAAAACTATAATAAAATCCCAGAACAAAGTATTACTTTGAAATTCAAATTGTAGCCCACTGTGGCCTGTTTTAGATACTTAAAGAAACGCACACCCTACAGACCGCTTTTCTTTTGGCAACATATCGATTTTTTACTAACTCCAAATATTTTGGATAATAGGTTTTTTGGCTTTCCCTCCCGTATTTTTTAATTAATTTAGAGGAACACTAAACAATATTGCCCCTAATCTAGTAAACCTACCTAGCACCTGCCCATGCGTATTAAAAAAATCCTATGTCTATTTTTACTTGTGGTTTTAAATTATGGTGTGTACCCTCAAACAGATAGTATAGCACATTATAAGAAAGCCTTGGAAACCAAAAGGGCAACCATTGACTTTACTCCAAAAGATACTACCTATATCAAATTATTGATTGCATTAAGTTCCTATTACAAACATAGTAATACAGATACTTTGGCTGTATTAGCAGAAGAAGCATTGGAGTTGAGCCAAAGTATAAATTATGATTTGGGTGTTGTTGAAGCACTTTCCAATCTAGCTATATATGAACTTTTTAAAGGGAACTTTCAAAAATCCATACGCTACAGCCATCAAGCTCTAGAAAATCTAGATGTAAAAGCCCATCCTAATCTTGCAGCAAATAGCTATAACATGTTAGGGCAGACTAACTTTACCTTAGGCAATCATCCAGAAGCGTATAAAAATTTCTATCAATCTTTAGTGTTTGCGGAAATGGCAAAAAACCAAGTTTTGATTAAAAAAATAAACGCCAACCTTGGAACCTTGTTCTATCTTTTGGAAGATTACGATGAAGCTTTAAGATTTTATGAAGTTGTTTTGAATAGTTTTAGTAAAACCGACACTAGCGTAACGAAAGCCAGTGTGCAGGCCAGTCTTGGTTGCGTGTACGTTAAAAAGAACGATACAGCCAGAGCCTTGAAGTTATTAAACCATAGTTTGCCGATTTTAGAAAAAGCCAATGTTCAAGAAATTCTTCCCGTTATCTATATGGCCTATGGTGATTTGTATTTTACCAGTGCCATTTATGATAAGGCATTGTATTATTTTGAAAAGGCAAATAGCCAATATGAAACTTCTAACGATATTCTAAATAAAGCTTATGCCTCTTACGGCTTAGGAATTTCCTATTTGAAATTAGATAAACTGGAGGATTCGGAAAGGTTTTTGTATTCGAGTTTAAACCTCTATGAGTCTGTTAATTTTATAAATGGAATGGAAAATTCATATCGCTATTTATATGAATTGTTCAAAAAAAAGAATGCTATTGACAAAGCCTTATATTATTTGGAAAAAACCCAGAGTTTTTCCGATTCCATTTACAATGAGAAGAGTATTCGTGATATATCCATGTTAAAGGCCAAAAACGAGTTTGAACGTGAGAAAGCCCAATTACAAGAACAAAATAAAAAGGAACTTGCCTTAAAAAAGAGCCATATTCAATGGACTGCCCTGGGACTCGCATTCGCTATTCTGATTGCCATTTTGATTTCACAAGCGAATAGAACGCATCAGAAACTGAATAAAGAATTGGCCTTAAAAAGCCAAAACTTATCCAAAAAGCAAGAGGAACTAAATAAAATAAATACTAACCAGGATAAACTGTTCTCAATCGTTGGCCACGACCTTAGAGGCCCTATACTTTCCCTAAAACAGCTCCTTAGTATGGCATTGGCAGATGAATCTGGAGTTCAACATTTTTATAGATTTGGACCAAAATTAAAAAAAGATGTAGATCACATTCATTTTACCTTAGACAACCTATTAAATTGGGGTTTAACCCAAATGCAGGGAGAGCCCTTATATCCCGTTCAAATTAATGTAAAGAAGGTAGTGCTAGAAATTGTAATCCTATTTAGTGAGGTACTGAATAAAAAATCGATACAAATAAACAACGGGATAATTGATGACTTAACGATTGTTGCCGATACTAATCACTTTACTATTGTTTTAAGAAACTTAATAAGTAATGCGGTTAAGTTCACTCCCGAACATGGTCAAATATGGATAAGTTCATTTAAGGAGGATATATCGACCGTTATTCAGGTAAAGGATAACGGCATAGGTATGTCTAAAGAGGTTTTGAAGAGAATATTCAACAGCAAGGAACATTACACCACTTTTGGCACCAATAACGAGAGAGGAACTGGTTTGGGACTACTATTATGCAAAGAAATGGTACTGAAAAATAATGGATCTATATGGGCGGAGAGCTATCCTGAAAAAGGGAGTACTTTTTTTATAAAGTTTCCCAGAGAAATTTTAACATAATTACAAACCGGATTTCCTATTATCTAAAGGTAAATTATCATATGTTTTCAGGAAAAGTAACTCTAAAATAGAAAAAATAAACATTACTAAAAACAGGGGTAAGGTAGGATAGTTTTTAATTGATTAGGGTTTCTTTTTTAAAACCTTACAGACCGACCATGAATAACGGTATCTAATACATGATAAAAAAAATAGTAACAATTGCGTTTTATTGCCTTTTTGTATGTTTTTGCACATATTCACAAGGGGATAATCCAGAGTACCTAAAATCCAAAATAAAGAAACTTAAAGATTCCAAAAATTTTATCCCAGAGAAGACCGACTATATAGATCTACTTATAGATTTAGGTAATGCGCTAAAGTATTCCAAAACGGATACCGTTAAATTGCTTGCTATGGAAACCCTAGAGCTAAGCACGGCCATAAATTACCAAAAAGGAAAGCTGGAATCCCTATTAAATTATGGCTACTATGAATTATTTACCGGAAATCCTGATAAGGCCATTTACTATTATGAACAATCCCTAAAGGGAGCATTGGGCAATCAATATCAAAGTTTGAATATTGAGGCCTACAATGGCATTGCTCAAGCATATTTTATAAAAGCGGAGTATCCTGATTCCTATATACACTTTCTAAAATCATTAGAAATAGCAGAAAAAATAAATGATTTAGAAATGATCATAAAAATGAATGCAAACCTAGGAACAATGTTCTCGTTATTGCAGGATTATGAAGAGGCCATGAAGTTCTACGCGATGGCACAAACAAAATTCAACCCACAAACTTCGGCCATCAGCAAGGTATCGGTTTTTGTTAACATAGGTTATCTCTACTGTAAAACAAAAGAACCAAAAAAAGCATTGGATTATTTGGATAAATCTATTGTTATTCTCCAAAGTACACAGACTCCCAAAATACTTGCCTTTGCATATCTAACAAAAGCAGAAGTATATAATCAAACAGAACAATATGAAAAGGCAATCGAAATATTAAATAAAGCTCAAACTATTTATGAGACTATAAATGATAAAAAGGGAGAAGCGGACATGTTCTATAACTCAGGGATAGCACACTGGAAACTCTCCGACATAGAAAAAGCCGAAAGAGAATTTTTGCAAAGTATAGCAATGTATAAATCGTTTAATCTAAAAACCGGACTGGAAAAATGTTATCATGCCTTGTATAAAATAAAAAAGGAAAAAGGATTTACGACTGAGGCACTCCCCCTCTTAGAATTAGCTCAAAAGTATTCCGATTCCATAGACAAAGAAAGGAAGAAAAGAAATATTTCCATGCTCACAGCAAAACTTTCCTTTGAGAAAACTAAGATGGACCTCGCTCAACAAAATCAAATAGGAATAAATAGACAGGAAAAATATATCCAGTGGACAACTATAGGGCTAATTTGCGCATTGTTAGTTTGTATAATTGTCTTTCGCGCAAATAATAACAAGAAAAGGCTCAACAAAGAACTAGCCTTAAAAACAGCGGTACTCTCAGAAAAACAAGAAGAACTTAATAAAATAAATACGAATCAAGACAAACTCTTTTCTATAGTTGGCCATGACCTAAGAGGTCCTATAGTGGCCCTAAAACAACTATTGGGACTTGCCCTGGAGAAAGATAATGAAATTCCACACTTTTACAGATTTGGACCAAAACTTAGGAAAGATGTAGATCATATATATTTTACATTAGACAATCTTTTAAATTGGGGGCTTTCACAAATGAAAGATGATCTAATTAACCCTGCCGAAATTAACATTGCCGAGGAATTATTGGAAGCAGAAATCTTTTTTAGGGACGCCCTAGATGTAAAGGGATTGAAGTTAGAACATGTGATACCGCAAGGATTAAGTTTAAAAGTTGACGCCAATCACTTTACTATTATTCTTCGTAACCTCCTTGGGAATGCTATCAAATTCAGTCATGAGAATGGTCACATTTGCTGTACAGCGTATCAAAATAGCCAATCTACAATTATTAGTCTTAAGGACAACGGCGTGGGCATGACGAAAGAAGTTTTGGACAAAATATTCAAACCCGAAGAACATTTTACGACTTTTGGAACCAATAATGAGCCGGGAACAGGCTTAGGTCTTATCCTTTGCAAGGAAATAATTGAAAAAAATAAAGGGCAAATAACGGTTACAAGTGAGCTGGGAAAGGGCAGTACTTTTGTCCTAAGTTTTTCCAAAGAAACCTAGTTTACAGCTACATATAGAACTTTTTAGGTATTAATAAAATTACTTATTTAATAAGACTATTTTTTTAATTGTTCGATATACCGCATCATTTTCTAGACAAAACACACAAAAATAGACGTTTCACAACATATATTAGTTGATAAAAGTTAACTAACTTATTTTTAGGCCTTTGTTATAACCTAGTCAAATGTTATTTAAGACGAAATTATCGGCCAAATACTTAGTGTTCTTTATCACTAGGCTGTTTTGTGTACTGCCCCTACTATACACCATAAACACAAAAGCAAGTGTGGATGATTTAGGCGTAGATTTTGATTATTCAAAATTATTACAGTCGAACAAAGAAGTTAAGGAAAGAGACACGCTTCATATCAATCTTTTAATCGATTTAGCCAAAAAGAAGCGCTATTATAACTTGGACAGCCTAAATATACTTGCAAAACAAGCTTTAAATCTGAGCGAAATAATAGACTATACATCTGGTAAATCAAAAGCCTATTCCCAATTGGGTGTTTTTTATTCCGACACTGGGAATCATGATGAAGCTATCAAAAATTTCAATTCTGCCCACGAACTTGCGAAAGAGCTGGGTAATACAAAATTGATTTTGGGAACCATAAATGACCTGGCCGGTGAATACGGTTATAAAGGAGATTATGCTATGGCATTGAAAGAATACTTGTACGGTATAGAATTAGCGGAATTGCATAACAATAAAGCCATGCTTTCTGTAATTAACGAGAACGTAGCCAATCTTTATATTTCGCAAAGGGACTTTGAACAGGCTATGGTGTTTTATAAAAAGGTGAAACAAATTAATGCTGAATTAAACAACCCTATTTATATGGCGGAGACTATGAGCAACATGGCATCTGCCTTTGCCGACATGGGGGAATTGGATCAAGCGATGTTCGATATAAATAGTAGTATTCGTATTTTTGAAAATGAAAAAATCCTTGATTGGTTAGCTTACGCCTATGAAATAAAAGGTAAAATATATCTAAAGGAAGAAAAGTATGATTGGGCCATGTACTGGTACAAACAAAGTGAACTTTTACATAAAGACTTAGAAGATGAACGTTCGGAAATAGCATTGTTAAACGGTATGGCAGAGGTAAGTTTAAAAGTAGAAAGAGATAGTCTGGCAGAGGTATATGCCACTAGAGCCTTAAAGCTATCCAAAAAACTGAACTTTAATTCCGGAACCAAGGATAGTGCAAAAATCCTATATCTATTAAGCAAGCACAAAAAAAAATATGAGGACGCCTTGGTCTATCATGAACTTTTTCAGCAATTATCGGATACCTTGGCTAGAAATGAAAATAGAAAAGGATTAACGTTGCTAAAAACCAAAATTGAATACGACCAGCAAAAAGAACAGTTGATTCTTGAGAACGAAAAAGCTTTGGCAAAACAAAAAAGCTATGTTTATGTGGCTTTGTTTCTGCTCTTTATCTTTCTAGGTATTACTTTTTTAATCCGAAGAAATGAAAATATCCAGAAAAAACTTAATAAAGAATTACGATCCAAACAGATAGATCTAGAAAAGAGCGAGGAACACCTAAAACAAGTGAACGTTACCAAAGACAAGCTCTTTTCAATCATTGGACATGACTTAAGAGGTCCCATAGGAGCTTTCCAAGGTTTAATAAAACTATTTAAGGACGGCGAAATGACCAAAGAAGAGTTTCTGAGCTTTGTGCCAAAATTAAAAACCGATATAGATAATATTTCCTTTACGCTCAACAACTTACTTTCTTGGGGCCAAACTCAAATGAACGGCTCCTTTACTACGCCAAAAATTACAACTTTAGAGCATATAGTTGAAGAGAATATAGGGTTACTGTCAGAAATTGCCGCGGGCAAATCCATTAAACTAGTCAATAGAATAGCACCCAATACCATTTCTTATTGCGATAGCAATCAAATAGACATTGTTATTAGAAACCTTTTGAGCAATGCGTTAAAATTTACACCTGAAAATGGAATGGTTACTATTGGTGCCGTAGAGAGACCTAACTACTGGGAAATGTTTGTAAGCGATAATGGTGTAGGTATGAATGAAGAAACTTTAGGTAAAATATTTCAAAAGGACTCTACCCATACCACCTATGGGACGAATGATGAAAAAGGGACTGGTCTAGGTCTATCGCTATGCAAAGAAATGGTAGAAAAGAATAATGGTATTATTTGGGTTGATAGTGCAGTTAATTCTGGTTCCAGTTTTTTCTTTACGGTTCCTAAAGGCAAGAAAGAGTATAGAAATAGTGCTTAAATTATGTCGTAAAGGGAATCAACGGCTATGAATCTTTCAACGGTAAAACCTTCCGCATAGTCCTTGCCTACCAACCTCCCTAAATCCTGAGCTCTATATTTTACACTCTCTATAAAGGTCTTACTACTTATAGGCGTTTCCGGTTCCTTACTACTAGGGTCATGGAACTGGGAACCATAGGCCATAATGGCCGCTACCTTTTTGTCCATAAAACCACTAATATCCACTACAAAATCTGGTGTAAGATTTTTCCATTGAATATAATGGTAAACAAAATTTGGTCTCCATGAAGCTTGTACCTCACCGTTATATAGCGTACTAATTTTCACAAGTCCACTAAGGAAACAGGCATCACTTACCAATTTGCTTCCTTTACCATGGTCTATGTGTCGGTCTTCAATAGCGTTGCACAGCACAATTTCCGGTTTGTATTTGCGTATCATTTTTATAATTTCCAACTGATGGGTCTCATCATTGAAAAAGAAACCATCCCTGAATCGTAAATTCTCCCTAACCGAAACCTGAAGTATTTGGGCCGACGTCTCAGCCTCCTTATCCCTTATATCCGCAGATCCCCGGGTTCCTAATTCACCACGGGTCAAATCTATGATTCCCACTTTTTTTCCATTGGCTACTTCCTTTGCAATGGTACCTCCTGCTCCAAGTTCTGCGTCATCCGGATGCGCACCAAATACCAATATATCTAATTTCATCATACTTTTGGGTCGGTTATAATTTAAGGTGGGGTCGAACAATTGCCATTACTTATCCGCTGCAATCGCTGTTGATAATTTTACCTCGGCAATTGCCTGTTCTATGTCTGCTATCAAGTCTTCCACTTCTTCTATACCTATGGAAAAACGAATTAGACCATCTCTTATACCTTGTTCGGCCCTTACCTCAGCACTCATTAAAGCATGAGAGGTCTGCGTGGGCGATAAAAGCGTACTTTCCACACCCGCCAAGCTCATGGAAGATTTTATCAGTTTTAACGCTTTTTGGAATTTTGAAGCATCAATATAGAGTTTCAGTTCAAAGGAAAGCATACCTCCAAAACCTTTCATTTGACGCTTGGCCAATTCATGGTCTTTATGTGAGGGGAGGCCGGGATAATACACTGCATCTATATCTGTATGGGCGTGCAAAAATTTAGCCATAGCCAAGGCATTTTCATTCTGTGCCCTTACCCTTATTCCCATTGTTTTTATGCTTCGCTCCAAAAGCCACACGGTATAATCGCTTAAGCTTCCACCAAAATTTTTGGCCAATTGAAAGATACGGTTCATATGTTCCGATGTTGAGGCAACCGCACCGGCACAGATATCTGAATGTCCACCCATATACTTGGTGGCACTATGTATGACAACATCAATTCCAAAATCTATCGGGTTCTGGTTTACTGGGCTGGCAAAGGTGTTATCTATCATGGAAACGATACCATGTTGTTTGGCAATTTTGGCTACACCTGCCAAATCGGTAATCGTTAACAGGGGATTAGAAGGGGTTTCTATATAGATGATTTTGGTATTTTTCTGAATCTTTTCCTCAAAATCGGTAGGCTCCCAACCTTGGGTAAACGAATATTCGATACCATATTTTGAAAATTCTTCTGTAACCAAATTATAGGTGCCGCCATATAGGGTCTGTTGCAGTACTACATGATCTCCTGCCCTTAAAAACGCCATTAACGCCGTACTTACCGCCGCCATACCACTACCAAAGATGAGAGCGGACTCCGCATGTTCCAGTGCTGCTATTTTTTTACAGAGCCCTTCTTGGTTAGGGGTGTTAAAATATCTGGGGTATCTTTTTACGTCTACATCATCAAAAGCATACGATGTACTCATATATAATGGCGAAACCGCTCCTTTGTACTGGGTATCCGCCAATTCTCCTACGTGTGTGCACACCGTATTCAATCCTTTTCCTTCTAAACTCATTTTTTAGCTGCTTTTATGCCCTAAAGATACCAAAAAGCCTTGTTTATTTAGAATAATGAATAGCATGTCTCCAATAACTTATCGCTCCCAACAAAAAGACCCCTGCAACGGTATAATAAATAAATGTTGGTGTAATTACTTGTGCACCGCTTGCATAGCTGTGTAAGCCTACCAAGTAGAAGTTTACGCCAAAATAGGTCATCATAATACTGGCAAAAGCAATAACGCTCAAGAAGTTGAATGTCCATTTGCTGCGAAGCCCAGGGACTAATCTTGTATGTATCACAAAGGCATATATCATAATAGACACCAAAGCCCATGTTTCTTTAGGGTCCCAGCCCCAATAACGTCCCCAGCTCTCATTTGCCCATTGACCACCAAGAAAATTTCCAATAGTCAACATAATGAGACCAACAGTTAGTGCAAGCTCGTTTATAATGGTCAATTCCTTAATATTAATTTCCATTTTCCGCTTGTTCTTGCTGGTCGTAAGCAACATTAATACCAGACAAACAAATCCTAAAATCATACCTACGGTTAACGGGCCGTAACTGCCCACGATGACGGCAACATGGATCATAAGCCAATAGCTATCCAATACCGGCACCAGGTTAGCGATAGATGGATCTACCCAACTTTGGTGTGCGATCCAAAGCAGCATGGCGGTTACAAAGGCCGAAGCCGCAATGGTCATATCACTTTTTCTACCAAAGGCCAAGCCCATTCCCATGGTAGCCCAGGACACATATAATATACTTTCATAGGCGTCGCTCCATGGAGCATGTCCGGAAATATACCAACGAAGTATCAGGCCAGCAGTATGCCATATAAAGAATAGGATGATGACCCCTTTTAAAAAGTAGATTCCCACTTTCCACAGTTCACGTTCCCTAAAGATCTGAAAAATCAAAATGAAAAACATGACTATGCCCACGAGTGCATAATATTTATACAATCTATTGAAAATATCCAGTTTGTTATAGATGACTTCGGTCTCCACTTTTGTATCGGACGGCAACACTTCTTTACCGTGGTTGTGTTGGTTTTGGTTAAAAGCGGCCAATAATTTATCGGCTTCCGTATAATCTCCTGTACTTTGTGCCTTGCTCAGGGTCATTAAATAATAAGGCATGGCATTTTTTACAAAATTGGCATAAAGTGAATCAGAAACCGGGTATTGCCCTCCCCGATATTCCACTGCTGAAATCCACTTATTGTTCTCATCGTCTAATAAAGGGAATATTTTTAATATCTGTTGCCCCAAAGCTTGGTTCAAAAGACTTAACCTCATATTCGCATCCTTAAAATCCTGTTCAAACTTGTTGGGATTATTCGTAGAAGTTGCCTCCCTAAGAAAAGGTTCCAACTTGTAATTTCCTTTGTCGTCAAAAAAATCGGTTGCCTTTACGTATTTTTTTCCCAACGGAATTCCTACGATTTTACGTATACTATCGTTTTGCGCTTTTTTATCCAAAGCAATAAATTCCGCATTGTACCAAAGTGCGGGGTTCATCATCATGGAAAGGAACACCTGATCGGCATTGTATCCCATATACGTATCTTTAAGGCTCAACTTCCGCAGCAATTCTGAAGCAAAAGTGTTGATAGGCTTCATACGCCCACCATCATCCTGTATCACGAGCTTACCAAACTTATCGGCATGCTCTACTGCCACAATAGTAGCCGTAATCAAAGAATCTACTTGAATTTGAGTAGGTGTTTTAGCATGCCCGTGTCCGTCATCATTAGAATGCTCCTCCTGTGCGATGGCAGTAAAAGACAAGCCAATAAGAAGTGCTATGGTCGTAATCACAGTTTTCTTTTTGTTCTTCACTTTTTCTAACGATGCCGCCAGATCCTTAAAGCGCGTTTTTCCAAAGAACATAATCCCCATTAGCCCTATATACAGCAAAAAATAACCCACATATGTAATCCAAGTACCCCAAAAATCATGGTTTACAGATAAGGTGGTTCCTTTTTCATCTGGATCAAATCCTGATTGAAAAAAACGGTAGCCCTTATGATCCAACACATGGTTCATATAAACGTCATAATCAAAAGTACGTTCATCTTTTACCGTAATTCTGCTCATAAAGGAAGCATATGCGCTCTCCGTTCCAGGGTATTTTTCCGCTATAAAATCGTTTAATTGAACCCCAAAGGGAAGTTCATGCACCTTAGAGCCGTAACGTAGGGCAAAATCAAGTCCGCCAACGTTGACCTTTTCTGTAAAATTAGTACTGCCTTTGCCTCCCAACACTTTTATTTCCTTTGTTTCCCCGTTGGAGGTAACCCTCATAATCATAGCGTCCCGATCATTCTGCGTTTTCTCCGCATCCGGAATTTCTATAATCCCATTTTTACCTGTCACTACAGAATCTGGAATCACAAACTGCATATTGGCCGTATTATATAAAGATCTTAGTTGAAGTGGTTGAATACTGTCCTTTACCAATTGTCCTTGCAACTGATCTGCCATGCGCATAAAGGTGCCTTCAAAAGGAGATTCTATGAGATAACCAGAATCTTCAGTAGTAATATTAATAGCACCTTGGGTTGGCATATTCAATGCAAATAAAACACCATGGATGCTATTTACCTTTTTGTTTTCCAAATAATGCTCGTGGCGTTCTCCATCACCCGCTTCTACTATTTTTAGGAAAGAATTACCAGTTTCATCAGGAATGAGTCCTTCTTTTGCTCCTGAAATAAATCCAGTATATTCAATTGTAAAGGGCTGACCGTTAAAATCCCCGTCCCATGGCAAATTGGATTGCATAGCCTCTGCGGTGACTATCAACTTATCCTCCATGATTTTTCTTCTAGGGTCACCATCTATTTTGCCATCTATATGTGCTGTAAAATAGGTTTTATCAGAATAAAAAACCTTTTCGGTCTCCCCTTCCCTAATAGGCATCATTCCTTCAAAACTAATATAACGGGTAACAAAGGCACCAACTATTATTAATACCCAAGACAAATGAAGCAATAGGACCGGCCATTTTTCCCATCTTAACAGACGATATCTAAAGATATTACCGGAAAAGTTGATTACAAAAAATACCATAATCACTTCGAACCAAGTAGCATTATAAATCCAAATACGCGCGGTTGCAGTGCTATAAACACTTTCCACAAAAGTACCTATGGCCATGGCAGTAGCAAAAACGATAAAAAGAATTGCCATTAACCGTGTAGAGAAGAAAATTTTCTTGAATAAATCTGTCATAGAAGCGGGCATTGGTTTCAACGCGTAAAAATAAGTCCTTTTTCGCATTTGGCCCTTGAATAGCGCAATAGAAAGGTTAAACAATTGTGTTAATTATTATATAAAATCGATGCTATAATTCTTTGTATTTTTGAAGTATGATTAGCATTACAATACTAGGTTCGGGTAATGTGGCCCAAAATTTGTTCGAGGCATTTTTAGCCAAAAAAGGAATTTCCATTGTGCAAGTGGTTGGTAGAAAACTATCCAAACTTGACTATTTTAAGGAAAAGTGTAATTTGGCCACTTATGAGGACCGCTTGCAACCTGCCGATGTCTATATCTTGGCGATTAGCGACGATTACATAAGGGATGTATCCAATTCGCTTAAAATAAATGGTTTATTGGTCCATACCTCTGGGTCTGTTCCTTTGTCCGCTTTAGAAAGCCATCAAAGAATTGGGGTATTTTACCCACTCCAGACTTTTACTGCCGGTAAAACACTCAATTTTTCGAACATACCAATATGTATAGAAGCCAGCCATAAAGAAGACCTTGAACTTTTAAGCGATTTGGGCAAAATGTTAAGTAGTAAAGTACAAACTGTAATTTCTGATAAACGCAGGATTTTGCACCTATCGGCGGTTTTTGTGAATAATTTTACAAATTACATGTATCGCATCGGACATGATATCTGCTCAGAAAATAAACTTGACTTTTCTTTATTACAGCCCCTAATCAAAGAAACGGCCGATAAAATTATGCTAGTGGATCCTTATGAAGCCCAAACCGGGCCAGCAAAAAGGGGAGATCAGAAAACCTTGCACGCCCACCTATCGCTTTTAAAAAGTAAAAATCACAGAGAAATATACACCCTACTAAGCAACAGCATAAAAACGAGCTACACTACATAAAAAGCAAAGTCAAAATGAATACATATTCGTAAGGCCAAAAAAACAATATACCACTTATGCAAAAGAGTTACAAAGAATCCTTGAAGGAAATTACAACATTCGTGTTCGATGTGGACGGCGTTTTCACAGATGGCACCGTTCTTATACAAACGGACGGCGAAATGCTACGAAAAATGAGTATTAAAGACGGTTACGCATTAAAAACAGCCCTAAACAAAGGCTATAATGTTTGTATCATTACAGGTGGCACCAATGAGGGGGTTGAAAAACGCCTGATGGGATTGGGTGTTAAAGATATTTATATGAATTCCCATTTGAAAATCGAAGCCTTAAATGAGTACACAAAAAAATATAAAATTGCGCTAAAGAACATACTCTACATGGGTGATGATTTACCGGATATTCCCCCAATGCAAGTTATTGGCCTAGCCACTTGTCCGCAGGATGCCGTACCCGAGGTAAAGGCGGTAAGTAAGTATATTTCGCATCGCTTGGGTGGTGACGGGTGTGTGAGAGATGTTATAGAGCAAGTATTAAAAGTGCGAGGGGATTGGATGGAGAATTTTAGCGCGGCAAACAATTGATAATGTTACAAGACAAATTGAACACGTTTAAGATCATTTTGGCATCTGGTTCCCCGAGACGTAAAAAGTTCTTTGAGCAAATGGAGCTTGACTTTGAAATACAGCTGAGACCTGTTGAAGAAAACTATCCCGAAACCTTAAAAGGTGCCGAAATTTCCGATTATTTGGCGGAATTAAAGGCAAAACCTTTTAAAGAATCCCTACAAAAAAACGAAATAGTAATTACCTCGGATACCGTAGTTTGGCACAAAGAAAGCTCTTTGGCAAAACCGGCATCTGCCGCCGAAGCACGTGAAATGTTACAGAACCTTTCAGGAGATTGGCACGACGTAATTACATCGGTATGTTTTACAACGCATCTAAATCAACAAACAAAACATAAAATCACCAAAGTAAAGTTTAGGGAATTAAGTAAAATGGAAATAGAACACTACGTAACCAACTACCAACCTTTTGACAAGGCAGGCGCTTATGGGATTCAGGAATGGATAGGCCTTATAGCCATAGAAGAAATAAGGGGGTCGTACACCAACGTAGTGGGACTTCCAACGCAATTGGTCTATGAAACGTTAACCGCTATTGCTAATCGGTAGTTTTTGTATAATTTTAAACAAATTTTGTATTAATTAGGATGCATGAGTCCAAGATTGGGTACTGATTTTTTTTGTTTCAAACCTTATGTTGGAATTAAAACAGTACAAAATCATTCGCTTATAAATTCCAATTCAAACAAATTCAAGAGGGGTTTTTACCCCCAACTAATTAAAATAATACAGATCCATGTTTAAAAAATGGTTGACACTAGAACTAACAATAGTTCTTTTGGCCTTTGGAAGTACAGTTCTCACTTCATGCCAAGAAAAATTGACGGAAAAGTATACAGAATTGGAAGCGGTAAATGAAACGCCGCAAACTACCGTTGCCAAAAAGGCACTATCACAAGACTTTAAGGACTATTGGTATACCGGAAACGCCGAAATTACATCTTATAACTTAGAGCAGGCTAGGTATGGTGAAATGAGAACGGGAAAGGCGGTTACCATTTTTGTAACCGAACCTTTTTTAAAGGATAAGCAAGTAAAAGCGGACGGCGATAACGCCGATAATATTCCGGTACTCAAACTCAACGCTACAAAAAATTACCTAACCGGAATATACCCCTACTCTATCATGACCAGTAGTTTTTATCCTGTATATGACAACGGACATGCCATAAAGGTGGCATTTTCCTCCCAAGAATGGTGTGGTCAGGTCTATGCCCAATTGAATAACAGGGCGCAATTTGAAATCAGCTCGCATTCTTATTTTGAAGTGGAGGGTGATGAGGATATCCGTATGGACAAAACAAACCTGGAAGATGAAGTATGGAACAGAATACGGATAAATCCTGGCGCACTGCCTACCGGACCGATAAAAATGATACCTTCCATGGAATTCATAAGATTGACGCACAAACAGTTGAGAGCTTATGAAGCAACGGCAACAACAAGCACGGTAGACGGACTCTCCAAGTACGAAATACACTATCCAGAACTGGAGAGAACCGTAACCATTACCTTTACGGAAGGATTCCCACATACTATAGAAACATGGTCGGATGCTTATAAAAGTGGCTATGGGCCAAACGCACAAACCTTAATATCCAAAGCCACAAAAATAGAACGTTTAAAAACACCTTATTGGACACAAAACGGTAATAAGGATTTATATTTGCGCGATAGTTTAGGATTGTAGTTTATGAAAGAATTTATTGATTCCCATCAAAGCCAGATACTTTATAGCATACTGCTGTTGGCTTTGGCGCTTATTTTAAAATTCACTTTTAGCAGTGCGGCAAGAAAAGTTGGAAAACTCGGTGATTTCAACCCAGTTAGGACAAACCTGATTGTCAAATACATTTCTGCAGCATTGACCTTATCGACCATTGCAGCGTTCACCTTGGTATGGGGCGTAAATTTTAAGGACCTTGGTTTGTTGCTATCGTCTATTTTTGCGGTAATTGGTGTTGCTCTTTTTGCGCAATGGTCTATTTTGAGCAATATTACTGCCGGAGTCATTATATTTTTCTCCTTTCCTTTTAAAATAGGGAATACCATCCGTATTTTAGATAAAGAACTGTCCCAGCCAGAGGCCACTGAATTTGATGTTTTTATCATAGAGGACATCAGGGCGTTCCACCTTCATTTGAGAAAAAGTAATGGGGAAATCCTTACCTACCCCAATAATATGGTACTTCAAAAAGGCGTTATACTCATATCAACTTATAAGACAGACAACGTAATGGAAAATGGTCATTAACATTAGTTTGTTAAAGAAGTCGTAAAAAGCCGACCTCAAGTTTTAAACATGTTATATTTGAAAGTCAACTAAAACCAACACTATGCGCCGTATTTGGGTCTTTTTAGGCTGTAGCCTCTTTTTGTTAAATAGTTCTAAAGCCCAAGCACCTAAGAAAAGTAGTCCTTCCGACATCTACCACGCGGTACAAAAGCTTAACTTTTTAGGTACCGCACTTTACGTAGCCGCGCACCCAGATGATGAAAATACGCGGTTAATTTCCTATCTCTCCAATCATGTTCATGCAAGAACAGGCTATTTATCGCTTACAAGAGGTGATGGTGGCCAAAATTTAATAGGTCCGGAATTACGGGAATTGCTGGGTGTTTTAAGAACCGAAGAACTCTTGGCCGCAAGACGGGTAGATGGTGGAGAGCAGCTATTCACTAGGGCCAACGATTTCGGTTATTCCAAAACAGCCAAGGAAACACTTGAAATATGGAACAAGGAAGCTATTTTGGGAGATGTAGTGACAACTATAAGAAAATTTAAACCAGATGTTATCATCAATAGGTTTGATCACAGGGACGGAGGCACCACGCACGGCCACCACACGGCCTCTGCAATGCTGAGTCTAGAAGCCTTTGACCTGGCAAATGATAGCAATTCCTTTTCGGATAGATTAAAAGACACGGCCCCTTGGCAACCCAGACGCTTGTTTTTTAATACTTCCTGGTGGTTTTACGGAAGCGAGGAAGCTTTTGAAAAAGCGGACAAATCCAATATGATAAGTATGAATGTAGGTACCTACTACCCTATTTTAGGTACCTCCAACAACGAAATTGCAGCTTTAGCCAGCAGTCAACATTTGTGTCAAGGTTTTGGTAGGTTAAGTTCCAGAGGACTAGAAACAGATTATATTGAACTACTTAAGGGCGATTTGCCCAAAGACCCAACAAATATATTCGATGGTATAGACACGTCTTGGAGCAGAGTTGCGGGTGGGGACAAAATTGCCGCTATTCTTGAACCTATTGAAGAAAATTTCAACTTTAAAAAACCTTATGAGCATTTACCGCAGTTGGTCGAAGCTTACCAATTGGTACAGAAGATTACAGACGAACACTGGAAAAGTATAAAACTAGAGCAATTGCAAGCTATCATATCCGCTGTATCCGGTTTACATGTAGAAGCTTCTGCAAAAGCGGCTTATGCCAATGCTGGAGAGTCTGTTGTTATTGCCGTTGAGGCCATCAATAGAAGTCCGGCTAAGATACGTTTGGCATCCATCAGTATCAACGATGAAAAGACAGATATAGCTGCATTGGATTTAGAAGAAAATGAACTGTTGAAACAAAATATAACCTTGAAAATACCCTTAAACACGAATTATTCCAGTCCGTATTGGTTGTTGGAAAAAGGAACTTTGGGTACCTATAAGGTTACGGATCCCAAATTAATTGGAAAACCAGAAACACCAAGGTCTTTTCATGCCACTTTTGATCTAAATTTTGATGGCACGGTAATACCTTTTAAAACACCAATTATTTATCGCTACGCCAAGCCGGAAAAGGGGGAAATATATCAACCCTTCGAAATTGTACCAGAAGCCACGGCCAGCTTTAAAGACAAGGTAATAATTTTTGCCGATGATGCGCCAAAAGAAATTTCGGTAACCGTAAAGGCCCATGCGAACAATCTTTCTGGGACGGTACAGTTTTGTTTTGATCAAGCTTGGAAGGTAGAAAATGACACCAAACCTTTTTCTATTGCGAAGAAAGGCGATGAACAAACCCTTTACTTCACCTTAAGTCCGCCAAGCACCGAAAAGGAAAGTTACATCTCCCCAATCATACGCATCAACGGCAAAGAAATTAGCAAGGAACTTGTTACTATTGACTACGACCATGTGCCCATGCAGACCATTTTGTTACCCTCCGAGGCTAAAACGGTGCGTTTGGATATAAAAACAGCTGGAGAAAACATAGGGTATATTATGGGTGCGGGCGATGAAATGCCAACCAGTATAGAACAAATGGGTTACAGGGTACACTTGATTGATCCAAAAGAAATTACAAAAGGTTCCCTTACGAAATATGATGCCGTGGTCATGGGTATCAGGGCTTACAATGTGGTTGATGAATTACAATTCAAACAACGTTTTATATTTGATTACGTAAAAGAGGGCGGCACGGTAATTGTGCAATATAACACTGCAAATAGATGGGGCGATCAGTTTGAAGGCATTGCACCTTATGACCTTACTATTTCGAGGGATAGGGTAACCAATGAGGGTTCCATAGTACGTATTTTGGCCAAAGACCACGCACTTGTTAATTTTCCAAATAAAATCACCCCTTCGGATTTTGAAGGATGGGTACAAGAAAGAGGACTTTACTTCCCGGATACATGGAGTTCGGAATTTACCCCTATCTTGGGCATGGAAGATGAAGGCGAAGCAGAAGCCAAAGGCAGTTTACTGGTTGCCCCTTATGGAAAAGGAAATTATATTTACACAGGCTTAAGTTTCTTTAGGGAACTGCCCGCTGGTGTGCCCGGTGCGTATAAATTGTTTTCCAACATGTTATCAATTGGCAAGGAAAACCTAAAACGAAAAGAACAAATAAAAGGATGAGTCGAGAAGAGGACGAGAACAAATCTTGGAAAAAGGAATATTCCATTGTACTGATACTAAACCTTATTTACGTGCTTCTTTTCATGTATATTATGACATCATTTACGTAATATGGGAGCATTAGACTGGACTATTCTTAGTGGCACTTTGCTTTTTATTGTAACCTACGGAGTATGGAAAACAAGAGGAAGTAAAAATGTAGATGATTATGTTAAGGGCGGAAGCGAAGCCAAATGGTGGACGATAGGATTGTCCGTCATGGCTACCCAAGCCAGCGCCATTACATTTTTATCCACTCCTGGGCAGGCATTTCATGACGGGATGGGCTTTGTTCAGTTCTATTTTGGATTGCCTTTGGCCATGATTATTATTTGTTTGGTATTTGTACCCTTATACCATAAGATGAAAATCTACACCGCCTATGAATTTCTTGAAGGTAGGTTCGATTTAAAAACACGTTCACTAGCCGCGATTTTATTTTTAATCCAACGAGGACTTGCTGCAGGAATTACCATTTTTGCCCCTTCTATCATATTATCGGCCGTACTTGGGTGGGATTTACGCACCCTTAACATAATCATTGGAAGCCTAGTAATTATATATACCGTTTCCGGTGGTACTAAAGCGGTAAGCGTCACCCAAAAGCAACAGATGTTCATCATAATGACCGGTATGTTCATCACCTTTTTCTTTATACTTGGTTATTTACCTGCAGATGTAACCTTCAGCAAAGCACTTAAAATAGCTGGAGCCAGTAACAAACTGGAAATCTTGGATTTTAGCTTTAATACGACCAGTAGATACACTTTTTGGAGTGGTATTACAGGAGGTCTCTTTTTAGCCCTGGCGTATTTTGGAACAGATCAAAGCCAGGTGCAACGTTACCTAACAGGAAAATCCGTTAGGGAGAGTCAGCTGGGATTGGTATTCAATGGTATTTTTAAGATACCCATGCAGTTTTTCATTCTACTTGTCGGAGTTATGGTCTTTGTTTTTTATCAATACAACCCATCTCCCCTAAACTTTAACCCTGCCGCAACGCAAACGGTTATGGAATCTGATTACGCGGAAGATTACAGGCTTTTGCAAGAAGGCCAAGTAGCTTTGGAAGCAGAAAAGCGAATTGCTCAAAATAATTTTTCGGCAGCCTTGGAAATCAAAGAATATGCAGCCGTTGAAATGGCGAAAAAGCAAATCATAGAAATTAACAAGAAAGATAGTATTAACAGGGTCGCAGCAAAGACAATAATAACGCAGGCAGACGGTAGTATTGAAACAAATGACAAGGATTATGTATTTATACATTTTATTCTAAACAACCTTCCCAAAGGACTTATAGGATTGCTATTGGCTGTAATATTATCCGCTGCAATGTCATCCACTGCATCTGAGCTTAATGCCCTTGGCACCATCACGGCATTGGATCTCTATAAACGAAACAGAAAAGAAGAGCAGACGGAGCAGCACTATGTAAAAGCCTCTAGATGGTTTACGTTTGCCTGGGGTTTAATTGCTATTTTCATAGCCAATGTGGCCAGTCTTTTCGATAATCTTATTCAGCTTGTCAACATCATCGGTAGTATATTTTATGGCAATGTGCTGGGTATATTCCTACTGGCTTTCTTCTTTAAATTTGTGAAGGGCAATGCGGTATTCTTTGCTGCGGTCTTAACCCAAATCATTGTTTGCGTTGTCTATTACAACCTAATTCACATCTACCCATCTGGCGAGGAGAAACTTGGGTATTTATGGTTGAATTTTATTGGAGCGGCATTGGTCATCGTAATAGCTTTTGTATTTGAAGCATTTGATCGTATGTTGAACAGACCTTTAGCCGTAAATCAATAATATAGTAATTACCGCCAAACCAAGTGAAAACGTTAAACTAAATTCACTCTAAAATAGGTAGTCCTATATTTTAAATTGAACAAGATTGCTCCACCTCATAATTTAAGATTAAATGAAATTATTTCATACTCCTGAGGTATCTTATATTTACAGCTATTTTTATAAAAATTTATGTATCCTTTTGCCATGTCACCATCTGAAATCGAATCCTCTTTCATAAAAAAATACAAGAACAAGCCAATTCTTGTAAAAGCTCCGGGTCGCGTCAACCTTATTGGAGAGCATACAGATTACAACATGGGTTATGTTTTGCCCGCTGCCATAGAAAAGGGAATTTATTTCGCGGCCCAAAAAAACAATGGTAACACTATTATTGTGGAGACCTTTTTTAACGAACCGGAGCAAATTAGTTTTAATCTAGACGGTTCGCATACACCATTTAATTCTGGCTGGGGAAATTATTTTAAAGCGATTATAGAAATACTTTTAGAAAACAAATACCCCCTCAAAGGATTGGATTGTGTATTTGGTGGTGATATTCCTGTTGGATCTGGACTTTCTTCTTCTGCTGCCCTCTGTTGCGGATTTATACATTCGCTGGCGGAGGTTAGTGATTTGGGAATCCCAAAAGAAAAAATTGCCTTGATCGCACAGAAAGCCGAACACAAGATCGGCCTTAATTGCGGTCTTATGGATCAATATGCCGTTCTTTTCGGAAAAAAGGGAAACGCACTGTTTTTAGATTGTAAGGATCTAAGCCATGCCTATGTGCCCATTAACCTGGAAGGTTACAGCTGGGTACTTATCAATAGCAATATAAAGCACAATTTGGCTGTAGACTCCGAATACAATAAAAGACGAAACTCTTGCGAGTTGGTCGTTCGCAAAGTAGCTGAGTATCGAGAAAACGTACACTCCCTTCGAGATGTTACCCGAGAAGATTTGGATAAAGTAAAAAACCAAGTCTCACACATAGACTTCATAAGATCAAAATATATATTGGATGAGAACGCTAGGGTCTTAAAAATGATGGACGCATTACGGGATGGAAATGCCGAAATTACTGGAAATATTTTATTAGAAGGGCATTGGGCTATGTCCAAAGAGTTTGAAATTACTACTAGTGAATTGGACCTCCTAGTCAGCACAGGTCAAGAATTAGAAGGAGTATTGGGGTCTAGGATGATGGGCGGTGGTTTTGGCGGCTGCACCATAAACCTAATGAAAACGGAAGTAATAAAAGAAAATACCGCTGCTATTCTCAGCTCCTACAAAATAACAACAGGTATTGATGCCGAAGCTTATCATCTTAAGATTGATAACGGCGTGCGTACTTTAACGTCTTAATTACCAATGGTAAAAGAAAGGTTGTACAAAAAAATGGAGCGAAAAAGAGTCGGTTAACTACTAAGTCAAACACAACTACACTCCGCTCCATCAAAAGGAATCAGTAGCAACAAAAATAGCTGATACCATAGTTTACTGGTGTCTTACATGGCTCCCCATTCTTTTAAGGAATCCGTATTCATTTTAACGTAGTCATCATTTCCAGCCAATTTGGAAGCTTCCAAGGACTTTTTAGCCACGGCAATTGCGCCTTTTTTGTCACCCGCTTTTGCCAAAATCAAGGACTGTTGTCTTAATTGCCAAAAGGCTGGTTTTTCGGTCATGGCCATCGCCTTGTCCATCCACTCTTTTGCTTTGACAATATCTTTACCTTCAGCGGCATAATAGGTCGCGGCAGCATAATAATCCCCTGCGCTAGGGCCACCAAGCGCACTATCAATACTCTTCATAACAGCGGCATCAGTAGGAACGCCGAAAGGTATAGCTACATAGGTGTTTTCCCATATAATGCCTAAATTGGCACCATTGTTAGTAATATCATCTATGGTAATGGTAAAAGTTTCTACGGCCATATCTACCGGCCATACTGGAACCGTTGCCTTGGCTACGACTTTACTCTCGTCCCAATCCCTTGGTGTACCGCTGCCTTTTGTATCGGTGTAAAAGAAAACATCCCAATCTTTAGCTCCTGGCTTTGTGAAAATGGAATACGTTCCAGCTTTTACTTCGCTTCCAGAAATAGTTACATCAGTATCAAAACTTACGGTTGTATAGGCATTGGCCGCCGTTCTCCAAAGTTTGTCAAAGGGAACAAGGTCTCCGAATATTTTTCTTCCTTTCATGGAAGGTCTGGAATAATCGATTACAACTTCCGTAAGTCCTACGGTTTGTATCAACTTCGAGGCAGGACTAGCGTCGGGCGTCTTAATTTGTGCTTCTAAAGAAAAGGTAGCTGCAATAGCTAATAAAAATAAAATTACTTTATTCATGTTGTTTTGTTTTAAGTGCAAACAAATCTAAATATAAACCTAAGTTGCTATTGTTAACAAAGTCATAAATAAACCTACAACCATAATGCCTATAGAGATTTTTATCCCTCGTATGTTTTGGGTGCACAATAATCAGGGAGAAGTACTTTTGTTTTTCTATAACTGATTGGAACCAAAACACTGTGCTGTACCCACACCCTTTATAAATGGGAATTAGGAAGTCGGAAATTTACATACTTTTCTAACAGCGAGATTAGTTACGTTGCACAACCGATTTAGTGATTGAGTGAAATTCGAAGCG
The DNA here is from genome assembly GCA_963697395.1 of uncultured Flavobacteriaceae bacterium. GTDB lineage: Bacteria > Bacteroidota > Bacteroidia > Flavobacteriales > Flavobacteriaceae > Maribacter. Next base: position 73,412 of record CAVONX010000004.1, read on the forward strand.
AATTAATAAACAGCGAATGCTTTTGAACGTACGGAGTTGTCGAAATATACCACAAAGTAGTAGATGGAAGTCGGAATAGGTTGAGAAATCACGCCTTCTTTATCAATACTACCCGCAAACTCCTCCCAGATAGTTTTTCCGTTCACATCGTAAATGCGTTTGCCGTAAATGCTATTATCAGAGTTGATGACATACCTAATTTCCCCAGTGCCCTGCTCTTTAAATATCTGAAGTTCCCCCACATTTTCATTGGGCGAAGGGTTCGGATTTGGGTTTGGTTCGGGTTCTGGCTCGGGTTCCGGTTCTGGTTCTGGCGTTATTTCTTCGCTTAGCCTTAACTTAAAAAGTCGTGGATTCTGAGGTAATATTCGGCGATTGGCGAGAGAAAAATTCCGAAGAAAAAAAATAGTTCCCCATCCCGTCATTAGTAACTCCCTCAACTTGGGCCAAACCTATCCCCAAGGGTACATTGATTACAGTTGGACTAAAGATATCTGCACTGTCCAAAGTGAAGAACTTGGCAAAGGGCATTAAAAAACTGGAATAGCCCAATAGGGTCAGGTTTCCCGTTGCGGCATCATAGTCTGCGTCTGTGACAAGGCCAATGGTTTCTATAGCACCTCTCCTTGTGGCTGTGTAATTTCCAGGTATTTTTGGAAGTGCGTAGGCTACAGAACCCTGGCTCTTCCACTGTTTTGTCAATATTATCAGCTCATCGTCCAGTACAAAAAAAGCTTCCGCATCCCAATCACTGTTGCCTGTATCGGTAAAATCGGTCTGGTCCTCGTAAGAAAATAAGATTGTCTCAGCAGTCACTGTATCACTTTCCAAATAATCGGACTTGGCTAAACGATGTACGGCGAGATTACGTCGTGTTCCCAAGTTATTTCCAAAATCGCCAATGTATATGTAATTTTCATCCTGACTGATAGCTTCCCAATCCGTATTAATTACATTGGATAATGAAACCGTCCTTACAATCTCCCTCGTCATCGTATCGATTTCAAATAAGGAGGCAGCTCCACCAGAATCGTTATGGGTTATTAAACGGCCGTTATAAAAAATAAGTCCAGACGTTTCGGAAACTTCTGGTGGCAGCATCCCAAGTTCCACCACAGACTCCTGCGCAAAGGCAAAATTGGTAAGTATGAAATAAAATCCTAAAACAAATCGCATTCAAAATACTTTTAGTGTAATGCAAATTACAAAATATAGTGCCCTGGCCTATTTAAATCAGTTTAAAAATCAATTTCTGTGATAAATGGTCTGTCAATTATAAAATTTGCTGAAAATTTTATTTTGTTTAACGAATTAAATTTTTAGCTAAACATTAATGCTTCTATCTTTGTTGAAATTTTCTGTATGAAATTATATCAATTACATTCCAAGCAATCTTTCCCCATTTCGAGGCAAACAGCTTGGGATTTCTTATCAAGTCCCAAGAATTTACAGGAAATAACCCCAAAACATATGGGCTTTACTATTCTTTCAGGTGCGGATAGGCCCATGTATGCCGGTCAAATTATCCAATATAAAGTTTCTCCGCTGCCAGGTTACAACACGAAATGGGTAACCGAAATAACCCATGTAAAGCAAGGTGAGTATTTTGTAGACGAGCAACGTTTTGGCCCTTATGCGCTCTGGCACCACAAGCATTTTATAAATGAAATAGCCGGCGGCGTAGAAATGGAAGATATTATAGATTATAAAATTCCCTTTGGGATATTGGGCCAGATAGCGCACCCAATTATAGTTAAAAAGCAGTTGAGTCAAATTTTTGCGTATCGGGAGCAAAAGCTTATCGAACTATTTGGCACATTAGAAGGCTCAGTAAAAGAAATTCATTTTAAATCATTTTAAGACATGAGTAAGAACATACTATTAATTGGGGGAAGCCATGGTATTGGACAATCCTTAGTACATTTATTACATAAAAACTATACTGTTTTTGTGGCATCGAGAACCGCGGAAGGTTTAGAGGGTTTAGATGTCACTCACATTCCTTTTGATGCCACCAAGGACGACTTGGATACATCCAATTTACCAGATGAACTTCATGGCTTTGTCTACTGCCCAGGAAGCATAAACCTAAAACCATTTAAAATGATGAGCATGGACACCTTTGAGGAGGACATGCAGCTAAATTTCTTCAGCTTGGTAAGAACCGTAAAAACAATTATTGGGCGCATGGCGGAAGGGAGTAGCATGGTTTTCTTCAGTACTGTGGCGGTTGGCACGGGAATGCCTTTTCACACCAGTGTGGCGGCCGCAAAAGGTGCGATAGAAGGTTTTGCAAAATCTATGGCCGCTGAATATGCGCCTAAAATTAGGGTAAATGTGGTCGCTCCTTCTTTAGTGGACACACCTTTAGCGAGCCGGTTGTTGAGCAATGATAAAAAGGTAGAAATGATGTCACAGCGCCATCCACTAAAAAGAGTTGGAAAACCAGCGGATATCGCAAATATTGCGGCCTTTTTGTTAAGCGACAACAGTACGTGGATGACTGGCCAGATTGTCGGTGTAGACGGAGGCATGTCCACCTTGAATATTTCATAATATGAGTAAAAAAGTATCGATTTTTTGGTTTCGTAGAGATTTGCGTTTGGATGATAATATCGGGTTTTTGGAAGCTTTAAAAAGTAATTTTCCAGTACTGCCCTTATTTATTTTTGATACGGAAATTTTGGACAAGCTATCAAAAAACGATGCCCGAGTAACATTTTTGTATGAAACCCTTCAAAAAATGAGGGAAAGGCTTCAAAAAGAACAGGATAGTTCCATCGCGATTTATCACGGGAAACCTTTGGAAATCTTCAAGGAGCTCTGCACCGACTACGATATACAAGGGGTGTATGCGAACCAAGATTACGAGCCGTATGCAAGAGAAAGGGATACAGAAATAGCTTCTTTTTTTGAAGAAAAGAATATTCGGTTTAAACTGTTCAAAGACCAAGTGATTTTTGAGAAGGATGAAGTTGTGAAGGAGGATGGCGATCCTTATGTTGTATATACGCCTTATAAAAATAAATGGAAATCCATATTCAACGAGAATGACTTAACTATACATTATACAAGTCAGTTTATGGATAACCTTTTACAACATTCCAGACTGCCCAACCTATCCCTTTCGGACATGGGTTTTGAAACCTCTAAAATTAAAGTTCCTGAATTTACAGTTACGCCTACCCTAATAAATAATTATGAGCATACCCGTAATTTTCCGGCAAAGGAAAACGGGACCTCCCGTTTGGGACCACATTTGCGTTTTGGGACGGTATCGGTACGTAAAATGATGAAAAAAGCGATTGCTGAGGAAAATGAAGTCTTTTGGAGCGAACTCATTTGGCGTGAATTTTTCATGCAGATACTCTGGCATTTTCCGCATACTAGGAATAAGTCGTTTCGGCCAAAATATGACCGTATAGATTGGCGCAACAATGAAGCCGAGTTTGAGAAATGGAAAAACGGGAAGACTGGTTATGCCCTCGTCGATGCCGGTATGCGAGAACTTAACGCCACAGGATATATGCACAATAGGGTGCGTATGCTTGTTGCAAGTTTCCTCTGCAAACATTTGTTGATAGATTGGCGTTGGGGCGAAGCCTACTTTGCCGAAAAACTGCTGGATTATGACATGAGTGCCAATGTAGGGAACTGGCAATGGGCAGCGGGTAGTGGTGTGGATGCCGCTCCTTATTTCCGTATTTTCAATCCCATGACCCAAGTAGACAAGTTTGATAAACAGAAAGAATACATAAACAAATGGGTGCCTGATTTGCAAGAACTTACCTATCCAGAAATGATGGTGGACCATAAAATGGCACGGGAAAGGTGTCTTAAAACGTACAAAGAAGCGGTGGCTTAATGGTACTGGTCTGGTTCAAAAGAGATTTAAGGTTACTGGACCACGAGCCTCTAGTGAAAGCCATTGCTACGGGCAAAAAAATACTTTTGCTCTATAGTTTTGAGCCTTTATGGACAAATGATGAGCACTACGGCGAAAAGCATATCAATTTTATAAAGGAAAGTTTAGAGGACCTTCAAAGACAACTTCATTCCCACAACACCCAAATTCTTGTTGTTGCAGAGGATATACTTTCTGTTTTTCAAAAACTACACGACTTCGAAGCCATAACCCAAATTTTTTCCTATCAAGAAACGGGAATGAAAATTACTTATGACCGAGATAAAAACGTCTCACATTGGTGCAGGTCCAATACTATTACTTGGGAAGAAAGTATTCAAAATGGCGTGTTTAGGGGGATAAAAAATAGGAAAAAATGGAAAAACGATTGGGTCACCTTTATAAATTCCAATATTGATAAACCCCGAATGGAATTGGGGCATTTCTATTCCATTGATGATATTGACCAACTTTCCAAAATCAATTTTACATCGGTGTCGTTAGACACCAAATCGAATCCCCACCTTCAAAAAGGAGGAACGCGGTATGCTGTAAAGTATCTGAGACTCCTTTTTAAACGAACGCATCTGTGGCTATAATGCCAACTATTCCAAACCCGAAACTTCTAGAAGGCACAGCAGCAGACTTTCCCCCTACTTGGCTTGGGGCTGTTTGTCCGCTAGGCAGATTTGTCAGTACGCGGCGGGACACAAAAAAAGCGCAAACAATAAAAGAAATCTCAGTTCCTTTCTTTCCCGAATGCGATGGCAGGCACACTTCATCCAAAAATTTGAGATGGAAGGTGAGATGGAATTCAGAAGCCTTAACAAGGGTTATCATCAACTGGAAAAACCAAGGTATGCGCACCTACAGAAAGCTTGGCGAGAAGGCCAAACAGGCATTCCCTTAATTGATGCCGCAATGCGCTGTTTGGTAACAACAGGATTCGTGAATTTTAGACTTAGGGCCATGTTGGCTTCCTTCTTTACCCATCTGCTTTGGCAACCTTGGCAAGATTGCACAGAACACTTGGCCCAGAACTTTTTGGATTTTGAACCAGGTATTCATTTTCCGCAGTTGAACATGCAGTCGGGCGAAACGGGTGTAAATACCATTCGTATTTACAATCCCATTAAAAACAGCAAGGAACACGATCCAGAGGGTGTTTTTATTAAAAAATGGGTACCCGAATTGGCGAAGCTACCCTCTCAATATATACACGAACCCTGGGAAATTCCGCCGATGGAATTACAATTTTTAGGCTTTGAGCTTGGAAGGGATTACCCGCATCCCATTGTATCCTTGTCCAAAATGCGAAAGTTCGCCAGTGATGCCCTATATGCCTACAAAAAGAACCCAAAAACGAGACTGGAAAGCAAACGCATCATAGCCAAACATACCTTACCGGGCAGACCGGTATGGGACCAACATAACTAAAGTCGGTAATCGCTTTTAACCCAAGTTTCAGTATCTTTAAAACCATAACTTAAATAACCACTAATAGCAGCGATTATGAAAAAAACAATTTTCACCTCCTTCCTTCTCGTATGTTGCTTTTCACTTTCTGCCCAGAAAATGAGCAACAACAAAAAGGCCCTGATTGCATCAGTTGAAAAACACAAAAACGAGCTTATAAAAATCAGCGATTCCATTTGGGCCCTTGCCGAAACGGCATTCGAGGAAACGGGTTCCGCTGAGATTCTAGCCGATTATGCGGAAAAGAACGGACTAACCGTAACCCGTGGTGTAGCGGATATTCCAACAGCATTTACCGCAACCTACGGCTCAGGTTCTCCCGTCATAAGTATTCTTGGCGAGTTTGATGCGCTACCCGGAATCTCGCAAAAAGCATCTCCGATAAAAGAAGCACTTAATGCTGGTGCTGCAGGCCACGGATGCGGGCACAACCTTTTTGGCACAGCAAGTCTTGGTTCCGCCATCGCCATTAAAGAGCTTATGGATGCTGGAAAAATTAAAGGAACCGTAAAGTTCTTAGGAACTCCTGCAGAGGAAAAGTACTTCGCCAAAGTATGGATGGTTAAAGCCGGACTTTGGGACGATGTGGATGTGAATATAAGCTGGCATCCGTCGGCTGAAACGGAGGCCGATGTACAAAGTGGACTTTCCCTAATAGATTTTATAGTGGAGTTTAACGGACAAACCGCCCATGCATCCATGGATCCCTGGAACGGCCGCAGTGCAGCCGATGCCCTGGAACTATATACTACCGGCATCAATTACTACAGAGAGCATATTTTACCAACCTCAAGAATACACTACCATATTCAAGATGGCGGGCAAGTAGTCAACGTAGTCCCAGATTACGCAAAGTTGTGGGTGCGCGTGCGCGACCCAAAGCGTAAAGTAATGCTTCCTACCTACGAGCGTATAAAGGAAATGGCGGAAGGTGCAGCTATTATGGCCGATGTAGACTATAAAATAACCTTGGTTTCCGGAATTTATGAAACCCTGGTCAACCGAACGGGTGGTGCGATCATGCAAAATAATCTGGAGCTGCTAGGTGCTATAAGCTATACAGAGGAAGAAAACGATTTTGGGAAAGCGATTCAAAAAGCAACCGGCAAACCAGAAGTTGGAATGGATAGCGCAATTAGACCGTTGCGCGAAACCGAGGAAAATCCTGGCGGTGGTTCTACAGATGTGGGTGATGTAAGTTGGAACGTTCCCAACATTAACTTGGGTGCCACCGTGGCACCCAAAGGTACACCTTGGCACTCCTGGGCAGTTGTTGCCTGCGGTGGTATGTCCATAGGTCACAAAGGCATGGTACATGCTTCAAAAGCTATGGCCATGACCATGGTAGACCTGTTCGAAAATCCAAAAATGGTACAAGAAGTAAAAGAGGAATTTAAAACAAGGAAAGGTGACGAAGTATACGAACCTATGATAGAAGGGCCACCACCCATCAACCAAAATTAATAGTTAAAAATAAAAATTGCTATGTTCGGATTATTCAAAAAGAAAACAGAAAAAGAAAAATTACAGGAGAAGTATCAAAAATTAATGAAAGAAGCTTTTGACCTATCCAAAACCAACCGTTCTGCGAGCGATGGAAAATATGCCGATGCAGATGCAGTTCAAAAACAGATAGATGCTTTAGAAAACTAAAAAATATAATAAATTTTCAATTATGAAAAAATGGTTTATAGTTGGCTTGCTATGTTTGTTTTCAATACTGGCACCGGCACAGTCCTTTGATTTTAAATTGGATCACTTTGCCATCGTGGTAGATGATTCGGATAAAAGCGCCGACTTCTACGCCAAAATTCTAGGCTTGGAAGAAACTCCACACCCAGATAAAGCACCAGGATTTCGTTGGTTTCTTTTTGATGGCACTTCACAGATTCATCTAATCCAAAAGGAGTTCGCCCCGTTTGAAAAGAACAAATCCATGCATCTTTGTCTGGCTACCCAGAATTTAGACGGTTTTATAGCTCATTTGGAAAAAAATAACATCCCCTACTCCGACTGGCCAGGAAAGGAAAGCGCGGTAACCCTCAGAACGGATGGTGTTCGTCAAATTTACCTGCAAGACCCAGATGGTTATTGGATAGAAATTAATACTGCAACACATTAGCCGGAAAATTATGATCAAAGAATTATTTAAATTAGGCTTTCCGTGGCAAACACAAGATCCTTTCTTATTTTGTGTGTACCACTATGACCAATATCCAAAAGGAAACGAAGATATGTCCCCGAACGCTTCTTTGAATGGTAGAAATTTAGGGAACGATTTTATTATAAAGGATGGCTGGCGTATGTACCACGGTCAAACTATCCCAGGTTTCCCGGCCCATCCCCATCGGGGTTTTGAGACGATTACGATCGTGAATAAAGGATTCTGCGACCATTCGGATTCTTTAGGCGCTGCCGGCCGATTTGGGGAGGGCGATGTGCAATGGATGACGGCAGGCAAAGGAGTTCAGCATTGCGAAATGTTTCCTCTGCTGCAAACGGACAAAGAAAATACCCTAGAGCTTTTTCAAATTTGGCTAAACCTCCCCAAGGCCAAGAAATTTGTGGAACCCCATTTTAAAATGCTCTGGCACGAAGATATTCCTGTAATTAGAATAGGGAATGCTGCGGTAAAAATAATAGCTGGACATTATAAATCCGAAAATGCTCCAGAACCGGCTCCCGATTCCTGGGCGTCCGATTCGAAAAATAACGTTGCCATATGGAATATTCATATTGATGCGAATGGCCAATTTATCTTGCCCAAAATGGATAAAGAAGTTAACCGTACCCTATATTTTTATGAAGGCGATACCATACATATTGATGGCACCATAATAGTTCCCGATCATGGAATACAGCTAGATCCGGCAAAAGAAGTGATCATTACCGCAGGGAACTCCCAAGCACATCTTTTATTGCTTCAAGGAAAACCTATTCTGGAACCAGTAGTTAAATACGGTCCGTTTGTAATGAATTCGGAAGAAGAAATAGAAAGTGCCATGCAGGAATATCGCCTGACCCAATTTGGTGGTTGGCCATGGCGGCATCCAGATAATGTACACGATAAGGAAAAAGGTAGGTTTGCCAAATATCCCGATGGTACCCTAATTGAAAGAACATGAAACTAACGCTACAGTTAGCTGCAGTTTATAATATACTTTGGGGTGCATGGGTAGTTCTTTTTCCCAATCACTTTTTTGAGTTGGTTGGGATGGAACCTTTGAACCATCCTTTGGTATGGCAGGGAATGGGAATGGTCATAGGCGTTTACGGTTTGGGTTACTGGTGGGCATCCTATGACCCTATTAAGCATTGGCCTATTGTTGCTGTTGGCTTCTTGGGTAAGATTTTTGGCCCTTTAGGCTTTGTTTTCAATTACCTACAGGATATCGTTCCCTTTGAGTTCATATATACTTTGATTACCAACGATTTCATTTGGTGGATTCCCTTCTTTATCATCCTAAAAAATGTACACCAACAAACAAAATGGAAGCTTTGAGACTTTTTGTCATCGTAGGCCGAGTAAAGTCTTTTGCTATGCGAAATGGTATGAAAGTCTAACTATGACTAAAAAAATCTTTCGTTATCTATTAATCGGTTTTATGCTATTTGCAGGTATCAACCATTTGGTTGACCCAGATTTTTATTACCCGCTTATTCCAGATTATCTTCCTTTTCCTAAGCCAATAAATGCCGTTTCAGGACTATTGGAGCTCCTTTTTGCCCTACTACTTCTTTTTCCAAAATGGAGAACCTTTGGAGCCTATGGCATTATTGTTCTCCTGGTACTGTTCATTCCCTCACACATTTACTTCATCCAAATTGATGCATGTGTTCCGGACGGTTTATGTACGCCGCTTTGGGTAGCTTGGGTGCGGTTGATCCTAATTCATCCGCTCTTGCTGTTTTGGGTATGGAAAATAAAAGATTGATTTTAAATCAGAGCACCTCTAACGTAAACTTAAAAAACAGTCGACCGCCACGCATATCATTGTTCTGAAGTATTCTATTAGTCAGGAAAGTAATATTTTTACATCAAAATGAAACCTGTCGCTTCCTTCGCAAACTAAATTTTCTTTATTATTAAAATAATCTCGTGATTAAATGAAAAAAATATTATTTTCAATTCTACTTAGCTTATTTTTTTCTTGTAATTCTAAGGTTGATGAATCGCCTAATCAAGAGAAAATTGTTGGGGTTGCCGAAAATATAAAATCGAACAAAATTCGAGTTCTGAATTTCGGAACGCCACATTTGGGTCAAACCTCAGACGCAAGTTCTTCGATGATAAACCTGTCAGACCCGAAGGAACAGGCAGATTTGAATAAAATGGTGGAAAAATTAGTCAAATTCCGACCCACTGTAATTTTACTTGAATTAGAACCAATAAACAACGACTACATAAAAGAAACATATGAAAAATACAAAGTAGACCAAACAGAAAGACTTAATTATTCCGATGAGATGAATTCAATTGGACTTGAAGTGGGCAGATTAAGCGGAACCGAAAGAATTTACGGAATAGATAGTCAAATGGGTTTCGATTATCCGCGTTTAATCGAACTGGCCAACAGGAATACGACCGATAGCTTGTTTGTTGAAAATATGATGGCGTATTATACAAAAACCAATAGTCTAAAACTGTTAGACCAGTATCATGAAATGAACACCGAGTCCTCTAAAATGCTAACGTTTGACTATTATAATTTTTTGGCAACCCAACATACGGCAAACAATTATGAAGGAGCAAAAATAATTGCCGAATTTTATGAAAGAAATCTAAGAATCTATGCCAATATAAATGATATTAACTTCTCGCAAAACGACAGAGTATTTATTTTAATGGGAGCTACACATACTGCATATTTAGATATTTTAATTGGAAATAGCGAAAAATTTAAATTGGAGAATCCCGCTGAGTATACAACCATTTCAGAAGAGTAGTCCGGTAGAACTTCATAGTATAAACACAAAGCGAACGAACAGTTTTGGAAAAGTCTTACTTTTTGGATAGCAACAAAAAGTCTCAAATATCTATTTTAACATTAACGAAATCAATAGTAAAAACTGCAACTTTTTTTATCTCTTAAGCCTATTATTTTTCAAAGAACAAAAACTCAATACAAATTGTTCAAATAAATAACTATAAAATCCAAACGCATTGATATCTACTGCCAACCTCATTTTCGATTCTGCTACGCTGGCACTTATCTGGGCCGTTCAATTGGCCATCTACCCTGGCTTAACCTATTACGGGCATGCACAATTAAAAGTATGGCACAGGTCTTACACCAAAAGAATAACGGTTGTGGTGCTGCCTTTAATGTTTGGGCAGTTGGCCTTTAGTATCGGGAGCGTAATTAATGAAGCCTCTTTTTTGAGTATATCCAAATTGGGTCTGATCGCCATGATATGGTTTATGACTTTCAGTATTTTTGTTCCCTTGCATTATAGAATAGATGGGGCTAGTGAATCAGATAGCAAATCCATCACCTTACAATTAGTTAAGAAAAATTGGTGGAGAACGCTGTTATGGAGCTTAGTCTTTATACTAAGCCTCTACAATTCCGCTATACCCGACTTATTTTAGCCCCTATGGCACGTAAGCGCTCATCAATATTCTCGTAGCCACGATCGATCTGCTCTATATTATGTATGGTAGATGTTCCTTTGGCCGAAAGTGCGGCAATCAACAAAGAAACTCCCGCCCTAATATCCGGCGAGGTCATGGTGGTAGCTTTTAAACTAGATTTAAAATCGTGTCCCATAACCGCTGCCCTGTGGGGATCACAAAGAATTATTTTGGCTCCCATGTCCAACAATTTGTCCACAAAGAACAAACGGCTTTCGAACATTTTTTGATGAATGATGACCTCTCCCCTTGCCTGTGTGGAAATGACCAAGATGATACTTAATAAATCTGGGGTAAGTCCAGGCCATGGTGCATCTGCAATGGTCAAAATAGAACCATCGATATAATTCTGAATTTCGTAACCGTTTTTGTGTGCGGGAATATAAATATCATCTCCCTTGCGTTCTAAGGTAATCCCCAATTTCCTGAAAACAGAGGGAATCTGACCTAAATCATCCCAGCTCACATTTTTTATGGTAAGCTCACTTTTGGTCATGGCGGCAAGACCGATCCAACTTCCTATTTCGATCATATCCGGTAACATGGTATGCTCCGTGCCACCGAGACTTTCAACACCATCAATGACCAAAAGATTGGAGCCAACGCCGGTTATTTTCGCCCCCATGCGGTTCAACATTTTACACAATTGTTGAAGATAGGGTTCGCAAGCAGCATTGTAAATGGTAGTTTGGCCTTCTGCCAAAACGGCGGCCATGACAATGTTTGCGGTTCCGGTAACAGAGGCCTCATCCAAAAGCATATACGTGCCCTTTAACTTCTTCGCCTCTACCCCATAAAAAGAATCTTCCTTATTATATCTGAATTTCGCACCCAATTTAATAAAACCCTCAAAATGGGTATCCAATCTTCGCCGCCCTATTTTATCGCCACCAGGCTTAGGTATATATCCTTTTCCAAAACGGGCCAAAAGCGGCCCTACTAGCATTATAGAGCCCCTAAGGCCCCTACCGTCTTGTTTGAACTGATCGCTTTGAAGATATGCCAGATTAATATCGTTCGCTTGAAAGGTATATGAACCCTTACCTTTTTTCTGGATATTGACGCCCAAATCTTCCAACAGTGAAATAAGTTTATTTACGTCAATAATATCGGGAATATTGTGGATGACAACTTTTTCCGATGTTAACAATACCGCACACAAAATTTGTAGCGCCTCATTTTTTGCACCTTGAGGTGTTATTTCTCCGGATAGCGCATGCCCTCCTTCTATCTTAAATGTTCCCATCTAAACTTACTGAACGATTAATAGCGTTTTTTACCGCGATTATTAGTTGTATTTCTTTGATTGCTCTTCTTGTTAGAGCTAGTCCTTGGAGTCTTGGCCACCCTATTCTTAAGGAATTGACCGCTTTCGGTAAGGTTTTCGCCTTGTGCGGCAAAATCTATTTCACCGTTACTTAATTCGTACAGGTGCTTAAATATAGCCTCGTCATCCACCACATCCTTGTTCCAGTTCAAATAGCATTTTTTCATGTGGTTGGCAATGGCATATTCCAACCCGGAACGTTTATCGCCTTTTTCCCATTTTACCGCCACATCGATCATACGTTTTATGTTATTGCCATAAAATCGATATTTAGGAAAATTTTGAGGATACTCCAAAGCATCGGGACGACGCCTTAAAATTTCCTTTGAGGTTATGGGGAAAGGAGATTCTACGTCCAGTTTAAAATCGGACATTATAAATAACTGATCCCATAATTTATGCTGAAAATCTGGCACATCTCTTAAATGCGGCTGTAAATTGCCCATTACACTTATGATTGCGTTAGCTACCTTGTTGCGTTCAACTGGGTCCTTTATGGATACGGCGTGATCTACCATTTTCTGGAAATGACGACCATACTCCGGTATGATCAATTGAGGACGCTCCGTATTATATTCGAGGTTTTCTACTAAATGCAAATTGGAATTTTTAAGGTATAAAATGTTTGAAGAAGTATTCTTATAACGTTGCTAAATTAAGAAAATTATGGCTTATAAACAATTTTAGAGCGAGATTACGCCCTCAAGCTCCCCTACCGCCTTATATTTTTGAATAACTTGTTCCGGATCTTTTAGGTTCACAGTTATAGACACGCTTGTATACTTCCCTTTTTTCGATTTTTTAGATTCTATAACGGCACCAGTATTGTCGAATATCTTATGTATTTGAGAAATATTTTCTGAATCTGATTTTACAATGAATTTATAGAGATAATCAGAAGGCCAAGTAGAGGTTTCCGTTAATTTTTCTTTTAGCCTTTTATAAAACTCATCTGGATTATTTTCGTCCATCACGTTGCTTTTCTGCAAAGATAAGAGGAATCATCTGGTTTTTTGGTATCCTAGGTTTACCTATTTTTGTATTACTAAAACTACATTTTGAATTTTAAACGAATTCTAATTACAGGAGCACCTGGCACTGGAAAAACATCGGTCATTAAAGCTTTGGAAGCTAAAGGTTTTTATTGCTTTCACGAAGTAATTCGTAGTATGACGCTAGATGCAAAAAGCGAGCAGCAGCCAGATGCCATGTTTAGCAACCCAATTGCCTTCGTGAACGATTCCAAAAAGTTTAACCAACAGCTGCTGGACGCCAGGAAGCAACAGTTCGATGATGCCATAAAACAAGAACTTGCCCTTGTTTTTTATGATAGAGGCATGCCCGATGTTTTGGCCTATATGGATTATTTTGACCAGCCCTATACCTCGGATTTCTTACATGCCTGCAAAACAAAAAGGTATGACGCCGTGTTTTTACTTCCACCATGGGAAGACATTTATGTTCAGGATAACGAACGTTTGGAAAGCTATCCACAAGCTACCGAAATCCATGAGCATTTATATAAGACCTATTCGGGTTTGGGTTATAAGGTCATGGAAGTCCCTTTTGGGACGGTAGAAGAGCGACTAGCCTTCATTTTAAACCATTTAGACGAAACCCGTGTATAAAGGACCTGCTGAAATTCTAAGAGAATATTGGGGCTTTACCTCATTTAAGGATTCACAGGAAAAAATTATTTCCGCCTCCTTGGAAGGGCGGGATGTTTTGGCGCTTTTAGCCACGGGTGGCGGAAAATCAATTTGTTTTCAAGTACCTGCACTCATTCAGGAAGGAATTTGTATTGTAATTTCCCCGCTTATAGCATTGATCCAGAACCAAGTATCCAACCTTAAAAAATTAGGTATCAAGGCCGTTGGTTTAACGGGAAGTATGAATTTTGAAGATCTCAACAATGAGCTGGATAATTGTGTGTACGGCGGTTTTAAGTTCCTGTACCTATCTCCCGAGCGCTTGGGACAAGAACTTATACAGGAGCGCATCCAACAAATGAACGTTAATTTATTGGTCATAGATGAAGCACACTGCATATCCCAATGGGGGCATGATTTTAGGCCAGCGTATTTACAATGTAGCCTACTAAGGGAACTACAGCCCAGTGCCCCTATAATGGCATTAACGGCCACGGCAACACCAAGGGTGACCCAAGATATTGTATCGAATTTAGATCTTATAGCTCCATTAATTCAGAAGGACTCTTTTTCGAGAAGGAACATCGCTTTTATTGTGGTGTTTGAGGAGGACAAAAAATACAGGTTGAAACAATACTGTGCGCAGCTTAAGACAAGTGGTATCGTTTATGTGAGAACGCGCAGGTTAGCGGAAGAACTTGCAGGGTTTTTAATGGGTAACGGCATTACAGCAAGCTTTTACCATGGCGGAATTTCCGAAAAGGAAAAAAAGAAGAAACTGGAACAATGGCTGCAAAACACCACCCAAATTATGGTAGCCACCAATGCCTTTGGTATGGGTATAGATAAACCCGATGTTGCGTTGGTAGTGCATTACCAAATTCCCGATTGTTTGGAAAATTATTTCCAGGAGGCAGGAAGAGCCGGTAGAAACGGAGAGCAGGCAACAGCCGTACTATTAACAAACAAGACGGACAAAGAACAGGTAAAAAAACAGTTTCTGAGTATTTTACCCGATGTCCCCTTTGTAAAATTAGTCTACAATAAATTAAATAACTTTTTACAGATTGCCTACGGTGAAGGTTATGGCGAGACCTACCCCCTTCATTTTAACACTTTTTGTGCTATCTATCAACTAAATTCCTTGTTGACCTACAATGCCTTAAAAGTGTTGGATAGAAATTCGGTACTGGCCTTATCGGAATCGTTCTCAAAGAAAACCACTGTATTATTTAAAATCGATAAGGAAAATTTGTTCCGGTATATGGACGAAAACCCAAAACTACAGGACATCATAAAGACCATCTTACGCACCTATGGCGGAATTTTCGAATTCGATACCCGCATAAACACTTTAATGCTTTCTAAAAAATTGAATGTCGAAGAAGCCATTTTACACAGGGCCCTAGAGAAATTAGCAAAAGATGAAGTAATTGAATACAAAGGAGCGAACAGTGATTTGGAACTTACTTTTCTTGTGCCTCGGGACGATGACCGAACCATTAATCCTTTTGCCAATACCATTAAAGAACAAAATACCCTCAAAGAACATCAAGTAGGGCAAATGCTCTCTTATATAGAAAACGACAAAGTTTGTAGAAGCCAGCAACTACTCTCTTACTTTGGCGAAAGTGTTTCCTCTCCTTGCGGTAGGTGCGATGTCTGTCAGAAATCAGATACCAAGACAAATGACCTTAGCCTTGTAAAAGAAGAAATACTGCGGTTTTTAACTATCAAGAATGGTAATTCCAGAACCATACAAGAAGGATTGGAACTCGAAAACGAATTGGTTTTAATAGCTTTACAGGAATTATTGGAGGACAGAAAAATTAGGATCAATACAACAAATCAATATCAAATAGTTAGGGCAGTATGACAGACTTACGAATCGTTTTTATGGGAACACCAGATTTTGCCGTGGGCATTTTAGATGCACTCTGTCAGGGCGGTTATACTATCGTTGGGGTCATAACTGCGCCAGACAGGCCAGCGGGCAGAGGAAGAAAATTAAACCAGTCCGCCGTAAAAAAATATGCAGTGGAACATAAACTTACCGTACTACAACCCACCAATCTAAAGAATCCTGACTTCTTGGAACACTTAAAATCCTTAAGGGCCAATTTACAGGTTGTAGTGGCTTTCCGTATGCTACCAAAGGTTGTTTGGGAATTGCCCGAATATGGCACGTTTAACCTCCATGCTTCGTTATTGCCCCAATACCGAGGTGCAGCCCCCATAAATTGGGCGATTATGAACGGAGAGAAAAAAACAGGTGTAACCACCTTTTTTATCGATGAAAAAATAGATACCGGAGCCATTATCCTACAAAGCGAAACAGAGATTCGTCCAGACGAAGATGCAGGTTCCCTACATGACAGATTAATGATTCTGGGAGCGCAGACCGTGCTGAAAACAGTAGAGCGTATTAAGGAGGGTACTATTTCTACAACAATACAACAGGACCCTAAAAATCTTAAATTGGCCTATAAATTGGAAAGGGATACTTGTAGGATAAACTGGGAACTGTCGCCTCGGACCCTTTATAATTTTATTCGAGGCTTAAGTCCCTATCCGGCAGCGTGGACTACCTTACATTCCAACGAAGAACAACTATCCGTAAAAATATATAAATCGGAGATAGAGGAAATAGAACATAATCTACAACCAGGACAATTTAATGTTGATAAAAAAGAAATAAAGGTAGCCGTAAAAGGAGGCTTCCTGAACCTACTGGAAATACAGGTAGAAGGCAAAAAAAGAATGCGAACTAGGGATTTGTTGAACGGTTTTGTAATAGGTGAAAAGGCCTATTTTGAGTAAAGCCCCGTGATCATTAGGGTTGGCAAACGTAAAAAAAGCCCTACGTTATCAACAAACCTCCCGAGTTATCAACAAAATAGGGGATTTACAGCGGTTTTCCTTGTGTTGGTCGTAAATCCATATAAATTTGTGAAACGATTTAAAATTATATTAACAACAATTAATTTAATCACATTATGAACAAAACAGAATTGATCGATGCAATGGCAGCAGACGCAGGCATCACAAAAGCAGCGGCTAAAAAGTCATTAGAGTCTTTCTTAGGAAATGTTGAAGGTTCTTTGAAAAAAGGAAACAGAGTTTCTTTAGTAGGTTTCGGATCATGGTCCGTATCTAAAAGAAATGCAAGAGAAGGTAGAAACCCATCAACTGGAAAAACTATCCAAATTGCAGCTAAGAATGTTGTTAAGTTTAAAGCAGGTGCCGATTTAGGTAACGCAGTAAACTAAGGTATACACTTATCAGATTTTAAAAGCGCTTGTTAAAAAGCGCTTTTTTTATGCAAGGTTTTTTTGAGTTATAGTAAGAATTGTCTTATTTTAGAATTCTATTGCATGATAATCATGATTAACACAAAGCCAAAAAAGGGCAAACTTCTAATTGCAGAGCCCTCCCTAACCGGAGATGTTTCCTTTAATAGGTCTGTGGTCTTATTAGCGGAACACAATGATGAGGGTTCGGTGGGCTTCATTCTGAATAAACCTCTGGAATACCAGATAAACGATTTGGTTAGTGAAATCCTAATCCCCTTTAAAGTTTACAATGGCGGACCTGTAGAGCAGGACAACCTCTATTTTATTCATAAGGTGCCACATTTAATAGAGAATAGTATTGAAATTTCCGATGGTATTTATTGGGGCGGAGACTTTGAGAAAACGATTACCCTTATAAATGAAAAAATGATTTCAGAGGATGACATACGATTCTTTTTGGGGTATTCCGGTTGGTCCTCCTTGCAATTGGCAGAGGAGTTATCCTCGAAGTCTTGGGTGGTAGTAAAAAACGAATATGAAAGTCAGATTATCAGAAAATCTTCACAGGCATTTTGGAAAGAGAAGATGATGCAACTTGGCGGTGACTATGTCCTTTGGTCCAACGCGCCAGAAAACCCTAGCCTTAACTAGTATTATGCCCTTAATCTAACGAGAGCATTAAGTTTTCCTATTAAATCCTTGCTTGTTTTAGTATCGAACGCCTTTTTCCTATATTTTGTAACCGGAATTATACCGCTAATCGTGTTTGTTACAAAGAGCTCATCAGCTTTTTGAAGTTCGAACGGGGTAACAGATTCCTCCTTGAGATCATAAATATCGGACTTACTCAAGATTTCAATAATTTGTTTTCTAAGAATACCGTTAAGACAACCATCCTTTAAGGGTGGTGTTTTTATTATTTTACCGGATACCAAAAAAATATTTCCGTTTAATGCCTCCACGACCATTTTATCACCATTTAAAAGTAGACAATTATGGTAGTCGTTCTCTTTAGCGAAAACACTACCTACCACGTTTAGAATACGGTTATTGGTCTTAAGGTTGGAAAGCATGTCTTTATTCACATAAAAATCCTTAAAAAGCTCCACTTCGTACTCTGAATCATGAAGGGTATAAAAAGGGCTGTCCAACTTTTTGGCCTCAACGCAATAAGAAATGGTATTGGTCTCTGGCAGGTACAGGCCGCCATCATTTCTATAGACAGTAAAGCGCACTCTAAAAGAATTATGGTCCTCCGTAGTTCCCACGGTCTTCAAAACCTCCTTTTCAAAGAATTCCATGGTAAAATCCATTGGTATTTCCATGCGCAATATGCGCATAGATGACATGAGTCTTAAATAATGTTCCTCTAAAAAATAAATATGACCGTTTACCACACGGATCGCCTCGAAAAGCGAATCTCCATATTTTAGTCCTCGGTTATTCTGATTCAGGAATTTAGCGCTACACTCAACTAAAGTTCCGTTGAAATTTACCATAAAAAAAGCCTTATAAACATAAGGCTCAAAGATACTGCAAATACCATAGTCTATCTAGAACCCAGCACCTGTTTTAAGTCAGAAACCTGATTTGTCCAGAGCATTTTGGATTCTTCTACTTCGTCCTCGTCGGCAAAATCTGTGATAAAAAGAGAGACATCCTTAGTTATTTCGTCTACAATAATTTTCATTTCAAAATACGAATCGTCGTCATTCTCTTCCCAGGAAAAACGAACAAATTCATCTGTTTTACGCTTTAATAGAATAGCCTCTTCTTCTGCACCGTCCCATATGAATATAAACCGCTCCCCTCTAGAGTTAACATTGTCCGCAAACCATTCGGAAAGCCCGGATGGTGTCGCCAAATACTGATACAGGAGCTGAGGTGATGATTGTATTACAAACTCAATTTCAAATTTTATTTTATCGCTCATTCGTTACATCTTAATAATGCCCAATATATATATTTATAAATGATAAAAAAATAAAAGATGTGTATTATTTTTTAAGCTACTATAGTTGATGATCATAAAATTAAACTTTATATTTGCACCCGTTTAAAAATACTACGCTGAATTTTAAACTAGGATAATAGCCAAATAAAAAATTGATTATATCCCTTTAATTTGGGTGTCTTTTTAAAACGAAAATGGCGAGGTAGCTCAGTTGGTTAGAGCGTCGGATTCATAACCCGGAGGTCGGGGGATCGTGCCCCCCTCTCGCTACATTTAATCCGTTGAAATTGAATGATTTACATTCAGTATCAGCGGATTTTTTTTGGTGGTTACCGTATACGTTAGCGTATGCGGTTGCTAAATAAAATCCACAAATTGCTGTTTTTATGAACTTTATAAATTATTAACCTTCGGGTTTATAATTTAAATGTGAATATTTATTCGCGCTGAACCATCAAATTCTATACTGTCCGGTTTGACGGGAGGAGGTCACCGAAAATTGTTCCCTTCTAGGAATTTCTTTAATTCTTAATTTTATATTGCTTCGAGTCTAGATATTAAAAGGCAGAATATATCTTTCCAAAAAAACTAGGAAGCCATATTTGTGCTATTATTATTGTTCATTGAGTCAGTTTTAGCTAAGAAGAAATCCTTGTTTTTCCAAATAACCAACATTGAAACCAACATCAAAACTATCGTTACAATACATTTCGTGAATTGTTCAGTCTGAAATACAACCGAAGATAGATTTAATATAAAATGGAAAATTATAATAGCGATAATGCTCCGACCATTTTTGTAGTAAATCCAGTTGCTAAGGATGACCGCAGGTATAAGTGCCACAAAAAAATTAATAGCGAAAACAGGGCTGATTTGTAATATTTCATAGTGGTAATAACCCTTAACGAAAAACAAAGGCACGTGCCAAAGTCCCCACAAAAGAGAAAATAGGAGCGAGGCGTTCAGAAGTGATTTTCCTTTCATTAAACTATCCATACCATAACCCCTCCACCCCAATTCCTCAAAGGTAGGTGCCAGCAACAGAATCGCAATACTTAAAAATAGTGCGCCGCTCAAAATGGCAAATTCATTGGAGAAAGAAAACTGTTCCGAAGGTTGCCCGAAAATCAATGAAATGGAGGTAGCCAATAGCACTACCGCTGGCATTAACACAAGAATGGCCCACCAGTAATTTAATCTGATATCCTTAAAATTGAGAAGTCGATGCTTGAAGTCTTTAATTAGGCCTTTGTTGCTAGAACCATAAATCATAATTAGGGCAACTGCAAAGGGAGTTAGCAAGCTAGGAAGCATAGCTATGGCCATATAGTCTTCCAAACCTTCGGTATGGCTAAAATAAGCGGCCAAAAACAAGGATGTCCAAGTGATACCCATGGTTATAGCAAAATAAGTGACAGATTTGTACTTGTAATTGGGAAATGTATTCATGATTCAGTTTTTGCTATTGTTTATCCGACAGACTGATTAGCCCTTTCAATACGTCCTCCTTCAGAATCTGTTGCATCCTTTCAGGTTCTTCTAAAAATGGGCTGTGAGCCGATTTTTCAAAGGTGTAAAATCCTTTTATTGGTGCGTCCAGCTTCTCAAAGTATTCCTTCGTCAATGTGTAGGATACGGTATAATCATAAACACCCGAGAAGAAATAAACGGGAATGTCAAGTTTATGCACTTTTAGCATTAAATTGGTTGCTAGCATTTCATCCCATAAAGGGTGTACGCCAGAAAGCGATTTTCCTCGCCACAGATTTATTTTTTCCTTCAAAGTGTACTCCCGGCACTTCAATGAAGGAATGAAAATGCCAGTGATCACGGAAACCATGTCATGGGTTGTGCCAATGCCAAGGCTGTGCATGGTCTTGTCCCGTAATTTAAGATATGCTTCTGGTAAATCTTTAACAAAAGGGGCCGACTCAAGTTTCCGTACCACGCTGTTGTTTCCTTTTGCTTTATACTGTTGTAGGATGTATTCGTAGCCCAATCTTTCTGATCGGAGCTGGTCGGACATCTGGGCAACGCCGATATAGGCATGATATAATTCAGGATTTTGGGCTGCCGCTTGTATCCCTATATAGGTTCCTCCGGAATGCCCCATAAGATATATCTTTTCTTTACCGAAACGTTTGCGCAAGTAGTTGGTCACTTCTTGCGTATCATTTATCATTTGCTCTAAATTCCTGCTCTCCGGTGTAATGTCAGCACTATAGGAAATACCAGAGCCACGCTGGTCCCACCAAACAACGGTAAAATGATCTTCAAGTCCTGTTGGGTATTCCTGGGTAAGAAAATAAAGGGGCAATCCCCCGTGTAAGTATAGCAATACGGGATTCGTTGCATCTTTACTCTTTATGAACATGCCCTGTTGTACTCCTCCAATGGTAATAAAATTTTTCTCTGAGAGGCTTCCAGCTAGGACATTGCCTTTTTTATCCGAAAACGGTTCTGGCGTACCGGGACTGTATGCCCAAAGTATTCCCACAAGAATGAGAATGCAAGCTAATATTAGTGTAAGGGTTGTTAGCATTATTCCTTTTAGATTTTTTAGATGAGGTTTTTTAGTTTTCATATTTAGACCAATCGAATCGTCAGTTGAACGCTTTTCAGTTTGCTTCACATTTGTTTAATATGATATGCAATCGGGAAATATATTCTTGTAGCTTTCCGAATCCATCATCCGTATTTATTTGGATGGCAATTGCATATTTGTTATTTTTTGAATATTCTAAATGAGAAAGATAACCGGGAAAGAATCCGGAATGTCCATATCGCATATCGCCATTTCTTGCCCAAATAAAAGTTCCGAGGCCATAGCCCTCTTTATCGGGAGTTCCTGTTTTGGTATTTACCGCAGATTTTAACAAGGCCTTTGTTTCGGTATTTAGATAGTTACTTTCATGAATGAACTTGATGAACGTTGTCAAGTCTTTGGGGTTGGATATTAATCCACCAGCTGCCCATTCTATAGATGGATTTAAGACAAGGTTTCCATCTACATCCAAAACTTTTTTTGGGAGCTGGAAGGGATTTTGGCCGCCCACGTAACCTTGCGTTAAATTTTCAAGTTTCTGTTTGTTAGAAGGACTGGTAAGATTGAGTTTCAATGGAATGAGCAACTCACGTTCCAATAGATTATATAAATCAGTTCCCGTTATATCTTCGATTATTAATCCCAGTAGGATGTAATTCGTATCCGAATAGGCCCACCCTTTACCTACGGGATGCACCGCAGATTTGTTCGCCACGAACCGGATCCCTTCTTCATGGCTGCGGACTTTTCTCGGATTCTTTTTAAAATCCTCTAAGAATTCGTCCTGGTACAGATAATCTGGCAGACCACTGGTATGGTTCATCAGGTTAATAATTTTGATTTCGGCATGGTTGGGGAACGATTTGAACCATTCTTGGTTTCCCAAATATATTATAGCCTTGTCCTGTAAGCTTAGTTTTTTCTCCTGAACTAGTTTGAGGGCTATTGTACCAACGAACATTTTTCCAATACTGCCAGCCAACATCCTGCTATCAGGTTCCATGGGTATTTTCCTTTTTAGGTCTTGATAACCGCTGGCCAGATTGATCTGATGGCCATCGTCAAAAAGTACCGAAAAGGTAAGACCTGGTAATTTATTTTGCTTTACAATGGTGTCCAATCCACTTTGAAGATCTCTTTCCAAATCTGGATACCCATATTTCGGTTCTTTATGAGAGCTATGCCCTTGGACAAATTTCCAAGTGCCGTTCTCTTTAATCAATACTAAGCTCATTACGCCGTCGAATCTGAAATGTTCGCCCGAAGCAAGTGTTATATCTTTAACATATTCGGAATTAAGGGTAGCCTGTTTTTTACCCAGAACTTGAATATCCTTAGTAAGTATCCGCAAATCCATCGTTTTAACGGCGGGTAAAAAAGCCTTTAAATCATCGATCAACATTGACTTTTTAGAATATTTCAATTCGCCGTCCTCCAACCAACTAAAGTCCATAGCATCGGTTATACACATGGCTATACCCTTTGCATTTAGGGCATTGGTATAGGACACGTACTGGTCAAAGACTCGGTCTATATCTGCCCTAGATTGATTTTTTGACGAATCATTCTGGGAGTAGCCTGAACCATACAACAAAACAGCAAATACTAAAAAGACGATATGGATTCCTATTTTCATGGCAACACAACATTTTCCAATACCTCAGACACGGGTCTTCGGTAAGAATAAGGCATTTTTTTGGAGTATCCAAAGCGCACAAGCAACAATAAATGTCCCTTGAGGCCGAAATGTATCCCCAATTTTTTACGCGTCTCAATTTCTTCGCAGGGCATATTGACATGAGCGTGATGGATATTGAGTTTGGTGGCCAAAAGGCCAAAACGTTGAAACGCCCTGCCCATATTAACCCAATTTTCAACATCATTATTTTCCGCTATGAAAAGTAGATAACCAGCAGATGAATGAATGAGTTTTTTCCATCGTTTGGCCTCGCTTTTGGCTGAGACGAACTTTTTCATAATAAGGTTTCCCATTACCCTGCCAGCGCTTGGCATTCCCATACTGGCATGCCAAATACCATCCCTCTTTTTCTCTACCTCTTTTTTAGAAAATCGGATCCATGAAACCAACTCGTCAACGAATGCCTTGTTTTGGAATTGAAGGTTGCTTCCTTCGATGATAAAAGGTTCCAAACGATTGATTTCCTCTTGAGATGTGAAAGACTTGACTTGAACACCTTTAAATTTTGTCGAATCTATCAACTGTTTCAAGTCCTTCGCAGCAATCGATGTGTCATCATAGGCATTTCTTGTAACTTGTCGTTCATCAATATAGTTGAACAAATCATCTTTTTGTACCGCGCCATCGCGATGCAACCTTATGCTGATGTAATCTACCCCGGCATCATCTTTTTTAATTTCCAGTATAGTATTATATCCAACGTTCCTGGCCGCCAAAATGATGTTTTCCGCTGCGCACCCCAAACTAATATACAGTGCGTGATTGTCAGCATCAACAACGGGCAATGAACGATTGAAATCAGGATTTATCCGTATTTCATTTTCATTTACCACAAACTTCCAAGGCTGGGTATTATGCCCTGAAGGCGCTTTCGTTCCGTATTCGACTATTTTTTGTGTTTCTGAAGCTGTTTTCATATCAATTATGATTTAACTTCCATAAAAATACCAAGGGAACAAATAGTTGGAAATGATAATTGTCACTCATAACCCTTAGAATCAATACAATGGAGAAAATTCGAAGACTAGGTTTCCAATTTGGGCAAGAATAGCTCACGAAGTCGCAAACCTCCCTGTATTGCAAAAACAAAGTACAGAATTATGAAAATACCATCAATGATGCACGTAAACCAAAAGGTATTCGGGAAATCCTGTACAAAAAGCATGTAATAATACAGTTGTACCACGTAGAAAACCCTGCCTAGAATAAGACAACCCACGACAAATGCATATCGTTTAATGTTCAAGGCCGATAAAAACTGGAGATAGGCAAAACAAAGGAAGAACGAACCCAAAAAGATGGCAAAAAAGGGATCAATCGATGGACTATCAATTTTTCGGCCTGTACCAATAAAGAAAAGGTACATGCATCCGGCGATGGTATCCCACACACCACTTAAAAAAAAAGTTATGGCCAATGGTCGTAATGTTTTAGTTTTCATTATTTTCTATAGTTTGGTTTGAAAAATTCCATTGTCCTTTCCATAAAAGGAAAATCCCCAATATGGTCAACACCAACATCTGCCAATTTTGACCAAAAGTTCCAAGCCCAATAGTACCTTCCAAGGTGTCTCGGACTTCATCAAATGAAATATGGTAAAAAGTAGAAACGGCCAAACTTGCCGTGCGCGACCAGATAAAGGCAAAGACAACGGCATGTAATATGGTAGGAATAAAACTGGCCGCTAGAACCAAGGGAACCGATACCCAAGGATTTTCTCCACCATCAAAGCCCATGGTAAAAATAAAAGGCAGGTGCCAAATCCACGTGATGAGTCCGTGGGTCAGTAGTGCTTTGCGATGTGAGTATCTCTTTAATAATCTGGGCAGCAAATAACCCCGCCAGCCAAATTCCTCACTAAAGGCCGGAATAATAGTAATCAAAAAACTGATGGAGAAAGTAGATATCAAAGTGCCAAGGTTTGCTTTACTTGCCGGAGAATACCATCCAACCAATTGTTCTACTATACTTGGAAAAAGCCACAGAAAAATAGCCAAACCTAATACCCACAAATAGTGTTTTGGTCTTCCCCAGTTCCAACCTGCCTCCTTGAAACCATCCTTAAAAATGAACCTTCCGCAGATATAAGTAGCAATGGCGACCATAACCATAGACAGCAAAAGAATAGGCCTATAGGCTACTCCAAGAAAAAAATAGGCGATTTGAAAGGGCCAAGAGAGGAGGATAACGATAAGGAGAAGAAGTCTAAGTGAAAAAGGCCTTTTTGCGGTAACTGTTTTCATGGAAGTATCACATATTTCGTTTCTCTATTTCCAATTTCAGGTTTTTAGGTATAGGTCTGCATTTACAATTTTTTTTGTGTTCAAAATACCATTATATACGTTGTTCCAAAGTTGTATTCTTGGGCATTTTATGCGCTTTATACTATTCTTTGTTGAGTTTTATTTTCATTATATTTTCAGTTGGGAACATTGTATTGCACACTTTTAACATCAAACTTCCCATACACAAATTCTTCGTCGGGATAATGCCAAATAGCCTCCCCATGCGTTGCTAGGTTATACCCCTTCATATTTTTATAGTTGCTGGCCGGGGTGGAAAAAGGATAGGTTTTCATTTCATCTACGGATATGCGGTCCTCGGAAATAAAGTTGACCAATTGCCCCTTTTCATTAAAATATAAAAAAGCCGAAATACTGGTGTTATTGGTCTTAAAAGTAGCTTTGGCGGATGTATCGTCCAAAGTTTCCCAGGTGACGCGCTTATCTATTAAAGCTGCCGGAGCGAACAAACATAGGTCGTTAAAGAAGGTAACGGTCTCTGTTTTAAAAAGTTCGGGCTTGTCAATGTCAACAACAGGAATCAAGCACAGTACTTTAATATGCATGCTAGCCCCTTTTTTTTTATAGCGATGGAAGCCATTCGTAGGTAATCCATTTACCTTGGCCTTCATAAAGAACAAACGGGTAGGCGAATCGAAAAAATTATATTGTTCAGAAGTAAACTTGAACCAATCTTTGTCTCTATCGCGCATTTCGCCCTCGAATTCAATTTTGACATTGTAAATTTTGGGTTTGCCAACTACACCAACATAGCGTAGATATTTTTGGACAGGTTCTGGCAGCGGTTCCAAGTCCTTTTCGGTAATGAGTTTATCGCTTATGGCCGTAGCCTGCATGGCGGCCCGTACATCCTTTTCATAGGAATTTTCAAAATTGATGGATGCCCATCCGATAACTGCGGCCAGTAAAATAATCATATTGGCAATGGTGCCGTATTTTGCATCCGTCCATACCGTAAAAATCAAAATTTGCGATATGATGATAGTCATTATCGCAAGGGCGGGCCAAGCTTCTTTTTTTAGCAGGAAGAATAAAAAAGTGGCCATAAACAACAAGGCCGTCAACAGCCAGACCCATCCCAAAGGTTTTGAGATAGGTCTGGATAATTGCTCGATTTCAGCCAACCCTAAAGCTTTTACAAAACCCATGAGATGTATGAGTCCATGAATCAACAGAATCAGAAGAAATGCGATTTTCATGTTGCACGTTTTCTAGAATATCTTGGCGATCCCAACCCCAAAACTGACATAGTTCAAATCAACATCTGTGGTCACGTTTCCAATTCCGATATCCCTTGAAAGGGCCCGGTAGCCGAGTTGTGGTCGTAGATTCCAGTTGCTTCCCAATTCGAAATTGAGGCCAGCCCCTAATTCCCAACCCAATCCGTGACCTGAATCGGCGGTAATATCTCCAGCACTATTTTCGACTTCAATATGGTTATAAATTCCGCCGATTCGCACCAAATAAGAGGTAGAGGATTCTCCAATGGGATGAATGAACTGAAGCCCAAAGGTATATCCGGTTTCTTCAAAATCCGTGTCCCCCGTTCCAGCGAACGAGTTATTGTCGGATTTAAATTGGTTCCAGCCCCAACCGACATAGGCACCCAAATGAGGCATAAACCGATAGCCGAATGCGAACTCTGCCCCGAAGCCCGTTTTAAGTTCCGCATCTCCTATATCTGAGGTAGCGAAATTAATACCTGGTCGTAGCTCGGCAGACCATTTGTCCTGGGCAAGTGAAACGTTGACAAAAAACAGAAGAAAAATTCCAATAATGCTTGTTTTAAAAGTTTTCATGAAAGATGATTTTTAAATTTTCGTTCAAAAATACCAAGACAGAATCGGAAACAAAATGACGAAAATCATCTATGGCTTATTCGTTTAAGCAGCATATAACCAAAAAATAAACTTTTAAGAAATGTTAAACGGCTGTTTGATATAACTAATTTGAAAAGCCTCTAAAAATAGAAGTGCACTTAATAAAAAATTCGTAAAATGGACTGATTATAAAAACATGTAGATGGAGTTCAAATCTATGTAGCTGTTTAAATCGATTTTAAAAATATTATGAATTTGAAGTTTTCTTTATCTAAGACCATTAAACTATATGTTTAATAAAGAGTTCTTTTGAATTGCCTATTACACGAATATTAGTAGGGAAAAAAGCAATATTTTTACTAAGTTTAAACAACTTGACCGTATACGCTACCGTATACGATTTGTGCGAAAACAGTAAAACTAAATTTCATAACTACTTGTTTTTCAGTAAGTTGTAAAATTAAAAAATAGCGGTTAAAGTTCATAACCCGGAGGTCGGGGGATCGTGCCCCCCTCTCGCTACAATTAAACCGTTGATATTGGATGATTTACATTCATGGTTAACGGTTTATTTTTTGGTATTCACCGTATACCGTAGCGTATACGGTTACTACTTACAGACTATAAAATACTGTAATACTGAACTTTACAATTCATAAGCCTCCGGGTTTATATTTGTAAAGTTAAATATACATTCGCCCAATATGTTCTAATTCTTAGTTGTCCGGTTAAACTAGAGGAGGTCAAATTGCAACTAAGAAATACCCTTAAGCTGTATTACAGTTGGGAAGTATTGTAAATGATATGTTCATCAATGGTAAAACTTACATAATAGATAGTTATATAGCTTATTTAGGTTCTTTAAACTTTACAGAGAGTGGTACCAAGTACAACTACGAAACTAAGATTCGGATTACTGATATCGAAGCGATTATAAAAATTGAAGCAGAATTGGATGCCTTATATGACAATCCGGACTGGACTTTTTTTGGAATTGAAGTGTGGGGCTGTTATTTAAATAAAGAAGCAATAAATTAGTTGTGTGAGAGATTTTATGTTCGCATGTAATATTTCTCAAAAAATTTCCTGATTAGTTTTCACTAAACACTGCTACCGTACTCTTTTGTATACAACCTCACCATCAAAAGAAAAAGGCTTATCAGTAATGGGCCAAATATTAATCCGATAAAGCCGAAAATTGGAACACCAACGATTACACCAATCAATGTAATCAATGGGTGTACATGATCCAACTTCTTCAGAACGAAAACCCTTATGACATTATCGGTCGTACCCACAATGATGAATCCGTACAACAAAATACCCCAGGCCTGAAAGGTATTGCCGGTTGATAAGGCAATCAAGAATACCGGAAAGATACCTAAAATCGCCCCTACCACAGGCACCATAGAACCAACGGTAACAATCACGGCCCAAAAGAAAGGATTATCGATACCGAAAATAAAAAATCCGATTAAGGCAACAATGCCTTGTGCTATCGCCACAACAGGAATACCAATGGCATTTGAGCGAACCTTGGCCTTTATTTCTTTGGCTATCAATTTATTGGAATTTCTTGCGAAAGGCGAATACTTTACCAGTGTTTCATTAAACTCTTCAGTTCTGGTCAACATGAAATAAAGTACAAAATACATCAATCCGATAGCAATAACCATATTCAAAGTGCTTCCTGCAAAGCCTTGTAAGCCATTTGATAAGGCCGAAGAAATTTTTGAAGTGTCTATGCTTGTTGATAGATCCATTCCCAAATCCGTTTCCCAGATTACAATTTTCTGCTTTATCAAGTCAACATACTTTTGAAAATTTGCAAGACCTTGGCCCACCTTCTTGCCAAGCATCAAACCTACCCCGATAAAGGGTAGAAGAATACAGAAAAAGGATAGTACCAATAAAAATGCCGCAGCCAGACCTGAACGCCATTTTCTTGCTATCAATTTTTTCATGGGGTCGATTAATAGAATGTAAAGGGTCAAGGCACCTAGAAACCCCGAGAGGTAGGGTGTCAACGAGGTAAACAACAAACCTCCCATTACTATAATGAGAAGGATTATCAATAATTGGAGAATAATGGTAGCGGGTATTGTTTTCATTTTATATAGTTAACTCATTTGATATTTTCTTCCACTTAGGATTTAAACCTGGACCTTCCATAAATATACTTCAATAGTATTTCGTTTTGCACGGAATTACTAACCTTCAGATTATAGCGAATTGTAATGGGTGTTCCAATTGGGGCATAGTAATAAATAGCCCATGCATCGGAATTTTTAACGCCTATACATCCATTGGAATATGCTTTTTCCAAGCTTTTTGGGTTAGTGGTCGGGTGTATCATTCGTCCGTTACGTATGCCATTTATTTCTGTTTCTATCCAAGGAATCAGTGGCATAAATGTTCGCTTTTCATCATCACGCTTGGCGGTAAAGAACTGTTTGCCATCCACTGGATTATAAAACTTAGGGTTTCTTTCCACGCGTATCACTTTGCCTTTAGCGGTCATGGTTCGCATGGCCGTAATACGGTCGCCCATCACCAAATACCTTTCTCTGCTCTGTCCTATCCTAATGGGGAAGGTATAAAACCAGGTGCTATCCTGATAGATGCGTAACTTAAATTCCGGAATATTCACATCGATCCAAGTATTATTCATCGCATTTAGAGTTCGGGAAGCGGCTGTGGAATCAAGAACAACCAACGAATCCGTTTCACGCAGTACGATCATTTTTATTTGGTCATAAACAAATGAACCCCGTTCTATCAGTGAATCCATAAAACCAAAATAATCGGCTATGGTTATAGTTCTTTCGACGGACGCATATCTAGGTATAGATATTTTTGCTCCCGAAGGGCTTTCCACAACGACAGAATCCGCATCAAGAACTGTTACCAATTGTTCCTTATTTGCTATATTTTCTCGCCTTACACCACAAGATTGAAGTAGTATAAAAACAAGAACGCCCAACCAATAAGTTCTATTCAATATCATTTTTTGTTGTATTCGCTACAAACCTAATCTTCCCTTTTAATATGAAACATGAGATAGATCAGTCACAAAGCATGACTCAGATCATGCACAACTTTTTCTGTTGAACGTATTTTTGTTGCTATGGCAGTTTCGCAAAAAAAACCCGTACGGACACAAATCCGATGCTTGACACTTCAAAAGACTTTTTTGCCGAAATCGGGGAGCTGTACTTTTTCATAGGCCGTTTTTTTAGAGAGTTTCTAAAACCTACGTTCGAATCAAAAGAGCTGTTGCGACAATGCTAAAAATTGGGCTACCACTCTTTGATATTGATCTATAAAAAAGTAAACAAAATAGGTTATAAAACCGCCAAAAGAAGATTTAAAATGGCACTAGGAAACCTCGCCATTGCGATGATCGTTGCAGTCTGTGAAGGAAATTTAAACCATTTTGAAACTTAAAAAAATGGTCGGAATTTCCTCCGACCATGACTGGCTTTCCAGACGGCTTTTTAATATTTCTTTCATTACTTAATTTTTATTCATCGGAGAGAAGCCGAATTTTTGTCCTCCAACGGAGAGATCGGCCATAAGGCCTTTCTTGGGCATTGCAAATACTACGACACCATCATTGTAGTTTGCGTTTGCGGACGCCCCTTCTTTCAAGACCACCGCTGACGCCTCAGCTGAAAATTCGAATTTCCCTTCTTTAAATTTGCTCAACGCTTCCTTGGTCTCGAAAAATATCACTTCGCAAAGAGACTGACCTCCAGCTTGTAGACCAATATCCAATTTTTTTAGATCCGCCATCCCTATGACCTTTCCAAGTTCATAGACCGCCCCGTTGCCGGAAGCTGCACCGATGATGAGTCCGCCTTCACCTACGTTGGGAAAAATAACGTATCCACTTGAGTTTTTAAAATACATATCCAACCCTTTATCCAATTTTTTCAGGTTTATTTTTGCCTTTTCGGCATCTGCAATAACTCTTTTGTCATCTTTGGATTGGGAGAAAACGCCTAAAGCCATAAATAAAAACGCCATTGTGGCAATTGATCTTACATTTTTCATATTGTGTGTTTTTGATAAAATGCTATTGAATTATTCAATAGTATACAAAAGTGAGAAGTAATCAGTGCGAAAATATTATAGGATTATCCAATAGCATTACATAATTCACAGGTTTTTAAATTGCGATTTTTTACCTTCAAAAAAGCTTAATAAAAGATCAATTTGAAAACCGGTACCGGCACTAAAATAACCAAGTAAAAACGATAAAAAATACCCACTATAAAACAGTAGGTATTTCAATTCCATTATACGCTATAGATTATCTCGTACAGTTGGCGACCCAGATTTCTCCATCTACCGAATAGGCAATGATAAGGGTGCCTTCATCGATTTTGATAGTTCCATCACTATTGAGCAGTATGTTTTCGTTCTTTTCCATTTTGATCCCTTTGAGACTTGGAATGCCGTCAGAAAAGTCAAAATTATACGTGTCGCCGATCTTTACCAAGGTAACACGACCTTCCTGTGTTGTAATATCGGTGCTACTATCAATTTCGGAATAGCTCACAGAACCCTTATAGGTTCCTACAAACAAGTTGTCGTCGGTAGGGTCATTTTCCTTGCTGCAGGCAACGATTAAGAATGTCATCAAGAACAGTACGCTGAAAACTCTCATGTATTTTTTCATATAATTTTAGTTTATTTTTTTTTTAATTGATTTGCAAGATTGGGTACACTATCAAACTACCAATACCAATTCTAAGGTAGAATGTGAATGACGCCCCTCTGCATTGTATTTGATAATCCAATAGCCCAAGCTGTAACCGATCATTGGAAAATGGACCAATGAACGGGTCTTTTCTATAAACTATGCAATGCTAGAAAGAAGACAGTATGGTATGCAATTCCTCTTTTGTTTTACCAAGTTTAATTTGAAGCTTTCCAAGCATCTCATCCTTTTCACCTTCTTCATACATGAGGTCATTGTCCGTTAAGACTGCAAATTTTTGTTTAAGCTTACCTTTTTGTTCGTTCCAGTTGCCTTTAGTTTCTTCAGTATTCATCTTAAATTTACTATTAGTTATTTCTTTAACCTTGCAAAGGTGAAAATATAGAGATCGATTTTGTTATATAACCTTTTGAAGTTGTTACATCATTCACACATTGGTGCCACCTCGCGATTATAAATAGTATCTTAGATTATGATTTTAGGACAAAGGCGATTAAAATTTAATGATGCCATATATAATCTGTGATATGTGTAACTTTTATAATTAGTTGTGCAACAGATTTTTAAGGTTTATGGTGCACTTTTGTTTAGGTTACTATTTAACATAATAGTCCCTTATTAATTCGATGCTCATGGGTACAATAAAGAAGAATAATTTGTTCAATAGAATTGTTGGAAAATCGAGAAGTTTTCTAAGACCGTTTTATGATAATGGAAGTTCGGTTACAGCACAATTGGAAAATCGGCCAATGACGTACGAGCCATTTTATTCACTAAAACAGATGATTCATAAAAACAATCCCGAGAGCACATTTTAAAAGAATTTTTAAATTGTTTGGTTGGTTAGTGTTTTCAAATTCTTTTGAAGACCGGAAAAAGAGCAGGAAGTTGAATACTGCTCTTTTTTATTTAAAATGCCGGTCAAATAACCTAATAGCTTACTAACTTATGGTGAACCTCCAATCGCCTAAACAACGATATTCGTCCCAAAAACGATCAACTTTCTATACTGTCCAATTCCTGATCTCTTCAGAACTCTTTTACATGCTATGTGTCTTTAGTCAAACGTGTAATTCTAAAAACCCATCCTATTCTAAATGTGCGATATATGTAAGCCTTCGCAGTTTATTTGTAGCCCATATCGGCGTAAAATAAGGCACCTTTAGCTAACTTTGGGAATCCAGTAATAGGAAAAAGCGATGAAGTTAAACAGCTAACCATGAAGATTAGAGGAAAACACTTCTGGAAAAGTCATATCGGTGAGCGGTAGCATTGTCGATGTTCGGATTGAAAATAAGCGACCTATTGTTTAAACGGTACTCCATTCTGCTAGAGATAAAGAGGTATCCATTAAGATTAAAAAAGTTCAATGGAATTGCTGCGTCTTGTTTCACTTCAGATTATATTTATTCATCCAATTATAAGCTACTCTGTTCGGATTCATGCAAAATTTAAGTTAATAACTATTGAGCACAATCTAGCGGATAGATTTGAAGAAGTAATACTGATAAGGCAATCAATTCATAAATTGAACGTATGGTAACATTAAACGATAGCATAGATACAATAGAAAATGCTCATTCAAAAAAAGCTGATGACATTGCTAAGCTGCTCGTTCTAAATCTAAAAACAGGATTAAAAGAAAGTGATATTAATGAAAGAATTACAAAGTATGGCTTAAACCTTTATGCAAGGCAGAAGCAAAAAAGTATTCTACTGATAGTATTTGAGCAATTTAAAAGCCCAATAATATTATTGCTGGTAGTAGCCGCCGGATTTTCTTTTTTCTTTGAAGATAAGATAGAAGGATTTGCCATAACTGCTGTGATTTTCATTACCGCCGTGCTGGGTTTTTTAATGGAATTGCAAGCCCGTACTTCTATGAAGGCACTAAATGAGATGGACACCAGCGTTTCAAAAGTTTGGCGAGACAGTGCCCTTAAAGAAATCCCTTCTGAAAGAATTGTGCCTGGCGATATTTTAGAGTTGGAAGCTGGTGATGTGATTATGGCCGACGCACGGTTAATAGAAGTAAATCAATTTGAAATTGATGAATCGGCACTGACGGGTGAATCATTGCCAGTTGAAAAAAATATTGAAATTATAGAAAAGGATGTATCCCTTGCTGATAAAATCAATGTGATATTTAAAGGCACATCTGTTGTGAAAGGCAACGCCAGGGCCATCGTAACGGGCACAGGCCTACGTACAGAATTAGGGAAAATCTCCCAGATGGTTGAAACTGCAAAACAAGATGATACCCCATTAGAAAAGAAGCTACAAGGACTTACAAAAATATTAATGGCCGTTACGGCTGTATTTGCAGCCATATTTATTACTACAGGATTACTGCAGGGTAAACAATTTTACCTTATTGTAGAAACAGCATTGGCATTGGCTGTGGCTGCTATCCCGGAGGGGCTGCCTGTAGTAAGTATTATTGCACTTACTTATGGCATGATGCGGCTGGCGAAGAAGAATGTACTCATTAAAAGGCTGGCATCCGTTGAAACACTTGGCGGCATTAATGTAATTTTTACTGATAAAACCGGTACACTAACAGAAAACAAAATTGATGTAAACAAGCTGGTGTTTTTTGATGAAGATAAATCGATAGATATAAGTGGCGATGACTTAAGCGCCGCAATTATAAAAAATAAAGCTGCATTTAAAAAGGTATTACTCATTTCCACTTTATGTAACGACGCTTCAAGCAAACAGGAAGAAAATAAGAAAAAATATTTGGGCGACCCTATTGAGATCGCGCTATTAAAATTTGCAAATACCAGTAAAATAAATGTTGCAGATAGTAACGCTTCATATCCCCGTATTGCAGAAGAACCATTTAATTCTGAAACAAAATTAATGGCAACTTTACACAAAAAAAAATCTGGCAACTTTGTAGCGGCCAAAGGAGCTGTAGAGAAATTAATTACTAAATGCAGTTTGTATTGTGCGGGCGATAGCATACTATCATTAACAGAGGCCGACAAAAAAATATTTTTAAATAAAGCAGAAGTTCTTCAAGCACAAGGCTCAAAAGTATTGGCATTTGCTTATAAAGAAGCAGCCAATATCCCCGCAAATAATTTCTTATCTGACTTAACCCTTGCAGGGTTAATAGGATTTTTAGACCCTCCACGAATGGAAGTTGTGGATGCATTGCAATCGTGCAGAGATGCAGGGATTAAGGTTATTATGATAACAGGAGACCACCCGTCAACAGCACTCAATATTGCTGAAAAAATAAAGCTATCAGAAAAAGATAATGTTGTTATCAATGGGAAAGAATTAAATACCAATTTGCCGGCAGAAAAATTATTTGCCGCTACTATTTTTGCAAGGGTTACACCAAAGCAAAAGTTAGACATGGTAAGCCTTTATCAAAATAAAGGCAATATTGTTGCAATGACCGGTGACGGTATAAACGATGCTCCTGCACTTAAGAAAGCAGATATTGGTATTGCCATGGGTATACGGGGTACCCAGGTAGCAAAAGAAACCGCTGCAATGATTTTAAAAGATGATTCATTTACATCTATTGTGGCAGCCATTATGCAAGGCAGGGTGATTTTCAAAAATATTAAGAACTTCTTAATGTACCTGCTTTCCTGTAATCTTAGTGAAATATTTATTGTGTTTTTTTATGGAGTTTTAAATTTTCCATTTTACGTACTTCCACTACAGATTCTATTCCTCAATTTGGTTACCGATATTTTTCCGGCACTGGCTTTGGGACTTGGAAAAGGCAACGATTTAATTATGAAACTCCCACCAAGAAATCCGCAGGAGCCTATTGTTATTAAAAGAGATTGGTTTACAATAAATGTGTATGCGATATTATTGGCTTTACCTATTCTGCTAGTGACCTGGTATTGTAGCTACTATTTAAAGTACGATGCAGAATTATGTAATAATATCACTTTCTTTAGTCTTGCTTTATCACAGTTGTGGCATGTACTAAATTTATCTTCCCGTAAAATTTCCTTTATTAATAATGAAATTACCCGTAATAAATATACTTGGGCGGCCTCATTGTTTTGTATTGTTATAATGGCAGTATTCTATTTCATTAGTCCGCTTAATCAATACATCGGGCTTCAAATGCTAAGTATTAACACATGGCTAATTATTGCTGTTACTAGTATCGTACCTGTATTATTAATTCAGCTGTTTAAAAGGGTTTTTAAAATTATTGACTAAGAAAAAATTTAGTATAGAAACATTGACTTTAGAACTAGATAACTGGGTCGAAAAAGAGATGTAACTAATTCAACCAAGGTGGAAGTATTTTAGAAATTGAAAGTCAGTGATTTCAGTTCTCAAAAACTTAATATTAAATAAAACGGCTATAATAAAACCGAAATTTTTTAAAATGATAACTGAGCATTTAGTAAATAAACTAAAAAGGAATAACGTTACTAATGTCCGCTAATAATTTTAATATAAAAGGATTAACCCATGAGCAGGTACTTGATACCGGAAAGGGTCATAGAAATAACCAGTTAGCCTTTAAAAAGGAAAGTGAGTTTTTCTAGTGCAATAAAAAGTATCCTAAAGGAATCGATGGTTATTTTACTATTGGCCACATCTTCCATTTACGTTATTAGCGGAAAAATAGGCGATGGAATTTTTATGGCTTCCGCTATTGTTTTGGTGGCGGTTATTTCCCAGTATCAGGTTTCCAGAAGCCGGAATGCCCTATAAAAGTTAAAGATCTTACACAACCCATTTGCAAAGTAATACGCAATGGCGAAATACAAGAGGTTACAATCGAGGAACTCGTGCAAGGCGATAGCCTTATGATTGTGGAAGGAACGGCTGTTACCGCAGACGGCAAAATCATCCATTCCAATGACTTTTCGGTAGATGGGGTCCGTTCTTACGAGTGAATCCGTATCGGTGTACAAAGACGATACCGCAGATAAAAATTTTGTTTTTAGGGGGACAACGTTACAAGCGGATTGGCCATTATTATCATAAAGGCGATTGGTAACGAAACAAAACTTGGAAAAATAGGTAAAAGCCTTGAAAACATAACCGAAGAGAAGACCCCCCTTAGAACGTTAGATTAGCAGTTTTGTAAAAAAAATGGTGATTGCAGGTCGTGTTGTTTTCGTAATTGTATAGATCATTAATTACCTAACAGTCGTATCGTTTTTCGGATAGCTTACTAAAAGCACTTAAGCTGGCAATGCTTATTTTGCCAGAAGAAATACCGATAGCATTTATTACTTTTTTGGCTTGTGGGGTTGGCGATTGCTAAAAATGGGAATTATCGTAAAGCGGATGAAAACAGAGGAGACGTTGGGTAGCGCAACCGTAATATCTACTTATAAAACAGGCACGCTCACAAAAAACAAAATGAGCCTAGCGAAAATTTCTACCCATGGCCTCGGGCAAAATTACCAAACCTGGGAAGATAGGTCCAGACCCCGAGAAAGAGCTGATGAGATTGGCGATGTGGGCCAGTGAGCCAATTCCTTCTGAACCTATAGAAATTGCGCTTCATGAGGTTTATTTCAAAAAACGGTCAGCCTCGCCGAAATGCGGAAAATTCTCAAAAAAAACCTCGATGCCGATTGGAAGGATCCTGCGCGGCATTGGAACGGCATAGTTTTATTCTTCAGTCGTCAATTGCCTTTTTCCATTTATTCAGGTAATCTGGCCCTCTTTGGAATCGTTCACGAAAGACAAAAAAGAAAAAGGCAACCATCTGGTGGTGGTATCCATGTTTTGGTTGAACCCGGCATCGAACTCCATGAAACTGAGGTAACCTCGATTCGAGCGCGCTTTTATACTACCAAATGCATTTTAATTATCTAGAAATGTACTATATATTCAGAAGTATGCTCTGTTACGATGGCCTCAAAAAGGGCATTCAAATAGAGTACCGTTTAACGAATACTTGTGCTTTTAGGTGGAATAACTTTCATGATATGGAAAATTAGGTCGTCCGTATTTTTTGCAGTTCCAAAATTTTGCCGCCAGGGTCGCTACCATGTGATAATATTTGGAGAATATCAACATGATTATGTTTGGCTAATGGTTCAAGTCAATTATAAACGGGATCTTGATAGCTTGCCTTGGTGAAATGGAAGATATTACCGCGATATTAAGTTCAACCCATAATAAAAGCATACTATGGTCGTGGATAATGTGAAATTCCGTAAGTACGCAAAACCTACAGCCGCGCTGAGTGCAATGGTAATTTTGGTTTTGCTTGGCGGCCAATGGTATCTCGAAAAAAAAATCGAATCGTTTCTCGCGAAAAAACTTCCGGACGGATATGCGCTTACCTATGAAAACTTAAATGTAAACTTGTTGTTACGAAAAGTTCAATTAACGAATATTGATGGCTTTTACGAATCTACATCCAACAAAAAAGGAAGTGTTAAAATCGTTGTTGGAAGATTGTCCTTGGAAGGTATCGTAATTTTAAAACTATTCTTTTCGGATGAAATCGCAATCGATGAAATTTTTATAAAAGACCTCGACGTAAGCTATACTAAGGATTCGAATGCGACACCTCAGGAAATGGAAGCCAACGCAGAACACCAACGATTCAAAAGCATCAAGGTCGAGAAACTCAATATCGAAAACGGAACGATACGAAGCATCGACCGTGAAACTGAAACAGAAAAATTTTTCGTCCAAAAATTAGGTTTAAGACTATACCGTATTGATGCCCAGGTGACCGAAAAGGGTGCATTATCAAATTTGAATTATAAAGAGGTCTACCTCTCGGGGGATTCAATAAAAATCGATTTAGGGACTTACGAGTCGCTCAAAATTAAAAACGTACACCTTAGTGAAAACAAACTGATTGCGAAGGACCTCCATCTCAGCTCAAAACATTCTAGGCAAGATCTTTCCAAGATTCTTAATACGCAGCGCGACCATATTGATTTAAAGATGCCAGAAGTCCTTTTCTCAGAAATAGCACTTAATTACGAAGATTTTGGATTCAGCGTATCGGGAAATAAGGTAACAATTGACCAACCCGAACTGTATCTTTATAGGGACAAATTATTACCCGATGATTTGAGCCATAAATTGTGGTATGGACATTTGTTGAAAGAGCTTCCCTTTCAGTTACACTTACCGCAAATCAATATTAACAAAGGCTACGTTGGTTATTCGGAACTGGTGGATGCTTCCAAGAAAGCAGGAAAAATAGCGTTCTCAGAACTAAATGGTATCATCAAAAATCTATCCACGATCAATAAAAACAAAATTGATATCAAGGCAAGTGCCCGAATAAATGCACAAGCACCGCTAGAATTGAATCTCACATTCGACAAGAATGAAGACAATCCCTTATTTACGGCTTCGGGAGTCTTGAAAGATTTCGATACCGAA
The DNA here is from genome assembly GCA_963697395.1 of uncultured Flavobacteriaceae bacterium. Lineage (GTDB taxonomy): Bacteria > Bacteroidota > Bacteroidia > Flavobacteriales > Flavobacteriaceae > Maribacter. Next base: position 113,105 of record CAVONX010000004.1, read on the forward strand.
AGTGTCAATTCCTATTTAGTCTCCAACCTTAATGCCAAAGCAGAGGGAACCGTAGAGGAACTTTACTTTACGATCACAGGAGACAATGTTGCGTCTTCGGGGGAACTAAAAATGAAATATGAAAACTTCTCGTTCGCTATAATGAAAAACGATGGAACCGGAATTAATAAACTACTGACCACCATCGGGAACCTTTTCACAAAAAGCAATTCAAAAGACAAGGACCAGGAATACAGATACGGTATCGCAAAGGCGGAAAGGGATACCACCAAATCTTTTTTCAATTATTTGTGGTCAAATGTCAAGAACGGCATCATCGACACCATGACGGGCAAAGGCGAAAAAGATACTTAGAAAATAAGCTTTGGCCGACCATTTCTTATATCTTTAAAAACGAATGGATTCGGACACATTAAGGGTTCTGTAGAAGACGATGTGCACTTTTAAGATTTGGCCTTGGTAGCTTTTCTAATAGGCAGAAAACTGCATATGTAGCATCTACTTTCATTTTTACTTTAATCCCGATTACCTTATTTTTAGGGAAGGCCACATTTTGGGGAAGCCTACAATTTGACAATCATCAATTTTAATTATTCCCAATTGATGTTGATCAGATGACCACTAGCAGTACTATGACCCATTTTGCAAAAAAAATGGAACATTTTAAGGAAAACATTTTAAATTTTTATTTCTCCTTTTTGGTAGAGAACCAATAACTGATTCCTGCGGAAAAATAGAAAACACTCTCCAGATTTTCCGATAGTATTGCATCCTCCGTGGTAATCGTCGCACTACTCTGCGGAATTGCCAGTGCGGGAGTAAAAGAAAAAATGAACGATTTGTGGTAGTATTGTAAGGGAAGACTTAGCTCTACGTTCAAGATATTGAATTTAGAGGCTTCGGCAATTTCAACAATAGTGTCAACGGATGGTTCGGTAACTCCAGAACCCTTCCCCTGACCTTTTCGGTTGCCCAAGCGGCTCGTACTGTAGTATTCCTGATAAAAATATTGGGAGCCGGCATATATGGCTATGGTGGGGTCGATTAAAAAATTCCTGCCATTGCTATAAAATGTACGATCTAGCATCAGGCCACCAAAAAAATCGGGAGAACTGTTAGTGTTGAAATAACTACTAGCCGATAGCGACACTTCGAATGCTTTCAGGTCATAGGTAAGGATACCCGTTATGTCCCCTACAATTTCCGATTGTACGTTATAGCTATCTTCATTATAAAAATAGGCGGTTCCTGAAACTCCACCACTCCATTTATTGGAATCAAACAGGTAACCGGCCGTAATTAGAAAAAGATCTACCCGGTTCGCTTCTGAACCCGTAAGATAGGATAGGGATGCGTCCGCAAAAAAACCCGATTTGTCATAATATCCTATGGAAGGTAAAACATACGGGGCGGCAATGGAATCCCGTCTACCCATAAATACCGCATCGTTGACATAACTAATGTCGGTTAAAACATATGATATGTTATCGCTTGATTTTTCTTTTACCGATTTTGGATTGTTTTGGGCCAGTATGGATAACGGTAACAAAAACAATAAAAGGAACTTAACTGTATATGGGCGTTTCATATCAAAATTCTTTGATGAACAATTAATAAGGGCCTTGCAAATGAGGCAAGGCCCTTATCTTTCACTTAACTATTACCTTTTTTCTTCTTTTGGATATTGGGCTTTTTCTGACCCTTTTTATTCATCATGTTCTTATTTGCCTTCATGTTCTTTTGTACCATCATTTTTCGATGTTTATAGCTGTTTTTGAACATTGAACCGTCCATGTTCAAACATTGGCCATCCTTAAGGCGTAATTGTTTCTGGTCGCGTGTATAGGTTCCATCGGGGTTTACGGTAACACCATCGGACAATTGGAGCTGTTGTTGCAACCGGTTCTGTGATTGGTTCCTTATCTGATAGACTTCCCCATCGATAAGCATGACCTGGTACCTATTTTGGTTCCGTTCCTGAACCTGGGCATCGGTCAGACCGTTATATTCCTGTTTTAACCTAGACCTGTACTGATATTCATTGGCAAACTTATTCCCATCACTGTCCAGACATTCCCCGTCCCTTAATCGCAGCCGATCTTGGTCCTTGGTCAAATAGGTGCCATCGGGATTTACGACGGTGCCATCGTTCAAAGTTAAAGGGTCCTGTAAATGTATCTGATCACGATCGCGAATTTGCAGTACATCGCCATCGACTAGCATTAATCGGTCTCGATCTTGCTCAGGGTCTTGGACTCGATCCCTGTCTCTATCTTGGGCCGTTAGCGATGCTGTTCCCAGAACAGCGAACGCCAGTAAAAAACTTAATCTTTTCATGGTATTCTATTTTTAGAATTAAATATGGTACAAATGTATGATCCAATAAAAAACTGTAAAATGATCCAAATCATTTAGAGTCAATAAATACAGGGTATTTGAGTAACATTTGTTACATAAAAGGCACTTTCATCTACGAAAGTACCTTTCATCAACCAACCCATAAATATTCTGTTCTTAGTTTTTAAATATCGTCGTTACAATTATTGACACCGATCAATTATTGACGCCGGTCAATATTTTGATAGTTGCCTATTGAGCGCACGTATATGATTTTCAGAAGCATGTAACAGATTCTCGTATATACCAATCTTAGTGACCTCATTAGTATTTTTAATGGCTGCTTCCAAATCGGAAATATCCGTTTCTTCTATAACCCTTCCGACTTTCTAAGCATCTAATTCGGATGCGTTGCCCTGTACTATCAAGTTATCGTATAGCTCTTGTAGTTCCACATTGAAAAATACTCCCAGTTTTTCGCTTAGCTTGTAGGTGATATTGTTTTTTTCAAGCATGAGTATCATCATATCCATATAACCTTGTTCGCTTTCTTGAATATTCAAAAAGGGTCTAGAGCCGTACTTTTTCCCCGAAATAGGTGTATACGTCTTTGGCCAGTTTTTCTTCTTCGACCATATACTGCATATCGTGTGATTCTTTATCAATTGGATTGCTAACTTGACCAAAGCCCTGTATTCCCTAAATAAGCGTTAAGATTAACATAACGGTTTTAATTACATTTTTCATTATCGCTATTTATTATTTGTTCATATTCCGATAGTGAAATATATTCTGGAGTGTATCCCTCTCCGGACATTTCTAAGGACCTTGTAAATGCCCGAAGGTGGTTTCTAGAACCACATTGTAGCATTTTAAAAACATTCAGTACTTCTGCATTTTCAATTTTAGCCATCCATTCCTCCAAATCATAGATATCAAGATCTTCAATCGTGGCTCCAGAGATAAGAGCTCCGACCATACTGGCTTCGCCCTGGGCGATCAGGCTGTCATATGCCTCTTGTAAATCAGCATTTTTAAAAGTCCCTGCATCTAAAATCGTATAGGGAAGGTCATATTGTTTCATCAGGTTCTCAACGGCGTTCATATGTGATTGTTCGCTTCTCCCTATGTTCTGAAACTGATTTAGGCCCCATACATCAAATAATCGGTCATATACGTCTTTGGCCAATCGTTCTTCTTCCATCATAAACAGCAGGGCATCTTTCTCTATTTGACTTAGAGCAATAACTGTTTCCGAGTTGGCTTCCTCGTTCAAAGATTCGGAATCATCGTTACTACAGGCCGAAAAAAAACTAATGACCACCGTCACAAAAAGAATTGACACAAAATTTATTTTTTTCAGATTTTTCATAACCACATTTTTATATTATATCGCAAATTATAATATTGGATGGGTACGCACAGCTACTTTGGTTACATAACATAAAAGAATAAAATCAATACTGTTATTCCGTTCTTGTGAAGAGAAAAGATCTCTTGCTTCGGAAACAATTAAAAAATCTGATTACTTGGCGTGACCTACACATATCTTTCTAGCGATTATAGCTTTGAATCCTTATTGAATTCGAGCTTTCCGAATAATCTGGAGGTTGTGGACATCATCACTTTTATACTACCTATACCGCTCCTCTTATTCTGATTTCTAAAAGGCGTGAACTGGTGTTCGGAAAAACCCTCTACTGTACCTCTTTCTGGAATCGAAATAGTGGACAATGACATAAATTATGGCCCTGTAAATCAAGAAATATTTTATGATTTTCTTAGCCTTCGCGTGTTGGCACCATACCAGTTTTAATTAAAAAATAATAGGAAGGTAACTATAGGGGCGTCCGTTTCGGATTATGCTGGTCAAGGAACGCCATTAATATTTTTAAAGGATTAACAGTCCTAATGCGACTGAGTAAGTAGAACAGAATTCATTTGGAATTACGCAGACTAAAGGACCTCCTCCCATATTTAGGGCCGGTCAGAACTAGAGAATTCCGGCTATTTTAAGTCCCCGTAAGGTCCGAATCGGCATTCTTTTACTGTTGTGGGACACTTAGAGCGATACGTTATATTCAACACTTTTCAACTTAAACCTTCCGTACACAAACTCCCCATCGGGATACTGCCAAACGGCTTCTCCATAAGTCGGTAGATTATAACCATTTACATTTTGATATCTACTCGCCGGTGTAGAAAAGGGATAGGTCTTCATTTCGTCGACTGCAAGCCGGTCTTCGGAAATAAAATTGACCAACTGCCCTTTTTCGTTAAAATATAGTATCGCCGAAATTCTGGTACCCTTGTTGGTAAAAACGGCCTTTACGGAGCGATCATCGATGGTTTCCCAGGTAATCCTATCATCGATCAGGGCTGCTGGAGCAAACAGGCACAGGTCGTTAAAAAAGGTAACTGTTTCGGTGGCGAACATTTCTGGCTTATCCAATTCCACAACTGAAAAAAGCGAAAGCAATTTTATTCGCATAATCGCTATTTGATTTTTATAGCAATGATAGCCATAGGTCGATAAACCTTTTACCTTGGCCTTCATAAAAAACAATCGTGTGGGGTCCTCAAAGAAATTGTGCTGCTCCGAAGTGAATTTGAACCAGCCCTTTCCCTTGTCGCGCATGTCGCCCTCAAATACTATTTTGACGTTCTTTACTTTTGGTTTTCCTACCACGCCTACATATCTCAAATAATTCTGGACTACAGAAGGTAGATGGGTAAGATCTTTTTGGGTCAAGGTCTCGGTTTGCGCCTTGGTCTTTTGCATAGCCAAGGCAAGGTCATTTTTATAACTGTTCTCAAAATTTTGGGATGCAAAACCAATCACGGTTGCCAATAGAATAATTACATTGGCGAGAGTACCATATTTGGCATCGCTCCATGAACTTAAAATCAAAAACTGTGACAATGTCACTGCCATTAATGCCACGATTGGCCAGCCTTCTTTTTTAAAAAACAACAAAATGGAAACCACAATAAAAAGTAATCCGGATAATAGCCAAGAACTCCCCAAGGGTTTCGAAATGGCTGTGGTAAACTGACCTATTTCTCCCAAATCATATGCTTTGGCAAAGCCCATATAATGGATTAGGCCGTGGATTATTAGGATAAAATGTAACGCAAGTCTCATATTGCTTTTAGGCAAAAGTAATTACATCGAATTGATTTTGAAATGATTAAAATCAATTTCTCAAGACCTCTGCCTTTTTTTACAATTACGATGCAGAAAATGCCAATTAGAAGAATTACTCCTTAGTGCCAAGCAAGTTCAAATAATACTCCATCAACTTCAAATATTTTTTGACTTCTTCCAGTGCCATTATTCTTTCGGTAGTATTGTCCGTACTCCTGGCCCGCAAACTATTGACCTTGGCGCGCACATTGGCGCGATAACTCTTGTAATAAATAAAAAGTTGTAGTTCTGCCTCGGTTCGTATGTTAGGAAAATGAAGATTGTAATGTTCTATACAGAGGTCTGACAAACCCGTTTTGCCCAAGGCATCCAAATCCATACAAAGGAAAGCGACCTCGTTCAATACGTCAATTTGACGATAGTCATCATTAAATTCGATGCAATCGAAGGGCTGGGGTTCTGGCAAGAGAAAAATATTTCGGGTATGCAGATCGCCGTGGCAATCCCGGAAAAATCCCGAGCGTAGCCTATCATTCAGCAACCTTTCGTTTTTTTCCAAGAACCTATCGGACGAACTTATAGCACAATCGATTCGTTGGCCGTATTCAAATCCTAATGCTTTCCGAAGAAATTGCTTTTCCAAACGCAGATCGTTAAATTTTTGCTTTATATCAAGTACATTCTTTTCGTAAACAATGGTTGTACTTTTATGAAAGTCGATAATGCGTTCTGCTAGATTTTTGATGTCCGATTTGCTTACCAAACCCTTCTCCAGTAGAACATCCATTTGTTTTTCAGGGTCTAGCTTGCGCATTTTTAGGGCGTAATCAACCAGTCTTCCTTTAGTACCACCAATGATAAAATGCCCTTGCCAATCATAAATAGGCAGTACTTGGAGGTATATATCATTGGAAAACCGTTGGTTCAGTACCAGTTCCCGTTCGCAAAAGTGTTTGCGAAGTTCCAAAGTCGAGAAATCGAGAAATGAATAGTTGATGGGTTTTTTGATCTTGTAAACAAAAAGGTCACAAAGAACCACCCAAGAGATATGGGTCTCGACCAGTTTACGCTCTTCGGTTGGCTCTGGGAACGTTCCTTCGAAAACGAGCTTATCTATTTCCTTTTGAGTCATCATACAGGTATTTCATAGCCTTTAGAAGCATTGCATCTATATTGTCGTTCGTAGACTGGAGTCGTAAATGATCTTCTTCCAAAGGTTCCCATTGTTGGCGTATCAATTGATGAACTTGAAAATCGGCCTCACTGTAGGGCCTGCTTTTTTCTAAGCGTTCCTTAATAATCAGTTTCATCTGCCCACACTTCTATAAAATGGATTTTCTCTTTGGTGTTCTTTGTAAACAATTCCCTTGTGCTCTTTTTATGAAAGGTAGCGTCCAACACTATATTCCTACCTAATCTGATAGCTACGGCCATCCTTTTGAGCATGGCTTTATAAACGGCAGCTTTTTCATAGTCTGAATACGTCCTCGTTGGAAATAATTCTTTGCGCAAGCGGTCGCTGTTTACATAATCTGCATCTAATTTTTTCGCCAACTGTTCTGCAAAAAAACTTTTTCCTGAACCGGGGAGACCCGAAATGATTACGATCATTCTGATTTTAATTTACTCATCCGTACATTCAGCGATGAACTATTTTTTCTTTCAACTTCTTTAACTATCGAACGGAACTCCGGTTTCAAACCCCTGAATTTTTTAGATAGCTCAATAAGGGCCTGAACGCAATTTACCCTAACTAGTTCGCTTTCCCTTTCGTGGGTTGTCCAAAAAGCCAATTTGTTCCTAACCGTTTTTAATTCCCTTGACAAAAAATGTAAATGAGTTGCCAGTTATGCTAAATACCATTTAAACTCTTTGTCTTCTGCTACTTTAAAAAAATTAATAATTACCATTTTACGTGATGATAAATATTCTAGTCATTCTTTGGACGTCTTTTCTTCCGCAACCGCCGCCTTCATCACGAGCAGTTCGGTTTTCCGAATGTAAATACTCAAGCAAGGCATCAAAATTGGATTGGGTTTTTACTCCTGGAATCAGTTTATCTACCTGTCCTATCGACCTTAGGTCTCGGCCAAACAGATAATCTTTAATTCCTTTCGTCATAGTTAATTTTTTCTGTTTCCGTTTCCTCGATAGCGGTAGTTTTTAATCTGCGCTTATCCCGCAAGGCCCAATAAATTCCCTTGACATCCTCGGCCCATTCATCAAACATAAAGATGAGTGTAATTTCCTCTATAGTCTCCATAATTCCTATGACGATCATCACATAAAAAAGCCCATATACTGGACTAAAGAACAAAGTCCAGAGAATAAAAATACCCTGTAGTACAGCGGAGGTTTTAGCCAAATAGGTATGAAAAGCTGTGGTCTTACCATATTTATGAAAGGCGATCGCCATCTGCAACAGGTAGGGAGCAAAGGCGATTGCGATTAACAAAAGATTCTCTCGAATAAAAGTGTTTTCAAAAGTCCAAAGTCCAATAAGCCCCATAACAAAAGTGAGCTGGTCGCCCATGGAATCCAGTACCGATCCCCTGGCACTTGTTATTTTGAGCTTTCGCGCCAAAAATCCGTCAATGGCATCGGTACTATAGCTTACGAGCAGAAACCAGGCAAATACCTGTTGCTCCTCCAGCAGGATCAAGGCCAACAATATAGGTACTGCCGCAATGCGGTAGAACGAGAACCAATCGGCGATATTGAAGTTTTTGAAAGTAAGCATCTCAGTTTCTTACTTCTAATAGAGGATCTAGTTTGATAACGACTTTGTCCACAAAAAGCGACACATCGCTAATAATGGACTCTCCCGTAATCGCATCTACCCCTTCCATTTTCTCCGTACCTTCGCCCGAAGTGGTCAATACGACCAATTTGTCCTTTAAACCTTGATTTTTGTCCATAAACGATTGTACTTTCTCAGGTGGTTTGCCATATTCCCAAGTATGCACTAATAGAATTGCGTCAAATTCAGAAGCATCCGTACTATCCAAAACCGAAATATCCACCACCTTTACGAAAATAGAATTGGATTTGTAATGATTTATGATTCCTTCTACAATGGCATCCTTGAATACGCTTCCCTGGGTTGCAATTAAAAGTTTTTGGTTCAAAGCTGGGGTATTTACCTCATAGCTCTCGGCGACCTCCATGGAATAATTCTGTTTGTACCAGAACAGAAAAAGCAGGAACAGCCCAAGCAACAATATGATAACCAGCGCCAGTTTTTGAGTCAATTTTAAGTTTTTCAACATTTTTCCGTGTGTTATTATTTTACCTTAATTTTCCTTGGCGTCCGATTTATGAAATTCCTACAAATGAGAAATCGTACAAAGCCCAAATACTTTGTTCAGGACATTCCACGAACCCTTTACTGAAATAAACCATTTTTATCAATTTTAGGAGTTACCAAGGTTAAAAATACGCGAGCGGCCGGTCATTCAAAATGATTAAAATCATTCGAATTTATAATATTTCAAGTTACTGCGGCCTTTTTCAATTTAACAGTAGCGATTTAATTTCGGGGCATATTTCGAACAATTGAACATACTTCCACCATCGAAAAAATAATCAAACTTGCAAAACCTCTACAAGCTGGTAGCTATCTAATCCACATACCATCATTGGAAAAAGAATTTCCGTAAAAATTAAATGGAGTGGTTCAAGAATAGGCCACGGCTTGCGTACAGATCTAATAGTTACGCTCACGAATCTTTAAAATCCTAATGGTAAATGAGCGTTTAGGTAACAATTTTCATTCGACACAACTTTAATCTTTAATTCCGTTCGACCGTATCATAATAGAAGCTAATTTAGATGTCGTATTTCCTAAATTAATTTTTTGACCTATGATGCATCCAGATACTAAATTGGCCTTTATCAACGACTCTATTGGACACGGGGTAATCGCCACAAAATTAATTCCTGCCGGTACTATTACATGGGTTTTGGATAACTTGGATATGGAATTTACCGTAAGGCAGCTCAATGCTATGCATGTTGAGCAACAAAAGTACATGGCCATTTATTCCTATAGAAATGCTAAAGGCAATTTTATTTTATGCTGGGATCATTCAAGATTTGTTAATCATAGTTTTAACTCCAATTGTCTATGCACGGCCTATAATTTCGAGATTGCAATTCGAGATATACAGCCAGGAGAACAGTTAACAGATGATTACGGCTATCTGAATGTGGAGGAACCTTTTGAACCACTACCGGAAGAAAGTGATAGGCGTTTGGTAAAACCAGATGATCTGGTACATTATCATAAGGAATGGGACGACAAATTAAATGAAGTATTCCCCGAAATTGTTAACGTAAAGCAACCCTTACATTCGTTTTTTGAAAAAGATAGTTGGGAAAAAATTCAAAAAATAGCGAAAGGGGAGTCTCGTATGGAATCCATTCTCAAGAATTATTACACTACCGTGTAGCTTGGCCTTAAGCCTAGGGATCGGAGATGACAAACAACCTTAGTCCTAAGGCCTAAGAAATTAAAGTTTTTCCATTTTGCGAACCCCAAAATTAATTTGGGGTTCTTAAAATTGAATACGTATAAGCTTTAGCCCAAACTCGAATTGTAACGATTCCTGATGTTATGGGAACTTCCGACTATTGGTTAAATGCTTAAATCATCCTACCTTCCACTTTTTCCCAATTGATAATATTCAATATATTTTTCAAATAGTCCCCTCTTTTATTTTGATATTTAAGATAGTAGGCATGTTCCCAAACATCGATACCTAAAATGGGTCTACCCCTCAGCTCCGCTACTTTCATCAAAGGGTTATCTTGATTAGGGGTCGAAAAAATATGTAGTTTTTTGTCCTCGTCCTGAACGACCCATGCCCAACCCGAGCCAAAACGTTTTGCCCCAGCATCCGATAATTCGTTCAAAAAAGCTTCCTCTGAGCCAAAATCTTCGTATATCTTGGCCTTAAAAGATTTGCTCATAGTTCCTCCTGGCGTTAGAATATCCCAATAGAGACTATGGTTATAATATCCACCCCCATTATTGCGTATAGCCATCGGAAGGTTTTCCATGCTTAGAATCTCTTCAATGGTTTTACCTGAAATATTAGCCTCATTTAAGGCTGAGTTCAGTTTATCCGTGTACCCTTGATGGTGTTTGGTATGGTGTATCTCCATGGTCAACGGGTCTATGGTTTCCGGAAAGGCATTATAGCCATACGGAATCTCTGGTAGTTCAAAAATATCTGCCGTATCACGGTCTGCTTTCACTATTTCTTCTCTTTTAGGTTCTATAGTACGGGCCGAAACCATTAATGAGGGCGCAATGGAAACTCCTATGGATGCCAAAGCGGACTGTTTTAAAAATTTACGTTTGTTCATGATTATCCTATGTATTTGTTTAATTATCCACGCTTTGCGTATTTATTTCGTTGTATTCTGGTGACTATAAATATCTTCCAACACTTTTTCATTTCCCAAAGAGTCCCTCACTTTCAGGTCATAGCGAATAGTAATTTTGGTGCCAATTGGGGCATGGTAGTATATAAACCACGCATCGGCTTCAGAAGTGCCTATACAGCCGTTGGAATATGTTTTCCCCAATGATTTTGGATTCGTTGTCGGGTGTATCATCTGCCCGTCCCTACTGCCGTTTATTTCTGTTTCGATCCATGGAATTTGAGGCATTAGGGTCGTTTTCCCATCATCTCGCTTGGTTACATAAAACTGTTTGCCGTCTACAGGGTTATAGAAATCTGGGTCACGTGAATAACCGGTAATCTCGCCACTACCTATTTTGGTTCGCAGATCGGTAATTCGGTCGCCCATTTTTAAATAACGCTTTCGGTTTTGACCTACCCTAACGGGGAAGGTGTGCAAGAGGGTAGAATCCTCATAAATCCTAAGTTTAAATTCAGGGATGTTCAAGTCTATGTAGGTATTCTTTATTTTATCGATAAGCTGCGAAGCCAGCAACGAATCTGGCAGCAAAAGGGAATCTTTAGGTCGTAACACTATTTGTTGCTTTTGATCGTACACAAAGGAATCTCTTTGCATCATCCTATAATAATCCGTATTTGCCAACGTATCCATAATCCACGGATTGGCCCTTACCAACAGATGTTCGGAAAGGGTGTACGGAGTTAAAGAATCATAGGAAATCACCAACGAATCTATATAGTTGAAGTAATGTTTAACCCTAATGGTATCCTCTAAACGTATATATTTAGGGAACATTGGTTCTGTTAATGACACCTGACTTAGATCGGATGCTTTCGCGGGTTTAACTTTTGGGGATTCTTTTTCGGTTACCAGTACCATTATTATCCCGATCAACAAAGCCGCTACTAACACTAATGATAAAAAGAGGATGCTCTTTAATTTTGATATCATCCCAAGAAATCTTAATGATTGTTGGGCATATTGAATTGATGGGTGTCGTTGATGATGCGATGTCCTAATTCATGTAGCTCCTTGTTTACTAAAACTAAATCGGACTGGGTCATATACTCAAAAGAAACCGAGTTTAGTTCTGTATCGACCGATATATTCCAGATATTTTCGAGCGTATGTAAATTTTCTAAAATCAATTTTTCATTTAATCCTGGTTGTATTCTTTGCAATTCTAATGTGGTCTTCATGTATACTATGTGTTTTACTGTTTAATATTGGCACTTCGTCTTAAAAGACTATTTCTACTTTGAACTTAGCTTATTAACCCCCCTCATTTATTTCTCAAAGTAGAGGAATTAAGAACCTCATTTCTACAAGCGGAACAGATTGTAATAGTGGGAACCGGATATTTAGTCCCCACCCGAAAAAAATTTAAAAAAAGTAACGCATTGAAAAGAATTTATCCCATCAATCAAAATTAAAGTGTATGCCCTATATCTAAAATGATCTTTATCAGTCCACAAAAAAATAACATCCCATAGTAGTACAACATGACCGTTGTCATTTCAAAACTCTGCACGACCTTCTACTTTTGACACTAGTTGATAGCACAATTAGATGGCACAAACACTTAAGGCAACAAAAAGCGTAAAGCGGTTTCTTATTGAAATCGGGGAGCTGACCTATTTTGCAGGTCGTTTTTTTAAGGAAGCCTTAAAACCACCTTTCGAATTCAAGGAATTCTTGCGACAATGTTACCAAATGGGCAACCGTTCATTGGTCTTGGTCTTGGTTACTGGATTTATAATCGGACTTGTGATGGATCTGCAGTCACGGCCCACCATGATCCAGTTTGGGGCAGTCTCCATGATGCCGAATATGGTCGGCATTTCTATTGTCCGCGAACTGGGACCTATGATTACGGCATTGGTCTGTGCCGGCCGTATTGCCTCTGGTATCGGTGCAGAACTGGGCTCTATGAGAGTTACGGAGCAAATCGATGCCATGGAAGTTTCTGGCACAAATCCCTTTAAGTACCTCGTAGTAACCCGTATTCTGGCCACCACATTAATGCTTCCGCTGTTGGTCATATTAGGCGATGCCGTAGCGCTTTTTGGTTCGGCACTGGTAGAGTTTTTTAAAGGCAATGTTTCCTTTCAACTCTACTTTAATACCGTATTCAAGGCACTTTCCTACGGGGATCTGGTACCTGCAATCATTAAATCCTTTTTCTTCGGATTCGCTATAGGTCTGGTAGGTTGTTTTAAGGGCTATTATAGTAAAAAGGGAACTGCAGGCGTTGGCGTTGCGGCCAATACCGCTGTAGTTTTTACCTCATTACTGCTTTTCGTTATCGATTTTATAGCCGTTTTTGTATCCGATATTTTTTATGAGCTATGATGGTAGGAAAAAAAGAAATAGCAGCAATAGGGCAACAAACCGACCAAAGGCAGGTCATGTTGGAAATAAGGGACCTTAATAAAAGCTTTGGCAGTAATAAGGTGCTCAACAATTTTAACATGAAGCTGTATAAGGGCGAAAATTTAGTGGTGATGGGGAAGTCGGGCTCCGGAAAATCGGTCATGATCAAATGCTTGGTAGGATTAATACAGCCAGATGACGGTTACATTTCGGTTATGGGAAAGGAAATTAAAACCTTGGATCGTGATACTTTAGATGCCCTTCGTTCCGATATAGGTTTCCTTTTCCAAGGCAGTGCCTTGTACGATTCCATGACAGTGCGGGAGAATCTGGAATTTCCCATGAGAAGGCATAAGGATAAATTAGGTAGTATTACCGACACCGAACCCTTGGTTTTGGAAGCGTTAGAAAGTGTAGGGCTTGCCCATACCATGGATTTAATGCCCGAAGAACTGTCCGGCGGAATGCAACGGCGAGTGGCCTTGGCTAGAACCTTGATCTTACGTCCTAAAATTATTCTATACGATGAGCCCACCAGTGGACTGGATCCCATCACTTCCAAAGAAATCATAGAACTGATGCGGAACATCCAAAAAAAATACGATACCTCTTCTCTAATCATCACACACGATATGGACTGCGCCCGTGTTATTTCGGAACGTATGATTTTACTGGTCGATGGTACCAATTATGCCGAAGGCAGTTATGAAGAACTCATAAAATCCTCAGATCCCAAGGTCGAGGCATTTTTTAAGAAGTAAGCTAATAGGGCTTAGATGCCGAACGTTAGTTGACAGTGAAGCAAAATGGTCAAATAAAATGAAAAAACTATAAGAAATGAGATATCACTTTTGATACTCGAGAAAAGGAAAACAAAGTGTAGGGACTTCTTTTTGTCTTTCCATAAAAGAACCTCAAATCTTAAACACAAAACCTTGAACCTGAAACATTAAACTAATTACCCATGGAAAAAACATCATCCGAAAAAATAAAATTGGGATTATTCGTACTCGTTGGTACCGTAGTCCTTGTATTCGGCGCTTATCAAATTGGTAATCAGGAAAACCTGTTCGGCGACACCTTCACCATAAATTCGGTCTTTAAAAACGTAAACGGATTGCAAAAAGGAAACAACGTACGCTACGCCGGTATCAACATTGGTACGGTAAACGGCATAGAAATGGAAAATGATACCGCTATTCGGGTATCGATGTTGATACAGCAAAAAATGAAAGAACATATAAAAAAGAACGCCATAGCAGCCATAGGTACCGACGGACTGGTGGGTAGTATGGTAGTCAATATCGTTCCTGGCGAGGGTAATGATCTTATGGTAGAAGATGACGACGAGATTCCCTCGTTAAGCAAAATTGCCACAGCCGATATGCTGAATACCTTGAGCGTTACCAATGAAAACGCAGCTTTGCTCACAGAAGACCTTTTAAAGGTAACCGCATCGATCAACAAGGGGCAAGGTACCTTAGGACGTTTACTAAACGATACCGTTTGGGCCGGTGAACTACAACATACACTGACAAACTTAAAATATGCCAGTAGCGGTGCCAACAAAACCATACAACAATTGAATGAAATGGTGCAGCACTTTAATACCGAAGAAAGTGTAGCGGGTGTATTGTTGGCGGATACCATTTCCGGGAAAAAGTTACGGAACGTGATTTCCAATCTTGAAAACTCATCAATCGAAATAGAACAAATGACCAAAAACCTAAATAAGGTGGTGGGCGATATGAAAAATGGTAAAGGCGCACTAAACTATTTGACAGCGGATACAGTCTTGGTAAACCAATTACAAAATACAATTAAAAATGTGGATCAGGGTGTGGAACGTTTCAATGAAAATATGGAGGCGCTAAAGCATAATTTTTTGACCAGGGGATATTTCAAAAAATTGGAAAAGGAAGCAAATAGACAGAAAAAAGAAGAGAGATAAAAGAGAAGATAGACCTCCCTTAACATTCTTAAAAGGAAAAATAACTTAATCGGCCATAACGGTTGCCCTAAAAAAACAGCTATTTAGCTATAATGGATAGGAATCACACAATTGTAAATGAATGAAAAATTACACAAACATTAAAATAATAGTACAATGAAAAACATACTAGTAGCCACAGATTTCTCTAATAATGCCTATTGCGCCTTGTTTTATGCCACACAACTTTTAAAATCCGAAGCATGTACCTTTTATCTGCTGAATACCTATAACGAACTTACACCCCTGCGCGCTAAGCACGTCCCGCTGCTTAACAAGAAAAAAAAGTTGGAAGCTTTAAAGACCGAATCCGAAGAACGCCTAATACAATTATCCCACAAAATAGTTTTGGACAATGGGAACGATAACCACCACTTCAAGACCTTAAGCAAAAAAGGCGATTTGGTGAAAATCATTAAAAAAATAGATGGGCAAGATGAATTTCATTTTATCGTAATGGGCAATAAAGGACTTACGGAAACTGCAGACATTTTTTTTGGAAGTAATACGATAAAAGTGGTTCACGCTATGCCCCAATGTCCCGTTTTAACCATTCCAGGAGAAATGGATTTTACCGAACCCAAGGAAATCGCCTTTGTCACCGACTATAAAACGGGCTGTCATAAAGATACCATTGCCCCCCTACTCTTTTTATCCTCGCTCTTGAAAGCATCCATACGGGTGATGCATATTAACGAGGAGCAACTATTAAATTCGAAACAAATAATAAACCGAAAGCATTTGGAAAAGTGCTTGGAAAATGTGGACCATTCCTTCCATAATTTGCACGAATTTGATGATAAGGCCAAGGTAATAGATACATTTTTAGATAAAAATAAAATTGACCTTTTTGCAATGGTCAATCACAAGAAGAACCTTTTTGAGCGCCTTACACACGAGCCTGTTATTAAGGATGTAAGCATGTATTCGCAGGTTCCCTTTTTGGTACTTCCAGAGAAATAGGGAGATTCATAGTATTCCTGAACAAGAGATGCAGAGATACCCATTTTTCCAATTCTTACAAAAAAACACAGCGCACCTATTAGTAACAGCAATTAAATGTCATAAAAAAAGAGGGGTTCTCTTATTATTTTGGATAGTACCACCGGAAGCAATCAATTCATCATGTAATTCCATTTCACTTTTAATATGGGTTATCATTTTCAATTGTGAAGCATCCCTCATCGACTTAAAATCTCAAATAGAGTTTTGGTTATAACTCCAGCTATATAGAAAGCAAATTAGCTCCTAAATAATTAAACATATTTATTTTAAAATCGTTGTAATGGGTATAAAAATGCTCAAAACGTGCTTTTAAGCTACTATGATTTTCCAAATAAAAAGTATCGCAAGAAATATCCTCACATTCTAAAATACCTCTGAGTTTATCCTCATAGTCCAATAGCTCTTTTTTAAAGTTTAAAGTCTCCCTGGTTTTCGTAGCCAATTCATGTTTGAACTTTTGTATATGTTCAAACAAATTAGGGATGTTTTCTTTGTATGCATGGGCAGTCAACAGTCTATTTATAAATTCCATTTCATTTTGGATATAGCTAACGGTCAATTTCCACCATTCGGCATCATGGTAGAAAGCTGTAAGTAGTTCATTTGGAGTATTTTGTTCGCCTAACATTTTAAGACTTTTTAGAGATAAATGAAAATTTAAGATTAACCTAAGCGCTTTTCAATAAACAGCATCAATTAGTAAAACGAACATTGGATTTAATGATTTGGTCTTGACTCCACTATTGTAAAAATGAACCTATACATTATCTCGACTTAGAAATTTTACACCTTCCTTTTACAGGTACGCGTAGCTTTCAAAACCGAGATATATTATCAGAAAACCATTAAAATACCTTAACATCAAAGCACTGAAATCTAAGGATACGATTCCAATAAGGTTCCCGCTCCCTAAAATTATATCATGGGAAAAGTCAGATCGTTATCTCCGTAAGTCTCCACTGGAGGTTTAGGAAACTTACACGATACCATAGGAAAACCAATCCGCTCTAATTCCTCCCTAACCTTTTTAAAGGATGGAGGGCTTGGATACAGGAAGCATAACAACCCATTATCCGTATCTATATCAATAATGCAAATATCTAAAATACGATGTAAATTTCTAACAATAATACTTTTTCCTTTCTCCGAACGAAGATTTTGGATGTTTGCTACGGCTTTCATTTTGGGCATATTTTGAGGTTCAACACTTAAATTACCCTTTAAAATCCTATTTGAAAATGACCTACATCATTTTGAATGGAATTATGATTATTTTAGGAAGCAGGTATCATTCTTGGATTGATATCAGATTTGAAGAGTTTATTCCTTTTTTTTAACCGAGGATAAATAATTTAAACCAAACATCCCTTTAAAACTCCAATAAAGAATCTTGACAAAAAATGGGAAGCGCAAAAAAAAAACATGAAGGCCTAAAGTGCGCCCATCAACAATGGGTAGCCTAATATGCCCTCTTTAGCCTTTAGTTTAAGAGAATGGGCGATCAAACCGTGAATACCCATACTAAAAAACATAAAAATAATGCCGGCAGTTACGATCAAAAAAGATATTTGAATGGTTTACCTTTATGGTATTCCGTTAAAGGCCCAGACCTATTGCGAGTACTATACTAATTGCGTAGACTCTTCTTGCGATGTTCTTAAATTATAATGCTTCCTTAAAATAAAATAGTTGGTGATGGGAACCCCTAAAACTCAGTACAGGTATTTTGCCGAACGACTCTATTTTTTTGACCAAATCTCGGTGGAAGATTTTGTTTAGGAACCCTTTCCTATCGCGTTCCAACATCACGACCATATCGGCCTCCACCTTATCAAAATAAGCTATTAGGGATTCGAAAACAGTTTCGGCGATTATTTCTTCATATTCGATACGATCATAGGATACCTTTTGGCGGACCGAATCTTTGAACCTATCCATTTGGGCGTTCTTGTGCACTTCCTTAGCCGTGGCAATGTGTACAATTTTGATATTGGCATCAAAACGTTCTGCCATTTCCGCTAGTTTTCTTAAGGCATACACATCTTCTTCCTCGAAATCTGTAGCATATACAATAGTTTTGGGCGTATTGTAAAAGGCCTTAGAAGGGATAGCCAATAAAGGGCAAGGCGCTTTTTCTATCAATTTCTTGGGCACACTGCCCATAAGTATTTCATTAAGGATACTTTCGCCTTTTATGCCCGTTACTATCATTTGGGCATGCCATTCTTCGGCCACCGAAATAATTCCCTTTACAACAGACGCGTTTTCTACGGTACGCAATTCCACATTCGGCGATTTCCATTTGAAGCCGACATGCTCCGTGCAAAAATCCTCCAATTTTGATAAATGGTACTCGTGAGCGGTTTTATCCAAGTCAGGAAGAGGTCCATCAAGACCTTCCGTTCCCATAACGGTCGGGTAATCAAATACATGAACTACGACCATACGGACCTCCATGTCCTCTGCCATACGTTGTGCGTATTTCAAAGCAGCTATTGAGTTTTCTGAGTAATCTGTAGCGTATAGGATTGTTTTCATAGTTAGTACTTTTATTTTCATTCTATGCCTTTGCTAGCCCGAGTCTTCTGGAGCAACCGTAAAGGCGGAAAATTTAAACCGGAACAATAGGTGTTTAGGACATAGCAGGTCATTTTGAAGCTTATAATTTTCATTGAATAATCACTCTCTTCCTTTTACAGAATCTGGCTCAAACGAACTAAATTCTATTGGACATCAAGGTTATCACGTTCAAAAACAAAAAACCACTCTAACTAAAAATGAAGTATTTGTTGGTTGGCCTCGTTAAAGCTCAACAGGGGTACTTTGCCATAGGATTGCATTCTTGTAACGGTATCGCGATGGAACCATTTTTTAAGAAAGCCTTTCTTTTCCCGTTCCAACATCACCACCATATCGGCATCCACATTATCAAGATAACTGCGTAGGGTCTCGAAAATGTCATTGGAGAATAACAATTCAAATTCCATCTTTTGGTACACGACTTTTTCCAGTAGCATGTCTTTGAACCACTCCATTTGTGTCTCGCCGGCATATTCATCCTTAGTGGAAATATGCACCACTTTTATTTCGGCATCAAAACGTTGGCCCATTTCGGTGAGTTTTTTGATGGCATAAACATCCTCTTGCTCAAAATCGGTAGCATAAACTAGAGTCTTGGGTGAATGATAACTTGCGTCGGACGGAATGGCCAGAACGGGACAGGGAGCCTTTTTAATCAACCGTTTGGTGGTACTGCCCAAGAGGGTTTCCATGACGGCACTTTCTCCTTTGGTTCCCACGACAATTAAGTCCGCATGCCAATCGTTGGCCACACCAATAAGGCCATCGAGTACAAAAAGGTCTTCAACAGGAACAATTTGTATATTTTTCTTTTTCCAGTCTTTGCCCAAATGTTTCTTGCAAAAATCCTCCAGGCGTTCGCGGTTTATCTTCATGGCACTTTTACGCAGTTCGGGCAGCGCATCTGTGGCCATGCTTTCTGTGATCACCGGATAGCCAAAAATATGAGATACCACCAAACGGGATTGCATTACGGCACTCAGTTTTTGGGCATATTTTAATGCTGCAGCGGAGTTCTCGGAATAATCTGTGGCGTAGAGTATTGTTTTCATCTGTTTATATGTGTTGATTTTTTAAAGTTCAGATGTAATTTGCCAATAAGCATTTCGGTTGGTATCAACTTACTGTTATGGCTCATTTCATATTTAGATTTTCTTATTGTCATTCCCTTACCATAACCCGGATAATCCCGAGCGACCGTTTGGGAATCTGTGAACTAAGATAGTAGGTCAACATCAAAATTAAACACCGATTCCCGTTAGGGAAATGACCTACATCATATTGATCGTTTATATCTTTTTCCTATTCTAAAAAAAGCTTGTGCACAGAATTAATAAAAAAAATCGACTTTGCTTCGTTTTACGAGTTGAATTATGATGTGGCAAACACTTTAAAAGGAACCGAAATCAGGATTGACCAATACTACCAAGTCGAGCCTGAAATTCATTATCTAACTCATAAATCTGAAATAAAGAAAATTGATAGTATGGGATAGCAAGGCAATTGGATTGAAAAGAGAAAAACAGGTCTAAATTTTATAAGTAGTAAACATCTGGTCCAGTAACTTAAAAAAAACGAACCATCCGCAACCAAGTTATAAATCCCCGATTCTTAAGGTTAAACCTAGTAGGAAACCATAATCTCCACCGTCTCATACAACTTCGGAATATGTACTTCCCACCCCATAGTGTCTTTCAGCTTTACTCGAAAAGCATCCAATACCAGCGGTTCGCCATGTATAAGAAATACCTTTTCCGGTACATTCTTGATCTCTGAGAGCCAACTTAACAGTCCGTTTTGATCTGCGTGGGCAGAAAGGCTTTCCAAATAGGCAATCTTGGCCTTTACAGGATAGTATTTCCCAAAAATCTTCAGTTCGTGGGCACCTTCCAACAATTGGCGGCCTCGCGTACCTTCGGCTTGATAACCGACCAAGAGAACCGTTGTTTCCAATCTGTCCAAAAACTGTTGCAGATAGGTAAGTACCCTGCCGCCCGTTACCATACCACTGCCGGCAATAACTACTTTTGGGCGTTTGTCATCTATGGTTTTCCAAGTATCCGCGTAGCTGGTGATAATTTCAAAATGGTTGCACATGGCGCGGCATTCACTTAGCGAGAGCTTGTGCCAATTGGCATAATTTTCAAATACGGAAAGTACGTTGTTCCCCATAGGGCTATCTATAAACATAGGAATCTTTGGAATTCGGTTCTTTTTGTACAACTGCCATAATAAGTACATCAAGGTCTGCATCCGCTCTACGGCAAAAGAGGGAATAACGAGATTACCCCTATTATGCACGGTTTCGTTTATCAAATCTACCAAGATGTCCTCCACATCTTCTTTAGGATGCAATTTATTGCCATAGGTACTTTCCAGAAAAAGGTAATCGGCCCATTTTGGTTTTTCCGGTGGTGAAAGCAATAGATCTTCCCGTCTGCCTATATCCCCAGAAAATACAAACAGTTTTCCGAAGAGCTCCAATTCTATAAAGGTCGCACCGATGATATGCCCGTTGTACCGGAAACGGAACTTTATATTTTCGGAAAGTGGAATCCAAACCTCTTTTTCAATGGACTTGAAGAGCCCTATTGCCGCATCGGCTTCCTTCAACGAATAAAAGGGAAGTGCCGGGTGGTGTTTTGTAAACCCCTCCTTATTGGCCCTTTCTGCGTCTTCTTCATGGATCTTGGCACTGTCTTTTAAAATAATACTTGTTATGGCCAGGGTGGGTGCCGTGCCTATAATTTCGCCCTTAAAACCTTCCTTTAGCAATCTTGGCAGATAGCCTGTGTGATCTAAGTGCCCATGGGTAAGCAATACAAAATCGATTTTGGCGGCATCAATGGGCAAAGGATTCCAGTTCGTTTCCCGAAGTTCTTTTAAGCCTTGGAACATGCCGCAATCCACCATGATGTTCTTTTCCGGTGTTTCCAAATAATACTTACTGCCCGTTACCGTGCCGGATGCGCCAAGGAAAGTGATTTTTATATTGTTCATTTTGACTATAGTATTTAGAAGTCAGAGGTTAGTAATGAGTAACTATTATTTCTGTGGTGCTTACGTCATTGCCCTGTTGTTATGTTATCTTTTTATTCTGATTCCAAAGTGGTCGCTGAGCCTAACGAAATAATCAAAGAATCTATTTGTTTGGAACGCACAATGCCCGTTCTGTAGGATTCTTCATTACCTAATGAATAACAAAAAAGGGACTGTTATTGCCCTTCCTTTCTTACTCCTGTTTTTTACAACTGACAAATGACTACAGACCACTGATTGCGACCAGCTGCTCCCTACACCACTGCTACCTCCCTTCATTCCCCACAAAGCTCCTTCAGCTCTTTCAAAATCCTTTCCTTCCGGGTATCGGAAATACCCAAATGGTCTAGAAAAAATTTATCCTTGAACAACTGGCGGCACAGCACTACATCCCTGCTTAGTAAAAACTGCTTTTCCTTGCCCGAAAGTAAATGTGACACGGTTATAGGATACAGCCCCAAACGGTCTATGCGATCTTTTAGTCCGTTACCCTTTGGATAATCCCAACTTAAAAGGTTTAATCCTACGCAGTTTCCGTAGGCAATGGCGTCCTCTGTAAAACGGGTATTGGTGACTACACCGCCGCGCTCCATGGTTTTTGTTCCGTCCTTTTTCTTTTCCCACTGCCCCAACACATCGCGGTAACGCGAATGGATATATAGCGGAACCTTGACATTACAATTACGTCCTTCCTCGTTATGGAATTTACATTCGATTATACTAACGCTCCCATTCTTTTCGGCAAAAACATCGATTTCGTGAGTAACACAAATACCGGGCATAATCTTCCCCGTTTCTGTAGTATAACCGGAATACTCTAGAATGGCGGCCACAAACTTTTCAAACGGAAAACCGGTTGGCCCCAATTCATAAATCGCCTTTTTGAGTTTGTATTTTGCCGCGAAAACAGACTTCTTCTGTTTTAATAGTGCAAAGGCGCGGTTATAGATTTCCCTGGTGGAAATACCTTGGTAGAGCTCATCGCGGACCACATCTACAATTTGCTGTACTACCGTATCATCTGCACCGCTATGTCGTAGCGAGTTTTTTAGTTTTTCTATGGAAAACTTGACCTTTTCCCCAGAGGTTTTAATAATCTCTATCACTTGATCTTTCAACGGCAGTTTATTTAGGGTTTAGGAATGGTCTCTAAGCACCAGAATAGGAATTTTGGAATGATAGCCCAGCTCCTTTACCAAAGGTTTAGAGAAAATACTTCCAAAAAAGTGGTGTTTACGGTTTATAAACGCAATCATATCACTATCCCTGCTTTCGATAAAGGTATTGATGCCCTCCTGTACCTTTACATCGGTAAGGGTATGGAAACTGTGGTCTGAATTTCCCAAAATGGTTTTTAATAATTCTTTATTTTCCTTTTGTTTTTTGCTAAGTCCATCACCATCATCGATGTACAGCACCCGAATAAATGCTTTGTGCGCCTTCCCTATTTCCATGAGATAGACCAATTCTTTATGCTTGAATACGGACTTATAATCCGTAGGGAAAACTATTTCCTTCGGAGATGAAAAACGTACATTTTCCGGGATGGCAAGCACAGGGCACGCTTTAACTTTCTCCATGACATTAATTGTATTGGTACCATAAATTATGGTTCGCGAACCGGTGGTGCCCTTGGTACCCATTACTACTATCTCGATATCCTTTTTGGCTACAGTGTTGTTTATGGCCTCCAAAAGCGCATTATAGGTAGATATCTGATGGTAGCTATGTCTTGGATTGTCTGGGTGCACCCGTAGTTGTTCCATTAGATTTTCAAGTCCTTCCTCAGATCTTTCACGTGCCGCCTCAAATGCAGGCTCACCAGGTTCCGGCACCATCATTCTATTATCCAGCGCATAACCATTTACTTGGTACACGTTCATAAAATAAAATTCGCAATCCATAGACCTGTACAATTCCAAAGCATAGCGGATGGCATTCAAGGCGTTTTTTGAGAAATCTGTCGGTAAGAGAATGCGTTTTTTCATGGTTCTTATGTTTTATAGGTTAAAAATAGTGGTCGCCATCATACTATGTTATGACGAATATCAGTTTTGAACTTAATTTGTGTTTGTTACTAGGTTTCGGACTGATGTATATCATTTTAAAGCGATGGTTGGGCACTTATATTTACAATCAAAAACAGAAAAAATGGTACATTTTAGAAGCCGCCCCAAGGGCAATTACATACACGAGGCCGATTGGCAACAACTATATTTGTTGACAGAACAATGGAAGAGCGATGTTTTGTTCTATCAAGACGACCTAAAGTTTCTGCACAATCTGATCGACACCTATTTTATTTATATTCCCAAACGGGAGGATATTGACCGGTTGGAGGAAATAGAGGAAGGAATTATGAAAATAGATACCCAATGCGCCGATCTTCTAAAAAGAACAGAGAAACACCTGAGCCATTTGGCCAACCTGATCGATAATGCCTCTACCTACGATTCGCACCAGTTTCGATCGGAACACGAAGGCTTAGAAGATGACATAGACCAATTTGTAGCCAACTTCAGGAAACACCGCAAAAGTACTTTCGCAGTTACCGAAAAGGTGCTTAAAAAACAGGGAACGATAGAAAGAACAAAATAGGTTTTATATTGACCAGGTACTTAAGTCAAACGTTTTTTTAAAACACTTAGCTAAGTTATAAAATTTACGCATTGTGCACCGAGGTACATTATTCCCCACAACAAGGACCCATTCTAATGATTTCATTTTATTTCACCAGCATTCAATAATCTTTGGATATCATGTAAATTAGAATGTATCTCAATTTGTAACCACATTAATTTAAAACTCCATGAAAGTATGTACCTGACCTGAGGCTTATTACCCTTCACCCAACCACCATTTTCTTTTCTGCGGCTTCCGGACCAAATTGAATTTTTTGATGGCATGCGTATTAATATGTTCTGCCATGTCCTCCACAGAATCCGTTACAAAAATCAGCTCCATATCTTCCGGACTAATGCTTTCGTTCTTGGCCATAATCTGTATGTGCTGGCAGAGCTCCTTATGATACTCAGAACCAAATATGACAACCGGAAAATTCTGTATCATTTTGGTTTGGATCAAGGTTATCGATTCAAATAATTCATCCAAGGTTCCCATACCGCCCGGCATTACCACAAAAGCATAAGAGTATTTTATCAAAAGAAACTTACGTACAAAAAAATAACGGATGTCTATCCACTTGTGAACGTACGGATTCGGTTTTTGCTCAAAGGGAAGAATAATGTTACATCCTACGGAGTAACCACCAGCTTCGTAAGCACCCTTATTGGCCGCCTCCATAATTCCTGGACCCCCACCCGTCATTACCGTAAATCCCAAATTGGCCAAAGCCGCACCTACTTCCTCCGCCTGTTGGTAAAACAGATTATCGGATTGAAAACGGGCCGAGCCAAAAACCGTGACACAGGGCCCTAAAAAGTGCATTTTCCGAAAGCCCTTGATAAAACTGAACAGTACTCTAAGGGTAAAGAAAAGTTCACTGAGCCGAGAGCGAGGACCAGCTAAAAATTTGGATTCTTCCGGTTGTAAAGGATTACTGTTCATACTAAAGAAAATTTGTATTCAAAAAATAGAACGCAAGGATAACTACAAAGCTCCCACATTAAAAATATAAGGAAATAAATGGTTATGGTTTAACATTATGGTCTTGAAAAAGGATTATTCCTATCATCCCACCTGCTGGGCGAGCACTAATAAATTAAAGAAACTCATCCAAGATAATAGAATACTAGGGTTATGAGATATGACCAATGTCATTTTGTGATT
This sequence comes from uncultured Flavobacteriaceae bacterium, assembly GCA_963697395.1. Taxonomy (GTDB): domain Bacteria; phylum Bacteroidota; class Bacteroidia; order Flavobacteriales; family Flavobacteriaceae; genus Maribacter. The sequence continues at coordinate 138,796 of CAVONX010000004.1, forward strand.
AAAGGCTATCGCTTATTTTTGATGTAGACCTCAATATGAAACAAAATAGAAAACTTATGATACGCGACTATTCAAAAAACTACGACGACCTTAGCAAAGCCATGCAAAAATTGGGCGGCCGAATTCCAGAAACCATGAAAGGTTTTTCAGACTTGCACAAAGCAAGTACTGCAAAGGGAGCCCTTACAACAAAAACAAAGGAACTCATTGCTTTGGGAATTGCCATTACTGTTCGTTGCGATGGCTGTATTGCCTTTCACGTTCATGATTCGCTTGCCGCCGGGGCGAGCTCCCAAGAAATTATGGAGGCTATTGGCGTGGCCGTGATGATGGGCGGTGGCCCATCTGTAGTATACGGCTGTGAGGCCATGGAGGCATTGGATCAATTTATAGTTTTAAATAAAAAATGAAAGTATCGTTAACTAAAAATAAATACATCATGGAAAAAACACAAAAACTAATAGCAGAAGTACTCTACAATGAAGACCTACATTTTGAACATACCCAATGGCGGTCCGAATTGTCTTTTTGGGAAGACGAACTAAAATCGTTTAAAAACCGATTGGCCGAACTCGTCGTGCGTTGGACGGATAAAACCGTTCTTGCCCAATTGGAACATTATCAGAACCAATTCATCCTACACGGCGAAGTCATAGACACCTTGCAGCATGAAATCAACGTGCACGAAACCGATATGGCGCAACATAGCAAACTGAACGAAAACGTAATCAATAGAACCTTTGGTAAACAACATGTGGCGTTTAGGAACAAAATGGAAACGCAACGCCAAATCTACGCAGACCTTAAAAAGGATTTTTTTAGATTTTTGAGCAAATATATGTAAACCTAAAAGTGGATTCTAAAAGTGGATTCTAAAAGTTCAAAAGGCTTTTTTAACTCCCATTTTTAGCTTAATAAGAGGTGTTTTTCCGTTGGTAGGTTGGAGAGATTGACACTTAAACTTGTGTACTTACCCTATGTGTAGGGTTCTTTGATGCAAATCTTTGGGTTTCACACTAAATTGAAAAAAAGCTCCTATCTTTAAAAACAGTAGGAGCTTTTTTCCAGTTCATAACCAGGTCTCTCATACGTAGTTTGGTCATTGCGTCCTGCTAAAATGCCGCCGAAGTGTCAAACAACAAACTCCAAACAAAAATGCTCGGTATAAACATTCCTAAAAAAAGAGAACTCAAACGATACAATAAATTATTTAGCATCTTGGCCAAATACGGTTTTGAGGACGTTATGGCGCAGAGCGGAATTAAGAAAGTACTGCCCGCCAGTTACTTAAAAAAACATCCGGATACCGATAAAAATATTTCCTTGACCAAGTTCGAACGGATCAGAATGGTATTGGAGGAATTGGGGCCTAGCTATATAAAATTGGGACAGATCTTTAGCAATCGGGAAGATATGCTTCCCCCGGATCTTATTGTTGAATTGGAAAAACTACAAGACCATGTTCCCCATTTGCAAAACTTTGATGTATTAACGGCAGTCGAGACCGAATTGAATATAAAAATACCCGACTATTTTAGTGGAATTGAGCTGGAACCTTTGGCAGCGGCCTCCTTGGCACAGGTACATAAAGCCCAGTTGCTTACCGGTGAACTAGTGGTTTTAAAAATCCAAAGACCCAACATAAAAGAGGTCATAGAAGCCGATATAGCTATTATGAAACAAATAGCCGGTAGCCTAGAAAAGTATAGTACCCAAGCTAAGGCCTTCCAACCCATGCTTATTGTGGAATCCTTCGAGCAGAGCATTCAAGAAGAACTTCAATTTCTTAAGGAAATAGATCATATGGAACGTTTTGCCAAAAATTTCGAGGGCAACGATGCTATTTATGTTCCAAAAGTGTATCGTAAACTATCTAGCGACAGCCTTATCTGTATGGATTTTGTTGAAGGGATAAAAATCTCTGAGACAGAAAAGCTAAAATCCTTGAATATCGACTGCAAAATGGTCGCAAAAGTAGGTGTTGACCTCTATTTGGAGCAGGTTTTGGAGCATGGTTTTTTTCATGCAGATCCACATCCAGGAAATTTGTTTGTGCTTCCCGAGCACGATCAGCTCTGTTTTTTGGATTTTGGCATGATGGGCAATCTATTGCCAAAGGACAAACAATTACTGTCCGATCTACTACTCTATTTCATTCGTAAGGATGTTAAAAAACTCATTCCCGTGCTTGAGGAAATCGCCATAAAAGCGGATATTCCAGATTATAAAAAACTAGAGCAGGATTTATATGTGCTGTTACAAGGCATAAGTGATACGGCCATACAAAACATTAAGTTGGGCAATACATTGACCCGGTTTAAAAGCATTTTATACGGCAATAATATCACCCTGCCACACAACCTTTATTTATTGATCCGTGCCCTCATTATTATGGAGGGTGTTGGCCTCCGGCTCGACCCTGAATTCAACATTACCGACAACCTCAAACCTTTTATGGCTCAGTTGACCCGAAAGCGTTTCGGGTTAAAACGGCTCTTCAAAAAGAACATTTCACGCTTGCAGGATTTCGGAACGCTCATAGATTCATTGCCCGAAGACCTCAGCACCATCCTAAAAAAAATAAAAGAGGGCAAGCTAGTAGTCGTTCATGAGCATAAAGGTCTAGAAGAATTACAAATAGCTTTGAGCAAGGCCGCTAACCGGCTTGTCTTTGCGGTTATTATCGCCGCATTGTCTATTGGCTCGGCTATTTTGGTCATTGCCAAGATGCCGCCCTTGGTCAACGACGTTCCTTTGTTAGGAGCGATTGGCTTTGTGCTTTCGGCAATTCTAGGCTTTTTGGTGATTATTTCCATCTTCCGAAACAACCAGTTTTAAGGAGCGAAAATAATTGTACTTAAGAGTTTTACCCTTCCTTAAATTTTTAACTTTTTTACTGGCTTACTTTTTGCCAATTCGCTCTTGTACCTATCTAAATGAATTATGCACACAAGTTTGGATTCAGAAAGTTCCTAAATACTGCACTTATAAAGATCCACCTTTAGGACGCATACTCTTCCATCCCTTTTTAATGCCCTTCACCAAAACCAAAACCACAAGACCAAAAACGAGACCTACCAAAAACTCACCAATAATTGAAGGTATTGCGTGGACTAAATCGTGTATAAAGGGGATGTTATGTACAAAAATACCGCCGGCAACCAAAAGGAGTGCAATGGTACCAATTACAGCCAAACTTTTTACCACCTTAGGTAGAGCGTTGACCAATAAACGGCCAACCTTATCGGAGAAACTATTGTCCTCTTCGTTCAAAAGTATAAGTTTTAACCCCAGATCATCCATTCTAACGATTAGGGCAACAATGCCGTAAACACCTACCGTGGCAATTAAGGCAATGACGGTTACCACCAAAATTTGTGAAGTTAACGTTTCGTTGACCACCGTTCCCAAAGCGATGATTACAATTTCTACGGAAAGAATGAAATCTGTTCTAATAGCTGATGTAATCTTACCTTTTTCTAAACTTAATATTTCCTCTTTGGACAATTTCGTATTCAGACCACTTACTACGTGATGCTCGTGAGGCACAAAAAACTCGTACACTTTTTCAGCTCCTTCATACGCAAGGTATAGGCCGCCCGCTACTAAAATAAAGACAACCGCAATGGGAACAAAAGCACTTAATAAAAAAGCTATGGGAAGAATAATCAGTTTGTTGAGAAAGGAACCTTTGGTAATGGCCCAGAGCACTGGAATTTCACGTGAGGATACAAAACCTGATGCTTTTTCGGCATTTACTGCAAGATCATCTCCTAAAATACCGGCCGTTTTCTTTGCGGCAACTTTGCTCATTACCGCAACATCGTCCATAAGGGCTGCAATATCATCTAAAAGTGCAAAAAAACCTGATGCCATTCTTTTCTTTTTTATTGTTTAAATCTAAATAGACAAGTTTCCTTGTCCCTACAAAGCAGTATTTACTAACTACTAATAATACCTTTCGTAAAACCTAATCCGCTCTAACTACTTGTCTAATCCAATCCACAAATTTAATCGACATGTTTTACTTGAAAACATTTTTCTAGAGGCCGCTTGTGATAGAGAGCATTATAAAGGCGGACTTTAATTAGGTCAAATTCTTTTAGATTTTAATCGATTTAAAAGTCATACTCACTTCAACATTCTTGTAATACCATCAAAAACATGACTTATGACACCTCCCCTACTTCTCTTTTTTCATAACCACGGTACGGTACGGGAAAGGAATTTCTATACCTTCCGTATCAAAACGTTTTTTAATACTCTCAAATACATCGCAACGAAGATTAAAGGAATCTACAAAACTAGGCGACCAGGCCCATGCACGTATGGTTACCGATGAATCGTTCAATTTGGTCAAGGCTACCCTTACCATTGGCTTGCCATCCTTTATATCCTCTTCCGTTCTATTATCGTAAATCAAAGGATGTTTTTCACATTCTTCCTGCATTATTCTTTTCGCCAAATCTACATCGCTATCGTAAGAAATTCCTATTTCAATATGCTCACAACATTTGTGTTCTCCAAAATCGTAGTTGAGTAATTTTTCTTTATTGATGATCGAATTAGGAATCACGATCATTTTGTTCTCGAAATTTCGGATTACGGTATGTCTCAAAGTAATGTCCGTAACCGTGCCTACCATGTTGTCCGTTATTTTAATGATATCACCAATTTTAAACGGTTTGAAAGATATTATAAATATACCACCTACCAGATTTGACAGTGCTTCTTGGGAAGCCACGCCAGCCACCAGTGCAATAATACCAGCGCCGCCCAATGCAGTCTGCGCCACACCCCTTAAACTTGGAAAAGCCAACAGCGCAAAAAGTGCTCCCGTAAAGCAAACACTAAAAACAGCTACATACCTAAGAAACTTATAAGCGGTAGGATCTTCCCCATTTTGAATCTTCTTCTTGATACTGTGTTTGAACCACATGTTGGTAGATGTGGCAAATACGATGGTCAACACCGCTAAAAACCCTAAATACAGCACCAATTTAAAATTATGCCGTAATACACCATAATTCTCTTCGTCCACAAAAACGAAACTCAAGGCAATAATTCCGAGTACCAACCAGATGGCGTTGAGCACGCGTTTAACTAGTACCACAGTAAATGAATTTTGGCCAGGATATCTCTTTTGCTCTTGCTTCAACATCCAATTATACAGTACGTTAGTAAGTAGGTATAGCAATAGAACCGTTATAAGTACACCAGCCGCATAGATAATAAGAGACTTATAGGTTTCAATAAATTCGTTCATATTTTCAAATATTGGGTGTATCGGTTTTGTGCGCTAAAAAACTATTATTTAATCTTTCTTTTTATAGATGAACTGCTGATTTTTTTAGTTTTGGCAAATTAGAACAATTAATCCTATATGAACATAAAACTATTGCCAACCACCTCCTAAGGCCTGATATAGATCCACTACGGCCTGTAATTGACTGTTCTTGGCACCAACAAGATCTAAGTTGGAATTTAAGGCATTTTCTTCCGCCCTTAAGACTTCCAAGTAATTGGCAAGACCGTTGTTCAAGAGTTCTTGGGAATAGTCCGTTGCCAAATTATAGGCATTGAACTCCTTTTCCTTAATCGCAATTTTTTGGGACGCGGTACTGTAGGCATACATGGCATCGGATACCTCCTTACTGGCCGTTAAGAGCGATTGCTTAAAGTTTAACCGCGCCTGTTCTTGTACTGCTTGGGACACTTCGTATTGGGTTCTAATACGCCGTCCGTTCAGTAATGGTTGGGCAAGACCGGCAATAAACGTAGAGAAAATGGAATTGGCGCTGAACAGCTTATCGAACTCCAAACTTTGCAATCCACCGTTTAGGGACAAGGTCAACGAAGGGTAAAAATTACTTCGTGCCACATTGGTAAGCTCAAAGGCGTTGCGCAGTCGAAATTCAGCCGCGATCACATCCGGTCTATTGCTCAACAATTGTGCCGGGACGCCCAAGGGTAACTGGGACGTGATCTCTTGTTGATCCATGGTAGACCGTTCCAATTCCCTTGGCATTTCTCCTAAAAGAATAGCCAAGGTGTTCTCCAAAATATGGGACTGGTTCCTTAAGTCCACCAAAATAGCCTGTGCCGTGTACCATTGCGCCTCGGTCTGTTGTACGCCTACCTCGGTCACGGTACCGGCCACTTTCAATGCCTTTGAAGTTTCTAGGCTATTGGCCCTAGTGGCAATCGTTTGTTCCGTAATTTTAAGTTGTTCGTCTACGGCCAACAGTTGATAATATACCGACGCTATATTGGCGATCAATCGCGTTTTAACCGCTTTGTGAGCCGCCACGGTTTGTAAATAATCTGCCCTGAACGCGCGCTGGTTACTGCGTATTTTCCCCCAAACATCGGCCTCCCACGCAAGTGCGCCGGTTACCTCATATTGATCTAAGGCACCATCGAAAAAAGATCCGAACTGACTATTACGTGCCAACTCCTGATGCGTAAATTGTGCCCTTGCCGAGAGTGTTGGATAGTAGCCCGTTTTTCCCTGCTTAAAATAGGCTTCCGAAGCTACGATCTGTTGCATGGCTACCCGGATATCATTATTGTTGTCCAGAGCTTTGTCAATATAATCGGTAAGCACGGCATCGGTAAAAAGTTCACGCCAAGAAACATTGGCCAAGCTAAGACTGTCCAGTGGTACGTTATCTGTCCGGAAACGGGCTTCGTCTAACTCCATATCGGGTGTGCTATATTCCTTGGCCACAAAACAGGAGTGCAACGGGAGCAATACAAGACAGATAAGAGTACATTTTATAATACTAGATTTTTTCATTTCAAATAAGTTTTGATACTACACTAAGCCTCCTTTATTTCCAGTGTTGATTTGGAAGATACTTTTTCCTGCAACCATTGGAACAGCATGTACAGCAGGGGAATGACGAATATTCCCAAAACAGTACCTATTAAGAGTCCTCCAACGGCACCTGTGCCAATGGCCCTATTACCTTCAGAGCCCACACCATTGGCGAAAACCAGGGGCATTAATCCAAAAATAAAGGCTAGGGAGGTCATTAAAATAGGCCGCAAACGTGCTTTGGCACCATCTACGCCCGCATCAAATATGGTTTCGCCCTGTTTTCTTCGCTGGATGGCAAATTCCACGATCAAAATAGCGTTCTTGGCCAACAGCCCAATCAACATGATCAGCGCAATCTGAAAGTAAATGTTATTCTCCAAGCCAGCGAGCTTTGTGGTTATGAACGCACCAAAAATACCCAACGGCAAAGAGAGCAACACCGCAAAGGGAATTAGGTAACTTTCATACTGCGCACTCAGCAAGAAGTACACAAAAACAATAACCAACAGCAGAATAACCCCCGTTTGATCGCCTGCGGCCAATTCCTCACGGGTTAGACCCGAATAGGCCGTGGAATAATTCCTGGGCAGGGTTTCCGCTATCTCCTCTACAGCCGCAATACCGTCTCCCGTACTAAACCCTGGATTTAGGGCTGCTGTGATAGAAGTTGAATTGAACAGGTTAAAACGGTTAACCGATTGGGGACCAAAAGTCCGCTCGAGAGTCACAAATTGCGTAATGGGCGCCATTTCTCCCGATCCTGTTTTTACAAACATACTGTTAAGGTCCTGTTTTTGGGAACGATCTTCGGGCAAGGCTTGGAGATATACTCGAAACTGCTTTCCAAAGCGGGAGAAATCGGAAGCATAGATACTTCCTATATAGCCTTGTAAGGTATTGAAGATAGTATTGATATTCACTCCATATTCCTTGGCCAAAGGCACATTGATATCCAATTTATACTGTGGATATTTAGTGCTAAACGAGGAATTTGCATATTGAAATTCGGGCCGCTGGTTCAACTGTCCTATAAAATCTTGATTGGCCTTGTCCAAATCTGCAAAGTTTCCCCCTGTTCGGTCCAATAAATTGACTTCCACACCGGCCGAGTTTCCAAAGCCGGGAATACTTGGTGGCGAGAAAAAGATGATATTGGCCTCCGGTATAGTGGCCGCCACACCGAATAATTGTCCGGTAATAGACTTTACCGAGGTCGCATCCGTCGTACGTTCGCTCCAATCTTTTAATTTTATAAATCCGAGTCCGTAATTGTTTCCCGCTCCACTGATCAAACTTCTACCGTTTATCAAGGTTATACCTTGAATACCGTCAATATCTTTTATTTTATCATAGAGCTTCCTGTTGAGTTCCGCTGTTCTATCGATAGACGCTCCTGGAGGAAGTTCCGTGTTCACGAAAATAAGTCCCCTGTCCTCCTCCGGTACAAATCCTGTTGGTGTGGTGCTTGAGGCGTACCAGATACCCAGCACCGCGGCAATGAGAATGGCAACATTTATCCATTTATGGCGATACAAAAACCCTAAAGATTTTCCATATTTCTGCGTCATGGCCCAAAATCCCTTATTGAAACCATCATAAAAACGTTGCAGGATGGTCTTTTTCTTTTCTTCCTCGCTATGGGGTTTTAGAAAAATAGCACAAAGTGCCGGACTCAAGGTCAATGCATTTACGGCCGATATGATGATGGCAACGATCAGCGTAACCCCGAACTGTTCATAAAAAACCCCAGACGGACCTGTAACGAAAGTAACCGGTACAAAAACCGCGGCCATAACCAAGGTAATGGATACAATAGCACCGGAAATTTCATGCATGGCCTCCAACGTTGCTTTTTGCACATCCTTGGCTCCCTGGTCAATTTTAGCGTGCACGGCCTCGACTACTACAATGGCATCATCTACTACAATCCCGATGGCCAAGATCAATGCGAAAAGGGTCAAAAGGTTAATGGAATAGCCAAAAAGGTTCAGAAAGAAAAAAGTACCGATAATAGATACAGGCACCGCAATGGCGGGAATTAGAGTGGACCTAAAATCCTGCAAAAAGATAAAAACCACGAGAAATACCAAAAGAAAAGCTTCAATTAGGGTCGTTACCACTTTTTCTACGGACGCATTCAAAAATTCATTGGTATCATAGGGAATTACATAATCTATTCCCTTTGGGAAATCCTTTTCAAGTTCCGCCAAAACTTTCTTTACTTCTACGATAATAGCTTGGGCATCCGAACCTTTGGTCTGGAAAACACCTATGGCCAAACTGGGATTACCATCCGTTCTACCACTGGCGGCATACGATTGCGCATCCAGTTCAATTTTGGCAATATCCTTCAATCTTAAGAAATCGCCGTTTCCTAAAGATTTTAATATGATATTTTCGTATTGCTCCTGGTTACTATACCGCCCTTGATACGTAATCACATAGGAAAAAGCTTCGCCGTTATTCTCCCCAATGGTTCCCGCAGCAGCCTCTTGACTCTGCTCGTTTATGGCTGCACTTACATCGGTAGGGGACAGTCCGTACGCGGCTAACTTGTCAGGTTTCAGCCAAATACGCATCGCATAATCCTTCGCTCCAAAAACCGTAACATTACCCACACCGCTTACCCGTTGAAATGCGGGTACGACATTGATCTTTAAATAATTTTGTAGGTAGGTATCATCATAATCTTCATTCTCCGTAAAAAAACTAATGAACATTAAGGCACTGGTTTGCTGCTTTTGGGTAAGCACCCCAGTTTGTCTAACCGCTTGGGGCAACAAAGGATCGGCCCGCGCGACCCGGTTCTGTACGTTAACCGCAGCAATATCCGGATCCACCTCTTGGTCAAAATAAACAGTAATATTCGCCGTACCATTGTTGGTCGCCGTAGAAGTGAGATAGGTCATGCCCTCCACCCCATTTATCTGCTCTTCAATAGGGACAATGACACTTTCCAATATAGTTGCAGCCGTTGCCCCAGGATAGTTGGCCGATACCTGTATGGTAGGTGGGGCAATATCCGGATATTGGGTTACGGAAAGCGATTGTAGGCCCAAAACACCCAGTATTAGGATAATAATCGAGATTACTGTGGACAATACGGGCCTTGTTATGAATGTCTCTAACATAGTCTGAAAATTTTAAAAAACTTATTGGAACTCCGTCTTAATGGGCTGCGCAACACTGTCAAAAGCAACCTTTTGGGGCTGTATGGCCATACCGTCCCTGACCTTACCAACACCTTTGGCAATAATAGTCTCGCCTTTTTCAAGACCCGTTTCTACAAGAAATAAAATACCACTCTGTCCCTTAATCGTAATGGCTTTAGCAGTTGCGACCATAGCATCTGTAGAATCTTTTTTTAGGGTATAAACAAACCTATTATTCTGGTTCTCAAAAGTAGCTTCTTGGGGTACCACCAAAACGTCTTTATATATTTTGGGTATTTTAATGATGCCGCTATTTCCGTTATTAAGTAGGCCGTTTTCATTGTTGAATAAAGCCCTGAAAGAGACCGTGCCCGTATTTTTATTTATTTGTGAATTTATGGTCTCAATTGTTCCCTTTTGGTCATATTCGGAGCCATTGGCCAACATCAAGCTTACCTTGGGCAGGTTTTTTATTTTAGCTTCTTTCGTTGTTCCCTCCGCAGTTTGGATAAAATCCAGATACTCCTTTTCGTTCATGGAGAAAAATCCGTACACATTATTGATATCGGACACCGTTGTCAAGGCTTGTTGATCGGCAGGACTCACCAAAGAACCTTTACGCAATCTAATTTGCCCCACATATCCGTCTACTGGACTTTTAATGGTGGCATATCCAATATTTGATGTGATGCTATTATAACCACTCTTGGCCTGTTGCAGCTTGGCTTTGGCAGTCTCTAACTGTACCTCGCCAATAATATTTTTTTCTACCAAAGGTTTTAATTTATCTACCTCTACTTGGGCAGCGTTTACATTTGCCTTGGCGGCAGCGGCGTCTTGACTCAAAGCTTCGGTTTCCAATCTAAATAAAGTTTGTCCCTTGCGTACTTTTTCTCCTTCATCTACCAAGACCTCGGTAATATACCCAGCGATTTTAGCGCGCACCTCACTATTAACCACCCCTTCAATACTAGTAGGATAATCGGTATAGGTTGTTACCGTTTTGGTGGGAATTTCTATGACCGGTAAGGACATGGCCTGCATGCCTTTCGCCTTGTCTGGACCGGCCTTGTCGCTTCCACAGGCTACCAAAAGTAAAGATATCAATAAGGGAATACTATTTTTCATAATCGATTTCATCGGTTGTACCTGGTTTAATTGTTTTTTGTTTTAGTTATAAATGTGATTCTAAATGTTCCTTTAAAGACCTTCTTATATGTTTTTGAAAATACTTCTTGGTTGCTGGCATTCGGGTAAGGGTAGCGCAATAAAGAAAACCGCATATTCCGATAAATTAGGAAAGACTATTAATCTCTTTAATTTTTTTATTGATCCATTCGCCTTGATATATGAAATCGTCTTGAAAGACTTGGTTTATATTTTTTTCCGTATTGAATTTATTTGGGTTATTAGGTTTATTGAAATCATTCATCTTTTCTACAATTGCCAGGTCTTTCGCCAAAAGACTGCTTTAGTGTTGCATTACATTTTTCACCTAGACGTTTGCCCATCTGTAATAGCGCTTTCTGTCTGCCGGTTTTATGTAATTGGCCACAAAACCTAGTTGTACCAATACCTTTAAATTATTTGGAGGCCGAACTCTTGCTCGCGTTATTAATTTCCAGGATTACCTCAAAATCCAATCCATCCTCCCAAGAAAAAATCAAGCTGGCGTACATAAGTGCCGCAAGAGGTGACAGTAGTGTCTTTTCTTCAAAACAGATACCTATCTCCTCTATTAATAGTTGTTTCTCCATTGTTACCATGTAGCGCTGTTTCCTTAGGAAGGCGCAAAGATAACAATCAGTTCGTTTCATTTCGAACCAAATAAAATAAAATTTATTAAGACAGATTTTGCAGGGTTTTTTAAAGAATAGCAATAACTAAGGGAACCAAGTAAGGCAAAGCAATCAAAGCCTAATTTTTGCATTTGCGTTTGACCTTGAAACCTGAAACCTCCTTATCTAAAAATTCGTTTTGAACAGACATTACTGTTCAAAACGAATTTTTTCTTTTCTATACTTCTTACTTTAACGCAAACTGGGATAAAGCTTAGGCCACCAACGCCGCTTGAATCTTCTTTCGCCATTTATCGGCCAATTCCAACTCTCCGTTTACTTGAAAATTCTCGTCGGCGTTAAACAGTTCCAAGAATTCCGATACGGCACCTCCCGCAGGCAAAAACACCAAACGTACCGTATCCAAGATCTGATTGGTGCTTTTACCGTCCTTGAAATTATGGGCTTGTTTGTCAATAGTGCAACCGCGTACCTTTTGCAGGTCGATATCCCTGCATATTTCGGACTTAGGCGTTTTCTTATAAAAATAAAGGTGCTTGGTCTGGATATCGATTCCTATCGCAAAATTTTTTAAGGTGTCGTACTCCGTCACGTGTCCTTTATGCAATACGGCAAATCGTTCTAAATGTGTATATAAATCTTTTTGCTTTTTTCGGTTACCCCTTGCCATTGCTATAAAAGGAAGGATGACGATGGTTACTAATATGGCGGTAATAATTAAAACTCCTGTTTCCATGATGTTACTGATTTTATTGTTATAAGATAGATATGTGCGCCTTTGTTGACAAACAAAAGGCAATTGAATATCACAAACGGACATTCATAAAAAATGATTAAAAAAAAGGATTACCAGAAGGAGTGAAAAGGAAAGATCAGTCGTTTAAAGGAAGCTGACAATGGTACGTTAGTATCCCAAAAAAGATTATCTAAAACCTGGTCAGCACTTATTTTGTGGGGTGCTACGAGGTCCCAAAATGATGAACCTATTTCGTGTAGGGAAGGTTCTTCGAGTAGTTCGGTTAGTAAAAACTGAGCCGAAGTTATATTGCCGGAGACAGAAACACCAAAACCAGAATGCTGTTGCAAATCATTATCAGTCGTACTTAAACTATACTCACCAGATAGCGAAGTAGCGCCAATATAGCATGTGCTGGCAAAAAATGCCAAGAGCATGGTTAGTATTCCGACAAAAGCCAAACGTTTCATACCGTAAAATTATAACAAGTTCGTAATAAAACGAACTTTTAGAGAATAAATTAGTACTTCATTTATTTTTGATGATCTAGCCCTTGTCGAAACTTTAGATATTTCCAAAAAAAACGAATCAAAAAGGATACCCAATGGCAAAATTAAGTATCAAATTATCATCGCCTCCACCAAAAAAAGGTGTTCGGATGCGTTCGCCTTCAGGTAAGTAAGGTATCTGTAGTGGTGAGGCCAAATCGAATCGAATTACGAAATTTTGGATATCTACACGCATGCCAAAACCTACACCAATTCCCAATTGCTTTGCCCAATCCCGACCAAATTTTCCCTGGTCGTACAACTGTTCGTTAAATTCCCTTCCTTGGGTATCTACATCATCGTCTTGGGTAATATCATTGGTTAACCAAACATTTCCGGCATCCACAAAAAAGGCACCTTTTAAATAGGACCAGACGGGAAAACGGTATTCTACATTACCTTCCAAACGTAAATTACCAGATTGGTCAAAGAAGGTGGTGGTATCGTTATTCTCGGGAATAAAGCTTCCCGGCCCTAAAGAACGTATTTGAAAGGCCCGGACGCTATAGGGCCCACCTGAGAAAAATTGCTTTACAAAGGGAAGCGTGGTAGAATTCCCATACGGCACTCCCAAGCCCGCATATAATCGACTAATCAAGGTGCGCTCTTTGCCTAATTTAAAGTAGTAGCGAAAATCTACATCGGCCTTTGCGTATTGGGCATATTCCAGTCCAAAAACAGTCTCATCGTTCCCGGCCATTAGACCAAGCATGTTCCCAGCAATATCTATACTAGACGACACAAAAAATGGTGTGGATTTATTCTCGTCCACCAATTCGTTATAGGTAAAAGTATAATTGAGCCCGGCAATGAAAGCGCTGATCAAAACTGCGACTTAAGAAGGGATTATTAGCCAAAATCGCATCGAATTCATCGCTGGTTTCGGCTAAATTAACATAGTTGAGGCTTATAGGATTAATTTCATGGTACACAAATCGGTTGGCGTTCCAAGTATATCCAAAGGAACTGTTGAAAGACAGAATGGTGTACAACTGACTTCTTTTAAGGATGTCCCCACCAAAACTTATCTTGGTCTTGGGAACGGCATACCTAAAACGGCTGGGTGAGAACGGCACAAGTCTAGGAATTAGAAGTTCTGCCCGTAAACCGGCAGAAATACTACTAAGTCCAGAATTCTTACCTGCCGCCAATTGGGTCTCGTACCCAAAATTACCTACAATACTAAAGGTCTCCCCACCATTAAAGAGGTTTCTGTTGGTATAGGTGAGTGCTATACCAGGCCCTGCAAAACCATTGGATTTGGTCACTGCCTGTAATTCTGCGCGCATAGACCTTTTATTTAAAGGGGAAAGAAAGATATCGGCATATAAAGAGCCGGTATTATCAACGGCCGTGCTATCGGCTTCATTAAACCTAATGTTCACGAACTTATAACTTCCCAAGGCGGATAACCTGTTACTGGTGAGCCTCGCGGTCTCTGCATTGTACAATTCCCCTTCATTGAACAAAATGTAAGGGGCTAATTTTTCTGCTTTAAAGAATTTCTCTTGTTGTATAAAAGAGAGTCCGTTTACGAGTTCTGATTCAGCAGTTGTTGCCGTGGTATCATTACCAATGGTATAATTTGGATAAACGGTAACCGAATCTACTGTATAAGGAAATACCGCTTTTTCTGGTAAATTTTTCTTCAATCTTAAAAACAAATCAAACTTTTTAGTGTCGTACCGATTCGTATCGGCTTCAAAAATTAAAAAATCCGGATTAAAATTATAGTACCCCTTTTGTTTTAGTTCTTCGTCTATACGTTCGCGTTCATATTTCAACACTTGTAAATCAAAACGGTCACCTGACTGCAAGGTGGTATTTTCCAAGGCACGTTCAATTTCTTTATAAACGCCCAAGGAATCGCTATCCAATTTTAGTTCCGCCAAGGTGTACGGCGTTTCCAAAGCTACCTCGAATTTTAAACCGGCCAGATTCTTGGTACTATCAATTTTAGAACCTACTTTACTATAGAAGAAGCCGCTATTGTCCAAACGGTTCAGTATAAGTTCGGCCATCCGCTGCCTATCTACCTGAGAAAAATAAACGGGTTTTTCCCCAAACGATTTATTCAACCATTTACTAACGAAACCAGATTGTTTTTTTTCCCATCGGTAGTGGTAATATAATGCCAAACGCATTCCTAAAAACTTACTATTGGGCTCTGGTCGCAATAAACTTTCCAATTCTTGTTTGGTTTTTCCTAAGCCGTTAATCTCTTCCTCTGAACTTATATGAAGCTCTGCACCCGAATAAATTCGTTCCCCATCGGGTATAAATTGTTGGACGCTACAAGAGGATGCAAATGCAACTAGTAGTAAAAGACTTTTATAGGCTATTTTCTTTTTCAAGACTTATTTTTTCTCTTTTTTGGTTTCGGAATCTGTAGTAACACCTTCTTCGTTCTCCTCTTTTAAAGGGTTGAAGAGCTGACTGAATTTATTGAATTCCCTATTCAATATTAAAGCTACTCCTGTAATGATCAACTGACCGTCTATGATATTTTCGTATTCATTTTTTCTAAATCCACGTAATCTATAGTTTCCATTTTTAGACAACAGATACTCCAAACTTACGTTCCCAATAATGGGCGTCTCTGCCTGCCCAGGCTGTGCGCTTCCTTCTACATCAACTGCACTTCCGGCCGTTACGATCAGTCTGTCGTTAAATAATTTTTTACGGGCACTGATATTCAATTGGGTTCGGTCTTGGGCATTTTCGCCTTGGTAATCCGTGAAACTGTCCAAATCAAAATCGAGCTCAAAGCCGCTATCGCCTAATAGTTTATCCGAAAAAGCATTAAGCTCGCCAGAAAGTAGATCGTTCACATTATCCCTTGCAAAAGCAGCCGTTCCTCCCCCACTCCCATCGCTTCCGGAATCTGGATAAAATCGGTTCAAGGCCAGTAAGGAAAATACTTGTTTATTTAGTTGCGACTCTTGTTGATTCAATTGCTGTACCCGCGAATAGACCGCACCTCCAACCGCACCCTGATCATCCTCTGGCATATCCAGACCAAAGGATAGCTCTGGGGTCAATAGTTCGCCGTCTACATTTAAATACACCTTGAACGGTAACACCTGCCTGTATTTGCCCGCAACGCTTACATCCTGACCCGAAGTTACGCTGGCCATTAACGGTGCCGCGGAAGTTTCTAGGTCATAGATAGCGGTTACGTCCAACGTTGCATCGGTAGGATTCCCTTTCCACGTTATGCTGCTCCCGGTTCTTATCTCGAATCGTCGGTTAACGAGATTATAGAGACTGGCCTCGTAATGTCCCGAATTCAACTCATACCTTCCGGATAGGTTTATTCTTCCATTGGGTTCTATGTTTAAATTAAGGGCTGCGTTTCCAGAAACCTTAAGGTTATCTCCAGTTCGTTCATCTATGATTATGTTAAATATGGCATCGTCCGCAATTTCCAAAACAGCCTGCACGTCCATCCCCTTAAAAAAAGCGCTTGTTTCTTCTTCCTCGTTTCTTGTAAGAATCGCGTCCGTATTTTCTCGGTTCACAAAAATGACCACCCCTTCACGCTCCTCCACATCCAATTGGGATTCCAGTACTACATAAGTAAGGTCCGTTACCTTTCCTATTCTTATTGTTCCCGAAATTTTGGGAAGTTGCAGATTGCCCTTTACCGAAATATCCGCGTCCAAACTGGCCAAACCATAAAATAGCGCGTTATCGGCTTTTGTTGAATTGAGTAGACGGAATTTTTTGGTATCCAATTGCAGGTCAAAGGTTGGATTGGCAATATTCTCCGTACCAATTTTCCCATCTAAAGTAAAACTACTATCGTTGGCATCTGCAATTTTAAAATTATCCAAGTAAATCCCGTCCGAATCCAACTCCAATCTTTCATTGGGCAAATTGAACGTCGAATTAAGGCTTGCCACTTTAAATCCTACCGTATTAAAGTTAATCGAGCCCGCATATTGAGGTGCCGTCGTGGTTCCTGAAAGACTTATCTGGCCAGAAATTGCGCCATTGGATTCTGTTATGGCCCCTTCGGTGAACCGTTCCAAAAACTTCATATCCAAGCGGTTCATATCCAAATCCAGATCTAGTACAGCACCTGTTTCGGCTGCTGTATAGGTACCTAGAAGATCAAGATCAGCTCCACCGTCCTTTAATCCCAAATTAAACTGGTAGGTGTTGGCATTTATTGATGATGCCTTAAGGACTAAGTCACCCAATGGGGCATCTAAAATATGTAACTTTTCTACCTTAAAATCCGCAACAAGACCTTTTGCGCCAAAGGGATTCTCTATCCTAAAATCGCCGTTTACCACTCCCGTGATTAGTTGATCATTCGGATTTAATAGACTTAAAAAAGTTTGTAGTTTAAAATTGGAAAAGCTGATACCCAAATGCTCCTTTTCTATCCCAGAAATAGTATTGCTGAATGTCAATTGTTGGGTATCCCTACTGAATTCCATATTCTTGAACGCTAGGAAATTACTTGCAACGATGATTTCGTTATCTATAGGAAGTGACCATTCTTTCTTATTGAAAATAAGGTTTTCCGGACGGATACGTAACTGCAAGCTGTCCTTAGTATAGCTCAAATCTGAATCTAGGTGTAACACGGCCTCCCCTTCATCGACCGAACTCAAACTCAATTGTAATTTCTTATCCTTCAAGCTTCCCTTAAAAGTTGTTTTCTTAATATGTATAGGGTCCGAAATTAGTTCTGAAAAACCCGCAGAAAAGCTCAAATCGGAACTATCGCCTATAATGGAAACTTTTAAACTGTCTACAGAACTACCGCCATAGTTGGCAAAGGGCACATATACTTCTGCACTCATCATTTTGGCAATAGCATCAAAATCTGCCCGTATGATAATGGAATCCAATCGCTCGGTCTCCCTAAAAAATACTTCGGTCAATACTGCGTTTGGACGTAATCCAAGGTTCATTTGTACGCTCACTGAATCTGAAATAGGCTCGGTTTGGCTACTGTCCCTAAGGTAATTTTTTAATTGTCTTGTTACTGCGGTGGTGATTCCCTGAGGACTGGCATTCGAAGTCAGTGACCCTTTTAAAAAATCGCTATCCAAGCTAATAATAGTTTGTTGTGCGTCTATTTTTGAAGAAAGCCTTATATCTTCTATTTGATATTGCTTATTGTCATAGACCACTAATCCGTTCTCGATTTCAGCATCCAACTTAAAATCCGATACATTTCCAGCCAAATCGGCATGCAACTTCATCCCCGTTTTAATTTGCGCATCGGTAAGCCCCAAGGCATACAGATCCGCGCCTATAAGGTCAAGGTCCAATCCTATTTTTGGGACCACACTATCCAGGGCAAGGGCAATGTTAGAATCAAAATGTAAGTTGGCATCCTTAAAACTCAGCATGATGTCACCTGCTCCTCTCGTAATCTTACCGTTTAGATTCAAGTTGGAAAAATCGTATCCTGCAAAATCTAGTTGGCTAAAATCGGTGTTCAAAACGGCATCTAGGGTATTCCAACTTTTGCCTCCACCTGAGACCTCCATCGTAAATGCGAGTCCGCCCAATTGCGGATTATTCAGCAATTTGTCCAAACGCAGACTATCTACCTCTAGATTTCCGCTGAACCGGTTTCCGTTCTTACCATCATAGCTACCTGTAAGCCTAGCATTCCCTTTTGGCAAACTTACTTTTGCTTCTGCAGTTACAGCGTTTAAGCTTCCTTTTCCTGATGCCTCCAGCACCAGTATTTCTGGAACGGAAATACCCACTTCTTCTTCTGATATAAAGCGGATAATATCTGGTCTGCCGGTTTTTGCCATGAGCTTGGCTATATCAAAAGAAAGCGAATCTGGCTGCATTACATCATAGACTTGTAAATTTCCTGTAATATTGGTAGTCTCTCCCCATTGCAATTCGGTGTCCGTTATTTGGAGCGCCTCCAAGGTACCGGTGGCATTTATTTTTCCTAAAATAGGAATACTGTCGCCAAGGTGTTCACATATTCATTGGTTTCCAAGTCTGGACTGAATACAAAAGCGTCTTGCAGCGCAATCTCAAAATTGGGAATCGTTATATCCAAGTTTACGTTTTTCGGATTATTATAAATAGCGTCCAAGCCTCTATATGTTACCGAAGTACTTCCTTTTAGACTGCTATTTTTGGTTCGTACTTGTACATCCGTCAGGCTCGCTTTGCTATCATCCATGAGTACCTTAAACTGCAAATGGTTGAGTTGAAAACCGCTTTTTTCTACAAACGATAGCTGTTCTACATTTAAAGTCAGATTTTTAGGTTCATACGATACATCCGTTACGGACAAGTTAACATCGGAATAGGCCATGGCATTGGCATTGAACTGTCCCTGTTGCGGTTTTGGAGTCCCTACAGAATAGGCAAAAGCATTATTTTTAAGTTCGATATCCGATGCGGAAATTCGATATTCCGGCCATGCAAACCCTGTAGAAGCCATGGTTTCATGCGAATCCTTAGGTTCAGAGCCGGTGTTCGGGCACGTGTAAGGAAATGATGGAATTATCCAAAGATAAGGCATCAATTTCAAAGGAATTAGTGGTTAAATCAGCCTTAGGCAAGTCGAGATTCAATTTGCCTATCGCCACCTGTGCCAACAGCCCATCGGGAAGAGAATGGTAGTTTATACTTACATTATCCAGCGTCAATTCATTAATAGAAATGACAGGCAAGGTAGGTTCTGTTGTATCGGTTTCAGCTACAAAAGGCTTGGTTTGCGTGTATGTTATTTCAGTATCGGCCAAGCTAAGCTCATCCAACTCAAAACGTAAGGCATTTAAGTCGGTCTTCTCTGCATCCAAACTCAATTTACCTAATTTTATACTGGTTTCAATACCTAAAAATCCGTCGGTATAGGTTAGGTCGAAATCCGTAAAATCCAAGGTGCCAATGCTAATATCAAGAGGTTCGGAAGGGTTCGCTGGCGCAACCGTATCTTGTGGCACCAAGGCATCCATCAAAAAACTAAAATTGAAATTTTCTGAATTCTTGGTTCGACTAATATTCGCTTTTAGACCATCCCATGTGAGTGATTTTAAATTTATTTTAGTACCAAAAAGCAAAGGTCCTAAGGGTAGGTTTGCTTCCAAGGATTTGGAGTATACCAAGGTGTCGCCGGACTTATCTTCCAAATAAAGCCCCTCTAGAACAATATTCCCAGAAAAGCCAATAAACAGTTTGTCGATACCCACCTCGGTACCGGTTTTACCGGACACATAATCTGTGGCTTTTGAAACTATTATATCTTGACCCCAAGGACTCCGGACAAAAAGTACCAATAAAATGAAAACCGCAAAAACCACGGCAAGAACCTTTACCGTACGCCTAAAAAACCTGTATTTTCTTTTTTCGTTTCCCACTACTACTGTAAAGGTTAAAAATTTAATCAGTAAAGATCACCTCTCTAAAGCCAAAAATTAACTTGTCACCTAAAAGTAGTCGGTTGAAGACATCTGGGAATAAGAAAAAGCAAGCTATAAGATTCTGGTTTGTAATGTATCACTCGTATTTCTAGCTGTAAACATGGGTTTCTAATATGGGTATCGGCCAACAATTATCAGTAACCGTTCATTTAAAAATAGAAGAGAAAAGTATGTCATTTAAAGAAGAGAGAAAACGTAAAAGGAGACGCTATAGTTTTTGGATACTATTGGTTTTGGTACTCATAGTAATTTCTGCAATTTTGATACATACGCAAAGGGTTATATAACTTACTCTTTGGCAAGCTTCTAAAATTAAGGTCTGAGTCTATATTTCATGAGGTTTTCGCAAACGATCTTCATAGCCAAGAAACTACTAGACATTTGGCAAAGAATATAGAGCTAAACCATTAAGGTCTGTACAACCGAATTAAAACTAGAAATTTGTGTCCTCCGAGCGGAATGAAGACATGCTATCCACCGTGGAATCGATTAATCTTTGATGTGCCCTGAGGTACTCCTGCATCAAAATTCCAAACGATTTTTCATCCTTGAACTTCCCTGGATGGTTTGTTTTGTTGAAACTGTTTATTTTATCCAGTAGTCTTATTTGCACATCCAATGCCTCTAACTGTCGTTGTAGTGCCTGAATCTGAAAATATTTCGCCACCTTAAAATACCGCTTTCTGTCGCCAGACTTGGTGTAATACTCTATATATTTCAACTGCGTAAGGACATTTAGGTTTACCGAGACAGAACTTTTACTGGCACCAATGAACTCCCTTATTTCGTCAAAAGTCAGTCCATCGTACGACGAAGTTATCAATAGCGCATAAATTCGTGCAGCCAAAGGCGAGAGACCGAGGTTCGTTTCGTTAACAACACCAATTTCTTCGATCAATTGCTTTTGTTCTTCTGTAGCCTTCATCCTATTTTTATTTCTCGTTACACAAAAATAAACCTAGTTCGCTAACCTATGAACTAAAAAAGAATAAATATATCCATTTGCGCTCCTAGCTTTATAAAATGATATGTTCCCTAACATTCCTCATATTTCTAAACAAAATTAATGCCCTAAATTTGCATCCCATAAACCATGCACATGAGCAAAGCTATTTACATTGCTACTACAGAACCCAATAGTGGAAAATCTATCATCTCCCTTGGACTAATGCAATTGTTGTTAGGCAAGGCCGCCAAGGTCTCCTATTTTAGGCCAATTATAGACGATTTTGAACCGGGAGGCACTGATAATCACATCAACACCATTTCAAAATATTTTAACCTCGATATTTCGTTCGAAGATGCTTATGCCTTTACCCGAAGTGAAGTCATCCGCTTGAAGAACGAGGACCATGACGATGAGATCATCAGCAAAATCATAGAGAAATACAAGGCCATAGAGGAGCAATCCGACTTTGTACTCGTGGAAGGCACAAATTTCTCTGGAGAAGGTGCGATCATCGAATTCGATATTAATGTAGTCATTGCTAAAAACCTGGGTATTCCCGCTATAATTCTCGCAAGTGGCGTAGGAAAAACAATGGATGCCTTGGTAGGCAATCTCCAAATTGCCTATGACTCCTTTGATGATAAGGGCGTACAAGTATTGGCCACTATAGCCAACAAGGTGCAGCCGGAAAACGTGGCCTTGGTAGTAGCCGGTCTCCGAAAGCAGTTGCCTTCCACTGTTTTGGTGGCTGCCATTCCTTTGAACCCTATTTTAGCAAGTCCATCGTTAAAAGAGATAAATGAAACCCTGAACGGTAGAATTTTGTTCGGGGAAAAACATATCAATAATCGCGTCGATGGCTTTAGTGTAGGGGCCATGCAGCTGCGCAATTACTTGAACCATATAAAGGAAAACGGACTCGTAATTACGCCTGGCGATCGGGCAGATATTATTTTGGGTGCCTTGCAAGCCAATCTCTCCGCAAATTATCCTAATATTTCGGGCATGATACTTACAGGCGGACTAACCCCCGAACCACCTATCCTTAAATTAATAGAAGGTTTATCCGATGTTGTTCCCATGATTTCGGTAGAAGGCGGCACATTTGCCATTGCCAGTAGTATTGGTGCCATAAATTCGCAGATGTATGCAGAAAATACCGAAAAGATAAAAACGGCCATCAGTGCTTTTGAAACCTATGTCCCTACCGAAGAATTGACCGAGCGGTTGATTACGTTCGAAGCTACGGGTATTACCCCAAGGATGTTCCAGTACAATCTTTTAAAACGCGCCAAAAACCATAAAAAACATATTGTTCTTCCGGAAGGAACCGACGAGCGTATCTTAAAAGCGACCAAACAATTAATAGATGCGAATGCCGTGGAACTTACTCTTTTGGGCAATAAAGCCCAAATACTGGATAAACTTACCAAGTTGGATATCGCTTTGGATTTGGAAAAAATCCAGATTATAGACCCAGTGGAATCCCCAAATTTTGAGGATTACGCCATTACCCTATTTGAGCTGCGCAAACATAAAAACGTAGATTTTACGATGGCCGAAGACTTAATGACCGATGTCTCCTATTATGGGACCATGATGGTGTACAAAGGCCATGCGGACGGTATGGTATCGGGTGCTATACACACCACGCAACACACGATATTGCCTGCCTTGCAATTTGTAAAAACAAGACCTGAAGTTTCCTTGGTATCCTCCGTATTCTTTATGTGCCTGCCGGATCGGGTTACCGTTTTCGGCGATTGCGCCATTAACCCAAATCCAACAGCGGAACAATTGGCTGAAATCGCTATTTCCTCCGCGGATACGAGTACGGCCTTTGGTATAGAACCACGAATTGCCATGCTGTCCTACTCTTCCGGTGCTTCGGGCATTGGGGAAGATGTGGACCGTGTGCGAAGAGCAACTGAAATTGTAAAACAAAAGCGGCCCGACCTAAAAATAGAAGGCCCCATACAGTACGATGCTGCCGTAGACCTAAAGGTCGGGTTGAGCAAACTACCGAACTCGGAAGTCGCCGGAAAAGCGACCGTATTTATTTTCCCGGACCTTAATACCGGAAATAACACCTATAAAGCCGTACAGCGAGAAACAGGCGCATTGGCCATAGGACCAATGCTACAGGGACTTAACAAACCAGTAAACGATTTAAGCCGTGGCTGCACCGTAGATGATATTTTTAATACTGTGGTGATTACGGCCATACAGGCGGAAGGACTTTGATGAATTGGTAGACTTTGGTCTTGAAACGGTAGTCCGTAATCTGTAGTCAAGAAAAAAATGAATTTGTTTTCGAACTCGAACTTGAACTTTGAATGAGGCAGTCAACTAGAAAAATGAGAAATAATCAGTAATTCGTCGCAATTTATAACCTAAAGTACCTTTTTAGACCATGAACATCCTTATCATAAACGCCGGAAGCTCGTCCATCAAATTCCAAGTGATACAAATGCCTTTGGAAACCGTCGTTTGCTCTGGTATGATAGAGCGCATTGGCTCCGATGAAGCTGTTTTTAAATATAATTCGGACAGGGTTCGGCTTGAAGAAATCGAGACAATTGCTAGCCATAGTGCAGGTCTAAAAATAATTGCGGACTTGTTGTTACATCCTGTTAAAGGCGTGATACAAAACAGTTCAGAGATAGACGTGGTAGGACACCGCGTAGTGCATGGCGGGGATTCCTTTGCGGCCACAACCCTGATTAACGAGGCCGTTAAAAAAGAAATTAAGGAATACGCCACCTTGGCACCTTTGCACAATCCACATAATTTGGAAGGCATCCTAATTGCGGAACAACTTTTTCCAAAAGCCAAACAAATTGCGGTCTTTGATACTGCCTTTTTCCAAACCATGCCTGTAAAAGCTCGGAAATATGCCATACCAAATGCCCTGTATGAAGAACATGGCATACAAGTCTACGGCTTTCACGGCACCAGCCATAAATACGTTTCTGAAAAGGCCGTAGCTTATCTTAACAAGTCAACATCTAAGCTCATTACCATCCACCTGGGCAATGGTTGCAGCATTTCAGCAATAGTGAACGGCAAAAGTATAGATCACAGTCTGGGCTTCGCTCCCGGAAACGGACTCATCATGGGCTCACGCAGCGGAGATATAGACCATGCCCTCATATTCTATTTAGTGAATTCACTGGGCTATTCCTTAGAAGAAGTAAACACCCTACTGACCAAAAAAAGTGGCATGTTGGGACTTACCGGTTTTAGTGACCTTAGGGATATCCAGACCGAAGCGGAAAATGGGAATACGCACTGCAAGCTTGCCTTGGAGATGAACGCTTACCGCATTAAAAAATATATAGGTGCCTACGCTGCGGCAATGAACGGGTTGGATGCCATCATCTTCACTGCAGGCATTGGAGAGAATTCCAGTGTACTCAGAAAACTAGTCTGTGCCGATATGGACTATTTAGGTATAACGCTGGACGATGCTAAAAATGAGGCGCGCTCTGCAGCGCTACGAGAAATAAATACGAAGGCTTCCAAAGTCAAGATTTTGGTGATTCCCACCAATGAAGAATTGGAGATTGCAAAGCAGGCTTTTGGGGTTTGTGGGTGATCAGTATCTTGTATGTTTTTTGACGCTAAAACCAGATGGTTGAATACTCAATGTCAGAAAGAATTATAAGACCAAACAACTGTTTTTGGCCACATAATTTTGGATTGTCCAACTTCGTTTTTTGTGGTGCACTAGTTCCCGTTTTAATCCTAATTAAAATTAAAAGGCTACTTATCCGTATCTTCAACCAAATTGACTAAACCTAAACCATATGACAACCCTACTTAATGCTTTAAAATCATTTGTCCTTTTACTCCTGCTGCTTTTGAGCCTATCCGTAAAAGCGCAGCAAACACAAACGGATAGTTATACGCAATACGAATTACTAGACCCTGAAAATCAATCATTTCGAATTATTTATGATGTTAGCGCCACAAATGCCAACGCCAACTACTATTGGAATACGCTAAGGCGCGGGAGTGAACATGTTGTTGATACGGTTTGGGACCTATTCTCCGGAAAAGAATTGAAGTGGCAAATTGTGGACAACACCCTTGCAAAACAAAATGGACTGACAACGGCATCGGAGGAAACGGATTATCTTCAAATAGAGCTGGCCAGGCCAATTCCCAAAGGTGGACAAGCACGCATTAGAATCGATAAAACGTACAAGGATGCGGCAAGCTATTTTAAAGAAGGAAATTCTATCGTTTTCTCGCGGACACTGGGCATTGAGCGTAACAGCATTGTGCTACCAAAAGGATATGAATTAACACATTGCAACTATCCTTCACAAGTTGATCTTACGGCAGATGCCCGTATAAAAGTTAGTTTTATAAATGTTAGTCCGGCCGCAGTGCCTTTGGTCATAAAAGCAAGACCGTTAAGCAAGGGTACCACTATTAAAATTCCGGAGGAAGATCCTTATGATCCAGGAACAGGAACTGCCAGGGATGAATCCAAAGCTCGACTGGGGTATACATTTACCGAACGGGCATTTCAGGACCGGGATATTGTTTATTTTCTACAACAACCAGAAACAGGTTCGTTTTTGTTGTATCACGATTATACGGAAACCCGCACAGGAATGGATCGCTACCTTAATATCGTACGAACAGGAAGTAAGGCCTCAAATCCTTCGGCCATTATCTTGGATACCGGGGAGCAACTTAAAGTGGAATCGCTGATTGGAGATGCAATTACAAAACGTGGCATCACGATCGACTCGGAAGTAATGCCAGAAACCGAAGTCATTGCCATTTGGTTCGATCCCGTAAAAGAAGGGGAATCTAAACGTTTACGCATCACAGAAACCTACACGGACCCGAACCGTTACTTGGTATATAAAGATCAATTGGTTTGGGACCGCAGTTTTGGGCGAAACCGAAATACCGTGGTATTGCCAGAAGGTTGGTTTCTATGCACCTCTTCCATTCCAGCAGTTATCTCTCAAAACGAAAATGGACTTACCACTTTGCGCTTTGTAAACGACCGGCCAGATAGTATTGATGTGTTTATTAAGGCACAGCGGAAATCAAAGTAATTCCACTTAGGTTTAGCGTAAGAATTATATAATAGGTCGCTGTTGAGAACTTGTGGAAAACCCATTTCCCAACTGAGCTTATTCTATTGTTTTGATATGCGAACTTTGATAACAACTGACAAATGGAATTAAAAATTCACACAACTAAGTGTTGTAAAATATTTAGAAATGGACGACAAAATAACACAGAAATAAATTAATAAATTTGATAATGTAAGTGAAAACTACGTCCAATCTAAATATATATTTTCAAAGCTACTTACTGCCTTATCAATTACTTTAGTGAGACTTTTAGCTGCGTTAACCAATTTTGATTCTTTAAATTATGATTCGAAAAAACTTTTTCTGACATCATTAACATTACTCGTACTCTATATCATCTTTTCCCTAGTTTTTCTTTTTTCCGAGCAAGCCTACTTTAAAAAAGAGGCTAGTATGCGTATGAAGATGCTCACGAATTAAAAACGTAGCCCTATGACAGATAAACTCCAAATTGAATATTCAGGAATTGGAAAATTCGCTTTGTTTTGAGAAAAATTATCGTTTTTTTATTTTAGATTATAGAGTATATCATTTCCTGTATATATTCAATGCTATTTGTATTTTAAAACAACGTTGTACAGCACAACATGATTGTATTGCAAACTTTAGAACAAAACCCATAAATACCCATCAAAACCAACTACCCAGATACCACTATGCTCCAAAGCACAGACTATTTAGATGAATCCATCAATAGTCAAAAACACAACCCTATTACAATTCGTAAATCGCAGTCATTATTGTACGTTTTCATCATTGCTATGAGCCATGATGAATTACCAAGAAAATATAGCCATATGGGGCGCTTGCATCCACAACCTTAAAAATAGTGATGTGACCATCACCATGAGAAATTGGTTGTCATTACTGGCCTTTCAGGTAGTGGAAAACCCTCTTTGCCTTTTAGCTAAGCCTCTAAATTATAGCGTAACTATTCTAATGTATTAAATATTCTTATGAATATAATAAGATGATTTAATATAATTTATGACCACCTATGCCGTTTCAATAAATTATAACCCAAATTAATGACTTATGAAAAGAGTAAGATTTTTAAAAATTGCTATGGTATTCATGACCGCTATTTTAATTGTTAGCTGTGATAAAGATGATGACTCGTTCGCCAATGTAACAGTAAACGGTACGTTGCTCGTTGGGGACCGTTCAGATTTTAACGGTGACATTGATGCGAGTTTTACTGGTAACGGCGGTTCTGCCTCTCGTTCCTTTATCTGGAATAATAACCTGAATACGGCAGACTATAATGCAGACATTACTGCTCTAGCTCAGGGTACGTTTCGGATAATTGTTAAGGATTCCGAAGGAACTACAGTACTTGACCGTACTATTGATGGAAACACGGAGCCAGATACCATAGGTGGAGTAACGTCATCAGGAGCTTCGGGTATATGGACCGTAACTATTCAGGTTACCGATTTTAATGGAGACGGTAGTTTTTCCCTAAGCGAAGGGGATTAATTAAAACAACTATTTAAAATCTAACCCTGTTAAGAACGCTTGACAGGGTTTTTTATTCCTCTAAAAAAGTAGTTGTTAAAAGTAATACCCCATGACGATAACGCTAATGCGGCCCTAGTTCTAATGCCATTATAACTATTTCCTAGCTGGGAATTCAAGAACGAATAAAACAATTTGAATTTGCCTTACCTAGCCAAAATCATAGCATAATAGATATCGAAACCCCTAAACCTCGATTAAAACCAACTTCCCCAATACCGCTGCACTCAAAAGCATCTCCTAGTAGCGCAAGGCATTATCTATTAAAAACACAATCCTACTACAATTCATAATTCGCAGGCATTATTGTACTTTTGCACCCTTGCTATGAATACATGATCAATTACGAAGAAAATATAGAGGTAAAGGGCGCGCGCGTTCATAACCTAAAAAATATAGATGTTACCATTCCGCGAGAGAAACTGGTGGTCATTACCGGCCTATCCGGCAGTGGGAAGTCATCCTTGGCATTTGATACGATCTACGCCGAGGGGCAGCGCAGGTATATTGAAACATTTTCCGCCTATGCCCGGCAGTTTTTAGGTGGCCTGGAACGCCCGGATGTGGACAAAATAGATGGTCTATCACCAGTCATCGCCATTGAACAGAAAACCACTTCCAAATCGCCACGCTCTACGGTGGGCACCATTACCGAAGTCTACGATTTCCTACGCTTGCTTTTTGCCCGTGCAGGAGACGCACATAGTTACAATACGGGCGAGAAAATGGTAAGTTACAACGATGAACAGATCAAGGAACTCATCATTGAATCGTATCGGGACAAAAAAATAAATGTGCTGGCCCCGATCATAAAATCCAGAAAAGGGCATTACAGGGAGCTTTTTGAGCAGATTGCCAAACAGGGCTTTGTAAAGGTGCGGGTAGATGGCCAAATAATGGACATTGTAAAGGGGATGAAGGTGGACCGCTATAAAGTCCACGACATCGAAATCGTCATAGACCGCTTAAAGGTAGTAGAAACCGAAGACTTGCATAAACGCATTTCCGAGACCATTAATACCGCCATGTACAGCGGTGACAATGTGCTCATGGTCTTGGAAGAAGGTACTACAGTGCCAAGATATTTTAGTCGGGATTTAATGTGCCCCACTACAGGTATATCCTACCCTGTTCCGGAACCAAATACCTTTTCCTTTAACTCGCCCAAAGGCATGTGCCCAAATTGCAGTGGCCTAGGCCATGTGTACGAGGTAAACGAAGCAAAGATTTTCCCCAATAAAAAACTATCGATTAAAGGGGGCGGTATTGCTCCTTTGGGCGAATACAAAAAATCATGGGCCTTTAAGCAGATCGAAACCATTGCACAACGCTACGGTTTTGAATTGACGGATGCCATCGAAAAAATACCACAGGAAGCCATAGCCGTGCTATTGCACGGTGGTAACGAAAGCTTTGAGGTAGACTCTAAAGCGCTAGGGGTAAAACGCACCTATAAAATAGATTACGAAGGCATTTCCAACTTTATAAAAAGTCAGTTCGAGGCGGCGGAATCCACGAGCATTAAAAGATGGGCAAAGGAATATATGGACAAGATCCACTGTCCTACCTGCGAAGGTGCGCGATTGCGAAAAGAGTCGCTCTATTTTAAAATAGATGGACAAGAATATTTCGGAACTCTCCAATTTGGATATCTGCAGAACTGGCAGATTTTTTTGAACATCTAGAACAAAAACTAGAGGGCAATCAATTAAAGATAGCGGAAGAAATTATTAAGGAAATCCGCACCCGAATCCGTTTTCTTTTGGATGTGGGTCTGGATTACCTTTCTTTGAACAGAGGTTCCAAATCGCTCTCGGGCGGTGAGGCACAACGGATTCGGTTAGCCACCCAAATAGGTTCCCAACTGGTAGGCGTGCTTTATATTTTGGACGAACCTAGTATAGGACTTCACCAAAGGGACAATGAACGGTTGATCAAATCTTTACAGGCTCTGCGGGATATTGGGAATTCCGTAATCGTGGTAGAACACGACCGGGATATGATAGAGTGTGCGGACCATGTAATAGATATTGGTCCAAGAGCGGGCAAACATGGCGGAGAAATCATTTCCCAAGGCACACCGGCGGAACTAAAAAACCACCATACCCTAACTGCGGATTATATCACCGGTGTTAAACAAATCGAGGTTCCAAAAACTCGAAGAAAGGGCAACGGAAAGAAAATTGTATTAAGCGGTTGTACAGGGAATAACCTAAAAAATATCAAAGTCGAATTTCCTTTGGGTAAAATGATCGGGGTTACGGGCGTATCGGGTAGTGGAAAATCTACCTTGATCAACGAGACCCTCTACCCTATTATGAACGCCTATTATTTTAACGGTGTTAAAAAACCAATGCCCTATAAAAAGATTACGGGACTGGAGCATATAGATAAGGTCATCGATATTAACCAATCGCCCATTGGAAGGACACCACGCTCCAACCCGGCCACCTATACCGGCGTATTCAGCGAAATACGTACGCTTTTTACAAAAACCACCGAAGCAGCTATCCGCGGCTATAAGCCAGGGCGTTTTAGTTTTAATGTGAAAGGTGGCAGATGCGAAACCTGCCAAGGCGGCGGACTACGGGTCATTGAAATGAACTTTCTACCAGATGTTTATGTGGAATGCGAAACCTGTAACGGTAAACGTTTCAATAGGGAAACCTTGGAGATCCGCTATAAAGGAAAATCCATTGCCGATGTGCTGGACATGACCATTGACGAAGCCGTGTCGTTCTTTGAGGCCATCCCAAAAATTCACCGCAAAGTAAGTACCATACAGGATGTAGGTTTGGGCTATATTTCTTTGGGCCAACAATCTACAACCTTATCGGGTGGGGAAGCACAACGTATAAAATTAGCTACTGAACTATCTAAACGGGATACGGGCAATACTTTTTATATCTTGGACGAGCCTACGACCGGTCTCCATTTTGAGGACATCAGGGTTTTAATGGAGGTGCTGAACAAGTTGGCGGACAAGGGTAATACCGTTTTGGTCATAGAACATAACCTGGATGTTATAAAACTGGCCGATTACGTCATTGATATCGGTTACGAAGGTGGTCGCTCCGGTGGCCAGTTAGTGGCATCGGGCACACCAGAGGAAATTTGCAAGGACAAGAAAAGTTATACCGCGGTGTTTTTGAAAAAAGAAATGAATATAAAATAAAAACACAACGGCCCAAGGAAATAAAAAGGCTTGGAAACATGTGATTAGATAGTACATAACATATGAGATCAGAAAAACATCATAAAGGCTGGAACGAAATTAAGACCAACGATTCTTGGGCACTTTTTAAGATTATGGGCGAGTTCGTCAATGGTTTTGAAAAAATGAGCAAAATAGGGCCTTGCATATCCGTATTCGGTTCTGCACGTACCAAGGAGGATGCCAAGTATTATAAACTAGCTGTGGAAATATCCAAAAGTATTGCAGAAGCAGGTTATGGCGTCATCACAGGCGGAGGGCCAGGTATTATGGAAGCAGGGAACAGAGGTGCAAATTTAGCTGGTGGCATATCGGTAGGACTGAATATTGACCTTCCGTTCGAACAGCATGACAACCCTTATATAGATGCAGATAAAAGTTTGGATTTTGATTATTTCTTTGTGAGAAAAGTCATGTTCGTAAAGTATTCCCAGGGATTTGTGGTCATGCCTGGTGGCTTTGGCACCTTAGATGAGCTTTTTGAAGCAATTACCCTCATACAGACCCATAAAATTGGAAAGTTTCCCATAATTCTTGTAGGTAGTGATTTTTGGGACGGTCTTTGGGATTGGATCCAACAAGTTATGCTCAAAGAGGGCAACATAAGTGCCGAGGACCTAAACCTCGTCAAAATTGTAGATACTCCTGCCGAAGTGGTGGAGATTATCGATTCTTTTTACAAAGGACATACCTTGAGTCCAAACTTTTAATAAACCTAGTGAAACCGTTTCCAAGCAACATTGGTATTTTTTGTACTTTCCTTTTTCTGTGGGGAACGGTAACCGGTTTTGCCCAATATGAAACAAAATTAACGGTGGACTTAAACGAATATACCAAAGAGTTGGATATTAAACAGGAGTTTACCTATTACAATGATTCCAGATACAATCTGGGCTTACTATATTTTAACGATTGGGCCAATGCCTACGCCTCTAAAAGTTCTGGACTGGCCAAGCGTTTTGCCCAGGAATTCAAAAAAAGCCTGCATTTGGCAAAGGATAACGAACGGGGCTACACCACTATAATTAGCGTCGTGGATAATAAATACCAAGGACTGGAGTGGGAAAGGGCAGAAAGTGATGATATTTTAAAGGTACGATTGAACGAACCTCTAATGCCCAATGAGTCCACCAAAATTTTTATCACCTACAAGGTAAAGTTACCGTCGAATAAATTCACAAGCTATGGATACGATAATAGAGGAAACTATTACTTAAAGGACTGGTACCTCACCCCTGCGGTCTATGATGGGAAATGGAACTTATATTCCAACAAGGACCTGGAAGACCTTTATACCAATATTTCCAAGACCGAGATCAATTTTAAATATCCGGACAGTCTTTATTTGACCTCCAATTTAAACATTAGTAACGCAACTCAATTTCCGAACCGGCAATTTGCACAGCTGCTGGGTGAAAATCAAAAAAGTGGTGAACTTATTTTGACCACCTCTAAAAACTTTCAGACGCACACAACCCCTCACCTAACAATAGTCACCGACCTTACGGAGCCACGCTACAGCCCTCTAGGACAAGGACTTAGCATTACCAAAATTGTTGATTTTATTCATGACAACCTTGGCGATTTCCCACACAAAAATCTCTTGGTAAGCCAATTGGACTACAATAAAGATCCGTTATACGGCCTCAACCAGTTACCATCGTTCATTCGCCCTTACGAACAACAGTTCCAGTTTGAAATGAAGTTCTTAAAAACTGCTTTGAACAGTATCCTCAAAGAAACCCTGTTTCTAGACCCAAGACGTGAACAATGGTTAAACAGTGCCATAGCTAACTATTTAATGATTGCCTATGTTGAGGAGTACTACCCGGATCAAAAATTATTGGGAAATTTATCCAAGGTCTGGGGATTGCGAAGTTTTAATATCGCCAAAATGGGATTCAACGATCAATATGCGTTCCTGTACAATCTTACGGCCAGAAAAAATTTGGATCAAGCGCTGAACACGCCCAACGATTCCCTAATCAAATTCAATCAAAAAATAGCCAATAAATATAAAGCAGGCCTAGGACTGGCCTACCTTGCGGATTATATAGGTAAGAAGAAGGTAGATGAAAGTATTAAGACCTTTTATAAATACTATCAAGGAAACAAGGTGAGTGTTCGAGATTTTGAGTCGATATTAAAAAGGGCAACGGAAGAAGATATCAATTGGTTTTTTAATGATTACGTGGGTACCGATAGTAGAATTGATTTTAAGATCAAAAAGGTAGAGAAACTTGGAGATTCCCTAAATGTAAGCATAAAGAACAAGGAAGGGACGAATGTACCCATCTCAATGTTTGGGCTTAAAAATGATTCCGTTATCTCCAAATATTGGTTCAAGGACATTGAGACCTTGGAAACTTTCAGCATTCCAAATAATGATGAGGACAAATTGGTACTTAATTATGATCAGAAAATACCTGAATTTAATCAAAGGGACAACTGGAAATCACTAGGTGGATTTTTATCCAGCAACAAAAAATTACATTTTACTTTTTTTAAGGATTCCGAAAACCCCTATTATAACCAAGTGTTTTATGTTCCTATACTAAATTTTAATATTTATGATGGGTGGACTCCCGGGATGCGTCTATACAACAAAACACTGTTGGAACGGCCTTTTGTTTATGATTTTGCCCCTTCCTATTCCTTTAGGGAAAAAGCCCTTGTTGGGTATGGTAAATTTAACTATCGTAAATATTTGAATAAGAGCGGGCTCTACGTTTCCAATTATGGCCTAAATGCATCTACTTCACATTTCAATGTAAATTCCAGATATACTTCTGTAACACCTTCGGTAAGTTTTGGCTGGCGACCGGATGACCTCATATCCGACAAGCGACAATTTCTCACGTTTAGATATGTAAATATTCTTAGGGATTTTGATACGCAGGTTCAGGGACAACAGAATGATGATGAAAATCCGGATTACAGTGTTTTCAATGCTAGGTACCAGAACAGAAACAACGGTATTCTTGATTACAATTCCTGGTTTTTTGATTTTCAATTGGCAGGAAAATTTAGCAAAGTAGCGTTTGAATACGAATACAGAAAGTTATTTGAGAGCAACCGGCAATTCAACCTTAGATTCTTTGCAGGTAAATTTCTAAGCAATAGGACAGATTCCGATTTTTTCAACTTTGCTCTAGATCGCCCCACAGATTATCTTTTTGATTATGGCTATTTGGGCCGTTCTGAGGATTCCGGCATCTATAGCCAACAAATAATCATTGCAGAGGGAGGTTTTAAATCTTTTCTGGACGAGGAATATCGATTTTCCGATAATTGGATGACCACCGTAAACACCAGTTTTAACCTTTGGAAATGGATAGAACTTTATGG
This sequence comes from uncultured Flavobacteriaceae bacterium, assembly GCA_963697395.1. GTDB lineage: Bacteria > Bacteroidota > Bacteroidia > Flavobacteriales > Flavobacteriaceae > Maribacter. The sequence goes on from CAVONX010000004.1 coordinate 173,427, forward strand.
CGATGCGGGTTTGGTCAAAAACAATGGTTTTAAAGAAAAGTTCGTTTATGATTCCGGTATACGGTTAAACTTGGTTACAGATTATTTCGAACTTTATTTTCCTATTTATTCCAATAACGGTTGGGAAGTTGGCGAACAAAACTATGGGGAAAAAATCCGCTTCATTATAACCGTAAGTCCAAGAACTCTTACCGGATTATTTACTAGAACCTGGTTCTAGGTTCCATATCCGCAACAAAACCACATATTTCTAGCGCTATTTTAATAAATACATAATTATTTGTTGATAAAATTAATAATATCTCAACCAATATTGCCGTTTTACCGTTGCTAAAATGCTTTAGTTTAGGTATTTTTGTGACAACACCATGTAGCCTATGAAAGTATCTTCCAAAACGAGCAACGATATTTCCTTTGAAGATTTCAAAGATCAGATTCTACATGATTATGAAATAGCTTTCCTTAGTAGGGCCTGTAGCCTTTTAGGCAGAAAAGAAGTGCTTACCGGAAAGGCCAAATTTGGAATATTCGGAGATGGGAAAGAACTCCCCCAACTGGCTATGGCAAGAGCCTTTAAAGAAGGTGATTTTAGAAGCGGGTATTATCGAGACCAGACCTTTATGATGGCCATAGGTGCGCTTGAACCGAAAGATTTTTTTCACGGACTGTACGCCACTACCGATATGCAAAAGGAACCCATGAGCGGCGGAAGGCAAATGGGTGGTCACTTCCTTACCCATAGCCTTAACGAAGATGGCACCTGGAAAGACCTTACTAGCCAAAAAAATAGTAGCGCGGATATTTCATGTACAGCCGGGCAAATGCCTAGGTTATTAGGCTTGGCGCAAGCATCTAAAGTATATAGAACAGAAAAGGGAATGAACAGTACCAAGTTTTCAGATGACGGAAACGAGGTAGCTTGGGGAACCATCGGTAATGCCAGCACAAGCGAAGGTATGTTCTGGGAAACCATAAATGCAGGAGGGGTGCTTCAAGTGCCTATGGTCGTAAGTATTTGGGATGATGCCTACGGTATATCGGTTCCCGCAAAACATCACACCACAAAAGAGGATATTTCTAAGATACTATCTGGTTTTCAACGTGATGAAAACCATAATGGCTATGAGCTTTTAAAGGTAAAAGGTTGGGATTATACCGCTTTGATGCATGCTTATGAAAATGCATCCGATATTGCAAGACAAGAGCATGTTCCCGTAATCATACATGTTACCGAATTAACCCAGCCCCAAGGGCATTCTACCTCGGGTTCGCACGAACGTTACAAGGACGACAAGCGTCTGGCGTGGGAACGGGACAATGATTGCAACAAGAGGTTCAAGGAATGGATACTCGAATCCCGTATCGCCACTACCGGAGAACTGGATGAATTGGAAAAGCGTATCAAAAGAACCGTTAGGGAAGCCAAGAAAGAGGCTTGGAGCGAGTTTTTACGGGAAAATATCATTACCAAAAAAAGATTGGTGCAACTTATAGATGCGGCAGCACTAAAAAGTCCCAACAAGAACTTTTTGACCAAGATTAAAAATGACCTTATCGCAGTAGAGGAACCTATCATGAAAGATTTGGCGGTAGCATCCAGAAAATCGCTCAGATACCTTTTGGGAGAAACATCCGCAGAGCGCAAGGCACTTGTGGATTGGGCGCATAATTACTTAAAAAAAGTGCAACCTGAGTTCAGTTCTTATTTATATAGTCCACATGATAATAGAGCCACAAATATAGACGCAATTGTACCTACATATGATAAAAACCCCGAGAATGTAGACGGGCGGGTAATTCTTAGGGATAATTTTGATAAGTTGTTCGAAACGTATCCCAACGCCCTTGTTTTTGGAGAGGATAGTGGTGCTATCGGAGATGTAAACCAAGGACTGGAAGGACTACAAGAAAAATATGGCAGTACGAGGATAGCAGATACCGGAATACGGGAAACCACGATCATTGGCCAAGGAATAGGGATGGCCATGAGAGGTCTTCGTCCCATTGCCGAAATTCAGTATTTGGATTATATTTTTTACGCCATGTCATCGCTTACCGACGACTTGGCCACGCTACTATACCGAACAAAAGGTAAACAAAAAGCACCTCTCATCGTAAGAACGCGCGGTCATCGTTTAGAAGGTATTTGGCACTCCGGTTCCCAAATGGGTGGTCTAATACACCTACTAAGGGGCATGTATATCCTTACCCCAAGAAATATGACCCAAGCGGCAGGCTTCTACAATACGCTCATGAAAAGTGATGAACCCGCCCTAGTTATAGAAAGTCTTAACGGATACCGATTAAAAGAAGCAAAACCAATCAACTTAGGAGAGTTCTGCACCCCTATCGGCGTTGTAGAAACACTCAAAGAAGGTTCGGACATCACCTTAATTTCGTATGGTTCAACGCTAAGGATAGTGCTACAGGCGGCAAAGGAATTGTTAGAGGTGGGTATAGATGCGGAAGTAATCGATGCACAGACCCTACTCCCTTTTGACATTAAAAAGGATGTGGTTAGGAGTGTTCAAAAAACAAACCGCTTATTAGTTATAGATGAGGATATGCCAGGAGGATGCTCTGCCTATTTACTCAATGAAATTGTAGAAAAACAGAAAGCATATCAGTATTTGGACAGTGCTCCCCAGACCTTAAGCGCACAGCCGCATAGGCCGGCCTACGGTACGGACGGCGACTATTTTTCCAAACCAAATGCGGAAGATATTTTTGAAAAGGTGTACGGTATACTTCACGAAGCAAATCCGGAGGATTATCCTAAACTGAGCTAATGTAGCATTGGTTCCATGCCTTACGCTGCAAGACTTTACCATGGGAACTTTGGTGCTACTTTTAAGTGCGAGTATTAGTCTCTAATGCTTTTTCCTGAAAATGTAGCATTCTTGCACATAAAAAGACAACTTTCCATAAGATTTTAATTCTAAAACAAAGTGTTCACTACCCTATTTCAATTTCTTAAAGTAGTTTTGTAATTAACGACCAAAATTTAGGGTACGATGATATCGATTCTGGAAAAGTATTATGGACTAACCGATTGTACCCTTGTTTCATTGGAAGGTTATGACAGCATCAATTTTAAGGTAACATCGAACAAGGGCACGTTTGTTTTAAAAAAATATACCTATTCGGAGGAAACGCTAGCCTTACTCCGCGCAGAGGATGAAGTTGCGGAAAAACTGCAAACTATTCCCCATCTTAAATTCCCCAAAAGTATCTGTACAGTCAAAAACCTTCCCTTTGCACTGGCAGATGAGGCCATTTATAGGTTATTGCCATTTATAGAAGGTACCTTTTTGGCTGAAATATCCAAAAACGAACCCTTATTGGTTTCTTTCGGAAATGCCTTAGGTGCTATTGATAAAACTTTATCGGGACACTATAATGCTATTTTCGCTGCTAAAGAAACAGTTTGGGATTTGAAGTATTTTGGAAATAGCCGGCCTTACATAAATGACATAACGGACGCAAAAGACCAAAATTTGGTACGCTATTTTTTTCTTCAGTTTGATGAGTACATCCTTCCTATACAGCATACCTTCAGAAAAAGCATCATCCATAACGATGCCAATGATTGGAACGTACTCACTAACCAAGGTAATGTCAGCGGATTTATAGATTTTGGCGATATGAGCCATACTTGGCTGATCAACGAACTTGCCGTTGGCCTAACGTATATTATGTTTCAAGAAGAAGAACCACTAACCATAGCGGCAATAGTTATAAGGGCCTATCACAACATATTTCCCTTAGAAATAGAGGAACTGGATGCTTTGTATTATTTGATTGCCGCACGCCTTTGCACCAGCGTATGTAACTCTGCCCACACCAAGAAACAAAAACCGGACTCCGATTATATAACCATAAGTGAGAAACCGGCATGGGATTTACTGAGAACATGGTTAAGGATCAATCCCATCCGAGTGAAAGATACCTTTAGGAAAGCGTGTGCTTATCCAGAAACAACAAAACAGTCTTTGGAATACCAGCTGAACCGGAGAAATCAAACTATTGGGAAGGCATTATCCTTAAGTTATAAGCGACCGATCCAAATGTCCCGCTCCGCTTTTCAGTTCATGTACGACACGGACGGCAATACCATTTTGGATGCCTATAACAACATCATGCAGGTGGGACACTGCCACCCCTGCGTGGTGGCTGCAGGACAACGGACCATGGCTCGTTTAAACACCAATACCCGATATATTTATGAGGAACTGCTGTCCTATTCGGAAAAACTACTGGCCAAATTTCCGCCACATCTCAATAAAGTATTTTTTGTAAACTCCGGTAGCGCCGCTAGCGATTTGGCCATAAGAATGGCAAAAACCCACACCAAAAAAAATAAGATCATGGTACTGGAGCATGGTTACCACGGCAATACGCAGAACGGTATAGATATTAGCCACTACAAATATAACCATAAGGGCGGAAAAGGAAAAGCAGCGCATATTATACAAACGGCGATGCCCAAAGTCTATAACTCCGGTTTTGAGTCGGAATCCGAGGCCTGTGCCCATTATTCCAAAATTACTGGAAGGCAGATTACGGAAGAACACGGGACTATTGCCGCTTTTATTGCAGAACCCATTGTGGGTTGTGGCGGGCAAGTACCGTTGGCCCAAGGATTTTTAAAAGAGATCTATCCAAAAATAAGAGCTCAGGGCGGACTGTGTATTAGCGACGAGGTGCAAGTGGGGTTTGGACGACTAGGTTCCCATTTCTGGGGTTATGAAATGTATGATGTTGTACCGGATATGGTTATTTTAGGCAAACCCATGGGAAATGGTCACCCCATTGGTGCTGTAGTTACTACGTCCGAAATAGCGGAAAGTTTTGATAACGGTATGGAATTTTTCAGCTCTTTTGGTGGAAATCCCGTTTCCTGTGCCATCGGGGAAGCCGTGCTTGAGGTAATAGAGCAAGACGGATTACAAGCACACGCGTTAGAAGTAGGGAACTATTTAAAAAGAAATTTGGAACACCTAAAACAGGAATATAAAGAAATAGGTGACGTTCGCGGTAGTGGATTGTTCTTAGGCATAGAATTGATGACAAAGGACGGAAGCCCAAACACCCCTTTAGCGCAGACCATAAAAAACAGTTTACGGGAGCATTTTATCCTGGTAAGTACAGATGGTCCTTACGACAGCGTCCTTAAAATTAAACCGCCATTGTATTTCAATCTAGAAAATAGTTTGGAACTTTTAAATCAATTTCAAATAATTCTAGAAAAACAATAAAAATTTGATAATTTTATAGGGACCTATTAAATTACAACATGACAAAATCCCCCATTAAAGATCTTGGCCTTGCCTTTTTTAGAATTGCTATTTCTGCCATGATGCTAACTCATGGTTTACCCAAATTTCAAAAAATGATTTCAGGAGATTTCGAGTTTGGAGACCCTATCGGTATTGGTGCGGCTCCTTCCTTATTTCTCGCCGTAATTGGAGAATTCTTATGTCCAATTCTGATTATTATAGGGTATAAAACCCGTTTAGTGAGTATCCCTACCGTGATTACCATGGGCGTTGCCGCATTTATTGTACATGCTGCCGACCCTTTTGGCACAAAGGAGAAAGCACTACTTTTTCTAATAGCCTTTATTACAATTGCCCTATTGGGTCCTGGAAAGTATAGTATTGACAGAAAATAAAGAACCCTGGACAAAAAGTCGAGGCATTAAAATGAAAGTAACTTTTTTAATTTTCGAAGCAACCCTTCGAGGTATTGCATCATCTATCATTTAAAACAAGCTATTCTTTCTTTTTTATATTTATGTGGGGAGGGTAAAAACTAATCTTGACCAAGGACAATTTAAGGTAGAGCCTTACTATAGGAACTACCGACCTCCAAGGCTAGGACGATTAATAAAAGGGTTTATCTGTATCAAGGAAGAAAATCTCGTCCAGGCAAGGATTTTCGGATTACAAGGAATCAAAAAAAGACCTCCGAGAGCTTATCACCTAGAAGAGAGTTATCCTCTATAAAATATATAGCGTTTCAAAACAATCTGTTCGAAGCATTTCTATTGATAATTGGTATTCATTTGAACCGCAAGATAGAGTGAATAAGGTCTAAAGGTCGTTTTAACCCTTATCCAAATAAAATAGGTCAAAAATATTTATAGAATATCTAAGCTACCCTTTCCTTCACGAATTACCTCTGGATGACCGGTAGATAAATCAATTATGGTAGATCCCACATTATCCCCGTAGCCACCATCTATGACAATATCTACCAGATTATCCCATTTCTCATAAATAAGTTCAGGATCGGTGGTATATTCCAAAACATCGTCGTCATCATGTATGGAAGTAGAAACGATGGGATTTCCCAAGCCTTCTACCAATGCTTTGGCAATTCTGTTGTCCGGTACCCTTATGCCAACAGTTTTCTTCTTTTTAAAATCTTTGGGTAAATTATTATTTCCTGGCAATATAAAGGTGTAAGGGCCGGGTAAAGCCCTTTTTAAAATCTTAAATGTAGCGGTATCTATTTGCCTAACATAATCAGAAAGATTACTAAGATCTGCACATATAAACGACCAATTGGCCTTTGCAAGCTTAATACCTTTTATACGGGCAATCTTCTCCAAGGCTTTGGTATTTGTAATGTCGCAACCGAGTCCGTACACGGTATCGGTTGGATAAATGACCAAACCACCTTTACGCAACACCTGCACTACCCTACTTATTTCCTTAGGATTGGGATTCTCTTCGTATATTCTTATAAGCTCGGCCAACTGTTTATTTTATTTTAAAGATACTCAAAACATTTTTTTGATTGTTCTACGCTGTAAAGATAAACTTCTTTTAAAGGGTTCACAGGGTAAGTGACCACACGACCTTACAATTAGTCTTGCTTTTTAAAGTCCCAGTAATCCCAAAGTGCAAAGGCTTTAAACATATTGAATTTATCTCCTAATTTTGAGGAAAACGAAAAAAGGACATAAAGCTGGCCAAGAGCTCAAAGGATTACAAAGTTGAAAATATAATAGGATTAAAATTTTAAGCAAACAAAGACAAAGATTGTATAATTCCAGAAACGATAGTAGTTTGCCGGCTCTAACAATGAAGACTTAAAATGGCAGGTTCCTTGGTAAGCATACTTATTCCTTATAAAAATACAGCGGGATATATAACGGATTGTTTAGATTCTATCCTAGCACAGACTTACACCAATTGGGAGGTCATAGCCATTAACGATCACTCTACAGATGCCAGTTATGAAATTGTACAGGAATATGCGCAACAAGATGCCAGAATTAAAACCTATATAAATTCAGGTAACGGCATTATCCAAGCCTTACGTACCGCTTACCTCAAGAGCAACGGTTTGTTTATTACCCGTATGGATTCGGACGACGTTATGACAAAGAAGCGAATATCGCACATGGCGCGAGATCTGACCCAAAAAGGCATTGGACATTTGTCCGTAGGCCAGGTACACTATTTTTCGGCAGAAGGCATAAGCAATGGATATGAACGTTATGAAAAATGGCTGAATGCCTTAACAGAAAAAGGTATCAATTTCTCCGAAATTTACAAAGAATGTGTAATCCCCTCACCTTGCTGGATGGTGCATCGCAGCGATCTAGATGCCTGCGGCGCATTTGAAAGCAATCGCTACCCAGAGGATTATGACCTTGCCTTTAGGTTTTATGCTACGGGATTCCAAATTATTCCTTGTAACGAAATTCTTTTGTTATGGCGAGATTACGATGCCAGAACCTCGCGCACCAGCGAACATTATGCCCAAAACTATTTTTTGGACATTAAACTACACTATTTTCTAAAACTACATTGGGACAAGAGCAGACCTTTGGCAATTTGGGGTGCAGGAAAAAAGGGAAAGCAAATAGCACAAATGCTCCAGGTTGAGAAGGTGGATTTTATATGGATTTGTGATAATCCAAAGAAAATAGGAAAGGAAATCTATGGGGTTACCCTTAAACCGTTTCAACACTTGACGCAAGTAGCCAACTTTCAAACAATCATTACGGTTGCCAACGAGAGCGAACAACAAGACATACGCAATTATCTGTATCAATTAGAAAAAAAACCGATGACAGATTACTTTTTTTTCTGCTAAACTTCCTAAGACTTATTTTTTAAAATTAGACTGATTTAAAGTGAAAATGGGCAAAGCGGATAAGTCCAAAATAAGTATCTTTGTGTAATCATAAACAGGAATGCAGTTTAAATATCCAGAACTTCTTTGGGCCTTACTTCTTCTGGTCATTCCCATCATTATACATCTATTTAATCTCCGAAGGTTTAAAAAAACGCCTTTTACCAATGTAAAGCTGCTCAAAAAGGTAGTTTCTGAATCCAGAAAAAGTAGTACCATAAAAAAATGGCTGCTCCTCTTTACCAGATTAGGACTTATTACCGCCCTAGTATTTGCTTTTGCACAACCCTTTTCAGCGGATGCGGCGGCACTACAAAAAAAGGAGTATGTCTTTTATCTGGATAACTCCTTTAGCATGCAGGCGAAAACACAAGGCATAACCCTACTCCAAAATAGCGTACAGGATTTTATTAAAAGTGTACCTGAAAGCGAAACATTTACCTTTTTCACAAATGATAAGGTATTTAAGGATGTGAAGATCCAAGATATAAAGAACGAGCTATTGCAATTGTCCATTAGTAGCAATCAACTAACACTGGAAGAGATATTGCTTATTTCAGAAACGTATTTTAAAAAAGAAGCGGGCACCAGTCAACATACGGTTCTTTTTTCCGACTTCCAAAAAAGAATGGGCGAAATACCTCCGGATACTTTGCAGAACACCACGATCCATTTAATAAAACCCACTTTGGATGAGGTAACCAATGTTTCTATTGATTCTGTTTATTTAGGCCAAATAGAGAACTCGATTATAGAACTAACAGCCGAACTTTCTGCTAATACCAACTTGGAGACTACTGCAGTTTCACTTTACAATGCCGATAAATTAATAGCAAAAACGGCAGCAAAATTCAATCAGGACAAAAAAGCCAAAGTCAATTTTTCCATTCCCGCAAATGAAGCCATATTGGGGAAAATAGTACTATCCGATAACGGCCTATCCTATGATAATCAGTTCTATTTTAATTTGGACGCACCTGAAAAAATAAAAGTACTTTCCATTGGAGATGCCGATTCATCTTATCTCTCCAGAATATTTACGGATGAAGATTTCGATTTTTCAAGTATCAATCTAAAGCAACTCAACTACGGCACAATTGAGCTCTACAACCTTATTGTGCTGAACGAACTGGAAACTATTCCTTCCGGACTCTCCACAGCCCTTACATCGTTTACGGACAGTGGTGGACATATAACGGTAATTCCGGCGATTACTATAGACTTAACAAGCTATAACCAGTTGGCATCCGGCTATTTTAGTACCCGTTATACCACTAAAATACCCCAAGAAATTGCCATTTCAAAAGTGTTGTTCGAGCATCCGTTGTACGGCAATGTTTTCGAAAAAAGTGTGACGAATTTTCAATATCCTAAGGTCAACTCCTATTACACCGTAGGCACATCGGCACTATCGGCCTTGCAGCTGCAGAACAATTCATCATTTTTGTTCGGGAGGGATGAAGCCTACTTTTTTACGGCTTCCCTCTCGGAACTGAACTCCAACTTTAAGAACTCGCCGTTGATCGTTCCAAGTTTTTATAATATGGGCAAAAACAGCTTAAAACTTCCGGAATTATACCATACCTTGGGCGATGCAACTACTATAGAAATTCCGGTATCCTTGGCCAAGGACAACATCCTTAAATTAGCAAAAGAAAGCAAAGAGTACATACCCCAACAGAAGTTGCTCCCTAAAAAAGTACAGCTTTCCTTTAAAGAAAACCCTACCGCAGACGGTATTTACCAGGTACAAAATAACGGCAACACGCTCCAAAATATGAGTTTTAACCACAACAGAAAAGAGAGTGATCTCTCCTACTCCAATTTGCAGGATATCCCTGAAGAGCGCTTGCATCAATCAATCCCCTCATTTTTCGAGGAAAGCCAAAGGGCGAACCATATCAGCGAATTTTGGAAATGGTTCGTTATTTTAGCATTGCTATTCGTTATTTTGGAAACGATTTTCCAAAGGTTATTGAAATAAACCAGTTACTTAAGCACAGGCGACATGAAAATACTCTTAAAATCAGCAAAAATTTTAGATGCCAGTAACCGAGATTTACATTTAAAAAAGCGGGATATTCTAATTGTTGACGGAATTATTGAAAAAATCGCGGTAACTATTACGCCGCCTTCAAATACTAAGATCGTAGACCATAAAAACTTACATGTTTCCATTGGTTGGTTCGATAGCGGAATTGCCCTAGGAGAACCTGGTTACGAGGAAAGGGAAACTATTACAAATGGTTTGTTGACCGCTGCAAAAAGTGGATTTACGGATGTGGTACTAAATCCTAGCAGCCATCCGGTTCCGGATAGTAGTTCCGATATTGTATTTTTGAAGGATGCGGGCAAAGACCACCTCACAGGCCTTCATCCTTTGGGAAACCTCAGCGTTAAAGGACAGGGGGAGTCCTTGGCAGAACTTTACGATATGAAAAATGCAGGAGCAGTAGCATTTTATGACTTTAAACACGCCATATCCAATGCCAACTTATTAAAGATAGCGCTGCAGTACACCCAAAATTTTGATGGCCTTGTGTATTCATTTCCGTTAGAAACCAAGATTGCCGGGAAGGGCGTGGTAAACGAAGGAGAACAAAGCACGCGACTTGGATTAAAAGGAATACCTTCCCTGGCCGAAGAACTGAATATAGCAAGAGATCTTTTTATTTTGGAATACACGGGAGGCAGATTACACATCCCTACCATTAGCACCGCCAACTCGGTAAAACTGATTGCTGCTGCCAAAAAGAAAGGACTGGACGTTACCTGCAGTGTTGCCATTCATAATCTTTTGTATACAGACGAAACCTTAGAAGATTTTGACACCCATTTTAAAACACTTCCGCCGCTGCGCAATAAGGAGGATAATAAAGAACTAATCAAAGGCCTAAAAAACGGCACAATCGATTTTGTAACCACCGATCACACCCCACTGAACATTGAATTAAAGCAAGTGGAGTTTGACCACGCAGCTTACGGAACCATAGGATTGGAAAGTGCATATAGTGCTTTGAATACAGTTTTTGACCTAGAAGAAACCATTGCCCTATTAACCAAGGGAAGAGAAACATATGGCTTAGAAACCCCTATGCTACAAGAAGGAAAAGAAGCGTCCCTTACTTTTTTTGAACCGGAAACTGAGTATGCCTTTTCTAACGATAACATTCTAAGTACTTCTAAAAACAGTTTGTTTTTAGGGAAAAAGCTTAAGGGAAAAGTAATAGGCACTATAGCCAACAACAAATTGGTATTAAACGATTAATGAATGGAAAAAAATGAAACTGTACCTGGAAAAACCATTGCAATTGTTGCCTATCTTACCATTTTGGGTTCTTTAATTGCGCTAAGCATGAATGCTGAACCTAAACATAGGTTTGCCCGATTCCATACCAGGCAAGCTTTTGGCTTACATGTACTATTTATTGGATTTGGTCTTTTAAATAACCAATGGGGTAATTTATATGCATTTTACGGACTTTATATTTGTTACATTGTATTATGGTTCTACGGTTTTATGGGCGCCATTAGCAACAAAGAACAGTCTGTACCCATTCTAGGTCCCTATTTCCAAAAATGGTTCACTTTTATTTCTTAGTATTATGACTACAGCTCCCCTTTCCTTAGAACACATTATAAGACCCTCTTCCCTGACGGATAAAAAAGCACCGGTACTATTTATGCTGCATGGCTATGGAAGTAATGAGGAGGATTTATTTTCATTTGCGCAGGAATTGCCCAAGGAGTTTTGTATTATATCTGTCCGGGCCCCTTATACTTTGGAACCCTTTGGTTATGCTTGGTATGCTATAAATTTTGATGCCGATAAGGGAAAATGGAGTGATGACCTCCAGGCCAGAACATCAAGGGATAAAATAGTTGATTTCATAAAAGAGTGCTGTGATACCTACAACTTGGACGACACCAATATTACCTTGCTGGGCTTTAGCCAAGGCACCATATTAAGCTATGCAGTAGCCCTCTCCTACCCCGAAAAAATTAAAAATGTAATTGCGCTAAGCGGTTATATAAATGAAAATATTCTAGTGGATGGTTATGCCCAGCTAGACCACTCCAACCTTAATATATATGCTTCCCACGGACAAGTAGATCAGGTAATCCCTTTGGAATGGGCCCAAAAAGCGCCTGAATTATTAACAAGCTTACACATAAAGCATGTTTTTGAAGAGTTTCCGGTTGGCCACGGCGTAGCACCGCAGAATTTCCATTCCTTTAAGAAATGGTTGGCAGATAAGATCGGCCAGTAGCAGTACCAAAATAGTTTTCCGATGAATCGGTTTAAAAAGGCACTATGCCGCTTGAAGGTCGTTTTCGGTAAGCACAGGATATACAAAGTGGACTGTCCTACTTCCCATGCACAAACTTAGTTTTGTCAGGACATAACTAATTGTTCCTCGTATATAATAAGTGGTCCATTAGTGTGAAGTCAACTCCCAAATCATCCTTAAGTTCATATTTAATCAGGAGTTCTCCCCAGTACTTACCGTCAGAAAAGTCGGTCAAAATCCATTTGTGGTTTAGAATTTTGATTTTGTTGATTTTAAAATCGTTTTCCATACCTTGGTAAGGAATTAAAGGATTATCTCCTTTAGATTCATTGGTTTCCAGTAACTTATCCGCAACATAGCGCGCTGGATTCTCAATATTCAGATGGTCGTAATACGCCAAAGCATCATCATTGTTCTCCAGAGAAAAATATTGCATCTCCAAAAGCTTCACTTCTGATTTCTGTAAAGAATCTTCAAGGACACTCACCTCTTCTTTTAGTTTTAGGATGGACTCCATATTGGCCTTGGCCATATTACCGCTACTTACAAAAAGATACATACAAATCAATGCGGTAAAGAGAAAGAGGTAAAGAAATATTTTATTTTTCATTTTTTACAATTAGTTGTTTTTTAGTCGTCAGAGGTTATTTGCAAAGTTAGATTTTGATTGGTAGTAACTTCTTGTATGGCTCATTTCATCGGGTATTGAATTCATTCTTCCAAGTGTTTACTTGTTCAATCTTATGGGTTACCAAAGGTCCAACGGCCTGAAATGGGATTTCGTATTTACAACTCAAATTTCTATGGATAGATTGTCATAGGCCAGGTGAACATTTTCTGGTAAGCTTTTCTCCACTTCCGCATGAAAACCCATGAGGTGGCTAATATGTGTGAAATATGCCCTTTCCGGTTTTACTTCCGCCACAAAATCCAAAGCTTCCTGCAAGTTAAAATGTGAATGGTGAGGTTCCTTTCTAAGTGCGTTGACGACCAACACCTTAGACCCTTTTATTTTTTCGATTTCCTTTGGTTCTATTGATTTCACGTCTGTTAAATACGTAAAGTCGCCTATACGATAACCCAAAACCTTTAACCGGTTATGAAAAGCTTCAATAGGCGTTACCGTCTTATCACTAATAAGAAAGTTGCTATCCTTTTTCACATAATTGATGTCAACGGCCGGTGCCCCTGGATACCTATCCTTTTCATCAAAAATGTATCCGAATCTCTTTTTTAACGATTTAACAACCCTCTTGTTCGCATAAATAGGAATATCACCCTGTTTGAAAAAAAATGGACGAATGTCGTCTATACCCGCTGTATGATCGGAATGTTCGTGGGTAAACAAAATACCGTCTAACCTAGAGACTTTGTTGATAAGCATTTGCTGCCTAAAATCCGGACCACAGTCAATCACATAATTAATAGTATCCCAGGACAGGAGAACGGATACACGCAACCTCTTATCCTTTGGGTCATTACTAAGACAAACTGGATGTGTACTCCCAATTACGGGCACGCCCTGCGAAGTACCGGTACCTAAAAATGTAATTTTGAAGCTCATATTTCTACTTCAAATTTAAGGCTTTATTTAGACAATTGCCGACCTAAAAATTGGTTGAACTATGTAAATTAGGAACATGAACTGTACAAAATATCACAAAATAAGCTTGGTTGAAAGTAATTTCAAATTTTTAAATGGTTTAACCGTTAGATAGTATGATATTTATAACTTTGAAAAAGCAAAACAAACAACATGTCATCAGTGTTTAAAAGAGAATCAGCCTTTGAAAATATCCCCTCTATCAAGGCGAAAACCTTAAGAATTAATCTAAATCCAGATATTTACGGAACGTTTTCCGAAATAGGTGCCGGACAAGAAACCGCGCGTCATTTCTTCCGTTCGGGAGGTGCATCGGGAACCATTGCGAAGGCCATGAGTGCCTACGATAAGGATTTTAGTGATGCCATTTATGGTACGGAGAGCGATGGGCGCTATGTAACCCAAGCTCGACTAAAAACTATGCTAAGCTATGAAATGTCCCTTATGGAGGAGCGTATCAGCAGAGAGCTCCATCCAGATCGGTTATTTTTCTCCTACTCAAATACTGTTGCTACTATAGATTTTTCTAAAAGATACAAAGGCCATGGCTGGGTTGGGATACGTTATCAACTAGACCCCAACCAAAAAGAGTATGATGAAATTATTCTGCACATTCGTTTCAAACAGAACGAAGCAAGGTTACAGCAAGAAACTTTAGGAATACTAGGCGTTAATCTCATTTATGGTGCCTTTTACAAATATCATAAACCAAGAAAGTTACTAAAATATTTATACGACCATATTGATAAGGACACTGTAGAAATTGACATGATCAATTTCTCGGGACCTAATTTTACGGAGGTGGACAATAGATTAATGAGCCTTCAATTGATTCGTAATGACATGACAGATGCCGTTATGTTTGGCCCGGACGGTAATAATTTATTGCCTGCGGCAATCTTGTACAAAAAGAATATTCTTGCTTTACGGGGAAGTTTTAGACCAGTAACCAAGGTAAACATGGACATGTTCCAAAAATCCTTTGATATTTTTATCAGGGATCCACAAGTAGATCAAGAAAATACAATCGTAATCTTTGAAATTACCTTATCCAACTTAAAGGCATCTGGAGAAATAGACGAACAGGATTTTATGGATAGGGCAGAATTACTATGTTCCCTAGGCCATAGCGTTATGATATCTAAATTTCAGGAATACTATAAATTGGTAGAATACTTTAACAATTATACCAAGAATAGGATCGGACTCACCATGGGGGTAAATAACTTGGTGGATATTTTTGATGAAAAATACTACCGACATTTGAGTGGTGGAATTTTAGAGGCCTTTGGAAAACTGTTCTTTAAGGATTTACAAGTGTATCTCTACCCCATGAAAAATCCTGATACGGGACAAGTTATGACCAGTAATAATGTAAAGGTACACCCAAGAATGAAAGAACTTTATAAGTTCTTTAAGTATAATGGCAAAGTAATGGATATCATAGATTATGACCCTGAAATCATGCATATTTTTTCTAGGGATGTCCTTAAAAAATTAATGAACGATGAAGAGGGCTGGGAAAAAATGCTGCCAGAAGGTATTGCCGAAATCATTAAAGAGAAAAAATTGTTTAGCAAAAAAGAACTATTAGAAAATTAGATTGTTTAAACATGGTCTATATAGCTTTATTTTAAAAGCTACTTTAAGGATTCTGACCATAAAAAAGCAAGTGGTCCATTTTTAATAAGACAACTTGCTTTTTTCGTTATATCCAATCTCAAAAAATAGTAAAGGGATAGAAACTTGATTTTCGGTCTTTTAATCCCCTATTCCTCTAAAAGTTGAGCCGCGTGATCTTTGGTCTTTACCTTATCGATTACTCTTGAAACCTTTCCTTTACCATCTACAACAAAGGTTGTTCTATGGATACCGTCGAACTCCTTTCCCATAAATTTCTTGGGTCCCCAAACACCAAATGCATTAATGACCGCATGGTCTTCATCTGCCAATAGCGGAAATGGAAATTCATACTTATTCTTAAAACTGGCCTGCTTTTTCTGCGAATCTTCGCTCACGCCCAACAACTCGTAACCTGCATCTTGTAAGGTCTTGTAATTATCCCTTAAATTACAGGCTTCCGCGGTACAACCTGGTGTATTTGCCCTAGGATAGAAAAAAACAACCAGATTTTTTCCCGAATAGTCCGATAAATTGATAGTATTGCCATCTTGATCTTGAGCGGAAAATGAAGGAACCTTATCTCCTACTTGTAATGTTTTCATAGTGAATTCGTATTTTTATATCGTTTAAGTAAATTAGAGTAAAATTAAACAATAAATGACGAAAGCCGAAAAAGTTGCCTTTACTATTTCTACATTACAGGAGCTCTACCCAGAAATTCCGGTTCCATTAGACCATAAGGACCCGTACACCCTACTGATTGCAGTGCTTTTATCGGCGCAGAGTACAGATGTACGCGTAAATCAAATTACACCTTTACTGTTTGCCAAGGCCGATAACCCTTACGACATGATCAAGCTTTCGGTTGATGAAATTAGAGCGATAATTAGGCCTGTTGGGCTATCGCCAATGAAATCAAAAGGCATTTACGGACTTTCCAAAATATTGGTAGATAGGTATGATGGTGTAGTTCCCAAAGATATTGCTTTGCTAGAAGAATTTCCTGCCGTGGGGCATAAAACGGCAAGTGTGGTGGTTTCCCAAGCCTTTGGAATCCCTGCTTTTCCGGTAGATACTCATATTCATAGACTACTGTACAGATGGGGATTTACGAACGGTAAAAATGTAGTACAGACCGAAAAAGATGCCAAGCGGTTATTTCCAAAAGACTTATGGAACGAGCTGCATTTACAGATTATTTGGTATGGACGGGACTATTCACCAGCGAGGGGTTGGAACTTGGAAAATGACATTATTACCAAGACCATCGGAAGAAAAACGGTATTGGAGGACTATTATAAAAAGAAAAAGATCCGCTAATAGCGGATCTTTTTCTTAGTTTAAAAAAATTTCGAATCTTAGATTCTTACACTCGATTTCATAAAGTGCTTGGGAATAACTCAACAAAAAGTTAATGGTTTTTGGGCATACCTTGTTGAAACCGGTTTGTTCTTGGTAATTAGAGTAAATTTTTTCCATATTTCCAATGTTGTTACACTTAAATAACGCAACAAAAAAGGAAATATTGTTTTACCTAAATTTTGGTAAAATTAATTCGTAAGAACTATATTATTTTTTTCTATAATTTTCCTCATATTTATTAAGGCATAGCGCATTCTTCCTAGGGCCGTATTAATGCTAACCCCTGTATTTTCGGATATTTCCTTAAAACTCATA
Source organism: uncultured Flavobacteriaceae bacterium (assembly GCA_963697395.1). Taxonomy (GTDB): domain Bacteria; phylum Bacteroidota; class Bacteroidia; order Flavobacteriales; family Flavobacteriaceae; genus Maribacter. The sequence continues at coordinate 190,773 of CAVONX010000004.1, forward strand.
TCCCTATAGATACGCATTAACAAGACTTCTTTTTGATCGTCCGGAAGCTCCTCTATCAAATGACGTAAATCTATATCGATTTGATCCTTTATCAATTGTTTTTCGGCATTTAATTGATCATCGCCAATTACCGAGAAGATATTAAAATCATCGCTGCCTTCGAACATGGGCATTCTTTTGTTCTTTCTAAAGTGATCTATGATAAGGTTGTGTGAAATACGCATAACCCAAGGTAAAAACTTACCTTCTTCACTATAACTTCCCTTTTTTAGTGTTTTTATCACCTTAATAAAGGTATCCTGAAAAATATCTTCCGTTACATCCCTATCCAATACTTTAGAATAAATAAAGCTTGTAATCCTTTGGTTGTGTCTATTGATTAGGACTGAAAGCGCTTTTTCATCTCCACTGATATAATCTCTTACTAGTTCTGAGTCATCAATTTGTAGTTCCATATGAGTTACTTTCTTTAGGGTTTAACGATTTGGAATGCGTTAGTAAATTTCTTTAGTTATTTAAATCTGAAGTAAAACTAGAGAAAAGCTACCCGGTGCAAAAAAGTATGTTGTAAAACCCTCCTTTTATGATGTGAAACAACGGATAATTATTTTTTGTGCAATAAAAGGGTATATAGATAGTTATGTGGGAAAGTTAGAACAAGGCTTGCCTCAATTGTTATAAACGCCAACATATTGGTCGCTTAATTCCTTATTCACATTAAAAGCCCCAAGAACGCTGTTCTTAGGGCTTTATAAGAGGTAATTGTAATTGCGTTAATTTAAATTACTTTCAAAGGTAATACCCTTTGCTTCAGTAATTTTTAATGATTTAGAATATGCCAATAAAAATTCTACTGTTTCCGGCTTTGCGCTTATAAGTTTGCACTGGTCTTTTGTCTTGGTGTAAATTTTCTCCATCGTACTTTTCGTTTTAGTTCAATTCTAGAACGGCCGGAGAATAAATATAGTAAATCCACTCGACCTGTGGTATATTAATTCGTTAAAACTATATTATTGGCTTCAACGAGCTTTCTTAAGTTGATAAGGGCATAACGCATCCTGCCCAAGGCCGTATTGATGCTCACTCCGGTATTGTCCGAAATTTCCTTAAAGCTCATATCCTTATATAAACGCATTTCCAAAACCTCTTGCTGGTCTTTCGGAAGTTCCTTGATCATCTTGGCCAAATCTGTATCTATTTGATCCTTGATCAATTGCCGTTCCGCATTTAAACACTCATCACCCATCATGGCGAATATATTATAGCTTTCTGTAGCGTTGAAGGTTGGCATTCTATTGTTCTTCCTAAAATGATCTATAACAAGATTATGGGCAATACGCATAACCCAAGGCAAAAATTTACCTTCCTCATTATAAGTACCTCGCTTTAAGGTTCGGATTACTTTCATAAAAGTATCCTGAAAAATATCCTCGGTCAGTTCACGGTCACCTACTTTGGAATAGATAAATCCTGTAAGACGGGAATTGTGGCGATTGATAAGAATTGCAATAGCTCTCTCATCTCCTTTAATATAATTACTAACAAGTAAGGAATCTTCGATTTGTGGGTCCATAACTTTTACTTTTGCGGGTTAAACAAGCCTCAACAAGTATGAAAGAGGGTTGCTTTAGGTTAAATTCTAACGTTACAAAGTAAAAGTGCTGTATAGGCGAATCGAATTTTTATTGAGTTCAAAGATATAAAAAATTAGACAGTCCAAAAATTATGTGAATATATTCGATGAAATGCACTGTTTATTGTTATTCTGTTTAAACTAACCGTTATAAGCTACACCTCGAGTTTACTCTGAAATATCAGGCTTAAATAAAAAAGCATTAAAACATTAGAAAAATTGATTTAGATTATAATCATAAATAACTACATATCAATAATTTGCAATAAATTTGAATTACACTTAACTTATTGACTGACCTGACAACCTCTCGAATTGATATCAAGAATGATTGCTTTTGGTCAAAATTAGAAGTCCACCACCAACCAAAATTTATCTAACCACCATCCACATTTTGCCAAGGAACTTTGTCAGTGGTATAGTTTAGATAGTTTAACTTTTAACGAACATAAAGCCATGGGATTTTCAATCATAATGATGCATTAAAAAGAGCATAACGTATCTTTGCAACTTTATCTACATATATGCCCGATCTAACAGAAGTAAACCCCAAAGAGAACATCATTATTAAAGGTGCAAAATTGCATAACCTTAAGAATATCGACGTTGTTATACCTAGAAACAAACTGGTGGTAATCACAGGACTTTCGGGTTCTGGGAAGTCGAGTTTGGCCTTTGACACCCTTTATGCGGAAGGACAACGACGTTATGTAGAAAGTCTTTCTTCCTATGCACGGCAGTTTTTGGGAAAGTTGGACAAACCTAAGGTAGATTATATAAAAGGTATAGCCCCTGCCATTGCCATTGAGCAAAAAGTAAATTCTACCAATCCAAGATCCACGGTGGGCACTACAACGGAAATCTATGACTATATTAAGTTGTTGTACGCCCGCATTGGAAGAACGTTTTCCCCAATCTCTGGAAAGCAAGTAAAGAAAGATACCGTAACCGATGTAATTGAACATGTAAAGACCTTTGCAGATAACACCAAACTCTTGCTTTTGGCACCAATTACCATACGGGAAGATCGCGACACCAAGAAATCTTTAGAGTTGTTTTCCAAGCAGGGCTATGCGCGCATCAAATACAATAACGAGGTCATTAGAATTGATCAAGCACCGGAAACCATAGGAAAAGAATTTTCTTTGGTTATTGATCGAATCATTACCAAAGATGATGAGGATTTTTACAATAGATTAGCGAATGCCGTGGACACCGCTTTCTTTGAAGGAAAAGGAAAGTGCAGTATAGAAAGCTTGTCGGACAGCGAGCAAACGCTGTTTACAAATACCTTTGAGCTGGACGGAATGCTCTTTCTGGAACCCAATGTACACTTGTTCAGCTTTAACAATCCTTATGGTGCCTGCCCCAAATGCGAAGGTTACGGTGATGTGATCGGTATCGATGAAGATTTGGTAATTCCAAATACAGCTTTGTCCATATATGAAAATGCTGTTTTTCCTTGGCGGGGCGAGAGTATGGGTTGGTATCGGGATCAATTGGTCAATTCCGCCTACAAATTCGATTTTCCCATCCACAAACCTTGGTTTGAACTTACAGAGAAACAACAAAAATTGGTCTGGGACGGTAACGACCATTTTATAGGACTCTATAAGTTCTTTGAAACTCTAGAAGAAAAAAGCTATAAAATCCAGAATAGGGTCATGCTTTCCAGATACAGGGGTAAAACAAAATGTAGCACATGTAACGGAAAGCGATTGCGTCCAGAAACCGACTATGTAAAAGTAGGAAGTAAATCCATTTCTGAACTAGTTGGTATATCCATAGAGAAATTGATTGCCCATTTTGGTCAGTTGGAACTGAGCAAGAACGATGCACATATTGCATCCCGTTTATTAATAGAAATAAATACCAGACTAGGATTTCTGGATAAGGTAGGACTCAACTACCTGACCCTAAACCGAAAATCCAATACCTTATCCGGTGGAGAGAGTCAGCGCATCAATTTGGCAACTTCTTTGGGCAGTAGCTTAGTAGGCTCCATGTATATTTTGGACGAGCCCAGCATTGGCCTGCACCCCAAGGATACCGAAAATTTAATAGATGTATTGGTATCCCTACGAAATCTTGGGAATACTGTAATAGTGGTGGAACATGATGAGGACATTATGAAAGCTGCGGACGTAGTCATAGATATTGGTCCTGAAGCAGGAACCCACGGAGGCGAAGTGGTAGCCCACGGCACATTGAGCGAGGTCCTAAAATCCAATTCGCTTACAGCAAAGTACTTAAACGGCAGCATGGAAATCGCAGTCCCAAAAGAAAGGCGTACTTCCAAGAACCACATTCAGATTATAGGATGTAGGGAAAACAACCTTAGGAATATCACTGTCACGTTTCCTTTGGACATGCTTACGGTAGTAACCGGAGTTTCGGGAAGTGGAAAGAGTACTTTGGTAAAAAAATTACTGTACCCTGTTTTACTTAAAGAAGTGGGTGGTTATGGCGAAAAAGCCGGGCAGCATAGTTCGGTATCAGGGAAATATAAACATATTAAACATGTAGAATTTGTGGACCAAAACCCTATTGGGAGGTCTTCACGCTCTAATCCAGTAACCTATATCAAGGCCTATGACGATATCCGAAATCTATATGCCAACCAGAAACTAAGCAAGATCCGAAATTACCAAGCTAAGCATTTTTCCTTTAATGTAGATGGTGGCCGATGCGACAAATGTAAAGGAGAAGGAGAAATTACAGTAGAAATGCAGTTCATGGCCGATGTGCATTTGGAATGCGATACCTGTAACGGCAAACGCTTTAAAAAGGAGGTGCTGGAAGTGACCTTTAATAATGCCAGTATTGATGACCTCCTGAACATGACCATTGATGACGCCATTACATTTTTTGAAGAGGGTGCACAGACAAAAATCGTATCCAAATTAAAACCTTTGAAGGACGTAGGTTTGGGCTATGTAACTTTGGGTCAGTCCTCCTCTACACTTTCCGGGGGCGAGGCACAGCGTATAAAATTAGCGTCATTCCTAGTAAAAGGAACTACCAAGGACAAGGTTTTGTTTATTTTTGACGAACCCACGACCGGACTCCATTTTCACGATATACAAAAACTATTAAAATCGTTCAACGCGCTAATTAAAAAAGGGCATTCGATTGTGGTCATTGAACACAACGTGGAACTGATAAAATGTGCCGATTACATTATTGACCTTGGCCCTGGCGGCGGTGAAAACGGCGGCGAACTTTTGGCAGAAGGAACGCCGGAGGAAGTGGCCAAGAGTGCTACCTCTTTTACGGCGAAATATTTAAAGGAAAAGTTGTAATGCAAGAGCAACTAATATCCGTTTCATGGCTGAAAACGAATATCCATAATCCAAATATGGTGGTATTGGATGCTACCATTCCTGTTGTAACCGAAAACACTGAAAACGTTATAAAACCCATTATTTCAGGCGCCCGCTTTTTCGATTTGAAAAATATATTTTCAGATGTAGATGCCATTTTACCAAATACCATTCCTACCCCGAAACAATTTGAAGCGGGCTGTAGAAACTTGGGTATCAACTCAAACTCCGTCATCGTTTTATACGATACCAAAGGAATTTATTCCAGCCCTAGGGCCTGGTTTCTATTTAAAGCTATGGGACATGATGCGGTTGCTGTACTAGATGGCGGACTTCCAGAATGGATAAAACATGGAGGAAGTTGCACCACAGCACACGAAAAAAACTATCCGTTAGGTAATTTTAAATCCAATTTTGACCCGTCTCTATTAAAAAAAGCCTCAGCTATACTGGAGAATATCCAAACGGGCAGCTATATTGTTATCGATGCTCGGAGCGAAGAACGTTTTCTGGGCAAGGTTGCCGAACCGAGAGCCAATCTGAAAAGAGGCCATATCCCCAAGTCCATCAATCTGCCCTTTACACAATTTTTAAGGGATGGTAAATTCCTTCCTATAAAAGAACTTAAAAAAACTTTCGGAGATTTGTCTTTAGGCAACCAACCTTTAGTTTTTTCCTGTGGGTCTGGCATCACGGCTTGTATACTTCTTTTTGCCGCTACATTGGTCTTAAAAAACGAACTTTTTCTTTACGACGGGTCTTGGTCGGAATGGGGAGAAGGCACTAACTACCCTATTGAATAAGCTAAAATAGGTACGCTCCCCTAAACTAATACGCTTCTCCCCACACACCACCATCCTAATAAATTTTTATAATTAATTGATTTTCAATTAATTAAATATATACTCTATTTTTTGGCACGCGGTTTGCAGTACCCTATTCGGAATGTAAATAGTTACTTCCAGAATTTTAAAACCTTATATTATGAAAAAGTTCGTACTTATTATCACAGCGGTACTTTTTGGAACAGCAATGGCCAATGCCGCAACAGCTGAAGATAAGGTTGCTACCGTCAACCGTAATGCTGTAAACTCATTCATTTTTGTTGAAGATGGGGTAACCTTCTCAGTATATCCCGACGGTGAATTCGATTTTTTCATTGATAACCGTGTGAACTTAGCTTTAGGAGCCCGTGCAGGTAACGTTGGTATTACCTTTAACTCAGGTTTCGATTATAACCCTTTCGTACAATATGATGACTATGGGGCCATTATTCAAATAGAGAACGTACCTGTTTTTTACGATTTCTACGGTCGTGTTGACCAAATTGGCAACATCAACATCAATTATAGAAACGGATTAGTAAGACGTGTTGGAGGACTAAACGTATTTTATAACGGAGCTGCTTTTAGTCACTATACAGGCTATGTAAACGTGTACAACAGAAATTTTGTTTATAGACCATATTTTAGCTGGTTTGCAAGACCTGCAGTAGGTTTTTGCAATGTGTGGGTAACTCCCTATAGAAGGTACTATACTCCGATTCGCTATACTTGGTACAGCCCTTACAACTACAATGAAAGAAGAATCTACGCCCATATTGGTAGAGAGCATAGGTATAACGAGGTAAGACGGGAAAGAGCTACTATTTATAGAAATGATAAAAGAGTAGCCGTAAGGGATAACGCAATTAGAACTAACAGAACCGTTGGCACTAGAAGCAATTCCAACAGAACCAGCTCGGTTTCTAAGGGGACTGAAGGGCTCAGGAACAATAGAACCGTAGCTTCTAATAGCGATAGCCGTTCCAACAGAAATAGCAGTGTTGCGAATAGAACAGCTACAGTAAAGCGAAATACCACAACGGTAAACCGTGAAAGCAATAGGTCTTCTGCCGTAAAACGCAGTACGGCCGTAACAACACGAAATAATTCTAGCTCGGTTAGAAGTGAACAAGGTAGAACCGTAACCAAAAGAGCGGTAACCAGCACGCCCAGAAGTTCAACGGTTTCCAGAACAACGAAAACGTACACCAAGCCTGCTACAAGAAGTGCCGAGGTGCGAAGTACACAGAGAAACGCGAGCACTAGAACGGTAAGTAGCTCACCATCTAGATCAACCAGTACGGTTAGCAAAAGTACCGGCTCTAGATCGGTTAGCAAAGCCCCAGCGAGAAGTACGTCTAGATCTACCACGACTAGAAGTAATACGAAGAGAAAACAGTAATATAGTTTACTCTGAAAAGAGTTCAGAGCAAAAATTTTAGGTTGGTTAGTTGTTTAGCCCCGTAATGGATTTATCCGTTGCGGGGCTTTTTTTGTTTTTTGGTCCTCTCCTTAGGAGAAGGGATGGCTTGTAAACATGTTTAAGATTAAGCTCTACTTTGAGTACTATTATATCCATTGTATTTTCGGTAAAACAAGTGATAAAATATCCGCTTACTAACCAAATGGAAACAACTTTACAAATTTTTTAGGCAACTCACTTTTAAAATAAATATTAGCTTGCGTTATAGGATGCATAAATTGAAGGGAATAGGCATGAAGATACAAGCCTTTACCCTTTAGTATTAAGCCTTCTTTTCCGTATTCTGAATCTCCTAGAATTGGATTTCCTATGGAGGCCAAATGCTTTCTCAACTGATGCCTTCTACCTGTTTTTGGTTGGAGCTTTACCAAGTTTAAGAATCCAAATCGCTTAGAGTTAATCGTTTGTTCTACTTCATAGTCAGATACGGATTCCTTGCCGTCTATGGTAGCTTCTATCCTACCCCTTGTTTTCATGGCACCAACGACAACAGCGTAGTAGACCTTTTCTATCTGTTTAGTTTCGAACAACTGGTTGAGGACTATAATGGTCGAACTCGTCTTGCCTACCAAAAGCGTTCCGGTAGTAGGATAATCCAATCGATGTACGGGTTGGGGGCTAACAGCATCAAAAGCAGTACTTTTTTGCAGGTTCTGGGCCAAGCCATTGGCAACAGTCAAAAAGCGATTTCCACTTACGGCTATTCCCGGTGGTTTTTGGATGATGCCAAGATATTCGTCTTCATAGAGCACCTTTAAGATTAGCCTAACTTCTCTCGTTTTTCGTTTCACAACCGATTGTTTCAATTCGATACGTTCTCCGCCATTGATAAAAGTAGCTGTGCTAGCAATGGCACCATCCACCAAAATCAATTCCTTTTTTAATGCTTTTTTTAAGGCCGATTTTGTAGAAAGCATATCAAAAATTGCCACCCCATAATCCTGTAACCGAATTGGTTTATTTTGTTCCTTTGCGATATGGGTCGCGATGATTCCCAATTTATTTTTTTAAGAACTTGGAAAGTAGACCGTATACATCTTCGGATATTTTGAATCGGTATAGGACACCCACGTACATTGTGGTAATCAATGTGCTTTTTAAAAGTATGTTAACGATAGGATGGAACTCGAATTGAAATGCGTAAAAAAGGACGCCAACTAGGAGTAGCAAAGCAAATACTTTTACGGTCTCCGATGTGAAAGGACTTATTTGAAACTTGGTTTTCACATAATAAAGCTTAAGGGAATTGTAAATAAAAAATGCGGAAAAACTCGCAATTGCGGCTCCGTTAATGCCATACGTAGGAATCAGCCACAAATTAAACCCAACGGCCATTACGGCCAATAATACCCCAAAAAAAAGAATGGAACGGTAGTAGTCCGAGTTGTATAGAATGGAATTATTGTTCCCTAAAAGAGCATCGTACACCTTGGCGAGCCCAATCCAGAATACGATCATAAATCCTCCTGTATAGCCTTTGGGAAGGAGTTCATATAAATCTTCCAAATTCAGTATAATCAATAAAAACAGGAATCCGGAAATAATCAATAAGGTCAGGGAACTTTTTTGGTATAATTGCTTTAGGGAACTCTTGTCGTTCCTGTTTAGATACTCGGCCGTCATGGGATAGGTAATTTGGTGCATGGCGCGCGACGGCACGGCTATTGTGGAAGCAATAAATCCCGCCACGGCATAATAGGCTACATTTTCGAGTTCCAAAAAGTTATTGAGCATTACCTTGTCAACCTCCATCAATACAATAGCGGTAGAGCCTCCTAAAATAATGAGTCCGCTATATTTTATAATATCCCACCAATTGCCAGGAACCAAAAACTGAACCTTAGGCATTCTAAGTTTGTAGGCATACAGTTTCATTATGAGCATCCGTAAGAGATAAAAACCTATTAAGGCGTTTATAAAAGCGTCAATTCCTATAGTGTCAAAATACAAAAGCACCAACAAAACAGACTGACCTAACCTACAGAAAACCTCCTTTAAAAAATTACCGAAAACAGACTTCATCCGTATCCGCGCCCATGCATAGAACACTTCAAAATAGGCCATGGCCATTCCTGCCAAAAAAATATGCCAAACATAATCGCGCACTATAGGGTTCTTGTTTGACAACAAAGTACCAATCGCTTCGTTGGCAAAATAACTGAGTAGGGCAATAGGTACTATAAAAAGCAAGGGAAGTAACAACATCATGGTCAAAAACCCTTCCTGCTCCTCTTCCGAAGTAAAGCTACTATAAAACTTCACAAGTGCATTAGGCACCCCAAAGGCTAGAATGGGCATTAAAACCGCAGCAACGGACAAGACTACTTGAATGAGACCGTAATGCTCCGCCTGCATAAAATTGGTGTATAAAAATAAGGTGTTTATGGCACCAATTGCAAAACCTGTATAGGTAATAATGGTGTTATTCAAGGACTGTTTTAATACAATACCCATTATATATATTCAGCTAGTTGTCTTGTGAGTTCGCGTCTACTATAGTGCTCCACATTCACGGAAGATACCTTTAAATCTTGTTTTTCATATTGCCGAAACCAGTTTAAAAGTACATTCCTTAGATCGGTATGGGAAGTATATTCAAAGATAGCTCCTGTTTTGGTCTGCGCCACAAGCATGGCAACTTCCCAATCTTTTGGGCCAATACCCAAAATGGGTCGCCCTGACGCCATATACTCGAACAATTTACCCGCGATGATTCCCTTTGTTTCTTCCGAATCGATTTCCGCCAATAGCAAGACTTGAGATTTTTGTTGAAAGGCAATAGCTTCCTCATGGCTCACATAACCGATTACATTAACATACGGTTCCAGACCATACACTTTTAAACGCTCCAAAATATCCTTGCTTATGACGCCAACAAACTGCAAGCACAATGCATTTTTGAAAGCTTTGTTCTCCGTTGTGAGTTCGGCAAGTACCTGCCATAGATTTTCCGGATTTCTACCGCTGAGCATGGATCCTATGTGGGAAATCGTGAATTTTTCATCCAATGCTACAGGTTTGGACTTTTCCACATCATAACCATTGGTGATGACCTTTATGGGTTTGTGGGTGATTTCACGGAATTCCTTCTTTGTGGTCAGACTGGTTACGATCAGCTTATCGGCTGTGGTCAAGACCAAGTGCTCCAACTCCTTATGCTTGTTCTTGGCGAGTGACGTCAATTTTAATTTTTTATGATAGCCGATGGATGTCCAAGGATCCCTAAAGTCGGCAATCCATTGTACCTTGTTATGTTGTTTTAAAAAATGGCCAATCAAATGCACACTATGCGGCGGACCGGTAGTTATGATGGTATCTATGCTTTCCTTTTCTAAAATGCCGTGCAAGAATTCCACAGATGGTCGTACCCAATATTTACGCGCATCGGGAATAAAAAAATTACCTCGAATCCACAACAATAATTTCTCCGTAAGCGACTGGTTCGTTGCCTGAATGATTCCCGAACTAATGCGTTCGGTCTTTTTTCTCGAAAGAACGCTTGCAAAACGATAGGGTTCAAAAATAGGTTGCTTATAAATCGTAATATCTTTCGGTACTTCGCTCAAAAACGAACTGTCCATCATGGGATATTGCGGATTTTCGGGTATGTAGACTAGGGGTTCAATATCAAAATCCCTCAGGTACTTTACAAATTTTAACCACCGCTGCACTCCAGGACCACCCGCAGGGGGCCAGTAGTAGGTGACAATCAGTACCTTTTTCATTAGACGATATCCTCCTTTCTAGCTTTCCAAAAAGTGAAACCCACACCACCTATGAATACAAGACCCAATAAAATAGTACTTGCCAAGGTTATTTTACTGCCCATTTGCACCACCTTGGGCTCGAACTTAAACTCTATTGTATGCTTGCCTTCAGGAATTTTTAAGGCGCGTAGTACGTAGTTGACCTCAAAATGATCCTGTAGCTTCCCATCTATGTAAGCATTCCACCCATTTGGATAGTACATTTCCGAGAAAACGGCTATGCCCGCGTTAGGATTTTGGGATACATAGTAAGGTGATTTGGCTGATAATCAGAAAGGGTTATGGTCGCTGTGGAATCCACTTGATACTTATTCCTATTTATACTTTTAAAAACAGTGGAATTCACAACGGCAACATTGCGGGTATCCAAACTATCCAAGGCCTGTATTTCTTCGTCTGCGGAAGTTACCTGCTTTAACTCCTTCACGAACCAAGCATTTCCATTAGCGTTGGGATTTTCTATGGGAAAACTATTCCCTTCTTCATCCTGCCGTACCACATACTTTACATTAAGCATGTTAAATACGGATAGATTGCCCTTGTAGATATGATAATCGAACAAATCTTGCATACCGGCAGGCTTGGCAGCGTGGTAGCCGGTTATCGTCTTGTGAAAGTAAGCTGTTTTACCGGAATCAACACCGTCCGTCTGATCAAAGACACGGAATACACTTGTGTCCTGTAAAATCTCCTTATCGGCCGCCGTAGCCTCAAATGGCTGCAACATTTTTCGCTTGGAAACAAAACTATCGGCATTTACATACCTTAGGTTTACGCCAACCAGGTCGAAAACGATTAATGTTCCTATAGCGATAATGGCCAAATTTGGCTTCAATTTTTGTTTGATAAGAAACCATAGCAAAATGGCCGTAAAAAGGACATAGCCCAAGGAACGGAGCAAATCACTAGTATACACGGATTTCCTGTCCAACCGGAGCATTTCTGGTAATTCCTCTAAACCTGTCATTCTTAAGCGGTCATCCGCGGGACCCACAAAATCGAACATACCCTTAAAAAGGAACAGTAAGGCGCCCAATCCAAAAACGATTCCCGAGGCTATCTTTAGAGAACTTAATTTATCCTTTACATCGACCTTACCGGATAAAATTTTCTTTAGGGCAAGGATGGCCAAAACAGGCACGCACAACTCCAAAATAACCTGTATGGAGGATACGGCCCTGAATTTATCGTAAAGCGGAAAGTAATCGATCATAAAGTCGGTCAGTATACTAAAATTCTTTCCCCAAGAGAGTACAAGCGATAACAAAGAACCTAAAAGCAACCACCATTTATGCTTGCCACGCACCAAAAACAATCCTAGAACAAACAAAAAGAAGACCACGGCACCAATATAGGCCGGACCGGACGTAATGGGCTGATCGCCCCAATAGAGCGGAATGCCTGATACAAAATCCAAGGCACTGGACCTTGGCAAACCTTTGTCTAACAAATAGTTAAAGGATTTGGAATCTTCCCCCAGATTTTCCTGACTGGCACCACCGAACAATCGTGGCACGAAGAGGTTTAGGGACTCCGAAATGCCGTAGCTCCATTGGGTAATGTACTCTTTGCTAAGTCCTCCCGTATTTTGCTTAATTGAACCATCTGGATTTATAGTAAGTTCACTTTTACCCCTTGTGCTCCAATCGGCATATTCCTTTGTCGCCATTAATCCAGTGGCGTTTGCGGCAACACCTAAACTAACCGCTACTACCAATAAGCTGACGGATATAAAAAAATGCTTTACTTCTTTCCTTTTTATGGCATCTATTAAATACACCACACCCAAGACCAAAACAAGTAACATGAAGTAATAGGTCATTTGGTAATGGTTGGCTACGATTTCCAAGGCCATGGCCAGCGCCGTGAGCAAGAATCCCCAAAGGTATTTTTTTCTAAAAACCAATACTATTCCAGCTAAAACCATGGGCAGATACCCCATAGCATGTGCTTTGGCGTTATGACCTGCTCCAAGAATAATGATTAAATACGTAGAAAAACCAAAGGCAAGGGCTCCAACTATCGCAAGGCGATAATCGATTTTCAAACAACAAAGCAGTATATAAAAACCTAAAAAGTATAGAAATAAGTAATCTGCCGGCCTAGGTAAAGTACGGATCAAGCGGTCTAGTTGCTTTACGTAATTATGCGGATAGTTGGCTCCTAACTGGTAGGTGGGCATACCTCCAAAGGCACTATTGGTCCAATAAGGTTCTGCATCGTTCTGTTTTCGAAAATCGTTCTGTTCCTTGGCCATGCCCGTGTACTGGGCAATATCATGCTGAAAAATTACTTTTCCCTGTAGTACGGGATGAAAGTAGGCAAGCGCCACTAGGACAAAAAATACGGTTACAAAAAAATGGGTAAAAAAGAATCGTAAACCTTTCTTCATTTGCCGGATGGTCGTTGTTTACGCAAATATAACTAGTCTATTTCTTCAAAGTCTATATACTCGCCTACTTTTTCACTATCCTTCTTTGGTTTTGATGATTTCTTCTTAATGATTACCTCGCCAACCACCTCCTCTTGGGGCCTTTGTTGTTGTTCAAAACCTTCAAAAGCCTGCTTAAAATGGGATTCCGTTTTCTTAGCCGCATAACTAAGAATTTTAGGCGCAAAGAATTTTGCCAACAATTTGAGTAAATAATACCCTAAAAGGATGAATAAAATTGTTTTTAAAAAAGCCATTTAATTAAATACTTATATATCAAAAATACAATTATCACGTTGTAATACTAGATTCTAAAGTATTAAAATAATTATAAAGTCGTATTTATGGGTAGTACCGCTCACATTAGAAGAAGAATTGAGAAATTTTCATTTATTTTCCTGTTTGCAACTTTACCGGCAATCGCCCAATACACCGATGTTATCAACTCCAACCGTCCCGGACTCTCCGTAAGCGCATATGCCGTGGGGAGAAACGTAGTACAGATAGAAATGGGGCTCTTTTATGAACAACAGGACCACGGACTTTTAAATACGCAGTCAGATATCTGGGGAAGTGATGTTTCCCTACGATACGGACTGTTTTTTGAGCGGTTGGAACTGAATTATGAAGGTACTTTCCAACAGCAAGATATTCTATTCAATAATTTTGATTTTAGCGAAACCCGAACCGATTTTGAACGGAACAGACTAGGGCTTAAATATCTGGTTTACGACCCCTACAAAAATCCGGAACGCAACAAACCTAATATTTACAGTTGGCGGGCCAACAATAAATTCCAGTTCAAGAACTTGTTACCTGCGATTTCCTTGTATGCAGGTGCTACTTTTGTTTTGGGAGACAATCCTTTTTACCCTGGAGAGGTACAAGTAGCCCCACGCGCCATGATTGCGACACAGAGCAGGCTTACGCCGCGGATGGTATTAATTACAAATACTGCCTATGACCGCATTGGAACCGAATTCCCGGAACTGAGCTACCTCATCTCTATCTCCCATGCCTTTAGAAATCCTAAATGGAGCGTTTTCGCCGAACACCAAGGCATACAGAGCGATCGCTATGCAGATCTGCTATTACGAAGCGGTGTGGCATATCTTATGGCAGAAAATTTACAATTAGACATGAACTTGGGCGCGAGTTTTAAAAACACGCCTTCCCGCATTTTTATAAGTATGGGGGGTAGCTATAGGTTTGATTTCCATAAGGACAAGCTAGTGCCTATTGAAGACCAAGATGCAGACCAAAATGGAGGTGCCGTTAAAAAGGATGCCATGAAGAAGGATAAAAAGGAAAAGACCAAAAATAAAGGCCGCGGCGCGGAGGATATAGACCTTGGCCCTTCCAAAAAACAGTTACGCCAGCTCAAAAAGGCACAGAAAACTAAAATAGACGATAACGGAGAAATCGAGTTTTAGAGTTTTACCTTACTAGATTTCATTTTTTAAAGCTTTCAAGTTCTGATTAATATTCCTAATATTGGTAGTCGTAAAGCTACCGTATGATTACAGTAAGAGAGATAACCTCTAAAAAGGACCTTAAGAAGTTCGTAACCTTTCCCTTTTCCCTATACAAAGGCAATGCGTATTGGGTTCCTCCTATAATCAATGATGAGCTAGATAGCTTTGACAAGACCAAAAACCCGGTTTTTAAGGATGCCGATGCTTGGTTTTACTTGGCGTATGACGGCGATACCATTGTTGGAAGAGTAGCAGCCATCATCAATCGCTTAGAAGTAAACCAACAAAACGTAAAGAAAATGAGGTTTGGTTGGTTCGACTTTATTGATGATGAAAACGTATCAAAAGCCTTATTGCAAAGAATTAGCGAAATAGGCTCCAAAAACAAACTGGAATATATGGAAGGCCCTGTGGGTTTTTCCAATTTGGACAAGGTTGGAGTACTTACAGAAGGTTTCGAACATATTGGCACTATGATTACATGGTACAACCACCCCTATTACAAAAAGCATTTAGAACAGTTTGGCTTTACCAAAGAAAAGGAATATTTGGAACACAAGTTTCCTGAAAAAAATGCCGACCCAAAGCATTTTGTCCGTATCAATGAACTTATAAAAAAGAGATATGAACTCCGTCCATTGAACTTTACAAAGACAAAAGACGTAATGCCGTGGGCCGACAAGATGTTTGACCTATTTAACGATAGTTATGCCAAACTATCTTCTTTTGTACCGATTACAGAAATACAAAAAGCCTATTTTAAAAAAAAATACATCAGTTTTATAAATCCTGAGTATATTAAATTTGTTGTAGACAAAGAAGACTCCTTAGTTGCCTTTGCAATTGTAATGCCTTCATTTTCGGAAGCCCTTCAGAAGGCCAAAGGAAAATTGTTCCCATTTGGTCTTTTTCATTTGCTAAAAGCCAGAAAGTATAGCAAAGATGTTATTTTTTACCTTATAGGAATTCAACCAGCATACCAGAACAAAGGAGTTACTGCCGTCATTTTTAACGAATACCATAAAACCTTTCGAGAGAAAAAAATAGAAATGTGCTACCGCACTCCTGAGTTGGCCGATAATACCGCCATCCAACAGATATGGAAACACTTTGATCCTGTGGTCTATAAGCGAAGATGTACCTATAGAAAGAATCTTTAACTTAAAAAAGGCCTGAACAGTTATAACTGTTCAGGCCTTTTTTAAGTTATACAAATCTCTTTACTCCCCCATCGCCGCAGCAACTGCAGCAGAAAGCCTTTTGTATGTGCCATTTTCCAATCGTTCACGTATTGCGGAAAAAGCGGTTAATGTTTCTTTAATATCTTCCATGGTATGTGTCGCCGTAGGTATCATGCGTAAAAGTATTAAACCCTTAGGTATGACAGGGTACACCACTATGGAACAAAATATACCGTAATTCTCTCTCAAATCCTTTACTAAAGCCATTGCTTCTGGAATACTGCCGTTCAAATAGACCGGTGTAACACAACTTGTAGTAGTACCAATATCGAATCCTTTTTCTTTGAGTCCGTTTTGTAGCGCGTTTACGTTCTCCCAAAGCTTTGCCTTTAGTTCTGGTTGCGTTCGCAGCATATCCAAACGCTTTAGCGCCCCTTTTACATAGACCATTGGTAAGGATTTGGCGAACATTTGCGAACGTAAGTTGTATTTTAAATAATCTATAATTTCTTTGTCAGCTGCCAAAAATGCACCGATACCAGCCATAGATTTGGCAAACGTTGCAAAATACACATCTATATCGTCCTGTATACCTTGCTCCTGACCTGCTCCGGCACCTGTTTCTCCCAAGGTTCCAAAACCATGGGCATCATCAACAAGAAAACGGAACTTATACTTTTTCTTCAACGCAACAATCTCTTTCAGTTTTCCTTGCTGACCTCGCATTCCAAAAACACCTTCGGAAATAACCAGGATCCCACCTCCTGTTTGCTCTGCCATTTTAGTAGCACGCTCCAGGTTCACTTCCAAACTCTCAATATCGTTATGCTTAAATGTAAATCGTTTGCCCATATGCAAACGAACGCCATCAATAATACAGGCATGGCAATCTACATCATAAACAATAATATCGTCCTTAGAAACCAAGGCGTCTATTGCTGACATGATTCCTTGGTATCCGAAATTCAACAAATAAGCAGACTCCTTATTAACGAATGCGGCACATTCTTGTTCTAGCTGCTCATGAAAATCAGTATGGCCACTCATCATTCTAGCACCCATAGGGTAAGCGGCACCGTACTCCGCAGCCGTATCGCCATCTACCTTTTTAATCTCAGGTAGATTCGCTAAGCCCAAATAATCATTTATACTCCAAGTGATCACATCCTTTCCTTGGAATTTCATTCTATTGGAAATTGGACCTTCTAGTTTTGGGAATACGAAATAACCTTCCGCCTGTGAAGCCCATTTTCCTAATGGACCTTTATTTTCTATAATTCTATCAAATAAGTCTCTCATTGCCTAAATTTGGTTCTACTGGCAAAAGTAAATATTTTTACGTAGCATTCATAACTTAATTATAGAATACAAAAAAAGTGGGTACGAGACCCACTTTTATGCTAATCTGTTCGTCTGTTATTTTATAAACTGTATTTCCTGTGTTTCTTCAATGGTATTGGTTTTCATAAAACCTTGATTTTCCATCCATTCGTCACTATAAATTTTACTCATATATCTAGAACCATGATCAGGGAATATCACCACAACGTTGCTGTTTTTATCAAACTCGTTTCGTTCGTTCAATTGTTTCAAGGCTTGTACCGCGGCACCACTTGTATACCCTACAAATATCCCTTCGGTTCGGGAAACTTCCCTAGCCGTATGAGCACTTTCACAATCCGTTACCTTAATGTACTCGTCTATGATGTTAAAATCCGTTGCCCCAGGAATCAAGTTTTTACCTAATCCTTCTATTCTATAAGGATAAATTTCATTTTCATCCAACTTCCCTGTTTCGTGGTATTTTTTTAATACCGATCCAAATGCATCAACACCTATGACCTTAATATTTGGATTTTGTTCCTTTAAAAAACGCGCCGTTCCGGAAATTGTACCTCCCGTACCACTGCAAGCTACCAAGTGGGTAATCTGGCCAGCAGTCTGCTCCCAAACTTCTGGACCAGTGGATTTGTAATGCGCTTCTATATTCAATTCATTAAAATATTGATTGATATAAATGGAATCTTTGGTGTCCTTATGTAAACGTTTTGCAACCTCATAATAGGACCGGGGATCATCTGCACTCACATGTGCCGGACAAACATATACCTGTGCTCCCATAGATCGCAGCATATCTATTTTGTCCTTTGATGCCTTTGAACTTACAGCCAAAATACAATCGTACCCTTTTATAATACTCGCCATCGCGATACTAAAACCAGTATTTCCTGAAGTAGTTTCTATGATAGTACTCCCTTCGGTTAAAATACCTTTACGTTCTGCTTCCTCGATTATGTGGACGGCGATACGATCTTTTGCGGAATGCCCTGGATTAAAGGCTTCTAGCTTAGCGTAAAAATTACCTTTGAAACCTTTTGTTACCTTGCTCAATTTAACTAGTGGGGTATTTCCTACTAGTTCCAAGATATTATTGTAAGCCTTTATCTTATTCGTCATAAGGAGAATGCTCTTGATTTAAGATTCTAACGACCTTTTACCTGTTAAAAATCCGTCTCAAAGTTACTATTTTTTTTCAACTATACGGTTTTCCCTTCTAAATCTAAAAGAAATGCATACTCCTTGGCAACCTCTTTTAAGGCTTCAAAACGTCCAGAAGCTCCTCCATGTCCCGCATCCATATTAATATCCAGTAACAATAACGTATCATTGGTCTTCATGTCCCGTAATTTTGCTACCCATTTCGCCGGTTCAAAATACTGGACTTGTGAATCATGCAAGCCTGTAGTTACCAACATATTAGGATACGGCTGAGCCGCCACGTTATCATAAGGCGAATAGGATTTCATGTACTCGTAGTAGGCTACTTCATTAGGGTTTCCCCATTCGTCATATTCCCCGGTTGTCAGCGGTATGGAATCGTCTAACATCGTTGTAACTACATCTACAAAAGGTACCGCCGCTAGTACTCCATTATACAATAAGGGTTCCATATTTACGATTACACCCATTAACAAGCCTCCAGCAGAACCGCCACTCGCATACAAGTGGTGGCTACTCGTCATATTTTCGGTGATTAGAAATTTAGAGCAGTCTATAAAATCGGTAAAGGTGTTCTTCTTGTTTAACAGTTTGCCGTTATCATACCATGGTCGGCCCAAGTATTCCCCGCCACGTACATGGGCTATAGCATACACAAAACCTCTATCCAATAGACTTAAGCGAACTGTTGAAAAATAAGGATCAATGGTAGCACCATAAGACCCATAGGCATATTGTAACAAAGGCGTATCGCAACTTAATGGAGTTTCCTTATGATACACCAAAGAGATAGGAATCTTGGCACCGTCCCTTGCCGTTGCCCATAAACGCTTCTCCTTGTAGTTTTCCTTAACAAAAAGCCCTCCCAATACCTCTTGCTCCTTCATAATCTGCTGCTCCTTGGTGCGCATATTAAAATCTATAATGGAACTAGGTGTAGTAAGGGAATTATAACCATAGCGCAGAATTTCCGTATCAAAATCCGGATTGGTATCTACATAGGAAGTATAAGTCTCGCTTTCAAACGGTAAAAAATAGGACTCCGTGCCATCCCACTTTACTATTTTTAGGTTGTTCAATCCATTTTCACGTTCGGAGAGAACGTAATAATCCTCAAAAATATCAATATCCTCTAATAAAACGTCCACCCGATGTGGAATGAATTCCTGCCAATTATCGGCTGTTGTATCATTCTCACCTACTTTCATCAATTTAAAATTCGTAGCACCATCTTTATTCGTTAAAATATAAAAGTCATCAGCATAATGAAAAATAGTGTATTCCAAACCACGCTCTCGCGGTGAAAACATTTTAAATTCCCCATTAGGATTATCCGTAGGCAAAATTTGAAATTCGGAAGTTAAGGTACTAAAGGAACCAATGACCAAATATTTTTTGGATTTGGTACGATATATAAATGTGCTAAACGTATCGTCCTTTTCTTCAAATACCAAAATATCTTCCGCTGTAGAAGTGCCCAGAACATGTTTAAAAATTTTATCTGAACGCAAGGTTACAGGGTCCTTTTTGGTATAGAACAAGGTTTTATTATCATTTGCCCATACCCCGCCGCCTGTAGTATTTTCAATTTCTTCCTCGTGGATGTAGCCCGATTTTAAATTTTTAATGCGCAATGTGTACTGCCGTCTAGAAACCGTATCTACGCCATAAGCTGCCAATTCATTATTTGGACTTACAGCAATGCCTCCTAGTTTAAAATAATCGTGTCCCTTTGCCATTTCGTTACCATCAAAAATGGTTTCATCAGGAGCCTCCAAGGTTTCCTTACATCTGGAATATATAGGATACTCCATTCCTTTTTCAAAACGTGTCTTATACCAATAACCGTTGGACTTATAGGGGACGGAGGAGTCATCTTCCTTAATTCTGCCCTTCATTTCCTTAAATAGTTTTTCCTGAAACGGCTTTGTATGGGCCGTAAGCGACTGATAATACTCGTTTTCTTGATTCAAATACGCTATTACTTCGGGATTATCCCTATCGTTCAGCCAATAGTACTCGTCTAAACGTGAATCTCCATGCATTGTCAAATTTGTCGTTATCTTCTTTGCTATTGGTGGAACTATTTTGGTCATGTGTTTTTGATTTGAAATTTTAACAATGCTTGCAAAAATAGCACTAATTCGGGTGAATTCTTGACATTGGTATTGATTTCATCCGGTGGAAAAAGAGCGATGTATTTAGTACTTTTGCGCTACAAACCTTTTAAAATAACGGAATATGTTTGGAGATATGATGGGCATGATGGGCAAACTTAAAGAGACCCAGCAAAAAGTTGAAGAGACAAAAAAAAGAATGGATACCGTCCTGTTGAATGAAAAATCGCAGGATGGTCTATTAGAGGTGACGCTAACGGCAAACCGAGAAATCAAAAAGATAAGTATTGCAGATAGCCTATTGGAAGACAAGGAGCAATTGGAAGATTATTTGATCTTGACACTCAATAAGGCCATTAAAAAGGCAACTGCCGTAAATGAAGCCGAACTTGCCGCCGTGGCAAAAGAAGGGATGCCAAATATTCCGGGTCTGGACTCGTTATTCAAGTAGGGAAGGTTATCCGCGATTACCATAGAAATAAAAAACTTTTTCTTTTATTGGTACTGCCATTTTTCGTTTCCGCGCAGAATACGTTAATGTATCCTATTAAAAATGAGAAGTTAGATAATCTTGAAACTGCCAAGAAACTTGCCTACAAAGAGAACAAGAATATCTTGTTCTACTTTACGGGAAGCGATTGGTGCCCGCCTTGTTAGATGTTGAAGAAAGATCTTTTTGACACCACGGAGTTCAACGACGCAACTCAAAACTATATTCTACTTTTATAGTGAAATGCCTAGAAAAAAAGAGTTGCTGTCTCCTGAATAATTAAAAAAGAACCAAAAGGTACTGGCATCGCATAACAGAAAAGGTGTATTTCCCTTGCTTAAGGTGTTAAATTCCATAGGCAAATCCTTGAACGAATATGACGGTTAAGCGATGAATGGTGATGTTTGTCGGCATTTTAGACTGCCGAACAAGTATGATTAAAATAATTAAGGCTTTCCGGTTTTTGAAGGCCTTTTTTCAGGGGAATTATGGTTAATGCTTTTAAGGTATAGCATCTTTTAAGACACAAAACATTTGAGGAAGTCACTTTATTTTCAAACGATTGTAGATACTGTTTACCCTTGCGCAAACTAAAGATTTCTTACCTTTAAGAAAAAGCTTGTGAAATGATTGAGATTAAAAAGACTGCAACAAATACTTTTGAGTTCAGTGTAAAGTCGGATTCAGGAAAAGTACTTTTAAAAAGTATTCCCTTTACAGATGAACAAACCGTGAACGAAACTGTAAATAGTTTGCCTAAAACCGTTTCCACCATAAAAAGTTTTGAACGGAAAACGAATTTCAACGGTCAGTTTTTGTTCGAACTTAAAAACCCACAAGGCAGTATAATTGGCAGAAGTGGACTCTACAGCTCGGAAGCCGGAATGGAAAATGGAATAAAAAACCTAAACAATCGAATTCAAAACCAAATAGTCATTAAGGTCTCAACTTCATAGTTTTGGCAACATACTTAATAGTCGGTCGTGCATCTCGTAAGTATAATCCAAATGGGTTACCATACGCAGTTTCCCTTGCCCCATGCTTATAATATGGATGTCTTTTTGTAGTAATTTGTTGGTAAATTCGGAACTGGAAAAATAATTTTCATTGATTTCAAAAATAATGATGTTTGTATCAATGGGTTCTACTTTCTTAACGAATGTTAAACCTGCAAGAACAGCACCTATTTCTTTTGCTTTTATGTGATCTTCAGAAAGTCGGTCTACATGATGGTCCAAAGCGTATGTTCCGGCAGCGGCTAAAAATCCGGCTTGGCGCATACCCCCGCCTAAGACCTTACGTACACGTATCGCCTTCTGTATCATCTGCTTATTAGCTACCAAAACAGATCCCACCGGACACCCCAATCCTTTACTGAGACAGACACTAATAGTATCAAAAAGCTTCCCGTACTGAAGGGCTTTTTCCTGTTTGGCGACTAGGGCGTTCCACAAACGTGCACCGTCCAAATGATAACCTAGATGGTGTTCCTCACACACCCCTTTTATCTTTTGTAGTTCTCCAAAATCCCAACAGGCACCCCCCCCTTTGTTCGTAGTATTCTCTATACAGACCAAGGTTGATAAGGGACTATGGTAAAAATCGGGCGGATTAATAGCGGCCTCCACTTGTTCTGCCGTCACCATACCTCTGTGACCATCTACTAACCGACAAGAAACCCCGCTATTAAAGCTGACTCCGCCACCTTCGTAATTAAAAATGTGTGCGTATTTATCACAGATCAATTGCTCTCCGGGTTGAGTATGCAGTTTTATGGCCGTTTGATTGGCCATGGTGCCACTAGGAAAAAATAAGGCTGATTCCATACCGAACATCTTGGCAATTTTTTCTTCTAAAGCGTTAACCGAGGGGTCTTCTTTAAAAACATCGTCGCCTACTTGGGCATGCATCATGGCATCTAACATGCCGGGAGTCGGTTTTGTTACGGTATCGCTAATTAGGTTTATTTTCATATCAAGTTCAAGAATCAAATACAAATAAAATACAAAAGGATACTGTGCTCATCCCTTTTCGATTTAACTATAGGGAAGCTAAAGAACATTAGAAACTCTAGAATACTTACTGCGAACTATCTTCTATTCTCTTAAGTCTACCCCCCTATTTTCTTTAATGGAAACAATCCATCCCAATAGGAGAGCCATCGGGCAATACGGGTGCCGGTAGCACTTCAAATTTGTCCGGATGTTCATAAAAATCGCTTATCCGTCGTGCCATTTCCGCTTTCATAACATCGTTTGAAGAGCCAAAGCCCGTAGCCAGTTTTCTGAGCTGTTGGTTTGCCATAGCATTAACCTGCGGATGCACTTCCTTACTGGCCGCTAAGTTCATAATATGAAACAATACTCTAAAATTGATATTTTGTTGTACTCCGTTTAAGTAAACATCATCATTCTTTTTATTCAAGGTGTTTTCAACGACGCTATTCAAAAGTTCCTCTAGACCCATATTTTTAGGGTCAAGATACTTTTGTTGTATTAGTCTAGAGGCACGTTCCGGGTGTAACAAGAATCCAAGCGTCATATCAGCGGCAGTTTCCGCTGCGGAGAGGGCATCAAAGGATACCCCTGTTTTTCCGTTAATAGATTCCCGCGTTCTGCCGTAACCAAAGGCACGGGGCGGAAAAAGACTCAATTTTTCTTTTGGAATGGCTATTTCCTCAGCATCCAAGGTCCGTAAAATAGTTTCTAGGGCATCTTCCTGCATTTTTCTATCCACGGTACTTACTACGTTTTGCCCGTCTCCTTTTACAGCATAATTATATTCCAAGCCGCCAATGATTTTAGCGACACCCTCGGTTTGGTACCTATGAAAAAAATAGAGAGGTACAAATACATCCTCCAAAACCGAATTAGGTTCGTTGGTCCTGATATTATCAATAGAAAAATTGTCGATAGCTGTTTTACGTACTTTCAACATTTCATCCAACTCCTTGCTTACATCATTTCCATTATCCCACAAATGCGCCAAAACGTGGGCACTTCCTGAAGGACGGGCATCTTGGTCGGTAATATAACGTAGCCCTTTGTCCTGTGCGGCCTTCAGAATATTATTTAATTCCTTGCGTTCGTCCGCTCCTTTTTCAAAATCGGCATAAGAATAGGCAACTGTAATCTTATCCCAATCTCCCATTCCGGTTGCGTAGGCGTTGGAGAAGTCTATACCTCCCCTTTTTACCGAAAATTGAGGATGCGGGTAATCCATAACCGATGCCCTATTGTTTGTACTGGCCGCATAATTATGTGCAAAGCCAAGGGTATGTCCTATTTCATGTGCAGAAAGTTGGCGTATCCGAGCTATGGCAAGATCGAGCATGGCTCTATTATTGTCGTCTCTATCTGCAAAAGGTTTATCCATCAAAGCTTGGGCTATTAAAAAATCCTGTCGAATCCGCAGGCTTCCCAAACTCACGTGTCCTTTAATAATTTCACCTGTTCTAGGATCTGTAATACTGCTACCGTAACTCCATCCCCTCGTAGATCGGTGTACCCATTGTATTACATTGTAGCGGACATCCAAAGGGTCGGCATCGTCGGGTAGCATTTTTAATTGAAAGGCATTTTTGTATCCAATGGCCTCAAAAGCCTCATCCCACCAACGCCCGCCTTCTAAAAGAGCGGTTCTAACGGGTTCCGGAGTACCGTTATCCAAATAATATACAATCGGCTCAACCGCTTCGCTAACGGCTGCCGTCGGATTCTTTTTCTCTAGCCTGTGGCGCGTAATATATTGTTTTAGAATAGGTTCTTCTACAGGTGTTGCATAATCATAGTAAGAAAATGGGTAGGAACCACTTCTTGGATCAAAAACCCTTTTTTTATAACCATTATCAGGAAGTTCTATAAAAGAAGCATGCTGTGCTACGGTAACCAAATCCGCATTTGGGGTTACAGAGCGTATGTAAGCACCGGAAGCTTCGCCCTTAAAAGTCATGGTCATATCAAATTCCACATTTTTAGGGAAGGCCTTGGTGCGTTCCAAAGCGAAGGCACTTTTTGATCGGTCCATACTAAAAGTTCCTTGTTTTGCCGCCTTCAATCTTTTGGCTACACCATGGGCATCCTGCATCAGAAAATCGGTAATGTCAACAACATAGCTGCCATTTTTTTCTTCTTCGATCTTAAAACCTCCTAAAACCGATTTCGCGAATGCCTGCTCTATGGATTTTTTTTCTAAGACGTTATCCGTCAGAGCCCTAAATTTTAGGTTAGGCTGCACTAAGAGTAATTTATCACCGGCCTTTTTAAAATAGACGACTTGCTCGTTGCCCAGTTGCCCCCTATCCAAGCCAATATCGTTACTGCCAATACCACTGCTTAAGGAATAGACATATAGGAATTCATGATCTAGTTTATCTACCTCTAAAAAAATCTTATCGTTCTTTGCATCGTAATAAAAATCGAAGAGGCCAACGTACTTCTGATAATCAGACTTATTTTCAGAGAATTGGGCCGTTGAAAGCTGAAAGGCTAAAACACCCCATAAAAACAGGAAATGGTTTTTCATTTTAAATTGGTTTAGCTTCTAAAATTATATAAAATAAAGGAAATACCACTTTTTGAAACCCAATTATATCGTTAATAGATATTACCGCCCTCACTATTACCCAAAAGAATATTATTTTTGCTTAAAATGAGAACAAAATGATAGTTACAACCGAGCACTATAAAGGTCTTATAGACCGCCTTGGTGCCTTAAGACGGTATCTTTGACATAGATGCCAAGCTTGTTGAAATAGAGAACGAACAGGAGAAAACCTTAGCTCCAGACTTTTGGAATAATCCACAAGAGGCTCAGGCGCACATGAAATTCATTCAATCCAAAAAACAATGGGTAGATGATTACAATGAGGCTAAGACTTTGGTTAACGACCTTGAAGTTCTTATAGAATTCTTTCAGGAGGACGAAGTATCTGAAACCGAGGTTCAAGGGCAGTATGAAAAAGCGTTGAACTTTTTGGAAAAAATGGAGTTTAAGAACATGCTTTCCGAAGAAGGTGACGAACTCCCTGCCGTTATACAAATTACTGCCGGCGCAGGTGGTACCGAAAGCTGTGATTGGGCTGCCATGCTCATGCGCATGTATATGATGTGGGCAGAAAAGAACCGTTATAAAATCAAAGAACTTAACTATCAGGAAGGTGATGTTGCCGGTATAAAAACCGTTACACTGGAGATTGATGGTGAGTTTGCCTTTGGTTGGCTAAAAGGTGAAAACGGTGTACACCGTTTGGTGCGTATTTCGCCTTTTGATAGCAATGCCAAAAGACATACCTCTTTCGTATCTGTTTATGTTTATCCCTTAGTGGACGATAGTATAGAAATCGATATAAACCCAGCAGATATTACCATTACCACAGCAAGATCTAGTGGTGCCGGGGGGCAAAATGTAAATAAGGTTGAAACCAAGGTTCAATTGGTACATCATCCCACCGGAATACATATTTCATGCTCCGATTCACGAAGTCAGCACGACAACAGGGCTACGGCTATGCAAATGCTAAAGTCGCAACTATATGAAATAGAATTGCGAAAGAAAATGGAAGCCAGGCAAGAAATAGAATCCTCTAAAATGAAAATAGAATGGGGGTCCCAAATACGTAACTACGTAATGCATCCTTACAAACTCGTAAAAGATGTGAGGACAGCGGAAGAGACTGGCAATGTAGATGCCGTAATGGATGGGGAAATAGACCGTTTCCTAAAAGCTTATTTGATGATGATGGGGCAAAAGGAGGAGGAATAAGCCCATTAGCCCTCAAAAAGGAATCAGTTGTGGTGTATCAAAATTTGGTTTAGAATAGTACAACATTTTTGTCCGACTTAAGACCACAAAAGCTATGCTTATCATCAAGCAGACCGCTCGAAATAGTTTACATTTTTTAGCTATATTTGAACATAGGCTTATATAAGAATGGAAGTTTTGCCATTCGCAGACTGATATGAAATGAAGGAATATGAACCCTGAAAAACTATGATTAAAATATACCACAACCCTAGATGCAAAAAATCACGAGAGGGATTAGAATTGTTAGAAAAATCTGGCAAGGAATTTGAAGTAGTTAGGTACCTAGAAGATATTCCTACAAAAGAAGAATTAAGGGAAATTATTAATTGTTTGGGCATATCACCAGAGTATCTCGTGAGGAAAAATGAGGCCATTTGGAAGCAGAATTATAGAAATAAACTATTATCGGACGAAGAAGTTTTGGATGCTATGATAAAACATCCAAAACTTATTGAAAGACCTATAGTAATTTCTAATGGGAGAGCCACAATAGGTAGACCAACAGAGAATATAAAAACAGTATTAAACTAGTTTGAAGTGTTATAATAGGAGCAAACATTAAGTAAAATAAAAGAGACTGCGTTATTCTGAATTTAGTTCTAGATTTGTCGTTCTTAATGTGATTTATGGTATGGAGACCATCCAAGAGTTAGTCATTCGGACAACTCCTATTTTTACTAAGGTACAGGAAGTTACATTTGTTTAGGAATTAAGATGTGAATAGAAGAATAAAAATCCAAGGGAAAATTAAAGTTTAATATTACAATCAGATGTTATGAAAAGTTTAATTAAGTCCACTAGCCTTAAATTTATTTTAACTCTTTGCCTACTATTGGTAGGTACCGAGTTTTATGGGCAATTCAATAGAGGCATGGGTGGTATGGGAAGACAAGGCATGGGTGGTATGGGAAGACAAGGCAGCGGCATACCCCAAACCCAAGGAACACCAGAAAAACCGGAACCACAAACCGCAGATCAAATCGTGGATGAGCAAATGCCATCTATAACGCAGGCTTTGGAACTGAACGATTTTGAAACCGCCGTGATGAGTTCCATTTTAAAAAAATACTTACAGGAGCGCATAGAACTTCAGATATTACAATTGCCCCCAGAAAAGATGAAGGAAGCTTATGAAAAAATTAACGAAAGGCAAATAGCAGAAATAAAAGAAGGGCTTCCACCAGAAAAATATGAGGCTTTCGTGAATATGCAACAAGATGGTGTTACAAAGACCATTAAGAAAAAGAAGAAGAAAGAAAAGAAGACCAAGAATAATTAAGGTGGCTACTAAAATTAAAACTAAAACAAACAAAAAAGAAGCCAAATGGCTTCTTTTTTTATGCTTCTCTTTTCGCTTTTTTAGCGTCTCGTCTTTCCTTTAATAGCTCCATAATGTTGCCGCCCAGCCAATAAGGCACTACGAACAGTAACAAAAACATCATTAACCAAAAACCTATGGTCAAGATGGTCAAGAAAGCTAAAAATCCTAAATATTGGTCAAATTCAAACATATCCTACTACTTATGAATTACAAAGATACCATAATCGTCTTATTTTTTGCAAGCTATATTTAAAATTAATTTTACGAATATCGATAAAATTTTAAAATTTGCTCGAAGCCTTTTATCCTAGCTATGTTGTAAACCTTAAATTTGTTATTACGCATTGTAATTACAAATATATAGGGCTAGCCATGCCTTCCAGTTAGGAAACTATCATTTTTTTTAAAAAATTAAATTAAAGACTAATAAATAATCGTATGGAATATAGAATAGAAAAAGACACTATGGGCGAGGTACAAGTGCCTAGCGAAAAATACTGGGGAGCACAAACGGAGCGTTCCAGAAATAACTTTAAAATTGGGCCATCCGGTTCCATGCCCTTGGATATCGTTTATGGTTTTGCTTACCTTAAAAAAGCGGCGGCGTATACCAATTGCGATCTTGGCGTACTAAATGAGAGCAAACGGGATTTAATCGCCAAGGTGTGCGACGAAATTCTTGAGGGAAAGCTAGATGACCAATTTCCATTGGTGATTTGGCAAACAGGTTCGGGCACGCAAAGTAATATGAACGTAAACGAGGTTATTGCAAATCGTGCGCATGAGATGGCGGGTCATAAAATCGGAGAGGGCGAAAAAACTATTCAGCCGAACGATGACGTAAACAAATCACAGTCCTCCAATGACACTTTCCCTACAGGCATGCATATTGCAGCTTATAAGAAAATCGTAGACGTTACGATTCCCGGAATTACACAGTTACGAGAGACCTTACACAAAAAGGCCAAAGAATTTAATACGGTAGTTAAAATTGGGAGAACGCACCTCATGGATGCCACTCCGCTAACCCTTGGCCAAGAATTTTCTGGCTATGTATCCCAACTAGATCACGGTCTAAAAGCACTAAAAAATACCTTGCCCCATTTAGCGGAATTGGCTTTGGGCGGCACCGCCGTGGGCACCGGACTAAACACCCCTAAAGGATATGATGTATTGGTTGCAAAATACATTGCCGATTTTTCCGGTTTACCCTTCATTACCGCTCAAAATAAGTTTGAAGCCTTGGCCGCACACGACGCCATTGTAGAAAGCCACGGCGCGTTAAAACAATTGGCGGTTTCATTAAATAAAATTGCCAATGATATTCGAATGATGGCTTCTGGTCCCCGCTCTGGAATAGGTGAAATTATTATTCCCGCAAATGAACCAGGAAGCTCCATTATGCCAGGAAAAGTAAATCCTACCCAATGCGAAGCATTAACCATGGTGTGTGCCCAAGTAATGGGCAACGATGTTGCCATAACCGTAGGTGGCACCCAAGGCCATTATGAGCTTAACGTATTCAAACCTATGATGGCGGCCAACATACTACAATCGGCAGAACTGCTTGGGGATGCCTGTAAGAGTTTTGATGTAAACTGTGCCATTGGAATTGTACCCAACCATCAAGTTATCAAGCAATTGCTGAATAATTCTTTAATGCTAGTGACTGCCCTAAACACAAAAATAGGATATTATAAAGCGGCTGAGATTGCAAATACCGCTCACGAAAATGGCACCACACTCAAAGAAGAGGCCATAAACCTAGGATATGTGACCGCGGAAGAATATGACGCATGGGTAAAGCCAGAGGAAATGGTGGGTAGCCTTAAATAACTGCTCCTACGTTAACAAGTTCTTTAAACGCAAAAGGGACCTTCTTTCGGAAGGTCCCTTTTCTATTATTGATAATAGTGTTTTTTACTTTAAAATGAACTGTGAAGTTCCCAATAATGTTAACTTATCATCATAAACATTAACCATATATTGTCCCTTTTGGAAATCTCCGCTCGGTTTGTTCAAATAATCACAGATATCCAAAGACTTATTTTCATAATAGAAGCCAGTTGAAGTACTGTATGTTATAGAGGCACCGTTATCATTTGCCTTAGACATACTCTGTCCTACAACATTGCCCTGAGGATCTAGAGCTTCTATATAAAACTCACGATCACCGGCTTGGGAAATAACGTTTTCTGCTACCGTAAAACAGATTTTGAATTTATCTGTAGATTTAGCCCTAGTCGTAGATGATAATTTTCCATTACTACGCTCTTTAACGGCATCTACACTAATTTTAGTAAGATTTAAAGCCGAACCCTTTTCAACGGCCTGAGCCAAGTTGATGTTCTGCACAACTAAAGAATCGTTGAAAACCGTTTGCTTTTCTAACTCAACATATGTACTGTCGCGTTGCATGGCAATCATGGTGTTTGATCTTGTCAAAGAGTCTACTTGCTTCAACAATTTTTCTCTCTCTGCAGTTAACACACCCACTTGTCTTCTGTATCTAGACAAAGTAGATATATCAGCTTTCATTGTTTTAACAGAATCAATATATCTTGCGATATTGTCTCTAGCGGAAACCAATTCCTCGTTCGTCGCATTGCTTTCTAAAATAGCTTTGTCATATTCAGATTTTAAACTATTCAAATCTTCTACTACCAAATCCTTTTCAGTTGTAAGGTCACTTTCGGTCTTTTTCTTATCTTGATAAAGACTAACGGTGTAAACTATGGTACCTAGAAGCACCACGGCTAGTAATGCGGCCATTACCTTTAAGCCATTGTTATTTTTTGTTTCAGTCATAATACACTTTTAAATTGTTCTTTTTGGTTATGATAAAAGTATTTCTTTCTATCGCACTATATACGTAGGGAATCAAATTTTAGATTTTCTTACCAAAGAAAATTAGTTCTTAACCCATTCTAATACGTTGAAAGGTCTAACTTTACCGATAAAATACTATCTTTTTAACTAATGTCAGTGAAAATAATTCCGTTCGAATCCAAACATGCCATCGATTTTAAACGTTTAAATATCACTTGGCTAGCAGATTATTTTTATGTGGAACCAAAGGATGAGGTACTCTTAAACGATTGTGAACATAGCATTTTAGGAATTGGTGGACACATTTTTATGGCGGAATACCAAAACATCATTGTAGGTTGTTTTTCGTTGATTCCTTACAAGCAAGATAATTTTGAATTAGGAAAAATGGCCGTAGACCCTAATTATCAGGGATTGAGCATAGGACAACAATTACTATCTTTTGCCATAGATTTTGCTAAAGGTCAGCATTGGAAGGCTTTAACCTTATATTCTAGCACCAAGCTCCCCACGGCTTTATATATCTATCGAAAATATGGATTTAAAGAAGTAGCCTTAGAAAAAGAATTGCCTTATGCACGCAGCGACATAAAAATGGAGTTAATTTTATATCTATGAAAAAGGATTAGATAATTGATGCGCGCTATGACAAGAATACCATTAAATTGAGCACGAACTTACTAAATTTAAAATACTGTTAATTATGAAAACAACAGCACAACTTTTATTGGGATGCATACTACTTATTGGGTGTAAAGAAAACTCAAAACCTACCTCGTCTATGGACCAAGCAATCTCAGAGGCAGCACATACAGTTCCTATTGATGGCATTAAAGATGGATGTCAAAATCATTCCAATTGAACATGCGACGGCCATTTTGGAGTGGAACAATATCGTAATCTATATAGACCCTGTTGGTGGTGCAGCGGCATTTGAAGGTCAAAAGCAACCAGACCTTATCCTGATAACCGATATTCACGGAGACCACTTTAGCCTAGAAACACTACAGGCAATACATACCGAAAAGGCCAAAATAATTGTGCCCCAAGTAGTTGCCGATAAAATGCCAGAAGAATTTACACCACAGATCGATGTGCTTGGCAACGGGGAAAGCAAAGAACGCTATGGAATTAACGTACAAGGGATTCCCATGTACAACTTGCGCGAAGAAGCCCTAAAATTCCACGAAAAAGGACGCGGTAACGGGTATGTACTGAATATGGGTGGAGAACGCATTTATTTTTCGGGAGATACGGAGGATATTCCAGAAATGCGGGCATTACAAAATATTGACAAAGCTTTTATCTGTATGAACCTTCCCTATACCATGACACCAGAAAGTGCCGCGGATGCCGTGCTGGAATTTAAACCAAAAGAGGTGTATCCTTATCATTACAGGGGTCAGCCAGATGTTAGCGACGTTTCACAATTTAAGAAACAGGTAAATCAAGGTAGCTCTGAAATAGAGGTAGTGCAATTAGATTGGTATCCAAAGGAAACGTATTAGCTTTAACACTAACCGTGCGCCTTTAAAATAAAAAAGCTTCCGAGGATTCTCTTGGAAGCTTTTTTATTGATTTATTGCTTACAACTACTATCGTATCAACTTCTTATACTTAATTCGTTTTGGTATTAAATCGCCACCCAAGCGTTTCTTTTTATTCTCCTCATAATCGGAGAAGGAACCTTCAAAGAAATAGACCTGAGAGTCGCCTTCAAAGGAAAGAATATGTGTACATACCCTGTCCAAAAACCATCTGTCGTGCGAAATAACTACAGCGCAACCAGCAAAATTTTCAAGACCTTCTTCCAAGGCTCTTAAGGTATTAACATCCAAATCGTTGGTAGGCTCATCCAAAAGTAAGACGTTACCTTCCTCCTTTAGGGTCATCGCCAAATGCAAACGGTTGCGTTCTCCCCCGGAGAGCATATTCACTTTTTTGTTCTGTTCGCTACCGGAGAAATTGAACCGACTCAAATACGCCCGGGAATTCACTTGCCGACCGCCCATCATGATCAATTCTTGCTCATCACTAAAATTCTGCCAAATTGTTTTTTCAGGATCAATGTTGGAATGGCTCTGATCTACATAGGCTATTTTTGCGGTATCCCCGACAATGAACTCGCCTTTATCCGGTTTTTCCTCGCCCATAACCATTCTAAAAATAGTAGTCTTTCCTGCACCATTAGGACCGATAACGCCCACAATTCCTGCTTGGGGAAGTGTAAAATTTAAATCCTCATACAATAATTTATCACCGTAGGCCTTGCTTACCCCTTTAGCTTCTATGACGTTCGTACCCAAACGTGGGCCATTGGGAATATAGATTTCCAATTTTTCATCGAGCTGTTTTTGGTCTTGGCTCATCAACTTATCATAGTTGTTCAAACGGGCCTTTTGTTTGGTCTGTCTTCCTTTGGCTCCTTGACGCACCCATTCCAGCTCGCGCTCCAAGGTTTTTTGTCTTTTCGAGGCTGTTTTGCTTTCTTGAGCCATTCGTTTGGATTTTTGATCCAGCCAACTAGAGTAATTTCCTTTCCACGGGATGCCTTCCCCCCTATCCAGTTCCAAAATCCATCCGGCCACATTATCCAAGAAGTACCTATCGTGCGTTACGGCAATTACCGTTCCCTTGTACTGTGCCAAATGGTGCTCCAACCAGTGAACAGACTCGGCATCCAAATGGTTGGTAGGTTCATCCAACAATAAAATCTCAGGCTCTTGTAAAAGCAATCGACATAAAGCAACCCTTCTCCTCTCCCCACCGGAAAGCACACCGATCTTCTTATCGGGCTCCGGTGTGCGCAGGGCATCCATGGCAATGTTCAATTTCGTATCCAATTCCCAAGCGTTGGAAGCATCTATCTTATCCTGAAGTATGGCTTGCTTATCCATCAACTTTTGCATCTTGTCCGCATCCTCGTATACCTCAGGCAAACCAAACATATCATTTATTTGGTTGTACTCGTCCAAAATGGCCACGGTTTCCGCTACGCCTTCCTTTACCACTTCCAATACGGTCTTATTCTCATCCAATTGCGGGTCTTGTTCCAAATAGCCCACATTGTAACCCGGAGAAAAAACAACATCGCCCTGGAAATTCTTATCAACTCCAGCAATAATCTTTAACAAGGTAGATTTACCAGAACCGTTGAGACCCAGAATACCAATTTTAGCACCATAAAAAAAGCTTAGATATATATTTTTAAGGACCGGCGTATTTGCGGTCTTATAGGTCTTTGTAACTCCAGACATGGAGAAAATGACTTTTTTATCGTCGGACATAAGTGTTAGATGTTAGATTAAGTTAGATGTTAGATGTTAGATGTTAGATGAAATCTAAAAATCATTTATTTTAAGCGAAAACTATATGTATGAGATGTTAAGAAAAGACTGGGTCAAATTAATTTTCGAAAATTAACCAGAATAACAAAAAGAATTGATACAATCCTAAGTTATCAAATCGATGGTAGCTTTTGAACTGGACGCTTGACCTTGAAATTTAATCTAAACCCTTCCTTTAAGTGCATTAAAAACCCAAGCAATGGCAAAGAAACCAATACCTACAGAGGCAAAACCCCAGCCCGCTACGTCATCATATCTAAAAGCTCCTAAGGCAATGAGCCCTAATCCTACCAATATCATTATAAATGTGGCCCAAGCCAATACCGTATTTTTATTCATTCCCATGTTCTCTGATTTTGGTTATTGGTAGCCTCAAATATCGTGAATTTATGGAAAAGCACAAGTTATATTCCAAGTGATTTTAAATTTCAAAAGGAAATCTAATACCAGCTTTTTCCCTTACCAAATCTAAAAGCGTACTAAGCTCCTCTGTATTCTTGTGGCTCCATAAAGTGCTCTCTAATCTGTCTTCGGCAAGGCACCTTGCCACCTCTTCTATTTCGTAGGTATATCCTTTTCCCAGTTTACCGAGTTCCACATCCGTTATCTCTCCTCCCTTGTTAATACTAAAACCTGTAGCCTCATGCCATCGGGGATGGATAAAAATACTACCGGTACTTCCGCCAATTTCAGCCTTCATTTCAGAATGGGACGCCAATCCGCTAAAAAGTAGGGCCTGGGCTTTTTCATATTCAAAAATCATTGCAGTTTGGGATTCTATTCCTGTTTTGTGAAAGTGTGCCTGCGCCGTTATACTTTTGGGCATTCCCAAAATAAGGTAAGAAAGAAATATGGGATAAATACCAATATCCAAAATAGAACCTCCTGCCAAATTAGGGTTCAAAACACGACCGCTTTCATCCCTATCCAGTCCGTAAAAAGCAAAATCGGCCTTAAGGTGGGCAATGGTGCCTATTTCTCCTTCGTCTATGAGTTGCTTCACTTTTTTAATGGTAGGATTGAACCTACTCCATAGAGCTTCCATCAAAAAAACCTTAT
This sequence comes from uncultured Flavobacteriaceae bacterium, assembly GCA_963697395.1. Lineage (GTDB taxonomy): Bacteria > Bacteroidota > Bacteroidia > Flavobacteriales > Flavobacteriaceae > Maribacter. Next base: position 226,357 of record CAVONX010000004.1, read on the forward strand.
TCTCCCTTGCTTTAGCCAGCATTTGAGCAACCTCGGCACCGTTAACACCCATAGGCTTTTCGCAGAGGACATGCTTTTTGTTGTCCATTGCCCTAATGCTTAGTTCGGCATGTGAGGTGTGTGGCGTAGCGATATACACCACATCCACCATATCGCTTTTGAACAATTCCTCGTAACTTCCAAAAGCATGCTCGGCGCCGTAGACGTCGGCAAAGTCCCTTGCCTTATTCAGACTTCTAGAAGCAACCGCACATAAACGATTTCCTTCCACTAAGGCCAAGTCCTTTGCAAAACTGTTCGCTATATTTCCCGCACCAACTATTCCCCACCGTACCATATTTCTGTTTCAATTTTGGTTTATTCAAATGTACTCAATTTTACTCCTTATCTTTATAGGATAAATCGAAAGAAACCGAATGGATATCAAGTTCAACCAAAACGAGGACGTCAATAAATTGATGCTTTCCGAACTTAAGAAAAGACTTGCAAAAGTTGCCTTGGGCGGCGGTAAGGCCAAAATTGAGAAACAACATGCCCAAGGAAAAATGACCGCTCGGGAACGAATAGATTACTTGTTGGACCCAAAAACGGACCGTATTGAAATAGGTGCCTTTGTAGGCGAAGGAATGTATGAGGCACATGGTGGATGCCCCTCTGGAGGTGTGATTATAAAAATGGGATATGTTTCCGGAAAACAGTGTTTAGTCGTGGCCAATGATGCCACGGTAAAAGCGGGTGCATGGTTTCCAATTACGGCAAAAAAGAACTTGCGCGCGCAAGAAATAGCCATGGAAAATAGACTCCCCATTATCTATTTGGTAGATAGTGCAGGGGTGTATTTGCCCATGCAGGACGAAATATTCCCGGATAAGGAACATTTTGGACGTATTTTTAGGAATAATGCTATCATGAGCAGTATGGGCATTACGCAGATTTCCGCAGTAATGGGAAGCTGTGTCGCGGGAGGTGCTTATTTGCCGATCATGAGCGATGAAGCATTGATCGTAGATAAGACGGGTAGTATTTTTCTGGCAGGAAGCTATCTCGTAAAAGCGGCTATTGGGGAAAGTATAGACAATGAAACCCTGGGCGGCGCCACCACACATTGCGAAATTAGTGGGGTAACGGATTATAAAGCGAAGGACGATGCCGCCGCCTTGGATACCATTAAAAATATCATGGACAAAATAGGCGATTACACAAAAGCCGGTTATAACCGTGCTACCCCAACGAAGCCTAAAGAAAACCCTGAGGATATTTATGGTATTTTGCCAGGTTCTAGAACCGAACAATATGACATGATGGAAATCATTAACCGGCTTGTGGACAACTCTGAATTTGAGGCCTATAAAGATGGATACGGACAAAGTATCCTAACCGGATATGCCCGTATAGATGGCTGGGCGGTTGGTATAGTGGCCAATCAACGGAAAGTGGTCAAAACAAAAAAAGGGGAAATGCAATTTGGTGGGGTCATTTATTCCGACTCTGCCGACAAAGCTACCCGTTTTATTGCCAATTGCAATCAGAAAAAAATTCCGTTAGTATTTTTACAGGATGTTACAGGATTTATGGTTGGTAGTAAAAGCGAGCATGGCGGTATTATTAAGGACGGAGCTAAAATGGTAAACGCCGTAAGCAATTCCGTCGTACCTAAATTTACCATAGTCATAGGTAACAGCTACGGCGCAGGCAACTATGCCATGTGCGGAAAAGCCTACGACCCAAGACTGATCGTAGCATGGCCAAGCGCGGAGCTTGCGGTTATGAGCGGGAACTCCGCTGCTAAAGTATTGCTCCAAATAGAAACCGCTTCTTTAAAAAAACGAGGGGAAACCATTACGGAGAAAAAGGAAAACGAACTATATGATAAAATAAAACAACGCTATGACGACCAAGTTTCTCCCTACTATGCAGCGGCTAGATTATGGACGGACGCCGTTATAAACCCATTAGATACGAGGAAATGGATTTCTATGGGCATTGAAGCTGCTGATCATGCACCTATTGAAAAACCTTTTAATATGGGTGTTTTGCAGGTTTAGTTAGATACTAATTTAAGCGAATTGTTAACCGTAAACAATTCCTGATTTATATTTTTAGTGCTCAATTTAAAAACCTTGGTTTCCTTTCGTTGTGTGGCATACCCATAATCATGATAAATGGTTGCCTTTAAATAGGTCGGCGTTAAGCTTTTATTCCCCAAATATTTGATATTTATCTTCCAGTCCCCACTAAATGAGTTGCCCAACACATATTCTTCCATGGAGTATCCAAGAGATTTCCCATCCATAATTCGGTTACCGTTATCCTTTAGGGTATGGTTAAATTTAAAAAAACGATTTTGGGGATTTACGTATTGCAGCTCAAACTCGGCCTCGCTATCGGCCCATTCAAAAACCAAACGTGTACCTTTCGTGTTCTCATCCACCACCAGTTTTTTATGATTCTTTGCAGATAAGAAATCCTTGCCCTTAAGTGCAATAAGATTCTCGAGTTCCCTATGCATTAGTCCCGTGAAATCTCCCATATCGTCCCTTAGGTACCCTTCGTCTAAAAGGTAATCGAACCTAGTAAGCAGCGTGGCGGCCTTTGCAAATTCACCGTTCTCAACATAGCTTTCCGCCAAATTGTAATACGATTGTGGGTACTCTGGCCGTTGTAAGAACACCTCTTTGTATATTTCTTTGGCCTTGGCAAAATCTTCATTTTCCTGATACAAATACGCAAGTGACTTCAACGCAACCGGGTTGTTCTCGAAAACCGTCCAATTATCTGTAATAATCGACTCGGCAAACCTACGGTTCTGCCGATTTTCCTTGAAATACGTGTAGGAATCCAAAATGAAGTGATAGGAACCGGCATACCGGGGCAATTCATTTTCGTAAATCTCCATTGCTTCCGGCTCGGTGGCAACTTCCCTGTACTGCTTTAGATAGGTGGGCAACACTTGGGAATCCGCTATGGGCAGGGCATCACCCAGATACAGATTCTGTGTGTTTCTTTCATTTTCCGATTTTGCCGAATCGCCCGTACTAGGGGGAGGAGTACCAGTTTTTGTATTTATTACTACAACCCCTCCCCTACCTCTAGTGCCATATATACTGGTACCTGCCAAACTAGAGATGATTCCAATTTTTTTAATATTGGACGGGTCTATTGAGCCACAGTCCAATTGATCTATTAATATGCCATCAACTTCAAAAACGACACTATTATCCCCATTAATAGTAGTATTCCCATTACGAAGTGATACCACTAGTTCACCACCTACCACATTTGAACATTTAGCGCGCACACCCGCAAACCTTCCGTCTAAAAGTGTTGCTATGGTGACATGTTGACTACCAATATCCTTTTCATCCAAAATTCGAAGCGAATACCCAACGGTTTCTTTGTCCAAATAACCAAAGGTATTTTTTATGATATTCGGGTTCGTGTTATACTCCTTTGCCCGTTGCTCTTGTGTTCTGGGAATCTTTTTGCTAACCGTTACCTCATCCAATTTTTCAACCTTTTCGAACATCGTCACGTTCAACACCCGAGTTACGTCCTCTATCCTTATTTCCAAGGGGATCTTGCCCATAATGGTAAAACCAAGAATATCGCCTTCTTTGACTATCAGGGAATACTTACCGTCCGCTCCCGAGAGTGTTCTGGTATCATTGCCCAGTACCGAAACATAAACGTTCTCCAAAGGGCCAAAATCGTCTGAAACGATACCAAAAACTTCTTTTGTATTTTGCGCAAAACCAAAAGTAACCACAAAGCAGTTGAAAATTATCAAGACTATCTTTCTCATATCGATTGAATTTAACCATTATTGGATTTAGTAAAAAAATAACTTTTTTCTAGAAAAAAATTCCAATAAGTAACTGTAAACAAATTAATTGGGGCATTCCTTTGATCGATCCATAAATTTTCAGCACTCAACTATTCTGGACATTGAATAGCGGTTTGAATACCAAATGAAAATGCACAAGCTATAACTAGGCGTATAATTAGGGTATGCTTAAAACCTCAGTGAACACATCCTTAATATCCAACCGATACAGGGTCATATCATCCTTTTGTTGGGGAGTGCCATAATTGTAACTCACCGTAACTTTTAAGTAGGTGGCAAGACCCGAGGTATTCCCCAAATACTTACTGTTCAACCGCCAATTCTTTGCGTTGCCATAAAGTAAAAAGTCCTTGCTGGAAAAAATCTTGGGCGCTGTTTTGGTCATAGTATCGGATTCCTCCGTGTTGGACCAGAGACTGATAGTACCTTCCGGAGCAATGAATTTAAAGCTGATATCGGCTGCAGTATCGTTCCACTCGAGAAGAATACGGGTTCTGTTTTCCGTGGCGGCCTTGCTTGCCATTTGGGCAATAGGATCTAGTTCTTCCTCTTCAAAATCCAATAAGTTTTTTAGTTCTGTATTTATAACCTCTTCTAGGGCATCTGGTTGTTTGCCAAAAAATCCTTCCTGTACCAAGTAAAAATAACGGGCATATAAATTAGTACCCTTTTCCTCTTCGCCACAGGCAATATAGGCATTGGCCAGATCGCGATAGGACTGTGCCCTGTTGGACCTGAGCAGCAGAATTTTTTTATAGAGCTCCAAGGACTCCTCGCAGCGACCCGTCTTGTCGGCAATAAATGCTAGGGCCCTTAAATAGCTGGCATCCTTGGGGAAAAGCGTTACCTTTTCGGCCAGCAGTTCCTTTGTAAAAGTTTCCAAAGGCCATTGCTCAGAAAAATAGTGGACCGCATCTATGTTAAAGCTTGGGTTGATCGCGTAAAGAACATTGTTTTGTTCATAAATATCCCTGGCCTCATTTATGGTCTTGGAACTATAAAGCTCCTGTAAAAAATCGGGCCAATTTTTTCTAATATCTTCCGCGGAAAGTGCTTTCCCATCCGTATCCATGACCTTTTTAGTGCCATCATTTTTTGCACTACTTACTGTAACAGGCGAAAAATTACTTAGCTTGGTGTTGACGATGATCATTCCACCGGCACCCAAGGACCCATATTTAGCTACTGCGGATAGCGATGGTAGCACAGCTATTCTCTTAATAAGTGATGGGTCCAAAAATGCAGGGTAGTCCGTAAAAATTTGTCCGTCTATTTCGTATGCCACTGGAATAGGCCGATTTGTTCCGTTTTGTCTTATGAAAATATTTACCGTTCTATCAAAATTATCATTCGAAAGCATGGAAAGCCCGGATATTTTACCCCTTAGCATATCTCCAAAACTAGCCACCCCCGTATTCAAATCGGATTCATCCAAAATCTTAACAGAAACGCCTGAGGTCTCCTTATCAAGGATACCAAAGGATGTTTTTATAATTCCTTTATCTTCGTTGAACTGCTGATACAACTCTTCTTGAGTTCTCTTCTTTTTACCTAATGCAGTAACCGTAACATCGTCCAACTGAATTACATCGGGCTCTAAGGAAACGTTAATGGCAAAAGTGGATTCAAAGACTTGCCTTATCTCTTCTTGCCTACCAGTGACCTTGAATTGCAGTTCATCGTTTACAGTAGCCTCTATTTCATATTTTCCTTGATTATCCGTTGCTGTAACAATCCCCGAGGTTAAATTTTGTACCGACACATTGGCTACCGGTTCTCCCTCATCGAATACATAACCGTTTATAGTACTTGAAGTAGCGACCGGATCGTTCAAAAGTTGACTAGAAGAAAAATTGGTCGTACTACTCCTCGCCGCGCTTTCAAATTGTTCCTCATCCTCCTCCAACAAAGTGGTACTAACCGAGAAGGTGAGGGCATCTTGTGAATATCTTTTCCAATCGCCCTGACTTGTAAATCTCCTGAAGGATACTCCCGGGGTATCGTCACCTGCCACCACCAGTCCTAATTTAGAGCCATAAACCTTCAACAATTCTATCCCGATACTAAAATCGTCCCTAACCTCCAAATCATAGGACGTAAGGTCTATCCCCACTTTGCCTGCTTTTGTTTTCAAGGTATATAGAATAGTCTGGTCGGTCAGTTTTTTTTCAGGGTACATCGTGTTTCCTTCGTATAGGTTTAACCGAATCAACAGACTGTCGGACGTGTTTTGCAAAATATAAAAATAGAATGCGTTTAGTCTACGAAGTTTTTTGCTGATTTTTATGGTTGTTACCAATTCACCGCCTAGGGCACCGTCGCCCTCCCAAGTACCGTTTTTTAATTGTCCGGCATATGTGTAGCCTTCTATTTTATCCGTTTTACTTTTTTGTTTTCTCTTGGATGCAGCAACGATAACCTCACTTAGCTCCATGATTTCTGGAGCTAGTCGTATGCTTAATGAACCCTGTTTTTGGTTAAAAAATTGTGAAACCGGTACGTCATAACTCTTATAACCCATGGATGATACCCGAAGTGTATCCATGGGCGTAAGTATAGATGAATCAAACAAAAAATTAAAAATACCCTCTTCATCGGACACCGTGCCAACACCCTTTTTTATAATACCGATATTAACAAAAGGTAGGGGTAGATTGGTGTCTGCGTCCACTACCGATCCGGCTACGCTCTGCTGCGCATAAAAATTACTTACAAATAAGCTTAGGATAAGAAGGAGCGCTACTTTATGTTTATTTGACATCTAAATTTTCCGGATTTTAATACGACAATGTCACTTTTTACGCTGATTAAGGTGGTAAAAAAAATGTCTTTTATTTAATTTATAAATCTAGTTATAGCATATTTATTCTGGGACAACAAATTATAAAGCTATCATATTTAAATATACACTAATACCATTATATATAAGTCAACAACCCTTTACAGATTGAAAATAGTAGCTAAAAAAAATCATTGGTTTGGTGCTAGTTATCAACCGAATCATCCAATTTCAAAATAGCGTTTGCGAATTGCTGGTCATTTACTTTCACTAGCATCTTACTATAGCCCTCTTTACTAAAAAAAATGATATCGTCTTTTTCTGCTGTAATGATGTACCTTCCCATTTCATCGGTGTTAACGGTTTCTTTGGTACGGCTGTTCGTAACGGTAACATTTTCCAACATTTTGCCGCTAAAAATCACATATCCGGAGAGTTGTCTTTTCTTTAAACGAGACCGTTCAACCTTAGCTTCATATTTTAGAGCCTTTCTTTGGCTTACATAAGAACTTGTTTCCAGATAGTATGCCATATGAATATCGCTAATAAATTCCCAATCATCTTGGCTGGCATATTTTCTATATGAAGATCCTGCAGCACTTGAGGCAGCCAGTACCAAACCTAAGTCCGAATCCCCATACACTTGCAGCAATTCTATGGAGACAAAAAAACTGTCAAATACAAAAATGTCATATGGGAATAAATCAACAGTGCTGATACTCCTTCCCTTTTTAATCGTGTGGATAATGCTTTTTTTGGAACTATTCAGATTGGTATCCGGCCTTCCGAATTTGCCATCATTATCATAAATATTTACCCTTATAAGTAAACTATCCGATGGATTTTCCAAAACTTCGAATTCTAAGCTTTTTAACTGTCTTTGCCCTCGGCGCACCCTAATTTTGGTTGCCAACTCTCCGCCAAGGGCAGTATTTTTATTCCAATAGCCATAATTGCGTTCACCTTGGTTCCGATGCCCTACAAATTCGGATACAGGAACCAAGGCGGAACTTTTGACCACAACTTCTTGAAGTTCGATTTCAGCCGGTAGCATTGAAATCATAGACTTTTTATTGCCCATGGCACTAACTTCCTTAATAGCAATTTCAATGGTTTCATACCCTAAAGAGGATATTTGTATGATATCCGTTTCTTGGGTAAGCAAGGTATCTATTGACAAATAAAAAAAACCTTCTTCATTAGAAACAGTACCCAAACCTTTCGCTACAATACCAATATTAACATAGGGCAATGATTGTTCTGTTTTAGCATCAACAATCCGTCCTGCAAACTCAATCTGCGCCTGTAAAGCCGTTGCACTAACACAAAGTAAAAGTGTAGCTATTCCGCGCATAAAACTATTTCATTACCATTGCAGCGTTACTCCCAATTTTAAAGAGTTCTTGGTTCACATCTTTTAAGCTAAGTTTAAAAACCTTTACTTCTTTTCTTTGGGCAATGGTTCCATAATTGTAATAAACGGTAGCCTTAAGGTACGTAGGCGTTAAACTTTTATTACCGAGGTACGTAACGTTAACCTGCCAAGTACCATCAAGTGGGCCATATAGTAGTTGTTCAGAGGTATTATACCCCAAACTCTTTTCATGCCAAATTAAATCGGAATTGTCCGCTAAACTATGTTCTAATTTCGAATATTGTTTGCGCGGGTCCACAAACTGCAAGTCAAACTCGGCCTCGCCATCATTCCATTCAAATACCATTCTGGTGCCATTAAACCCCGATTCGGTCTCACTTAGCTTTTTCCTACCGTTTTTATCTAATATTTCGTCCTTCTCTAAAGCCAATAGGTTATCAAATTCCCGCTCCATTATCGGGCCAAAACGAAGTGTGTCAATTTCCATGAAACCTTCTTCCAAAAGGTAACCGTACCTTGCATGAAGCGCGGCCGCTTTTCTTGGACTGCCAATTTCCCTATAGCTCCGAGCCAAATCCAGATAGCTTTGGGCATAGTGGGGACGAAGCAAGAAAACTTCCTTATACGTATTATTGGCCTTTTCATATTGCCCTTGTTCTTGATATTGGTAGGCCAAGGCCTTTAAGAGCACTGGATTCTCCTTAAAAGGATTAAAATAGTGATCAATAAGTTCGTCACCCAAGTCAGCATTACCAAGTTCATTTGTAAAATAAGCTTGTACGTCCAACAGAAAATACGGGGAATTCGAATAAGTCTTTACAAGTCTATCAAAAGTGCGCACTGCTGCTTCCAAAGATTTACTTGCATATAGTTCCTTCTTATATTCGGGCCAGTTGCTCTTAACACCGTCCTTGTCTATGGCATCGCCCTTATAGAAATTATTACGCAAAAGTGCACGGTCGGTAATTTTATTTGTAGCCTCCATAACAGGCGTAGTATTAATTACGATGACACCTCCACTTCCTAATCCACCATAAGTAATAGTTTGAGCCAAGGAACTCAAAATACCAATCCTTTTTATATTGAGTACATCTAGCCAAATTGGGGCCTCTAACCAGATCATACCATCTATATCCCAAATAGCTCCAGCGTTAGCTCCAAGCGTTGTCGCATCGCGTATTCCCACGGTACCGCCAACTACACAATCGCCATATACATTAACCCCGGCCCAGCTAGACCTAATTAAATCTAGCACGCATAAATTTCCGCGTCTAAAAATATCTTCGTTCATAATTCTAACCCTTCCGGCTGTCTTTTGGGCATGAACATAGCCAAAGGCTGTTTTTAAAATAAATTTATCCTTATGATAATCGGCTTCTAATTCATTCTGTAGAGCACCTCTGGTTTTGGTGACCGTTACCCCATCTAACTCATTGACTTCAGGAATCATTACCGGACTCAAAAATCTAGTAACCTCCTCTATGCGGATGTTTATAGTCTTCATGCCCATGTAGGAATATGTCAACACGTCACCAGAATTGACACTGATAGCATATTTACCAAATTTATCCGATGTAGTGGTTGTATTCCGATCTAACACTGAAACCTTTACATCGGAAATCGGATTGGTCCCATCTGTAACAATTCCTGAAATCTCACGGATTTCTTGAGCACTTAGGGTAAGGGTAGAAAGGGCCAAGGAAACAAATAAAAAGATTATATTTTTCATAGCTAATGGTTTTAAATTACTACTACTAGGAAGATACATAATAATTTTAACAGCTTTTAATTTGTTAACAATTTTTAACCATAATAATCGCTATAATAATAGTTTTACTATTAAATTAGGCTCTAATTTTTACTCTTTTTTCTATAAATAACATAATTATATCCGTTTACATCGCCGATACACTGGTAAACTGAAATGAAAATCTATTTGTTTTTTCCAAAGAAATTGAAGAAAAGAACGCTGATAAAGAACTTTAAGGCAAATTAGATTATTTCTGGGCACCAAAAGTACTGGACGTAGTAGTTTTACATTGACAAAATTCCAGTAATCTGAACACTAAAGGACATTGTCACTTTTACCGATTTCTGACAAAAGAACCTCCTATAATCGTTCCTAAGCAGAGCAACTGAATCCAAACAAGAACTAAATTTTTACTAAGTGACTCTTATCACCATAACAGTACCTAATTGTAAGCATAAAGGGTATCAATTTAAAAAAGGTAAAAGTTCAACCTATAAACCTAAAAGAAAATGCAAGCAACTCAAGTATAAGCCTTGAAGATAAATTTTTGTTTCTTTTTCTGGGCTTAACCTCTAAGAGAACCCTTGCCAAAATAGCTCGGAGGGGAATCCAATAGTTTTTGCTACTTGAAAAACGAAAATAGGTATGTCAAAAGCAGGTGCTTTATACAAACGAATAGTTATCTAAGTATTTTTAAATGGTTTTAGAGGCGACAAAAAAAACTAGTTAAGCACACAGGTTTTTATACACTTGAAATCCATAAAAATAGCCTAATCCAGGTGCGGTTTAGGTGAAAGCCGAACACCTCAGCATTCGGCATTGCCCTATAAAACTTAATTCCCTTGATGCCCTTTTACGCGTGGTACCAATAAAAGCTCGGTTTGCCGGCCATTAACATACCTGAAGCCATCTTCGCCGTAAAAGCCGGCCTCTTCTAACATAATGCGGATATCCTTGTTCCATTCGGGGATAGTTACTGTGGTATTCAATTCTATGGCATAGACGGTGTTGGGATTTAGCGGATAGTTCTCTCCATCATCTCTCATAACGCCTCCTTGCGCATCCCACATGCCAATTGTAGTTCCCGCGGAATGACCATAAGAACCTAATGGATGCGTATAGATAGAAGGCCGCAATCCTGCCGCTTTAGCCTCTGCTAAGGCCTTGGCCAAAATTTCATTTCCTGTTCTTCCTTTAATCATATTTATGGTTAAGAAATCCTGAACCCTATTACCATCCTTTAAACCGTTCACAAGAAATTCGGGAGCATTGGTCTCTTCGGGTTTTAATACATAGGCCAATTCTTGACAGTCCGTATTCAACCTAAGATAGGTTATGCCAAAATCGCAGTGAAGCAGATCTCCCGGCAAAATAACCATCTCATCGGGCTTATCGGCAAAAGAGTAAAAACCCTTTTCGTTTTCCTTACTGGTGCGTTGTACGTCCACAGTGGGATGAAACCAAGTTTCCAATCCCATGTCCGTTACCTTTTGGCGCATCCACCATACCACATCACTTGTTTTGGTAATGCCCGGTGTAATGACCTTTTCCGAAAATGCCTCGGCAATAATATCATGGGTAACATCTACCAACTGATCAAAGATTACCATTTCGCGCTCTGTACGGGTCTCAATCCATCGTACTGCTAATTGTTCTGCGGATACCACCTTAGAGTGCATTTTTTTAGGAAGGTTGGCCATAAACTCATCATAATCGGTCTTATCCAATCCATCGGCGATATTGTGGTCTTTTGAAAAATTGAGACCGATGGTCTTTGGGTCTCGTTCCTCTATCATGTCTATCAAGCGTTTCCATTGGTCCGGTTCCTTTTCCGGGTCCCAAGCCGATATAATATTATCGCCTACATTGTAGCGGGCCACTGCCAACTTCTCAATGGTGTTTTTTTGTTTATCACGATAAAAAAGCAAAATAGTTCTTCTTCTGGCATTCAGCCAGGTTGCGGGTAGCATGGTACGTAATACAGGATCTTCGTTATATTCCCTAGATATAAGGACCCACATATCTATGCCCGAAGCATCCATCAATTGCGGTAGCAAGTTGTTAAAGCGATCTGCCAATATCTCATCTACTACCTTGGCCCTGTCCGCTTCCGGAAGGATTTGTTGTGCGTTACCGTTGATTGCTAAACAAAGAAGCAATAGGGGTAAAAAGTTTTTCATATTCGTTTTAATTTATGCGATGAAATTACAAAATTATTATGGTAGCGGAATATCCTGGCCGTTGTTTGCAAAGTAGAAAATTCAGCTTATTTTTAATAGCACTATAAAAATGGTTTTGGAAACTTTAAAACGATTAGCTAACCACACTTTGCACAGTAGCGATCCGGTCGATTTTCTTGTTCTTGGTTTCCCTAAAAAACGGAACATGTATAATCTCCTTTGGAACTTGAAATTTATCAAGAATTTCTGATTCTCGAATGTTATTCATTATTTTTTTAGCATCTCCTTTTCCCTCTATCAAAAGAACCAACTTTTGACCCAAAGCTTCATCAGACAGACCCGCGACAAAAAACCTATTAGGAATTAGACTGGAAAGCAAGGCTTCAATTTGTTCGGGAATCAATTTAACTCCACCGGAATTAATAATGGAATCATAACGTCCCAACCATTGGAACTGAGTATCTGAAATTAACCTTACCACATCGTTGGTTACCACCGCGGCATCGCTTATCCTAGGAGCAGTAATCACCAAGCACTCGCGTTTATCAGTTGTTATTTTTATCCCGGGAAGTGTTTTAAAACTATTATTTTCAGCAATGGATTCATTTTTTTCCAAATGATTTATGCGCTTTAGGGCAATGTGGGTAATAGTCTCCGTCATGCCATAGGTCTCGTAGATGTGAGTAGGCCTACCTTGCACCAGCTCCTTTAAATCATTGGAAAAAGGTGCTCCCCCTACAATGAGCGTTTTAATGCAATCTATATTATTTAGGGAGTTCTTAAGCTGTAACGGTACCATGGCCGAAAAATCAAATTGTGTAGGAACGAATTCTAAGGGATTTGATGTGGGCGGCACACAGGTTATTTTTAAGCCTAAAACCATAGCGCGTACAAGCATCATTTTACCAGCTATAAAATCGGTCGGCAGACAATGCAATGCTGTATTTCCTGACCCTAAACCAAAAAAAGTTCCCGTGGCCAAGGCAGAATTCACCATATGTTGTTTTTTAATGACCAATTGCTTGGGAGTTCCCGTAGAACCGGAAGTTTGCACGGTTAACGTAAGCGAGGGCGACAGCCAATCCATTAAAAATTCCCCGATACGCGCTTCATAATCCGCTCCTTCCTTTATGAGATTATAGGCATGTTCTTGCAGCGCTTCTTTTTGGTAAGATATACCGTTTAACCAGAATGATGGATGTAAGGATGTAGGCATCTATTCCTCTTCTTTGGCATTAAACTCCTCCTCGGACAATACCTTTCCTGTAAGTTTTTCCTGCCAATTTTTCCACCCATATACTTGGGAAAAAATAAATAAGAGCACTGGAAATATTATAAAAACAGGAATTAGAACGTCCCATCCCAAAACAGGATCCGAAACATCCCTATAGACAGAATGGGTCTGGAAGGCCGTCCAATCTGCCGTTACCAATAAGGCAGCCGTTAAATTATTGGCGGCATGGAAGCCCAAAGCTAGTTCCAAGCCTTCATCCATAAGAGTGATTATTCCCAAAAAAAATCCGGTACCGATATAAAAAACCAAAATCCCATATCCTATTTTCTGTACTTCCGGATTAAAAATATGTAGCAAGCCAAAAAATACGGAAGTAAACACTAATGGAAACCATCTATTCTTAAATGCAACACCTAAACCTTGCATCATATAACCCCTCATAAAATATTCCTCCATACTGGTCTGTATAGGAATCATGAAAATGGCAACTACCGCTAAAATGAGAAATGGCTCTAAGTTAAAATTATACACATAGTTTTCCGGTGATAGATACAACTCCAAAAAAATAAATAATACCGTAACAACGGCCCATAAACCAAAAGCGAAAAAGATGCGCGACCAATCCGTTTTTTTTCTAGAAGTAGTAAGTGCGGTAATCGATTGTTTATGAATAAATTTCACATAGATAAAAAGAAACAGAAATCCGATTGCAAAGGACAACAACATGTAAAATAAAAAAAGGTTTGAACCCAACACCTTGGACATAACTCCCAAATCCCCACTTGCTAAAACCGTTAAGGAATCCGATTTTAAAAACAAGGCCACCAGCAATGGTATTCCTCCAAGGATTTGCCAGCCAAAAAACACCACAACAATACCTAACAGGTAGCGCCAACCTTCACTCAATCCCTTATACGCCTGCTCTATATACATAAATTCTCAATTAAATTTTCTTGCCATTTCTTGGCCTGATCGTAATAAATACCTCCGTTAGATACTGTTAGCGGACTATCAAAATTGTTTGTAAACAAAGATCCGGTGCCTAAACCTTGCGGTAACGAATTTCCCAACGTAGCCGTCCACTGCGCTATGGCGTTCAAGCCTATATTACTTTCCAAAGCACTGGTGACCCACCATCCAATAGCGTGCTCTTTAGCAAGCGAAATCCATTCCTCGCTGCCACGGAAGCCGCCGATTAAACTTGGTTTTAAAATAACATACTGTGGTCGTATGGTTGCCAATAGGGCCTCTTTTTGGCTAAACTCCGTACTACCTATAAGTTCCTCATCCAAGGCAATAGGCAGTGGTGTATGCTCACACAAGGCTCTCATCTGTTCTATTTGACCCTGTTTGATGGGTTGTTCAATGGAATGTAAGTCTAGCTCCGAAAGTATTTTTAGCTTATCCAAGGCTTCGGCAGGAGCAAAAGCACCATTGGCATCTACACGAAGTTCTATTCTATCTTTATCGAATTTCTTTCGGATAGATTTTAGCAGGTTCACTTCAGCATCAAAATCGATAGCACCGATCTTCATTTTTATACAACGGAAACCCTGTTCTATTTTCTGCTGAATCTGTTCGTGCATAAACTCGAAATCTCCCATCCAAATGAGTCCATTTATTTCGATAGGTTCCTCCGATGATGTGAATGCAGATGAAAAAAGTTCAAACGGATTTTTAGAGGCCAGGGACAGTAGTGCCTGTTCCAAACCAAACTGAATACTTGGGTATTTCACTAGGCCGTCAAATAGGAAATTATTGTCCTTATTTATATTGGATACCAGCCATTTAAGCCGTTCCTCATAATCTGGCACATCATCATAACTCAATCCCCTAAAAAGTCCACATTCCCCGATTCCGTAGCTCCCATTTTCCTCTAGTACCAAGAACCAGGTCTCCTTGGTTTTCAAAATACCTCGAGAGGTTCCGCTTGGACTTTTAAAATTTAAAATATACTTTTTATACCTTGCCTTCATACATCGTATAAATTTAGGTATATTTTGAGTTCTAAAAAGCAAATAGACGGATAGTATGGACGAAAAAGTTGTTTGGATTACGGGCGCCTCTTCGGGTATAGGCGAGGCTTTGGCCTATGAACTAAATAAAAACGGTACTAAACTGGTACTTTCGGCCCGACGGGAAGAGGAGCTGCAGCGTGTAAAATCTAACTGTAGTTTCCCAGATATGGTGGCGATATTGCCATTGGACCTGTCTGATTTCGATTCACTTCCGGCCAAAACCGAAATAGCGATAGGCAAACACGGAAAAATAGATGTACTCATCAACAACGGTGGCCTTAGTCAACGGTCTCTTATCTTGGATACTAATTTTGAAGTCTTTAAAAAGATGATAGATGTTAATTATTTGGGAACAATACAATTATCAAAATCAATATTACCTTATTTCATACAGCATCGTAGGGGACATTTTGTAACGATTACCAGTTTAATGGGTAAGTTTGGATCTCCCTACCGGTCCGGTTACTGCGGCGCAAAACATGCTTTACATGGTTTTTTTGATGTATTACGCATGGAGCATGAAAAAGACAACGTGAACGTTACCCTCATTTGCCCAGGATTTATCCAAACCGACGTAGCCAAAAATGCCCTTACAGGAGACGGAAGCGCACAAAGGAAACAGGACGACGCCACTGCCAACGGCATGCCTGTTGCAACCTGTGCAAAAAAGATCATTAGCGCTATGGAAAAGAAAAAATTTGAAGCGTATATTGGCGGTAAAGAAACCTTCGCCATTTATCTCAAACGTTTTTTTCCCAAAATACTACACAAAGTGGTCTTAAAAAGCAATGTGCGATAAAATACAGTAAAACTTACTAAGTAATCCAAGAGAAAAAATGAAAGAGTAAACCAGTTCCGATTTAGCTATTATTTGAAAATGCTACTTCAACAAATTAAAGTTCGGTAAAATAAGCATTCCTGTTCTTTACTAATCAAAACTATCGCGAGTGCAGGTAGGTTATTTAAAATTGAACCAAAAACGCACCCCTTCCGATGTCTTATCGGTATTTAAGCTCGTCTGTAACTGGTTTGCCAAACGGTTCATTAAGCGTATGCCCATTGAAGAATTTGCGCGTTCCTCTGTATCTTCCGGAAGCCCTACGCCGTTATCGGTATATTCAAAAAAACCTTCATGACCGGCAATTTTCCTTAAATGGATATAAATTTTTCCATTATCGTTATCGTGCGGAAAAGCATATTTAAAGGAGTTGGAAACGAGCTCGTTCAATATCAAACCAAAAGGGATGGCCCTATCTATATCTAACTCGACACCTTCCGCATCAATAGTAATGTTAATGTTGTGTCCACCCTTTTTGTAAACCGATTGCACGCTGTTTATGAGGCTCTCTATATACCCCTGCATTTCAATTACCGAAAGATCGTCGTTCTGGTATAATTTCTGGTGTATCAATGCCATCGCCTTTACCCTACTTTTGCCTTCCTCCAAAGCCTCAATAGCTGCCTTGCTTCGGGTGTTCTTAGTTTGTAAACTAAGTAAGCTCGATACCATTTGCAAATTGTTCTTTACCCTGTGGTGTATTTCTTTGAGTAAGGAATCTTTTTCTACCAGAGCATTTTCTATAATATGCTTCTGCTCGGCAATAAGCCTTTGATTCTTGATACTTTTAAGGTAGGCGTAGACCAAACCAGCGAAGCCTAGGAGCGTAAATACCAAGGAAATGAAAACAAGACTTATATTTTTATCCTTTTCTATTATATCTATTCTCGACTTTTCCAACTGTAATTTTTGCTCTTCCAACATATTTCTTGAGTTTTCAAGATCTTGATTAAGTACGGCGGTAAGTTGCTGATTTTTGAGCTGGGAGTCTCGCTCGTCTAAAGAATCGCGGATTCTATTATTCCTTTTTAGGTAGGTAACAGAAGTCTTATAATCTCCAGTCTTGTCATAGTAAGCGGCATAAAGTCTATTTTTCTTTAAAATATTACTGGCTTTTCGAGGGGTATCTACAGCACTTAAATAATCGGTAGCTTTTGAAAAATCGTTCAGTTGCAAATAACAGTCTGCCAGCTCCAATGAATTCTCAATCAAATCAGTAGAGAACTTTCCCTTGTTATTTTGGCTTATGGTCTCTACACTTTCTTCTAAAAAGGGAATAGCCTTCTCATACTCTTTCAACATTACATGACACTTACCAATATTTCCCAAAATTTGACCTTTGAGCATATAGGCTGCCAAAAGTTCTTGATCTGTTTTAACGCTCAGGATATCACTGAAATATACCTCCAAAAAAGCGTTGGCCTTCTTAAAATAGGTCATTGCTGTAGGTATCGACTTGTCTAGCCTTAGATAGTTTCCTATGTTATTATTGTAAACTGCTTTGGCGTAAAAATCACTCTCGTCTATTAAATTTTTCTCTTGGGCTATGTAGTCGTTCCTAGCCTTGGTATACTGTCCTAAATTGGAGTAGATATCATAAAAAGTAACATTCTCGGTAAGGCCTAATTCTCTTTTTTTCCTACGGATTTCAAATTGCTTGTCAAAGAGTTCCAGCTTGGCATAATTGGTATCCATTAATTCAAGAACCAAGGATTCTGTCTCCAAGTCCAATTTTTCCAAATCATCGTACAAAAACTTGTTTATGGCCAAACTTCTTTCATAGTCTCCCAAATCATGATAAATCTGTGATTGAATGAGCTGATATTGGACTATTGATAGGGAATCTTTTAACTTTTCGGAACTATTGAGGTAAACATTAACAGAATCTAGCCAATCATAAGCGGAATTCTTAGTATACCTATTATGTATTTCAAAAAAAAAGTTTGAGCGCTCTGCGGCACCTTGAATTTCGGTGAACTCCTTAAAGTAATCCCGGTCCTTTGAAACGGAATCCTGTGCATAACCGAAACAAAGAGCAAAAAGAGAAAATGCGGATATAAAGTCCCTTAAATAAAAAAATCTTTTCATATCATGTACTACACATCATCAAACATAAGCTTTATCCTTGATTTTACTATTTTTTTGTTGTGAAGAAAAACGATGTAGAGGAATAAAACGTTACTTTATTTAACTATTCATAAAATTTAAGATGTACTCCGAATTCTTAAAAGGTTAGTGATATTTTAATGTTCGACACATCTTAGAACAATAGTAAAAGGAAGCTAACATGTTACTCCCAAGTTAATAATAACCCACGAATACTTGTTATACTATAATTTTTTTTCACTAAGACAAAAATATTATATAGCGCTAAAGGAATTATGATAATGTTGTATAACTTGTGAATTTTGTTGTGAACGCATGATTTGAAAAAAAGTAACCAATAGCTTTCACGCCTACTTCATGCTACTCAAAATAAGCAAATAGAATAGTATGGTTTTACCATTCCATTTTGCCAAGGGATAGGGATACACAGTATATTAGGAATTCATAGCTGAAATAATAAATTCCTTAAAATCTTTGGATATAGGAATAAGATTGTTATTAATCATAATATCCTTAGAATTTATAGCATCTATATGATCAACGTTAACGATGTAGGATTTGTGCGCCCGATAAAACTTATTTTTTGGAAGCTTTTCCAAATAGTCCTTTAACGGTGATCTTACCAAAAATTTCTTGTCTGCCGTATTTACCTCAAGATAAACATTATCGGCTTTTATAAAATGAATATCCCCAAACTGTATCCTATAGTAAAGGTGTTGTTTCTTTACAAAAATAGAATCTTTTAAGATGGAGTTTGACATTGCCACATTGTCACCCATTTCATCATCCTCGTCACTCACATTCTTTGTAGGTTGCTTTCCGTAAATAAAATTTGACAGCGCAATTTCTATAGAAGTATACAGATCTTGTTGCTCGAAAGGTTTTACCAAATATCCGTTTGGCTTTACAGTTTTGGCATTTTCTACCGTGGCCCTATCAGAATTGGAGGTTACAAAAATGAATGGAATATCGTAATTATCACGAATGTGTTTTCCTAAATCTATTCCCGTTTTATCAGAAGCCAAAATGATGTCTATTAAAACTAAATCTACTTGTTTAGTTTTTAAAACCTCAACGGCTTGCTCATAAACAATAACGTTATCAACGATTTCATAGCCTATTTCCTCTAACATAGACTGCATGTCATCGGCGATGATAACATTATCCTCCACAATAAGTATTTTAATAGCCTGTTCCAAAGTTATTTATGGTTTAGTTGTTTATAATCAAAATTACAAAAAATAAAGATAACTAAAATAAAATAGGACAGCCATAAGAAAGGTGCTCAAGGCTAATTTCTTAAGCTCTGGGTCCAAGACTTCACCACTTGTCGCTTTTCTTACGAACTTTAAATGTAAAAAGATGGGCACGAAGGCAATTAAACACAGGAACTGCCAGATATTTTTATAATTAAAAAAAATAAAGACAATTATAGACATAAAGGATAAAAGCAACAATAGGCTATGATACACCTTTCCCCTATCAAATCCCATTTTAACTACCACAGTATTTTTACCAGCCTGCTTATCCGATTCTATATCCCTTAAATTATTGAGGTTAAGAACCCCAACGCTTAAGAGACCAATACTAATGGCAGGCAACACACTAAGTAACGGTATTGTTTTTATATAGAGAAACATACTCCCCAATACCCCGACCAGACCAAAGAAGATGAAAACGAAAATATCCCCAAATC
This sequence comes from uncultured Flavobacteriaceae bacterium, assembly GCA_963697395.1. Taxonomy (GTDB): domain Bacteria; phylum Bacteroidota; class Bacteroidia; order Flavobacteriales; family Flavobacteriaceae; genus Maribacter. The sequence continues at coordinate 246,177 of CAVONX010000004.1, forward strand.
CACGATAACCATAAGCCTTTTCTCCAACCGTATAACTAATTGCAGCCCAGATACTCAATCCTGCCAAAACCAAGAATAAAAATGGAAAAACCAGATTTTTACTGCCAAACGCCGCAAAAAGTAAAAAGATAACAAGTAAAATGTTTATGAATACAGATACTACAATACCCTTTTTAAGTCCCTTTCTAGTCAGCAATCCACTTTGCAATGCCCTTGCTGGCCCTATTCTAGTGTCATTATCAGTTCCTTTGACACCATCGCCGTAATCATTTGCAAAATTTGAGGTTACTTGAAACCCAATAGTAGTGCATATGGCTAGAGTAAAAACTAAATAGTCTATAGAGCCGTACAAACTGGCAACTGCAGTACCTACCAAAATACCTGAAATGGATAGCGGTAAAGTCCTAAGCCGTGCAGCGTTTATCCAAGCTTTAGCACTGGACACTAATATGGATCTTCTATCTGGATGCGTTTGCCCTCCTTGTAGGAGGCCACAAAAGCATCTTCGAATCCTAGGGCTACCAGCTGTTTTCTAAAAGATTGGGCTTCGGACAGGGTTTCAAAATTTCCTAAGGAGTAGGAATAAAAAGGATTTGTTTTTACAAAAAGTGTGTTTGTTAATGACTCAGAGGCCAAGGTCATGTTGTTATCAACAAATGACTTTATTTGAACAGAATAAATTTTTTCCTTTTCTAAAAATTCTTTAGCCAAATAAAATTCCTTAACCAAGCTCAATTCATCATTTTGGGCCTTAAGATTATTGATTCTCGTTTTAATAGCGTCTAAACTATCTATGGAAACCAATAGGTTATTATTCTGCCTTTCATAATTATTGGACATGCTCCAACCTGCAGCCAAAGAACCAAAAGCCAAACCGCCTATTAAAAAGAAGGCCGTAATACCCGCAAAAATATTGCGTTGCACCTTACTCCTTTTTAGTTCTTTATTCTTAAATTTAATTTGATCCAATAGACGTTCATTGATAATCTGAGCCTTATCAACATCCTTATGGAGCTCTAATAAATCACTTTCTTCTATAAACGGCATCTGAGAATTTTTTTTTGCGTACTAAACGAATTAAATATAAGTAAAATATTGTAGTAAAGGATGAACCTTTTAAGTATTTGGCGAAAATAATATTAATAGTGAATTACACCAAATAAAAAAAGAATATCTATACGTCATAAAACTGTAAAACAGTTACTTGAAATAAATAATAGTATTAAGACTAGGCTTTTACCAATCGTACACCGTCTTCTTCCAATTCTATTTTTCTTGCCTTGTACAAAGTACCTAATCCTTTCTTGAAAGTCTTCTTGCTCATTTGCATGATATCCCTTATTTCTTCGGGATCGGATTTATCGTTAAGACCTAGAAAACCACCATTTTCTTTTAGTACATTGTAAATCTTATTAGCGGCCGGCTCCAAAACCCTTGTGCCAAGAGGTTGTAACGAAATATCGATTTTATTATCTTTTCTTATGGTTTTAACGCACCCAGGAATTACATCCCCTATATTGATTGATTTAAAAACCTCGTTAAAATATACCAGTCCCTTGTGCTTCTCATTTACGATAACCTCCCAACCTAAATCTGTTTGTCTGGTTACCACTAGGTCAACTTCATCCCACTCCTTTAATTGCAAATTATCGTTGCTTAAGAATTTATCAAGTTTATTCGACGCCACGAGACGACCAGAACGTTGATCTAAATAACAATGTACCACATACCATTGGCCCTGTTTCATCTTCTCCCGCTGCTCCCTAAAAGGCACCAAAAGATGTTTTTCAAGACCCCATTGCATAAAAGCACCGAACTCGTTTATCTCTGCAACTTCCAGTAATCGGAACTCACCCAACATAATATAGGGCTCCAATGTCGTTGCAACTGGTCTTTCATCATAGTCCAAGTAACAGAACACCTCTATTGTCTGTCCTATTTCATAACCTTCTGGAACATATTTATTGGGCAATAGCACATCGTTACCTTCTTGGTCACCTAAAAAAAGTCCTACACTGGTATCCCTAAGGATTTCCAGATTATTTTTTTTCCCTAACTCGATCATAGCACAAAATTACATTATAAATTCCGCAAGCACACTTTCTTTGCTACCAAGTTGCTCTAAAAACAAAAAAAGACCGTTTCGTTGAAACGGTCTTTTGTATTTGTCTTATAAAATATTGCTTTTAGTAAGCGGAAGCTTTCTTAAAGTGCTTACAAAGCATATAATAAACTACAGCCCTGTGCTTGTTTTTGTTAGAAGAACCGTATTTTTCCAGAACCGACTTTATGGCAGCCATAAGTTCAGGACTATCTTTCATACCTAATTTTTTGATTAGGTAGTTGTTCTTAACAGTTGCCAACTCTTTCTCATCTGCTCCGGAAACTTTAGAAGCGTCCAAATTGTAGATTGATGGTCCTAAGCCTATAGTAACTTTTGTAAGCAAATCCATATCTGCAGCTTCTCCGAACTTATCTTTAATGTCCGCAGCGTATTTTTCAATTAGTTCATCTCTTTTGCTCATAATCTTTAGTGTTTGTGATTTATAGTTAATAGATCTCTAAGATATAAAATGAAAGTACTCCATCAAAATTTTATTGTTCAATAATCTAGGTGTTTGTATTTCCAATAATCTGGGCCTTTGGGAAGCATCAAAAAAACCAGATAATCTGTTCTGTAGTTCTTCGTCATCCGAGGCCCTTGAATAGTCTACGCGAAACATACTGCACAAAGCCGATGCATCCAACGAATGCTTTGTCTCAAAAAAACGCTCAAAGTTTTCGGAATCCTCTCTTCCTGGCAATATCCTAAAAATTCCGCCTCCCTGGTTGTTAACTAGAATTATCCTAAAATCGCTCCGCATGTAATCGTTCCATAGGGCATTGCTATCATAAAAAAAACTCAAGTCGCCGGTAATTAAAAGTGTTGGTTCTTTCTCATATTGCGATGCTCCTATAGCCGTAGAGGTGCTACCATCTATACCGCTAGTTCCGCGGTTGCAAAATACTTTGACGCTGGGTTTGATTTCAAATAATTGGGCATACCTAATCGTAGAACTATTAGCCAATTGTAATTGACATCGTTCCGGGATGGTATCTAAAATTGTTTTAAAAGCCGAAAAATCGGTAAAAGGAATCTGTTTGAGGTAGGCTTCTTTTTTCTCTTTATATGTTACTTTAACGCTATTCCAAACGTCAAAATAATCACTTTCCGGTACTTTGTAATCGGTATAAAAATTACGTAAAACTGCATTAACCGATGTTTTCATATGCTCGTGCAAACAATAAAAAGTATCGTTTGCCCTTTTCTCACCTATATGCCAATGATGTTGCGGCGAATATTGACGTAAAAAAGCCTTAATTTTTTTAGAAACAATCAGTCCGCCCAAGGTGAGCAACACATCGGGCTGCAAGGCCTTAAAAAGTTCGTCTTTATTTTTGGATAATTCTATAGGTGCCACAAGGGAATCTATACTGCTAAAAAAATTAGGATGGTGCAGATTAGAAGTGGTCTCCGTCAACACTAGTACTGATGGGTCCTTTGCCAATTTATCCAAGAGGGCCAGATCCACAACATCAGGGTCATTTACCCCGACCAAAACCATTTTTCGCTTTGTATGTTGCCATGTTTCCTTAAAGCTATGCAAGTCAAGAGCCTCCTGTTTTTGTTTAAGGGAGAAGGAACTACCTGAGCGTTCGGCTGCATTAGGACTAAAATCATACAAAGGCTCCTCAAATGGCACGTTTATATGAACGGGAAGCAGATTTTGTTGCGCTATTTGTAGGGCATGGCTAAGCTCTACATCATTGTATTGCTGAACTTCTTGTTGTAATTTATGTACATCCTTGCCAATAAGCCACTCTGGCCTGTAGCGCATGATTCTTTCCGTGGCGTGCGAGACATCTTGTCTTAAATTCGCATTGTAGCCTATATGTCTGTCAAAGACGTTATCTTGACGAATGGTCTGTCCATCCCCTACGTCTATTTTGTAGGATGGCCTGTCTGCAGAAATTACTACTAACGGAATTTCACTATAATAAGCTTCCGCCACTGCGGGATAATAGTTTAACAAAGCACTGCCAGATGTGCAGACGACGGCTACTGGTTTCCCAATATTCTGAGCCATTCCTAATGCAAAAAAGGCGGCACAACGTTCATCTACTATACTGTAGCAGTTAAAAAAAGAATCTGCCGTAAAGGAAATGGTCAAAGGGGCATTCCTTGAGCCTGGGGAAATTACGATATTGGAAATACCGTTTTCTTTGCATTGTGCTACGACGGTCTGCGCTAAGGGAATAGAAGAATATTTCATGCCTTGCAAAAATACAACGTGTACATCTCAAAACCCAATTGTTATCTCTTTATGTAGCCAATATACGTAACAATGTTTGTGCCTTGCTTTGGGTTTCCAACCACTCGTTCTGGGCTTGTGAACCGGCCGTGATACCGCCGCCAACGTAAACTGTTGCTTTGTTGTTCCTTAACTGCATACACCGCAAATTCACATAGAGTTCAGAAGTACTGTGAACCGCTCTATACGCACTATTTTCCTGATTTTTTCGGTTTTTGTTGCGCGGTGTTTCCTCGGTAAAATTAAGTTCGCCCAAGAAACCGGTGTAAAACATCCGGTTGTAATTTTCATTTTCCAAAATAAAATGTTTGGCATACGACAAGGGCAAACCACAAACTGCCGGTGTAGGATGCAAGGCAGTAACCAAATCTTTGAACCTACTATGGAAAAACCTGCCTGTAATCTTAGACCGTAAATGCCACAGGTGTCCCGCCTTTATAGATTCTGCTTTTGCAACATGTACTTCCTTGGCCCTAAGTTGCAGAACCTCGGCTATATAATCCGTAACCAATTGTTGTTCCTCTAATTCCTTTGATGCCCATTGGGGATGCTCCTCCCCTACTATTAGATTTTGAGTACCGGCCAAGGACATGGTAGTAAATTCCAATCCTTTGGATTTTATTAAAATTTCTGGGGTGGCACCGCACCACATACCTATTTTAGGGTGGTACCACAAATAGCAGAAGGCATTGGGGTAGGCCTCCAAAAGCTGCTGAAAAATGGTCAAGACCGGCTTAGACAGCGGGACTTCAAAACTTCTGGAGAGTACTATTTTTTGACAATTTCCAGAACTTATTTCCGAAATGGCTTTTTTAACTAAGGTTTTGTAGCGCTCTTCTTCATTGGAGTCGCATGCGGTATCATTACTTACCGCTGCGGTCGGTTGTGACGAAAATTCCAGCGGTACTTTGTGAACCGTATCCGACTTTAAGAGAACAGGCTTCTGCTCAGGTAAAAAAGGGGCAAATAAAAAACCTTGTTCCGTGTAGTCAGCGACTTCGTGCACAACTTCATCCCCCTGAAAAATTGCATTTAGAATGGGTTCCTTGGGCTTGCTATACAAAACGAAGGGAAGGGCCTTATCTAAATGTTCTTTGGTTCGAGCAAATAGTTCGGTAAGCATACTATTTTCTTGGTAATGCGATGGTAGTTAATTTACAGACAGATATCAACTCATCTGCTTCGTTAGTAATCCTGATATCCCAAACTTGAGTAGTCCTACCTTTGTGTATGAAGGTCGCCTTGGCAAAAACAGTACCCTCCACAATGCTTTTCACGTGATTTGCAGAAATTTCTATACCCCTAACTATATATTTTTGGGCGTCGATAAAAATATAGGATGCGGCACTTGCTACACTTTCGGCAAGCGCTACCATGGCACCTCCATGTAAAACTCCATCTGGTTGATGTACTCTAGAATTTACGGGCATCTTGCCTATCAAAAAATCGGTTCCAACATCTACATATTCGATCTCCAAGGTCTCCATTAAGGTGTTTTTGGAGGAGGCGTTACAAATGTTTAAAATCTTTTCCTTGTGCTCACTCATCTTTTTTTTGTAAAATTAAGGAATACTAGCGCAATGTGCCTATGAAATTGATATATCTAATACGTAGTGGTTAGTTTGTAGATGGTAGTGCATTGAAAAAGGTTAAAGAAGGATGCCAGTTGCGAGTTGTTCAATGATTAAAGTTAGCGTACATTCAACTTATTGTGCTTTTTTCACAAAAGCCAACCTAAAATTGATGCGCTCAAATCGATGAGATTTTTTCTTGAACTTGATTCATGAATTTGCTCCTTGAGTTAGAACTTGAACCTAAACCTGTAAATTAAACTCAATGAACAGTACCATAAAAGAAGTTACATATTCCAACACTAGTAGTTATGCTACTTTAAACACCCTAAATACCAAAACCAAGAACGTTTGGGTGGTTTTTCACGGTATTGGTTATTTGAGTCGCTACTTTCTCAAGTATTTTGATGAACTGAATGTCGATGAAAATTATATTATCGCACCGCAGGCACCATCCAAATACTACTTAAATGACACTTACCGTCATGTGGGTGCAAGCTGGCTTACAAAAGAGGACACGGTGCAAGAAACTGAAAATGTCCTCCGGTATATAGATAGTATACTGAAGGCCGAAGCCATACCAAAGCATTGCAAGCTTTTTATTTTTGGTTTTTCTCAAGGTGTATCCGTGGCCACTCGTTGGGTGGCGCTGCATAATGTAGTATGTGACAAACTTATTCTTTACGCTGGTGGGTTGCCAAAAGAACTTGTACCCGACGACTTCCTACACCTAAAAAAATACAAGACCCAAGTGCTTACTATAGTTGGAAGCAATGATGTCTATCTTAACCCTGAACGATTAAAGGAAGAAAAAGAAAGGACCGAGCTATTGTTCCAAGGAACTGCGGAACACATTTCCTTTGAAGGTGGACACGAAGTAAAAAAAGACCTTATCAATTCTTTAACTTAGGGCCATGTCAATACTGTTAGAAAATGAACGCGTAAAATTAACGGGCTTAAAATTTTCGGACTGGGAGATTTTGTGGCCCATTGCACGGCAGATAGATTTGCATGCTTTTGGCTCTAATGACATCTCTACCATCGAAAAACTGAAGGCCTATATCAAAACTGCTCTGGAAGAGGCCGCAATTGGAATCGCTATCCCGTTTGTTATTCATAACAAGGAAACTAACGAAGTTGTGGGCTGTACAAGGTTTGGGCACATCGATTCAAAAAACAAAGTGCTACATATTGGGTGGACATGGATTTCTATGAAAATGCGCGGTACGGGTTTCAATCATGAAATGAAATACCTAATGCTCAACCACGCTTTTAATACACTAGAATTTGAAAAGGTAGAATTTAGAATAGACGAAAGAAATAGAGCATCCAGAAAAGCAGTTGAAAAATTGGGTGCCACTTTGGAAGGCATCCTACGAAAGAACATGATCGTTAAAGATGAATTCAGAAGAAGTACTTGCTGTTACGGAATTCTAAGGGAGGAATGGCCCTATTTAAAAGCAAGCAAATTCCAAAATCTAAAGGACATTTAATTCAACAACATTGTCTACGCTCAAAGAGAAGTAGAATCTCACTTCTTTTGTGCAGGTTCCTCCTTATAATACGTAATTTTTCGTGTGACGTACGTATTATCCGGAGCTACAATCTGCTTTACCCAGTTACCTTTTTCTTTGTTATCATACTGATAGATATAGGTCTTTTTCTGGGTAGTGTTTACTCCTTTGGCCACTTCTTCGACCAACATGTCGTTATCGTCATAAGTGTAAGTGGTTCGTATGGTTGGAACAAAGGTTTTTTCCTCTTTTTTATATTCGAATTCCTGCTGTGCTATTAGCTTTCCACTAGCATCAAAAACCTCTTCAAATGCCTTACTTTCCTCTCCTCGAAAAAATTCCTTAACTAACACCACATCCTGCACAGTACCATTTTTTTTCTTGAGTGTAGACGTGCGAACCGATTTCAAGGGAACGTTATTTACAAGGTAAGTAACCGTATATTCTCCCTTGTATTTTTTATATTCTATAAGGGTTTCGTCAATACCCTCATCATTGAGACGCGTTATTTTTACAAGATCTCCATTTTCATCATATTCATAGATGTATTGCTCCAAAAATTCGTTCTCATAGGACACAATCTTTTCGGTTATCTTTCTCGGCTTCACCGTATCATGTTCATAAAAATGGGCTATGGATGTGCTAGGGTCAAACGTATTATCCCTGTACGACTCCGAACGCTTTTCTAACAATTCCCCGTCTTTGTATTTATAGGAAACCAGATCGTAATCTGCATCGTTGAATCTGGTAATAGCCTTGGTTAAACGACCCTTCTTATCAAAATCATATTCTTCCGCACCATAGCTAGTACTTACCAAACAGGACTTGACCTTATGCTTCAAGTCAAAATCCTTTAGGGTAAACAATTCAATCTCCTGTGCATAGCCTTGCAAAGCGCTACTAAAAAGCAGGAATAACAACAAACGGGAACATGGGTGTAACATGGTGTCAAAGGTACTTTATAATGTATCAAGCAGAAAACAAAATAAGTAATAAAAAAAGGGCCGAATACATCCGGCCCTTTTGCTAAGTAACTATTTCCAAAATGATTATTTCACTTCTTCGAAATCTACATCTTCTACGTTATCCGTTTCTGGCGCTGCATCGGCTGTGGGTTCTCCTTGTGGAGCGCCACCACCTTGTTGGCCTTCTGCCTGTGCCTTGTACATTTCTTCAGAAGCTACTTTCCAAGCTTCGTTTATTTTGTCCAATGCAGGTGTAATAACCGCTACATTCTTAGACTCATAAGCCACTTTTAACTCTGCTAAAGCATCCTCTATCGGCTTTTTCTTGTCGTCGGATAATTTGGCGCCAAATTCCTCCAATTGCTTCTCCGTTTGGAAAATCATACCGTCCGCTTCATTTAATTTATCAGCGGTTTCCTTTGCCTTTTTATCGGATTCAGCATTCGCCTCCGCTTCTGCCTTCATTTTCTTGATTTCCTCTTCGGTCAGACCAGAAGACGCTTCAATACGAATGTCCTGAGTCTTGTTCGTAGCCTTGTCCGTTGCAGAAACCTTAATGATTCCGTTGGCATCAATATCAAAGGTTACTTCGATTTGTGGTGTTCCTCTTTTTGCTGGCGGAATTCCGTCTAAGTGAAAACGTCCAATGGTTTTGTTATCGTTCGCCATTGGTCTTTCTCCTTGCAGCACATGAATTTCCACAGAAGGCTGATTATCGGCAGCCGTCGAGAATACCTGCGACTTTTTAGTAGGAATTGTAGTGTTGGACTCGATAAGTTTCGTCATTACACTTCCCATTGTCTCAATTCCTAGTGATAACGGAGTAACATCTAACAACAATACATCTTTAACGTCTCCCGTTAAAACACCACCTTGTATAGCGGCACCTACGGCAACAACCTCGTCTGGGTTTACGCCTTTAGACGGCTTCTTACCAAAGAATTTCTCTACGGCATCCTGTACGGCAGGGATTCTGGTAGAACCACCTACCAAAATAATTTCATCAATGTCACTTTTAGTTAGTCCGGCAGCTTTCAATGCAGTCTGGCAAGGCTCTATTGTTCTTTTTACCAAATCGTCTATCAATTGGTTGAACTTGGCCAAGGTCAACGTGCGCACTAAGTGCTTTGGTCCGGAAGCTGTTGCCGTTACATAAGGTAAGTTGACTTCCGTTTGTGCAGAAGATGATAATTCTATTTTAGCCTTTTCTGCAGCCTCGCGCAAACGTTGCAATGCCATGGCATCTTTACGCAAATCTATACTTTCGTCCTTGTTGAACTCGTCTGCCAACCAATCTATAATTTTTTGATCTACATCATCACCACCTAAGTGTGTATCACCGTCCGTTGCCAATACTTCAAAAACACCGTCTCCCAATTCCAATATGGAAACATCATGTGTTCCACCACCGAAATCGAAAACTACGATTTTTTGATCAGTGTTCTTTTTGTCCATTCCGTATGCCAAAGACGCTGCGGTTGGCTCGTTAATGATGCGCTCTACCGTAAGTCCGGCAATCTCGCCAGCCTCCTTGGTAGCTTGTCTCTGAGCATCGTTAAAATATGCTGGAACGGTAATAACCGCTCTTGTCACTGTTTGTCCCAAATAATCTTCGGCCGTTTTCTTCATTTTCTGAAGAATCATGGCAGATAATTCCTGTGGCGAGTACATACGCCCGTTTATATCTACTCTTGGCGTATCATTATCCCCTTTTACCACTTTATACGGTACTCGTTCCGCTTCTTTACTAGACTCGGAAAATTTATTACCCATAAAACGCTTAATGGAATAAATGGTATTATATGGGTTGGTTACTGCCTGTCTTTTCGCAGGATCGCCCACCTTAATCTCTCCGCCTTCTACAAAAGCGATTACGGATGGTGTTGTTCTTTTTCCTTCTGCATTCGGGATTACTACTGGTTCGTTACCTTCCATTACGGAAACACAGGAGTTTGTAGTACCCAAATCTATTCCTATAATTTTACTCATCTTATATGTTTTAAATATTAGTGCTTATTTCTTTAGACCGTTATGTAGTTGACAAACAATATGCCAAGGGACAGCAACCTGACAGGATGTCATTTATGAGTACTGCTCTTGCTTTTATTTGCCTATATGATGCGCCTTCCTAAAAATTAATTGTGGTAAGAACTATAAAATTGACAGCTTATCTGCTATTTATATGACAAGCAAAATGAGGAGGTTGAAACCAATTATTCTATTCAGTAAGGCTTTTGACTATGAATTTATATATCCACTTAACAGCCTAAAAACTTAAAATGATAAGTATTTAATTCTTTTTGTAAAACATATTTTACATTTAGTAAAAATTATATTACATTTATTATGAACTTATAATTCATTTATAGTATGAGAACAAACTATCTTTTTCCAAACAGGTACAAAAAAATAGGTTGGATGCTGTTGATACCCGCCAGCATCGCTGGCCTAATTACGCTCTTTTTAGATTATAGCCCGAGCTACTTGGATTTTAGGGTTCCAGCACTATTTATCGATGAACTATTTAACAAGGACAAAATTTTTGGATTAACCGACAATAACATACTAAACGAAATCTTGGGAGTTTTAACCATCATAGGTTTTTTATTTGTAGCTTTTTCAAAAGAGGTTATGGAAGATGAATTTATAGCAAAAATCAGATTAGAATCATTGGTTTGGGCGACTTACGTAAATTATGGTGTACTTATAATTTCATTTATTACCATTTATGATTTCTCATTTTTCTGGGTAATGGTGTTTAATATGTTCACCACCCTCATTTTCTTTATTGCCCATTTTAACTGGCAACTCTCCAAACTCAAAAATGCTACGGAATGACGAATTCGATAAAAGTAGAACGTGCAAAAAAAAACCTAACACAAGCGGACTTGGCCAATTTAGCAAAAGTTAGTAGACAGACAATTAACGCAATGGAATTAGGAAAATACGTTCCCTCAACGGTTTTGACCTTAAAATTAGCCAGTATTTTTGAAACCGATGTAAGCCAAATTTTCACATTAGAGGCGGCTGATTGGGACTGATTTTATTTTTTGATAATAAAACCGAGCATCCCCTAAACCATCAAACTTCTATGTAAATTAGCCTAACAATTATTTGCCAATATGTTACAAATAGAATGTATTAGTATTTTCGATATGCTAAAAATAGGGGTTGGCCCTTCCAGTTCCCATACCTTGGGGCCTTGGCGTGCCGCCGAAAGATGGCTGTCGGAATTAAAGCAAAACGGACTATTTGAGGAAATAACTGCAGTTACGGTACACATGTACGGTTCCCTATCCCTAACAGGTAAAGGTCATGCTACGGATTATGCCGTAATGTTGGGCTTGTCGGGAGCCGATCCTGAATATATTCCCATAGAAGATATCCATCCGTTGGTGCAACATATTAAGGATAACAAAATCTTGAAATTGGGCAATGAAAAAGAAATTTCGTTCGACCCCATTAGCAATATCGTTTTCCATCGAAAATTCCTTCCTTTTCACGCAAACGGACTAAAGTTCGAAGCCGAATTGGCATCGGGACAAAAAAGGTCGAAAACCTACTATTCCATTGGTGGCGGATTTGTGGTAGTAGAAGAACGCAAAAATGCCAAAAAAAAGTTCGATGCCTTTAATAGCTTTCCATTTCCAATTCAAAAAGGGACAGAATTATTGGCATTCTGCGAACGAGAACACAAAAGCATCTCAGAAATAGTATTGGAAAATGAGCGCTCTCTTAGAACCGATGTAGAAATAGACAGGGAAATAAAGCGTATTTGGGATACCATGTTAGAATGTATGTATACGGGTTGCCATACGGAAGGCAAACTCCCAGGCGGTCTCAACGTAAAAAGAAGGGCCTACGACATACATAAAAGCCTACAGGGAGTTTTGCCCTATGATAATCCCGAGGAATGGCTAATGACAATCCGACAGACCGAGGTCAAGTTTCGGCAAATCCTGCAATGGGTAAGTTGTTTTGCGCTCAGCGTTAACGAGGTAAACGCCGCCCTAGGACGCGTGGTTACAGCACCAACAAATGGTAGCGCGGGAGTGATACCCTCTGTACTAATGTATTATATGGTCATCGAAAACCACGGTGGGAATTTTGAACACATTAAACAATTTCTTTTGGTCGCCGGTGAAATAGGGAGTATTTTTAAAAAGGGTGCCACCATTTCCGCCGCCATGGGCGGCTGCCAAGCAGAAATAGGTGTTTCTTCCGCTATGGCGGCGGGCGCCTTGACCGAATTACTGGGCGGCACTCCCGAACAGGTGTTGATGGCCGCGGAAATAGCAATGGAACATCATTTGGGGCTCACCTGCGATCCTATAGGGGGACTTGTACAGATTCCTTGCATAGAGCGTAATTCCATGGGCGCCATAAAGGCCATTAACGCCGCGGAACTCGCTTTGGGCTCCGACCCGAAAGAGGCAAAAGTGCCTTTGGACAAGGTAGTGCAGACCATGTGGGAAACTGCAAAAGATATGAGTTCCAAATACAAGGAAACCTCAGAAGGTGGACTTGCCGTAGGGGTTTTCTTAAGTGATTGCTAGAACACTTGAGCATATTTTAGAAATTTACCGCAATTTATTCGCTGTTTTCAAACTACGACACCTGTATCGAACTAAAATTAAAACCCATATCTGATCAATGGACACCTTATAAAGGGTTTAAAAAGTCTTGACCGGCCTTAAAAGTCAAAAATATTCTAAAAACGGACGCAACAGCTATCAACGAAACATTCTCCTCTGGTGAAATTAGAAAATGTATTGGCAAATAGAAGGCGATAGACATCCTAAGCCCCTAAAAAATAGTAGTGTCCTAAATGATTATCCCTTCAAAAAAGCCAGCACGTTTTTCTCTATACGTTCCAGTATATTTTCGGTATCGGCTTTTACGAATTTTTCTCCCGTGATCTTTTCGTATAGTTCTATATATCGATCCGAGACGGAAGTTATGTATTCATCCGTCATTTCGGGAACGGTCTGTCCTTCCAAGCCTTGGAATCCCTTTGAAATTAACCATTGCCGCACGAATTCTTTGGACAATTGTTTTTGCGGCTCTCCATTTTTTTGTCGGTCTTCATAACCATCAGCATAAAAATAACGTGAGGAATCGGGGGTGTGTATTTCGTCTATCAATACGATCTTACCGTCCTTTGTTTTCCCGAATTCGTATTTGGTATCCACCAAAATCAAGCCTCTTTTTGCGGCTATTTCGGTTCCCCTTTTAAAAAGGGCGTAGGTATATTTCTCCAATATCTCATAATCCTCCTTAGTAACGATACCCCGTTTAATAATATCGGCCTTTGAAATATCCTCGTCATGGTCACCCATTTCCGCTTTGGTAGCCGGCGTAATTATGGGCCGAGGGAACTTGTCGTTCTCTTTCATGCCTTCGGGCATAGGCACACCACAAAGCCTTCTTTTACCTGCCTTATATTCCCGGGCGGCATGACCGCTCATATATCCCCTAATGACCATTTCCACTTTAAAAGGCTCGCACGCGTGTCCAACGGCAACATTGGCATCGGGCGTGGCCGTTAACCAATTAGGCACAACATCGGCCGTATCGGCCATCATTTTGGTGGCAATTTGATTAAGGATTTGACCTTTGAATGGAATCCCTTTGGGCATTACCACATCAAAGGCAGAAAGCCTATCGGTAGCAATCATTACCAAAACATCATTGGCCAAAGCATAAACTTCTCGTACTTTTCCTTTATAAATGCTTTGTTGTCCGGGAAAGTTGAAATTGGTATCCGTTATGGTATTCATAGGTACTTAAAAAATAGTTTGCTAAAGAGAATGTTTTAAAAAACCAAAAATTGGGTTCCTAGTTATGGTGCTCTATTGTTTTATAGGCAGCAATAACCTTTTTAACAAGTTTGTGCCTAATAACATCGGTATCGTCCAAATAGATAACCTCTATACCTTCCACATTTTGTAGGATCAACAATGCTTCCTTTAATCCTGAAATGGTCCTTCGGGGAAGATCTATCTGTCCAGGGTCTCCCGTGATCAGAAATTTGGCATTTTTGCCCATACGCGTCAAGAACATCTTCATTTGCGCATGGGTCGTATTTTGAGCCTCGTCCAAAATTACAAAGGCATTGTCCAATGTTCTACCGCGCATAAATGCCATGGGTGCTATTTGTATTACGCCTGTCTCTAAATAATGTGCGAGTTTTTCCGAAGTTATCATATCACGCAAGGCATCATAAAGTGGTTGCATATAGGGATCCAATTTATCCTTGAGATCACCTGGCAAAAAACCCAAGTTCTCCCCTGCTTCCACAGCCGGTCTGGTCAGTATTATTCTACGAACCTGTTTTTCCTTTAGGGCTTTTACCGCCAAAGCAACCCCAGTATATGTTTTTCCAGTACCTGCAGGCCCAATGGCAAATACCATATCATTCTTTTTTGAAGCCTCTACCAACCTACGCTGATTTGCGGTCTGTGCCTTTATGAGTCGGCCACTTACACCGTGCACAAGGGTCTCACCGCTTTTTGAGAAAGATTGAGCTTCACTTTCGCCATCCTCCATCAATACGCGTTCAATGCTGTTCTCGTCCAATTTATTGTATTTGACGAAGTAGTCGGTAAGCATACCAAAGCGCTTTTCAAACTCCACTAACTGAGGTTCATCTCCGTATACCTTTATTTTATTACCCCTAGCCACTATTTTCAATTTGGGAAAATATTTCTTAAGCAGGTCTATATGTTCGTTTTGTTGTCCAAAAAAATCTCTTGGACTTATTTCTGTAAGTTCTAAAATCAGTTCGTTCAAATAGTTATTTTTAGTAAGATGTAAACTAGGCGAGGTTTAATTTCGCTTAGCTCTTTTTTTGTGTAATTTTGTTCTTCAAATTTAGGTAAAAATAAAGTTTACCTAGGAAAAAACATATCAACATTGCGGTATGGGAATTATTACCTTAACGACCGATTTTGGACTTAAAGACCACTTTGTTGGGGTGCTTAAGGGCTCTATTTACACAGAATTACCGGAAGCTACCATTGTTGATATTTCCCATGGCATTTCGCCCTTCAATATTCAAGAATGTGCCTACATTCTGCAAAACTCCTATCATAACTTTCCAAAAGGTACCATACATATCGTGGGCGTGGATTCTGAGGCTACGCCAGAGAACAAACATATCGCAGTCTTAGTGGATGGGCATTATTTTGTGAGCGCCAATACCGGTGTTATAGGTCTCATCACTTCTGAAATGAAGCCGGAACAAGTGGTTGAATTGCACCTACCGGAACGCATACAAGGTTCTTTCCCCGTACTAAGCGTATTCGTTCGGGTAGCATGCCATATTGCCCGAGGAGGGACGTTGGATGTTGTAGGGAAACCTTTTAAAGATGTAACCAGTTTAAAGGAGTTTTCGCCAAGGGTTACCGAGGATGGCAAGAAAATATTAGGCAGTGTTATTTATATAGATAACTACGGCAATGTGGTTACCAACATTAAAAAGGGACTTTTTGAAACCTATAAAAAAGATATGGATTTTGAGCTGAACGCGAGAAACCAAAAAATTAAAAAAATACACCAGAACTACAGCGATATTATTGATTTTGATTTGGAGAAAAACAAGCGTAAAGGCGATGGAGACCTTTTGGCCCTATTTAACTCTTCGGGTTATTTAGAACTGGCCATATACAAAAGCAACCTGAATACCGTTGGTGGTGCCTCTACCTTATTAGGTTTGGATTACCGGGATACCATCGTAATAGATTTTATTGACCAGTAAAGGTCATAACTAACTTCCTATGCGTTTTTTTGTTAAAAATCCTTTAGATAACAGCGCCCTTGGGTCATAATTTGAAACATCGCCCAGCTATCAATAGTTGATAACTAACAAAAGGATTTCTTTCCTACAACAGAGAAAGTTGGTATTGCGGTGCTTGCCCGAAGAAAAAGGGCTAAGGCCGCTGTTAATAAGTTTGTTTCCTATAAAACTTCAATTCAAATATCTTTGTTTCAAATGATAGGGCAGTTTGTTGAACCTGAAAAACCCAATAAAACCTATCACTTTAAATTAATCAAAGCAAAAAAAATGAAATTTATAGTATCCAGCACGTACTTGTTAAAGCAACTTCAAATTTTAGGTGGTGTCATCAACAATAGCAATACCCTCCCTATTTTGGACAATTTCCTGTTCGACCTAAAAAAGAATAAATTAACGGTATCCTCCTCGGATCTTGAAACTACAATGAGTTCCGTACTTAATGTAGATTCTGACAACGTTGGCACGATTGCAGTCCCTGCCAGAATTTTGCTTGAAACCCTTAAAACTTTTCCAGAACAACCATTGACTTTCGTTGTAGCGGATAATAATACGGTAGAAATAAGCAGTAACCATGGTAAATATGCCTTGGCTTACGCCGACGGTTCAGAGTTTCCAAAGGCCGTTGAACTGGCTAGCCCAAGTTCCACAACATTATTAGGGGACATTCTTGCTACTGCTATTAACAAGACGATATTTGCTGCCGGAAACGATGACCTTAGGCCTGTAATGAGCGGTGTGTTCTTTCAGTTTTCAACCGAGAACTTAACTTTTGTAGCTACCGATGCCCATAAATTGGTAAAATACCAAAGAACGGATGTCACGGCCTCTGAGGTAGCGGAATTTATAATGCCTAAAAAACCACTTACCCTATTAAAGGGAATATTGGCGGGAAGCGAATCGGATGTGTTGATCGAATACAACGAGAGCAACGCCAAATTTACTTTTGACGATACAGAATTGATTTGTAGGCTGATAGACGGAAAGTATCCAAATTACGAAGCGGTGATCCCAAAAGAGAATCCGAATAGATTAACGATATCAAGAAACCAATTTTTGAGCTCGGTACGAAGGGTCTCTATATTTTCAAACAAAACCACACACCAGATACGCTTAAAGATAGCAGGTGCTGAATTGAATATTTCTGCGGAGGATATAGACTACTCCAACAAAGCGGAAGAACGACTAACCTGTTCTTACCAGGGTGATGACATGCAAATAGGATTCAACTCAAGATTTCTAACTGAAATGCTGAATAATTTAGGAGCAGATGAGGTTTCCTTAGAAATGAGCCTGCCCAACCGAGCTGGAATTCTTACCCCGGTAGATGGACTTGACGAAGGTGAACATGTTACTATGCTCGTTATGCCGGTAATGCTCAACAACTAAGCACACGAATTTAAACCAATAAAAAAAGGGAGCGATATCGCTCCCTTTTTTTATTTCAGAAATTGATCCAATTGTAATTCCACCACAATTGCGAGAGGATTTTCAACAACCTCGATAGTAAACACTTTTTTTATAAGGTAAAAAATAAAACTAACGCAAGGGGTACTTTAAATCCTACTCCTATATTCTCCAAACCGTTGATCACTAAAAAACTAAGCTGAAGGTTCTTGAAAGCCTTCCTATTGTTTGCGTTTTAGTTTTTCCAACTTTTGCACGTTCTTACTTAAATTAAGTCTTTCCTTGGCGACTTTATCATTTAATTTAGAAACGGCTACGGGAGAAAGCTTTCCTTTCGCTTGTCCTTTAACAAGCTTATTCTCATACTTGCTTATTTTGACCTTATTTTTTTCAATAGTACCCTCCATCTTGGAAATACTCTTTTGAAGTTTTTGTGTTTTTTTTGCTTCTTTTTCTAATTTTTTGGCTCTTTTTTCAGCCTTCTTGGCCTCCTTCTCTGCCTTTTTAACTTCCTTCTCTGCTTTTTCTAAACGCTTTACGGTTTCGGCATCCACTGCTGCCCTCGCCAAAGCAATAGAATCCATTGGTTTTTCTGTTTCTTCTTGTGCGTAACTTGTACCCGTAATCATTAAAATAAGTAACAGACTAAATACTACATGTTTCATAACTAAATAATTAAGTGCTTAAAAGACTCATTTAAGGCTTTTGGTGCTAATGAACACATGATCGACTAGTAATAATCAAGCATGTTTATTCTTCAAAAGATTGTAAAAAAATAAAACTTCAGAATGTAAAGGTATAACCTTATGGCTTTCTTATTCTGTTAAAAAAATCAACAGTTTTCCCAAAATTTTTCTATTTTAAAAACTGAGATAATTTTCGGTTTTGACCGTTTACACTTGAAATCATGTAACAAAAACCGTTCTGCCAAAAGTAACTGCAACATTTTACTTATAGGTTTTTTAGTGAAAACAGAATACTATTGAAAACTCACACAGGCCAAGATGATAAGCGGTGGTTAGCCCTTTTACGACCCGTAATGTCCTTTGACCGGGCAATGATTGGAAGGCATATTTAGACTGTAGTTGGCAACTTCAAAAATAATGATTCAAAATTTGTCCACCATTCTAGGTACTGCTCCACCCAATTTGATAATTTTGTGGCCAAAGTCCAAGAGTTATGTTTTCAAATGAATCTATTATCGCGCTTGCAACCCCTTCTGGAGCCGGTGCCATTGCAGTAATTAGAATTTCAGGAAAGGACGCCATTAAAATTGCTTCAAGGCATTTTGTTTCAAAAAAAAATAAAAGTCTTGATCAACAAAAAAGCCATACGATCCATCTAGGCCATATTGTTGACGGCGAAACCCTTTTGGACGAAGTACTCGTCTCCATTTTTAAAAATCCACGTTCGTATACGGGAGAGGACGTTATTGAAATTTCCTGTCATGGTTCTCCCTACATCCAGCAACAGATCATTCAGTTATTTTTAAGAAACGGATGTCGCATGGCCAGTGCGGGCGAATTCACTATGCGTGCTTTTTTAAATGGAAAGATGGATCTGAGTCAGGCCGAAGCCGTGGCAGACCTTATTGCAAGTGATAGCGAAGCGGCCCACCAAATTGCTATGCAACAGATGCGTGGCGGCTTTAGCACCAAAATCAACGACCTACGACAGGAACTACTGAATTTTGCATCTTTGATAGAGTTGGAATTGGATTTTTCTGGAGAGGATGTGGAATTTGCGGACAGGACACAATTCAACCAACTCTTACAAAAAATAACGGAAGTCCTTAAAAACCTGATCGACTCCTTTGCGCTGGGCAATGTTATAAAAAATGGAATTCCCATAGCCATTGTAGGAGAACCCAATGTGGGAAAATCTACTTTGTTAAATGCCATTTTAAACGAGGAACGTGCCATTGTAAGCGAAATTGCTGGCACCACAAGAGATACCATAGAAGATCAGATAGCCATTGGTGGTGTTAATTTCAGGTTTATAGACACTGCTGGTTTGCGCGACACCAGCGATACGATAGAACAAATAGGAATTGCAAAGGCATTTGAAAAAATAGAACAGGCGCAACTGGTCATTTATCTTTTCGAGGCCGCAAAAAATAAGGAAGCGGAAATCCAGACTTTACAAGAAAAATATCAGGATAAAAATATTTTGCTTATTGCCAATAAGATAGACGAGGTAGATGAAGAACGAATAGCAACGCTACAAAATAAATATTCGCGACTACAATTGATCTCAGCAAAAACGGGACAAGGTATCGAAGATCTAAAAAACACCCTATTGGCACTTTCAAGCGCGGGTGCATTGGGAAAAAATGACACTATAGTAACCAACAACCGCCATTATGATGCTTTACTAAAAGCCTTGGAATCTATCCAAAGGGTAAAAGAAGGTATGGATATGGAATTAACCAGCGATCTGATGGCGATAGATATCCGTGAAGCTCTTTTTCATTTAGGGGAGATCACAGGAAGTGTTTCTACCGATGATTTGTTGGGGAATATCTTTTCTAATTTCTGTATCGGGAAATGATGTGGTCCAAGTAATAGAAACCTTTACATTTGGTAACCGAGTGCTCCCAAGACGAACCAAAAGAGATAACCGAAGTGAATTTAGAAGTAAAGTACGGGACAGGTGGTCCTATAGAATAATGTCGAACTTGACTTCTCACGACCTGGAAAACCAAGCGACAACCCTTTTATCGAAAGGTTCAACGGCTTATTCAGGAATCAATGCCAACTCGTTCTTTTCTCTGGTAGATGTGCGGGAAAGTTCGATATTTGGAGAGCCGATTATAATAGCTTTAGACCGCAAAGCTCGTAGGGGGTACATGTCCTCCAACCAGTACATTGAAATCAATGAAAACAGCACATGTTCCCTAGTAATGATCGGTGCCTAAATATGGCAGGAGGCTATTTAATTTTTTAGCTCTTTTCCACTTGGTTTGGGTTTTTGGAGCAAATTCTCTCTAGAGCCTAACATAATTCTACAATAAAACAGAAATACTACCATTGTATACTGTTCGCAGTACAAGGCAGATATTTAGATGGTAGGGCATAAAACCGGAACTCCTTTTCCATTAAATTCAAATCGGAATCCTATATTTTTGAAGTATGGAAAAAACCTTGCAAATTTCAGATATTTTCATCAACGAGAACACTAATTTCAAAGAGCTTATAGCAGCTTTAAAAGAAGGTTTTTCCACTAACGATATGTTGGTACCGCAACGGGAGCACCACGATTTTCCAAATCCTGAAACGGGTGAGGACTCCACCCTCCTATTGATGCCAGCTTGGCATCCTTCAAAAATAGCGGGCGTAAAAATAGCTACTGTAAGTCCGGATAACGGACGTTTTCAACTCCCTTCCATACAGGCCATCTATGTATTGATCAACCCGGTAACCGGTACTATGATTGCTACCATTCAGGCAAAAAGTCTTACGGCAAAGCGCACGGCTGCGGCATCTGCATTGGCATCTTCTTTTTTATCCAGAAAGGATGCTTCTTCTTTATTAATGATCGGTACAGGCGCGCTATCGGCTAATCTTATTCGTGCCCATGCCAGCGTGCGGCCCATTAAAAAGGTATTTGTATGGGGAAGAAATGCCGAAAAAGCACAAGCTATTTGTGCCGATTTGAAAAATGAAAACTTTAGTTGTCGAATAGTTTTCCGAATTGATGAAAAAATTAGCGAGGTAGATATTATTTCCTGCGCAACCCTCTCAAAAACGCCCTTGGTTTTAGGCAGCTACTTGAAAGCTGGCCAACATATTGACCTCGTTGGAGCGTATAAAAAAAACATGCGAGAAGCGGATGATGAAGTAATCAAAAAAGCTTCTGTTTTTGTCGACACTTTTGCCGGACTTCATGAAAGTGGCGATATTTCCATTCCATTGCATAGCGGAATCCTCTCTTTGAATACTATAAAAGGTAATTTGTTTTCGCTTTGCCAAGGCGAGGTTTTAGGCAGGGACAATGCCACAGAGATCACGATGTTCAAATCAGTAGGCCATGCGTTGGAAGACCTTATGGCAGCTAACTATTTTTATAACAAGTTCAACAATGCATAGCACATACCAAAATGTACTCCGACAAACGGATTTCAATCCTCCTGAAAATTGGTGGCAAATACAAACGATTGATATGCATACGGGCGGAGAGCCCTTACGTGTTATTGTTTCTGGTTTTCCTGAGTTGAAAGGGAATTCCGTTTTGGACTACCGTCGCTACTGCAAGGAAAATTATGACCATTTGCGTACCGCCCTACTATTCGAACCCCGAGGCCATGCAGATATGTACGGTTGTATTATAACCCCACCAAATGACACGGGCGGCGATTTTGGGGTTATTTTTCTGCACAACGAAGGTTACAGCACCATGTGTGGCCACGCTATTATCGCCATTTCTACCTTAGCCGTAGCCATGAAATGGATCGAAGTAAAAGAAGGGGATAATAGCCTAAAAATTGATGCGCCTTGTGGAAGAATTTCTTCTTTTGCACATGTTCAAGAATGGAAAAACAACCGGAGTCCGTTTTCATTGTGTGCCCAGTTTTGTAGTTGGTTTGGATAGGACCGTTGACGTTAAAGGATTCGGAAGGGTTACCTATGACTTAGCTTATGGCGGTGCTTTCTATGCCTATGTAGCTATGAAAAAGAATTCCTTCCAATTCGATTTAAGTACAAATTCCTACCAAGAATTGATTACAGCCGGAATGGCCATTAAACATGCCGTAATGGAGAACGACCAAGAAATAGAACATCCCTTGGAAATCGATCTAAGCTTTCTCTACGGAACTATCTTTATAGGCGAATCCGACACGCCTAAAATTCATAGTAAAAACGTCTGTGTTTTCGCCGATGGGGAAGTAGATCGCAGCCCAACGGGTTCCGGTGTTTCCGGAAGAATGGCTATACACAAGGCGAGAAAGGAAATAGATTTGGGTGAAACCATGCAAATTGAAAGTATTACGGGTTCCGTTTTTAAAGGTTCATTCGTGAGCGAGGTGGATTATGGGCCGTTCAAAGCCATTATTCCGCAGGTAGAAGGTACTGCGCATATTACCGGAAAGCACACCTTTTATATAGACCCCGAAGATCCCATGAAAAATGGGTTCATTTTGAGGTGATAAAACATACTTGTTAAAAAGGGCTGGATAAAATTTTATTTACCAAAGGCCTGGTTCAATGTTCTAAGATTGGCTAGCGGAGCATGAATAAAATGCGTTTTACTTCATAAAAGTAAATTCCGGTAACCTCATAAGTTCTCCGCCTCTCAAAGCAGATTCGTGCGCCAAAATCCCCACACAGGTCATATTTGCAGATTGTTTTGCATTTGGATAAGGGCTGCGTTCTTGAACCAAAGCCTGGACAAACTCATGTACCAAATGTGGATGTGACCCGCCATGACCCGCGCCTTGCGTAAATGAAAGGTGCTGGTGTTCGTCCTCGTCATAAACACCTTTTGTAGTAAAGTGCTGAATTTCCTTAGGGAGCAATTTGGCAAAATCGGGACATTCCACTTCCTCGGGAATTTCGGGTTCCGGTTTTTTGGCAGTGTGAACGACCAAGGGTTTGCCTTCGATCAGGGGCCATTCTACGGATTTTTTACTTCCATAGACCTCAAAACTCTCTCGATATTGTCGGGCCACATCAAAAAGCGATCGGTAGACCTGTGCGCTCAAATCGGAATTCCGGAACTTGATATGTGTTGTTTCAACGGCGTATGGGGAGTTGTATTCCTTGATCAATTCTTCGCGAATGGTTCCTGAACCAAAGCAGGAAACATATTCCGCCTCCCCTCTTGTCAATCCCAATACAGGACCAACACAATGCGTGGCATAGTGCATGGGCGGCAGTCCAGGCCAATAGTTGGGCCACCCGTCCATATCCTGCTGGTGACTGGCTTTTAAAAATTGAACTTTCCCTAATTCGCCGTTTTCATAGAGTTCTTTCATATATAGGAATTCCCTGGCATAAACCACGGTTTCCATCATCATATAAGTTAATCCCGTCTCCTCTGTCAAGCGAACGATTTCCTCACATTCTTCCACTGTTGTAGCCATGGGCACGGTGCAGGCAACATGTTTTCCGGCCTTTAAAGCTTTTATGGATTGAATACCATGATCGGGAATGGGCGTATTGATATGTACGGCATCGATACCATCATCCTTTAACAACTCATCATAAGAGGAATATCTTTTTTCAATGCCAAAGGCATCGCCCAATTCATTTAGTTTGGCTTCATTTCGCTGGCAAATAGCAACTAGATTGGCGTTGGGATGTTTTTGATAAATGGGGATAAATTCTGCTCCGAAGCCCAGACCTACAATGGCGATGTTTACGGTTTTACTGCTCATTTTTGTTTATTTGAATTGAATATCTTATTTAAAAATTGTAATCCTTCCGATGCAAATTCATCTTGACTACTAGCCAGGTTTTTCCAGATACAAACGGCACCAGCCAATTCTTTTATTTCAGGGGTAAAGCTTTCAATGACCACGGCACCTTTATAATTGATATCCTGTAGGCCGAGTTTGAATTCGTTCCATGGGGTCAATCCCGTTCCTGGCACTCCCCTATGGTTTTCAGAAACCTGCACGTGAATCAATTTATCGCCTACCGTATTTATGGCTTCGCGAATGTTCTTTTCTTCAATAGTCATGTGAAAACCGTCCAACAACACTTTGGCATTAGGTTCATTAATGTCCGTTACCAAACGCATCACATCCGCTGCCGTATTCACCAAATCGGATTCAAAGCGGTTCAAGGGTTCCAAGGCGATTTGTTGTCCGAATTTTTTTGCCAAACCACAAACTTTTCGAAGATTGGAAACTGCTAGATGCCACTCCATTTTTCGTTGTTCTTCGGATACCATTCGTGCTTTTCCTACGGCAGAATACATTGGCCCCGCCAAAAAATCGACTTCTAACAGCTGGCAGAGTTCAAAACATTTTTCCACATACCGGAAGCAGTTTTCGTGGAGGGATATATCTTCTGAAGTCAAATCTTTAGTTGGGCCAAAAACCCCACACACCGTTGGTATCAAACCATGGTCCGATAAGGCATTTTTGACCGTTTCTCCATCAATGAGACTGGGATCTTCAACCGGGATTTCGACTACATCGAAGCCCATTTCCTTTATTTTTGGAAACAATAAAATCGATTCCGTAGTAAAAGGCGATTGCCAAAGCCAAGTGCTTACGCCGAATTGGATGTATTTTGACATAGTTTTTCTGTCAGTTTATTTTATGACTTTCATAACGCCCTGCATAATTCGCCAATGCCCTGGGAACGTGCAAATAAATGGGTACTCGCCCGGTTCTAAAGGGACGGTAAACTTTAAGCTTACTTTCTGTTCAGGATTTACCAAAGGGGTAGCGAAAAGCACTTCGTCCATTTTAGGAATATAGTTCATTTCCGCGCCCTTTGGATCCATGGCCATTTTATCGGCCGCGGCACCTACTTTTTTGGTACTGCCCGGTTGTACTATGATAAGATTATGCTGCATAAAATCGACATTGTCCAAAACGATTTCAACAGCTGCCCCGGCTTGTACGGTAAATTCGGTTACATCATATTTCATCTCGTTTTTTATGGTCTTTATGTTGATTACGGTCGTTTTTCCGTTTATTGTAGGGGCCGTGGTTTCTTGAGTATTGTCCGAGTTCAAATAATGTTTAGCAAATACTTCTGCAAAAGGTATTCCGCCAAAAGGATTTTCTGCAGCTTGGCCATAATCCGTTTCTACCTCATATTTCCACGGGCCAGTTAGGGAAACCCGGTTATCGCCCGAATTGATGAACATGCGTTGGGCGGGGCCATACATTCCGCCTCCTCCTCCGGTATCCTCTACGCGTACCGCTATGGTATTGCCGCTTTTAGTTAGCAAGCCCTTGGGAACATCATAATAGCGGTGGCGCGCGTAGTCCTTTTCCGTAGCACCAATTTGTTGTCCGTTAATGTAGACCACATCGGAATCATCGATGGCACCTAAGGCAATATAAGTAGATGCGGTACTATAAAAATCAAAATCCTTGCGGAACCATATCACACCGTCCATATCCAATCCTGCATCTTCTATGAATTGGGGCAGTTCCATGGTTTTCCAGTTGCGGTCATCGTAATCGGATGCCTGTCGTTGGTTCTTATTTGCGCTGTTCGGGTCAAAATTGGGATTCGCTTTTACATACTCCGACATAAAACTAGCTCCATGCTTGGTGGCCGCTGCATACAGCGCTTTGGACAACCAGCTGTCTTGAAGAAGATTTTTCTCCTCGCTCAAGGCATACAATTCTTTCCCGATAGTGTCCGAAGCTGGGCGCTCCGCCCAATAGAGCAAGGCCGCCAAACGCACAGATGCATCTTTGTCTTTTACCATGCTCGCTTTTAAAATGGCGATATCCGATTTTTCACCTTTTGGAAGTGCCTCTATTGCAGCTTTCCGAACCGAAGCAGAGGCATGGTACAATGCTCCCTCGACCACACCGTAGGCTTCAGGATTTGTTTTTAAATCTGTGAGTCCGTTTATGGTCCATAACGCATGTAAGGCAGCGGGATTCATTCCTAATTCATCCACACTTTTAACATTCGCCAATTTGTATAATTCCGGAAGGACATCAGTATTGCCACGGTCTACCAACAGCCTTTGGGCGGTCATTCGCCAGAACATATTGTCATTGGAAAGTGCCGTTATCAAGTCCTTGGTATTTTCCTTATCTAGTTTTATGGTTTCCTGCCTTTCAGCCGATTTTGGCACTATCCGCCAAATACGACCCTTTGACCGGTCACGGAGCGGATTCACATAAGCGTTACCTTCTCCGTTCTCGGCATCAAAACCTCCGCGCTCCAAACTAGGTGTCGGGTTGTGCTGAATGATAAAATTATACCAATCGGCCACCCAAACATTGCCGTCAGGGCCAACTTTTGCAGCTACGGGCGACACCCATTCATCGGAACTTGCAAAGAGATTACCGCCATCTTTTTCAACATATCCCGCACCATCTTTCTCAATTTTGGCTATGTGTACGAGTCCGCCTGTAGGCTCGCAGACAAAAGCCACCTTGTTCCAATAGCTACTTGGATAGTTTCTTGCCGTATAAAAGTGATGTCCGGCCGCGGCCGTAAATCCACCGAAAACATCCACTTGTCTAATATTTGGCGTTAGCGCTTGCATGGCGTAGTGGCCATCTATTTTTAGGCTTCCCTGCGCAGGAATACCCTTGATACCCTCCATAATCTTGTTTGGAATGCCCATAAAAACGCTATGCGTATTGTTGGCCGTGGAAGCGAATAGGGCGTTATCTTCGGTAATGCCCAAGCCCCACGTATTGTTACTGGTGTTGGTCAAGACCTCGAAATAATTGGTTTTGGGATGAAAGCGGTACATGTTTTGGTTGAATTCAAAATTTTGACCGAAAATAGTACCCTCAAAACCGGAATAGCCTACCACACCATAAATGTTATTATCGATTCCGTTTTGAAGATTGGACGGACCGGCGTGCGTATCGTAGGTGCCCCAACCTTCGATGAGCACTTCTTTTATATCCGCTTTATCGTCGCTATCCGTGTCTTTTAGAAAAAGGAAATTAGGTGCCTGCGAAACAATAATACCCCCGTCATAAAAAGCAAAACTGGTAGGAATGTTCAGATTTTCCGCAAATACGGTAACCTTGTCCGCCTTTCCATCGCCATCGGTATCCTCTAAAATTTTTATTCGGTCATCACCCGTTCCCTTATCGTCCCGCACCGTATTGGGGTAATCTAGGGTTTCAATGACCCACAGGCGGCCCTTTTCGTCCCAATTCATATCAATTGGATTGATAATATCGGGTTCTGCGGCGAAGAGTTCAAGCGTAAATCCTGCCGGAACCTGAATTAGTTTTGCAGATTCTTCGGGAGCTAAAGGCAATTGATATGGCAAAGGTTCGGGTCGTTTTTCGTAGTTGGGAATACCCTCCCGTTTTTCGTAGGCCAAGGTGGGAATATCCTTTGAAAATGCCTCCCAGTTCTTTTTCGCAATATCGCCTACCGCCCATAAAATACCATTTTTGACCAAATTCTGGAATTCAGGATGATTCCAAGTACGCTCGTCATGGCCATAAGCGGTGTAGAATACTTTCCCATTGCCGTGTTGCTTTACCCAAGTCCATGGTTCACGGTGGTCCCCTTCTACCCTTTCCATCAACACCGTAATATCATCGGCGATATTGGCATGAACATAGGTTTCATCCCAAGTGGAAAATTCCTGCACATTCGCCGTGATCGGATGCGCCTTGTCCACAATGTCTACCATAAACGTACCCGTGCCGTGGCTACTGAACTGCCCACCGACCAAATTGACATACTCGGGGGAATCCTTAAAACAAAAACTGGCACAATGTAAAGGGATAAAGGCATGGCCATCGGCCACATAATCCAACAGGGCCTTTTCCTCCGCGGGCTGTCTATCCTCATGGTTGGCATAAATGATTACACCATCGTAACGATTCAGGTTATCGGTGTTCAAATCATGGACATCTTCCGTATAG
The DNA here is from genome assembly GCA_963697395.1 of uncultured Flavobacteriaceae bacterium. GTDB lineage: Bacteria > Bacteroidota > Bacteroidia > Flavobacteriales > Flavobacteriaceae > Maribacter. Next base: position 274,327 of record CAVONX010000004.1, read on the forward strand.
GTTATGTTGATGCCCTCCTTGGTCAAGGCCGATGCCAAAATGGGAAAGTACATCCTAGAATTGTGATGCTCTTGTTCGTGACCTAGAAATAGGATTTCCAATCTCCGTGGTTGGTCGTCCGCTACTTCTTTTTTGGCGTTTGACTTGCATCCTGCCAAAAAAAGTATCGCGATTAAAAAAATATGAAGAAGATGAAATGGTTTTACCATGAGGACATTTTTTAGTGACTTGTATAAGTTGGATTTGGCTTATCAATTTTAAGGATAAAACCACTATAAAAAATACTCTTATCTATCGCATACCGACTATATTTTATCATTCAATTGCAACTATTGATAAATTAAAGGTAAATTAGTGGGATTATGATGTTTCAAAATCAACCAAAATCAAGCACTATTGAAATCCGCCTTACAGAAATCACCCATCCCCAAAACCCGAGCTTTTGTTGTAAAAGCACTTAAAGAACCCATATTCGACCCTAATTGGCATTTTCATTCGGAATACCAACTTTTTATGGTGCTGAAAGGTAGTGGTACACGTTTCATTGGAGATGATATAAAGCCTTTCAAAGCTGGAGATTTTACATTTACTGGGCCAAACCTGCCCCATTTATGGCGAAGCGATACTGATGTGAACGGGGTGATTTCCGAAGGTATCGTGGTCTATTTTAACGAAAACCTGATTGGGGAGAGTCTCCTACAGAAAGAAGAAAGTATGACCCTAAAACAATTGTTACAGAATAGTCTTCGTGGTATCGAAGTAACCGGCCGTAGTACAGGGACCGTAAAAAAACAGTTGCAAACCATTTTAAAGTCCCATGGTTTTGAAGGCGTGCTGGAACTGCTGAAACTCCTCCATTTTATATCTAAAAGTCCGGATGCGCATCTTTTGGCCAGTCCTGGTTATACCAATACACTAAAAGTAGGCGACACGGAACGTATGAATCGTGTTTATGCACATGTCATGAAACATTATACGGAAAAGATAAAAATTCAAACCATAGCCGAACTTACTACTATGACACCAACTTCCTTTAGCCGTTATTTTAAGAGCCATGCCAATAAGACCTTTTCAGATTTTGTGAGTGAAATTCGGATTGGTCATGCCTGTAAACTGCTAATCGAACAAAAAACCAATGTGTCGCAAGCCTGCTATGAGAGTGGTTTTCAGACCTTATCCAATTTTAACAGACAGTTTAAGAAAATTACAAAACGTACCCCTTTGGAATATAAGCGAACCTATTTGGCCTATCTGATGGAATAATCACCCAAAATATTTTTTCGATATAGCTACTAGTTTAAAAAACGGAGGATTATAAATAGTAAGAAAATCCATTTTTTATGTGGACTAGTGATTCGTCTCTGTTGTATTTTCTCTGCTCCGGTCTTTTGGTTCTTAGTTCAAAAAAACCCTTACTCCACCGAAAAATGATACTCAGAACTAGTCGAATAGGTTTCTCCCGGATTCAATTGTATCGAGGGAAAATTGGGTTGGTTGGGAGCGTCTGGGAAATGTTGTGTTTCTAGACAAAAAGCAGTTCTGGGATCATCTTTGGCGCCTGATTTTAAGGTGTTCTTGGATGCCATGAAATTTCCTCCATAGAATTGAATACCGGGCTCCTTAGTGAACACATTCATGGTAATCCCAGAAATATCACCTATCACTTTTGCCGCATGGTTCATACCGTTTCCACTTTTAGCACCCAGCACAAAGTTATGGTCGTACCCTCCACCAAATCGTAATTGCTCATTATCGGCTTCAACCCGTTCCCCAATAGTTTTTGGTTGGGTAAAGTCGAATGGAGTACCATGTACTTGCCTGCGCTCCCCTATTGGAATAAGTGCTGCATCCACAGGAGTAAAAGCCTCTGCAAAGAGTTGCATTTTATGGTTTAGGATGGTGCCGCTCCCCTCTCCGTTCAGATTAAAATAGGCGTGATTGGTTAAATTAATGACGGTGGGTTTATCCGTTGTGGCCTCATATTCAATTCTCACAGCGTTTTCGGAGGTTAACGAGTACGTTACGGTTGTTTTCAAATTTCCGGGGAAACCTTCTTCCATATCGGGTGACGTATACCTCAGTATTAAGGTATATCCATTTGGTTGTTGTGCCTCCCAGACTACCGATTGGAACCCTTTGTATCCGCCATGTAGTGCATTGCCATTATTGTTGGTGGGTACGGAATACTCAGACCCGTTCAGGATAAACTTACCCTTTGCAATACGGTTGCCAACGCGCCCAATAGTGGCTCCAAAATAGCTTTCATCAGCTTCTAAATAGCCTTTGATACTGCTATAGCCAATATTCACATCAATACGATTGCCATTTTTATCGGGAACATACAGTCCAACGATACGGCCGCCATAATTGGTTATCGCCATCTTTATATCACCATTTTCCAACCAAAATAATTTTACAGGTTTACCCTGTAGCATAGTATCGAAACGTTCCTTTTTTAAGGTATTGGGATTCATATCTAAGGTTTGTTTTTTCATTGGAGAATCCGCTGGGGACTGCTTCTTAGCAGCACAGGCGAAAAGTAAACATACAAAAAGCGAAGTAATCCATTTGGAGTTCATACAGCTATTTTCGATAATTTTTATACTGGTTTTAAGAGCCTATTTCTTCTTGACCCACTTTAGGCTATTTTTGAGAATGATTTGGTAGGCTTCCAAATCGTGCGCCCTTTCATCATGCCCCAAGGTATTGCCTACAATTTTGACTTTGGGATGTTTTACCGTCCAAACTACCGGAAATTCCTCGCCCGACTCCAAGCCACGGCCCACGGCCAAGACCTCAACGGTAGCCGTTGCGTCTGGTTTCCATCTATACAGTTCGTCAACGATGCGAAAAGTAGCCGGTACGCCTTTCATTAAAGGGTGATTTGGCTGCACTACACGTACCTCGAACTCCTGTAAATTTTCATGCGATTCCGATCCGCCGCCGACCAACTGTTGGTTGTACTCGGGCCAATCCTTCCAATTGTACCAGGTACTGGGATGGTTGATCAATAAATTTAGCTTACCCGCGTTCACCCTTTCAAAAAGTGCATTTTGAGCCTGGGTATCCAAGGGCTGGTTGTTGGTAAGCATCAAGATATCCACCACGGGGATTAACTGGCCCATTTCCGCTACATCCTGCGTGTAGATTACTGTATTAATGCCATTGTCACTCAAGATTTCTCCATCGGCAATTCCAAAAAATTTCAAGAAATCGTGTGAACCGCTTCCTCCTGTAATGGCTATTTTAGTCGCCTTCTTACTATCCGAAATAAAATGACCGACAGACGGATCGGAAGTATAGGTCTTAGGGAGATTTTGAACTTTACACCCAATGATAAGGATTAAAAGGGCAATCGCACAAAGTGATTTTTTCATATGGATACGGTTGTTTATAAAGGTTGGGTTATTTCAAATTTAGTAATGATTATTTCAGAGCGATTTCCGATGCCTTTGGTTCAGCAGGACCCACAATAATGACTCCTTTCATAAAGCGCCAATGCCCAGGAAAGGTACAAACAAATGGATAACTACCGGGCACATCCGGAAGTTGGATGGTAATAGAATCGCTTTCTCCGGGGTTTAACATTTTTGTGGCTCCAAGAACAACTCTTGAGTTGGGTACATACCCCATAGCTACGGCTTCTGGCTGCATCACAAAACTATCGACCAAAGGTCCAAAAGCTTCCAAACTACCGGCTTGGATCACTACCAGATTATGCGGCATTTGGTCCTTGTTGTTCAGTATGATCTGTATGGTCTGCCCCGCTTTGGCAGTTAATTCCGTTTGGTCGTAGGCCATTTCTTGAGGTACCGTATTTAGGGTAAACGTAACATCTGCCTTGATTTCGGCTATTTTTCCTAGGCCGACATCTATATGCTGGCCACCTCCCGTATTCCTGCAATGCACCGCTATAAGGTTCTTTCCCTTTTTAAAAGCAGCAGCCTTTTCTCCATCCAATTTTAGGTACTTATAGGACCTGCTTGCCCCAGTCTCGGCCAAGACCAATTCCCCGTTAATATATACCTCATAATCATCATCATACGCTATTTTGATGACCGGTTCGGTTAGCTGTTCTTTTATAACGACCTCTTTTCTCAGCCAAATAGCATCCGTTGTCCATTTGGTCTTGATTTGTGCCTCATCATGCCCACCGAACATACTATTTCCTTTATTCCAGCTAGTTTGATCAAAGTCCGTTTGCATCCAATCCTCGGCCGGTTGTTCTTGGGTGTATGACCATTCGGTACTTCGCTCATCTGAGGCGGGGATAACCATTTCCACCACCGAGGCATCTACCTCCTCGTTATTCAGCTCGCGGCCATACACTTTTAGGGCTGCGTTCAACCATTTGTCAGAATTATTTCGTTCTTCCTTACCGATCGCTTGCATTGCTTCATACAATCCACTAGACTCTGGCAGTTCCGAAGCCCTAAGAATTGCCGCTAACCGGAGTTGCGGGTCGGCATCGGTCAGCAATCCTGAGGCTACTAATTTTTCGCTCCCTTCAATCGTATTAGGGAGTAAGGCTAGGGCCGCTTTTTTCACGGCATATGAATTATTTTCGAGTGCCTTTTCAACAGCCTGGTTGGCTTCTGAATGTGAACCACTTAATGCGCCAAGGCCATCCAATGTCCATAAGGCGTGAAGTGCCGGAGCGTTAAGGCCGCTTTTGTCCTGCGTTGTGGGATCCGCTGCCATTTGAATCAAATTAGGAATCAAACCCGTTTTTTTACCGTCAACAATAAAACGTTGCGCCATGATCCTCCAGAACAGATTATCGCTTTTCAATGCGCCCAGAAGCGCTTGGTTATCATTCCTGTCTAAACTAGCTATTTTTGGTTTTGGAGCATCTTTATATTTTATAATATAGATACGCCCGTGAGCGTAGTCCCTTAATTTATTAAGGTGGGCATTCCCCTCGCCCTTATCTGCATTCCAAATTTGATTTTCCATTCCCCTTTGGTCTGGATTGTGCTGTATCACGGGATTGTACCAATCGGCCACCCAAAGATTTCCATCGGGCCCTGTTTCGGCAAATACCGGCGCGGTCCAAGCATCCGTACTGGCAAATATATTGCCGCCATCCACTTCAATATATCCTGCACCGTCCTTTACGATTCTGGCAATATGTACTAAATGACCCGTAGGCTCGCAAACGTACATTTGGTTTTGGTAGGCTTCCGGATAGTTTCGCGCCGTATAAAAATTGGCGCCTGCCGCTGCGGTGTAGCCACCGCGCACATCTACCTGCTGCAAGGGTATGGTATCCACAGGAGAAATTTCGTAGTGCCCTTGAATAAAATCGGCATTTAGGGCCCATGAGGGCATTTTATCCAGATAGCTATAGTGCTTCATTGGAATACCCACATAACAGGCATGATTGTTATTGGCGGTAGACCCAAAAATCTCGAAGTTCTCGTTATAGCCCATACCCCAGGTGTTGTTATTAAACTGGCCCACAGGCTCTAGATAGGAACCGTCTAAAGGAAAACGATACACGCCCATTCCGAACGAAAGAGGTTTCCCATTAAAAGCATTTTCAAACCCGGAATATCCTACCGCTCCCCAAATGGTATTATCCAGACCGTAGCGCAAACTGGAAGGTCCTGCATGGGTATCAAAAGTCCCAAAACCATCAAATAGGACGGTGCGCTTGTCCATTTTATCATCGCCGTTCGTATCTTCCAAAAAAACCATCTCCGGTGCTTGGGCAACTATAACCCCGCCATTGACCAAAACGATACCGGTAGACAAGCTTTGTTCCGTAGCGAAGTCGGTAAATTTATCCGCCTTGCCATCTCCATTGGTGTCCTCGCATATGGTAATCCGGTCGCCTCCCACATCATTCGCCAAATCATGGGGATAATCCTTGGACTGTACTACCCATAATCTGCCCCTTTCGTCCCAGGTAAAGGCAATTGGGTTAATAATATTAGGTTCGGCAGCGAAGAGTTCCGCCGTAAAACCTTCCGGCAGTTGAATATGTCTTTGGGACTCTTCCGGACTCAAAGGATTTTGTACCCTGGGACTTTCACCTGTGTATGTCAGTGGAGCTGGTGGTAGTTTTTTGTCGCTACAGGCGTTAAGAAATACCATGGCACTTAAAATCAATGCGGTATACAAACGGTTACTATTCATGTCATTCGGTTTTTTTTGGTCTATTAGTTATAGTTGCTTTATGGTTTTCCCTGCCGCAACGAACACCTAATCCATCCGACGGCAAGCTGACAACCCCCTTTTTGAAAAAGAAGTTGCTTTTACTTTTTTTATTTGATAACCCTATATTGCAAACAAGTCACTTTTTGTTTCGATAATTTTTGTAGGGTTCTTCTCGACTTACATCCAAAGTACCGGCTTCCCAACCTACCGTCGGGGAAAGAATAGCCAAAAATTCCAACGTACCCTTCCCTGCGTTAAACGTGGCATGTACCACATCGGTATCAATATAAACCGAATCCCCAACTTCCAATATTTGCATTTCATCTTCTATCCATTGCTCTGCCTGTCCTTTTAGTATGTAGAGGATTTCGTGCATTTTTGGATGTCGGTGGAAATCGTGTCCGTCCCCTTCACGCACCACGACTTTTACCATGTACGAATCCGCCTTTTTAATGACCTCCGGATGGTAGTGCCAATAATGGTCCCGTCCTAAAGTCTTTTCGAATAGTTGGTCTTTTTCTTTTACAAACTTCCAATTTTTGGACATGGCCTAATCTTATAAAGTCAAGGATTTAAACTCTTTGGTCAGGTTGGTCAATGAGGCCTCCACACCCATCCGCTCCAGGGAACTGGCGCCTACAAAACCGTGTAGGCCTTTTACGTGATCTAAGGCATATCGCACATCACTTGGTGTATTTATAGGTCCTCCATGCGCCAGGAAGAACGTATGGTTATTCTCCTTTTTTACGGCATCCACAATGGCTTGGGTACGTTCTAGCGCAGCATCCATGGAAACCGTAGCGCCGGTTACACCAATAGAACCGCCGACCGTAGTGCCCACATGGGCTATGACGGCATCTGCACCTGCACCTGCCATTTGAATGGCTTCCTCTGGTGTAGCGACATAAACTATGGAAAATAAATCCATTCGGGTGGCCAGGGCTACCATATCTACTTCTTTCTGGAAGCTCATGCCCGTCTCTTCCAGCACTCTTCTAAAATGACCGTCGATAATGGAATGTGTGGGGAAATTATTCACTCCGGAAAAACCCATATCCTTTACCTTGCCCAAAAAATGCCACATACGTCTTCTTGGGTCACTGCCATGTACCCCGCATATGACCGGAACTTCCTCCACTACGGGAAGGACTTCAAACTCGCCTATTTCCATTGCTACAGCGTTGGCATCGCCATAGGCCATCATACCCGCCGTGGAGCCATGGCCTGACATCCTAAAACGTCCGGAATTATAGATAATAATAAGGTCGGCACCTCCTTTTTCAATAAACTTGGCACTAATACCAGTTCCTGCTCCTGCGGCAATAATCGCTTTCTTTTGATCTACGACTTTTTGCAAACGGTCTCTCACTTCTTGTTTTGTGTACGGGTTTCCTTTCCCTGTCCATGGATTTGGCATTCGTCTATGTATTTTTAGTGATTAATTCTAGTCCATTCTATAGTAAATTCAAAAGGGCATCCACTACTTTGTCCGCAAAGTTTACCGTATTGATATTTGCTTGTATTTCAATAATTTTTATGTTTTTGTTCAAGTTTGCCTTTAAGGTATCAAATAATACCTTATCGGTATCCGGGTCGTAAAAAAATTCCCCTTTGGCACCTATTTTAGAAAGTCCGCCTAAGGGTAACACTACCGTTACCGGTCCCTTGGCAGCATTTAATTTCGTCGCCATAAGTTCACCCAGCTTTTTGTTCTCGCTGGCATTCGTGCGCATTAAGGTAACATCTGGGGCCCAAGGAAACAACTGTCTTTTCTTATATTTTTTGGGTACGCTGGCCATAGGGCCAAAATTGACCATGTCCAAGCAACCTGGGACTACCACCTGTGGAATACCCATAGCTCCCGCTGCCGTTAGCCTATCAGGACCTGCGCTACAGATACCACCACAAAGTTCATCTGCCAATTCTGTGGTCGTAAGATCTAGGACGGCTCCAAAAACACCATCCGTTACAAGGGCTTCCATAGTCTTCCCGCCTGTTCCTACGGCATGAAATGAAAGCACGTCATAGGCGCGGGACGTTAAAAGTTCGGTACACCTATCGGCACATAGCGCCGTGTTGCCAAAAACGCTCATGGCAATACTACCTGTATTCCTCTGGCTTTTTTCTACGGTAGCCCGCAGCATCCCGCAAATGGCCCCAGCGGCTTGGGCAATCAATACCCTACTGATTTGATTTAAACCTGCTATATCTACGATGGAAGGGAGTAAGACAATATCTTTATGTCCGATTTTATCCGAAAGGTCTTTGGTTGCCAAGGTGGTAAGGCACATTTTGGGCATACCAAAAGGAACTGTCTGCATGGCGGCAAGCGTTACAAAAGTACCGCCACCACCGCCCATGCCGATAACGGCGTTCACGGCATTATCCGCAACCAATTGTCCCAAGATTTTGGCCCCACCGCGCCCCATGACATCCAAGGCCATCCCACGGTCTTTATGGTCGCGTAGTTTCGTAAGCGATACGCCGCCCGCTCTCGCCACCTCCTCCGCTGCTACCGCCACAGGAAACAGCGTCGTGGTACCCAAAACACCGGTATTGATTGCTATGACTTCAACACCTTCATGGACCAAACAAGTATGTAGATAGGCAAAATCCTCGCCTTTGGAATCAAAAGTGCCTACCATGGCCACTACCTGTTTTTCCGTGCTTGATTTCATTTTTTTTAAGCTATGCTCCAAGGCTTCAAATTATTTTTAAGCTAGGTTACCAAAGTTTTGATTTAAGTGTAATAAACCTGGGGGGACAACATTAACCAACCTTATAATCCTAAATTTAGAACAATGTGTCCGCTAAAAATAGACGCTGTTAGGAATGTACTTAGGTCTAGATGAACAAATAAAACAATTTATAGCAAACAATGTTACCCTTTTTATATCCATATTGTATCTTATTTTTTCAAAAAACTCCTTAAAGGATAAAAGGGCTACCACCTTAACGAATAAGAAATAGAGAGAAAATCTATCCCTACCATCTCTTTGTTTCTCAAATTAAAAACGCATTCTTACAGTAACTGTCCAAATAAAAATAGCTACAATTCCTCTCTAGGAGAAAAAATACAACAAAAAAAAGAGTCGAGAATCCCAACCTTTTTGGGTTGAAATAGCTCGACTCCGTTCGCAAAAGCCTTTGTTAAAAAGGATTCGCTAACTATATTAAACTAAAATATATTGAACATTAATTCCATCCGCCGCCCAAGGCCTGGTAGACTTTTACCCGGGCCAAAAGCTGTTCTTTCTTGGTATCGATAAGCTCTATTTTGGCATCCAGCGCCTCTCGTTGTACTAAAAGCACTTCCATATAGTCTGCCCGAGCCGATTGAAACAATTGAATGGAGAGATCAATAGATTCCGTAAGTGCGGTTACTTCCCTTTCTTTAAGTTCGTAATTGCTTTTGAGGTTTTTTATGTTCGATAATTGATTGGCTACTTCTATATAGCCGTTCAGAATAGCCTTTTCATATTCGTAAACGGCCTGTAACTGCCTATTGTTGGCCGTTTGGTATGCGGCCTTAATGGCATTTCTATTGATCAAAGGTCCTACCACGTCACCCATCAAAGAGTACAGCAACGATTGTGGAGTTTCGGTCAAGTATTTAGGATTGAAGGCTTCCAGACCAACGCCCGCCCTAATGCCAATAGACGGATAGAAATTGGCCTTGGCCACCTTGGTATTCAATTTGGCGGCCTGCAATTCATACTCCGCACGGCGAATGTCGGGTCTGTTTTGCAACAACTGGGATGGAATACCAGTATATACGGTGTCCAAATCGCGCTCAATAAAGCCTTGGGACATCCTATCAATAGGTCTAGGGGTTCTTCCGAGCAAAAAATTGATTTTGTTTTCGCTCTCCACAATCTCTTGCCTTACCTCATATTGGTGACTTTGGTTCTTTAGCACCTCTGCTTCAAACCGGCGGACGGCCAACTCTGTGGCGCGCGCCGCCTGTTTCTGCAAGCGCACCATACCAAGGGCGTTCTGCTGTATCTGCAAATTCTGCTCAATATTGGCCAACTCGTTGTCCTTGGCCAACAGTTCGTAATAGGCATCGGCAATTTCGGCCACCAAGTTGGTTACCATAAAATTCTTACCTTCTACGGAGGCCAGGTATTCTAACATGGCCGACTTCTTGGCATTCCTCAGTTTCTTCCAAATATCAAGCTCCCAAGAGGCAGAAAGTCCGGCGGAAAAATTGGACAAGGGTTCCGGAAATTCCTCCCCGTCCCTGATGTCCAGATTTTTCTCCACGGCCCCATTTCGGGTAAACTCCCCTACCTTTTCTACCTCGGCACCAGCAAAAACATTCACAAAAGGTAAATACTCTCCCTTTCTAGCCTTGATCTCATTTTTGGCCATAGCCACCTGTTGAAGAAAAATATTCAACTCTTGGTTGTTCACCAAGGCGGAATCTATCAGTTTGGTCAAATGCTCGTCCTTAAAAAAATCACGCCAATTTAGCATGGCCGTATTAAGGGTATCCTTTCCCTGATCATTATAATTCTCGGGAACACTCTTGTTTTCCTCCCTCAAAGTCTTGGATGGCACACAGGAATACAATACCATCAAGGCAAATAAAACCGTAAGGTGGTACTTGACTTTTGTAAGGTTCATTTTTGTCTTATTGCTCATTTTTTCTCTTTTTATTATTTTTTTCAAAAGCAACTTTAATTCACGTAATTGTTTCCTAGTCTTGACTTTCTTCCTCGCTTACCCGCATCATCTCTTCGGAAATCGGTTCACTGGCCTCATCCTTGATCAAGCTTCTACCTTGGGCCATCGTGGCGAAAACGTAATACAATCCAGGAATAATCAATACGCCAAAAATGGTACCTATAAGCATACCTCCCAAAGCCGAACCCCCAATGGTACGGTTGCCTATGGCACCAGCGCCCGTAGCCACCACCAAGGGTATTAACCCTGCGATAAAGGCGAAGGAGGTCATTAAGATGGGTCTAAAACGAGCTCTTGACCCTTCAATGGCCGCCTCTAGTACCGTTGCTCCTTGCCGCTGTTTTTGGACGGCAAACTCTACGATCAATACCGCATTTTTACCTAAAAGTCCAACAAGCATAATAATCCCGATCTGGGCATACACATCATTGGCCAAGCCCATGAACTTCAATAAGGCAAAGGACCCAAAAACCCCTACGGGCAGAGATAGAATAACGGCGAAGGGCAGTAAGAAACTTTCGTATTGCGCGGCGAGGACAAAATACACGAATATCAATACAATGATAAAAATGTAGAGCGATTCGCTCCCTCTGTTGGCCTCATCGAAAGAAAGTCCCTCCCAAGCAATATCATAACCTCTGGGCAGCGAAGCGGCAACCTCCTTAATGGCAGTAATGGCATCGCCCGTGGTATAACCCGGAGCTGGCAAGCCGTTAATGGTGGCGGAGTTGTACAGGTTATAGCGCGTAATCTCATTGGGGCCCAACTTCTTCTCCATCGTCATAAAGGAAGAGTAAGGAACCATTTCCCCTTCTTCGTTCTTTACAAAAAGTTTCTCCAGGTCAGACGGCAATGCCCGGTATTCTGGGGCGGACTGTGTATACACCTTAAAGAAACGGCCAAAGCGTATAAAGCCTTGCTCATAGGTGCTACCAATGAGAATATTCAGGTTTTCCATGGCCTTCCCGATAGAAACCCCTTTCTGCATGGCAATTTTGTTATTAATTTTTAGCTCGTATTGTGGATATTTCGCAGAGAAAAAGGAAAACAGGCCAGCAAGTTCCGGACGTTTTCCCAATGCTTCCATAAAGTCATCGTTGATCTTGCCAAACGCTTGATAATCGGTAACATCGGTTTTGTCCAACAAACGCATGGCAAATCCACCAGAGGAACCAAATCCAGGTACGGCCGGCGGCTCAAAATACTCAATTCGCGCTCCTAGGTTTCTGGTCTCTTCCTCTAGCTCCTCCATAATCTCATGAACGGAATGGTGCCTATCACCCCATGGTTTTAGGTTGATGAGACAGGTACCCGCATTGGAACCGCGACCTTCGGTCATGATCTCGTAACCCGCCAGTGAGGATACCGATTCCACTCCTTCCACTTCCTCGCAGATCTGTTGTAATTTTCGTGCGACATCATTAGTGCGTTCCAAGGTAGAACCTGGTGGAGTTTGGATAATGGCGTATATCATTCCCTGATCTTCATTAGGTATAAAACCGGCAGGAAGCGTTTCATTCGTAAACCAAATCGCCGCACAGAATCCTATGAGCATTCCAAAAGTCACCACACGTCTGGCTACAATTTTATCCAGCAGTTTTACATAGCGTCCCGTTAAGCGTTCAAACCCTTTATTGAACCACGCAATAAAACGATCTACGGGCGATTTCTTTCGTTGCTTTCCATGGTTGTCCTTTAACAATATGGCGCATAGCACCGGGGTCAGTGTCAAAGCCACCACAGCCGAAATAATAATGGATCCCGCCATGGTTATGGAGAACTGCCTATAGAATACGCCCACAGGCCCTGTCATAAATGAAATGGGAATAAATACGGAAACCATAACCAAGGTAATGGCAATAATGGCCCCACCGATTTCGCCAAGGACCTCCGTGGAAGCCTTATAGGGGTTTAGGTGTTCCTCTTCCATTTTTACGTGCACGGCTTCCACGACTACAATGGCGTTGTCCACCACGATACCAATAGCCAATACTAAGGCGAATAGCGTAATCAGGTTAATGGAAAGCCCGAAGAGTTGCATTACAAAGAATGCACCGATCAAAGAAACTGGCACCGCTATGATAGGGATCAAGGTAGATCGCCAATCGCCCAAAAACAGGAATACGACAATCGCTACCAAGATAAAGGCATCGCGCAGGGTATGGAGTACCTGTTCAATAGAAGCGTCCAAGAAATTGGCCACGTCATAATTGATCTTATAATCTATGCCTGGTGGTAGGTCTTTTTTAAGTTCCACCAATTTTGCCTTTACTTCATCAATAACATCCTTACCATTACTTCCCATGGTCTGTTTAAGGATGATAGAGGCAGATGGGCGCCCGTCCAAATTGGAATAGATATCAAAGAATTCGCTTCCTAGCTCCACATCTGCTAGATCACCCAAGATAATGCTCTCACCCTCTGCATTGGCACGCACTATAATGTCCTTGTATTGTTCTGGTTCATTGTAACGTCCGGCATAGGTAAGCACATACTCCAGGGATTGGGATTTGATACCGGAGCTTTGCCCGATCCTACCGGGCCTGGCAATAATACTTTGTTCTGCCATGGCCTCCATAATTTCCTCTGCCGAAACATTATAGGCCCGCATTCGATCTGGCTTTAGCCAAACACGCATAGCGTACTTTCTACTTCCTAGGATTTGCGCACTTGCAATACCATCTATCCGTTGTATTTCTGGAATGATCTTGGTGTAGGCGTAGTTGTACAGGAACTTTTCATCATTGCTCTCATCTTCCGTAAACAGGTTAACGTACATGAGCATACTGGGCTGTACCGGCGTAATAATAACACCTTCTCGCTGCACCAAATCGGGCAGGTTGGGCATCACTTGGTCTACCCTTGTTTTTACCATCACCACCGCTCTATTGGGATCGGTACCCGGTTCAAAGATAATCCTAAGTGTTCCTTCACCTGCACTGGTGGCATCGGAAGCCAAATAGCGCATACCTTGTACCCCGTTAATAGCGGTCTCCAAGGGAATCAAGGTGGAGTTTACCAATACCTCCGCACTTGCGCCAGGGTAGGCAATAAATATGTTCACCGTAGTAGGCGCAATTTCTGGAAATTGGGAAATGGGCAATTGCTTAATGGCCAATAGTCCAGTAAATACGATCATGACCGATATGACAATAGCCAACACCGGTCGCTTTATAAATTTTTTAAACATGTTTTCTAGAGATTAGGTGGTACCTATTCGGCGTAAAGGCCCAAGTTGGCAATGACCGTTTTAGGTTCAACAAATTCAGTTTCAATAGTCTCGCTGTCCTTTACCATCTGTATCCCTTCCAACAAAATCCTATCCTTTTCAGAAAGGCCTTTTCCTATAATGAATATATTGGCCAGTTCGGCCGCCACGGTAATTTCCCGTTGCCGTACTACGCCATTATCATCGATAACAAACACATACTTTTTGCTTAATATCTCGAATGTGGCCTTCTGTGGAATGATCAAGGCATTGGTATGTGGAATTTCCATCAGGATACTCCCTGTTTCGCCATGTCTCAGGATACGCTGGTCGTTAGTAAAAGTCGCCCGAAAGGCAATGTTTCCCGTTTCGCTATTAAATTCGCCCTCAATGGTTTCTACGATACCCTTCTCTGGAAAACGCTTGTTGTTGGCCATTAATAAGCTTACCTCTTGTTTGGTATCCTTTTTGGCACTCATTATATAATCGAGATATTCCGCTTCGGGCACGTTGAAATATACCCACATCTGACTGTTATCCGAAAGTGAGGTCAGCAGTTCCCCTTCATCCAAAAGGCTACCTTCCCGTACGTGCAGGTGGTCCATAATACCATCAAAAGGGGCGCGGATATCCGTGAAACCTAAATGCGTCTGTGCCAAGGAGACTTCGGCCTTAGCCTTCTCCAGATTGGCCTGTGCCATGGCCAGTTCATTTTGGGAAACCACCTTGCCATCAGCTAATAATTGGGTGTTTTGTAATTCTATTTCGGCCACCCTTGCCTCGGCATTTGCTTTTTGCAGATCAGCCTGATAGACATTGGGCATGATTTGGAACATTCGCTGTCCCTTTTTTACGAACTGCCCCTCATCAACGGAAATGGATTGTAAATAGCCTTTTTCTAAGGCGCGGACTTCAATATTTCGTATGGAATGTATCTGGCAGACATAATCCTTAGTAATGGAGGTGTCCCTTTTTATGGGACTTGTGACCAGATATTTGATTCCTTCTCGTTTTTCTTCTTTTTTGGATTGACAGCCTGTAAATAGTAATACAAGGGCCAAACCAGTTGACATGATAGTATACTTCATGGGTATTGCTAAGTAAAATTTTTAAAATACTAATTTGTAGACGGGCGAAACTGAAAGATACATGTGTATCTGCTCGCTATGGTTTTCATAGCAAGTCATTGCTCAGTTTCGGATTAAAAAAGGAAGAAGGCCATCTAAACAGATGCCCAAAAAGTAGAATCACAGTCTAAACACCTCAAAAATGAGACATCTGTTAAAAAAGGATAGATACTTAAAATACGGGGTATCGAATACCTGGTATTTTGTAAAGAATAAGAAAGATTGTGAGGATAAGAAAGGATATACAGTTACTAAGGGCGTATAGAAAAAATAGTCATCCAAATAATTGGACGTTTTTTCTTCTTCCTCTACCTTCTCCGCTCCTATAAAAGCATGGTGTCCAAGGATAGAATTATAAAAAGGGACACGTATTATTTGGGTGCTTTCAAAGGTATCTCTTGTACTTTCCGAAGTATCGCAGGAATCATTTTCTAGTTGAAATTCACTACCAGTGCTCTGATAAAAGAATGCAACTGCTGACTCCCCGCCAAAAGCAGGAGTGCAAGTGAAACCAAAAATTTAAACAAAATACCTCTCATCTGAAACGCAATACTAGAATAACGCCCATATAAACTTACGCTATTGGATTTTAAGAACTCTAGATGTTCTTGAAAAAATCATTATAGAGTCAAAAACGTAGACAAAAGTACTTTATTTTATTGCACCTTTTACATATTATTTTAAGAGTTAAACCTCTTGTGCATTTTAAATATCTCTGTACTGTTTCTCGTGTCCGTTCGAGTGTTTTTATTCCTTTTTCGGAAGAAAAATGTATCGAGAACAGAATCTATCCTAGAAAGGTGCTCGATACACTTGATTTTCTAATAAAAAAAATCGAAAATCAAGCACTCGAACTGACATTTTTTGACAAATCACTCCTAATGCACTACGGGTCAAGTATTTTAGTGCATGACAATTGAGTATACTCCACTGTTTTCGTCTTATGCCCTAAGTCGAAATAATCCAAGCTTCAAACCACAATATACGTGGTAGAACCAAAATAAAAGGCCTCCCTACCCGGGAGCGGAATAGCTTCCAGTATGATTAAAAATTATAGAGGTCGGTAGATACATATAAACGCCCTGAACTTTATAGCTTACTGAAAATCAATTAATTAGTTTTATATTCATTGTTAGTTTGAGCGCAGTCGAAAACCTTTTAGCACCAAAATGGGACTTCGACTGCGCTCAGCCTGACATTTCGCAAATAATTTCTTTCTCAAATAAGAAATCAACTACCGACCTCTAAAAGATTACATAGATAGGGACTATGGGAAAGAAGCAACAAAAAAGCAAAACCAATAATTGATTCTATTACACTAACTTTGTAAAGAATTAAAATAGGTAAAAAAAATGTTCAGTTTCTTCACTAAAAAAAAATTTCTTGTAGATTATTTAGATGGTTTTACGGACATCCATAACCATATATTACCGGGTATAGACGATGGCGCAAAGAACGTTGAAGAATCGCTGGGCTTATTAAAAGGAATGGGGGAATTTGGAATTAGGGACTTTATATGTACCCCGCACATCATGGAAAACTACTACCCCAACAATCGCGAAACCATACATACGGCCATGGCCCTTTTGAAAAATAGGTTAAAACTGAACAATCTAAATGATATACGTATCAGGGCCGCAGCGGAACATATGATCGATTCTGGTTTTGAGGGTTTAGTAGAGAATAGGCAGTATATGCCCCTTGACGGAAGTTATATCCTGGTAGAAATGTCCTATTTACAGGCCTCCATCAATTTTGAAGGGGCGATAAAGAAGATGGGCGAAAGTACTATTTTCCCCATTCTCGCACATCCGGAACGTTATTCCTATTTAAGTTATGGAAAAGGGGATTATGCGAAAATAAAAAACCTTGGTCTCCTCTTTCAGCTCAACATGTTGTCGCTGGGTGATCACTATGGCACGGAAGTCCGTAAAAAAGGCCTAAAACTACTTCAGGCCAATTTAATAGATTTTGTGGCTTCGGATGTACATAATCAAAACCACATAGAACAACTGAAAAAAATACAATTGGATTCGGCTACCTTGCAACTCCTTCAGCCATTATTGGAAAAAACGAGCTATAATTTCGGTTAAAACTTCCACCATTTCTTTTTAACGTTGGCACCGTAGCCATAGCCATACTTTCCGCCATATCCTAAGTTATCTACATCAACTCCGTTCACCACAAAGGATACCCCGTTAAGTTTTCCTTCTTTATGCAGATTTATTGGGAACTGTATGGCACTTTTATCCGTTACCCCAGCTCTGGTCACGTAAATAATGTGATTGGAGAACTGTGTCAGTAATAAGGTATCGCTTACCACCATTAAGGGTGCAGTATCCATGATTACATAATCATACGCTTCCGCCACCTCTTCTATTAGGGCGCCCATTCTTTTATTCATTAAAAGCTCTGCCGGATTGGGCGGAATCTTTCCGGAATAGATTACATCAATACTGTTGTTGTATACCAACATAGGCTTAATAACATCCTTTACAGAAATGGTAGGGTTGATGAGATACTCCGTTAGTCCAGCGTCCTTGTTTCTCTTGGCCGGTCTTCATCATATCAACAGAATCCCCACTAAAAAAAGTGTACAGTTTCGGGTTTCGTATATCAGCACCTACCAAAAGTACCTTTTTATTGGTGCTGGCCAAGATCATGGACAGGTTGGTGGAAACAAAGGTTTTACCTTCCCCTGGAACACTGGAGGTTACCAAGACGACATTATTCTTATACCGATCCTTTTCATTTTTGGTATTGATAAGAAAATCGAGATTGGTCCGTAAGATCCGCAAGGCCTCCGCCAAAACGGATCGGTCATCGTTCACAATAATCTTACTATCCTTTTTAGATAAGAACGGTAAGCTCACCAAGAACAGGTAGGTCCTTTGTGATTTCCTCTAAACTGTGTTTGTTGTGTATTTTGGTATCCAATAAATCCTTGGCGTAAACTACCGAAAACGGCACCAAAAGCCCTAAAATCAAAGCAGCTAAATAGGTAATGGTCTTTTTGGGTTTAATTGGGGTAGGACTTTCCAAATAAGCCTTATCTATGACGTTGGACCTTGGCGCAGCTGAGGCAAAGGAAATTTGCGACTCCTCTCGCTTTTGCAAAAGGTATAGGTAAAGCGATTCTGTTGTTTCCTGTTTTCTGGTAATGTCACGCAACTCCTTTTGGTTTTGAGGTGCGGAATATATGGTTCCCTGTATACGCCCTAATTGGCTTTGTAGGGTACTTACGTCATTCCCACATTGGTCTCCAGTGCATTTAAGCTAGAGGTCATCGTACTTTTTAAGCCCCTTCAATTGTTGATCCAAGTTTACGATGATCGGGTTTTGCTCATCGGCACTTTGCAATAAACGTTTTCGTTCCGATACCAATTGGTTGTACTGTGCGGTCGCCTGGCTAATAGCACCACTTCCCACATCCAAAACAGGCATTTCTTCATAACCCACTTCTCCGTTCATATAATCCTTGAGACCACTTACCATTTGTAATTGATTTCTGGCATTATCCAAATTCTGTCTGCTTGCGGCACTTACTTGTACGGCGGCACCCACTTCTAGACCAGAACCGGTCATTCCCTTTTGGGTCAGCATTTCTTGGGCATCCTCGTCTACAGTGCTAAGCGTTCCGGAAATCATTTTAATACGGTTGTCTATAAATTCCGAGGTAGTGTTCGCAATGCGCCGCTTATCATCTACCGCATTTCTGTTGTAGACCTCAATAAGTTTGTCTATGATATCCTTCGCCTTTTGGGGAACGGCACTGATCATGGACACATCAATGATATTGGAAAACTCTTCACTCACTGCAATTATTACGGCAAGCTTATAGGCCACCTGCTACACGTTCCACGGGGGTAATACTTACCTGGTATCGCTTGCCCACGTGTCCCTTAGGGTTCTTTACATTGGGGGTGATAATAATATCGCCAATGGTCGACGGTACCGCATCCCCAAAGGTATATTCCTTGGCAGGAAGATCTTCCGCTTCTGCAAAACTAAATCGGGTTTCCGAAGTAAACTCAATAAAAAAACTAAAGGTTGTTCTATTGATTACGGAATCGCTGGCCATAAAACTCAATTTTACCGGCGGAGCCCCATAAATCTCGGAATCTATAATATTTCCCAAGGCCATAAAACTTATATTGGTCCCTAATTCCTTGACCACATCAATAAAATTAGCTCTGGAACCCAATATCTGAATTTCATCCTCCACCTGCTTGGAGCCACCAGAAAAAACATCCAACTCCTTGAACAAACTTAATTCGCTGGTCGAATTTTTGTCCTGCACCACTTGTATTTGTGAGGTTACCCCGTATTCGGGTATGGTATAGCGAATATTAATAAAGGCCATTACCAAGGCCGCTATGGCTGCCAATACAAACCACTTCCAATGTTTGGTATAGGTAGTAATGATGTTTTTAATATCGTTTTTATTATCGATCAGGCTCATGAAAATCGGCTTTTAAATACTGTTTAGGGTTTAAATACAATCTAGTTCCTGGATAGTATGATTACGGTAGAGGTAATAAGTAAGGAAGCAATAGAAATGGCAATTCCTGCCCTATTATCTAAGGTGGAAGAAGTCACGGCAGACTTATTTGGCTCTACGTACACCACATCGTTCTGTGTCAAATAATAAACGGGGGAATTCAAGGCTTCTTTTTGGGTCAAATCAATACGCTGAGATACTTTGGTTCCGTTAAAATCGCGAATGACCAACACATTGTCCCGCTTCCCCCTAATATCCAAATCCCCTGCAAGCCCAAGGGCCTCCAAAATAGTAATTTGTTCCCCGTTTACTGCATAGGTTCCTGGTCGTGCTACCTGCCCCAATATGGTTACCGTAAAATTTCGTAACCGTATGTTGATAATAGGATCTTTAAGGTATATTTTTAATTTTTCCTTTAATAGGGCCTTGGTTTCGTTGGGCGTTAGGCCCAAAATATTTACGGGTCCCAACACCGGAAAATCAATATTCTCCTTCTTTATTTACGATATAATCAAGTTGCTGGGCTTGTCCAAAACCCGACAGCGCCTTGAACTTGGGGCGTAGCTAATAGATTAAATGGGATACTGGCTTCTGGATCCAAGGTAGATACGTTAATGGTCAACAAGTCATCTACCTTAAACTTATAAGAATAGGAATTATCGCTTACAATGGTTTCATAGTCTTGGGTATTCTGAAAATAAACAATATCCTCTTTAGAGGCACAGGAAAAAACGAATAAACTCAGCATACTTACTACAATAAAGTGCCAAAGGGCAGTACTTTTTTTGAACATGGTTTGGATAATTTAATTCAATAAACGTATTGAAAGGTTAGGGTTGTACTATTTTTAATTTTTGCTCTGCGGTCGGCGTGCTCTTTACAGCGTCCAACTCGCAGAATTCGGAATTCTGGGAAACATATTCCGGCACAATCTCTTTCATAAGTTTCACGGTATTGCCATTAAAGAACATATTGGTAATGCAAAGTTCGTCTATTTTGGAACGGGTCTTGGCATAATCCAGTTCGCGGACCTTGCTGATCTTAATTTTCTTATGGTAGGTAGGTAGCGTATTTTCGCCATTGGCCAATAACTCCTCGTACAACTTCTCCCCAGGGCGCAATCCTGTAATTTTTATATCTATATCTTCTGGGTAGCGCAAACCGGACAAGCGGATCATGTTTTTGGCCAAGTCGAATATTTTAACGGATTCTCCCATATCAAAGATAAAAATCTCCCCACCTTCGCCCATGGCTCCAGCTTCCAACACCAATTGCGAGGCTTCCGGAATAGTCATAAAATACCGGGTAATATCCTTGTGGGTAAGTGTTAAGGGACCACCATTCTCAATTTGCTTTCTAAACAAGGGGATAACCGATCCATTGGAACCCAGTACGTTACCAAAACGGGTGGTAATAAATTTGGTTTTCTGTTCTTTTTGCATACACCCAATATACATTTCGGCGATACGCTTACTGGCACCCATGACGTTGGTAGGGTTTACCGCTTTGTCCGTGGAAACGAAAACAAACTTTTCTACACCGTGTACTATAGATAGATCGGCTACGGTTTTTGTGCCCGCAATATTAATTTTAATGGCTTCATAGGAATTGTATTCCATTAAAGGTACGTGCTTATACGCTGCACAATGGAACACAATATCTGGTCTATACTCTTCAAAGATGCGATTTAACCGGTTCTTGTCCCGTATATCCCCAACGATGGGAATAAAATTATGGAAGCCGTTCTGCTTTAATTCCTGTTGCAAATCGTAGAGGGCGGATTCAGCTTGATCTACAACAATTAGGGATTTATAGGAGTAGGTACATATTTGCCGCACGATTTCGCTACCAATAGAGCCTGCACCTCCCGTTACCAGAATAGATTTATTTAAAAGTTCCAAGGCTATTTTACTGTTTTTGATTTTTATTGGTGCCCTATCCAATAAATCTTCGATCTGTACCTGTTTGATCTGCGCCGCGTTAAGCTCTCCGTTGATCCAATCCTCTATAGGCGGAACAATCTTAACGATTACTGGAAATTCTACCAAGCTTTCCACCGTAAGGCGTAATTTTTTTGCATCGATATTCTGAATAGAAAATATGACTTCTTTAATGTTGTTCTTCTTTAAAAAATCGGCATTTAAAATCTCCGAAGTAAAGACCGTTACCCCATTGATGCGTTTTCCTACCTTCTTTTCATCCTTATCAATAAAACCTACAACCTTTACATTTCCTTTGGAATGATTGGTTAAGGCACCGTAGGTTAGAATTCCAGAATCTCCGGCACCATAGATCAATACATTTTTGGAAGATATTAAGTCTCCGCTAATTTGATTATATAACGATTTAAAGACATATCGGGAAGATGTTAAGGTAATAAAACCGATTAAGCTGTTGACAATTATAATGGATATAGGAATCGTAAACTGTGGCATAAACCCAAATTGCCGGTTTGCCATCACGATAAAAATAACCATAATACTGGACAAACAAATAGCGTTAAAAATATTATACACGTCACGCACTCCAGTATGCCGTACTACCCCTTTGTAGGATCCCACAATTAAAAAGGATACCAAGGCTGCACCAACTACCAAAGGCAGTTGTATCACTAATTTTTCAACCTCAAAATCAAGCGTAAGGTTAAAACGGATTAGGTAGGACAGTATAAAAGAGAAAGCAACGGTAATCAAATCTATGAACAGTACCAGCCATTTAGAGGCATAGCGCTGTGCATGGTTGGTTACAAATTTTTGTATCATGATAAGGTTGTTTTGATAATTTTAACGATTCGTTCCAAATCGGCTTCCGTTAAATTGGAACCGCTAGGCAAACAAAGACCACGATGGAACAAATCTAGTGAAGTTCCGTCTAAAAAGTTCAATTCCTGCTCAAAAATAGGTTGTAGGTGCAAAGGTTTCCATAAGGGTCTGGATTCAATATTCTCGGCCAATAGCGCCAATCTAATTTTTTCGCGATCTTCAAAAGAGGGTGTAAGCATACAGCTGAGCCATCTATTGGAAAAATATCCCTTAGGTTCGGAAAGGAATTCAAGCGCGCCTATACCCGCTAATTCCTTTACATAATAGGTCATAATTGCTTCTACGTGCCGCTACCCTATCGGCAAGCACTTCCATTTGTCCCCTGCCAATACCGGCCAGCACATTGCTCATGCGATAGTTGTACCCAATATGGGAATGTTGGTAGTGCGGGGCCTCGTCCCGTGCCTGTGTTGCTAGAAATATAGCCTTTTCCGTATATTCCTTGTTTTTGGACACCAATGCGCCACCACCGGAAGTAGTAATAATTTTATTTCCATTAAAGGACAGCACCCCAATAGTACCTAAGGTACCGCAAGAAAGACCTTTATAGGTACTTCCCAAGGCTTCGGCACTATCTTCCAACACGGGAATATCATATTCGTCCGCAATGGCTTGGATGGCATCCGCATTGTAGGGCATACCGTATAAATGTACGGCCAAGATAGCTTTGGGTTTTTGGTACTTTGCAATACGGTCTTCTATCGCCTTTCGTAACAAGGTAGGAGACATGTTCCATGTATCGCGCTCACTGTCTATAAAAACAGGTTTCGCCCCTAAGTATACAATAGGATTGGCAGATGCGGAAAACGTAAAACTCTGGCAGAGCACTTCGTCACCTTGGCCAACCCCTAAAATCTGTAATCCAAGATGAATGGCCGCCGTGCCTGAACTTAGTACCGCCGCGTGCACCCCATTACCTAATTGGGCACGTATGGCCGCTTCAAAAGCGTTTACATGTGGCCCTAGGGGCGCAATCCAATTGGTCTCGAAGGCTTCGGCTACATACTTTTCTTCATTCCCTCCCATGTGTGGGGAAGAAAGCCATATTTTTGTAGGTACCTGCATTGTTTTCAATAGTTCAAAATTTAGGTTGGGGTTAACAGGAACAAAATTAGGTATAGTTTCAAGTAAAATACTGTTTTCCGACAAAATTTCGTTTAATCCTAAAGAATCATCGGTTAATGGAAGGCTTTTGTCCTACAAGCTCCAGAACAGGACCGTATAACCGTGTACATCGGTGTTATATCTAAAATATATTTTTATTTAACACGTTATTATGTAATCTTTGCCAATTCAAAATAGTTATAGCAACATGCAAAAAATCACCAAAATCTGTTGTATCGGAGCAGGTTATGTAGGCGGACCCACCATGTCCGTCATCGCGAACAAATGTCCACACCTACAGGTAACCGTAGTGGACATCAATCAAGATCGTATCGATCAGTGGAATACCCGGATTTGGACCAATTGCCCATTTACGAACCCGGACTAAAGGAAATTATTGCAGAAAGCCGTGGGAAAAATCTTTTTTTTTCTACAGAAGTCGATAAAGCCATAGACGAAGCCCAAATCATTTTTATTTCGGTAAACACCCCTACCAAAACCTATGGTAAGGGAAAAGGGCAGGCGGCGGATCTTAAATTCGTAGAGCTTTGTGCCCGTAATATTGCCAAGGTGGCCAACGACCGATAAAATAGTCGTAGAAAAATCTACACTACCGGTGCGTACCGCCCAGGCCATACAGAATATTTTAGACAATACGGGCGATGGGGTACATTTTGAAATTTTATCAAATCCAGAATTCTTAGCGGAGGGCACGGCTATTGATGACCTCTTACATGCAGATAGAGTGCTTATCGGAGGCAATGACACCCCCTCTGGGCAAGCAGCCAAAGATGCCTTGAGCGCCATTTATGAAAACTGGTTGCCCAAGGAACGTATCCTACAGACCAATATTTGGTCCTCGGAACTGTCCAAACTCGTGGCCAATGCCTTTTTGGCCCAGCGGGTCTCCTCTATCAATTCCATTTCGGCGCTTTGTGAAAAGACCGATGCCAACATACAGGAAATCTCAAGGGCTATTGGTTTTGATAGCCGTATTGGGCCAAAATTCTTAAATGCTTCGGTAGGTTTTGGAGGCTCTTGCTTTCAAAAGGATATTTTGAACCTAGTATATATCGCCCGTAGTTTTGGACTACAGGAAGTGGCGGATTATTGGGAACAGGTCATTATCATGAACGACTATCAAAAAAGTCGTTTTGCGGAAAACATCATCAGCACCCTGTACAATACCATTTCCGGTAAAAAAATCGTCATTTATGGTTGGGCCTTTAAAAAGGACACCAATGATACGCGGGAATCTGCCGCCATTTACGTAGCGGACGCCCTTATGGAAGAACATGCGGAAATTATCGTGTACGATCCAAAGGTATCGGAAAACCGAATCTATCAGGATCTGGATTATTTGAATACCCGAAGTCCCGAAGAAAACAGACGCTTGCTTACGGTAACCAAAGACCCCATAGCCATTACCAAAGATGCGCATGCCATTGCCATTTTAACGGAATGGGATGAGTTCAAAGAGTATGATTGGGAAAAGATATATACGCAAATGCTTAAACCTGCCTTTGTTTTTGACGGAAGACGCTTGTTAAAACCAGAAGAAATGAAAGCAATTGGTTTTAATTATTACAAAATAGGACAATCATGAAAATTTTAGTTACCGGAGCAGCAGGATTCATAGGTTTTTATGTGGCCAAACTACTTATTGGACAAGGGCCATACCGTCGTAGGTTTGGACAATATCAATGATTATTACGATGTAAACTTAAAATATGCCCGATTTCAAGAATTAGGATATCAACCAAATCAGATGCCGAAATTGATGGAGTCACCATGCAGCTAGTAGCAGACATCCTGAACTATTTTCCTTTGTACGCATGGCATTGGAAGACCGCGAAACACTTGCCGAATTTGTTCAGGGAAGCAGGGTTTTGATGTCGTCTGTAATCTTGCGGCACAGGCCGGGGTGCGCTACAGTTTGGAAAATCCGGAAGCCTATATCGATAGTAATGTGGTGGGGTTTCTGAATATTTTGGAATGTTGTCGCAACTTCCATATACAACATTTGGTCTACGCCAGTAGCTCTAGCGTTTATGGCCTAAACGAAAAAATCCCCTTTGAGACCACAGATGCGGTAGACCATCCGGTAAGCCTCTACGCAGCAACCAAAAAAAGTAATGAATTGATGGCCCATGCCTACAGCCATTTGTATGGATTCAAGACCACAGGACTTCGCTTTTTTACCGTCTACGGCCCCTGGGGAAGACCGGATATGGCCATGTTTTTGTTTACCGATGCCATTATAAACAACAAGCCCATAAAGGTCTTTAACAATGGCAACCTGGAACGGGACTTTACCTATATCGATGATATTACAGAAGGGGTGGTGCGCATTTTAGAAACACCCATAACCGATATACCTTGAATAAAACAGACCTTTATAAAGTATATAATATCGGCAATAGTAAGTCTGTTAAATTAATGGACTTTATAGCCGCCATTGAAGAAAGCTTGGGCACCATCGCAAAAAAGAACATGATGGCCATGCAGCCGGGGGATGTAGAAAAGACCTGGGCCAATGTAGATGATTTGATTGCCGATTATGATTATTGTCCTAATACGCCAATAAAAATTGGGGTACAGCGTTTTGTAGATTGGTATAAGGACTTTTATAGGGTGTAATTGATTCCTTAATTACAAACGCATGCTGTTCTTTTCCAACTATGGCCAACTTAAACTAATAAGAGCTGCCGTATTTATCTTTTTAAAATTGGAGGTTTCTTCATTTATGATTTGATGAATCGTAAGTTTTTTTTAATTCACCGGATATACCAATGGCTTTATACACTATTGCACTTAATTTTAAGTTTAATTATACATCTTTGGCACACAAAATTATACTTTTAATGAATTTATACAATCTAGACCCTTCTTACCATATTTTAGTTACCGGCGGTGCTGGCTTTATAGGATCCAACCTCTGCGAAGCACTATTGGAGAATGGAAACAAAGTATACCTGTCTGGATAATTTTGCTACAGGAAAACGTGAAAATCTTAATGCCTTTCATAGATAATCCAAATTTTACCTTGATTGAAGGAGATATTCGTAATTTAGCCGATTGTCAAAAGAGCCTGTGAAGGAGTAGATTACATTTTACACCAAGCAGCCCTGGGTTCCGTTCCACGTTCCATAAATGACCCTATAACCAGTAATGATGTTAATGTCTCAGGATTTTTAAATATGTTGGTCGCTGCACGCGATGCCAAGGTAAAACGCTTTGTCTATGCCGCAAGCTCTTCTACCTATGGCGATTCCACAATCCATGCCCAAGAGTTGAGGATAGTATTGGAAAACCCCTATCCCCCTACGCCATTACCAAATATGTAAACGAATTGTATGCCGATGTGTTTAGTAAGACCTATGGTATCGAAACCATTGGCCTACGCTACTTTAATGTTTTTGGCAGAAAACAAGACCCGAATGGGGCCTATGCCGCAGTGATCCCTAAGTTTGTCATGCAATTGATGAAACATGAATCTCCAGTTATCAATGGAGATGGTTCATTCTCAAGGGATTTCACCTATATCGATAATGTCATTCAAATGAATGTACGAGCAATGGTCACAGAGAACCAAAGCGCCTTAAATACCGTATACAATACAGCTTTTGGCGAACGAACCGATTTAAATGAACTCACCCAACTCTTAAAAGAATATTTAAGTGAATTTGATTCGCAAATAAAGAATATTAAAAACAACTATGGTCCTACCCGAACAGGAGATGTACCACACTCTTTGGCCTCTATTGATAAAGCAAAGCAACTTTTAGGCTATAATCCACAATATGATATAAAGTCAGGACTTAAAGAAGCTGTAAAGTGGTATTGGGAAAATTTGAAATAAATGGTTAGTAACATGACAAAATACAGTAAATATAAAAACTATGGATTTCTGAGCATAGACGAAGGAAAAAATTATAAACCATAAAACGTCGGTTACTGGCGTAGCCGAAGCAACGAATATAAAAATATGAAAGACATTAAAATTGCCATTATTGGATTAGGTTATGTGGGATTACCTTTAGCCCGTTTATTTGCAACCAAATATCCAGTAATTGGATTTGATATTAATCAAGGGCGTATCGATGAACTTCGAAAGGGACATGACAGTACGTTGGAGGTAGAAGATGAAATGCTTCAAGGGCGTTTTAAGGGAATCACCTAAAATGGAAACAGGGCTGTATTGTTCCGATCAATTGGAAGATATTGCAGATTGCAACTATTATATCGTAACCGTTCCTACACCTGTAGACAGCACCAACAGACCTATTTTAACACCCTTGTACAAGGCCAGTGAAACCGTGGCCAAAGTACTTAAGAAAGGTGACACCGTAGTCTATGAATCTACCGTATATCCAGGAGTTACGGAGGACGAATGTATTCCCGTTTTGGAAAAAAATAGCGGGCTTAACATTTAATACCGATTTTTATGCGGGCTATTCCCCGGAACGTATTAATCCGGGCGATAAGGAACATACGGTTGAAAAAATACTGAAAGTGACTTCGGGTTCTACACCCGAGGTAGGCAAGAAAGTAGATGCCTTATATGCTTCGGTCATTACCGCAGGTACGCATCTGGCCCCTAGCATAAAGGTGGCAGAAGCGGCCAAGGTTATCGAGAATTCCCAACGGGACATCAATATTGCTTTT
Organism: uncultured Flavobacteriaceae bacterium; assembly: GCA_963697395.1. Lineage (GTDB taxonomy): Bacteria > Bacteroidota > Bacteroidia > Flavobacteriales > Flavobacteriaceae > Maribacter. The sequence continues at coordinate 302,608 of CAVONX010000004.1, forward strand.
GTGAACGAATTGGCAAAAATCTTTAACCTCATGGGTATAGACACCCACCAAGTGTTGGAAGCGGCAGGTACCAAATGGAATTTCCTTCCCTTTAAACCCGGTTTGGTGGGTGGACATTGTATTGGGGTAGATCCTTATTATTTGGCACAAAAAGCGCAGGAGTACGGCTATCATCCCGAAATTATTTTGGCGGGGCGCCGTATGAACGATACCATGGGGAAATATGTAGCTTCCGAAGTGGTAAAATTGATGGTGCAAAAAGACATGAAGATTAAAAATAGTACCATTTTGGTATTGGGCATTACTTTTAAGGAAAATTGCCCGGATGTCCGAAACACCAAAGCCGTAGATGTCATTAACAATTTGGCCAGTTACGGTGCGAAGGTTACCGTATACGACCCATGGGCCAGCCCAAAGGAGGTAGCACATGAATACAACCTGGAAGTGACCAATACCTTGCCTCAACAAAAATTTGATGCTATTGTACTCACTGTAGCCCATAAAGAGTTTTTAGACTTAACCCTACAAAACATGTTAGCGGATACGGGCGTTATTTATGACGTAAAAGGTATTCTTACGGAGAAAGTTGATGGGAGGTTGTAATGTAACAAACAACTGTAAGTAGTAAGTTGCCGCAGCAGTTTTATGGTGTATGGCTGTAAACAAATAGCAAAAAGCGCCCTTAGATAAAGTTTTAGCACCGAAACCTCCCTAAAGTAGTTCTTTAGGCGGGTTTGTAAAAACTCGAAAACATACAAACTAGCGCAGTGCACGCAGCTAAAGGCTATAGCGAAAACAATTATGAATTGCACTAAAAAGACCTGTATGTCGCGCTTAGCCAATACTATAAGGAATGCCAAGGTTGGATTATTCTTTCATGTACTATTTATTGCTTCCCAATTTATTTCTAGAAAGATTTTCTTGGATGGCTTGGGTGATACTTTTATTGGTATAATTTCAACTTTACAAAGTTTTATTGGTTTTCTGAACTTAGCAGAATTGGGTATTGGAGTCGCTATAGGCTATACTCTTTACAAGCCTATTTTTGATAAAGACTATAAAGAAATCAACCAAATTATTCTGTTTCTTGGTAGATATCTATAAAAAAATAGGTTACTTTATTTTAGTAGGCAGCATAATTCTTTCTGCATTTTTTCCGTTAATATTTGCTGATGTTGAAATTGAATTATGGATAATATATCTTAACATTTTACGGCTTGCTATCTTCTCTTACTATTAGGATATTTTTACAACTATCACGTTTTTTTATTCCAGGCTGACCAAAAAGATTATATCGTATCCAAATACTTCCAGTCCGATAAACATTTCCAAAATTCTTTTACAAGGCTTATTTGTTTATTATTTTCAGAGTTTTGTGATATGGATTTTATTGGAAGTACTATCGGGAATACTGTTACAGTATCTTGATTCGACAGAAAATTAAAAAAGAATATCCCTGGCTATTGCTTTCTGGAAAGTTAAACAAAGTCAGAAAAACAATTTGAAAGCTATAAAAGTCTCATAAAAAAGATAAAACAGATCAGCATCCATAAATTTGGTGACTTTCTTACCAGTGGACTTGGACAATATTCTGATTTTCTTTTTCTTGAGTGCTGAAATGGTAGCCTATTTCTCAAATTACCTAATGATAGTGCTGTAATTTGGGAACCTTGGTTGAAAAAGATTTTTGCTGGATCAAAAGCCAGTGTAGGTAATTTAGTAGCCGAAAATAATAAACAAAATATAAAACAGGTATTTTGGGAGTTTATGGTTATCCATACTTTTATAGCTGGTTTTGGAGGAATTTGTATTTATTATTTAATCAACCCCTTTATTATACTTTGGCTAGGTGACAAATACCTGTTGTCTGAGCAAACGGTTACTATATTTTGTGGCATTTCTTATGTTAAGGCAGGTAGTTCAACCTACAGAAGTTTTAAACAAGCTTATGGCCTGTACGACGATGTTTGGGCTCCTATTGTAAAAAGTATTGTAAATTTAGGTCATTTCCATAATCTTAGTCCAAAAAATGGTATTGTAGGTCTGTTGTTGGGTACTTTTGTTAGCATTTTAGTCATTGAAGGTACTTGGCGACCTTATTATGTTTTCAAATGGGGTTTTGAAGGAAGCCATTCGGAATATATAAAGGGGTATGCAAAGCTTATTGGCAGCTTTTTTAGTACTCATTAATACTGATCTTTTATATTTATCATTGGACGAATATTTCAACCTCAAATTTCTTTGATTGGATTCTAAAAACGTTATGGGTTAGCTTCTCTACAGCACTAGTCTATGGCACTATTCTCTATTTCTCAAATGGCTACTGTAAAGACGTTATAAACCGTTTTAAAGCAAAAATATTTAAATAATTTTTTACTATGTTCAGTATACTAACCACTACCTATAATTCTGAAAATTTAATTCATCGCGTTTATGATTCATTGCTTGCCCAAACCGATCAAGATTTTGAATGGATTATTTCTGACGATGGCAGTACTGATAATACGGAGTCCCTTATCAAAACTTGGCAACAAGAATGTGATTTTAACATAGTGTACAATAGAATGCCAAAAAATCAAGGCAAGGCTTATGCAATCAATGCTGGTATCGAATTATGTACAAGACCGATTACAATTAATGCAGATGCTGATGATACCTTTAGGGCAAATACGTTATCAGACCTTAGATTGATTTGGAACTTAATCGACAATAGTGCTAACCCAGAAAAAATTGGAGCCGTTTGGACTTTAGTGCAAGACGAATCAGGTAATTTAGTAGGAGAACAATGGCCCAAAGACTTTTGGCAGGTTAGCTTTCAGGAAAGAGTATTAAACCGCAAACGCAATATTGCAGGCGAAAAATGGCATAGCTGGCGTACCGATGTTTTAAAAAAATATAAAAAGTTTACCAACTCTAATTCAAGAGTAAGCCCTAGCGTTAGTTGGAACCGAATTAACAAAAATCATGATTTTTTATGTCTCAACATTATTCATCGCACTTATTTTTCAAATCCCGAAGGGCTTACACAGCAACCTAAATCGAAATTAAAAGTTATTAAAAGAGTCTATTACAGCGCCTATTACGAGTTAGAGTCGGCAACACTGATTAAAATTTTGAGTGCAAACTATTATCGTAATATGGCATATTCCTACATAAAAAGTAGATTAACTTATGTAGATCAGAAGACCAAATTAAGAGGTATTAAATTAATACTGGTTTTTTTAGTTTTTCTTGGTAGTATTCCTCTGAAACTTATTAGCAAAATATAATTATAAGCTGCCAAACCATTCTTTCCATCTAAAACAATATTAAAAATGAATAAAGGAGCAATAATACGTTTAACTATAACAACGTTCGTTATTCTGATAGCTTTAGTTTATGGTATCCTAATAGGCAAGTACCAAATCTTCCCTTATAGTTTATTGAAAAATTTACAAGACGGCACCGAAGTACATTTGAACAATGCACTTAAAAATATACAATATGATGAAGATGCACTAAATTCAATGGTTTCTGTAAACTTAATCACTAAGGATTCACTCCGCTTGGAACTCAAACATTTGATTTTTGGAGAACAAGCAGTTGAAGCCTCACTGCAACCCGATAGCATAATCACCATTAAGGATTTGGTATATCAGGACCTAGATAATCTTTCCCGTTTGGAAAAGTTCTATATTACCCAAAAGCATAATATTCAATCAATTGGATATATTTTTCATCCGCAAAACAGTAACCATAGACTACTGCTCTATCATCAAGGGCATGATGGTGGCTTTGTCAAAGGCAAAGCCACCATTGCCTATTTCTTAGCCAAAGGCTTTACCATTTATGCTTTCTCCATGCCCTTAAAAGGTGAAAATAACAGACCGGTTATTGAAGTATCAAAAATTGGTAAGATACAATTGAGCAACCATGAGGAATTCAAATTTTTGGAGCATCCCTTACAGTATTTTATAGCACCCGTTATCAGCATGTTGAACTATGCACAAAAACAGAATTTTAAAGATATTAACATGGTAGGAGTCAGTGGAGGCGGTTGGACTACCACTTTAGTAGCAGCTTTGGATGAACGAATCCAGAATAGCTTTCCAGTGGCAGGCAGCTTCCCCATGTTTGTGAGGTATCAAGAGCAATCCAACAATTATGGGGATTTTGAGCAGACTTTTCCAGACCTATACACTAAAATCAATTATTTAGACCTTTATCTGTTAGGGGCAACTGGAGACAAAAGGTCACAGCTTCAAATCAGCAACAAATACGATCCTTGTTGTTATGGAGGCGAAGCATATAAACAATATGACGAGTACTTGTCAAAAAAAGTCGGGGAATTTGAAAGCGGTCACTTTAATATACTTTCCGATAGTACACACAAAGAGCACAAAATATCTCAATGGGCACTTAATGAAATTGCAAAATCGCTTTCATTATTGGCTGAGTAGTTACAAAAATAAACAATCAACTTGGTAAACGTGGTAATTAATAGTCAGCAACGGTTCTATATTTGACGAGGATTCTGAAAAATGTGAGTATTTCTTGTTCTAAACATAACGCTTTAAACGAGTAAAACACTTACATTGAAATTAAAATACACCGTATTTCATGGTTCTGCAGGTTACTTGGGATATAGTTTAGAAATCAATAGATTTGATTCAGTTTCAAGCATAGCTTGTTAATATCCTTTACTCCTTGTTTTTTTACAAAAGATTCAAAAGCTATTACAGCACCATTTTTGAATAATCTATGATTTAAAGCTATAGGTTATGAGTAAAAAAAAGTAAAATCTAAAACCTTGGCAGTAATGAAAAAAAACTCAGACTCTCCAAATAATTTTATCCCTTCTAGGTCTTAACTTGATTCCCTTTTCATCAAAATCATCACTTATCTCATTTTTAGAAAAGCAAGATTCAATAGCTTTAGAAAAAGAGCTTTCCAACAAATGTTAAAATAAACTGCACTTCATCGAAAACGAGCTTTTCTAAAAACTAAAAGAATAGATAAATACGTAATACTTTGGATCAAGAGTTGTATTTCATCGAAATTAAAGAACATTTTAACGATTTAGCTAAGTTATTACCTATTATTGTAATCCAAATAAACGCAATTTTTAAACCTACAATTACACCTACTTATGAAATTACCCTGCACTCGAGCTTTTGAGCTTTTGTTTTTTAGCTCAGTTATCCTTTTGCATTTTTCATGTTCAAAGGATTCCGATTTACTTTCCGACTATGTTATTGCTGACAAAAACGACCTTCAAAGTATTGCCGTTTTGGCGGACGACATCTATTACATTAATAATGGCCAGTCAAGCATGCTCCTAGACGTTTTACGCAATGATTCATTTAGCCCTGATACTGAAGTAAATATTGTATCGACTTCTGAACCTAACAATGGTGTTGTAGTCATTAACATAGACAATACTTTAACCTACACGCCAAATGCTGGTGTCGCTGAAGAAGACGCCAGTACTGCTGAACAACAAATTTCAACTGGAGATGGAAGCCCTGATGTACAAGAGGCTGTTGAAGAAGATTCCTTTGACTATACCACAGAGGTAATTACCGGTGAGGGCGAAACCTTTAGGGAACAGGCAACAGTTACCATTACCCCTTCGGATATGGGTGAGTTATTAGCTTTTCCTGGAGCCAAAGGCTTCGGCAAATTTACAACGGGTGGCCGTGGCGGAAGGATTATCCACGTAACCAATTTAAATGATAGTGGTGCTGGAAGTTTACGCGAGGCTTTAGATTCCAAAGGCACACGAACGATAGTTTTTGATGTTGGTGGTGACATTTACCTGACAGGGATGCATTTAAATATTGGTGATTCTCAAGGTAATTTAACAATAGCGGGTGAAACGGCACCTTTTCCTGGTATAACAATAAGAGGAGATAATATCTCTTCTAAAAGTTACGGCGGTACGATTGATATAGCGGCTAGTAACGTAATTATCCGATATATATCGATAAGAGAAAATAATAATAATAGAACTGACAATGATGCCATAAGAATTAGAAATAACATGGACTGAGTAATATTATTTTGGACCATGTGAGCATGAGTCATGGAAGTGACGAAAATTTTTCGGTTCAAGGAGTTAAAGATGTTACTGTCCAGAACTGTATGATTACCAATTCAGATACTTCGTATACTTTCCTTTTTGGAAATAGAAATTATAACTTTTCATTTATAGGAAATTTTTTATCACATACTAGAGAACGTAATATTCTTTTAGGATATGGGAAAGAAGACGAAACTTCGGAATGGATAAATAATATTATTTATGGTTATGAGGGCGGAATGTTCATAACCTTCGGTAACAATGCGGATGTTCTGGGCAACATCTATAAGGCATTTGCAAACAACGCACCAAACTATTCAAGTATCGAATGGAACCCTAATGCTTATAACAATCCTGATGGATTAATAACGGAAGGCTCTTTCTTTTTCGCCGATAACCATCAAATAAATCCACATCAATATGACTTGTATAATGGTAGAGCAAATGAGTATCAAAGTAGCAATAGGGTAATTAAAAACAGTACGGTATTAACATGGGCCAAATCCGTTCAAGAAATCGAAGCTAAGGTTTTTGGCAATAAACAACCTGGGAACAGTTTACATCAAGATAGTATGGACAAAGAGGCAATTTCAAACTTTTTTGATAATTCAGGTAACTTTGGTTCATTGTCGGTACCATCAAAAGATTCTACTGAGAGACCACCAAATTATGACAGCGACCAAGATGGCATGTCCGATGTCTGGGAAAGGTCAGTTTATGGAGATTTATCTAAAACCGCAAACGGCGACGAAGATAGAGATGGGTACACGAATATTGAAGCATTCTTTTATAGTTTGATTAATTAGAAAATTACACTATTATGTTCTATCAAAAAGCCAGGGTATGTTTACTTGGCTTTTTGATACGTTAAAGCGAGATAATATATATTTCATCTAAAATAATAGTTCAAGATTAATGGTTATCCTTAATTTTACTATGAACTCTAAAATTCCAATTGTTGTTATTAAAAGCTATTAGGTACGTCACGTTATTTTTAATTATGCTCAACTTTCCAGGTTGGGTTTTAACTGAAATAAGTCCTGTCCTGTCAAGCTTGCTCAGTGAACTATCGTTCGGGCTAATGATTCTTTATTTTCTATTGGCAAGGCAATGGTCATTCAATGGCTGGATGTTGTTATTAGGGTGCTTTTATTTTGGTATTAGTAGCTTATCTGATCAGACATATATCCCAGATACCCTTAATTTTATTATTATAATAGTTAAATATTTCATTTTGATTATTGGGGGATATGCGATAGTTATAGATACGACCGAAAGCAGAATTGTTTTTCTTTTTGTTAATCGGTGCTTGTACGGTATTTATACAAATTTTCCTCTTTTATAATCCACTAACGGACGGAGGCCGTTATAGTGGGTTTTATTTGAATCCGAACAGCTTGGGCTTTATTTGTATGATGGGCTACGGCCTAACTTTTGGTTTAGATAGAAAATGGCGGCTCTTAGGCCAAATTGCTTTTACAATAATTGGGTTTTTTAACTTTTTCAAGAACCTTTTTAGTTGTTTGGTTATTAATGAATTTATTGTCTATCCGCCTATCTCTAAAAAATTTACGTGTTTTGGCTATTGGTATTTTTCTCTTGTTGGCTTACTAACCTACAATGCATTTTTACCAAATTCTAATCCTCGTTTGGAAGCCATGAGTAATATTTTAGCGGGTAAGTCAAATAATACGAGTAAATTGGAAGAAGGATAGCCGCACCGAAACTTGGGCTCTTTTTTATGAAGCCCTTATGGATAAACCTATTTTAGGCCACGGATATGGCTCTTTTGACGGTGGAGGTAAAATATCGATTATAGGACCCCACAATTCTTTATTAAAACTTGGGGTGAAGGTGGTATTTTAACCTTATTAGTAATGCTTAGCTTTATTTGGCCTAATGTTTAAAAAATCATGGGGGATTTTCTACAACGACCACATCTTTTTTTAATGACCTTTGCCTTGTGTCTCTTATATGAGTACAGACCATACTTTCTGGATTAATGGTTATATGTTCTTCTTTTCAATGTGGTTACAATACCATATATTACAGTTTCCAAAACTATAGAAACTAAAAACAGTGGGGGCGAAACCACTCGAAAAGTTTAAATATTCAGCAAATATCTTAGAATTTATAACACCTTTGGTACTTAAATAATAATCCAATGGAATACCTATGAAAATTAGTTTTTTTTATTAATGATTTAGGATCAGGAGGTGCAGAAAGAGCAGTAAGTGGACTTGCCAATCATTGGGTTGACACAACATGATATTACAATTATAACCTTTGTAAAAACGACCCCTTTTTATAATGTAGATTTAAAAATTACTTTAAAGTACTGCCTTGAACAACCAAAAAATCACAACAGTGTTTTACGATCTATAAAAGATGGTATTTTACGCTTCAAGAAATTACACTCTCATCTTAAAATCATAAAGCCCGATGTTGTTTTAAGCTTTATGCTCACAGCCAACATCTATGCCATTTGGGCCTGTAAATGGCTTAAAATCCCCTGCATCATTAGTGAACGTGCAAACCATGCAATTGATCTTCTTCCTCAACGCCATGTACAGATTCGCAATATGAGCTACCGCCATGCAGCACGTTTAGTTGTTCAAACTAGGGGCAACGCAGCGTACTATGACTACCTGGCTCGTACCTGAAAAAATTACGATTGTACCCAATGCCGTAGCAAACGATTTAAAATAAAAAGATTGGTTTAAAAAATAGTCCTAAGAAAACAATCTTAAATGTCGGTAGTTTCAAAGATGGAAAAGCACAGGATACGTTGATCCGTGCTTTTGCCCGGTTACCAGAACATAACTGGCGTTTAGTATTTTTGGGTAAAGGGCCGAATCTAGAAAAATTCAAAGCCTTGGCCAAAGGAATTGGGCGTAGCCGATCAAATCGATTTTGAAGGAGCCCAAAAAGATGTAGCAAGCTATTATAACAAAGCGACCATGTTTGTTTTTACCTCCGAGCATGAAGGCTTTCCTAATGCCTTGTTAGAAGCCCTCTATTTTGGCCTACCAAGTATTTCGACCAACTGCCCTCATGGACCAGCCGATATGATTACCGATGGTGAAAACGGCTTTTTAGTACCTGTTGGTGATGAAGAAGCCTTAGCAAAAAAAATAGAAGTACTCATGAAAGATGAAATTTTACGACAAAGCTTTAGCCAAAACGCTTTGGAAAGCACCAAAAAATACGAAATGGAACACATTGCAGCCCAGTGGATGCAAGTGATTAACGAAGTGGTTTGAAAAACGAGTGTAGTTAAGGTGACGTGCAAAGGAATTTAGAACGGGAATGAGTCGGAAGTCGACGAGAATTAAAATGATTACCACATCCCTGTTAACCAATAACCTACGCTAAATTTTTCGAAACCTGAAATCAGGGAAACCTGAATTACCAATTACCCAACCCACGGTGAGCAAAATCCATATCCTAGAAAATCCTGAAACTCTAGCTACAAAAAATACCTTTTATACAATCCAAACGCACTACCAGCGTTATGCTATCAACACAAAACCTTTGAACGAACAATATTTATGTGCGGAATCTACGGAACCACGCTTCCCTATACTAAAGAACAAGTACAACAAAAGCTGGAACGGACCCGATTTCGGGGCCCCGACCAACTGGGTATTGCCCAATACGATACGGCCTCAGGCCGTATCAGTTTTGGCCACAATCGTCTTAGCATTATTGATTTAGATGCACGTTCTAACCAACCTTTTACCTATCAAGACCAGGTACATCTCGTCTTTAATGGGGAAATTTATAATTTTAAGGAATTAAGGGATAGGTTACACAAAAAGGGATACACCTTTACCACTAGCAGCGACACAGAGGTTATTGGAGCCGCCTATTTAGAATACGGAACGGACTGTGTACAACATTTTAATGGGATGTTCGCCTTTGTGATATATGACGAAAAGAAACAACAACTTTTTGGGGCAAAAGACCGCTTGGGACAAAAACCCTTCTACTATCAGTTAAGTCCGGCGGGCTTTGAATTTGCTAGTCAAATTTCTTCTATACAATTATTCAATGAGGAATTAAGCATCAGCCAGAACGCTATAGAGCATTATTTGGCATGGAATACAATACCCCACCCCTACTCTATTTTTAATGAAGTTAAAAAATTGGACGATGGTCATGCCTTTACCTATGACCTAAAAACAAAAGCATTTAAGGTATGGCCCTATTGGGACATTGCTTTTCCCACTGCCTTGCCTTATGATGGTACGTATGAAACAGCAAAAACGGAACTGGAAGATCTTCTAACAGATGCCGTGCGCATGCGCATGGTGGCAGATGTGCCGCTGGGTGTATTTTTATCAGGCGGCGTAGATTCTTCCCTAGTGGCTGCTCTAGCAGCCAAAGATGCCGAACAAAAGGTAAAGACCTTTTCAGTGAAATTCAATGAAAAAGGCTTTGATGAAAGTAGCTATGCCCAAAAAGTAGCCGACCATTTACAGACCGATCATCATGTAATCCCTTGTGATTATAAAGAAGGTATAAATCTCATTGAAAACTTCAGCCATTACTATGACGAACCCTTTGCAGATGCTTCTGCCATCCCCTCCATGCTTTTGGCCAAGCATACCAAAAAAGAAGTTACCGTAGCCTTATCGGGTGACGGGGCTGACGAGGCCTTTTTAGGGTATCCACGATATCAGAAGTTGGAAAAAATGGAACGGACTTTAATATTCCCTACCCCATCAGAAAACTAGGACTTTCATTTTTAAAAATGTTACAAAATAATCGATACCATGCAATAAAAGACATCATAAGCGCAAAAAACATCGGAGAGTCCTACTTGCCCATGTTAGTGGATAAATCCAGCTCATGGCTAAATATAACAACGGATGTTACTCAAGTCAAAGAATTAAAATATCTAATGAATTCTAAAAAAAATAGCTATGAACGGGTTGGCGATTTTGATTTAAAGACCTATTTGACATGGGATATTAACACTAAGGTAGATCGCGCTACCATGGCGTATTCACTTGAAGCTCGCTCACCCTTTTTGGACTATCGTGTAGTGGAAATGGCCCAAAGTTTACCTACAAGCTTTAAGTACCAAAAAGGTAATCAAAAACGTATCCTAAAAGATATCTTATACAGACATGTGCCCGCGACATATTTTGACCGTCCAAAATCCGGTTTTGCAATGCCCCTAGAGGTTTGGTTTAGAAACGATTTAAAGGAATTGGTACTTTCAGAATTATCTTTGGAGAATCTAAATGATATTCCAGGGATTCACCCAAAGATTGTCTATAAAATGATACAAGAACATATGAAAGGGGAATGGAACCATTACCCGTTAATATGGAAACTCTTGGTCCTAAAGCAATGGTTAGGAAGCGTACGGCAAACCATATCCAATTTTATAATGTAATTCTTAACATGAAATGAAGTCATTTTATTATTTTTTATTAATCATTGACAAAAATGAAAAAAATTTCATAGGTACTTTATTAGTTAATACTTACCGTTGATTCCAGATAAACAATTGGTAAGTGGAAATATAGATTGCACATAGGCTATCCGTTAATTTAAAAAATCCTAAACCTTAAAACTGAAAAAATAAACTGGTTAAGATTATATGACCGGACATCTTATTGCATACCCAATGTTCAGATAAATATTGGTGCGAGAGAATTTGTAAGAAAAAAATTGGCGATAGTATTGGTCCCGCTATATTTTACTACTAAGAAATCAAGTGAAATTATACCTGAAAATTTACCAGATACGCCATGTATCATTAAAACAAATCATGATAGTGGGGGAGGATTCTTTGTAAGGGATAAGTTGTGCGTTAATTGGCAGATGGTTAGGAAAAATCTTTCACAAAGACTAAAGAATAATTATTACAAGTATTCAAGAGAGTGGCAATATAAGAACATTGAACCGAGAATCATAGTAGAAAAATTATTGGAAGATAAAAATGGTAATATCCCTTTTGATTACAAATTGCATTGTTTTAATGGCAAAGTACGAATGATTAGTGTAGATATGGGCCGTGGTACCGACCAACACTATAGAAATTGGTATAATACCAATTGGGTACGGGAAAAATTTAAGTGGTCCTCTCCTAAGGCAAATGGAAAAAGCACAGACCCCAGTGACCAAGATGCAGAAAGACCTACTACGCTCAATGAAATGATCCGTCTTTCTGAAACATTAGCCAAATCTTTTTCTTACGTTAGGGTTGACTGGTATGATGTAGATGGAACATTATACTTTGGAGAATTGACCTTTCACCATGATGGTGGTTTCAGGCCTATTTTACCCAAAATTTGGGATAAAAAATTAGGAAGTGAACTAAAGCTTCCTATTTAAAAAAATGAATTTTTTTAAGGATTTTAAAACTGAGTTTACCACCTAAAAAACATCTGATGAGCTTTAGAAAAAAATTTTATCAATCTATTGCATACGTAAAATATCTGCGGATGAAATACGTGTACCACAAAAAGATAGATAATATTATAATCAAAAATAAATGTAAGCCAATTTCAACTCAATTTAAAATACGCATTCGCAAAGAGTTTCAAAACTATGGTTTTAAAAAAACCTCATCTAAATGGCATCAAGTATATACTAATTATTTGGGAGAAGAAAAGATTGATTTTATTCCCGAAGTACTTTTCTATTCGCGAATTGAACCTGCATTGAACAATTCCATTATGTACCCTGCTTTGGAGGATAAAAATCTTTTGGATAAATATTTTGATAAAGAAATATTATTAATACCTATTGTAAAAAATATACATGGTTTTTTTTATTTAGATAATCAACAAGTCTCTCTAGAAAAAGCAATTGAAGCTTGTAATAATTTTGATGCTATCGTAATAAAACCTTCTATAGGTACCGCGGGAGGAAAAGGAGTGAAAAAAATTATATTGGATCAGGATTACACCAAACAATTGAAGAAACTATTTGATGAATACAATAACGATTTTATCGTTCAAGAAATACTCGAGCAGCATCCGCAAATGGCCAAACTCAATAGTTCTTCGTTAAATACTATTAGAATTATTACTTATATGGGAGTAGAAAGTGTAATGCCGCTCTCTGCGGTGGTTAGAATAGGTAAATCTGGTTCTTTCACTGATAACACATCAGGTGGAGGTATGGCTTGTGGAATAAACAATAAAGGAAAACTAAAGGATTATGCTATAAATAGCTATGGAGAGAGATACACCCTTGCGGACAATGGTACAGTACTGAAAGGATTCGAGATACCATGCTATGACCTAATCTTGGAAACTGTAAAAAGACAACATAAAAACATACCTCATTTTCGTCTTGTTTCTTGGGACATTGCGATTGATAATAAAGGTGATATCATTATCGTTGAATTTAATGCTATGGGACAGGACATTAATTTTCATCAAATATGCAATGGCCCTCTTTTTGGTAATTATTATAAAGAAATACTTGAAATAACTCAAAAATTCGACCCTTTAAAACAGTCGCTCAAATATGGCGGTTAGAACAATTGAGTTTGTTCAAATTCAGCAACACCTAATTAATATAATTAAAATTGAAAACCATCCTACCAATTAATGTGATTTTTATTTTACCCACCCTTCAAGCGGGGGGTGCTGAACGTGTAGTATCCTTTGTTGCAGAAAATCTGGATAAAAAAAAATTCAAGGTAAAATTGATTGTTACGGGAAGTAAAGAAGACGGAGACTATGATTTGGACAACATAAACTTAATTTACCTTAACAAAAGTAAAGTTCGCTACGCTGTCTTATCAATAATAAAGGAACTTTTACAAAATAGGTCGAAAATAGTTTTTAGTTCCCTATCACATCTAAACTTAGTTGTGGCTTTTATTTCAACAATTTTTCCAAAAAGAAAGTTTATTGCTAGAGAGACTTATATTAGGGCAAACACTCCTGGATACCATCTTAAAAAGAAGAAAAAAGATATCTTTATAGAAAGTATAAGCTTTAAGATGTTCGATAACATTATCTGCCAATCAACCGATATGATGATCGACACAAAAAATGAGTTTAATGTTAAAGAAGGTAAATTAAAAATCATAGGTAATCCTATTACCGATAATTTCTATTTTGAAAAGAACAAAAAAACTTTAGATACTATCCATCCAAAATTCATCACAGTTGGAAGATTGCATAAAATTAAAGGTCACCAAAGAATTCTAAAAATTCTATCCCAACTAAAATATAATTTTACCTATACCATAGTTGGTGATGGACCTTTAAAGGAAGAAATATTTGATTATGCAAAAAAATTAAATCTCGATAATAAAATTCAACACATTCCCTTTACAAAAGATGTACAACAGTTTTTAAAAAAATCAGACTTTTATCTTCAAGGGTCGTTTACCGAGGGCTTTCCTAATGCCCTATTAGAAAGCTGTGCTGTCGGAACACCTGCAATTGCCTTTTATGCTAGAGGTGGAACCCAAGATATCATAGAAAACAATATAAATGGATTTATTGTAGCTAATGAGGAGGAATTTTTGTTACGTCTAAACGATTTACCGGAATTAGATCCTGAATTGGTTTCAGAATCGGTCTATAAGAAATTTGACAAAACTATTATTTTAAAAGAATACGAACAGTTTTTCATGCAAATCGTAAAAAATAAATAACATGGAAAAAGATCAAAAAATTTCCATATTTATCTATTCCATGGATGGTGGTGGTGCAGAACGTGTCATGTCTTACCTACTCCCCTATTTAAAAAAGAAAGGCCATGAGGTAATTTTAGTTTTAATGTGCGAAACTATAGCCTATGATATACCAAATGATATACCCATATATTATATTGAAAAATCAGAAGGAGATGAGCCAGGTATATTCAAGTTCTTGAAACTTCCTTGGCTCGCCTGGAAGTATGCCCGCTTGTTAAAACAACTTCAGATTACACACTCCTTTAGTTTGTTGACAAGACCTTGCTATATTAATATTATGGCCCGTTGGTTCACCAATCATCCATATAAATTAATGGTCAGCGAACGTAATTACCCAAGCTTACAGTATGGCTATGGAGACACACAAAGCAAGATAAATTCGTTCTTGGTAAAAAAATTATACCCTAAAGCGGACATGGTGATTAGCAATGCCAAGGCAAGTGCCAAAGATTTAGTAGATAATTTTAATGTATCCATAGAAAAAACAGGAGTAATCTATAATCCTATTGATTTAGACAAGATTGAAGCCATTTCTTCCAAAACCTCCTTTTTTGATCCTAATTTCATTAATCTAGTTAGTGTTGGACGGTTACAGGTTGTTAAAAACCAAAAACTAATAATTGATGCGGTTGCTCCCTTTACAAATGTTCGTCTTTATATTTTTGGTGAGGGCGAACTACGCAGCAATTTGGAAGCGCAGATAGATAATTTGGGTTTAAAGGAAAGGGTATTTCTAATGGGATTCGAAAGCAATCCCTTTCAATACTTAAAAGCCGCTGATCTTTTTATTTTTAGTTCGAACCATGAAGGTTTCCCTAATGTAATCATGGAAGCTATGGCTTGTGGGCTTGCCTATTGTAACTACTAATTGCAAATCTGGTCCTGATGAAATTATGGAATTACAACAGGCAAAG
>CAVONX010000005.1:0-171739 GCA_963697395.1 uncultured Flavobacteriaceae bacterium
TAGAACGGATCTTCGTTCCTAATTAAATGCTGTGCTTCAAAGGCAAAAATATTGGTTTCGTTAAGTGTGTAATAGTAATTGATATTTTGATTGATGCTAAACGGGGTTACTTCTTCTAACTGACTTGTGTTACCGATAACCGAAGAAAAGTTGTTTTGTATTTGTGAATCGTTGGATATTCGTGCAAGGACATCATAGTCCAATTGATTATTGGCATTGGGCTTATACGATGCGCTAAGTTTTACCAATCCCTGATTAGATCGCTCCCTGCCAGATTGTTCCGTAGCTTCATCCGGAATGCCCAAATCCGAATTTGTATACTGCACAAAACTCGTTTCTCTTGAAAGAATACGGCTGCTGTTATAGATCAAAAAACCGCTAAGATCCAAATCCTTGTTTGGCGAATAACTAAAATTGCCAGTTGCCAACTTACTCTCTATCTCCAGTGCATTGCTTTGATTGGTTAAAAAGTCAAGGCTATTGTCCCCTAAGTTTATGTTGGTTCCACTGCTGCTGCTGGGCGCCCTAAATCCGCCACCGAAACCTCTTATATCTCGCCGTGTTAATGCCACCTCACCTGTATTGTTTAGGTCTCCGATAAAATTAAGACTGTATTCAGGACTGTAATAAAAGAGTTTGGGTTGAAGCAAATAAAGTTCATTGTCAGGAGCAGTTCCCGCACCTGCGGTAACATCGCCGAACCAAAAATTCTCTTTTCCTTCCTTGAGCTTTATATTGAGCGCCACATTATCCTGATTATTCCGTACACTACTCATTTGGCCTACCTCTGCGTAATTTCTTAAAACCTCAACCTTATCCACAGCGCGCGAGGGAATGTTTTTAGTGGCCAACTTGGTGTCCCCATCAAAAAAATCTTTCCCGTTAACCATTAACTTGTTTACTACTTTGCCCTCAACCTCTATTTGGCCATCTTCATTAATTTGGACTCCTGGTAGATTTTCCAATACATCTTCCAACTTCCTCTCGGTGCCTGTATTAAAGGAATCGGCGTTATAAACTACAGTATCTCCCTGAATGGTTACAGGCATTTCATAAATAAGCTCCACCTCGTCCAGAGCATTTTCAGGTTGTAGTAAATAATCCTTTACGATATCACTTTCTTTTGTTGAGAGAATCTCTACCAGAGTCTTCATTCCTACATAACTCACTTGTATTTGGTAGGTTCCGTTTATGCCTAGCTCTAATTTATAAGCTCCCTTTTCGTCTGTAATGCCATAGGATTCCAATCCACCAGTCGCTTGATTTATAGCTACAACATTGGCAAGGTCAAAAGGAACCATTAAGCTATCGGTCACCACGCCCTGTAATTTAACTTGTGCAACGCATATATTGGCTGCAAGGAGCAGTAGAAAACAAAAAATGGATGTTCTGTAGTTTTTTAAGACAGGTGTAGATAGGTTGTATTGTAGCAAGCCCATATTAATTCGCTCTGCTTCTACCCCGATTGTTGCGCATTTCCATCATTTTTGTCTGAACCGTATTTCGGTACTCGTTTTTTGCAATTTCCTGCCCTTTATCGGGAGCCTCGATTGTAATTTTCTCCTTGGGGTTCATCACAATTTTAGAACACAACATAGTGGTACTTCCAGCACTTACTTCTAAAATTAAGCCTGGAAGTCCCCAATATTCTCCCGGGCCATGGCCTACAGGTATTTGAGGCGTGTACCACGCTTCTATTTGGGTCATATCTACCACAATGGGCACCGGCTCACCGGTAATGGAATCGGTTTTCTTTTCCAACTCTGCATTTCTTAGGTCGCCCCAAGAAAAATCGTACCATGCCAACTCATTAGTTGGCACTAAAGCGGAAGCCTTAAAACATAGGTATTGCCCTATTTGTTTGGATTCCTTGCCCATAGTCCAGGTTATGGGCTGTAGTTTGTCCTTTACCAAAAAACGCTTACCATAAAATTCCTGACTTTGTACCAAGGCGTTTTCCTTTACATTTTTATACTGCGCCCCGCGCGAAAAATTGTTCCCCCATGAATCCGTTGCACCAGACATGGCATCCAGTTTGTCCTCTTCATTAAATACGGATTCTTCCTTGTTAAAGCTAAGGATATAGGTCTTTTCCAGCCTGTTCTTTAAACGCTCTTGTACCTGCTTTTTTTCTCCCTCGCTCATTCTTGCCCCCCAAGAACCAAGCTCCATTTTCGATTTAGAAAAATAATACGCCTGCCCTTGAAATTCTTGAGCGTCTGCTGCTATGGATACTAGTGAAATAAAATAAATTAGAAAGGAATTGTAAAGTAGTGTGTTCATGGTTAGCTTCTGGATTTTCGTTGTTTAAGCAATGTAGTCAAAGATGAAACAAAATAAAGATGTTTATTACAAATTTAACATAGGTCATCCGATATCATCAGTGTAAGAAGCTAACCGTTTTAATTGAATTAAAGGATGTGGAGGTGCTCTAAATACAACTACATATGAACCGTGGTCTTATGGTTCCCGAACTTCCTAAGAAGATGTGCTTAAATCTAAAGCCTTAGCTCTCATAAAAACGGAATTCTATTTAGAATGATACTGAGAATCTCAAAAAGAGAGGATTGCATATACATGTTTACCCAAAAAATGAACTTCTTAACACATACTTTATATATAAAAACCTACTGTTTCAAGTCCATTTTTTCTGCAAAATAATCGCAAAAATCTTTCATGGTAGCGGTCATCTTTTCATCTTGGGTAGCCTTCATAAAGGTATCGGTCATTGAAACTAAGGTTTGATGAAAGAAGGTTTTCATCTCGTCTACCGGCATATCCTTGGTCCATAAATCTATTTTTAAGGATTCTTGATTTTTACTGTCCCATACCGAAAGTAACATCGCCTTGGCTTCTTCGTTGTCCACACCACCGTCCTGTGCGGACCAGTTAAGTTTTTCGGGCACGCGATTGTCATCCAATCCTACGCGTAAGGTAATTTCCGATATATGTAAGTCTGCCATCTAGTTTCTAGGTTTGTAGTTCGATTGTTTAAAAATTTCTTCCTCGGACATGGTTAGCATTTGTTTTAGGCTTATAGTATTATTTTCCATAAAAGTCCGCACAATTTGCCATCCAATATACCTTCCCAAGCGTCCTGGGGATTCGTTATCCAACTCCAATCCAAATTTAGAGAAGGGCGCAGGATCTAAAAAACGCTGGTTTAGCTTATTATCGGTATTGTATAAATACTCTTGCTCAATAAAATTCCTCCAGATAGGCTCTTCTTCGGCTAAAGCCCAATCCATTTCTTGCTGTGTGTAGCCAATTTTATCCCCGTCTTTTGCAGAGGGCATCAATTTGTCCTTAAGGTACAGTTCTTTGCCAAAATAAATCATTCGAGCCAAAAAGGTGCGATCTCTTGGTCTTGGCACTACTTTCTTTGCAAAAGCACTGGCCACATCGCTTGCCATATAATTACGATCTAAAGATTTTGCAATATAACGCTGAAAACCACCGTAATACTTATGTTCCGGTCCTAAATAATTATCAAGGCCAATAAGTAACAAGGTATCCGTTAATATAATTCTATTATTGTAATCTACGTCGTTGGTAACGGTTATAACCTTTGGCGCGGCCTGTTCCGGAAAATAATATTTAATATGTTTAAATAATGATGTTAGTCCAGCTTCTTCTTCTTCAAAACTATTAAAGGTGTTCCCAACGGCAAGCGACAGCTCCATTTGAAGGGAATCGTTCATTTTTGCTATCCAAACACTATCAGGTGCAGGAAAAAAATAGGGATATTTTTTTCTGAGTTCTGGCAATGCTTCCGGTGTAGCGCTTGCAAACTCGCGATCAAATCGGGTTATACTAAGCTCCAAGGGAATTTTTTCTATCTCCAAAGCCACCTTATCGGTATCATTACAAGAAAAAAATAACAGCGAAATTGATAATACGGCAAAAATGAGTTTTTTCATACCAAGTATTTCGGAATACGTTTTATTATTTTCCAAGAGCGACTTAATTTTAGGGCAAAGTTAATCGATTTCTAAATATTGACCCACCTATGCAAACGGAAAAAGTAATAGACCATATTGTACATTGGCTTAAAGACTATGCGACCAAGGCCAACCAAAAAGGATTTGTTATAGGTATCTCCGGAGGAATAGACTCCGCCGTAACCTCTACGCTATGTGCCAAAACCGGACTGGACCTTCTTTGTTTGGAGATGCCCATACACCAAGCTGCCAACCAATCTGATCGCGCTGAAAGACATATAGACTGGTTGCAAGGGCATTTTTCTAATACAAAACGACAAACTGTAAATCTTACCCCTGTGTTCGATAGCCTGGTAGACTCCTTCCCAAAAGTTGCCAACGAGGAGGAACGCTTTATGTCCTTGGCGAACACCCGTGCCAGACTGCGCATGACAAGTCTTTATTATTTTGCTGCTTTGGAGCGCTATCTTGTAGCAGGTACCGGTAATAAGGTAGAAGACTTTGGGGTTGGTTTTTATACCAAATATGGTGATGGCGGGGTAGACTTAAGTCCGATCGCGGACCTTTTAAAAACAGAAGTCTACGCTATTGCCAAAGTATTAGGGATAAACGAGGAAATTATTAGTGCAGCTCCCACAGACGGACTCTGGGGAGACGATCGAACCGACGAAGATCAAATAGGCGCAACCTATCCAGAACTGGAATGGGCCATGGAAATGAAGGAACAGGGAAAAACAGTAGAAGATTTCTCTGACAGAGAAAAAGAAGTATTTTCTATCTTCTTGCGTTTTAACGGAATAAACAAACATAAGATGGTACCCATCCCAATTTGCATAATCCCAGAAATGTTAAAATAAACCACTCAACTTAGAATCAAGTAGGTAAATCGAATAAATTGCGTTAATTTATTATATTTCTTCAAAAATAATAGAACTTTGATTTCGAAATTAGATTCATAAGCCTTACATTGCATGTGCGTTTTTATATACAAAGGTACAGTAAAGGCAGTCTAGAAAAACCAACATAATGATCAAAGTTTTAATCGCGGACAACCACCCGATAGTTAGAATGGGCGTACGGCAGGTTCTTGATTCCGCAACCGGTTTTGAAATGGTAGACGATGTAGCCACCACTGAAGAGCTATTTAAAAAGCTGGAAAATGTTACCCCGGATGTTGTCATGTTAGAGATGGATATTCCTGAAATTAACGGAATAGCCGCGCTACGAAAAATCAAAAAAGAGTATCCGGATGTTAAGGTGCTAATGTATAGCGGGCAATCTGAAGATGTTTATGCCCTTAGCGCTATCCGTGCAGGTGCATTCGGTTATTTATCCAAATCTTCCGATGTTGATTACATCGTCGCCGCAGTAAAAAAAGTTAGCGAAGGCAGTATGTTCATTACCAATGAATTAGCACAAAGACTAGCTTTTGATGAAGGAACAAAAAAACCAAGAAGATTTTTCCGAAAACTTTCTAGCCGAGAAGTAGAAGTCCTAAAATTGCTAGCCAGCGGAAAACGTAATAAAGAAGTAGCCCAAGGTCTTAACCTAAACGAGAAAACAGTAAGTACCTACAAGGCACGTTTAATGAAAAAGTTAAATGTGGACAATATGGTAGATCTACTACAACAAGCAAAAGCCCTAGAGCTTTACTAACTCCCGAATAAACTCAAAAAGAAGACCCGCACTAGTGCGGGTTTTTTGTTTTTACTCTCTTGCCTCTTACGATGACAAAACCCTATTCAGTTTTTGATTGAGCAGCTTGTTCAACTGTATATAGTTCATAATTTCCTCTAAAATCTCCTTATTGTCCGTTTGCACGTCCTGTGTCTCATTTTGGAGAACGGTCATTCGTTTTTTTATCAAAAAACAACGCAAGGTCAAAATGGTTTCACTGACCAATTGGGCTATACTTGTTTCCTTTGCCTTCGGATAAATCTCCTTTCGCTCCCAGTCGTGTAGGGCATACCGCTCTTCCTCCATTAAAATAGAGGAAATCTCATTGGCCATTTCCTGTTCTAATTCTGCCATAAAACCCTGGATGCTAAATTCTTCCTCTTGGTTCAACGCCTCGATAAGTTTAAAGTAAATGCCCCTAAAATTAGTGTTGGCCAGCTCAATTTCGTCTTCTTGTAGGTCTAAAAATATCTTTTCATATACCTTTATCTCCAGAGATTCCGGTTCCATAATCAACTCTCCATGGTCGTTCTCCTTTAATATGAGGTCTTCAAAGGCTTCTTTTTTATCTCCATAGGTTAAAAGGAGTTCAATAATTTTTCGTTCCAACTCAAACTGTACGTCCACCTTCTCCTGTACGAGTTCGTTGCGCACCACTTTAAAGGACTGTTGTTCCGATTTTTCCTGTTTTTGGGCATCGGCGATATCCTTCTTTCCTATTTGCGCTAATGTATTGAATAGGACCGCCTCTGAGATATTCATAATCTGGGCACATTCCTGAATATAGATTTCCTTTTTTATGCGGTCTGGAATCTTGGAAATACTATTAACAATATCGCGCACCGTATCTGCACGTTTAATAGGGTCGTCCGAAGCCTCCTTTACCAAAAGTGATGCCTTGAACTGTATAAAATCCTTTGAGTTGTCTTTTAAATAGGACTGTACCTCCTCCAGCTCATTGTTCTTGGCAAAACTATCTGGATCTTCGCCTTCGGGAAAGGTGCAAATCTTCACGTTCATGCCCTGTTCTAAAATCAGGTCTATTCCGCGTAACGAAGCACGGAGTCCGGCTGCATCACCATCGAACAAGACGGTAATGTTCTTTGTGAGTCGGTTTATGAGGCGAATCTGTTCTGGTGTCAAAGCGGTTCCGCTGGAAGAGACCACATTATGGATACCGCGCTGGAAAAACTGTATCACATCGGTATAGCCTTCTACCAAGTAACAGGTATCTTCCTTGGCAATGGCTTGTTTGGCATAATAAATTCCATAGAGGACCTTGCTCTTGTGGTAAATATCGCTTTCGGGGGAGTTTAGGTATTTAGCTGCCTTTTTATCGTTGGTAAGGATACGCCCACCAAAGCCCAAAACCCTACCGCTTAAAGAATGTATGGGAAACATGACCCTGGCCTTGAACCGGTCGAAAGTTCTGGGATTCGTTGGATTATTGGCATCCTCCTTAACAATGGTGAGACCCGTTTTGTTCAAATAATCCAACTTGTAGCCTTTGTCCAGGGCAGCTTTGGTAAAACTGTCCCATTGGTCCAGGCAGTAGCCTAATTGAAATTGTTTAATGGTCTCGTCCGTAAAGCCACGTTCCTTAAAATAGCTGAGCCCAATAGCCTTGCCCAGTTCGGTTTCCCAGAGCATTTCCTTAAAATGATCTCGCGCAAACTCGGACACCAAGTACATGCTCTCGCGCTCGTTGGCCTGCTCTTTCTGTTCGTTGGCTCTGCTCTGTCTCCTCTACTTCTATATTGTACTTTTTGGCCAAGTATTTTATGGCTTCCGGATAGGTAAAATGCTCGTGCTCCATTAAAAAGGCAACAACGTTCCCGCCTTTTCCGCTACTAAAATCCTTCCATATCTGCTTAACGGGCGACACCATAAAACTTGGCGAACGCTCATCGGTAAACGGACTCAAACCCTTAAAATTAGATCCGGATTTCTTTAACTGCACAAAATCGCCAATGACCTCCTCTAAACGGGCGGTTTCGTACACTTGGTCTATGGTAGTTTTTCCTATCAAATTTTTGTTTTAAACAAGTCGATAAAGATAATCAAAATGAAAAATCAATATATTAAACTAACGCGTTCTAATTCCCATGTTATGAAAATAAACTCATAAACCAACTATCCTTGCCAATTATAATAGCTCCAGCGCAAAGTTGACGATATATAAAACTTTAAAACCTTCACGTGCACCTACACAAACAATAGCAGCACCGACTAAGAACCTGAAGTTACCCAAACCAATACCGAATCGCAGAAGTACACCTAAAATAACTAACTTCGGCAAACTCTTTTGTAATTTCAACCAGACAAACATAACCATCTTGACTAAAAAAATAGGGTTTTGGCCATCGGTTACTTTGGTAACGGGGAATATGATAGGTGCAGGAGTTTTTTTGCTTCCTGCAACCATGGCGGCTTACCAAGGCATTGGAATACTCGGCTGGGTAATTGCATCCATAGGAGCGATGATGCTTGCCTTGATCTTTGGAAAACTCAGCAAAATTTATCCTGGCGCAAATGGCGGGCCCTATGCCTTCGCAAGAATTGGTCTTGGTGATTTTGCGGGCTTTTTGGTGGCCTGGGGCTATTGGATCTCCATTTGGTGTACCAACGCAGCCATTGCCGTAGCGCTAGTAGGGTACTTGGGAGCGTTTTTTCCAGGACTTACGGATAGTGCGTTGTTATCCAGTTTAACCGGATTGTTTTTTATATGGTTTTTTACTTGGGTAAATTCAAAAGATATTAAAACCATAGGGGCCGTGCAGGTATTTACCACAATTCTAAAGGTTATACCTATTGTGTTTTTAATTGTAGTAGGCATTTTTTATGTCGATTTTTCAAAAGCTTTTATTTTTCCTTTTACATCGGGTTCCATACTGCCGGATATTACTGCCGTGACCACCTTAACATTTTTTGCTTTTCTTGGCATGGAAAGTGCCACCGTACCTGCTAATTCTATCAGTTCACCAGAAAAAACCATTCAAAAAGCTACCCTTTTCGGAACTTTTTTTACAACCGTTCTCTATATTTTTAGTTTTATCGTTATCATTGGCATTATACCACCCGAAACCTTAGCAAACTCCACCGCTCCCTTTGCCGATACCGCTTTCGAAATATGGGGAAACACGGGGAAATACCTTGTGGCATTTGGTGCCGTAGCCTCCACCATGGGTGCTTTAAACGGTTGGATATTAATGCAGGGACAGATACCTGCCTCGGCCGCACAAGACAACCTGTTTCCCAAATTTTTTAAAAAAACGAATAAAAATGGATCCCCTATTTGGGGCATCCTCTGTTCAAGTCTACTGGCAACGGTTTTAATGCTTTTTAATTATTCCAAAACATTGGTAGAAGCATTTTCTTACATGATGAAACTATCCACTTTATCCGTATTGTTGCCTTATCTTTTTTCCATTGCAACCTTTGCCTTGGCCGCTAAGAGCACCAATAAAAAATCATTGGTATTGGCCAGTCTAGCCTTTTTGTTTTCGCTATGGATCGTTATTGGTTGTGGTGCGGAAATCGTTTTTCTTGGTTTTTTACTCGTACTTTTAGGGATACCTGCATACGTATATTTGAAAAAACAGCAATAAAAACCCGCAACGGGTATTTACTGAACAAATGGGAATGCCAAACGATATATATTTACAGCAACGGATTAGTCAATTTTACATCGATGAAACAATTTAAAATAGCTACTGACATCACAACGGCCGAAACCCTACCGGCAACTTTTTACAGCTCTCCAGAGGTCTTTGAACAACTGAAGGAAAAGGTGTTTTTGACTTCCTGGCATTGGGTCGGCGATATGGCGACCATAGTACCTTTGACACAAACCGTTTATCCCTTGGTTTTAAGTGAAAAATATTTGGATGAGCCTATTTTGGTAGTCCGCGACAAGGATGACCAGTTGTATTGTATTAGCAACGTTTGCACGCATAGGGGAAATATCGTGGTACACCATCCCGGAAAGCAGAAAAACTTGACCTGCATGTATCATGGCCGACGTTTTAATATGGATGGTTCTTTTAAATCGATGCCAGAATTTAACGAAGCCAAGGATTTTCCAAGGGCCTGTGACAATCTGCATAAATTTTCAGTTAAGACCTGGCTTAACCATCTGTTCGTGAGTTTAAAACCAGCTTTTGATTTTATTAAAATTTCGGAGGTTCTTAATGAACGTGTTGGATTCCTACCCGTTCAAAATTTTAAGTTCGATTTAGCCCTTAGCAAGGATTACATCGTTAATTGCCATTGGGCCTTATATTGCGATAATTATCTAGAAGGTTTTCATATTCCTTTTGTACATGAAGATTTGAATGCAGCTTTGGATTACGGAAGTTACACGACGGAAGTATATGACTATGTAAATCTGCAAATAGGCTATTCTAGTGGCGGAGAAGAAATTTTTACCCTTCCCAAAGGACACCCAGATTTTGGAAAACAGGTAGCGGCTTATTACTATTGGGTTTTTCCGAATATGATGTTCAACTTTTATCCCTGGGGATTATCCGTAAATGTGGTCAACCCTATTTCAAAGGATAAAACAAAAGTTCAGTTTCTGACCTATGTGTACGATGAAACAAAATTGAATGCCGGTGCCGGTGCTCTTTTGGACAAAGTAGAGCGGGAAGACGAATTTGTGGTAGAAGGTGTTCATAAAGGATTAAAATCGCGCTTTTACACCACGGGAAGGTTTTCGCCTACACGAGAAAAAGGAGTTCACCATTTTCATTCGTTATTGGCCAAGCATTTGATTTAACGTTTGTAATTGACTTGATTAGTTTTGGAAATCTGTCATGTCTAACTAATGAACAAACAAAAAGTTCTAATAACTATAATAGCGGTCTTTTAAAATCGTATCCTATGATCTTGTTTTTTGGTACCCGACCCGGAAAATCTATTCTTAAAAAATTATCAGACGTTTCATGCCCGTTTTGCGAGCAAACCGGAACATTGACAGTATCACAAACTTCGAATTACGCACATCTCTTTTGGATTAAACTGTTCAAGATTTCAAGCAGTACGGTTGCCGAATGTGAGCATTGCAAACGGATGTATTACAAAGAAGAGTTTACCGAGCAAATGTTGACGGCTATTGATTAATGAAAAAAAGGGAATGATATACATAATATCATTCCCTTTCTAACGTAAATAAACAGCTAACTTAAATTTTATAAATCGAACCGAAGGCCTAAGGAGATGTTTCGCTGCTCAACAGCCGCATCTTTAAAAATTGGGTTTAAATCGTATTTCATGTATAATTGCACCCCACCAACCCCTGCGTAGGCGCTTATGCCATATATAAGATTGTTGGTATTGTAATCCCTTTTTAATTTGTCCTTAATTCGGCTTCCGTTCTCTGAATATTTTAGTTTTTGGCGCGTACCTATGTTGAAACCACCATATCCCCCAACACCAAACCTGAAACTTTTATCGATATTGTAGCGCAGGGATTTTTCCGTTTTACGAACTTTTGAGGGGCCAAACTCAAAATGCACGGGAAATACCAAGTTGTCCATTCTAAGTTTGGATTTGTCCAATTCTAGAGGAAACAGTTGCAGCTCTGTTTCATTTCCATTTTCCACAAAATATTGATTTTCATTCGGCTTCAACCCATTGAACTGGAATGAAAATCCGTAATTGAACCTTAAAAAATTTGTGTTTTCAAATACACGGGTACGCCATTGCCAACCCATTTCAAAAAAGCGGCTACCTCCTATTTTATAAGGAGAATCGTTTAGGGATTGGTTGTCAACCAAAGCATTGTTTAAACCAATCGCCAACATAAAATCAGAATTGGTCCTGCGATCGTATTTTAAATCTCGGTTCCACGCTTTATCCTTAAAAAAAAACCGCTCTGCCGGCTCGCCATCTATCCATATCCCAATTTCAATGCCATTAGGCCCTGTAGAATCGTTCTCTACACTTGGCAATAAAATACCCTTGTTACGTTCCAACAATCGTATTTGGTTGTCTATAATGGCCAAGCGGTTTTCTATGTTGAGCGCACGGTCCGTAGCGGCCTCCTTTTTTAATAACTCGGCCTTCTCGCTGGTAATATTTCCTTTGGCAAGACGTTTATTTATCTGTTCTACCTCTATCTTGAGTGCATCTTTTTCTTGCACCGTAACACGTTCTTTTTGTTTTTCCAACTTATCCATTTTCGATTGGTAATCTTCTTGTGCGTGGGTTTGTTGCATTAACAGTAATGCAACAAACGCAATAAAATAAATAGTAATTGTCCTCATGTTGATTGAATTTTAATTGATTAATTGATGAATAAACTCCTCCCGGCCCCATCTGTTACAGATGGCGTACGGAATGCTTTAAAATGGATGATACATTAATTGTTTCGCTCCGCAACGGCGGTCCTTACCTTAAGAAAGCCCTCTTTGAGCGATTGGAATATTTGGTCTCGGAAAGATTGATCAAGTTCTTCCTCGACCTGGGTCAATAGCGCCAGAGCGTCTACCGTACTGTCTGAATTAAAACGTTGTTCTTTTAAAATGGCCTTCTGGGCGTTCCGCAACAGGGAATCCACCTCGGCATCGCTGACTTGGGAAGATTGTTCTAAAATAGCTACTTGTGCAACTACATCGGCTATTTTTTGGTTCAATACGATTTCTCTGAGCTGAACGGGCAATTGTACATCGTTAAGCTCTTCTTTAACAGATTCCATGACAAGGGCGTCTTCCTGCTTTTGTTTTCCACTATTAACCTCTTGGCTATCCCTCACCGGAGCTACAGTTTCCGCAGCCACGGCTGTGGACTCTGGTCTTTCCTTTACAACTGATCTCTCATTCTCGGTAACCAGCATATCCATCCCAGTTTTCTCAATCGAATCAATAGTCCCCTCCACTGGAGTTTCTACCAATTCCGGAATTGCAGGTAGCTCCTTCTCCCCTGTATTCAAATAAAAGAAGGCAACACCTATGAGCACCGCAACGCTGGCCGCAATGCCCAACCAAAAATAGGCTGGCTTCTTAGTTTTTGGCTCAGATTTCAGTTGTTTTGAAATCTTCTGCCAAGCCGCATCGGATGGTGTAATTTCCCGCGCATCCAATTTGGACTTTATATAGGTTTCAAACTTATCTGGTTCCATATCCGATGATGTTTTGTTTTTTTAACTGTTCCTGTAATAACTTCCGAGCCTTTAGCAATTGTGTTTTAGAAGTGCTCTCCGTAATATCCAACATAGTAGCTATTTCTTGGTGTTTATAACCCTCAACTGTATACAGCACAAATACCATTTTATAGCCCTGTGGAAGTGCATCTATAAGTTGTTGTATGTGTTCCGTATCCAAATCCGAAGTTTGTAAGCTACTTTGTTGTTGGTGCTTTTCAAACACATCGTCGTCATAAACCACAAACTGTTGTTTTCGTAGATAAGAGATACTCTCCCGTATCATGATTCTTCGTACCCAACCTTCAAAACTGCCTTGAAACTTAAAGGTTTCCAAATGTGTAAAAACCTTTAGAAAACCGTTTACCATTACATCCTCCGCAAAATGGATATCCTTTATGTATTGCCTACAAACGCTTAACATTTTTGGTGAATGTATAGCGTACAAACGCTGCTGGGCATCCGGATTGCCATCGATAGCTTTTTTAATAAGCTGTTTTTCGTTTCTATAGAATGGTATGATTTTCACAATCTCTAAATGGTCTTCTATTTCTATAGACGCAAGATATCCAAAGATAGTTGCCTAAAGGAAATTAAAAAAATGAAATATTTTTTAATCCATTGATTACGTGATAATTATATTGTAAAAATATATAAAATTAAAAATGTCTATTTTAAATAAAACTACTACGTTGAATAGCTTTTCATCTACCAATACAAAATGGGGCTGCTACGATATACCGAAAATCTAACTCTTTTTTCCCGACCCTAAAGAGAACAATCGTATTTTCTACGTGAAGAACCACTTAAAACCTTTCTCCATTAGTTTAATTAAAAAGTAAAACTATATCCTGTAATAATTTACAATGGTCATTTGAATCGCCCGAAAAGTATTGTAAGATTATAAAGGTTTTAGGAATAGTTGAATTTCCGAAATTCTGTTAGTGCCTTCTCCACTTCCTACCGAGTAGCCATCAATACGTTCAATTTGTCATCCAAAGATGTTGATACTTTTATATGTAATGGGGTTACTTCTCCCGATCCACTACATAATTTACCATAAGCTCCAAGGCACTCCTATATTCTGACTCCGGATAGTTTTTTAAAAGGTTCAACGCTTCATCCCTGTACGATAACATTTTGAAAACGGCGTAGTCTAGACCACCTTTTTCCTTTACAAAAGCAATGACTTCTTTTACCCTTTTTTTATCCTTATTATAATTTTTGATGGAATTGATAACCCAGCTCTTTTCCTTTTTGGAACAATGGTTTAAGGCATAAATAAGTGGAAGTGTCATTTTCTGTTCCTTAATATCGATTCCTGTTGGTTTCCCGATGCGCTCGTTCCCATAATCGAACAGATCATCCTTTATCTGAAACGCCATACCACAAAGTTCCCCGAATTTCCGGAAGGTTTCCACATCAGCGCTATCTGGCAGCACGGAGCAGGCACCCAAACTGCAGCAGGCCGCAATTAAGGTTGCCGTTTTTTGACGAATGATTTCGTAATATACATCCTCTGTGATATCCAATCGCCTCGCCTTTTCGATCTGCAACAGTTCGCCCTCGCTCATTTCACGTACGGCAACGGATATAATACGGAGTAAATCGAAGTCGCCATTATCAATGGAAAGCAACAAGCCCTTGGATAACAAATAATCACCCACCAGCACTGCAATCTTGTTCTTCCACAAGGCATTTATAGAAAAAAACCCGCGTCTTTTATTGCTTTCGTCTACCACATCATCGTGTACCAAGGTGGCGGTATGGATCAACTCTATTACGGCCGCTCCGCGGTAGGTACGCTCGTTAACCTCGCCCTTATTTAAAAGTTTGGCAGTCAAAAACACGAACATAGGCCGCATTTGCTTGCCTTTTCTATTAACAATGTAGTGTGTAATACGGTTGAGCAAGGCAACTTTAGAAGTCATGGATTCCCGAAACTTGGACTCAAAAAGTTCCATTTCTTTGGCAACAGGTTCCTTAATTTGCGCTACTATTTTCAACCTATATGGCTTTAACTACCAAATTTAACGAAAAGGGAGGAGTAAACGATATTCAATGAACAGGAATAAGTCTAAAGCATAGAGGATATCGAAGAAGGGCGAAACACAGATTATTGTCTTTATGACCTAAAGAGCAATCCCAAGTTTTATTGAGAAGATATTCCTCAAGCGTCGAAATACCAGAAAATAGATAGGAATTACTTCAAAAGGAAACTAAGGGGCAGCTTCTTTATCAAAACCAAAAATGGCCACTTACCTTTAAGTCTTATTCGCCAACTGCCCGCAGGCAGCGTCTATATCCTTTCCCCTGGAACGTCTTACAGTAACCGTAATGCCGTTTTTCTCCAGTGTTTCCACATACATGGTTATAGCGTTATTGGAAGCCTGTTGAAACTCGCCGTCGTCTATAGGATTGTATTCGATAAGATTCACTTTTGATGGCGCAAACCTGCAAAAATCCACAAGGGCATCCACGTCCTTTTTCTGATCGTTGATGCCTTCCCAAACTACATATTCATACGTAATACGGCTCTTGGTTTTTTCGTACCAGTAGATCAAGGATTCCCTTAAATCTGCCAAGGTAAACGTAGCGTTAAACGGCATTATTGAAGTACGGATCTCATCTATGGCCGAATGCAAGGATACCGCCAGTTTAAAACGTACTTCCTCATCTGCCATGCGCTTTATTAATTTTGGCACGCCGGATGTAGAAACGATAATACGTTTGGGCGACATGCCCAAACCCTCGGGAGAAGTAATCATTTCTATAGCCTTTAACACATTGTTATAGTTCATGAGCGGCTCTCCCATGCCCATAAAGACAATGTTGCTCAAAGGCCTATCAAAATATAAACGGCTTTCATTGTCTATGGCCACTACTTGGTCATAGATTTCGTCCGGATTAAGATTGCGCATACGCTTTAAACGAGAAGTTGCACAGAACCTACAGTCCAGACTACAGCCTACCTGACTGGAAACACAGGCTGTTGTCCTTGTTTTCGTAGGAATAAGAACAGACTCTACGACCAAATCATCGTGCAAGCGTACGGCATTCTTAATGGTGCCGTCGGCGCTTCGTTGCATCAAATCTACCTTAATATGGTTGATTACAAAATTGGCCTCCAATAATTCTCGGGTAGTTTTGGAAAGATTGGTCATGACCTCAAAAGAATGTGCTCCCTTTTGCCAAAGCCATTCGTACACTTGATTGCCACGGAACGCCTTGTCTCCTTGACCTATAAAAAAGTCCCGGAGCTGCTCCTTGGTCAGCGCCCTAATATCTTTCTTTCTCTTCTCCACTAGTAAACTACTTCATAAAAAATCCCTCTTGTAACGCCTTGTGTATAAGAGGGATTTGGTTTTTAAAAATTAAATAGATTTTCGCCCACGCGGAACTATAAAGCTGCCTATTAGAGAATTAACATGGCATCCCCGTAGGAATAAAATTTATACTGCTCCAAAATAGCCTCTTTGTATGCTTTTTTCATCAAATCGTGGCCCACAAAAGCCGAAACCATCATCAACAAAGTAGATTTTGGCAAGTGAAAATTTGTAATCATGGCATTTGCAATGCTGAAATCATAAGGTGGAAAAATGAATTTGTTAGTCCAGCCTTCATACGTGTTTAACGCTTGATTAGAGGAAACAGCGCTCTCCAGTCCTCTCATGGCAGTGGTACCTACGGCACATATTCTTCTCTTTTTCTTCTTGGCGTTATTCACGATTTCCGTAGCCCTTTCATCAATAAACAGCTCTTCGCTATCCATTTTATGTTTGGAAAGATCTTCTACTTCTACGGGGTTAAACGTACCTAAACCTACATGTAAGGTAAGTTCGGCAAAGTCTATTCCTTTTATTTCCAAACGTTTCAAAAGATGCTTGGAAAAATGCATCCCGGCCGTCGGGGCCGCCACGGCGCCTTCATGTTTTGCGTAAATGGTCTGGTACCGTTCCGCATCTTCAGGTTCCACTTCCCTTTTTATATATTTTGGCAGTGGGGTCTCGCCCAATTCTTTCAACTTTCTTCTAAAATCTATATAAGCGCCATCATACAAAAAACGCAAGGTGCGCCCCCTTGAGGTGGTATTATCAATAACCTCTGCAACCAAGGTTTCATCGTCTCCAAAATACAGTTTGTTCCCAATCCGGATCTTACGTGCAGGATCTACCAAAACATCCCATAAGCGCTGCTCCTCATTAAGTTCTCGTAACAAGAAAACTTCTATGCGTGCACCTGTTTTTTCCTTGTTCCCATACAATCGGGCAGGAAAAACTTTTGTGTTGTTCAACACCATAACATCACCTTCATCAAAATAATCGATCATGTCCTTGAACATCTTATGCTCAATTTTCCCAGTTGCCCTGTGGATAACCATTAATCTGGATTCATCTCTATTTTCAGAAGGATGCTCTGCCAATAATTCTTTTGGAAGCTCAAAACTAAAGTGCGATAATTTCATTTCTTGTATATTTCTGTTTTTGTTAACGGCAAGCCGGTGAAAAAATCTAAAATAAATTATGCCTACTGGCTCAATCTCGTCTTTGAACTGATTTTTTTCTATAAGGAATTGCGGCTGCAAATATACAATCTGGAAAGGGGCCTTGTCAAGTAAATAAAGGATTATAATTCCCTGACCCTGAATTGAAGTCCTTTTAAATCTTCCCAGAAGTCTGGGTAGGACTTGGACACAACCTCCGCATCGTTTATATACAGGCTAGTTTTTAGCGCTAATGGTGCAAACGCCATAGCCATTCTATGATCATTATAGGTGTCTATGGTAACTTCATTTTTTATTGTTGCAGTAGGTATAATCGAAAGGGTTTTGTCCGTTACAGAAATATCGGCTCCTAATTTGGAAAGTTCCGTATGTAGGGCTTCCAACCTATCGGTCTCCTTTATTTTTAAGGTATGCAAACCAATTAAATGGCATCCCATGCCTAGGCCAAATGTAGTCACCGCTATGGTCTGCGCAATGTCCGGGGCATTTGCCAGATCAAACTCTACAATGCTTGTCTTTGGTTCGCTCATTTTTTTCAATGTGATCGTGTTCTCTTCGAACGTTGTGTCTACACCAAAGTCCCTGTACAGCTCCGTCAAAATACTATCCCCTTGTAGGCTGTTCTTTTTATAGGCCGATAAGGTGATTTCGGAACCCAGTTCAGCCAACGCAACAATGCTGTAATAATAAGAGGCCGAACTCCAATCCGATTCTACCACTAACCTGGTAGGTACAACCAATGCTTTAGGAACTACTTTAATCAGATTACCTTCAAAAGAATTGGTTATGCCCAATTCATCCAAAAGGCCCAAGGTCATTTTTATATACGGAACCGATGTAATCTTGCCCACCAGTTCCAATTCTAATCCGTTTTTTAAGCTTGGCGCAATGAGCAATAAGGAAGATATATACTGACTACTAACATTTGCCGGCAGGCTTACTTTGTCCTTTTCCAACTTTTTTCCATTGATTTTTATGGGCGGATACCCTTCCTCGTTCACATAGGAAATATCCGCCCCCAAGGTACGCAGGGCATCTACCAATATTTTGATGGGCCTCTCCGTCATGCGTTTGGAACCCGTTAACTTCACATTTTTACCTTCCTGTGCGGCAAAATACCCCGTTAAAAAACGCATTGCCGTACCCGCATGATGAATATCTACGGTACCTGAAGTCTTTTTAAGTCCTGCTTCCATGACCTGCGCATCGTCCGAATTGGAAAGGTTATTAATACTTATACCGTCATAGAGTGCCGCCAACAACAAAGACCTGTTGGATTCGCTTTTGGAACCTGTTATTTTAATGTTGGCGAGAAGTCGGTTTTCGGCGGGGCCGGTAAGATGTAGTTTCAAGATAAAATGTGTTAAAAACGAAGCGTAAATATAGTATTATTTCAACTTTTTGTTACCGTGGTGGCGGTCGTGATCGCGCTTGGTCTTTAGATCTAACTTTTTATCAAAGGATTGTTGTAGATCTATGCCTGTTTGGTTGGCCAAGCAAAGTACCACAAAAAGGACATCTGCCAATTCTTCGCCTAGGTCCTTGCTTTTGTCGCTTTCTTTTTCGCTTTGCTCACCGTAGCGTCTTGCAATAATCCTGGCCACTTCACCTACCTCTTCGGTAAGTTGCGCCATGTTGGTCAACTCGTTAAAATAGCGTACGCCGTGTTCCTTTATCCATTCGTCTACTGCAGTTTGTGCGTTTTGTATGTTCATTATTCCTTATTTATGGTGTCCATAATAATAGTAACAGGCCCATCATTCAATAAATCAACCTTCATGTCGGCACCAAAAATACCGGTGCCTACTTTTTTGCCTAGTTCCTTTTCCAGTTCTTGGACAAAAGCTTCGTAAAGAGGCACGGCAACATCTGGCTTGGCAGCTTTTATATAGGAAGGTCTGTTACCCTTTTTGGTGGATGCGTAAAGGGTAAATTGACTTACCACTATGGCTTCCCCGTTTACATCCAACAAAGAGTGGTTCATTACACCCTCGGCATCATTAAAAATACGTAAGTTGGCTATTTTCCGCACCAACCACATTAGGCCTTCCTTATTATCCTCATCGGTTATACCCAATAGTATCAATAATCCGTTCCCTATTGCGGCGATTTCTTTTCCGTCAACGGCTATACTGGCCCTGGAAACGCGTTGTACTACTGCCCTCATTTTTTTTCTTCATGTATGTCTACCCTGTAATTCTCATCTTCGCCCTTCACCATTTGTTGGTAACTTTGGTACCTGCTCCAAGCAACTGTGCCTGCCTCCAAAGCATCCTTAACGGCGCATTGGGGCTCATCTATATGTATGCAATTGTTGAACTTACAGCCCTGTTTCAATCTAAAGAATTCCGGAAAGTAATCTCCGATTTCGCCCGCGTCCATATCTACGATGCCAAAACCTTTTATGCCAGGGGTATCTATAATGCGCGCACCAAAATCCATATCATACATTTCGGCAAAGGTGGTAGTGTGCTGCCCTTGCAGGTGCTGTTCCGAAATCTGGGCGGTCTTAAGGTTTAGCTTTGGGTCTATGGTGTTTATCAAGGTAGATTTACCCACGCCCGAATGTCCGGAGAACATAGAGGTTTTTCCTACCATCCACTCTTTGATCGTATCCACATTTTCACCGGTGACGGCAGAAATTCCAATACAGGTATATCCTATTGCGCGATATAGGGCCGCCAAAAATTTTACTTCGTCCCGTTCTTCGTCCGTATAGGTATCAATTTTATTGAATACCAAAATGGCAGGGATATGGTAGGCCTCCGCGGTCACTAAAAAACGATCTATAAAAATAGTGTGCGTCGGCGGATTGCTCAAGGTAATCAGCAAAAAGGCCTGATCCAGATTGGAAGCTATGATGTGTGTTTGCTTGGACAGGTTTACGGATTTACGTATGATGTAATTCTTACGCTCATCGATCTTATGTATGATACCAATGGTATCGTCCCCTATTGTTTCCACCTCAAAATGTACCCTATCACCTACCGCAATAGGATTGGTACTCTTTATCCCTTTTATTCTGAACTTGCCCTTGATCCTACATTCGTAAAACTGGCCAGAGTCAGATTTTACAAAATACCAACTTCCCGTAGATTTATAAACCACACCTAGCATAAACGGCCTTCTAAGTAATACATCTTCATGTTACAAAGTAACGATTTTCTTTCCTTAAACTGCGCTTTACCTCAAAACCCATGTTGTACAAGAATACAAAAGGCAAAACGAATTGATATCCTTACTTATAACCGGGCCATTTCATAGGTTCCAAGCCGCACTATTAAAAAGTATATCAAGCCTTGTTTTTTGTTGAAAACCTTGTTCATCAAATTATATTTTTTGATTATTGGAACTAAGCTAAATCCATACCTTTATTACTAATTTTTATAAAAAACACCAATCATTATGAAAAAAATCTTATTTATTGCCATTGTTGCCCTGTTCGGTACCTTAGAAATGAATGCCCAAACATTCAAGGTAATTACCAGTGTAGAATCCATCGTCCCTAATGGTTTTGGCCGTTCGCGTATTATTAATGCATTAGAAGAAAAGGATTACAAAGAATACACCTCCGTGCAATCCGACGAGGACAATACAAGAAACAAATCTGATAGGGAAGATATTCGTGTAAAGAATTTTGAGGAAACAAAACTGCTTAACTTCTACAATATTGCCGGGATCAGATTCCAGAATATTGCTGCTAACGATGCCTTATTGACCTCCATGATCAACGACATGGTCGCCAATGGTTGGGAGCTGGCCTTTGTAACCAGTGCAGTTGAAAGTGAAAGCGGAAAAGGTGACGGACAAGGTATTTTTATTACACGTTATATCTTTAAGAAATAAGTAGAAAAATAGTTCAAAAAAAGCCTCGAAACTATTTCGAGGCTTTTTTTGTGCATTTAAATTGACCAAGCCTCAGTCCACAATCCGGATTCTTCCCCCAACGAAGGTTTTTTGGTTAACCTCTTTAGGGTTCCCGTAAACAACAACATCGCCACCTGCCTTTACGTTAACGTCTATACGATGAGAGGCAAAAACCTCCGCCTCCCCTCCTGCCGATATTTTAATGTCCGCAATTTGACTACGCAAATCGCGCCCTTCAAAGATTCCTCCTGTATTCAAAACAACCGTTTGGTTTTCTGCCAACCCGGACGCTTCTATAATTCCCCCCGTGACCGCCCTAAAATCTACCACGGCCACATCCATGCCAATAGTTATTTTTGCACCTTCTTGTGCCCGTAATTCAATTTTGGTTTTATGCACCATTTCGTTACAGATGACACGCGCCCCTTCATTGGCATCAATGACGTCGAGGTCCGTGTAATGCACTTCTATAAAAGTATCCTCACCTGTAAATTTTTTATCTAGTTGCATGCGCAACTTCAAAATACCGTTTTTATTGGTAAAAATAATATCCTCAGTATTTCTCCCCTTTATCAGTATTCGATTTTCGTCCGATTTAATAAGGTTTACCTCAATAAGGTCATACACTTTTACTTCATTAAAATCGCCTACTTCTCGGTCTATAGTACGTTGGGCCAAGGCGTTGAAGGCAAAAAAGAACAAGAACAAGCTAATTAAGATTTTCATTTTTTTAGTTTTAAGTATAGGAAAGATAACTGTTTTACTGTTTTGTTACAGTTCGCCCAAAGGAATTGGCCTTTTTGTTGCTTTTTTTTACTAAAATAATATCTGCGAAAAATATTCTGGTGTTTTTGCTATTTATTACCTGTATTATGATTGGCCAATTGAATACGGTTTACAAGAACAACCAACAAAACCCGGTATTTTTCGGAAAGGAAAACGGGTATTTTTGATGGATTTCCTCTTAAAGCCTGAAGCCTTACCGCCTGGAGAATTTTATTTTGTACACAAAGACATTATGATCAGTTATGCCTTTTCTGATTTTATGTTGATTTATTTTAGTCTGGAGTAATTATAGAATGATTGAAAAAAAAAGCAACCCCCGAGACATGCCCAAGGATTGCTTTCCTCCAAATTTATATAATATGTATACACCGCGTTATTCCTGTACTAGGAATTAACGATTTTCTCTTGATGGTTAATAGACTCTTGATGGATGGCCTTGAACATTCTAAGGACAAACTCTTCACTTAGTCCTCTTGTTTCGCCTTCCAAAATCATTTTGCCCAAAATCTCGTTCCATCTATTAGATTGCAATACGGCTACATTTTTAGATTTTTTAAGTGCTCCGATACCATCAGAAATTTTCATCCGCCTCCCAAGGCTGTCGAGCAATTGGCTGTCTATAACATCTATTTGCGCCCTAAGATTACTTAACTGGCTATTGTATTCTGCCTCTGGATCGGATTCCTTTCTTATTTTAAGATCTTTCATGATCTGCACCAAACGTTTGGGCGTCACTTGTTGCTCGGCATCGCTCCAAGCGTTGTCTGGATCAAAATGGGTTTCTATCATCAACCCATCAAAATTCAAATCCAAGGCTGTTTGAGACACATCAAAGATCATATCGCGCTTCCCTGTAATGTGCGACGGGTCGTTTATCAAAGGAAGGTCCGGAAACTTGTTCTGGAACTCAATGGCCAACTGCCACTCGGGAATA
This sequence comes from uncultured Flavobacteriaceae bacterium, assembly GCA_963697395.1. Lineage (GTDB taxonomy): Bacteria > Bacteroidota > Bacteroidia > Flavobacteriales > Flavobacteriaceae > Maribacter. Next base: position 22,851 of record CAVONX010000005.1, read on the forward strand.
TTCCTATATTTAGATTTTTCATAGGTTGAAAATCCTCTATGAATTGCACCTAATTTCTTGATGCCCGCAGTATGAAGACGTTCTATACCTCCCAACCATAAGGCCAAATCTGGATTTACAGGATTTTTCACCAAAACTATTTTATCGGTTCCTTCCAAGGCATCTGCCAATTCTTGCATGATAAATGGACTCACGGTAGACCGGGCACCTATCCAAAGTAAATCTACATCGTGCTCCAAGGCTAGTTCTACGTGGGCCCTGTTCGCCACTTCCGTAGCGGTTTTAAGTCCGGTTTCTGCTTTGACTTTCTGAAGCCACTTAAGACCTAAGGCGCCTACACCCTCAAAATTTCCGGGTCGTGTTCTAGGTTTCCAGATGCCCGCCCTGTAATAGTTGACATCGGTATCCTTTAGTTCGTGCGCTATGCGCAATACCTGTTCCTCGGTTTCTGCACTACATGGCCCTGCTATTACTAGTGGATGATCTAAACCCATATCGTCCAACCATGTTCTCATTTCTTTTGAATTCTCCATTACTTTGTTTTTGGGTGAAGGCCTAAACGGCAAAAGGGTAAAGGTATTTTTCCTACCGTCTTTGGTCTCCGTATATTAAATTATATTTATTAGTATTAATTTTTATTACTTATCGCTTCTATCGCCTTTTTTGTTGCGGGCAACCCACTTAAAATGGCCTTGATTTTATTGGTATTGTTCATTTCGTTATAAATCCCCTCATAATCATCTTTTACAAGCAATTCCTTAAACTCCGTTAAGTTTTGAATGTACTCCTCCAAGGTCTCTATCACGTTTTCTTTGTTCTGTTTAAAAATAGGTGTCCACATGGCGGGCGAACTTTTTGCCAAACGCACCGTACTTTCAAAACCACTGCCCGCCATATCAAAAATATCGCGTTCGTTCCGCTCCTTTTCTATGACCGTTTTACCAAGCATAAAGGAACTAATATGCGATAAGTGAGATACATAGGCAATATGCTTATCGTGCGCCTTAGGGTTCATGTAACGAATACGCATTCCTAATAATTGAAAAAGCTCCAAGGCTTTTTCCTGCAAGGTAAATGCTGTTTTTTCAACCTCACAAATAATATTGGTCTTGCCATCATAAAGTCCATTTATTGCTGCGGAGGGGCCAGAAAACTCCGTTCCCGCAATGGGGTGGCATGCCAAAAAGTTACGCCGCTTGGGATGATCGTTCAGCACTTCGCATATTAATTCTTTAGTAGAACCTGCATCACAGACCACACAGGTATCCGACACCATGTCCAGAATTTTTGGAAGTTCCTGCAACATCATGTCTACAGGAATGCTTACCATGACAACATCTGCCAATGGCAAATCACCATAGCTGGATTTATGATCAATGATGCCAAGCGATAGCGCCTCATCTAAATGAGTGGGGTTGACGTCTATTCCGTAAACGGTAGTGCCTGGCAGTTTTGACTTTACGTCCTTTACAAAAGACCCTCCTATTAAACCGATTCCTACTACAAAAATATTCATATTTCCTTTTAGATATTTGATACTGGATTTGAGATTTTATACCTTATTGTCCTATCTCCCTTCCAATATCCCCCCTACTCAAATCTCTTTATCGCTTCCTTTATTTTTTCTTCGGTAACACAAAGCGAAAATCGTATGTACCCTTCACCATTACTCCCAAAAATAGTGCCTGGAGCAATAAAAAGGTCCTTGTTATATAAAACTTCATCAATAAAATCCTCGGAAGATTTGGCCCCCTCCGGTAATTTGGCCCAAATGAACATTCCGGCCGAATGGGCATCGTAGGTAGCTCCGATGCGGTCTACCAATTGAAACATAAGTTCCCTCCTCCTATGGTAGGTGTTGTCCAATTCTTTAAACCAATCATCCCCACTATTCAAGGCGGTAATGGCCCCTTGCTGCACCCCGTAGAACATACCGGAATCCATGTTGCTCTTCACCTTCAAAACAGCATTGATATGTTCGGCATTTCCAGAGACCATGCCTACCCGCCAACCTGCCATATTAAAGGTTTTGCTCAGAGAGTTTAATTCCAGTGCTACTTCTTTAGCCCCGGCAACTTGAAAAATACTGGTCGGGGAATCGTTCAATACAAAGCTATAAGGATTGTCATTTACCAATAATATATGGTGTTCCTTGGCAAAAGCGACTAGCTCCTCCATTTTTTCCAAGGTAATCCTCGCGCCCGTAGGCATATTAGGGTAACTGATCCACATTAATTTTACCTTGCTCAAATCCAGTCGGCGTAATTTTGTCACATCCGGAAGCCATGCATTTTCCTCGGTTAGACCGTACATAATGGGTTCCGCTCCCACCAAATTTGTAACCGATGTGTAGGTAGGATAGCCCGGGTTTGGAATAAGCACCTGATCGTTGTTGTTCAAAAAGGCCATACTAATGTGCATAATGCCTTCCTTGGAGCCCATTAAGGGTAAAATTTCGGTCTGTGCCGCCAAGTGTACACCAAACTTTCTTTGGTAAAAAGAGGCAAAGGCTTCCCTTAGCTCGGGTAGGCCCTGATAACTTTGGTACTGGTGTGCACCTGGTTGTTTAAGGGCACTTTGCATACTGCCGATTACAGCATCCGAGGGTGCCAGATCGGGACTGCCAATTCCCATATTTATAATAGGCCGTCCCTTGGCCATAAGCTCCCTAACCTCCCTAAGTTTGGAAGAAAAGTAGTACTCCGTTACCGTATTCAAACGTTCGGCTGCAATCATAGCATAGCATTTTTATATTCACCCAAAACCTTAAACTCTTCCGTCATGATATCCAACAAGGATTTTAACTTGGTAAAATCCGTATAATCATTAAATGTAATATCTACAAAGAAGGCATATTTCCAAGGCGTCTCTATTACAGGGAGCGACTGTATTTTGGTCAGGTTCATTCTACAATCACTCATTACATTAAGCACAGCGGCCAAACTACCGCGTTTATGATCCGTCAAGAACCTCACGGAAGCTTTGTTTATATCGGCCTTGGGAAGCTCCTTATTCTTTGTTTTTACAATGATAAATCGCGTGGCGTTATTCTTAATGGTCTGTATATTGTCCGCTACGATGTCCAACCCGTATAAATGTGCCGCAACCTTTGGTGCAATTGCTGCCACATGCTTTAATTTTTGCTCTTGAATGCGTTTAGCCGTTTCCGCAGTATCCGCGTCTTCCACCAATCTAATATGGGGATAGTCCTTAAAAAACTCCTTACATTGCAACAAGGCCATGGGGTGCGAACTCACCTCGGTAATATCCGAAAGTTGCTGCCCTTTTAATACCATTAAATGATGGTGTATATTCAAATAATGTTCTCCTATAATGTGCAAATTGTTTTGATATACCAAGGCATAGTTGGGAATTATTGATCCAGCTATAGAGTTTTCTATCGCCATGACCCCTTTATCCGCCTTATTTTTCAAAAGGGTATCAACCAAGGCATCGAAAGACATGCACTCGGCCAAATCTATTTCCTTACCAAAATAATCCAATGCCACTTGATGGTGGTTAGACCCCTGTATTCCCTGTATGGCTATTTTTAAACTCATATTCCTCCACTAGACCCTCCGAACGAGGGGAATTAATTTAATCCCGAAGCGGGTTAAGGATTGTTCAGCACCAAAGGTTTTGAACAAAAAAAAAGCCCCGTTTTTCACGGGACTTCATTTGTTTATATTTTTTAAATATACACTACAACAGTCCCGTACCTCTTTTAAAAAAGAAGTAAAAATAAAAACCGTTCCAGAAATATCGCTTTGTCATGTTCTTTTAAACTTTGGCTAATGTACTAATTATATTTAAAATCAAGCATTCAGCTGAATATTTTTTTGAATTCTACCACCTAGTCCCAGTTTTCAAGGAATTCGTTTTGAAAACCAAGAATAAATTGCGAATAGTTTAAAACCGCAGTGCCAATCCCAGTCCGTTTTTATTCATGGTCGGCACCAATTTAATTGATGTAGGGCTATCAAATTGTTTGTTATAAGTACGTATGGCCTTACTTTTGGATTTGTTTGATGCGCTGAGAAGAACACCCCCTAGAATCGCAGCTCCCAACGACCCAAGAATTGGACCTGCTGCTGCACTTGACCTTTCTTCACTAGTCCCATCGCCATATAATTCCGATATGCCCCAAAGAACCAATCCGGATTGGGCAGCAACAGCTGTAACTGCAAGCGCTTCTTGGGTTTTATGCTTTTTCCAGTTGGCCATGGCCTCATCATTGGTGCTGATCAATTGCCGCACTTCCGCTCTATCTATTTCTCTATCATCTTGGTAATACCTCACCTTCCAAAAACCGGAATAATAAGTTATTTCTTGTCCCAGTACTGGTGGGGCAAAAGCAAGCAATAGCACTATAGTTAAACCTGGTATTACTAATTTCATATTTCTCAGTTTTTGATATAAATGAAGTGAATATCCAAGAGATTATAAAACTTTCCTCCAAATAATTAAGTACCTACAAGGGCTCATTGAGTATCGCGATCATCGTCTTGATGCCTTCCCAATAGTTTCCCAAACGAAGATTCTCATTGGGACTATGCTGATTGTTGTCCCTATTTACAGTTGGTACGGTCACGGCAGGAATTCCTAATGTATTTACAAAAGGAGAAATAGGGATGGATCCCCCGCTCATCCGAATCAGGATAGCATCCTGGTTAAAGGCCCTTTTGAGTGCCGATTGCAGCCAAAGGCCTACTTCCGAGTCAAATTCCGTACGAAAAGATTGATAGGATATCTCAGAAGAAATGGTGGCGATCTTTGGATAATCCAAACGTTCTTGTTCGGTAGGTTCCCCATTGATCACATAATATCCTTGTCTTGTGACGTGTTCTACCACTAATCCTAATAAACGCTCGGGATCTGTTTCCTTAACCAAGCGTAAATCAAGTTCTGCCCTGGCCCATGCGGGTACTATGGTCCGTACTTTTTCATTGATCCAGCCAGATTGCATGCCCCTGATGTTTAAAGAGGGGTATTGAATGGATTCTTGGTAGGAACTGCCCACCTTATCCGCATCTGCAATTTGAAGTCGCTTATTGATCTCGACTTCATCGTCGGGCACCGCCTTAAGGATTTTTTCTGTTTCTGCGCCAATTTCAACGCCATCATAAAAACCTGGAATAAGAACTCGACCCTCATCATCTTTCATGGAAGCGAGCAATTTTGATAAGCGCAATGCAGGATTGGGAGCATAATTCCCAAAATGTCCACTATGCTGTGGCAATATAGGGCCGTAGGTCGTGAGCGTCATCGTAGCAATGCCCCTTGCCCCAAAAGTTAGGGTGGGCCTGTTTGTTATATGTCTTGGACCATCAAAAATAATGAGCATATCGGCTTTTAAGGCATCTACATTTTCTGTGACGGCCTTGGGCAACCTTGGCGAACCCAATTCTTCCTCAAAGTCCATAATGACCTTGATGTTGTAATTGGGTATTATACCTTTTGAGCCTGCTGCGTCCAAGGCTGCCAAAAACATAGCTACAGGGCCCTTGGCATCGCTTGCCGATCGCGCAAAAATGCGCCAATCATCTTCGTAAGCCGAAATGGATTCCCAAGGAATTTCTTCCCATTCCATTGCTATCTTTTTTTTCAATACCGGTTCATAAGGACTCTCTTGAAACCACATAGTGCTATCTACGGGTTGGCCATCGATTTGCAAATAGATAAGAACGGTCTTTTTAGCTTTTAGGTGGTTTCTTTCTGCCAAGAGCAAGGGTACTGTCTCTGTAGACAAGCGTTGCGTAGTAAACCCTCTTTTGGTAAAGGCTTCCTCGCACCAGACCACATTTTTTTCTATATCGCTTGGATAAAAAGCATCATTGGGAATACGCAATACTTCTTTGAGCATGGGAAAGGAAGTTTTGGCGGCATCTTTTGCCATTAAATCATAGTCTACCTTTTTCTGACCAATAGCAATCATGTTCATCGCCAAAAAAAAGATGACAAGCAAATTCTTTATGCAGAAATCTAGGGTATTAGGGGTATTCATTCGTGTCGTAATTTTTGGTTCGATACTAATTGAAAAAACTATTCTAATCACAAAGGTTTAACAGCCCGTATTAAGGATAAAAAAATACTGTTACAACTTCTTCAAAGTAACATTTCTGAATTTTACCATTCCAATACCATCGGCTTGCAGGGCTATATATCCTTCTGCCAAATCATTATTTTGAATGTCCGCTACTAACACATCATTTATCCAAGCCTTTATTTCATTGCCCCTGCAGTTGATCCGGTACGTATTCCATTGGTTCACGGTATTCACTTTTGCCAAAGGTGTTGTGCGCGAAACAATGGCTCCTGTCCTGTTCTCTTGTTGAGGGTGATTGTCCCAAATATTTATCTCATAGCAGTCTGTAAAACTCAAGGCCTGTTCCTTGCATCTAATGAACACGCCTGAGTTAATGGTTTCATCGGGATAAAATTCCAGGTGCAGGTCAAAATCGGCGTAGGTGCCTTTAGTGATCAAAAAGCCGGTACCCGATGCCAGACTTCCAGAAATTACGCCTTGTTCAAATACCCATTTAGCATCTCCCATTTCCATCCAATTATCTGGATTATCCAAATCAAAAAGTTGGATTTTTTCGGAACATGATGTCATCAAAGTACTTACAAGAATTATTAAAAAAAGGGCTTTTTTCTTCATACCGTTATGATTAAACTATTTCTAAAAAAAATAGGGATATCAACTTTCCTCTTGTTTTTGAGCGTACGGCTGCGGGTTCCAGGGCATAGAGGGTAAAATAGTTATTAAGAATCCCATTACTGCATAAAAACCAAACCAAGATTATAGTTTCGGCTCCCAGCCTTTGGCATACTCCCTTTTCCAGCTTTGCATGGCTTTTTCATTATTCAGTACCTTCCCTGTACTTTGATCAATTTTTAAGGTTTCCCCTGCATCCTGCGCCATATTTCCTAGGTGACAAAGCATCGTAGAAATACTTGCATCGTTGATTTCAGCATGCAAAGATGTATCGCGGCGTATACCTTCAAAAAAGTTGCCTACGTGGTCTACGTCTAATTGTCCTTCTCCCCTGGTGTTGGTAGTGGCACTTGCCGACTTCTCAAACTCGAATTTGATGGCATTTCCCTGCAAATCGAATTGCTTATAGAAATTTCGGTCTAACTGTATACTCCCTTTACTTCCGTAAATTGTTACGCCACGTCCGGGTTGGTCGGGCATGATGACACCTCGGCTATGTCCCGTCCAGGTAATAAATTTGTTATCTGGATATTTGAATGTTACTTGCTGGTTGTCCACAAACTCCCAATCGTCGTCAAAGGTGTATTTTCCGCCAAAGGAAGTAACGCTTTCAGGTAAATCGACGCCCAAGGCCCAACGACAGATATCCACCTCATGAGTGCCGTTATTGTGCATTTCTCCAGTACCCCATGTTTTGAACCAGTGCCAATTGTAAGGATGAATATTGTCCCTATAGTTTTCACGTGGTGCAGGGCCTTGCCATAGGTCCCAATCCAATGTTTTGGGAACGGTAATTTCCTTGCCCTTGCCAATAGATCCACGATTATTGGAATAATAGGCCTCTCCTTTATAGACTTCGCCAATTTCGCCAGCTCGTATATCTTGAATGGCTTGGATAGAGGTCCGTGCTGAACGCTGTTGGTTACCCATTTGTACCTTTTTTCCGAATTTTTTCTGAGCGGCCACCAATAGGTCGTTCTCGTGCGGATTGTGGCTGCACGGTTTTTCTATATACACATGCTTGCCTGCCTGCATGGCCATGATGGCCATCGGGGCATGCCAGTGCTCCGGTGTGGCAATGAATACGGCATCCACATCCTTGTCTTCTAGTATTTTCCTAAAATCCTTTTCGACCTTGGGAACATATCCAATATTCTTTTGGCACCATTCATTATGCTCTTGTATGATAGTATCGTCTACATCGCAATTATATAATATTTTGGCATTTGCATTCGCATGAATTGCCAATACGTGTGCTTTTGCCCTACTACGCACTCCTATGATCGCACAATTGATATGATCGTTCGCACCCAATATTCGCGTATGCCCCATGGCAGAAAATGGTAGTCCGCCTAAGGTTAGGGCCAAAGAGCCTGCCGTTGTTTTTTTGATGAAATCTCTTCTATTGTTCTTCATGATCTAGTTGTTGGTTATAGGCTTAATTTTTATGTTCTTAAAGCTCACAAGGTCCCCATGGTCCTGCAATAGAATCTGGCCTCTGTCCAGTTCCCCAAAATTGGGCCAGGTAACGTATTTGCTTTCGGACACCAATTTTCTATAGGCTTCGCTTTTGCGTTCGTATTCCAGAACCTTTGCGCCATTAAGATAATGTTCTACATGATTACTTTTTGAAATGATATGCGCTGTATTCCATTCTCCAATGGGGTTGATAGGTTTATTTACATCGGCTTGGATAAGGTCGTAAAGCGACGCCACCGTTCTGCTTCCTTCATGGTTCCCCAACTTGGCATCGGGATGCCTTTCATCGTCCAAAATTTGGTACTCCAGACCAATGGACGAGCCTGGGCCTTTGTTCAATTCTGTATCCACATAATATTTAATACCGCTGTTGGCGCCTTCCGTCAATTTAAAATCCACCATCAATTCAAAATCGGCATATTTATCTACAGTAACGATATCGCCTCCTGCCGCAGACTCTTCGCCACCCGAGGACAATACCGTAAGCACACCGTCTTCCATCACCCATCCCTTTTCTGGGAAACCCTCTGCTCTGGCACTTCTCCAGCCTTCCGTTGTTTTTCCATCCCAAAGCATTTTCCAACCTTGGTCCGACTCATTTTGCGTCAATTGATTCTTTTTGTTTACAATTGGTAAGGGACTCTTTTGAATATAGGTATCGAGACTATCGGTCAGGATGCGTATGTTTTTCCAGATGATTTCCGTTCCTTCTTTTTGCTCTCCGTTAATAGAATGTACTTGTAGCCCAATGAATCCGCTAGCGGTTTGATCGTCTACCAAATGTGAAGCAGGAACGCCATTGATCCATGTCTTAAGGGTGTCTCCTATGGCTTCTATACGATAGTGGTTCCAATCTTTTTGCTTAAAGGCTTGCTTAGCGGCGATATTGTCATCGGCCAACGGGTGCAACCAACCCCTTCTAGCTTCGTCATAGACACCAGCGCTCCAAGCCCTATCAGAAGGATCTATCTCGATTTGATAACCGTGTACGGTTCCATCTCTGTAATAGGAATAGCTATTACTTCGTATCTGTATCCCAGAATTCATACTCGGGTTTACCTTATAATCAAGTTCCAAGATAAAATCCCCGTACATTTTGTTTGATGTAAGAAAGGAATTGGGAGTGTTGGCTACCGTAGTTCCAACAATAGTTCCCTCCCTCACCTCATATCTGGCTTCGCCTCCTTTTTGCGTCCACCCGTTCAAGGTTTCACCATCAAAAAGCGGAATCCATGGTGTACTGTCTTTTTCCTGTTCTACACAGGAATAAAAAAATAGGGCAAATAACCCAAAAAGCGCAATATTTCCCAATTTTATGTAGGGGAGGCCGATGGTTGTTTTTTTCATTTTGAAATTGTAATAAGCATTCAATCCGTTTGAATACTTAGGTTTAAATAAATGGCTCTGTTATCTGTTGAGCTTAAAGATATAAATTTTGACCGGGAATTATCTAGGTTGATGACGCAACGGCTCATTTATGAACCAAACATCCTAGATTCGGATTTAAAGAAGATCTTAAATATAGGTTGGATTTGAAGATTTTCTGAAATATGTTGTATCCGTTCGGCGATAGTGGTATTCTCTCATAAACCTAAATTTACTTGAGACTATTTTCTTAAATGCCCTATGCCCATTTTTGGCTACGTAAGAATATTATTTTTGTAGAAAAACAGAAAACAATGGAATCAAAATTTTCGACAGATTTCAAATACGTCTTTCGATAAAGTGCACTAAAAAATAGTTAGAGTACCTCAACCTTTTTTTAATCCCTACAAAGAAATCCCACGTTTCCATGGTATAAAATCGTCTTGGCCCAACGCGTCGGCCTTGGCGATGATTTCTCCGCTGGCCACTTTAATGATGTACTCCAAAAGTGCTTCCCCTGTTTCTTCAATGGTTTTTTCACCGGTAATAACGCCTCCAGTATCAACATCAATAATGTCGGGCATTCTTTTTGCTAGGTCATGGTTAGAAGAAACCTTTATGACGGGCGCAATAGGATTGCCGGTAGGCGTTCCCAGACCGGTCGTAAACACTACTATGTTGGCTCCAGAGCCCACCATAGCGGTGGTGCTTTCCACATCATTGCCAGGCGTGCACAAGAGGTTTAAGCCAGGTTTACTTACATATTCCCCATAATCTAAAACGGCCCAAATAGGAGAGGTACCTCCCTTTTTTGCCGCTCCAGCGGACTTCATGGCATCGGTAATTAAGCCATCTTTTATGTTGCCTGGCGATGGGTTCATGTCAAATCCAGATCCCGCAGCTTCGGCGGAGCTTTCATAAGCTTTCATCAAGCCCATAAAACGCTCGGCATCGGCATCGGAAACGCATCGGTTTACGAGTTCTTGCTCTACCCCGCAAAGTTCGGGAAATTCAGAAAGTATGGGAGAACCCCCCAAGGCAGCCAAGATATCGGATGCGTACCCCAATGCCGGATTTGCAGATATCCCCGAAAATCCGTCCGAGCCACCACATTCCAATCCCATTTTTAAACGGGCCAAGGGCGCTGGTTGTCTGGGGATTTCGTTCGCTTTTTTGATACCGGCAAAAGAGTCCTTTATAATCTGGTTTAGAAGATTGTCTACCGTCCCTATTTGCTGTTGCTCATAAATCAATACCGGTTTTTGAATGTCAGGGTTTATGCCTTTCAAAGCCTTTTTGAACGTATCGATTTGTAAGTTCTGGCAGCCGAGACTCAATACCGTGGCACCAGCAACATTGGGATTGTTTACGTACCCGGCAAGTAAACGCGCCAGGCTTTCCGAATCTTCGCGCATACCTCCACAACCGCCCTGGTGGTTAATAAATTTTACTTTGATATTGTTAAAAGTGGAGGTATTTTTAGTAGGCTTATCTTCTGTGATAGGTGTTGCATCTCCACTAATCAATTGTCGCAATAAATGGCGTTGCGGGCTTATACCGTTGGTATTCAATTCTTTTTCAAAGACATCCTTAAGGACTTCAATATTCCTGTTTTCACAAAAAACCAATGGAAAGAATAACCAAATATTTTGGGTTCCTACTTGCCCATCCGGTCGGTGGTAGCCCATAAAGTTCCTGTTTCTCCAACGCGATAGATCGGGTGGCGTCCAGCCAACAATAGCCGTTCTTTGGTTCACGGATTGGGTCTTGTGCTTAACATTTTCCGTGGTCAGCACTTCTCCCTTTTCAATAGGCGTAACAGCCCTGCCTATTAAAATGCCGTACATGTATATTTCACCATCTACATCCAAATGTTCCAAGGCAATCTTGTGTTTTGCTTTGGTGTCGGACATGATTAGAACATTCGCCGTTTCCAGAGTTGCAAACTCACTTTTTTTTAAATCTACCAAGGCAATAGCCACGTTGTCCTTGGGGTGAATTCTAATTAATTTATGAAGCATTGCTATTGTTGTTGTATTCGTTAAAGAATTTAACCCATCCGTCTTTAATACCATACATATCTATTTGTTCCATGGCATGGCTAACGGCTTCCGTTAATCCCGGTATAAAGCTAAGGTCTCCGTCCCAATAGTTCTCCTTTGATAAAATAGCTTTTGCAACGTTTGCGTGGTTGCCGGATTGCCAAATCTCGGAAAGTTCGGAAACTAGGTCTACATCGTCCTGCACGGGTAATTTTTTATCGCGCCATGTACCCTTATAAAATAGTAGTAGACAAGAAAAGGCAAAAACCGTATGCACGGGCAGCCTTTTTTTCAACTTTACGAACTCTAAAAGGCTCGGTAGCACGCGTACTTTGAATTTGGAGATGGAGTTGAGAGCAATGCTTGCCAATTGATGCTTTATAAACGGATTCCTGAACCGATCAAAAACATCTTGGGCAAATTCTTCCAATGTTCCTTTTTCCATAGGTAACGTAGGTACAATTTCCTCAAAAACCAAAGCACGGATAAACGAGCCCGTAAAGGCATCATCTACACTTTCCTTTACTGTTTCATTACCATAGAGCAAGTTGAAAGGGACCATGGCCGTATGGGCTCCGTTAAGGATACGAACCTTGCGTGTTCGGTAAGGCTGCAAATCGCTCACAAACTTTACGTCTAGGTGTGTTTTATGAAAGGGGAGTTTTTCTTCTAGGTCATCGTCGCCTTCAATTACCCATAGAAAAAAAATTTCCGCGGATACCATAAGGTTGTCCTCATGATCCAATTGCGCGCGGTACGCGGCACTATCGTCTTTGGGATAGCCCGTAACAATACGATCCACCAAACTGTTGTGAAAGCTGCACGCATACAGTACCCATCTGGTAAAGGCATCGCCCAAGTTCCAAAGCACAGCATATTCTAAAATGTACTTTTTTAAGGTATCGGCATTATGGTTGATCAGTTCGCAGGGTATCAAGGTAATGCCCTTATCGTGAGCTCCGTTAAAATGGGTAAAACGTTTGTGCAAAAGCAGCGTTAGTTTGGCAGGAAAGGAACTTGGTGGTTGCATTTCTGCGGTATCGCCAGGTTCAAATGCAATACCGGCCTCCGTAGTGTTGGAAACAATAAACTGTAGCTCAGGTTCCTTGGCCAAGGCAAGGTAGTTCTCAAATTCCGTATAGGGGTCTACTGCTTTCACAATAGCAGTAATGAGTTCCTTTTCCTCCACGGCCTTATCGTTTTTAATGCCCTTACAAAATAGGGTGTACAGGCCATCTTGGGCTTTCAATTGTGGAATCATTCCATATGGAATAGGCTGTACAACGGCAATTCCCCCATTAAAATTTGCCTTTTTATTTAATTCTTGAACAGCGCTACCCACAAAGGCACGCAGAAAATTTCCTTCCCCGAATTGGACTATTTTGATCGGGAATTTTTCCGTAATCCCTAGGTTTTGTCGGTTTAATTTTTTCATGAATATAAAGTTACGTTAAGCTATTGATATAAGATTGTTTTGGTGTATTGCTTTTTTTTATGCGTTATCCGTCTGGATATGGCAAGAAGAAGAAACCTTACATTCTTTTAAAAAAATCTACTCTAAAAACAACCCAAGGATTTATTGAATATTTCCGCCTACAGGAAGTCCGCTAGGAACGGATTCCGGTAATTCCTTGTCAAACCTGTCATCGTTTAAGGTGTTCAAAAACGAGATGATCAGCGACATTTCTTTAACGCTAAGTTCTAGTTCGCGCACAAAGGGGTCGTACCGTTTGGCGGGTATATTTTTATTGCGCACTTTTCCGTTAGAAATATCTTCGTAAAACTCAAGTACACGCCTTAAATCCTGTAAGCTCCCGTTATGCATATAGGGCGCTGTAAACCTTAGGTTTCTAAGTGATGGTGTACGGAAGGCAAAAGTATCCAGGACACCGGCATCGGGAACGGGTAACTTATCGTTTTCAGGAGTTCCCAAAACATGCATCTTGTAATCTGAAAACATAGGCCCATTATGGCAGTTGATGCACCCCACGGTTTTAAAAAGCTCAAAGCCTTGTTTCTCGGAAATGAGTATGGCATCGCTATCGCCCCGCATATATCGGTCAAATCGAGAATTGTTGGTAATGAGCGTACGTTCAAAAGCGGCGATGGCCTTGCCTAGGTTGTCTACGGAAATGGCATTCTTGTCCTCAAAAGCCAGTTCAAAGAGTTTTTGGTATTCCGGTATGGCGCTTAAGCGGTCTATGACCGTTTGCAGAATATCGGCTTCGGCAATCCCATGGCCACGCATTTCCTCAAAGGCCTTTATGGGTTCCAAAGCTTGTTTTTCAAGGCTTTTTGCGCAGTCGTCCCAGAACATGGTGGCCTGTTCAGGTTCATAGGCGTTATTTTGGTCTATACCGTTAAAGGCGGTATTTAGTATGGATTGTGCATTTCGTTTAACCAAGGGAATATCGTTGGTAGTATTAAATTTTCGTTTGCTGCCCATACCGCTAGAATTAGGCCCTATACTAATATCCAAAAACTCTGCATACCCGTTAGCAGGATGATGACAAGTAGCACAGGCTACGTCTTTATTACCAGAAAGTATGGGGTCAAAAAATAGTAGTTTTCCCAAGACCTCTTTTTCTACGGACGACAGATTATCTTCTGGTGAATTTACGGTTTTGGGCAAGGCGGAGAATCGTTTGACTATGCTCGATTTTTCTATAGCTTCCCTTTGTTCTTTTACCGCAGTATCAGTACAGCTGACAAAATAAAGAGACAGAAAAAAATAGAACGCGATTTTCTTTACTTGAGGCATTTTGACATTACTCTTGAATATTTAAAAATAAGGATTTTAGAAATAAATTAGGTAAAATGATTATTAAAGAGCAGTAAACCTCGTTCCCTGAGTTCAAGTGCTTAAAGGCTTTTGTTATAAAAATTTGTTATAAAACTGCTATGCATAAAGATCTTCGATCTCCTTTTTATATTTCTCCCGTATCACCCTTCTTTTTAATTTTAAAGTAGGCGTTAGTTCCGCTTCTGCACCATCTTCATGAATGGGCAGCCATGGAGCGCTGATAAGTTTAAACTTTTTTACCTGTTCTATATGGCTGAACAAGGGATTGTAGGCATCTATCACTTTTTGATATTTGGAGATGACTTTTTTGTGCTTGATCATTTCATCCAAAGTGGTCCAGCCCAATTTTTTGTGCTCACACCAATTTTTGAGCGATGCTTCTGAGGGAACAATAAGGGCGGTCACAAATTTTTGCTTGTCGCCCACCACCATCATTTGTTCAATTAGGAAATCTTCTTTCATTTTATTTTCAATGGGGGCAGGGGCAACATATTTACCTCCAGAGGTTTTCAATAGCTCCTTTTTACGGTCGGTTATTTTTAGGAATTCCTGACCGGATGCACCTTTTATCAATTTCCCTATATCACCTGTACGGAACCATTTTTTACCATCAATTTCGGTAAACACTTGTGCGTTTATTTCCGGATTTTTGTAATAGCCCTCCATCACATTGGGCCCGTGTGCCAAAATTTCACCTTCATCCGCAGCATAATTACCATCTGACGGGTCTATTTTGAGCAAGACCCCTGGGATGGCATACCCAACTGTGCCGATTAACGTACCACCTGGTTCTAAACTGTTAACAGTAAGTGTAGGCGAAGTTTCGGTTAATCCGTATGCCTCACGCACCGGAATCCCGGCTGCACAGAATACGCGCAGTATTTTTGAAGGGCAGGGGGCGGCACCCGTAACAATCATACGAATATTACCGCCCAGGGCATCGCGCCATTTACTGAAAATCAATTTATCCGCAATTTTCCATTGTAGTTTTTTGGTAAACGTAAGCTTTTGGTCCAGTTCAAAATCATCCGTTAGATCTAAAGCCCAAAAAAAGAGATTTTTCTTAATTCCTTCAAGGGCAAGTCCTTTATTGTAAATGGCTTCATAAACTTTTTCCAATAATCTGGGTACTGTTGTGAAGACTACAGGGCGTACACTTGCTAAATCACCATCTGGTCCGCTGAGGTTGTCGGTGCCACAAAAATGAACTGCCACACCTCTGAAGCAATAGGCAAATGAAACCGCACGCTCATAGACATGGCATAGCGGTAAAAAACTTATGACCTTGTCGCCGGCTGTTAAAGGCAAAAATTTAGAGGTTTCCAAGATTACGTGCATGATATTTCTGTGCGATAACATAACCCCTTTGGGGTTTCCGGTGGTGCCAGAGGTATAAATGATGGTGGCCAAGTCGTCAGTTTCTATACCAGTCTTTATTTTCTCAAGGTCATTCTGTTTTGATGTATCTAACATGGTCTCCCAAAATGGACCTTTTGAATCTTGGTCAAATGCGTAGATATGGGTAAGTGTGGGGCTTTTTAACTGTGCTTTCGTTAGTTTATCATATAGGTCCAGTCCACCACAAAAAGCGGCTTTTACCTCGGCTTCGTTCAAAATATATTCGTATTCGCTTGGGCTAATGGTGGGGTACATGGGAATACTGATCATTCCCGCCATTTGTATGGCAAAATCCATAATGACCCATTCTGGTCGGTTTTTATACGAAGTAATGGCAATTTTATCTCCAGGTTTAAATCCTAGATTCAGTAAACCTGAAGCTGCCAACTCTGCAGATTCTAGCACCTTTTGTGAACTGTAGGATTTCCATTGTCCATCGGAATCTCGCGCATTTAAGGCATTATCAATAGGGAAATTGGCGACTTGGTGGTATAAAAGGTCAAATAGTCTTTTCATGGTGCAAATGTGATATTGGTTGTCTGGATTATAGGTGGATGAAAAACAGAATAATATACAAATATTTCCCCGGTTTTTAACCTGTATCTGTCCTTAGTTTTCCTTTTGCCCCCTATCGTATTTTAGTGCTATTATTTTCAGTATGGCAGAACATTACTAGTTACTCGAACATTAAACTTATGAATTCGGCCACACAGGCGGGTTTGTCCTTATCCTTTAGTTGAACAGTACAATTCCATGTGATTTTTAATCCCTTGTCACCATACGCTTCGACCTCGTAAATGACGGTTTGCAGCCGAATTTGACTATCTACTAAAACGGGACTCGGAAAACGGACTTTGTTCAATCCGTAATTGACACCCATGGTAACTGAATCCACCGCAACAAGGTCTGTCAATAATTTAGACAAAAGCGAAACGGATAGAAAGCCATGTGCAATGGGCTTCTTGAACGGAGAATGTTTTTTGATTTTCTCCAGATCTACATGCACCCATTGAAAATCCTGGGTAGCTTTCGCAAAATCATTGATCATTTCTTGGGTCACGGTAAGCCAATCTCCGACAGGAAGTTCTTTGCCCACCAAACTTTTGAACTCTGTAAAATCTGAAATATGTAATTTTGCCATAGTGTTGAATTGGTTTCAAATAAAGTTAAAATACTACCTCTGAAGGAGCAGGCAGTTTTTGGTAGCGGTTGGTAGAGCTAAATTATCAATAGCTGTTACTACGTCTGCAACTGCTTACTTAAATTGCTTTTCTGAAAACAGATTTTTTATCGGATTTCATACTGTTGTTTTTTAGTTCAAAAGGTTTTAGCTAGCGTGCCGTTCCCCCATCAATGGTCAAACAAATACCGGATACGAAGCGCGCCTCGTCCGAAGCCAAGTATAGATAGCCATACGCAATATCAATAGGTTGCGCAGCGGTTTTTAGTGGAATACTGGCCTTTATGGCATCCAAATGCGCCTCTGGAATATCTGCTACCATCTCGGTCAGCGTAAAACCGGGCGCTACGGCATTTGCCGTAATCCCATATTTTCCCAGTTCCATGGTCCATGTCTTGGCCATGGCGATAACCCCTGCTTTGGTTGCCGCATAATTGGTCTGACCAAAATTACCGCGCAGTCCCACGTTGGATGCCGCACTAACAATGCGTCCGTAATTATTAGCCTTCATATAGGGAGCAACGGCTTGGGTACAAATAAATACCCCTTTGAGGTTAACATCAATAACCGCATCCCACTCGTCCATACTCATTTTTTCTAGCGTACGGTCTCTGGTAATACCGGCATTATTGATGAGGATATCAATCTTGCCATAGGTTTTGTTCACGTTCTCGAACAGCGCATCAATGCCGTTTTTATCCGTTACGGAAACAGAATGATACTCAGCAACGCCGCCATTTTCAATGATACGTTTGGCCACTTGCTGCCCTTGCGGCAAAAGGTCGATTATGATCACTTTAGCACCTTCCTTGGCAAATAGTTCCGCAATGGCTTCCCCAATACCCCTGGCTCCACCTGTTATAATCGCTACTTTGTCTTTTAATCTCATATTCTTTAAATTTAAGTTCAAATACAAACTCAAGCCTGTCCGCTGGAGGTGCGAGGGTTAAAGACAGGCCTATAGGTATACACCTTGCGCACTGCGCGTCCCCAGGCCTAAACCTGAAAGGCATCAGACTTGAGACCTTTCTCGCTTGGTACCCTCTAAAACTAACCACTACCCAACTTTTATGACCAACTTCCCCATCACTTTGCGCTCCATCATAACTTCCAAAGCTTTTGGAGCATCCTTGAGGGAATATATTTTATCGATATGCGGTTTTAGTTTGCCATCGGCATACCATTGCATCAAGGTCATGGTGTTTTTCATGTTCTCCTTAGATTGACCCATGGCGAATCCGCCCCAAAAGACGCCCACGACCGAAGCTCCTTTTAATAAGGGTAGGTTGAGGGGCAGTTTAGGGATTTCTCCCGAGGCAAAACCTACGACCAAATACCTACCGTTCCAAGCGATTCCCCTAAACGCTGCTTCGGCATAATTCCCGCCCACAGGGTCATAGATGACATCCACACCTTTGTTATTGGTCAAGGTTTTTATAGCCGATTTTAAATCGTCCGTAGCATAATTGATGGTCTCATCTGCGCCGAACCGCTTGCAGAGTTCCAATTTTTCATTAGAAGAGGCTGCCGCAATCACATGGGCACCCATAAGTTTTCCCAGTTCTACAGCGGCAAGGCCAACACCGCCAGAGGCACCCAATACCAGAAGGGTCTCTCCTTTTTGGAGTTTTGCTCGATCTTGTAGCGCATGGAATGACGTGCCGTAGGCCATCATAAAGGAGGCAGCAACGGAAAAATCCATTTTCTTTGGCTTTGGAAAACAGGAATTGGCCGGAACCAAAGTCTCTTCAGCCATCGCGCCATGGGCTACAAATCCAAAAACTTCATCGCCAATTTTTAAATGTTTTACGTCTTCCCCAATAGCTTTTACCACGCCAGCGAGGTCGCTACCGGGTGTAAAAGGTAGTTCGGGCTTAAATTGATACAAACCTTGAATTATCAACGTGTCAGGAAAGTTAACACCGCAGGCTTTTACTCGGACCAAAACCTCATTTCTGTTCGGTTTTAAATCGGCTACTTCTTCCAAAGTCAAGGTTGAAGGAGGACCGTAAGTATTGCATCGTATTGCTTTCATATTTTTTGCTTTAACATCTAAAATCCATCGCTAGGTATTTGGTTCAAGGCTTGGGCTCTTCACCTTCCGTTTTGCCAAAAAAAAGAATTATGGTCTGGTTCTTAAAGAATACAGGGATAAAAATTACTTTTTGATTTTGCCTATAGCCTAAAACTCAAAATAATCACTCAATCACCTTCAAAACCAACTTCCCCTTCTTGTCCCCGCTAAATAAGCGGTTATAGGTTTCGGGGAAATTTTCGATTCCCTCGTAAATCGCTTCGCGACTTTTCAACTTGCCTTCGGCCATCCATTTGCCTAGTTGCATGGCGCCTTCCTTGTAGCGGTCTGCATAATCGAACACCACCATACCTTGCATGGTAGCACGGTTTACCAAAAGGGACATGTAGTTGCTGGGGCCCTTTACCCCTGTTTTGTTGTTGTATTGCGAAATGGCACCACAGATGACGATGCGTGCATGGCGTCGCAATCGCGTCAAAGCGATGTCCAAGATTTCTCCGCCTACATTGTCAAAATACACATCAATGCCCTTAGGGCAATGTTCTTTCAACTTGGATGCTACATTTTCATTTTTGTAATCGATACAGGCATCAAAACCGAGTTCTTCTACCGCATATTTACACTTGTCGACACCGCCGGCAATACCGACTACGGTACAACCTTTAATCTTTGCTATTTGCCCCACAACGCTCCCCACGGCTCCTGCCGCACCCGAAACCAATACCACTTCGCCTTCCTTTATTTTTCCGACTTCGGTAATGCCAAAATACGCCGTCATTCCTGTCATGCCCAAGGTGCCAATGAAGGTAGGTAAAGGAGCCATTTTTGGGTCTACGGGATAAAACCCCTGTCCATCTGTTACCGCATATTGCTGCACGCCACCGGTTCCTGCAACGTACTGGCCTACTTTAAACTCAGGATGTTTTGATGCAATGACCTCGCCTACAGACCCTGCCCGCATCACGGAACCGATTTCCATAGGTGCAATGTAGGATTTGACATTGTTCATCCATCCGCGCATGGCAGGATCTAAGGATACGTAATGTTGTTTTACTAAAAATTGCCCTTCCCCGATTTCTGGAATGGGATTGTTTACCAATTTCCAAGTGGAAGCATCTGCTTCTCCCGTAGGTCTTTTTACAAATAATAATTGCTTGTTCATATAACTATTTTTACTTCATTCCCGGCCTTCGTCTATAATCAAGATGAACTTCGGCGGAAATCTGTTCATTCAATTCTTCACTTCTTTTTACTAGAAAAGCCAGCCACGTAAGCCTCCATTTTCGCCCTGATTTCAGGTTTCCACCAAAGTTCCGAAGCTTCTTTTAGTGCATTTCCCGCTTTTTGATCCAGTTTGTCCAACAGGTGTTTTCGAACCTTGTATTTGGTGTTGACCAGAATTTCTTGGTCGGCCTGTAGGTACTTTTTCATTTGTTGTTCGGCTCTATGCATTACTTTTTCCAAGGGAAGCAGTTCATCTACCAAGCCAGCGGCTAACGCTTCTCTTCCAGACAACAATTTCCCCTCCAAAATATAGCGACTTGCGCGTCCGCCACCCATCCAAAAGGCATAAATTTCCGTTAAGTTTTGACTGATTTGAATGTTGACCGCCACTTCATTGAGCCCGATAACGTAATTCTCTCCATCCGCCATATAGCGATTGTCGCTGGTAACGGCAAGCACCGAGCCCCCTGCCGGAGCATGGCCTGTAATAGCGGAGATAAAGGGTTTTCTGAATCGTACCAAGTCTGCATATAAATTTCCAAAGTCATCGAAAAAATTAGAAATCTGTTTTTTGTCGTATTCCATAAGCGCGATCAAATCCAGTCCCGCAGAAAAATAATGCGGTTGCCCCGTAAGTATGACACCTTTTACCTCTGGGTCTTTTTCCAAATCGGCAAATGTTTCACGAAGTTCGTTGACCATTTCGTGGTTGATGGCGTTCACTTTGCCACGGTTCATTTGAACTATGGTATAGCCTTCTTTTCGTGTTAGTAGTAAGTTTTTCATATTTGCTTATAAAGATGTACCTCCATCTAGTGTGATAGTTTGCCCAGTTATAAATTTCGAGTTATCCGAGGCGAGCCAACATATAGCTTCTGCAATTTCGTGCGCTTCCCCAAAGCGGCCCATGGGAATCATGTGTTTCAATTTCTCTTCAATGGTAGGACTAGAAGCTAACAATTGGTTCAATAAAGCGGAATGGGTAAAACCCGGACATACCGCATTGATTCGAATCTTTTTTCGGCCGTATTCCAAGGCGGCGGATTTGGTCATGCCCACAACCGCATATTTACTAGCGCTATAAGAAAGGTTATTTCCAGATGCTTTCAATCCCGCCAAAGAAGCCACGTTAACAATGTTCCCGTGACCCTGTGCCGTCATTTGTTTTAACGCCACTTTCATACAATAGAACACACCGGTCTGGTTCACGGCAATTACATTGTGCCAATCGTCATGGGTATGTTCTGCGGTTTTCAGTTGTTGTTTTCCACCAATGCCGGCATTGTTTACCATTACATCAAGTTGCCCATAACTTAACACGGTTTTGGCTATCAAGGCTTCTACCGCATCAAATTGTGTGACATCGGTTTGTATAGCCTCTGCTTTACCACCTTCGGCTATTATTTGAGCAGCTGCCGTTTCGGCATTTTCAAGATTGATGTCCGATACAACGACTGTGGCCCCATGTTGCCCGAACAGTTTTGCCGTAGCGGCCCCGATACCGCTCCCAGCTCCCGTAATAATGACTATTTTGTTTTTTAAGTTCATGGCTATTTTTAGTATTTTTAGTTCCTGCACTTGTACTGCCCCAACACTTGGGAGGTTTCGGTATAGTGGGAATCCCTTTATAAATTTCTACTAGTCCTTTCTAGGTTTGTATTCTATGCAAGTTGAATTAGTTTCTATTCTATGTTGTCATGAACTTCCATGGATTGGGTTTTCAGATCCCTCTGTGTCCCGATTGAAAAAGTCGGAACCCACTTCCCCTCTTCTTGGGCGAGGAACTAAAAATGAACTGTTCTTAATCCCAATCTTTTACTTTTAATGGTTCGAGCTTCATCATATATCTTCAATACAAACCATCGATTTTATTCTTTTGAATGGCCTGCCAAGCGGTATTGCAGCATAATTCCGATGCCTTATTCAGCTGCGCAAATTTAGGATCACTGGTATAGCCATGTTTGTAACGGTAATAGATTTGCTGCGCGATGACCGCAATTTTGAACAATCCATAGACATAGTAAAAAACCAAATTATCTATGTTTCTACCACTTTTAAGGGCATATTGCTGTACGATTTCCGTTCGTGTAGGATTACCTTCCATGACGGTAGGCGAGGGAAGACCACTTTTCATAATATCGTGATCCATGGCAGTGGTCCAATAGCCCAAAGAGGTCCCCAAATCCATTAACGGGTCACCAAGCGTACACATTTCCCAATCCAAAATCGCGGAAATTTCGGTCCAGCTGTCATCATTAAAAACTACATTGTCATATTTAAAATCGTTGTGAATCAGACTGTGGGTATAGTGTTTTGGTTGCTTCTCCTGCATCCACGCCATTACTTTTTCCGCTGCGCGAACATCATCCGTGGCGGCCGCTATATATTGTTTGCTCCAATTGGTAACCTGTCGTTCCACATATCCCTCGGGTCTTCCCAGATCGGTCAGGCCGGCAGCTTTATAATCTATCTGATGAAAGGCGACAAAAGTATCCAACCATGTATTGGCAATCGTTTTAAATGCTTGTGGCGTTATCTGTTTTTGCTGTGCACTTTTGGCCGTTAAGATGATGCCATCTACCTTTTCCATAATATAGAACGGGGCGCCAATAACTTTTTTATCATCGGAATAGGCATAGACCTTAGGAGTTTTCTTAAAAACGGGATTCAAATGGTGTAGCACTTTATATTCCCTGCCCATATCATGACCCCGTTTTGGAGCCGAATGCGGAGGTTTCCGAAGCACCAATTCTTTCCCCTCAATCTCCAACAAATACGTTAGGTTGGAATATCCATTCGAAAATTGGAGCACTTTCACCTCGCTCATTGCGGAATGTATGAGCTCGTGCTCAAACAAAAATTGTTTTAGCTTTTCTTTCGGAAGTTCCTCGCCTTCTCGTACCGGTTTGCTAGTTGGGGTCACTTCCATAGTTAGGGCGTGTTGTATTTTTTGATTGTGTTTTTCCCCAATTGACTCATGTGTACCTCATCCGGGCCATCTGCTAAGCGCAGGGTTCTGGCTGCAGCGTAGAAATGGGCCAGGGGCGTGTCGTTGCTCACACCTTTCCCACCCATGATCTGCATGGCGCGATCTATTACTTTTAAGGCCATGTTAGGTGCCACGATCTTGATCATAGCGATGAGGTCTTTCGCTTCCTTGTTGCCCAGTTTGTCCATTTTATCGGCTGCGGAAAGCGTCAATAAACGCGCCTGTTCAATTTCACAGGCCGATTTTGCAATCTCCTGCCGGATACTGCTATACATATCCAAGGTACGGCCAAAAGGTTTACGTTGCACCGTGCGTTCGGACATGAGTTCCAAGGCCCGCTGCGCCATACCGATAAGCCGCATGCAATGATGAATGCGACCGGGGCCCAAACGCCCTTGGGCAATTTCAAATCCTTTTCCTTCGCCTACCAAAATATTCGATTTTGGCACTCGGACGTTTTCCAATAGAATCTCGGCATGGCCTTCCGGGGAATCACTGTAGCCGAAAACGGGAAGATGTCTCACGATTGTAAGGCCAGCTGTATCCATGGGCACCAAGACCATGCTTTGTTGTAGGTGTCTAGGGGCATCAAAATCGGTCTTTCCCATCACGATGCAGATTTTACAATGCGGGTCCATGGCTCCGGACGACCACCATTTTCTTCCGTTGATGACATAATAGTCTCCATCCGAAACTATAGACGTTTCAATATTGGTAGCATCAGAGGAAGCCACATCGGGTTCGGTCATTAAAAAGGCAGAGCGTATAGCGCCGTTCAATAAGGGTTCTAGCCATTGTTTTTGCTGTGCTGGCGTTCCGTATTTGGCCAAAACTTCCATATTGCCTGTATCGGGCGGACTACAATTGAAAATCTCTGATGCCCATATCATTCTTCCCATCGTCTCCGCCAAGGGCGCATATTCCAGATTCGTAAGACCTGCACCAAAGTCCCCATAACTTTTTGGGAGAAACAGGTTCCAAAGGCCCTCCGCCTTGGCTTCATCCTTTAAATTCTCCAGGCCCGGCCATTTCATCCAAATATTTTTTGGGTCTAGATTGAAGGTGTCCACCTCACGCTCTACCGGAAGCAGATGTTCGGCAATAAAGGCCTTTAGTTTTTCTTGAAGCGCTATTGATTTTTTACTGTAGTCAAAATTCATAGTTCTGATTTAGCCTGAAATTAAATATCCCCCATCGGCAGCATAAACCCCACCTGTCATGTAGGAACCGGCATCCGAAGCTAGCAGCATGACCAAGCCTGCCATTTCATCCGGTTCTGCCATACGTTGCAGCGGCACCATTTGTTCGTAACCGGCAACCAATTTTTCATTGGACCACAGACTTTCGCTAAACTTGGTCTTGATGAGTCCCGGGCACACGGCATTGGACCGGATACCGTAACGTCCCCATTCCTTTGCCTGATTTTTGGTCATCATGATCAGCGCCGCTTTGGTCATACTATACAGTCCCAATTTAAACCCCGGATGAATACCTTCCACCGAAGAAATATTGATGATACTGCCGCCTTCGGCCTTCATATGTGCCTGTGCCAAGTTGGAAAGCAGCCACGGTGCCTTTACGTTGATATTCATAATCTTGTCGAACACGGCCTCATCCGATTGTTCCAAAGGCCCGTAATACGGATTAATAGCGGCATTATTAACCAAGATATCGATACGGCCATAGGTTGCCATCGTCTGTGAAATCAGGTTTTCGCATTGCGCTTTGTCGCCAATATGACAAGCGATGCCTAGGGCTTCCAAACCCATTTCTTTAAATTCATTTACAACGGCATCCACGGCATCCTGTTTTCTGCTACTGATGACCACTTTTGCCCCGTTTTCCGCCAGACCTTGTGCGATAGACTTTCCGATTCCCTTACTGGAGCCAGTAATGATAGCGACCTTTCCTGTGAGATCAAATTTCTGTTTTATGCTCATTTTTTTGCTTTTGTGCTGTACACCATTCGATTTTCGATAAAGGCTTTTCTTATTTTATAGTTGTCAATAGTTTTTTACCTCCTACTTTTAGATATGTACTCCTAACTTAAATAAACACCTTTTTATCGGATCCTACCGTTAATGTTTTTCCGTTCATTAAAATTTCTGCTAGTCCTGTTGTTTTGGGTAATTCGTAGGTAAAGTAGAATTCCATGGTGTGTATCTTACTTTCGTAGAAGTCGATGCTGTTTTCAGAAGCTCCCGTAACCAAAGCTTGTTGCGCTTCGCGGGCCATGTCCAACCATAGCCATCCAACAAGGATATTGGAGAAGAACTCCATAAAGGGCGTGGCATCGGCCAAAAAGCGTTCGTAATCGCCTTTCATGGCGTAACCCATGAGCGATTGTATTACTTTTTGGGTAAGTTCCAGTTTTTCGCCCAATTTTTTGGCGTAAGGCACAAGGCCTTCGTGCGCCATACCGGCCTTGATGGATTTGGTGATTTCTTCGGATAAAAGTTGAAGTGCCTTGCCGTTTTCCATAGTCACTTTTCGGCCTAACAAATCTTGGGACTGTATGCCCGTAGTGCCTTCATAAATGGAAAAAATACGGATATCACGCAGGTACTGTTGTAAAATATAATCGGTACAGAAGCCGTAACCGCCCAAAACCTGTAAGCCGTTGTCCACTGCAACCTTGCCCATTTCGGAGGGATAGGTTTTTACAACAGGGGTCAATATTTCTAACAGGAGTTTATACTTTTTGCGTTCCTCGACATCGGGATGCGAATTGGAATAATCGTGGTATTTGGCCGTAAGGAAGACCAAACTCAAGGAACCTTCGGAAACCGCTTTTTGTAGCAAGAGCATCCGGCGGACATCTGGATGGTTAACTATCAGTGTCTGTTCCTGTTGCACATCCTTTTTGCCCGTGCTGGCCAATTTTCGGCCTTGCGCCCGTTCATGGGCATAGTTCAAAGAGGCATGATAGGCCGCAGTTGAAATGGCTGCCGCCCCCCGGCCAACGGCAATACGTGCGCCGTTCATCATTAGGAACATATATTTTAGGCCTTGGTTAGCCTCTCCCACCAGCCAACCTTGGCACTGTTTTTTGTCTCCAAAAAAGAGATGTGTGGTGCAATAGCCTTTTTGACCCATTTTCTCGAAATCCGCTACCGTTTGTACGTCGTTGGGTGTAAGATTGCCATCTGCATCAGGTCGGTTTTTTGGCACTACAAAAAGGGAGATACCCTTGGTACCGGCCGGCGCTCCTTTAAGACGCGCCAAAACGAGGTGAACAATGTTTTTGGCACCTTTATAGTCTCCACCGGAAATAAATATTTTCTGTCCGTGGATTTTATAGGCATCGCCATCAGGTTCCGCGGATGTGGTTATGTCAGATAATGAGCTGCCCGCTTGTGGCTCTGTGAGGCACATGGTCCCACCCCAACTACCGTCCAGCATTTTAGGAACATATGTTTTGTTTAAGGCTTCATTGCCAAAATGAGTAATCAGTTCGGCTGCTCCAATGGTCAACCCAATGTAGCCGGGTAGTTGATTATTCGCTGCCTCTTGAATGTAGGCCGATGCGTTAATGACCATGGCCGGAAGTTGCATACCGCCATCTTTATAAGGGAACGCTCCCGCGATAAAACCCATTTCCCCGCCCGCCTTCATGTATTTGTTCACTTGTGGATGTACGATGATTTCCCCATCCTTAAAATGTGCGGGATGTTCATCCATCTCCCTAAAATAGGGATACATTTCCTTGTCAGAAAATTCCTTTACCGAATTCAAAAGCAGGTCTATAGAAGCGATATCATAATCGGAATGGTTGGGCAGGTCCAAAACCTCTTGGAGCCCATGCACCTTATATAATATAAATTTTAGGGATTCTAAATCGATATACTCGTTTGCCATGCTTAAGTCCATTTTTAGATTGGACTTCAAGATAATTCAATTTCTGGCCAATTCCGTTAAACTGGTTTAATAAACCAACAAGTTATTCGGGCATATCCCGAATTATGAGGTAATAAGGTTAGTGTTTTATGAGTTCATTGAAGTAAGGTATCCCAAAAAGTTTATAAATCAGTTATATTTAATATCTAGATAACTAAAACAACCCTTTAGCCGATGGATTCCGTTTCCAATGTCATTTTGGCCCTCTCGTTAATCATTATCATGTTCGGAATGGGACTGTCCTTAAGTCTAAGGGATTTTTCTTTTGTGTTCCTACGTCCCAAAGCCATCATCATTGGCCTTATTTGTCAACTGATCTTTCTGCCCATTGTGGGTTTTGCCTTAATTGAAATCTTTACATTACAGCCCGATATTGCTATTGGAATCATTATTTTGGCCGCTTGCCCCGGCGGGCCAACCTCAAACTTGATCACCCATTTGGCCAATGGCGACACGGCACTTTCCGTTTCCATGACTGCAGCCTGTAGTTTAATCACTTTGCTAACCATTCCATTTATCGTTAATTTGGGATTGCAGGAGGTGCTGGGGTCGGGCACTTTAATTCAGCTTAATATATTACAGACCATTTTACAGGTATTTATCGTAGTTATAGCTCCGGTGGCTTTGGGCATGCTCCTGAAATCAAAACGCCCTAAGTTTTCGTTTCGGATGCAAAAACCCGTAAAGCGAGCTTCAGGCATCTTTTTTGTTGTGGTGCTGTTAGCGGTAATTATTAAGGAAAGGCAATTATTGTTTTCAAGCCTGAATGAAGCTGGATTGGTAACCTTGACTTTAAACCTAGTTACAATGGCCATAGGATATGGTTTGGCTTATCTATTTAAACTATCCCTAAAACAAAGGATTTCCATTACCATAGAAGGTGGCATCCAAAACGGTACCCTGGGCATTAGCATTGCCACCATTCTGCTGAATGATACGGCATATGCAATTGCCCCGGCCGTTTATGGTATCATTATGTTTTTGACCGCAGGCCTATTTATTCTTTGGAGTAAACAATGGATGAAAAAAGAGATAGGGGTTTAGAGGTATGAATGACGGCTTGTCAATGTTGAAATTGGAATTGGAATTGGAGGGTAGTTAAGGTTACCACTTTTTAGGTTTTAAAAGTGTAAAGTTTAGGCGATAGTGTACACTTAGTTGCGAATTTGAATTAGTGTGTTACAAAGGTCGAATCATCGTTTCAATTTGTTGTATCGTCCTAAAAAAAGGTATACAAGAGGAGCAAATAGTAGTGATTTTTTTGAATTGTATTGCCAATATATATTGATAGGAAATAAATATAGCTCCAAAATTTAATAGATTACTTCTGTAAAAGAAGGACTAGAGTCGATGTTCCATTCATGAATTAGGCCATTGGTAAATTATTTTTATCCATCCCTGTATTTTCCAAAAGATTATCCATAACCTCATCCAAAACTTCCTGCACCTTGGGTTCGGTGCAATTTATCAATATCGAAAATACCATGCGCTGCTGTGGATATACAAAAAGATTGGAATACGCTCCTACACTGCTACCAATATGTCCAAAATAAGGTCTTGCCTTCCTATCTTCACTCACTTGCCAACCCAAACCATAATACGTTGGTTTGCCTTTGACAATAAGGGATGTGAGGAACTCGGAACGGATATTTGGATTCAACACTGTATCATCTAGAAACGCCTGACCAAATTTGGCGATATTTTCCGAAGTGCTCAAATAACCGCCGCCAGCCAGCTTATAAAAATTATTTACTGGAATTGCTTTACGAAAGCCAAATCCCATTTTAGTATACCATTTGGCATATTCCCATTTATTTTGCGCGTCTTTAGAAACATCGCCTTCTTGCGCGTTATCCTGAGAAAACTGTTTTGGGGCTATAGTGTTTGACATTCCTAAAGGCTTGAGCACTCTTTCGTTTACATAGTCTTGAAATGGAATCCCACTTGCCTCCTGCATCGCCAAGGAAATCAGTACCCAATCGAAACTAGTGTATTCGTAGCCTGTTCCGGGTTCAAAAAGTAAGGGATCGTTCTGGAACACGGTAATACTATCTTTAATGGAATAGGGTTTATTCAAGGCGAATTCCTTGCCCTTATAACTACGTATTCCGGCCGTATGGGAAGCCAATTGGCGAATGGTAAAATCCCATTTCTTTTTTGGGAAATAGGGAACATACTCATAAAACGAAGTATCCAAGGCTATGACCCCCTCCACAACCATCTGCGCCAAAGCAGTCGCTGCAATGGGCTTTGATACGCTTGCGATACGGAAAATAGTTTTTTTTGGGTCAACAATAGACTTAGCCTCTACATTGGAGTAACCATATCCCTTTTCCAGTATCGATTTTCCATCTTTTACTACTGTAATGGCAAGTCCGGGCACTCGCTTTTTATTTACCAAATCTTGCAATAAACTATCGGCCCTCACTAATTCACTTAAGTTGGCATCATCTCCCATAATCCTTTGCGAAGCAAATAGGTTCTTTAAATATTTTAGGATGGGATTCGCCATTTAAGAATACATCAGGCCATTATTTGAATAAAAGGCGACCGTTGAATATTTCCTCCACATCGACAGTTGGCGGACGAAAAAAACAGATGACATCCCCAGTACCGCGGATAATACCGCGTACCGATAGTTGTGGATTGGTCAATATATCGTTGGTACCCCTATGGTTCAGCTCCACATTTTCCGCGATTAGTTCTTCAGCTTCAATTCTGGAATCTCCAGCTGCTATAACCACGTTGAAATTGGTAGTTATACCCGACAACTTAAAATAGGCGATGCCGTTGACCACAATGGAAACACTTTCGGTTGCCAAATCGAGTTCGAAAGAACCATCAGTAGTTTCGGCCTCTGGATTGTTGAAACTTTCGGAAACCAAGCTGAGATTCGGGTAGGCCAAAACGCCATCACTGCTAATCAAAAGTCCCGTACTACTGCGTATTTCTGTAATATTGGGCGAAGTAACATACACCGTGGTTATCCCGTAATCTCGAAAAAGATTACAACCGTTATCGTTTCGGAGTATCAATCTATCGCCTTCTACCTCGGCACTGACTTCATTAAGCAAAAACTTCCCGGTCTCTATCTCCACTTTTTGCACTGGGCCTTCTTTGATCACCAAAGCCACCTTTTCAAAAACAGTAATCTTATCAAAACTGGCCACTACTATTTCCTGCCGTATCAGTTCACCTTCATTTTGCAAGCAATCCGGTGCGTTCTCGGAATTACAGGAGGAAAAAAAAGAAACAAGAAACAAGAAACAAGCTATGGCGAGGCCATGAAATGCAAAGCGCAGCTTTGAATCCACTATCATTTCCAAGTTTATTTTTTTATTGTGTAACATCTATTTATTTCTAGTCTATTTTTCAAAATCGGATACCCACCCCAAACTCCACCGCCTCGGCCGCTGCCCCGTGGGATTTTAGGGTAATAGCTCCAAATACCTTGTCCCCAAAATAGCGTTTCATGCCAACCCTATTATATACTCTTCCTTCAAAATCGAAGGGGTAATACACATAGTAGCCTAACTGGGTAACAATGCTTATTTTATTTATAAAGAGTTCATGCCCCACAAAAAGGCCTATCCGCCTGTAATCATCGTCCACATTTACGTCCATCTCCGGAAAAGAAGTCCCTTGAAAACGGATCAATTCCTTTAGGAAATTAGAGAAAAATACATCGGCACCAATTTGGATAGCACTTTTTCTACCCAATCTTTTATCGGCATAGCCCGATAAAATCAAAAAACCGTACTGTCCGGAACCAATAATATCACTTTCATTTATGCCACCGCGTAACGCCAGGTTGTATCGTATTGGTTCTTTAAGTTTTTCTTTGGGTCCAGCGGGAATATATTCGAGCTCGGTTCCACCGTCAAGGTCATAAACCAGACCGGCATTAAAGGCAAAAGTATTTGTAGAGGTATTTGGCGCCCGTACATTGGCATTGGAATAATGTATGACCGAAACCCCGGCCTTAAAACCCAAACCTTTGTAAATATTTTCCTTATGATAGTTTAGCATCAGGTAGGTAGAACTCATAAAATCCGACCCATAGGCATTGTTCCTAAAATTGGTTTCCCTGTCATAGGGATTGGTAGTATAGGCAAGACCCTGACCAATCCTAAACTGGATATTTCGCTTAAAAAAGTAAAAATTATAGTGCGCGTAGAGGCCAAAGTTGTTTCCCAGGGTCTCGTTGTTCATGTTTTGATAGATGAACGAAGCGCCATAGTCCGGATATTTATACAAAGCTTCCCATTCTTTAGAACCGTATGTTTTGCTATTGTAACTCAAGATAAACCCGGTGGGGTGATCGGTAATCAAGTGCGATATATCTGGATTATGCAGCATCACGGAACCATAGAATTGGTTCACATCTATGGTATGTTTTTTTATTTCCACGTCCTCTTGCGAAACGCAAAAGACAAAAGAGAACAAGGCACAAAAAAGAAAGAAATTCCTCATGGGGCGCAAAGGTAAGGAGTTCATGAACAAGTTCAAGTTCAAGTGTCAAACTCAAATATAAATGTCAAATTCTCGTAGTCCTAGAAATAGTACTGATCCTTGTATTATAAAAAAGGAGATGTTTAGTTTTAACAAATCTCTTAGTCTTAGGTTTATCTATAATCAACCAAACTAAAAAGCGACCCTAAAAAACACCTTTCGCGATTGCTTTTATATTGTCCGATTTTCCCATGCTGTAGTAATGTAGTACAGGAACGCCTGCGGCTTTAAGTTCTTTGGACTGTTGTATGGCCCAGTCTATACCTACTTCCCTAACCTCTTTGTTGCTCTTACATTCGTCTACGGCGTCTATTAAATCTTGGGGCAGATCTATACGGAACACCTGCGGTAATAATTGCAAATGCCGCTTCACTGCAATTGGTTTAATCCCCGGAATAATAGGCACATCAATACCCATGGCTTTGGCCGCAGCTACAAACTCAAAATACTTTTTATTGTCAAAGAACATTTGGGTTACCACATAATCCGCACCTGCATCCACTTTTTCCTTTAGTCGTTTTAAGTCCGATTGAAGCGACGGAGCCTCCAAATGTTTCTCTGGATACCCAGCAACGCCAATACAAAAATCTGCACAATCATCCGTTTCAACAACTTCATGCAGGTACTTACCACAATTTAGATTCTGAATTTGTTTTACTAGACTTGTGGCATATTCATGTCCTCCTTTTGTCGCCTCAAAATACTTCTCCTCACGCATGGCATCGCCCCTTAAAGCCATTACATTATCTATACCCAAATAATGGCAATCTACCAACAAATACTCTGTTTCTTCCCTGGTAAATCCGCCACAAAGCACGTGAGGTACGGTATCTACATGGTATTTATGCTGAATGGATGCACATATTCCCACCGTACCCGGTCGCATTCGCGTCAATTTTTTATCCAATAGTCCGTCCTTATCAATATAGATGTATTCCTCCCTCGATGTTGTTACATCAATAAAAGGAGGCTTAAACTCCATCAACGGATCAATATTATTGTACAATTCCTGTATACTACGGCCCTTTACCGGCGGTATAATTTCAAACGAAAACAAGGTCTCTCCTTTAGCTTCCTTAATGTGGTCAGTTACTTTCATAATGGCCCCCTAGTTCCTAAATTGGGAACTTTTATTTGGGTTCTTTTTATTAATATTCTAATTATTCATTTTATTTGGACGTTCACACCGAAAAGGTGGGCGGGCTTTTTGCTATATTCTTTTGAGTAAAAAAGCTCAAAAAAGATGCCGCAACAATCCCTAACACACGATTAGTTCACATCAAAACTTTTCACTTTAAATTCACACCTATATTCAACCAAGGTCTAGTCTGTTGCCAAATGATTTCTCGGAGCTTTTAGGCATTATCCTCAGCAATATTTGGGGCTAACCACTTTGTCGCCTTTTCCAAGGTAATCCCTTTTCTAGTTGCAAAATCCGCTACTTGATCTTCTTTGATTTTACCCAAACCAAAATACCTGGCCTCGGGATTTCCAAAATAATAGCCCGATACCGAAGCCGCCGGCCACATTGCCAAACTCTCCGTTAATTGTACCCCTATTTTTTCTTCTACCTGCAGAACTTCCCAAATGGTCAGCTTTTCCAAGTGATCGGGACAGGCAGGATATCCTGGTGCAGGGCGAATGCCTTTATACTTTTCATCTATCAATTCTTCGTTGGCCAAATCTTCATTGGCCGCATAGCCCCAATGTTTGGTACGCACTTCTTTGTGCAGATATTCCGCAAAGGCCTCAGCCAAACGATCCGCAAGGGCTTTGATCATTATGGAACTATAATCATCCAATTCGTTTTCATATATCTTGGCCAACTCTACCGTTCCAAAACCGGTAGATACGCAGAAGCAACCCATATAATCGGTTATTCCGGTTTCCTTTGGGGCAATGAAATCTGCCAAGGCATAATCTGGCACGCCTTCCCTTCTTTGTAGTTGTTGGCGTAAGGTTCGGAAGACAGCCCCCTCCGCCCCCACTTCTACTAGGCTCGGCGAAGACTTCGGAAGAGCCACTTCGATGTCGTCGTCATTTACCGAATTTGCCTCGAACAATCCAAATATACCTTTAGCCTTTAATTTTTTCTCCGAAAGGATTTCCGATAGCATTTTTTGGGCATCGGCAAATAAATCTGTGGCCTGCTCGCCAACAACATCGTCTGTAAGAATATCAGGATATTTTCCATGGAGCTCCCAACTTCGGAAGAAAGGTGTCCAATCTATAAAAGGTACCAATTTCTCCAAATCCACATCATCTAAGATTTGAATTCCAAGTTCTTTAGGTGTTACAATAGCGGTATTATTCCAATCTATTTGAAACTTGTTTTTCCGTGCCTCTTCAATTGATTTATAGTCCTTCTGTACCCGACGTTTCAAGAACTTGTCCCTAAAGACATCATAGTCTTCCTTAATTCTTTTTTTATAGGCATCGGAGGTTTCTTTTTGTAACAAATCGCCTACTACGGTAACGGCTCGGGAGGCATCGTTCACGTGCACTACGGCATTGCTATATTGTGTATCGATTTTCACCGCCGTGTGTGCCTTGCTGGTCGTGGCTCCACCGATCAACAAAGGCACTTTAAAATTTTTACGCTCCATTTCCTTGGCCAAATGCACCATTTCGTCCAAGGAAGGTGTAATCAATCCGCTAAGACCTATAATGTCAACATTGTGTTTTATCGCCTCATCTATGATTTTTTCTGGTGGCACCATGACTCCTAAATCAACTATCTCATAATTGTTGCAAGCGAGTACGACGCTAACAATATTTTTTCCAATGTCATGCACATCTCCCTTAACCGTCGCCATCAAAATTTTGCCATTCCCATCGGTATCTCCTTCCTGCGGATTCAATAATTTTTCTTCCTCTATGTAAGGTAATAAATAAGCTACGGCTTTTTTCATGACACGGGCCGATTTCACCACCTGCGGCAAGAACATTTTTCCACTCCCAAAAAGGTCTCCTACGACGTTCATTCCTGTCATCAGGTTCACCTCTATCACTTCTATGGGTTTGTCCGCCGATTGCCTTGCTTCCTCTACGTCCTCTATGATGTATTGATCAATCCCTTTCACCAAGGCTCTTGTTATTCTATTTTGAAGCGGTTCTTCACGCCATGACAAATCGACCTTACTTTCCTTAGCTTTTCCAACTACGGATTCGGCAAAGTCCAGTAATCTTTCGGTTGCATCATCACGCCGGTTTAGCATCACATCCTCTACATGCTCCAATAAATCTTTAGGGATATCGTCATAAATCTCCAACATGGAAGGGTTCACGATACCCATATTCATGCCCGCCTTAATGGCATGGTACAAAAAGACAGAGTGCATTGCCTCCCGCACCGGATTATTCCCTCGAAAGGAAAAGGAAACGTTACTTACGCCTCCGCTAACACTACAATGTGGAAGATTTTCCCGCACCCATTTTGTGGCGCGTATAAAATCAAGCGCATTCAGCTTGTGCTCATCCATCCCAGTAGCTACTGGAAAAATATTAAGGTCAAAAATGATATCCTCGGGCGCAAAACCTACTTTATCTACCAAAACATCATAAGAACGCTTGGCTATTTCTATCCTTCGCTCGTAATTATCTGCCTGCCCCACTTCATCGAAAGCCATTACAATGACCGCTGCACCATACCGCTTAATGAGTTTTGCGTGATGTATAAATTCGGCCTCCCCTTCCTTTAGACTGATGGAATTGACTATACATTTCCCCTGCACCACTTGAAGTCCTGCTTCTATTATTTCCCATTTAGAGCTATCGATCATAATAGGTACCCGTGAAATATCTGGCTCGGCGATGACAAGGTTTAAAAACTTGACCATAGCTTCCTTTCCGTCAATTAAACCATCATCCATATTAATGTCGATGATCTGCGCCCCACCTTCTACTTGTTCACGTGCCACATCTAGTGCTTCCTCGAACTTCTCTTCCTTAATAAGCCGTAAAAATAGTTTGGAACCTGCCACATTGGTACGTTCACCTACGTTTACGAAGTTTGTTTCCGGAGTTACCACAAGAGGTTCAAGACCAGATAATTTCAAATATTTTATTTTAGATCCTGTCATTATACCTTTTCAAGCTTAAAATTTCTCGGCTCGTATTTTTCAACCAACTTGGCAATTGCCGAAATATGTTCCGGCGTAGTTCCGCAGCAACCTCCAATAATATTTATTAAGCCTTTTTCTACGTATTCCTTTATTTGTGCAGCCATTTGTTCCGGTGTTTCGTCATACTCGCCAAAGGCATTAGGAAGGCCAGCATTGGGGTGTGCAGAAACTCCGAATGAGGTTCGGTTCGCCAAGACTTCCAAATGTGGCACAAGTTGATTAGCACCCAAGGCACAATTAAAACCTACTGTTAAAAGTGGAATATGGGAAATAGAAATCAAAAAAGCCTCTGCTGTTTGCCCGGAAAGTGTCCTTCCAGAAGCATCGGTAATGGTACCACTTACCATTATGGGAATATCAATATTCTGTTCTTCCTTAACTTCTTCAATTGCAAATAAAGCAGCCTTAGCGTTCAATGTGTCGAAAATGGTTTCGACCAAAAGTAAATCGACACCGCCATCCAACAAAGCTTCAACCTGTTGTTTGTAGGCAATACGTAATTCATCAAAAGAAACGGCCCTAAAGCCTGGGTCATTTACATCAGGTGACATACTGGCCGTTTTATTTGTTGGCCCAATACTCCCAGCAACAAAACGAGGTTTATGCGGTTCTTTTTCCGTAAATTCTTTGGCAACTTCTTTTGCAATACGGGCCGACTCAAAGTTGAGCTCGTACACCAATTCCTCCATGTGGTAATCTGCCATGGCGATTGAGGTTCCCGAAAAAGTGTTGGTCTCTACAATGTCCGCACCGGCCGCAAAATATTGGCGGTGAACATCGGCTATAGCATTGGGTTGGGTTAGGGACAGCAGGTCATTGTTGCCCTGAACAGGGTGGGCCCAATCCTTAAAACGTTCGCCCCTAAAATCTTCCTCGGTAAATTTATATCGCTGGAGCATGGTGCCCATGGCACCGTCCAATACTAAGATTCGGTTTTTGAGTATTTCTTCAATTCTTGACATAACCAATGTAATCCCAAATTAGGGAAAGTCTTACGTCATTATCAAGCAAAGTGGAATGGTATGGGCATTCTGTTTTGTTATCCTTCTCCAAAATCCTTCCGAAAAAACGAGCAGGCCCTGAAACGAGTTCAGTATGAAGTAGAATGTAGCACCTTCTTAGACCCCGACATAATTCAGGATAAAGGGTTGC
The DNA here is from genome assembly GCA_963697395.1 of uncultured Flavobacteriaceae bacterium. GTDB lineage: Bacteria > Bacteroidota > Bacteroidia > Flavobacteriales > Flavobacteriaceae > Maribacter. The sequence goes on from CAVONX010000005.1 coordinate 59,769, forward strand.
TAAGGTTTCAAAGGGTCTAATCCCTCCACCTTTCTTGATAACGATTTCAATTTATAAATGAACTAAGTACAAAGTAACGGCACAAGTTGGTCATAAGCAAACTAAAGAGGCCTTTTTGGATAAAACTTCACAATAAAAAGCTCAAATACAAAAAAAGTGACTATCGGAAAACCAAAATCTCAGTTAGGCTAGACTTTGAACCACCTCTTTCTTAGCCTCCTTTTTGGACCCATCAAAACCTTCTACTCCTCCCACAGTGGTATATTTCATAACATACCGTTTTCCGGGATTGATAATCTGATAGGCATATTGGCACATGACGGCCGCTTCGTGAAAACCGGATAGTATCAGCTTAAGCTTCCCCTCATAAGTATTCACATCACCTATCGCGAAAACCCCGGGAAGGTTCGTTTGATAGTCCTTTGCGTTGTTCACTTTTATGGCATTTTTTTCTATTTCCAAACCCCAATTGCCGATCGGCCCCAATTTTGGCGACAGACCGAACAAGGGGATAAAATTATCCACTTCCAAATAGGTTTCGCCTTTTTCAGGGTCGTTGTAAGTAATGACAACAGCTTCCAATTTTTCATCGCCATAGAGTTTTTTTATTTCGGCCTCAATATACAGTCGGATCTTGCCGGCTTTGGCCAGTTTAGAAGCCTTTTCGACCGAATCCAAGGCGCCCCTAAACTCGTTTCTGCGGTGTACCAAAGAAACCTCGGCCGCAATATCTGCCAGATAAATGGCCCAATCCAAAGCAGAATCCCCACCTCCCGCGATTACTACTTTTTTACCGCGATATACTTCAGGGTCCTTTACCATATAGGTTACGCCCAAATCTTCGAAATCGGCAATATTGGCAATGGGAGGTTTTCTTGGCTCAAACGAACCCAACCCGCCAGCGATGACTACAACAGAAGCATGATGTTCAGTGCCTTTATTCGTTGTAACCACATAAGAGCCGTCTTCTTTCTTATCCAAGGTTTCCGCTCGCTCCCCAAACGTAAATCCCGGTTCAAAGGGTTTTATCTGTTCCATTAGATTGTGTACCAAATCGCCGGCCAATATTTCTGGAAACGCAGGGATATCATAAATGGGTTTCTTCGGATAAATCTCGGAACATTGTCCGCCCGGTTGAGGCAAGGCATCTATTAAATGGCACTTTAATTTTAATAATCCGGCTTCAAAGACAGTGAAGAGTCCCGTTGGGCCTGCACCTATGATTAGAATATCTGTTTTTATCATCAATAGTTAATTTTAAGGTAGTTCCTGACAAATCGGGAATCTGTATAAGGTTTCGTAAATTTTTCTGTGGCTTGGGCTTTCTTCCCCTCCGTCTTCCCTAAAGCGATTCCTCCTCCCCTCCACTGATGGGAGGAGCCAAAATACTTTTTGCTTTTTTCACTTTACTTACATGGAATTTTATTCCACCTTTGGGGGCTAGAGGGCGTGTAATTTGATTCATTTTTTCCACTTTCTGCTCAAAATCGCCCTTTATAGTTTTTCTGTACTCATTAAGGTTTTGAACCATTGTATTAATGTCCTCAGGAATCACTTCTTCAAAAAACTGGCGCAACCGTTTGGCGGTCGTAGGTGATTTTCCGTTGGTGGAAATCGCAATTTTTACGTTGCCCTTGGTTACGATGCCGCCCATATAAAAATCGCAATAGGGAGGATTATCGGCTACATTCACCAACTTATCCAAGGCCCTACAATCGTTGTATACCTGCACATTTACTTCCGGCACATCGGTGGTGGCGATGACCATATGTTTTCCTTCTAGGTAAACGGGACTGTAAACATCGGTAATCAATTCCACATTATATTTGGCGGCCAGTTGCGAAGTGCCCTCACGAAACATGGGTGAGACCATTGTAACTTTTGCGTCCGGACTGGATTTGGTCAAGAAAGTCAGTTTTTCCTCGGCCACATTTCCACCGCCTACAATGAGCACATGCAAATTGGAGATTTTAAGGAAAACGGGGTAGAGGTTGTTTCTTTCTGTTATTTGATTTTCCATGTGCTTCCTGTACATATGTTCAGCGTACGTGTTTAAGGTTCGATGTATTCTTCGTTGCTTGGGCTTTAAAGCCCTCGTTGTTCCGACTAAAAAATTGAAATCCACCTCTCCTCATCCAAAGGTAGGAGCCCACATTATTTTTTAAATTTAGAGGTAACACATTACTTCCGCTTTGCTGTATTGTTCTTTAATCTGTAAAATTTGTTCTCGGTGACGTACCACTTCGCCAATAACAATAATTGCCGGATTGGAAAGTTGTTGTTCCTTCACTTTGGCTTCAATGGAAGAAACCGTTCCAATTCCAATTTTCTCTCGCCGTGTTGTTCCATCTTGAATTATCGCAACGGGTAGTTCCGATTTGCCTTCTACTATAAACAAAGCCATAATCTCCGATAATTTTGACATTCCCATAAGAATGATAACCGTAGCGCTAGATTTTGCCGCTAAAGCGATATCCTTGGACAATTTATGCTCCTTCGTCGTTCCTGTGATGACCCAAAAACTCTCGGCCGCACCTCTTTTGGTTACGGGAATGTGCTGCGAAGCAGGAACCGACAGACAGGAAGAGATTCCAGGTACAACGGCAACATCGATACCACTGTTGGGCCGCATATTCCATCTCCTCAGCGCCGCGACCGAACACAAAGGAATCACCTCCTTTCAGTCGCACCACATGTCCATGGGATTTTGCCCTACTCACAATCAACTCATTTATCTGCTCTTGCTGGTAGGTATAGCATCCTTTCCTTTTGCCTACAAATATTTTTTCTGCGTTTGGCGCATGTTCTAAAAGTTCCTCGTTTACTAAGGCATCGTAAAGCACTACTTGGGCAGTTTGCAAGGCTTTTATTGCTTTTAACGTGATGAGCTCGGGATCGCCCGGTCCAGCGCCGATGACGGTAAGAATCGACCTATTTCCTGAAGGGGGGACGCTAACCTGGAGGGGAAGCCCCCTAGCCCCATAAGTGGGAATACGTACTCCGGCGGAAGTTCTTTCCGACTCTTCCAAAAGCGGAAGGCTTGATAGGATATCGTTATTCGTATGTTGGAATGCTTGTTTCATTATTTGTTAACCGTTATGGATTCCAATTCTGATTTTCTAAACGTTTCTACTTGGTTTAAAAATAATTTGGCATCGGCTAAGTAGCCTTTGGCAAATGCTTCGGTTGGTTGGTTTTTATTTAGCTGTAATACCAGATCGGTGAAGCTTCCGCCCACCTCGATTTTTCCGGAGGCTACGAACAACGTATCAAAATCGGCAATGATGCTATTATGGGTATTGGTCTTTGTATTTTCGGCAGTCAACATGGCCTTGGCGGTATTTACCATTGCCGAATAGGAATGATAAATACTGGCGGCCCATTTTCCTTGCTGAAAGCTTTCGGCGGCGTTCCCAATTTTTTCCTCACTTTCAAAAAGTAGCGTAGCGATCAGGTCTATGACCACCCCGGCACATTCTCCTACCCCAATGGCCTGCTCGTATTTCTCCTTATTGCCCCAGTCTATAAAATCGTCTTGAGCCAGGTTGGCCACATCCGTCAAAGGTTTCAGGAATTCGTAAAAATACATTTGTCCTTTTTCCTGATAGTAGTCCGTATAGGAGCGCCCCTTCCCATAGGCATCAAAATCATCCAAAATTAAACGTAAGGCTTCCGGTCCACGTTTACTGGGCACTTTTACGACCTTGTCCGCAAAACGCCCTTCGCCATTGCCCAGGTTGCCGCCGCCCAAGAGTACTTGCAAGGCAGGGGCGACCAGTTTATCCTTTGTACGGACCGACATACCCTGAAACCCAATATGCGCCATATTGTGTTGTCCGCAAGCGTTCATGCAACCGCTAATTTTTATGACTACATCCGGATTTTGGACGTAGTTGGGATATTCCTCCCTAATGACACGTTCTAGCTCGGCTGCTATTCCCGTGCTGCTGGCGATGCCCAAATTACAGGTATCCGTTCCCGGACAAGCGGTAATATCCAAAGCTTTATTATAGCCTACCTCAGCGAAGCCCATTTTTTTCAGTTCCGTGTAGAAAAAGGGTAGTAGTTCCTCTTTTATGTACGGAATCAATATATTTTGACGGAGCGATAGACGGAATTCCCCGGCCGCATAGTCCTGAACCAAATCTGCCAACAAACGTGCCTTATCCGTATAAAAATCGCCTAAGAGTACTTTGACTCCTATGGCCACAAAGCCTTTTTGCTTTTGAGGAACGATGTTGGTTGCCTTCCACTGTTCAAAGCCAGCGGTATCCGTAATTTCAACCTTGGTAAAGTCGACATCGGCAATTCGAACTTTAGGATACGCTTCGGCATCCACGTTAAAAGAAGCAATGGGCACCGCTTTTTGTTCGGCCTCCAATAGGGACTTAAAACCCTCCAGGCCAACATCCTTTATTAGGAACTTGAGTCTTGCCTTAGCCCTGCTCTTCCGTTCGCCGTACCTATCGAACACGCGTATAACACCGTCCATTAAAGGGATTATCTTGTCCGCGGATAAAAACGTATAAAGGACATCTGCATGTCTAGGCTGTGAACCCAAACCACCGCCAAGTAGAACTTTGAAACCTTTGACCCCATCTTGTAGCTTGGCGATGAATCCAAGGTCGTGCATGTAGGAAAGGCCCGTATCCGCATCGCTTGCAGAAAAGGACACCTTGAATTTCCTTCCCATTTCCTGACTGATCGGATTCCTGAGAAAATAGCGGAACAAGGCATCGGCGTAGGGAGAAACATCAAAAGGCTCGTCTATATCGATACCAGCAGTTTCGCTGGCGGTAACGTTGCGTACCGTATTCCCACAGGCCTCGCGCAGGGTAACGGCATCTTTTTCAAGCTGTGCCCAAAGCTCGGGCGTACGGTCCAAGTCCACATAATGGATCTGGATGTCCTGTCGTGTGGTAATGTGCAAGCGCCCAGTCGAATATTCATCGGAAACATCGCATATACGTTTCAACTGCTTGGACGTAACCTTGCCGTAGGGCAATTTGATGCGGATCATCTGCACACCCTCCTGCCGTTGGCCGTACACGCCACGTGCCAACCTAAGACTGCGGAACTTTTCCTCGTCTACCTTACCTTCCTTAAATTCATGGATTTTACGTTCCAGTTCTAGGATGTCCTTTTCTACGACCGGATTTTCTATTTCTGTTCTAAAACTTTGCATAAGCAGCCCCTCCTAACCTCCCTACTTCGACTGCGCTCAGCACAGGCTCGGGAGGAACACTTACTCGGGTGGTAAACGTTCTTGTTAATAAATAATATTTAACCTATAGATTTTATAGGTTTTAAGAATTAAGTTATTAATTTACATTCATTATTTTCCTTAATATATAGAATTACCTTAAGAGTTACCCTCTTTAAATACCCTTCACTCTCCTCGCAAAAAGGAATGAACACATACTGGAAAACCAATTATTCTGTCCTTTTATTCACGATTACAAACACTTTTCATCCTACTTGATGGTCTTCTCGAAACATTAAAGAAACGTAAGAGTTCGCCCTTTGGGAACTATGGGGCTTCCTACACTATAAAACCCACTCCTACCGTACTATTTGTTTGAGTATCGATCAATATAAACGACCCATTGGTTCTGTGATCTTTGAACTTGTCATAGAAAATGGGTTTGTTCAATTTAAAACTAACTTGAGCAATATCGTTCATACCTAGGGATTCCGTCTCTGTATCGATGCCCGAGTAATCCGGGGCTATTTTATAGTCGACGGCGGCTACTTTTGCCAGCACCTTGTTGACGCCGTGTTGTACCATATATTTATTACCGGCAACCAGTTTTTGGGCATCCATCCATGATACCGTAGCCGTAAATTGTTTATCTATTGTTGGTAAATCGTTAACCTTGACCAACATATCGCCCCTACTCACATTAATTTCATCTTCTAAGGTAATCGTAACAGATGATCTTCTAGACGCAGTTTTGTACTGCCTGTCGTGAAAATAAATGGCCTTGATTCTGGATTTTGTTTGCGAGGGCAAGGCCACAACGGCATCTCCCACACTCAGCTCCCCTCCGTATACTTTACCGGCAAATCCCCTAAAATCGTGAAATTCATCGGTTTTTGGTCGGATGACGTATTGCACGGGGAATCTGGGCGTACCCACATTGGAAACCGCTGCCAGATCTAATTCTTCCAAGTGTTCCAACAAGGTTTCGCCTTTGTACCAAGGCATATTCTTGGATTTGTTGACCACATTGTCGCCCTTCAAGGCGCTTACGGGAATAAAGGTAATCCGCTGGTCTGCATAATCGCGCTTTTGCATCAATTGTTGAAAATCGGCCTTTATTTCATTATAGCGTTCCTCTGAAAAATGGACCAGATCCATTTTATTGATCGCCACCAACACTTCCTTGACACGGAGCAGGTTATTAATGAAAAAGTGACGGTTGGTCTGCTCTATAACGCCTTTTCTGGCATCGATCAAAATAATGGCAGCTTGTGAGGTTGAGGCTCCGGTAACCATATTTCGGGTATATTCCACATGGCCTGGTGTATCCGCAATAATGTAACTCTTTTTGCGTGTAGAAAAATAAATGTGCGCCACGTCTATGGTAATGCCCTGTTCGCGTTCCGCTACCAATCCGTCCGTGGCCAGGGAAAAATCCAAATAATCGTAACCCTTTTGCTTGCTGGTTTTTTCTATGGCCTCCAGCTTATCCGTTGTTAAGGATTTAGTATCGTAAAGTAAGCGCCCGATCAAGGTACTTTTACCGTCATCCACGCTTCCTGCTGTAGCTATTTTTAGTACTTCCATTTTTATTCGGTATTCAGTGGGAAGTTGCAGTGGGCAGTGCTTGGCATTTACCTGCCAACTGCTCCTGATTACTGCCAACTCCTAAAAGTATCCTTGTTGTTTTCTTTTTTCCATGGCCGCTTCGGACCGTTTATCGTCTATTCGCGCGCCTCTTTCGGAAATGGTGGAATCCCTAATTTCCTGCACAACGGCATCGATATCCATTGCTTCGGAATATACGGCGGCGGTGCAGCTCATATCCCCTACCGTTCTAAAGCGCACCATTTTCTCCATCACTTCCTCGTCCTCCTCCTGATACACATAATCCGAATGGGACCAGATCAAACCGTCCCTTAAAAAGACCTTACGCTTATGAGCGAAATAAATGGAGGGTATCTCGATGTTCTCCGCCTTTATATAGGACCAGACATCCAGTTCCGTCCAATTGGAGATAGGAAAAACGCGGACATTCTGGCCGAGTTCTATCTGTCCGTTCAACATATCGAAAAGTTCCGGTCTTTGATTTTTTTCGTCCCACTGGCCAAAATCGTCCCGAACCGAAAAAATACGTTCCTTGGCACGCGCTTTCTCTTCGTCCCTTCTAGCACCCCCAATACAAGCATCGAACTTAAATTCTTCAATGGCATCCAGTAATGTTGTGGTCTGCAAGGAATTTCGGCTAGAGTATCTGCCAGATTCCTCCTTTACCTTTCCTTGGTCTATGGAATCCTGCACGTTCCTGACAATGAGTTCCAAGCCAAGTTCGGCCACCAATTTATCCCTAAAAGCAATGGTTTCCGGAAAATTATGTCCCGTATCTATGTGCATCAAAGGAAAAGGAATCTTGGCCGGCCAAAAAGCCTTTTGTGCCAATCGGACCAAAGTAATGGAATCCTTACCGCCAGAGAAGAGCAACACCGGTTTTTCAAATTGGGCCGCCACCTCCCGAAAGATGTAAATAGCCTCGTTTTCAAGTGCGTTTATTAGTGAAGTGTCATTCAAAATTAGTTGTTCACGCTTCAATGGCACCTCCAACTCCGTACTGTTTATTCCCATATTTTCCTGTCTAATATTTAAGGACTAACTTCTTAAATCTGTTTATGTATGCAATCCGCACTCCCTGTTCTCCAACACTTTGGTCGGGTCAAAATACCGATGTTCGTTCGGTAAATGACGTTCCTTTAAATAGGCGTCCAATTGGGTGTCGTTCCAATGGTAAAACGGACTTACTTTTAAAACACCGTCATTACTTAAACTAAGAATATTGAGGCTATCGCGATGGGCCGTCTGCCCTTTTCTAAGGTTGGTAAACCAAACATCGGGTTTATGCGTGGCCATGGCCCTTCTAAAGGGTTCCAGTTTCACCTGTTCCGTAAATAGTGCGTGCCGTGGGTCGTTTATCTGAGGAATACCCAAATTCGCATCCCTATGGGCTGTGGTCTGTTTGGGGACGTAAAGATCCACTTGCAACTGTAACTTTTCTATGAGTTCTTCCGCATGCCTGTAAGTATTTAGCGTATTATAACCGGTATCGCACCAGATAACGGGAATATCTTTCTTCACTTGCGACACGGCGTGCAGAATAGCGACTTCGTAAGGTCTAAAGTTAGTGGTAACCACGGCCCTAGTCCCATGCTCAATGGCCCAAGAGCAAATTTCCTCTGGGGGAATACCCTTAAATTGGGTGTTCAGCTTTGCTATTTCTTCCTGTGTAAGTCTCATATCTTTTTAGTTTTTGCCCCAAGCAATTTTATTCCATAAACGCTCGTGAAAGAAATACAGGAACATTTTAGTCACGAAGTCTATCGTTGCAATAGATGCTGCAATGGCGACCTGGCCTGTAAGTATATAGGATATCAATAAGGTATCCAGGGTACCTATAACGCGCCAACTGATCGCTTTTACCACACTCCGCATTGGTTTTTCGGATTTTCTATCCGTTTTGTACTTTCCGTGGGAGGATTTTTTATCAAGAATCAATTGATCAACAATCATATCGGTAAAACAAAATTAATACCCTACTAATTCAGTAGGATAACAAAAGTAAACTTAATTTCGGGTTTGGCCTTATCAAAATTAAATAATTTTATAATTATCCTATAGATTTAATAGATTAATAAGAATTGATGGATTATTTTGAAAATTAATGAACGAAATGATGTTACTAAGGAACTAAATTAAAGGAAACACCACGAGACACTACCGAACTAGAGATGAACTTTCCAACCTTGCAGAGGACGGGATACCGTAACATTATAATTAAAAAGACCCTACTTGATAATATCCGCCAAGGTATTGTTACGGTATACAGCCAAATTGGCATCTCTTACCATAAGCATTAATTTATGTACGGCGCAACCAGCCTCATCCGGACAATCATCGCACTTTTCGTAAAAATTTAAGCTTACGCAGGGCACCATGGAAATGGGACCTTCCAGTACCCGCATAACATCGGTCATGAGAATATGCTCGGGATTTCTTAGCAGGTAATATCCACCACCTTTCCCTTTTTTAGACCCCAAAAATCCGGTTTTTCTAAGAGAAAGCAATATACTTTCCAAGAATTTTTGGGAGATGTTCTCGTGTTCGGCGATTTCGGCGATCTGCACCGGTTTTTTGCCTTCCTGGGCACCAAGATAGGCCAAGGCCTTGAGTCCGTATTTTGTTTTTTTGGAGAGCATGCGGCTAAGATAGTTAAAATTGAAACAGTCTAATCATGAACCGTAATTACCCCGATTTCGGCAAAAGATGCCCGCGGATCCTCGCCGGCGGTTTTTGCCGCTTTTAACTTTATAAACCTCGCTTTGGTTTCCGCAAACCGGACCTCTTGTTCTAACCTGCTATTGACCACATTCGAAAACTCCCCTTCTGCCGCTAAGCGCCATTGCTTTCCATCCCTACTTACATAAAAGGCATAATCGGTCACGATACCAAAAGGATAGCGCTCTTGACTGGGCACATAGGTAAATCCGTTTACGGAATGCGACGCTCCCAAATCGATTACAATTTCTTGCGGACTTGCAGTTTTGTTATCTGTTGCCCATAAAGTTTCCGGGTTTTCATCGATTATATTTTGAATGTCCTCCCGTGTTCCAGATGACATGGAAATTACCTTCCAATCCTTCTTTGGAATATCTATATGCTTTCCAACGGGCTCGGTGGCGGTATCACTTTCCGGGTCATAGGCAATGGCCTTTAACGTCGCAGGTGTCTGTACCAAAAAGGATCCTTCATATTTTTTTGAATCCTTGGTCGGTTCACTGCCATCCAAGGTATAGTATACGGCAACGTCCGATTCCGGAACCGCAAGGCTTACCATCCCCTCCTTGTTTCTTTTTATGGTAGGTTCCACAAGAAGATTGGGTGCCCTAAAAACCTGAAAATTGGCAATAAGCGGTGGTCCCTTGGCATCTTCAATATTTAAACGCAAGGCACTCGCTTTTAGGGTATTAAATCGAAGTATGCGTTTATGCCCGATGGTGGTCTGTGTATCGATCGGAATCCATGTATCTACTACTTTTGCCGCAACCGAAAACTTTTTGATGCGTTGCCCCAAAGGAATATACTCTTGCAAAAGCACTCGATTAATTTCCGTAGGCTCCGAAAAGTTGAGGGTCAGTGTTGCGGTGGTAATACCATCATCGGTTGCCCAATACGTATCCGTATCGCCATCAATAACATTCTGAGCTGCATATATGTCGCTATTTCCCCGAATATTCGTTGCTGAAACTTCAGCACCATCCACAAGCTCTTTGGCAAAGTCGGCATCTATTTGTTTTCGTAAACGCATTAATTGTTGCACATCGGTTTCATGTATCAAACCCCTGGTATCCACCGGAAGGTTTAAAAGGAAGTTACCGTTTCTACCTACGGATTCATAATAGGTATCCACCAAGCGTGTGAGTGATTTTACCTGATGGTCCTCGCCCGGATGATAATACCACCCAGGTCTAATTGAGGTATTTACCTCTGCCGGCAACCAATGCGTACCGTCCTCATGTCCGGAACGCAGTTCGACATATCTGGGCCAACCCGGATAGATTTCGTCGCGTCGCATAATGCTCCAATTGGTCTCGTTGGCAAAGCCTTCTTCCGTACCTACCCATCGAATGTCCGGTCCACCATCACTAAAAATAACGGCATTGGGCTGCAGCTCCCGAACAATTTCAGTAACGGTATCCCATTCGTAATAGGTTTTACTGTCGATTTTACGGGTTTCATTAGCGCCGCCATAGTAGCCCGAGCCACCATTGGCACCATCGAACCAGACTTCAAATACATCGCCATAATTGGTCAAAAGCTCCCTTAGCTGCTCGTGAAAATCGGCTACATATTCCGGTGTTCCGTAGTTGGAAGCGTTCCGGTCCCAAGGCGATAAATAAACACCGAATTTTAATCCAAACTCTTCACAGGCTTCGGACAAGTCTTTGAGCACATCACCCTTACCATTTTTCCAAGGGGAATTTTTTACGGAATGTTCGGTTGTTTTTGTAGGCCAAAGGCAAAAACCGTCATGATGTTTAGCGGTAATAATGACGCCTTTCATTCCGGCATCCTTTATAACTTTTGCCCATTGGCGTACATCCATTTCTGTAGGATCAAACTGCTCCGGACGTTCCCCGCCCGTACCCCATTCCATATTGGTAAAGGTGTTCATATTAAAGTGGATAAACGCGTAATATCCCAACTCCTGCCATTCCAGTTGTCGCTTGGACGGAAGTGGACCCACGGGTTCTGGCGGAGATACCTGGGAACAGGAAATAATCAAAAACAGAAACACAAGAAATGATGCTAACCTTAGTTTAAATTTCATAAGTTATATTTAAAACAATCTTATTCAGCTTTAAGGCTCTGTGCCTGATGCCATTCGCTTCCATTTAATTGCAATGTTGAATTTTGCTGTGGAACTCCCGGTGTACTTCTGCCGTTATTAATGTAAGAAACCATTAATTCGGATAATTCATCCACTTTTTCAGGGTGCGCTCGAATCAAATTTTCCTTTTCCGCAGGGTCTACCTCTAAATCATACAATTGAAGTTTGGGTAAATCCCTAACATCGTCCTTGCCCGGTATTGGATAACTCCAGCCGCCAGACCCCGGCGCAAAAATGAGTTTATACTTTCCTTTTCTAATCGCAAAACTTCCGTTTATGGAATGGTGAACCGTGGCTGTGCGGCCATAAGTTATAGCTCTTTCTTGGTAGAACAAGGGCAAAAGTGAAAAACTATCCTCGCCCTCATTATCCTTCAAAGGCAGGCCTACCAACTCGGCACAAGTAGCCATGAGGTCGGTCAAAGATATCGTGGCATCAGAAGTGCTATTGGAGTGAATTCTAAGTGGCCACTTTACAATAAACGGAACCCGATGGCCGCCTTCATAAATATCGGCCTTATGACCTCGGAAGCCGGCATTCGGGTCATGTCCATATTCCGTTAAAATCTCAAAATCGGCCTGCGGGGAACAGCCATTATCGCTAGTAAAGACAATGATGGTATTCTCCGCGATTCCTTGTGCTTGCACTGTGGCCATCAATTGGCCTACATAATCGTCCACTTCCATCATAAAATCCGCATAGGGATTTATACCGCTCTTTCCATGCCATTCCGAAGTTGGCAGAATAGGTGTATGGGGCGAAGGCAATGCTAAATACAGAAAGAAAGGGGCATCCTGTTCCGACCGTTCCTTGATATACGCCATTGATTTTCTAAAAAAATTGGGGGTTACGTCCTCGTGTACAAAATCGGCCGCCGTTGGGCCTTTTCGCCACCACGTATATTTTCCCGTGTCCTCTGTTACGGTATTTACAGGGGCAGTAATTCGTCTGTTTTCGACATAGACGTAAGGCGCCATATCCAAGGAGCCGGAATGTCCGTACGCATAATCAAAACCTAAATCGTTTGGCGAATGGCTGATATTTTTTGTGAAATCTAGGTTATCAAAATCTTCAAAATCCCATCCTTCACCACCAAATCCGGTACTATCTTTTTCGGCCCAGTTCCAACCTAAGTGCCATTTCCCTACAAATGCCGTATGGTAGCCCGATTTTTTAAGCAGTGAGGCTACCGTAGTTCTACTTTCTGGAATCAATGCTTTTGATTTTCCTGTTAACACACCGCTTTTTAGAGGACTTCGCCAGCTGTAGCGACCTGTGAGAATTCCGTAACGTGTAGGCGTGCAGACCGCAGACGGACTATGTGCATCCGTAAACCGCATGCCTTGAGCGGCTAGTTTATCAATATGAGGTGTTTTAATTTTTCCTGAAGGGTTGTAGCTAGATATATCTCCATAGCCTAAATCATCTGCCAAGATATAAATGATATTGGGCGCTTTTTTCTCAACAACTGCAGCCACCTTTTCTTCCCCACAGGATTTTAATAAAAATAAGAAAGGAATTAGTATGAATAGAAAATAGGATTGTTTTGGCACGGTGATACGATTTTAATTATACCATTAGCTAAAATACACAATAAAGACAATTCAGTCCTCTGCCTTGGGCATCCTATAATTGCCTTCCAAAAAAGAACTATCCCAAGGCCTGTCCTACATCACCAATAATATCATCTATATGCTCCAAGCCTACGGATACGCGCACCATACCATCTGTGATACCGGATTCAGCCCGTTCTTCACTTGACAACTTACTATGCGTCGTAGATGCCGGATGTGTTACGATGCTCCTGCTATCGCCAAGATTGGCAGAAAGGGATAACAATTTTATGGAGTCGAAGAATTGTTGCCCTGCCTTTAGTCCTCCTTTAACTTCAAAAGCCACGACGCAACCACCTGCCTTCATCTGCTTTTTTGCGACTTCATATTTTGGGTGTGATTTTAAGAAGGGATATTTGACCCAATTTACCCTATCATGTCCTTCTAAATACTCCGCCAGTTTTAGTGCATTTTCACAATGCCTGTCTACCCGAACCGCCAAAGTCTCCAAGCTTTTGGAAAGTACCCATGCGTTGAAAGGTGATAATGCCGGACCTGTAATCCGCGCGAATCGATATACTTTGTCTATCAAATCGGAATTTCCTACCGTAATACCTGCCAAAACCCGACCTTGTCCGTCCATTAATTTTGTGCCGGAATGAATGACCAAATCAGCTCCGAATTTAATGGGTTGCTGCAAATAGGGCGATGCAAAGCAATTATCTATAACCAAAATAAGTTTGTGCTTTTTGGCGATTTCTCCCAAGGCCTGCAAATCCAGCACGTCTACACCCGGATTCGTAGGGGTTTCCGCATAAATAAGTTTGGTATTCGGTGTAATCAATACCTCAATACTTTCTAAATCATCGATCTTAAAGTAGCTATGATCTATATTCCAATTGGGAAAAAAATTGTTCAAAAGGGAATGGGTAGAGCCGAAAATACTACGAGCCGAAATCATGTGATCTCCACTATTTAACAAGGCAGCCAAAGTAGAAAAAACAGCAGCCATACCGCTTGCAAAGGCAAAACCGGCCTCGGCACCTTCCATCTGGCAAACCTTATCGATAAACTCGGTAGAATTGGGATTGGAGTAGCGCGAATAAATATTACGTTCTTTTTCCTCTGCAAAAGAAGCGCGCATATCTTCTGCATCCTCAAATACAAAACTTGAGGTTACGTACAGCGGAACCGAATGTTCCAGATGCTCTGTACGGTTTAATTGGTTGCGTATGGCGTTGGTTTCGAACTTCATAATTCTATTTAAGTCATTTCCGCACTTTCGCTGAATGTATTCCAGCACAGGAGGGAATCTCTCTATTATTTTGTTACTTTTTGTTGGGCTCCGTGATTTTACAGCTCCATTAACCCTTTATTACGAGTAGTAAAATAGCATTCGATACCGGCTAAAATTTGCTCAAAAGATAAGCTTTCTTACTCATGGGACACTTTTTATTTTAGGAATACATACTCTTTTTACACACTTCTAAAGAGACAATTTTTATCCATGTTTATTACATTTTGCTATTTAGCGTCGTATCATAACTAATCTCTATATACTCACATCCGCTCAGCTATCCTTAAAATATCCCCAAAAACACCTCTTGCGGTGACTGCTGCCCCTGCTCCGGCACCTTGAATTACGAGTGGATTTTCTCCATAGGACTCCGTGAATATTTCTATAATAGAATCGGATCCTTTTACTTGGCCCAAAGCGCTTGTTTTAGGTACGGAGACCAGTTTTACATCTAGCACTCCTTTTTCTTTTTGTAAATTTCCGTGCAGATCGCCAACATATCTTAGGACGTGGTTTGGTTTCTGATTCTTTTTTATTTGGTTGAATTTTTCGTCCAAAACGGCCAAGTTCTCCATAAAGAAATCGGTCTCCACAGTTTGTAAACTTTCCGGTATCAAATTATCGATATTTATATCGGAAAATTCATTTCTTAAATCGAGCTCGCGGGCCAAGATCAACAGTTTACGCCCAACATCGTTTCCGGACAAATCTTCCCTTGGGTCGGGTTCTGTGTATCCACGTTGCATAGCATCTTTAAGGATGGACGAAAAAGGAGCATCCACCTCAGAAAATGTATTGAAAATATAGCTCAAAGAGCCGGAGAACACCCCATTGATTCGGGTGATATTCTCTCCGGACAAATGCAGTAATTTTATCGTATCAATTAATGGTAGCCCAGCGCCGACATTGGTTTCGTACAGGTATTGTTTTTGGTGCTTGGCCAATTCTTCACGCAGCAATTGATAGTAATCGAAGCCCAAGGTATTTGCTATTTTATTGGAAGACACCATGTCAAAACCGTTCTCCACAAAATCGAAATAATGGGCCACAAAGTCCTGACTGGCCGTATTGTCTATCGCTATAAGGTTTTCTAAATGATTTATTTTTGCGAAATCAAAAATATCCTTTTGCTTGTAAACTCGCCCTTTAGTATTTAATTCCGATTTCCAATTTTTAGAAACTCCATCGGCAGTCAAGATTACTTTTTGAGAATTTGCAATCGCAAATACGCGCAAGTCGATATGTTTTCTTTTGGCTATGGTCTTGGCCGATTTTAAAATTTGGTCTATCAGCGTACTGCCCACATTTCCATGACCGAAAATAGCGAGATTTACTTTTTTATTGAACCCGAAAATTTGACCGTGCATTACGTTTAAGGCCTTGATTAAATCCTGTTTATTAACCACCAAGCTCACATTCTTGCCAGATACCGTATTATTGAACAACAGGGGAGTTATCTGATTTTTTATAAGCGCATTAAATGGCTTGTGAAAGGTACTTAGGTCCTGACCCACAATGGAAATGACCGAAACCTCGGCCACCACTTTGATCATATTAATATCCTTGGACTGGAAATCCCTTGCAAATTCCTGGTCCAAAGCTTCCTTGGCTTTTTGGGCCTTGTTTCTTTTGACAACAAGTCCTATCCCACGTTCCGAAGAACCTTGGGAAATGATACTTACACTAATATTATTGGCCTCTAATGTCTTAAATATCCGGGCATCTATACCTACTTTACCCAAAAGCCCCCTGCCTTCTAAATTAATTAGGGCAACATCTTCTATTACAGATAAACTCTTAATACCTTCCTTGCTAGATTTTGCGCTTATTAACGTTCCCGCGCTATCATCGTTATAGGTATTTAGGATGCGTAAGGGAATATTTTTTTCAATAAGCGGAATAATGGTTTTGGCATGTAATATAGTTGCGCCAAAATTGGCAAGCTCATTGGCTTCCGCATAGGACAGATGGGACAAACGTTTTGCCTCTTTCACATAATCTGGATTCGCTGTGAAAATACCATCAACATGGGTATAATTCTGTAACTCTTCGGCATCTAAGAAGTTGGCCAATAAAGCGGCGGAATAATTACTACCATTTCTTCCCAAGGTAGTCGTTTGACCATCCTCGGTGGCGGCTATAAATCCTGTTATAACCGGAACTGTATCGGCCGGTAAATTTTCCATTAGTGCAGTTAATTTCTCTC
Source organism: uncultured Flavobacteriaceae bacterium (assembly GCA_963697395.1). Taxonomy (GTDB): domain Bacteria; phylum Bacteroidota; class Bacteroidia; order Flavobacteriales; family Flavobacteriaceae; genus Maribacter. The sequence continues at coordinate 76,467 of CAVONX010000005.1, forward strand.
TGGATGGCTTTTCCAACACTTTGGCATCTCCAAAATTCGTATCGGTGGTTAAAAAACTGCGCGAATCCACAAAACTGGCTTTAACCCCTTTTCCTATCAATAGCTTAGTGACCAGTTTTGCGGAAATCAGCTCTCCATAGGCTAGTACCTCATCCTTGATTTTGGCACTGTAATCGCCCAGAAGGGATACACCCTCGAACAACTTTGCCAGACCTTTGAATTCTGCCGAAAGGTCTATATTACCGTAGGTATGTTGTTGGTATTTCTCAAATGCCTCAAAATCAGAAAAATATTTCTTACCCTTGGCAGCGTTTTCCAACATGGATTCCAATAAATCGGTCGCCTTTTCCCTTGCGGATACCACCACCACAATATGCTCGCCGTCCGAAACCTTAGTACTAATGAGGTCCAGCACGTGCTCCAATCCTTCGCCGTTACTCAAAGATTTCCCTCCAAATTTTAGCACCTTTGGTTTTTGTGTTTTTCCATTGGAATTGAAAATGTTATCCAACAATTTTTCCAACTGGTCTAACTCTATCAAAAAGGCATCGTGCCCGTGCAAAGACTGAATTTCACCATAGGTCACATTACTATTGGCTTGTGCAATTTGTTTGAACGTGTCCTTGTTTTCCTTCGCCGTAAAGAACAGATCGGAATCTACGCCTACAATATGTATATTGGTATCGCTATTTTGTAAGGCGATGAATTTCTCTTCTCCGTCCCGCGTCACATCTATCGTTCTCAGCAATTGGTTCATCAGCTTATAGGCAGATAATTGAAACCGTTCCTGTAACTTTTTTCCATGATGGGTTAGCCAGCTCTCTACGTTAAAGACATTAAGTTCCTGATTGGTGCTGCGCTTAAAGCGTTCCTTGAAGGATTCTGGAGTACGGTAGCACAACATCGCATGCATACGGGCATCGTGTACCGGTTGCTTGGAATTTACCAAGAACTGTTCCTGTATCTGGCAATTGGCAATAAGCCAATCGGTAGATTTCCAATCGGATGCTACAGGTATCAAATGCTGCGTTAAATTAGGGCTTAAGACGGCCATTTCCCAAGCGATGCCGCCACCTAATGAACCACCGATGATGGCGAACAGTCTATTTACCCGCAATTGTTCCAGACCCAACAAAAAAATGGATGCCACATCGCCCGCCACAAAATCCTTGTAGTTTTCTATCACGAATTTATCGTGACCATTGCCCGGAATATTAAAGGCAAGTATGGTATATTTCAGCGTATCGATGCATTTTTTGTCCCCTATCAAGGTAGACCACCAGCCATCTGGACCGGTAACATTGGAATTGCCCGTTAAGGCATGATTTACCATAACGATGGGTGCCGTGTGCAGCTCCCTGCCAAAAACCTGATAGGAAAGTTGTATATCTTGTATTGCGCCGCTTCTAGTGCGGAAATCTTTTATCTCTAGATGTTGTAGCATTATTCTTTTTGCAGCGTTACTTTATACTAAAACATGTCACTTTGAGTGGCTTTTGTGCCCTTTTCGGGATTAAAACTTGTATCGAGAAGCTTTTTGGATTAAAAGGTTCTCGATACAAAAGCTCTTTCAAGGTTTCCCTCGAACTGACAGGTTTGTTCACTAATGTTCATCACACCAAAATAGCCTTATCCACTTTGGCAAAAGCATTTTCCAAATCGCTCTTTAAATCTTCTATGTCCTCCAAACCTACGGATAAACGAATTAAATCCGGACCTACACCCGCACTTAGTTGCTGATCCGCCGTTAATTGCTGGTGCGTAGTACTTGCAGGATGAATAATCAAGGATTTTGTATCCCCAATATTCGCCAATAAGGAGAATATCTCGGTGGCATCCGTAAATTGCTTGGCTGCCTCAAAGCCACCTTTAATGCCAAAGGTAACCAAACCGCTCTGCCCTTTTGGAAGGTACTCCTGAGCCAAATCATAATATGTATTTGATTTTAATCCCGGATAATTTACCCAAGCCACTTCTTCTCTATTCTCCAACCAAGTCGCTAACTCCAGGGCATTGGCGCTGTGCTGCTTAATCCGTACCGGCAATGTTTCCAGTCCTTGAATGATTTGAAACGCGTTGAAGGGACTCAAAGCTCCTCCGTAATCCCGCAATCCCTCTAAAATAAGTTTGAACGTGAATGCGGCAGCTCCTAAAGCTTCACTATATACCAATCCGTGGTAGCCGGCAGATGGCTCGGTAAACTCAGGGAATTTTCCGTTTGTCCAATCAAAAGTTCCGGCATCGATTATGGCACCGCCCAAAGATGTTCCTTGTCCACCAATATACTTTGTTAAGGAATGAATGACCAAATTGGCGCCGTGTTCAATAGGATTTAATAAACTTGGTGTGGCAACGGTGTTATCAACAATAAAAGGTACTTTGGCCGCTTTTGCCTGCTTTGAAATGGCTTTTAGATCTAATACATCCAATTTTGGATTCCCTAAAGATTCTACAAAAAATGCCCTAGTGTTCTGTTGTACCGCATCCTTAAAGTTTTCAGGTTCCGATGCATCCACAAAAGTGGTGGTAATGCCCAATCTAGGTAACGTAACGTTCAATAAATTAAAGGTGCCACCATAGAGACTGCTTGATGCTACAATGTGGTCTCCCGATTTTAACAGCGTTAATAACCCTGTAGAGATAGCCGCTGTCCCCGATGCAAAAACTACTGCCCCTACGCCACCCTCTACAGCGGCAAGCCTATCCTGTAAAATCTGGTTGGTGGGATTGTTCAATCTAGTGTAAATGAAACCTAATTCTCCCAAGGAGAAAAGCCTTGCGGCGTGGTCCGTGTCGTTAAAAACATAGGACGATGTCTGATAAATGGGAACGGCTCGGGTGCCTCCGTTTGCTTTTGTGTCGTGACCTGCGTGTAATGCGTTCGTTGCTAATTTGTGCGTGCTCATGATTTTAAAGGTTTGTGCATCCCATCTCTTTTTTTAGGAATACTGGTTCATAAATATATTTCCGATGAACGGAAATGACAATAAATAAATAAAGTCAAACCCTAGCCAGCCGACGTTGCGGTTAGGTAAAATCAAAAAAGTTATAAGAAAGTGAAAAAGTTGCCGATGGCAATTTGTTTTCGTTATCTATTCTTCTGTCTAGACATAAGACACTGAATAAAATTCAGTTTGAAGATAGAATGTAGCACCTTCTTTGTATGGAACAAAGGGTTGCTAAGGTTTCAAAGGGTCTAATCCCTCCACCTTTCTTGATAACTATTCAATAAATGTTTGAACTTTGAAACGACAAATTAAAGTCAGAAAGATTTAAAAACCAAATGATTTTGAAAAATTTCACAAAATCCTAGTGATTTGGTAGGATAATTATTCTTTTCTCCTTTGTTATCCTATGCCTGCTGTTTAAATGCTATTGTTAATGAATACATTGGCCACATTTAAGGCTTAATTTAAGGTACCGCTTCTAAGTAGTTAGCAAAATAGTTATCCCATCGTTGAAAACTATTTACCCTTTGCCAACCGCCTTAGCGCCACCCACTCCTTTAGCATATCCCTAGCATCTTGAGCCGGGTAACCAAGAACGGTTTTCCCTGCCGCCACATCATTCATAACCCCGGATCCAGCTCCCACGGAAGCACCGGAATGTATGGTAGTGTGGTCTTTAATCGAGGCGCTACCACCAATGATCACCCCATCGCCCAACGTAACAGAACCTGCAAGACCGCTATGGCCTGCCATGATACAAAAACGCCCCATGGTACTGTTATGCGCAATTTGTACCAGATTATCTATTTTGCAACCGTCACCAATTATAGTGGAGCTAAATTTAGCCCTGTCTACACAGGAATTAGCTCCAATTTCTACATAATGCCCTATAATTACATTCCCTATCTGAGGTATCTTTACCAATCCCCGGCCATCTTCACTTGGCCTATATCCAAACCCATCGGCACCTATGCTTACATTCGTATGAAAAATACAATGGCTACCAATAATACAACGTTCGCGTATAACTGTCCCAGACCAAACTAACAGTGTTATTACCGATTACAGTTTCATCGAACACACAAACATTTGGATATAAAATTACGCCGCTCCCGAGCTCCACGTCTTTGCCTAGGTAACAATTGGCACCGATCCTACATCCCTCTCCAATCTTTGCAGTTTCATGTATGACCGCTGTTGGGTGTATATCTATTTCGAATACCGGTGTTGAAGGATTAAAAAGCTCCAATAGTTGGGCCATCGCCAAATCTACATTCTTCACTTTAATAAAAGTCCGATCATTTCCTGGCTCACTGGTTAAAGTAGGGTATACCAAGGCAACGGAAGCCTTTGAGGCTTCCCAAAATTTGAGATATTTATGGCTTCCTATAAAGGTAATTTGGGTATGTCCTGCTTTTTGTATTTCCTCGGCTCCTTCTATTCTATTTGTAGTATTTCCTATTAGTTGGCCTTTTAAAAGTGTATTAATTTCACTACTGGAGTAAGAGGTCATTTTAAGAACGTTTGGTTGTTGGCAACAAGGTAGGGTCTAAATTGCTAACAAACTGTATCGGTGGCAGTTATTTCACTCTATTTTCATTATTTTAAAATAAAATGCGAATTTATCCGCCATTTGAGCGGAATCATCCCCCTTTTTTGATGTAAGAGCTGCTTGGTGGTGATTTTATAAAATCAGAAAGTTCAGATCAAGGCAAATTCAGGTGGGCCTTCTGGTCTGGGAATTAGTATTGTATTCATAAGAGTTCTCATGGGGCAACCCACCTCTAGATTCCCTCCCGGGAGGGGAGATTTACTTTTCTTGTTTGTGAGCTAAGGCTTCTTCAAAATATTCCTGTTTTTAAGGTAACTTACTACTCCAACACCGTAAACTCCAAACTACTATCCGTAAATACCGTATGTGTTTGGGTCTTGAAATCGGCATCATCGGCCTTAAAGATATTTTCTACATAGGTTTGTGGGTTTAAGTCGATAAGCGGGAACCAGGTACTCTGTACTTGTACTTGCAGCTTGTGCCCTTTTTTAATGGTGTGGAACACATCTTGCAATTTTATGTTGACATCCGTTTTTTCATTGGCCACGAACGGTTCCGGATTCGAGAAACTGTTGCGGAACCTACCACGCATCACCTCACTGCGCACCATTAAATGATAATTGCTCATTTTCAAATGTGGTTGCATTTCTTCGTTAGTTTCGGCATCAGCGGGATGCACGTCTATGACCTTTACGATCCAATCGGCCGCGGTCCCTGTAGTAGCTACTTTTAGTTTTGCGAGTATATCACCTGCCAAGGTAAGGTCTTCCGTCATGACTTCGGTCTCAAAAACGAGCACATCGGGTCGGCGGGCGGCAAAACGCTGGTCGTCCGTCATATATTTTCTAGGAGTAAATACTGTTTTAATATCCTCGGAATAAGGGACTGGTTTTTTAATATCACTAATGAATTGGATTCCTGTAGTACTTTTTAATTCGGTCGTTAATTCCTGATTATCGGAAAGAAAGAATTCCATTTTACGGGTAGCTTTTGGTGGCCATGCATCGTATTCTTTCCATTCTTTTCGTCCAGAATCATAAACATAGGCTTCGGGAAGACCGCTATTGGCATCGCCTTCGCCCTTTAAAAAATGATTGAAAAACTTGGTCTCTATATTCTTCTGATAAAATTCAGAAATGGAATCCCCAAAATAATAATTGCCCACTAAGCTCCTGCCATCTCTGCTTGACCATCGGCCGTGGTCCCATGGGCCAAATACCATGGTATTATAACTATTTCTGTTCTTTTCAATATTCTTATAAGTTTCTAAAGGGCCGTATAGATCTTCGGCATCAAACCAACCACCAACGACCATCGTGGCCACGTGCGACTTGGATTTGTCCAAATGCTGTATCAAACCTCTGCTTTGCCATAGTTCATCGTAATTGGGATGTTCCTTTAATTCGTTCCAGAAATAATCATCGGTCATACCATCTGGCGCAATACTTACGACATCTTTTACATCATATTCAAAAAACGAATTCAAGTTTTTTAAGGGGCCTTTGTCCAAAAAGAACTGGTATTGGTCCTCGGTAGCTAAATCTGGCAATGTGTACCAAGCGGTGTCAATAGGCTGGTCACCATTGGGTCTTGGAGTACCGAAAGAGTGAAGTGGCCCTAAAGTAACTTAACATATACGCTCCATTGTGGTGGAAATCGTCAAAGAAAAAATCGCCAATGCTGGCCTGAGGCGATGATGCCTTTAATGCCGGATGTGCATCTATGGTGGCATAAGTGGCGTAGAAGCCAGGATAGGAAATACCCCAAACGCCTACGTTGCCGTTATTGTTCTCCACGTTATTTACCAACCAATCTATGGTATCATAGGTATCTGTGCTTTCGTCCACATCCTTTTCCGAAGTTTTATTGGGAATATATGCCCGCATGTTCTCGTAATGACCTTCGCTCAGCCATCTACCCCTTACATCTTGGTACACAACAATATTGCCTTCTTGCATCAAATGAATGTTTGGCCCTATTTCCTTTTTGAATTCGCCTTTTCCATAAGGGGCTGAACTATAGGGCGTTCGCTGCATGATCATAGGATACTTTTTAGAGGTATCCTTGGGCGAATAAATGGTGGTGTGCAATGAGATACCATCACGCATTTTTATTTTCACTTCCTGTTTGGTGTAATTCTCGGAAACATAGGTTTCCGAAATTTCCTCCTTGGCGACTTTTGTGGTTCTGGCACAAGAAAAACTTATAAGGGAAACAGTTAAAATAATGAGTGCATAGCGATAAGCGAACTTTGACATAGGATATGGTTTTACGTTCTAAAGCTAGTGAAGATTCGTCGATTAGGAAAATAAAAAAAGGAACCGTAATTGGGTTCCCTTTTTAAGTTTTTATCACAATAAAACGGGTCAAATATTTCAGAAGCAAGCCGTCGAAGTTCTTTGCGCCTTGAAAACCGACTTATATATTAAAGGCGTTTTTAACCTCAGCTACCTTATCCAACTTCTCCCAGGTAAATAGCTCTACTTCTTTCTCTACCCTACCATTATAGGGCGATTCAAACACCTTTGTAACTGTTAACGGCGTCTTGCCCATATGGCCGTAAGCGGCGGTTTCTAAGTAAATTGGATTTCTTAATTTCAGTCGTTCTTCGATGGCGAAAGGACGCATATCAAACAAAACGGCCACTTTTTTTGCAATTTCGCCGTCACTTAAATCTACTTTGGCCGTACCATACGTATCCACATAAATAGAGGTAGGCTTAACGACCCCGATAGCGTAGCTCACCTGCACCAAAATCTCGTCGGCCACCCCTGCGGCTACTAAATTTTTAGCCGCGTGCCTGGCCGCATAGGCCGCGCTACGGTCTACCTTACTTGGATCCTTACCACTAAAAGCGCCACCACCGTGGGCACCTTTGCCACCATAGGTATCCACAATAATTTTTCTTCCCGTAAGTCCGGTATCACCATGCGGGCCACCAATAACAAATTTTCCTGTAGGATTAATATGATAGGTAATCTGATCGTCAAAAAGTGCCTGTATAGCTTTAGGCAATTGTGCTTTTACCCTTGGGATCAAAATAGAAATTATATCCGATTTTATTTTTGCCAACATTTTTTCATCGTCCGTATCAAAGGCATCGTGCTGGGTAGAGACGACAATGGTATCTATACGCTGAGGTGTGTTTTCATCGGAATATTCAATAGTCACCTGGGCTTTTGCATCCGGCCTTAGATAGGGGATCTCTTTCCCTTCCCTGCGTAATTCGGCTAAAACATAAAGGAGTTTGTGCGATATATCTAATGCCAAGGGCATATAATTTTCGGTTTCCTTGGTGGCATAACCAAACATCATTCCTTGATCTCCGGCACCTTGCTCCTCTTTAGATCCGCGGTCCACTCCCTGGTTGATATCTTGGGACTGCTCGTGAATTAGAGAAATAACGCCGCAGGAATCGCCACTAAATTGATATTCCCCTTTGGTATATCCTATCTTATTAATGACCTCCCGGGCAATCGTCTGCACATCTAAATAGGTATCGCTCTTTACCTCACCTGCCAAAACCACCTGTCCAGTTGTCACAAGCGTTTCACAAGCTACCTTACTCTCCGGATCAAAAGCCAAAAAATGATCCAAAAGGGCATCACTAATTTGGTCCGCAACCTTGTCCGGATGTCCTTCACTAACAGATTCCGATGTAAATAAATACGCCATTACAATTTTAATTTTTACAAAGGATTTGACGGGATAACATAAAGTAGCATACATTCCCTAGGGAAGATTCCAAACGATAGTCCGAAATAAACTGCTTTAGCATTTTCAGCTGAAATTTCAGCAAATAGCCCCATCATTTACTAAAACTAGTATTTTTTGGAACTAGGCCCTTAAATTCCCGATTATTCGAGAACAGGGCAAGAGGTTGCAATCAGTCAAATCCTTCCTCATTATTATATTACAAAAGTATGAAAATAGTTAGGTTTTAAAAATTATTTCCGTTCATTTTATGCTGATTATCGGCATAAAACCAAAGCTAAATTATATTCCTTGTATTTCATCTGTTATTTTTTCGCATACCTAATTTCCTTCGTATATTGCACGGTACATCTGCTTACAAAACCTAACCATTAAACTAAAACCATAATGCACATTGCCGTTGCCGGAAATATAGGAGCAGGGAAAACCACGCTCACCAAATTATTGGCCAAACACTACAAATGGGAAGCACATTTGGAAGAGGTGGTAGACAACCCTTATTTGGACGATTTTTATACCCAAATGGAACGTTGGAGCTTTAATCTTCAGATATACTTTTTAAACAGTAGGTACCGCCAAATTTTACAAATCAGGGAAAGTGGCCAAAGTGTCATCCAGGATCGGACAATTTACGAAGATGCCCATATATTTGCTCCCAACCTACACGCCATGGGCTTGATGACCAACCGGGATTTTCAAAATTATACCAGTTTGTTCGAGTTGATGGAAAGCTTGGTGGAACCACCAGAGCTACTTATTTATCTGAGAAGTTCCATACCCAACTTGGTAAAGCAGATACACAAGCGAGGCAGGGATTACGAAAACTCTATTTCCATAGACTACCTAAGCCGACTGAACGAACGCTACGAGGCTTGGGTGCAAGGCTACGAAAAAGGTAATTTACTTGTGGTAGATGTCGATGAACTTGATTTTGTGGACAACCCAGAAGACTTAGGAAGCGTGATCAACAAAATCGATGCAGAAATTCATGGGTTGTTTTAGAACGCAAATTTAGGCGATTAAAAAAGCTCAGGTCAAACTTTGAGGTATCAATTCCCAAGCATCTTGGCGAAATCTACATTAACCCTGAAGGTCTCCCAAAATATGGTTACCTGAAACATACTTTAATTAATAAACCCATTTTCTCTGGCGTGGTGAACAGCTTCTTCGGTTTTGCCAACCAACAAGAAGGGAATATGGGTAAATTCGCTAAACAATTCCTTAACGCGATGCATTCTCTTGGCATCGTTCAAACTCCTCAAATAAATCCCTCTGATTTGATTTGGGTATTGGTTGGCGATTTCTAGATAAATATCGCGATCCCTTTCACCACTATCCCCAATCAAGGATAAAGGATAGCTTAGGGTAGGTATCCAAAATATTCACGATTTCGTGTTGTTTCTGCGGAGCGGGACTTTTTCCGTTCCTTGCCCTAAAACTGGAAATTCTCCTAAGTAAAATTGGCCCTTTTGAAAAATTATTCGTTTTTAGAAACAGTTCTTGATAACGGTAAAGATTCCACGGGCTATTGCTAACATAAAAAATGGGGTTCGATTTTTTGCCCGTACTACCTCTATGTAACTTGGAATAAAAGGCTGGGGTTCCCTCCAAAGCAGTCCTGCTGACAGCTCTTTTAAAAAAGGTATTGAAAAGCACTCTCCATTTTAACAAAGAAACCACTCCCGTGTGCAATATAGTATCGTCTTGATCGCCAATCACCCCATAATCGGATCGGGTGCACGGAATCAACATTTCGCCCGGAAATCGGTTATCGTCATTTATACTCCTCTTCAAATTTTCAACTACAAAAGAAGCTTCTATAGACAGCCAGCCCTCTAGATTGGCAAAACGGGAAAGGTCATCATACGTTTCCGTCAAGAGGTAGTATCCATTCGTATCCGTCTCCGTTTTTAAGGTTATTTTATCAGCTGTCTCAATTCGGACAGCTGTATTCTTTACCTCATCGGTTTCAAAACTTTACAAGTGTTCCATAGTAATGCTAAAAAACCTTTTTGTTCCAAATCTATGCGATTATCCTCCAAGGCCCTAACACGGAGATGAAGTCACTCATTGGTACCGTAGCCTTGAAAACAAATAAACTGTAGCTTATCCTTTTTAAATAATCCCATGACCTAAAAAATAAGGTGACTTTCCAAGAATGTAAACACTTCATGGCAATAAAAAACTTCAATTATCAATCATTCTGAAAACAAACTGCCTATTCCCTCAGCTAAAAGCGCAGTTGCCTAATTTCCCATTTTTTAGTCCACCTACTAAAGGTAGTTTTAAGTATAAATCAATATACTATAAACCAGTTGTCCTCTTGGCAACACAAAACTCTAACATTATGGAACATAAGAAAAACCCTAAAAAAGACATCAACTCAAGAAGTGGTGTGTATTTTGCATTTGGACTCGTCCTAGTGCTCCTTTTGGCCTTTGTGGCTTTGGAATGGAAGACGTATGACACCAAATACGATCCTGATATTGGAATGAACACCTTAGACGAAGTCATTTATGAAGACGCCCCTATATTCGTATTGGAAAATTTGCCTCCGCCACCTCCTCCCATTGTGCCCACCGATATTGAGATTGTAGAGAACGAAGACCCCGTAGAAGAAACAATCATTGAAACTTCGGAAACCAATCAGGATACGGAGATTATAACTAATGGGGACATTATACTTATAGAGCATGAAACCGAGCCAGAAGTCAATTGGATTAGCATAGAAGAAGTGCCCGTTTTTCCTGGCTGTGAGAACGAACAGGACAAACGGAGCCTGTTTTAGCAAAATGATGCAACAACATATTAGCAAGGTATTTCGATATCCCGAACTAGAGCAAGAAATGGGCATTCAAGGGCGTGTAAACGTTGTGTTCGATATTCAAAAAGACGGCTCGATCGGCAACATTCGTATGAGAGGACCAAACGACAACCTTGAAAACGAGGCCGCCAGAATTATTGGGAAACTACCCAAGATGACCCCTGGAAAACAGCGCGACCAAAACGTAAAAGTGTCCTTTGCGATTCCTATTACGTTTAAGTTACAGTAGTATCAAAAAAAGTCCCTTTATAAAACCATGAAGGGACTTTTACTATTTTGGTACAAGTAGACTTACATTATTCCTCTATAAGACTGGCTACTTTTTTTACTTTAACATCAATGTCTTTAGAAGCTGCGTTAAATGCATCAATTTTAGCTTGCACCTCTTCTTCGGTACCTTCAAAAAACTTGTATAGAAATCAATTCTTCGCCGTTTTTAATTAGTACGGTTGTATCTACGTAATACATCAAATTAGATGTAAGCATCTAATTTCAAAAAATTATCTAAGGCGTTGTAGACGATAGGCCGTTCGGGCAGACGTTGAGGTAATGAAATAAAAACGAGAACAAGATGTCTTCTTCCTACTTTGCTTTAGAACAGTTTTGGAAAATTGATGCCCATTGATCATAGAAAAAGTCAGTGATTTTATTAAGCGATACATTAAAGAAGGACAGCAATCGATAAAAAAACGTAACTTTAAGATAATAATAAAAGTATGAAGGTTGCAGCTCTATTCCACACCATAGTCGAGCATGGCGAAGGCCCTCTTTGGGATTCCGTTGGCCAAAAACTCTATTGGGTTGATCTGCTTCAGGGCACCTACTACAAAGGGGATATTTACACCAATAGGGTAGAAGAATTTTCCATTGGGCAACCCCTAGGCTTTTTGGCTTTGCGCAAGAATCGAAGGGGTTTTGTAATGGGTGTTCGTGACGGATTTGGATTTTATGATGAAGAAAAAGATGAATTCGACCTCATTGATCCATCGCCTGAACAAAACAATTCAGAAGTACGATTCAATGACGGTGCCGTCGACCCAAAAGGGCGCCTTTTTGGTGGTACTATGGAATGGGACGGAGCAGAAAATAAAGGCAAATTATTTCGGCTGAATACCAACCGTTCGTGGAGTCTACTTGAAGAGAATATCCATATTACCAATGGCATGGGTTGGAACCCGGAAAAGGACACCTACTATATGATAGACACCCTCCGCCATGTCATGTATGCCTACGATTATGATAGTAAAACAGGTGATATTTCAAACCGCCGTATTCACATTCAGTTTGCAGAAAACGAATTCCCGGATGGTATGTGTATCGATTCCGAAGGCGGATTTTGGGTTGCCCTTTGGGGCGGAAGTAAAGTTGTGCACTTTAATAAAAATCGTACTAAATTAGGGGTCATATCTGTTCCGGTAACCCATCCTACGAGCTGCTGTTTTGGAGGTAAGGATATGAAAACACTTTTTATTACGACCTCTAAATTACCGTTGTCAGAACTGGAACGAAAAAAGAATCCCCTTGCTGGAAGACTATTTAAGATAGAAACCAATACCAAAGGTCAACCCCAAGAAAGATATCATGGATAACACTAAAAAAATTCGCAGCCAAAACTGGTTTGGCAAAACAGGGAAAGATGGCTTTATCTATCGCGCTTGGATGAAGAATCAGGGATATCCCGAAGATGAATTTGAAGGAAAGCCTGTCATTGGAATTTGCAATACATGGTCGGAACTAACACCTTGTAACGGCCACTTTAGAGAACTTGCGGAACATGTAAAACGAGGGGTTTGGGAAGCAGGTGGGTTCCCGTTGGAATTTCCAGTAATGTCCTTGGGCGAAACATTGATGAAACCAACTACAATGCTCTATAGAAACTTGGCAAGTATGGATACCGAAGAAAGTATTCGAGGTAATCCTTTAGATGGAATTGTTCTCATGGGCGGTTGCGATAAAACCACTCCTTCTATTTTAATGGGAGCCTGCAGTGTTGACCTGCCGACTATATTCCTTTCGGGCGGGCCAATGCTAAGCGGAAAACATCGTGGAAAAAATGTAGGTACAACAGATTTATGGAATTTGAGCGAGGCTAACCGAAGGGGTGAACTAACTCAAAAAGAGTTTGTTGAAATAGAAGCCGGTATGTGCCGTAGCGACGGACATTGTGCCGTAATGGGCACAGCATCAACAATGGCATGTATGGTAGAAGCCTTGGGGGTAACCCTTCCGCATAATGCTGCAATCCCAGCGGCAGATGCTAGGCGTAAGGTACTAGCGCATTTCAGTGGCCGTAGAATCGTGGAAATGGTAAAAGAAGATTTGAAATTATCAAAAATACTTACGCGCGAAGCGTTTGAAAATGCTATCATGGTCAATGCCGCTATCGGGGGTTCGACCAACTTTGTAGTGCATCTTCTTGCTATTGCGGGCAGAATAGGCGTGAAACTGAATTTAAGTGATTTCGATACGTTTTCGCAAAAGGTTCCACTTCTGGCAAATTTACTGCCCTCAGGAAAATTTATGATGGAAGACTTTTACTATGCCGGGGGCTTACCGGCCCTAATAAAGGAATTAAAATCGCACTTAAATGGGGATGCCTTAACTGCTAACGGAAAATCAATTTCAGAGAATACCGATACGGCTGAATGCTATGATAAAAATATAATCGGCACGCTGGACAGTCCTTTTAAAATAGATTCGGGTATAGCGGTGCTTACCGGAAATCTTTGCCCGAACGGCGCAATTATTAAACCTTCGGCCGCAACCCCTGCTTTAATGCAGCACAAAGGAAGGGCCTTTGTTTTTGAGGATATAGAGGACTATAAGGCCAAAGTAGATTTACCAGATCTGGATTTGGATGAAAACTCTGTACTGATATTAAAAAACGCAGGGCCAAAGGGTTACCCAGGGATGCCCGAAGTAGGCAATATTGGCTTGCCTAAAATGATGTTGGATAAAGGCATTACGGATATGGTGCGCATTTCAGATGGCAGAATGAGCGGCACCGCATTCGGAACCGTAGTGTTGCATGTTTCTCCCGAAGCTGCCCTAGGCGGGGTTTTTGGCCTGGTGCAAACGGGAGATATGATTGAGTTGGATGTGCCTCATAGAAAACTCACTTTACGTGTTTCGGACGAAATACTGGAAGAAAGAAGAAAAAGCTGGAAAGCACCAAATTTAGGATATATCAGGGGTTACGTGAAAATGTATATAGACCACGTAGAGCAGGCCCATGAAGGAGTTGATCTAGATTTTTTAAAGGGAAAATCTGGCAGCGAAGTCAAAAGGGATTCACATTAAAAAAATAAATACGTTGAAAGCCATATATAATTAAAAAGCAATGAAACCGTTACAATTTGGAAGTAGGGAAGCGAAAAAAAATAGGAGTGTAAATCTAGCTATCTGTCTGTTTTCAAATAAAGAAGGCGTATTTGCCAGCAGTTTTTATGCTATGGATGGCATATTCCCAAACCTCAAGAATTGATATAATGATAAGCTTTTCATTTCATGGTAAAGTGGCAATAATTACAGGCGCAGCCATCGGAATTGGATTTGAGATTGCCAAGCAACTTTCCAGTTCGGGTGCATCGGTAGTGTTAAATGATAAAGATGGGAAAGCACTTGAAAAGGCATTGGAGACCATAAAAAATTTGGGAGGAAAATGCATCGGAGTTCAAGGAAATTCTGGCGATATGACTATCATTAAGCAACTCATTACTACTGCCGAGAAAGAATACGGTCAATTGGATTTTGTCATCGCAAATGCCGGCATCACTACGTTTGGGGACTTTATTGACTATAAATTGGAAGATTTCCAAGCCCTAACGGCCGTTAACCTACAAGGTTCGTTCTTTTTAGGGCAGGCAGCGACAAAACAGTTCATTGCACAAAAAACCGGTGGGCGTGTCATTTTCATGTCCTCCGTTACAGGACATCAGGCCCACCCAAAGCTGGCGGCTTATGGTATGACAAAGGCAGCCCTTGAAATGCTGGCCAAAAGTTTGAGCGTGGAGTTGGCAAAATATAAGATTACGGTCAATGCAATTGCTCCTGGGGCTACCTTAACGGAGCGCACGCAATCCGATGAAAGTTATAGGGCAACTTGGGAAGAAATAACACCGACGGGAGTCGTTTCAACGACAAAAGATATTTCAAATGCGGTACTTTTTTTATTATCCGATAGTTCGAGCCAGATCACCGGCCAGACGATTATAGTGGATGGGGGTTGGACATCCGTAAGTCCGCCTCCCAATTGAGATAGATTTGGAAGAGAAAATACCTTCTTCAAATTTTAGAATAAAAAAAGTCCCTTCATGGTTTCATGAAGGGACTTTTACTATTTTACTGCAAGTAAACTTGAATTATTCCGCAATAATACGGACTACTTTTTCTACCTTAACATCAATGTCTTTAGAAGCTGCGTTAAATACATCAATTTTAGCTTGCACCTCTTCTTGGGTTCCTTCAAAAACCTGCTTAGAAATCGTTTCTTTACCGTTTTCGGTTACCGTAGTCGTGATTATAGCTTTTGTTAGTCCGTCGGTATTTGTATCCATTTCCACGTTTACGGCAGTTTCTTTTACCGATTGCGTGTATGCTGTCTTTGTTTCATTGTAAGCGGTCATGGTATCTCCGCTCATGGCGATACTAGGCGCAATAACCAAGGCAACGACCGACATCAATTTCAACAAAATATTCAGGGAAGGACCTGATGTATCCTTGAACGGATCACCAACGGTATCTCCAACGACCGCAGCTTTGTGCGCATCGGTACCCTTGCGACCTTCTGATTCGATCATTTTTTTAGCGTTATCCCAAGCACCACCTGCGTTTGATTGGAAAATTGCCATCAAAACCCCAGCAGAAGTTACACCAGCCAAAAGACCACCTAACATTTCGGCTCCGCCTATAAAACCAACGGCAACAGGAACGGCAATAGCCAAAAGTCCCGGTAACACCATCTCTTTGATAGACGCCTTTGTGGAAATATCTACACACTTATCATATTCTGCATAGCCATCAGCCGCATCAAAAATGGCTCGTTGGGCTGGAGTCGCTTTGGACATATCGGAATCAACGGCCCGCATCACTTCCAAAGCCGCTTTTAGTTGTGGGATATCCCTAAACTGGCGACGTACTTCTTCGATCATTGCCATGGCCGCACGGCCAACAGCATTCATAGATAGCGCAGAAAATACAAATGGAAGCATGGCTCCCACCAAAAGTCCCGCCATAATGTTTGGTTTGGAAACATCTATAGATTCCACATTGGCAACCTTCATAAAGGCAGAGAACAGCGCCAGTGCCGTTAAGGCAGCGGAAGCAATGGCAAAACCTTTACCAATAGCGGCGGTAGTGTTACCTACTGCATCCAATTTATCGGTACGCTCACGAACTTCTTTTGGTAATTCTGCCATTTCGGCAATACCACCTGCGTTATCGGAAATAGGCCCGTAGGCATCAACGGCCAATTGGATTCCCGTATTTGCCAACATACCTACAGCTGCAATCGCAATACCGTACAGACCAGCAAAATGATGTGATATCAATATAGCAGCGGCAATCAATAAAATAGGAATCATGGTAGACATCATACCCACACCTAAACCGGCAATGATATTTGTTGCGGCACCGGTCTCTGACTGCTTAACAATAGAGTTTACTGGGCCAGTCCCAGTACCCGTATAGTATTCCGTCACTTTACCTACTCCCAAACCGGCAACAAGTCCGGCCAAGGTAGCATAGAAAATACCCATAGCGCCACTAGGAAGTCCTTCAACAGATTCTGGAATTAATGCGTTAATTATAAAATAAGACGCAATAACCATTAGACCGGCTGAGCCAAACTCGCCAATATTCAAGGCAGTTTGTGGATTTCCGCCGTCCTTTACCTTTACAAAGAAGGTTCCAATGATAGACATGATAATACCTACAGCGGCCAAAACCAACGGAAGGTAAACAGCACCTAACCCTTCAAAACCTGGGGTGATGATAAACGCTCCCAATACCATGGTACCTATAATGGAGCCTACATAAGATTCAAATAAATCCGCCCCCATTCCAGCAACATCACCTACGTTGTCACCAACGTTATCGGCAATTGTAGCAGGATTCAAGGGATGATCTTCTGGGATACCGGCCTCAACTTTACCTACCAAATCAGCGCCCACATCTGCTGCTTTGGTGTAAATACCACCACCTACACGAGCAAATAAAGCTATAGAGGATGCTCCTAAAGAAAACCCGGAAAGCACATTAAGCACCAAGGAAAGATTCTCGGCACCGGGCCATATATTTTGATAAATCATAAAAAGACCGCTAAGCCCCAAGACACCAAGGCCTACAACTCCTAGTCCCATTACGGCACCACCGGCAAAAGCAACTTCCAAGGCTTTCCCTAATGAAGTTTTAGCAGCTTGAGTGGTTCTAACGTTTGCTTTTGTAGCAACACGCATACCAATAAAGCCCGCCAAGGCGGAACAAATGGCCCCAACAATAAAGGAGAGGGCTACCATACCGTGCGAACCAGCTTCATTACTTCCTTTAAAATATAATAATATGGCTACAGCGATTACGAAAACGGAAAGTATTTTATATTCAGCCTTTAAGAAGGACATTGCCCCGTCAGCAATATTTTTGGCTATTCTAGCCATTTTAGCATCTCCGCCGTCCTGTTTTCCAACCCACATATTCTTAACGAATACGAAGACAAGAGCCAAGACGCCAAATGCCGGTAAATAGTTTACGATTAATTCCATTTGATCAGTTGTTTTATAGTTTTTTTAAGCGGGTGCTAAAGTAGTAAAATAGTACAGAATAAAAAAAGCCACCATCATATTAATGAAGGTGGCTAACTATAAAGGATATCCTCATTAAATAGTAAAGGTGCGTTTCTTCTTATGTTCGCTTTCCTCGTAGCGTTTTACACATTCATGATAAATTTTAATGGCCTCCTTGGCATCTCCCCAGCCACCGGTATCTACTTTTTTTTCCTCCAAGTCTTTATACACCTTAAAGAAATGCTTAATTTCTTTTTTCCGGTGCGGGTTAATGTCGCTCAAATCATATTTGTTGTTCCATAAAGGATCACTTACGGGTACGCAGATAATTTTTTCATCTGGCCCCTTTTCATCAGTCATGTGGAAAACCCCTATTGGCCTGACCTCCATAACTACCATAGGAAAGGTTGGTTCCGTGCCTAAAACCAAAACATCCAAAGGATCTTTATCCAAAGCCAATGTCTCTGGAATAAATCCATAATCTCCTGGATACATCATGGATGAAAACAGCATCCGGTCAAATCTGATTTTGTGCAGGGTAAAATCGTACTCGTATTTATTTCTACTTCCCTTTGGTATTTCGATCAATACATCAAAGGTTACGTCATTCATCTTTTCACTCATACCGCTATGTTATATTTTATTTACTTTCTATTAAAATAAAACGCCATTTCACTTCGTTAATTGTGCTTGTTTCCAGAAGTCTAAAAACTGAAACCAAAAGTGCCCGTAACCCCAAAAGGCCTCGCATCGGGGTTGTCTAAATAGTTCCCCCTAAAATTGAAATCGATCCTAAAAACTTTAAATATATTACCAACTCCTACAGAATACTCATAATAAATTCGATCGCTGGGCGCTTGTAACGGGGTATTAAGCGCTGCTGGGGCACTCAAAGCTCTGTTGGCATCCGAAAGCTCTCCCCAAACACCCCTAAGTCCAATTATTTCTCTCAGGTTCAATTTACGTAAAAATGGTACCCTAGAAAACAATCTTCCATTAAAATTATGCTGCATATGCATAGAGGCATAGGTATCGGTAACAAACTCATAAAAATCCAAATTAGGAAAAGTACCGTAATTTGAGAAAAATGTTTGGTTACCAGGCACTACGCTTAACAATCCTAAGGGAACCTCGCCAAAGGTCTTCCCTACTTCAAAAGTGGTTCTTAACCTTCCGAAAGCGCCTAATTGCCACGGTCTCGTGTAGGAAAACTGCAGTTTAGTATAGTTAAAATCACTATCCAAGAATCCGTTTGTTCCTTTGGTCAAATTAAGAAGCAAGGTGCTGTAACGATCATTTACCTCCCTACGCTCCACACCAAAACCAATAGACTGTTTACCAGGCGTGTATATAAATATGGCATTGAGATCTAACTGACGTACTTCCGATGAAACCCCTGTTGGGGACTCCGCATCTATATAATCTAAACTAAAAGCATTGGGCAGGGCGGAACTTAGTGTCCTAAATGTGCCTCCCAACTGCATTCTAAAATTTGTTACCGGCTCAATTTCAAAACCTAGTGCACTTAAGTTGATGTTGGTTAGCCTATTATTGGCCCCTACGGTAAGCAAGGCGGAAGAAGCTATACTTCTTCCCAATACGTCATTGGTAGCTGTTAAACTCACCCCCATTTGCTCAATATCACGCCTAAAACCGCCAGCTACCATAAATCTACTCTCACGGTCCAGTAAGAATTTTCCTGAAATCCCGTGCTTTATTTTTTGATCGGAAAAACCATAAGCCGCATAGCCCTCAATACGCCAAGGATCGTTCTGTCCGAAATAGGTTCTTGCCCCAAGGCGTACCCTAGGCCCTTCTGCGTCGTTAAACCCAACAACATCATATATATTTCCAATATCCAAGTTCCATTTATCGATCTCCACATATCCCGAACCTAAAATACTCACCAAATTATAATACGACTTAAATTTTGGCACCGTTTTTAGGGTGTCTAAAAGTTGATATATCCCCGCCTCGTCCTTGTTCAAGGCCTCCAACCTGTTCCTTTGCCAAAATGCATCGTCCGTGAGCATGGCATTCGGGTCTATAACGTTTCGGGATTCCCTATAAAACTCTTTGTCTTTTGGGTTATTAAATTCATAATTATCATATACCGTCGTTCGTTTGCCGTAAAGTCCTCTGGAATCCTCCTT
Organism: uncultured Flavobacteriaceae bacterium; assembly: GCA_963697395.1. Classification (GTDB taxonomy): domain Bacteria; phylum Bacteroidota; class Bacteroidia; order Flavobacteriales; family Flavobacteriaceae; genus Maribacter. The sequence continues at coordinate 96,437 of CAVONX010000005.1, forward strand.
TTTCTGAAAACTAAAATCGCTTAACATATAATCTCGCTTTAGAAGAAAGACCGAATCGTTGACCACATCAAAATCTTGCTCTATATAAATTTCTTTGACCCAGTTGATATTGGCACTTTTAGTTACTTCCAGATTGATATTCTTAACGGCCCAAGTGGAATCATTGACCCAGAAATCGCCCTTAAACGTAAGTTCGTTTTTCCTTCGCGGATAGTACACGATGTTATAGCACCATTTATTATCTATAAAAGCACTATCGCGTAGGGCATAATTGTAGGTGTCAATACCCGTGCGTGACAAGGGACTGGTAAAGCTTTTGTCAAAAAATTTTAAATAATTGTTATATATGTCGTAGTTCTGGTACAGGTCCTTAACAAAAGCAATGATGGCCTGGTTATTATCAAAACCTGAATTCTTGGTTCCAAGAACTTCTTCTTTTTCCTCGTTTAGCACATTATCACCGTGGACCTTGGAAAAGGTTTCGTTCAAGAAGATAGGTAAATAGGTCTTTCCTGTAATGCGGGAAGTATCCAAATCTTGAAATACAAATTCTAGCCCCCGAAACACTTTGCTTTTTATAAGAGCACTGTCTATGGTATTGAGATCAAACTCAACCTTTTCGTATTTATCAAATGCGTATTGATCAAATTGCCTTACCCCGTTTTCTCGCTTCTTGGCCCATATTTTTCTAAGAATATCAATGGCAGGATTGTTCTTTTTAGATTGTTTCCCGGCAATAAGCACCACCTCGTTCAACTGCTGCGTAGCTTCTAAAAGCGTAATCCTCATTTCATAGTTTACCGCCTTTTCGAGCGGAATTACCTTCGTATCAAATCCTATAAAGGAAACCAAGAGCTCCCTATAGGTATTATCGGACTCCATATAAAACCTCCCGTCGTCGTTGGTAATGGTGCCTTCCGTAGAGCCGGAGAATAATACGTTCGCAAAAGCCACAGCCACCCCGTTCTCGTCCAAGACGATACCGCTTACCTTCGTTTGCGCATACATAAATGCAGTACTGCACAGATATAATACTATTAGGATTTGTTTCATTTTCATCTTCCGGTGAAGCTAGGGGCAAATAGCGTACCAATAAAAAAGCTTCCTCGACCTTGGTCGACGAAGCTAGGTGACGTTTACAAATACATCCTTGTTTATTTGTATAAAACTTTTTTTACGGCTTTTACGACATCGTTATGATTTGGCAACCACTCCTCTAACAATACAGGGGAATAGGGTGCAGGGGTATCCGCAGTATTTATTTTTACGATAGGAGCATCAAGATAATCAAACGCATGCGCCTGAACGTGATAGGTAATTTCCGTAGCCACGTTGCCAAATGGCCAAGCTTCTTCCAAGATCACCAAACGGTTGGTTTTTTTGACAGAGGTAAGTATCGCCTCATAATCCAAAGGTTTTACGGTACGTAAATCTATGATTTCACAGCTAATGCCTTCTTTCTCCAAAATATCCGCAGCCTTATCTGCCTCCTTTATTATTTTACCAAAAGAAACAATGGTTACATCTTTGCCCGCTCTTCTAATATCCGCAACCCCCAAAGGAATAGTGTATTCCCCTTCGGGAACCTCGCCTTTATCGCCATACATCTGCTCAGATTCCATAAAAATGACAGGATCATTATCACGGATGGCAGATTTCAACAATCCTTTCGCATCCGCAGGATTGGAAGGCACCACCACTTTAAGTCCGGGGCAGTTGGCATACCAGCTCTCAAAAGCTTGTGAGTGTGTAGCCGCCAGTTGCCCTGCGGAAGCGGTCGGTCCCCTAAAAACTATAGGACAAGGAAACTGACCGCCTGACATTTGGCGTATCTTGGCCGCATTGTTTATAATCTGATCTATACCTACTAGGGCAAAATTGAAAGTCATGAATTCTATGATAGGCCTAAGTCCGGTCATGGTAGAACCGACCCCGACCCCTGCGAACCCGAGTTCGGAAATAGGAGTATCTATCACTCTTTTTGCGCCAAACTCATCAAGCATTCCTTTTGAAGCTTTGTAGGCGCCATTATATTCCGCCACTTCTTCGCCCATAAGGTATATGGACTCGTCCCTGCGCATTTCCTCGGACATGGCCTCCGCTATGGCTTCTCTAAATTGTAAGGTTTTCATCAGCTTAAATTTTATGCTCTTTGGCTTTCACTTAAAAGCAAGCAAAAATAGCAAATAATATATCAAACTATCGTGCGCGGTGTTCAAAAAAGTCATAAAATTTACTATGCATGCATAGTAAATTTGAAAATTAATGGCTATCTTCGTACGCATCATTTTAAAAGTAATCCGTACATGAAAATATTAGTATGTATCAGTAATGTCCCCGACACTACTTCAAAAATAAATTTCACCGATGGTGACACAAAATTTGACACCAATGGTGTTCAATTTGTAATAAATCCCAACGACGAATTTGGATTAACGAGAGCCATGTGGTTCAAGGAAAAACAAGGGGCTACGGTACACGTTGCCACGGTAGGAGGCCCAAGTGTGGAGCCCACCATGAGAAAGGCCCTTGCCATTGGTGCTGACGAGGCCATACGGGTCAACACAGAACCCACAGATGGTTTTTATGTTGCCCAACAACTTGCGGAAGTGGTAAAAAGTGGTGCCTATGATGTAGTCATTTGTGGCAGGGAATCCATAGACTACAACGGAGGCATGGTGCCAGGAATGATTGCCGCCTTTTTAGATATGAACTTCGTAAATACCTGTGTTAGTCTCGACGTAGAAGGCACTACTGTCACTGCCATAAGAGAGATAGATGGTGGAAAAGAAACCTTAAGCACCACATTACCCTTGGTTATTGGTGGACAAAAAGGACTTGTAGAGGAAAGTGACCTCCGCATTCCCAATATGCGCGGTATCATGCAGGCGCGCCAGAAAAAATTAAGTGTTTTAGAACCTATTTCAGCTACAAAAACAACAGAAGACCTGAGTTTTGACAAACCAGCACCCAAAGGAGCCGTTAAACTTGTGGATACAGTAGACGAATTGGTTACGCTTCTACATAACGAAGCAAAGGCAATTTAAAGGGACTCCGATTTTAGGTTAACTATAAAAATTTAGAAAACATGTCAGTATTAGTATATACAGAATCCGAAAACGGAAAATTCAAAAAAAGTGCTTTTGAGGTAGCCTCCTATGCCGCCGAAGTAGCCAAGCAATTGGGAACCAGCGCCACAGCCGTATCGTTTAATGCAAACGAAAACGAAACCTTAGGGGAGTATGGCGTGAGCAAGGTGTTGAACATTGCAAACGATTCCTTAAAGACATTTAATGCAAAGGCCTACGCCGCAGCCGTTGCGCAGGCAGCTAAACAAGAAGGGGCCAGTACAATTATTGTAAGTTCCAGTGCGGACACCAAATATATGGCCCCATTATTGGCGGCGGCACTTGATGCAGGTTATGTGCCCAACGTAGTTGCAGCTCCAGAAAGTACTAGTCCTTTTACGGTAAAAAGAACTGCATTTAGCAATAAAAGCTTTGCCCATACGCAATTACACACAGAAAATAAGGTGATAGGCGTATCCAACAATGCCTTTGGTATTCATGAAAACAAGACCACTGTGTCGGTAATCGATTTTTCGGTTTCCTTGGAAGTTGGTGCGTTCAGCACAAAATCGGTTGAAATAGACAAGGTTATCGGAAAAGCTACCATAGCGGATGCCGAAATCGTAGTTTCCGCTGGAAGGGGCCTAAAAGGCCCTGAAAACTGGGGAATGATAGAAGAATTAGCAGAAGTGTTAGGAGCTGCCACAGCATGTTCCAAGCCCGTCTCCGATTTGGGCTGGAGACCTCATGGAGAGCATGTAGGTCAAACAGGGAAGCCTGTTGCCAGCAACTTGTACATCGCAATAGGTATTTCTGGAGCCATACAACATTTGGCAGGAGTTAGCTCCTCAAAAACAAAAGTAGTCATCAATACCGACCCAGAAGCACCCTTTTTTAAGGCGGCCGATTATGGCATCGTTGGCGATGCGTTTGAAGTGGTCCCGGCATTGATTGAAAAATTAAAGGAATTTAAAGCTCAAAACGCCTAAATTTTTGTTATTTTGTGCCCCCATAGGGCTGTTCAGATAATTGGCGACCCAAGTATTTGAACGGCCCTTTTTTTATTACGTATATTATGAGTTTAGTCCGCCTAAAAATAAAAGGAATTTCATACAGCCAGACCCAAAATGGTGCCTATGCCCTTATATTGAATGAAGTTGAGGGAGATCGCAAATTGCCCATTGTTATTGGTGCTTTTGAAGCACAATCCATTGCAATTGCCTTAGAAAAGGAAATTAAGCCGCCAAGACCGCTTACCCATGACCTTTTTAAAAACTTCTCCGACCGCTTTGATATTGTTATAAAGCAAGTGATTATCCATAAGCTGGTAGACGGTGTTTTCTACTCAAGTATCATTTGTGAGCGCGAGGGTATAGAAGAAATTATAGACGCCCGTACAAGTGACGCCATTGCATTGGCACTGCGCTTTAATGCTCCCATATTTACGTATAAAACCATCTTGGACAAAGCGGGAATCTTTCTTAAATTCTCATCAAAGGAAAAAGAATCGGAAGACACCAGCGGCGCCAGCATTATGGTTGACGAAATTTTACAAGAAGGCGAAACCGTGCACATAGAATCTGGTGCTTCGGATGGCTATCAAGAACTGACTATCGATGAACTTGAAAAAGAATTAGCCAAAGCCGTGGCTAGTGAGGATTATGAGAAAGCGGCCAAACTAAGGGATGAAATATCCAAAAGGAATTAAACTAAATCCCTCACATGAAGAAAAGTACTTGGCTACTGTCTCTCTTTTTTCTTTTATCATTTACCCTTTTTGCCCAAACTACAGAAACCACCCAAGCTCTTGATACCGCGGTAGAAACCGCCATACTTAACGATACAACGTCAGTAAACGGCGCTATCATAGCCAACGAAGGTTTTTCACTGAACAGTCTTTGGCGTGGAGTACTAGGTATGGCAGTGTTATTGTTGCTGGCATTTTTATTCAGTTCCAATCGCAGGGCTATTAATTGGAAAACAGTTGCCGTTGGTCTCGCCCTGCAACTGATTATTGCCATAGGTGTATTAAAAGTTCCCTTTGTACAACTGATTTTTGAGCAAATAGGCAAAATATTCGTCAGTATTTTAGAATTCACAAGGGCCGGAAGTAAATTTCTATTCGAAGGCCTGGTGGTAGACACAGGTACTTTTGGTTATATATTTGCCTTTCAGGTACTGCCTACCATTATTTTCTTTTCGGCACTCACCTCCTTACTGTTTTATTTGGGTGTCATCCAAAAAGTGGTGAAGGCATTAGCCTGGCTATTATCCAAAAGCTTGGGTATTTCTGGCGCGGAAAGCCTATCGGTTGCGGGAAATATCTTTTTGGGCCAGACAGAGGCACCGCTTTTGATAAAGGCCTATTTGGAAAAAATGACCCGTTCTGAAATCCTATTGGTCATGATCGGCGGTATGGCTACAGTGGCCGGAGCAGTCTTGGCGGCCTACATCGGCTTCTTGGGAGGAGAAGATGAGGCATTACAATTAGTTTTCGCCAAACATTTATTGGCCGCATCGGTAATGGCGGCACCTGGTGCCATCGTGATTTCCAAAATGCTATATCCACAGACCGAGGCCGTAAATACAGATGTTAGCGTTTCCTCCGAAAAGATAGGTTCCAATATTTTGGATGCCATTGCCAATGGCACTACGGAAGGCTTGAAACTAGCCGTTAATGTCGGTGCCATGCTCTTAGTGTTCGTTGCCATTATTGCGATGATAAACGGAATTTTAGAATGGAGTGGAGATCAAACAAACCTAAACAGTTGGATAGCCGAAAACACCTCCTATCAAAAATTTTCCTTAGAGTCTATTTTAGGGACTCTCTTTGCCCCATTAATGTGGTTGATAGGGGTAGCCAAAGAAGACATCATGCTCATGGGCCAATTATTGGGTATTAAGTTGGCGGCAAGTGAATTTGTAGGCTATATTCAGTTGGCCGAATTAAAGGACATGGCCAGTTTACCACACCTCAAATACAATAAATCCATCATCATGGCCACCTATATGCTCTGCGGGTTCGCCAATTTTGCCTCCATAGGCATACAAATAGGCGGTATTGGTTCTTTGGCCCCCGGGCAACGAAAAACCCTCTCCGAATTTGGAATGAAAGCGGTCTTGGGAGGTTCGCTGGCCTCACTACTATCCGCTACGATTGCAGGGATGATTTTGGGGTAATTATTAATTCTTCATTTCAACTTTTTAATTGTTTGTTGTCTAATGTTAGTTTTAAACTGATAATCAATCCTTTTAACGGTATTTTCTGTTAAGCTCTGTTAAAACGCTTATTTTGCAAATCACCTTTGTAATTTTAATATTCAGCCAACTTTTGCACTTCTTCAATTAAAATTTTTATGAAAATCAGGCTCCTATGCTTCCTTTATAGCTCTTTTTTATTTGGGCAGAATATTGGGGATTTTCAATCCGTAATACCGACCAGCCGGACGACTGAATTTACGATACCGGACTCACATACTTTTCAAAAAATTATATCTCATGGCGACCCATTGACCGAAGGCGGTTTTCTAATGGATAACAACGATTTTACAGGATACGTACCCATAAATGGAAGCAGCACAAACGGCTATCTCAGTATAAACGCCGAAACGTTACCTGGAGGGGTAGCGGTATTGGATATAAACTACAATAGCGGCACAAAATTATGGGTTACCACAGTATCCAAAGCAGTAGATTTTGAGGCTTTTGGAGGTACAGCTGCGAACTGCTCCGGAACGGTAACACCGTGGAATACCATAATTAGTTGTGAAGAGTATACCTCAAAAGATTTGGTCGCCAGCAACACCATAACAGAATTAGATCGTAATAATGACGGCTATGACGATTTAGGCTGGGCGGTTGAAATCGACCCTGTAACCAAAACCGTTATCGATAAGCGCTGGGCCATGGGAAATTTCAAACATGAAAATGCAGCCATACATCCCAATCACAGAACGGTTTACCAAGGGACTGATAACTATACAGGATCTGGGTATTTATATAAATTTGTCGCGGATGCAGCACAGGACCTAGGAAGCGGAAAACTCTATGTCTACAAAGGCCCAAAAAATGGTAATGGTAACTGGATTCTTTTGAACAACACCACAAAGGAAGAAAGAAATTCTACCAAGGCACAAAGTACCGCTGTAGGTGCTACAGATTTTGTTGGCATCGAAGATGTTGAAATCGGTCCCGATGGGGGTATCTATTTTGCAGTGAAGGGCGAGGACAGAGTGTACAAGTTTCAAGATTCCGACCCCATAACGGGCACTACTGTTACGAATATGGAAACTTTTGTTGGCAATACAAGCTATCCCATCACACATCAAAACGGAACTACAAACCTAAATTGGGGCTACGGGAATGACAATTTAGCTTTTGATTTGGATGGAAATCTTTGGGTGTTGCAAGATGGTGACGAACATTATATTTGGGTGGTAAAAAATGGACATTCCCAAGCAAACCCGAACGTAGAACTATTTGGTATTGTTCCTGACGGAGCAGAACCAACGGGGATCACATTTTCTCCTGACAATCGATTTCTTTTCATGTCGATTCAACACCCAAACAGCTCAAATGGAGCAACAACCCAAACAGATGCCGCAGGGAATGAAGTGGGATTTGGAAAATCAACTACTATTGTTATTGCATTAAAAGAAAACCTAGGAGCAAGTACGGAACAAACCTGGTATTTGGATGCCGATACTGATGGATATGCCGTTTCTCCTACAGTTACCAGTATAAGTAGTCCAGGACAAGGATATACGACAACCATCCTTCCTTTAACAGATTGCGATGATTCCAATGCACAGGTCTTCGAAATCAGCACCTGGTACTTGGATGCGGATGGGGACGGCTATGCCGTATTGCCAACGGTCCAAAGCTGCACAAGTCCGGGAACCGGATATACCAATACAACCATCCCAACGACCGACTGTGACGATACCGATGCCCTAGTCTTCGAAGTCTCCACATGGTACTTGGATGCCGATGGGGACGGCTATGCCGTATTGCCTACGGTCCAAAGCTGCACAAGTCCCGGAACCGGATATACCAATACAACCATCCCAACGACCGACTGTGACGATACCGATGCCCTAGTCTTCGAAGTCTCCACATGGTACTTGGATGCCGATGGGGACGGCTATGCCGTATTACCGACAGTAGAAAGCTGTACAAGTCCCGGAACCGGATACACGAATTCAACATTCCCAACAACGGATTGTGACGATACCGATGCCCTAGTCTTCGAAGTCTCCACATGGTACTTGGATGCCGATGGGGACGGCTATGCCGTATTGCCAACGGTCCAAAGCTGTACAAGTCCCGGAACCGGATACACGAATACAACCATCCCAACAACGGATTGTGACGATACCGATGCCCTAGTCTTCGAAGTCTCCACATGGTACTTGGATGCCGATGGGGACGGCTATGCCGTATTGCCAACGGTCCAAAGCTGCACAAGTCCCGGAACCGGATATACCAATACAACCATCCCAACGACCGACTGTGACGATACCGATGCCCTAGTCTTCGAAGTCTCCACATGGTACTTGGATGCCGATGGGGACGGCTATGCCGTATTGCCAACGGTCGAAAGCTGTACAAGTCCCGGAACCGGATACACGAATACAACCATCCCAACAACGGATTGTGACGATACCGATGCCCTAGTCTTCGAAGTCTCCACATGGTACTTGGATGCCGATGGGGACGGCTATGCCGTATTGCCTACGGTCCAAAGCTGTACAAGTCCCGGAACCGGATATACCAATACAACCATCCCAACGACCGACTGTGACGATACCGATGCCCTAGTCTTCGAAGTCTCCACATGGTACTTGGATGCCGATGGGGACGGCTATGCCGTATTACCGACGGTCCAAAGCTGTACAAGTCCCGGAACCGGATACACGAATACAACCATCCCAACAACGGATTGTGACGATACCGATGCCTTAGTCTTCGAAGTCTCCACATGGTACTTGGATGCCGATGGGGACGGCTATGCCGTATTACCGACAGTAGAAAGCTGTACAAGTCCCGGAACCGGATACACGAATACAACCATCCCAACAACCGATTGTGACGATACAAATGCCGACCTAAATCCAGAAACATTATGGTACCTTGATGCTGACGACGATGGAATGGAAGATTCTAATGAATTTATAATTTCATGCGAAAACCCAGGTCTAGGATACACTACCGCCACACTCATACCTTTTTCGAACATAACGGAAATTAAGATGTACCCTAACCCTACCTCAAATATTGTAACCATCGATCTAGGCGAACTGCTTGATCAGATTGATATCAGTCTTGTAAATTCTTCGGGGCAGTTACTTAGGAACATGTCGTTTACGAATAGCCGTATTATATATGTTAATGTTACAACATTGGCCTCTGGGTTATATTACGTTGCCATCAGTAGCGAAGATAAAATCATAGGCTATCAAAAAATCAGTAAAAATTAATAAAAAACCTTAGTTAATAAATTTTAATAACCGCTTGATAATTCCAGTCCTTTAGTCACTCCAAAATTCTATTTTTACTTCGGCGAAATATGAATCCTAAAGTTGATTTGTAGTTCAATGTCATGGGCTTTAAATTAACCATAGGCGAACTTTTATACATGAAACAGTACCACGATTTATTAAAGCATGTTTTAACGGAAGGCAACCAAAAGGGCGACCGCACGGGCACGGGCACCAAAAGTGTTTTTGGATACCAAATGCGTTTTGACCTCAGTGATGGTTTTCCAATGGTCACAACAAAAAAATTACATTTAAAATCCATCGTACACGAACTCCTTTGGTTCTTAAAGGGAGATACCAATATTGCCTATTTACAAGAGAACGGCGTACGAATTTGGAACGATTGGGCCGATGAAAATGGAGATTTAGGTCCTGTTTACGGCAAACAGTGGCGCAATTGGAACGATGACGAAATAGACCAAATAAAAGAGGTTGTCCATTCATTAAAAACCAACCCTAACAGTCGAAGAATGTTGGTTTCCGCTTGGAATCCCAGCGTACTACCGGATACGTCCAAATCCTTTGCCGAAAATGTGGCAAACAACAAAGCGGCACTACCGCCTTGCCATGCTTTTTTTCAGTTTTATGTAGCAGATGGTAAATTAAGCTGCCAATTATACCAACGCAGTGCAGATGTATTTTTAGGGGTACCCTTTAACATAGCTTCATACGCCCTGTTTACCATGATGTTGGCGCAAGTATGCGGTTATAAGGCCGGCGAATTTATCCACACCTTTGGTGATGCACATATTTATGACAATCATATGGAGCAGGTGGAACTACAGTTGAGCAGAGAACCCAGACCCTTACCGAAAATGGTAATCAATCCCGCGGTAACCAGTATTTTTGATTTCAAGTTTGAGGATTTTACGCTTGTAGACTATAATCCGCATCCGCATATTAAAGGAGTTGTGTCTGTTTAGTAGATTCAATTCATTTGTTATACTTGTTTTAAAATTAAAGCCCAAACTTTCATTTGGGCTTTCTCATAATAAAACTAAACTCACTACTAATCAAAATTCTTCTTCATAACAGTTTTTAGTCACCAAGTCTAGTTACCATGATAAAATTAGAAAGGTCGAAGAAACCGCCTAAATCGCTTGCATTTTGTCCAGCGGCTAATCCCGTAATTCCATCCTCATAGGTCAAGTGCCAGATATAACAAACCCCTGCACCGGCGCCATCAAAATCAACTCCTTCAACAGCCGTTAGCGTTGGTGGAAGTCCTAATATGTTTCCTGCATCATCCGTAATTACATAGGTTTGATTTGTGCCGGTTAGATTTGCTGCATCTAACATCACACCGCTAACCATGTCTGGCATACCATCAACCATAAACGTATAAGGCCCTCCAGATAGCGTTCCGGCCTCTAGCGGATTTCTTGTAACCGTTATTGCGTTGGACAAGCCATAGAATCCTTCAAAATCGGATACATTATTACCTGCTTCCAAACCTGTTAACCCTTCTTCGTAGGTCAGGTGCCATATCAAACAAACCCCTGCTCCTGCTCCGTCAAAATCTACTCCTTCAACATTTGAAAGCATTGGAGGTAAACCAAGAATATTATTTTGATCATCGGTGATAATCCAGGTTTGTCTTGCGCCAGTTACATCGGTATCATCCAAAGAAATTCCACTTACCATATCCGGCATGCCGTCTACAGTAAATTCATAAGGTCCTCCAGAAATAACACCGGCATTCAAACCATTTCTGGTTACCATTATCGAATTGGATAGGGCAAAAAATCCGTTAAGGTTAGCAGCGTTGCTACCCGCCTCTAAGCCAACTATTCCTTCTTCATAGGTAATATGCCATATTAAACAAACACCAACTCCGGCACCATCAAAGTCTACCCCTTGTGCAGCTGCAAGTGTTGGTGGCAAACCAAGTATATTTAAATCAGCATCGGTTATTACGAAACCGGTATTCGTTCCATTGACCATACTATCATCCAACGCTAAGTCGGTAGCCATATCTGCATTTCCATCTACCGTAAATTCATAAGGACCTCCAGATAAAACACCTCCGTTTAAGCCATTCCGTTGTACTTCTATAAAGTTGGATAAGCTAAAACTACCCATAAGGTTGTCCAAGTTTCCACCGGCCTCTAGACCCTCTAAATTTCCTGAATAGGTAAGATGGTAGATATAACAAGAACCAACTCCGGCGCCATCAAAATCAACGCCTTCCACAGCAGCCAATGTAGGTGGCAAACCTAATATATTCCTAGAATCATCGGTAATTACAAAAGATTGTGTTTCACCGTTTAACCCAGTATCATCCAAGGTAATTCCGGTTACCATATCAGGGCTACCGTCTACCAAGAATTCGAACGGCCCACCTACGAGCGCACCAGCGTTTAATCCGTCCCGTACCACTACAATAAAGTTGGATAAAGCAAAGATTCCAGCTAAATCATCCAAATTCGCTCCCGATTCCAATCCGGACAAACCTTCTTCATATGTCAAATGATAAATGTAGCAGGACCCGATACCTGCTCCATCAAAATCTACACCTTCAAGGGCAGTCAAAGTCGGTGGTAAACCTAGAATATTCTTTGCGTCATCTGTAATCACGTAGTTTTGAAAACTTCCTGTTAGTGCAGAAGCATTTAAACTAATACCGCTGATCATATCCGGTTGACCATCCACAGCAAAAGAAAAAGGACCTCCGGAAAGCGTTCCCGCATTAAGGATTAATGGAGTTGTATCTGTGTCATCGTCTTCACAGCTCCAGTAAATTGCTGTTACCATAAACAGCATCATAATTGTTTTTAATTTGTTCATTGTTCTATGTGTTTTGATTTGACACAAAGAAACCATGAGGCTATAACAGAAGTATCACGCAAAAATCATATTTTATTATCTGTTGATTTTCAATTTATTACGGATTAAATGAGTTGATTACTGTTAGAATTTCCTCTTTTTTACGACTCTACCTCAACGGATTACCACCACTATGGAACCGGTTCGTGAACTTTCCGTGATAATTAACCCCTTACTTCGTAATATATGAGAACAGTATTGATAATTGAAGACGATCCAGAAATCGTTCATTTGCTGGAAATACATCTTAAAGACCTACAATGTGAAGTACATGCCTCACATAGAGGAGATCAAGGTCTTGCCAAAGCTATTGAACTCGTACCTGACCTTATTATACTGGATATTATGCTGCCAGGAATGGATGGAATTGCGGTATGCCAAAAAATTAGAGCTAACAATATAAAGTCGCCGATTATCATGTTGACGGCAAAAGCTGAGGAAATTGATAAAGTTTTAGGACTGGAAGTAGGTGCCGACGATTATTTGACGAAACCATTTAGCGTACGTGAATTTATAGCACGGGTTAAAGCCATATTCCGAAGGGAAGAAATGGTAACCACCTCAAAACAAGAACTTACCGATAAAAACGCGTCTCAATTCGGAGATCTATCCATAGATATAGACATGCGTAAGGTATTAGTAAATGGAAGTAAGGTAGAACTGTCCCCAAAGGAATTTGAACTCCTGGTTTTGCTCTCCTCCAACCCGGGGAAAAGTTACGACCGCACCAAATTGTTGAATCTGATTTGGGGCTATGAGTTCAAGGGCTACGAACACACCGTAAATTCCCATATCAATAGACTACGCGCAAAAATAGAACCAGATATGAGCAATCCCACCTATATTCTCACAACTTGGGGCGTTGGTTACAAATTCAACGAAGAACTATGAGCACAACAATACTATCCAACAAACTGATCCGAAAATTGGTATTCTCCTTCCTTGCCATTCTTGTTTTGGCGGGTTTAGGCTATACGATAGCTACCATATATCTATCCAACAACTATTTTCATGAAACTACCCAACGGCTACATGCCAATCTGGCTCAAGACCTAATAGACGAAAAGTTTGTAGACCAAAGTCCTATTGATAGTAGCGGCACCATTAATAAAGCACTTTTTGGGGACATCATGCATGATATGATGGCAGTCAACAGGGCCATAGAAGTGTATCTGTTAGATTTGAACGGCAACGTACAATACTCCGTTGTCCTAGACCATGATGCCCCAGAAACGAATCAGAAAATAGTGAGCACCGTACCTATTGAAAGTTTTATAGCCGCTAACGGTAAGGGGTACTTTCTAGGCGATGACCCAAAAAACTTGGAAAATCAACAAGTATTTTCCGTAGCCAAATTCAAAAAAGGTACCTCGGAAGGCTACATCTACATCATTTTGGCGGGACAAGACTATCTTCACACCAGAGACCTTCTTTTTGGTAGCTATGCATTAAAACTAGGTTTGGGCACCCTATTGGTCACTTTAATCTTTGCTGCGATTCTAGGGATACTATCCGTGTGGTATTTGACCAAAAATTTAAGGGAATTGGTATTTGCCGCAAAACGATTTGAACAGGGCGATTTAAACTATAGAATCGAAAATGCGGAAAAAAGCGACTTGGCGGGCGTCACTACGACCTTCAACCAAATGGCAGACACTATCCTAGCCGATATGGAGAAAATTAAATCGCTGGAAAAACTGCGACAGGAACTCATAGCTAACATCTCCCACGACTTGCGAACGCCACTGGCCATTATCCAAGGATATATTGAAACCCTACAAATGAAGGATGCCGAATTGACCATAATACAACGGTCCGAATATCTAAAAACTATAAATTCTAGCGGAGAAAAGCTTTCTAAACTCATTGCGCAGCTTTTTGAGTATTCTAAGTTAGAGGCCAATCAAATTGAACCACAGAGAGAACCTTTTCTTATAAGCGAACTTGCCAATGATGTGCATAGAAACTATCAAATGTTGGCAAAACAAAAGAATATTTCTTTAAAGCTGGATATGCAGCAGGGGGCACCATTAGTATTTGCCGACATATCTTTAGTAGAGCGTGCCGTGCAGAACCTCATGGACAATGCATTGAAATTTACCCCAGAAAACGGTGAAGTCATTGTAAGTATCGTACCAAAGGAAAATAATGTTGAAATTACCATAAAGGATTCAGGCCCTGGTATTCAATTAGAAAACCAAGCACTAATTTTTGAACGCTATCGACAAACGAAAACAGGGCAACAAAAAGAAGGGGCGGGACTTGGATTGGCCATTGTTAAAAAAATTATGGAGTTACATAATTCTAGCATTAAGGTACTTAGTAAACCCAATGAAGGAACAGCTTTTGTTTTTAGCCTTCCCATTCATAAGGTGGCGTAAAACCTTATAAAAAAGGAAAAATTATTCTTTATCTTTAAAAGAAAATTGTTTTCATGATTCTTACAGATTCGCTCTTGGATTTCTTTATCGAAACCAGAGCACATACAGAAACGATTTGCAAACCCCTAGAAATTGAAGATTATGTGGTGCAGCCTATTGTAGATGTGTCTCCACCTAAATGGCATTTAGGCCATACGACATGGTTCTTTGAAGAGTTCATCTTAAAGAAATACAAGCCAGGTTATACGGTTTTTAATGAGGATTTCTCCTTTGTCTTCAACAGTTATTATGAAACTGTTGGTAAACGTGTAATGCGTGCAGACCGTGGCAACTTATCCAGACCATCGGTCAATGAGGTGTATGCCTACAGGCAACACATAACCTCGGCTATACAAGAGTTGTTGGTATCTATGGTAAATAAAGAACTCGATAAAGTACTGGAAATTGGTATTCATCACGAAAAACAACATCAGGAATTATTATTGACGGATATTAAGTACATCTTAGGAAACAATCCTTTGCTACCCTCATATTCCAATAGTTTCAATGAACACCAAGTTGAACCCGATAATAAGGAATGGCTTACCATGGAAGAGGGCATCTACAACATCGGGCATCATAGTAACGATTTCTGTTACGACAATGAATTAGGGCGTCATAAAGTCTATTTACATCACTATTCCATCTCCAATACTTTAGTGACCAATGCCGATTTCTTTGCATTCATAGCAGCAGGCGGATACCAAAAATTTGATTTGTGGCATGCAGAAGGTTGGGATTGGGTAAACAGCGCACAAATATCCGCTCCGTTGTATTGGCATAACATTGATGGCGTTTGGCATCATTACACCTTAAACGGACTTCAAAAGATAGAACCTGATACACCGGTAACTCATATCTCCTATTTTGAGGCCTTTGCCTATGCGCAATGGAAAGGGTCTAGGCTACCAACAGAATTCGAATGGGAGGCAGCACAACATTTATTCAATTGGGGCCAACGTTGGGAATGGACGGAAAGTGCTTACCTACCTTACCCAAATTACAAAAAAGCAGATGGTGCCCTAGGAGAGTACAATGGTAAGTTTATGGTCAACCAAAAAGTACTACGTGGCAGCTCCGTTGCAACTCCAAGTAAACATGTAAGGGCCACCTACCGTAACTTTTTTCAGACAAATTTAAGATGGCAGTTTACCGGACTACGATTGGCCAAATAATTACGACTTACACTACATGCATAAAAATATAGCTCAAAAATTAGACTCACAGTTTAAGCAGGAAGTATATGAGGGCCTTACCGCGTATCCAAAGTTCCTATCCTCCAAATATATCTATGATAAAACTGGTGACAAGCTGTTTCAAGATATCATGAACTTGCCTGAATACTATCTTACCGATACGGAATTTAGCATCTTGGAAACGTATAAGGAGCAACTCGCTACCCTATTCGCAAATGACGACAAACCCTTTCATTTGATAGAATTGGGTGCTGGTGATGGCAAAAAGACTAAAATTCTTTTACACCATTTTACAGCTAAAAACCTAAACTTTACCTTTCGACCTATCGACATTAGTCAGAATGCGTTGGATTCTCTGCAATCTAATTTAAAACAGGACATTCCTGCGCTCCAAACCGTGCCACTGCAAGGCACTTATTTTGAAACACTGAGGAAATTGCATTTTTCTACGGATGAACGAAAAGTAATTCTTTTTTTAGGTTCTAACATTGGGAACTTATTACATGAAAAAGCGATTGAATTTCTATCACAAATTCAGGGGTATATGCAGCCAAATGATTTACTGTTCATAGGCTTTGACCAGAAAAAGAATCCGCAAACTATTTTAGATGCCTACAACGACCCCACTGGAATTACAGAACGTTTCAATAAAAACCTACTCGTCCGGATAAACAGAGAATTAGAGGCAAATTTTGAAGTAGACAGTTTTACACATTGGGAAGTATACGACCCTGAAAGCGGCACAGCCAAAAGTTACTTAGTTGCGCAGTCTCCACAGGAAGTAAGGCTAGAAAAACTAGGATTAGACATCACTTTTGATGCTTATGAAACCATTCATACAGAAATATCACAAAAATACGATGACAAAACCGTGCATTGGTTGGCGGAACGGTCGGGCTTGAAAGTAGTAGAAGAGTTTAGCGACCAAAAGCGCTATTACAAGAATTATCTATTTTCAAAATCAGTTTAGTGTATCACTAAAACTATGAAAGTCCAAGCCCTCTCCCGAAATTCGGATTTGTGTTAAACTGATATTCTGGAGGTATCTGTCTTCGATTATGCTAAGACTACCATCTGGTTTATCATGGATATTAGTCACTTTATTTAAAAAAAATATGAAAGCAATTTGGAACAATACGGTAATCGCAGAAAGCAATGACACGGTAGTGGTCGAAAACAACCACTATTTCCCTGCGGATAGCATTAAAAAGGAATATTTTAGAACCAGTGGCACGCATACGACTTGCCCTTGGAAAGGACGGGCCTCCTACTATTCGTTAGAAGTTGACGGCAAACAAAATCACGATGCAGCCTGGTACTACCCAGAAGTGAGTGAATTGGCCAAAGGTATTAAAGGACGAGTGGCTTTTTGGAAAGGTGTTTCCGTGGTAGCATAGCTCCTTAAAAACAAAACAAAAGAGGCACAGGAAATTCCTGTACCTCTCTTTTTAAATTCATTATAAGCTAACTATAATTCTAGTACAGCGTTCTCAGAACCTGCGTAGTCGTTCCATTGGTAACGATCAGCCTCGGCATCGTTTACGAAATCCCCATCTACGATATACTTAAATTCGTATGAGTTCTCTTTTGGAAGATCAAACGTTCCTTTAAAAGTTCCGTTCTTTAATTTTTTTAAAGTACTCCCTTTTGGGTTCCAATTATTGAAATCGCCCACTACGGCTACTTTTTTAGCTTCTTCTGCCGGTACTGTAAAGGTTACTTTACAAACTGGCTTTGTCTTTAAATAATTTTTTGTGATTGCCATGATATGAATTTTTAAAATATACGACAAAACTACTACTTTAAGACGCTCATTTACAATGATTCATATCAGTTTTGTCAATTTGATAATAATTTAGCGACTTTTCGTACAAGACTGAAAATAAACAGTTTAAAATTCTATAAGTCGGTAAAGGCTACCTACTTGTTTTTAAGATGTTTACAATTTCATCTATTTCCGACAATATATTATAGAAATGAAAGCTCAAGCGAATGCCGTTTCCCCGTTGTGCACAAAGCACGTCATGTGCCAATAGCTTTTTAAAAACCTGGTCATCTCCCTTTACATTAAATATGGTACTGTGCTCTTTTTGATGTGCCACATTTTTATTCAAAAGTCCTAATTCCGAGAATTCCTGCTTGGCTTTTAATGACAGTGCTTTGTTATGCTCCGTAATGGCATCCATCCCAATACGTTTGAGGAAATCCAACGAAAACTTTAAGCTTCCGAAATTGAGACAGGACAAATGGCCCGGCTCCATTTTTTTAGCAAAGCGAATACCATCCTTTTTGTTCAAATCGCCATTGGCGGAATTGAAGCCGATACTCCCAACAGCGAACCTATCTTGAACGGCATCGGAGAACAACATAAAACCGTTACCATAGCCTGCCAAAAGCCATTTGTAGGCACTGGCGCCCAAAACGTCTATCCCCGAGGCTTCAAAATCAAAACTTCTCGTGCCGCAAAACTGAGTCCCGTCTGCAATAATAACGAGATTGGGATACTCCTTTTTCAATTCCTTTAAAAAATCGACATTCATTAAAAACCCATCCAACCACTGCACAAGGCTCAAGGCCAAAACCTCGATATCTTTGGTCCGAATCGTTTCTCGGATACGCTGTTCCAGATCAACATCCATCGGCACATAGGAAATATCAAAATCCCGATTTTCAAAAGGCCAATTGACGGAGGGATAATCGTTCTCCAATAACAGCACCTTTGTCTTGGCCTTTAAACCTTCCAAAAGAAAATTGAGACCGGTTGAAAAATTATTGACCAACGCCACATTTTCCCGTTTACAATTAAAGAACGTGCCAATCGTATTACGGGTATCCGAGAGAATTTTCAATGATTTTTCGCGCATATCGCTTCCGTGTAACAGCATGTCCAGGTCATGCTCCTGTCGCCAATCCAATAACGAATCATACATTGGGCCGTAGACCGCAGTATTGGCGTAAATACCTTTCCTTGTTACCGGAAATTCCTTTCTTATTTTTTCCATTTATCTTTTACACTTAATCGCGCCTAAATTACATCAAACGAACGCTCATTCAAAAATTACAAATGCCGTATCTTTAGCCTAAAGATAAGTATAGTTATACCGCGGTGGCATCCTTTTTGACCAGCGTATTTATAAAATAAAAAACATTTTTAAGTGAATACCATTACAATGATAGCCGCTGCTGCGGAAAATAACGCCCTTGGCAAGGATAATGACCTCCTTTGGCATCTACCAGATGATTTTAAACGTTTCAAAAAACTGACCATCGGGCACAAAATAATTATGGGACGAAAAACTTTTGAGAGTTTTCCTAAACCCTTGCCCCAACGTACCCATATCATTATTACACGTGATAAGGACTACACCGTTCCTTTTGACGATTGTACCATCGTACATTCCCTAGAAGCAGCTTTACAATTGGTGTCCGAGGAAGATGCCTTTATTATTGGTGGTGGGGAAATTTATAAGCAAGGCGAAGCATTTGCAGATATCATTGAACTGACGCGTGTACATGGAACCTTTGAGGCGGATACGTTTTTTCCTGAGCTAGATACAAGCGTTTGGGAAGTTGTAATGGAGGAAGGCCATCCTAAGGATGAAAGACATACCTATGCTTTTACGTATGTGACCTATAAGCGGAAAGAACCGACCTGTTAAGAACACTAGAGGTATAACATGCTGAAAAATAGTGAAATCCTCCCAAAATAGAGAAACCATAAACTAGGGTAATATATCTTAAGAAGTAGTAAACGTGTCTGACTGCTGTTAATCCGAAATCATATCTGTTGCCCTGTAATGCCTTTCCAGCAATATCCAATTTATGGGCTCTCCGCTTTGGACAAAGGGGAGAATGAATTTCGCTTTGCGAAAGGAAAGAGAAACTAACCAGAATCTCATTTTTTCCAATATTCTCGTCGCTTAAAAGCGTCCCCTTTTTTTAGGTCTACCGAATTAGCCCCTATTCAACAAGAGTTTATCGGTTTTGAGAGGATTGCATGCGTTTTGGTATCAAATACCGCAAAATTAAATAGTAACGTACTATCCAGGTATCCAATTTTAACATCTAGTCTTCTAAAATAGACTAAAGTTGAATATTTGGGGAATACAATCCCTAAAAAAGGGTATATTTAGGGATTAACATCCCTGATTATGATTAAAAGAGCTTTAGAAGAACAAATAAATACTCGTTTTGGCAAGGGCAAAGCTATTGTTTTAATTGGTCCTCGTCAAGTTGGCAAGACCACTCTGTTCAACAAATTGTTAGAAGATAAGGAGCATCTGTTTCTCAATGGTGATGATCCCACGGTAAGAAAACTACTTACAAATCCAAATATAGAACAACTAAAGAGTATTATAGGAAACCATAAAATTGTCTTTATTGATGAAGCGCAACGCATTGATAATATTGGGGTTACCTTAAAACTAATTACAGATCAGCTCAAATCTGTTCAATTATTGGTTAGTGGTTCTTCTGCCTTCGAGCTAAACAATCAAACACAAGAACCATTGACCGGAAGGAAATGGGAATATCAACTATTTCCTATTTCCTGGAATGAGTTTGAAAACAATGTGGGTTATCTAAAAGCACAGCAACAGTTGGAATTGCGCATCGTTTACGGAATGTATCCAGATGTCATCAATAATTTTGGAGATGAAACAGCCATTTTAAAACAATTAACGGACAGCTACCTGTATAAAGACATATTGAGTTATGGTGGTATACGGAAACCTGAACTATTAGAAAAACTATTGCGTGCCCTTGCATTTCAAATCGGAAGTGAAGTGAGCTATAATGAATTGGCGCAATTACTAGGTATCGATAAAAAAACGGTATCCAGTTATATCGATTTGCTCTGTCAAGCCTATGTTATTTACAAGCTGCCAAGTTTTAGTAAAAACCTGCGAAACGAAATTAAAACGAATCAAAAAATTTACTTTTATGATACAGGCGTTAGAAATATAATCATTGGCGATTTGAATCCGTTAGAAGTACGCCAGGATAAGGGTAATCTTTGGGAAAATTTTATACTAACAGAACGTCTAAAATACAATGTCTATAATGGATCACTGGCCAAAGGCTATTTCTGGCGAACTGTAAAGCAACAAGAAATAGATTATATAGAGGAGGAGGCTGGAAAAATAAATGGATTTGAACTAAAATGGAATCCGCAACGTAAGGTCAAAATTCCTAAAACCTTTGTGGATGCCTATAAAACTGAAGTTAAAGTGATTACTAATGAGAACTTTAGGGATTTTTTAGGCTAAAATTACGGGGAAGCTCTTTTGACCAAAAGCTTCAGCATCTTGATTTACTCGATAATCGAGATTTGTATGTTCCTGCGCCTGCATCGAAATATGAATTTAAGGTTCTTTCACAATGCCTCGTGTGCTTACCCCGAGGTAGTTTACTATTATCGAAAGGTACCGCTAAACAAATGAACTTCAAATAACAAACAATATGACATCAAAAAGACTTCTACAGTCTAATTCTTGGTTAAGGGTAGCGGTAATTTTGCAAGAGCTATATCCAGAAGAAGCAGAAAACCTTTCCATATACAAAGAAGTGTTTGAAAAACTTTTGTTTATGGATGTCGAAAATTCAGATATAACAATTGAAGTTGTACAGCAAAAAGACGATTTTGACGGAGAGGAATATCTAGATGTTTCCGGAACCTACAAAAATCCGAAAACCGAAGAAGAAAAATTTTCACAAGCGCTAGAGCTTACGCCTTGGAACAAATGGCTGGGAATGGAAATAAGCCAGGATGGCATAATACAGTTTTCTGAACTGGAAATAATCGCACATTGTCTGCACGAAATGACCTTTATGGGTTTTGAGGAAGAAGAAATACAAAACGAGCTCAGTAGAATTCAAGGCACTATTGAAGAGTACAAAACTATGACCGATGAAGAGAAAGATGCACGAACAACTTCGATGGATGAACTTTTGAAAAATTTAGAAAATGAGGATGATGTGCAAAATGAATCATGGTCTTGATGCGGTACAACGTTTCACATTTAGAAATTACACTTGCCTTAAAACGGTCCATACTACATCCCACTTCTGTAAATTTTAGATTTCTAAACAGCAACTGTATTCCCTATTTCACCCACAAACTTGCCCAAACCCCATTTTAATTGAAATGTTGTACGGCAAAAGCAGCGCACGATCAAACCCTTGCTTCCATCTAGGAGTGTACAGCCAAAAAAGATTAAAACTTCCTTAGAAATCTAGATAACCCACCTCTTTTTTTATAGCAACATGAGCTATAAACCCTTGTAACATCCGGGCATCCGCATTGCTATAAAAGTGATGTGTTGCTTCTTCTGTGGTCGTATTTAAAAGGTCGTAATTTTCCAACACCACCTTTGTCTGTCTTGCCACGGCCTCGCCGGAATCTATTATTTTAACATTTTTTGGAAGTAATTCCTTTAGCACAGGAATCAAATAAGGATAATGGGTGCATCCAAGCACCAGATGATCAATACCCTTGGCCAGCATGGGTCTTAAAAAAGAGTTCAACAGCTCCCGAGTAGTATCGGAATTCAGTTGTCCGCTTTCTATAAGTTCTACCAGGCCCGTACCTTGTTGTTCCAAAATGGTTATGTCTCCTGCATGATGTTTTGCGGTACTATGAAACAAACTACTGGCCAATGTGCCTTTTGTGGCCAATACGCCAATTTTTTTTGACTTAGAATGCAACGCGGCCGGCTTTATGGCCGGTTCAATGCCAATAAAAGGGACCGAATAGTTTTTGCGCAAATAAGCAATGGCGTTCGTAGTCGCTGTATTGCAAGCCACCACAATTAATTTACAGTTGTTTTGTAAGAGCAATTCGGTATTTTTTATAGACAGACGAAGAATCTCTTCGGGCGATTTTTCGCCATAAGGAGCGTTTTTACTATCGGCTAAATAAATACAGTTTTCATTTGGTAATAGTTGCTGGATTTCCATCCAGATAGAGGTGCCCCCAATTCCTGAATCAAAAATACCTATGGCATTTGCGCTCATATCCCTTTTTACTGCACTACTTCTGCAATGGGCTTCCCGGTAGCTCCGCTTGGGAAGGAAATACCCAACAATGCCGATATGGTAGGGGCAATATCGGGAATTTCGGTACGCGCTACAGTACTTCCCTTTTTAATGCCCTTTCCAAAGAAAAGTAAGGGTACGTGGGTGTCATAAATTTGTGGGGAACCATGGGTAGAACCGGTTTTCCCATAAGTAATAAACCCGGGCTTAAGCACTAACAGCACATCGCCGGAGCGTTTTTGATTGTAACCGTTCTGAAGAATATGGGGTATGCCCTGGGTATACTCGTTTTGCCACATTTGATATCCTGTGTACACTCTGTCTATATAATCATAGCCTAAGTATTCTTGGGCTATTTCCTCTTGTACCACTTTAATATCCAAGTCCAAGTTCTTTATGATTTTATGGTCCAAGAAGAGTTGTAGGTTAGAAAAATTCTTTACAATGTCCTCCGTACCATACTTGTACTTTAAAAACTCCGAGAACTTACTTTTTGTAGTGCCATAATCCACATAGCCTGCCGGTATTTTCATATCCTTAAGATACGAAGGTACTTCGCCAGCAGCGTGATCTGCGCTTAAAAAGACGGTGTACTCCCCTACTCCTACTTTTTTATCTAAAGCGGTAAGCAATCGCTCCAGATCGGCATCCAATCTCAAATACGTATCCTGCACTTCTTTTGAATTTACACCAAAATTATGCCCCACATAATCTGTACTGGAATAACTTATCGCTAAAAAATCCGTGTCGCCGTCCGTACCCAGACCTTCCTTTTCCAAGGCTTCTAGGGCGAAATCGGTGGTAAGACTGTTTCCGAAAGGAATACCCTTGATGATTTCAAAATCCTTGGTCTTGTCCAATAGCTCCGTCGTGCTATGCGGAAAGGTAGGCGTCTTCTCTCCTTTAAACAGGCCTTCGTAATTATTGTTGTCCGGTCCACTTTCGATGTAGGTATCGATGTCCTTTAAAGTCGTCCACGCTTTTTTATAGGACTGTGCTGCCCCAGATGCGTTAAAATCACTGACCCAAGTCGGCAACTTATCCATATAGTAGGTACTCGTGATCCATTTGCCCTCATCCTTGCCATGAAACCAGTAGGCGGCATTTGCCGTGTGCCCACCGGGGAGTACGGCACCTCTATCCTTTAAGGCGATAGCAATGGTCTTACCCCTCATTTGGGTATGCAACCTTAGCTCGTCGGCCACGGTGGTTACTGCCATCCTATGGGGAGACATCTGGCCTGCATCGTCTGTGGTGCCTACGGAAGCATAACTATCGTCCCCCGCGCAATACACCATTTCATCGTTTTCCTTATCGTACCAGTCGTTACCTAAAATACCGTGTGTTGCGGGCGTGGTGCCCGTATACACCGATGCGTGTCCCGGTCCTGTACTTGTAGGTGCATAATTAAAATGGTTGTTCTTGCAGTTAAATCCTTCGGACAGCATGCGTTTAAATCCGCCTTCCCCATAGTGATTGTAGAAGCGCGTTAAATAATCATAACGCATTTGATCTACTACAATACCCACCACCAATTTAGGATTTGCCCTTACATGGCTCTCATCCTCCACTTTGGTTTTCTTTTGCCCACTTAGGGTCAAAACTGAAAATAGGGCTATAAAAAGCAAACGATGGGCTATAGAACGACTTTGATACATAATTATATTTTTCTATTGTAAAAGTAAATAAAATCTCCCTTAAAAGCGGAAATCAAGGACGAATCCAAGTCATTATTGTTACTTTTACATTTAGAAATTTATATATAGTGCATGAACTATTTAGCGTCTGTGGGTAGCTATGCCATTATGGTTAAGGAAATTTTTAAAAAACCTACCAAATGGCGCATCATGAAATCCTTGATTTTGAAAGAGATAGACGAACTTGTCTACGGATCTCTAGGCATCATTATTTTTATCTCCTTTTTTATAGGTGCCGTTGTTGCCATACAAACAGCGCTTAATCTCACAAATCCGCTTATTCCCAGGAACCTTATCGGTTTTGCCACGCGGCAGTCGGTCATCCTGGAGTTCGCCCCAACCTTTGTGTCCGTTATTATGGCCGGAAAAGTTGGCTCGTACATTACGTCCAGTATAGGTACCATGCGTGTAACGGAACAGATAGATGCCTTGGAGGTTATGGGCGTAAACTCCCTTAACTACCTTGTATTTCCTAAGATAATTGCTATGCTTTTTTATCCCTTTGCCATAGCCATCTCTATGTATGTGGGTATTTTTGGCGGATGGTTCGCCGGTGTTTTTGGAGGATTTCTAACAAGCGCGAATTTTGTTGAAGGGCTACAAATGGATTTTATCCCATTTCACATCGCATATGCCTTTATTAAAACACTGATCTTTGCCTTTGTCATTGCCACCATTCCTTCCTACCACGGGTTTTATATGAAAGGCGGCGCTTTGGAGGTCGGTAAGGCAAGTACCACGGCCTTTGTTTGGACGAGTGTGGTCATTATTATATTGAATTATCTGCTAACTCAACTCATGCTCGGCTAATGATAGAAGTAAATAACATACACAAATCATTCGGCGATGCGCATGTCCTAAAAGGCATAAGTACGGTTTTTGAGACCGGAAAAACCAATTTGATCATTGGCCAAAGTGGCTCTGGTAAAACGGTGTTCCTAAAATGTCTCTTGGGATTATTTTCTCCTGAAGAAGGGGATATCCTGTATGATGGCAATAGCTACGCCTCCCTTTCTGGGAAAGAAAAAAGGAACCTTAGGCAAGAAATGGGCATGGTGTTTCAAGGTAGTGCGCTTTTTGACAGTATGACGGTGGCAGGCAATGTGATGTTTCCCTTAGAAATGTTTACCAAGCAAGCAAAATCGGAAATGAAGGACAGAGTGGATGCCGTGCTAAAAAGGGTAAACCTGATCGACGCAAACGATAAATTTCCTTCTGAAATCTCCGGAGGGATGCAAAAACGAGTCGCCATTGCGCGCGCCATTGTTATGAATCCGAAATACCTGTTCTGTGACGAACCAAATTCTGGTCTAGACCCCAAAACGGCAATCCTCATCGATGACCTCATCAAAGAGATCACAGAGGAATACGATATCACTACGGTCATTAATACGCACGACATGAATTCCGTGATGCAAATAGGGGAGAAAATCCTATTTCCTAAAAGACGGACTCAAGGAATGGGAAGGCAGCAAAAACGAAATCTTCAAAACCGATAACGCAGCGGTTACCAACTTTGTGTACTCTTCCGACCTCTTCAAAAAAGTGCGGCAGATGTATATTGAGGAACGGAATTAAATCTTCCCAATGGCAAATGAGTTCCAATCTAATCTATTTAGCTCGCTGCAGCAAATTTGTCTTATTGAAAACCTTTAATCGTAGCCTTATGTTGAAAAAAATGACGGTAGGTGCCAGAAGAAAGTTAACTGCACAAAGGTACTAACACACTACTTCGTCCACAAAGCTAGGCAGTAAAGCAGCCCCGTATTCGCGGTCAAACCCTCCGTCCGCAGGCGGACACCTCCCTAAAAATAAGAAACGGGATTAAAGTAGGTGTTTTTAACTATTCACATTTTGGTAATTATCCCTGATTCCCATTATAACAGATTGATAATTGTCAAAAACCATTTTATTCTCGAACCTTAT
Organism: uncultured Flavobacteriaceae bacterium; assembly: GCA_963697395.1. Lineage (GTDB taxonomy): Bacteria > Bacteroidota > Bacteroidia > Flavobacteriales > Flavobacteriaceae > Maribacter. The sequence goes on from CAVONX010000005.1 coordinate 123,144, forward strand.
AACTTTATAACCCATTGTCTCGATATAGGAAGTCCTTATAGCATCATACTCCATTGCTTGCGCATTTTGGTGAACTTTCCCGTCCAATTCTACAATAAGCCTTTCCGAGGCACAATAGAAATCTACAACATAGTTGCCGATACTATGTTGCCTAGTAAACCTTCTTCCATCGAGTTTTTTAGATTTCAAATGATTCCAAAGGAACGCCTCGGCAGGAGTCATCTTCTGACGAAGTTCTCGTCTCCGCTCTGATAGTTCTTTTTTAGTATGTAATCTTTTGTTTTCCTGTGGCATAAAACATAAACTTTAAGAGGTTATCATATTAATATTCCGACATTTACTCAAAGATATAGCTTTTCTAAAATTGGTTATTTTACGGCTCTATCCTTTACATCCCGATAGATTCGAGAGGTAGAATGAATTTGATAATTCAACCTATATAGATTTCATTTTTTACGGCTCTCCCCTTTGGACAAAGGGGAGAATGAATTTCGCTTGCGGAAGAAAGAGGGGTTTGACCCGCAAAGGTGCTCGTGCAATACTGGGTTGATGCGCTGCACGGCAAAGCAGTGCGCGGTCAAACCCTCCGTCCGCAGGCGGACACCTGTGCCTTCCTCTCACTCATACTTCGTTCGTCGGAGGCAGGGGTCTGAAGGGAGGAGCTTCTTTCTATTAAACCTTATAGATGTCATTTTTTTACGGCTCTCCCCTTTGGACAAGGGGGAGAATGAATTTCGCTTGCGGAAGAAAGAGGGGTTTGACCCGCCAAAGAAAGGCTACACCTATAGTAGATACGGAATACAGACTTCCGTTTAGTGCCCTAACTTGAGGCGAAAAAGTTAGCCGGTCCCTAATTGATCATCAATCCAAAATCACCTCTTTTATTTGCAGGTCCTTGTTCTGTAGGCGGAGTTTAAGCCATTCATGAAGCTTCTGTACATCCTTTTGCGTTTGGGAGCGCTTTGCTTCCTTCTTCCACGATACTTCAAAAACAGGGATGGTATCGGTTTTCTCGAAATCGGTGGCAATGAGGTAGGAATATCCTAAACGGGCCAAGTTTTCATAGTTTGTTTTGGCTTCCATACTTATTTCAGAAAACGGAATCTGTCCCCGCGCTCCTTTGTTAAGTCGTATCAATTCCGATTCTAAAAAGCTGATCTTTTCGTCCTTGCTGGATAATTGATTTTTTTGGGATTCGTACAGCTCGTTAACATATTTCAATTGGTCCCCAGCTTCGTTCTTTGATCCCTGAACCACATTGAGAGTGGTTCCCCTCAACTTTGGATACTCCTTCATTTGGGTTTCCCATGTGGCGATAACATTGTCCGGAATGGTTTCGTTCCCCATAAAAACAAGTTCTATAATAGGATCCTTCCCTTCGCGGTATTCTATATCACTGAAATCCTCTAGAAACCTACCCTCTCCGGAAAATTGGTAGGTCACTATTTTTTCATCAATGAATTTTTCCGCATCCTTTTTGAAGAGCGATTGCTGAAAAACGTTATAAAAGGTAATTCCGGCGGGGATCATCACCAAAACAGCCACCAAAGAAGCCATTCTGGATATAAACCTTCGTCGCTCCGAATTCACATAGCGCACCATAGGAAAGCGCAACAGTTTTATCACCAAAAAAGTCGCCAAGGCAATAAATATGGTATTTATCGTAAACAAATACATGGCACCGGCGGCGTAGTCCCAATTGCCAATGGCCAAGCCAAAACCAACGGTACACAACGGCGGCATTAACGCGGTAGCAATAGCGACCCCAAAAATAACACTGGCTATAGTGCCTTTCTTCGCCCGGGCAATGACCAAGGCCAAACCACCAAAAAATGCAATGAGCACGTCGCGAATATCCGGGGCCGTTCTCGCGAGTAGCTCGGAGGATTCATCACGTAACGGAAAAAACTTAAAAAACAAAAATGCGGTCAACACACTCAACACCACCATGACCCCAAAGTTCTTTAAAGACCTTTTAAGGGTGTCGATATCATTGATGCCTATGGAAAGCCCTACCCCCAAAATAGGCCCCATGAGCGGAGAAATAAGCATCGCTCCGATCACCACCGCGGTAGAATTGGCATTAAGTCCGATCGAGGCTATAAAAATAGAACAGATAAGAATCCAAGAAGTATGCCCCTTGAACGGAATATCCGCGATAATAGCCTCTTTGGTAGCTTCTTGGTCGGTGTTCGTGCGGATATCCAAAAGCTCCCATAAAAACTTTTTAACGCTGCCCAACAGCCCTTGTAAGTCCTTTTTTACATTTTCCCCACTATCGTTGGAATTGTCCGTTGGCGTTACTATTGTCCTGTCCTAAATTATCCTGCATCCTTATGCGTAATTATCTCCGAATTTATCTTTTACCTGGTTCAGCACTTTCTTTATGTCCTGCTCTTTGGCCTTGGGATATATTAAAAGTACATCTTTTTTGTCAACGATGATATAATCCTTTAAACCGTCTACCACCACAATTTTTCCTTTTGGGGAACGGATCATATTTCCTGTGGCATCCTCGGCCAATACTTGTGCGTTTACGATGGCGTTACCGGCATTGTCCTTGTCCAGCTTATCGAACAAGGAGCCCCAAGTCCCCAGATCGTTCCAGTCGAACGTGGCGGCCAGCACGTAGATGGCTTTGGACTGTTCCAAAATAGCATAATCTATAGAAATATCTTCCGCTTTGGGATAATGCTCGGCAATAAAGCTTCGTTCGTTTGCGGTGTTATAGGCGGCCATACCGGCGGCAAAGAGCTCATATTGCTTTGGTTGATAGGCTTTAAACGCGGCTACGATCGTCTTCACGCTCCACATAAAAATACCGGCGTTCCACAAAAAATTGCCCTGTGCCAAAAACTCCTTGGCCGTTTCATAATCGGGTTTCTCGCGGAATTGGTGGACCGTTTTTAGGTGCGAACCATCGGTTTTGTCAAATTCTATATAACCGAAACCCGTATTGGGAAAGGTCGGTTTTATGCCCAAGGTGCACAGCACGGCCTCCTTTTCGCATTTCTCAAAACAAGCGGTCACGTCTTTTGCAAAGGCGGCTTCATCCTCTATCCAATGGTCGCTTGGCGCCACGATCATGACCCCGTCCGGATTCATTTTCTGAATCTTTAAAGCCGCATACAGAATACAGGGCGCGGTATTGCGCATAGCAGGTTCCAGCACTACCTGATCTTGTTTTACCATGGGCAATTGCTCCAGGACCAGCTCATTGTAACGCTCGTTGGTAAGAATGAGAATATTCTCCGTGGGTACGAATTTATTTAGGCGTTGGAAGGTTTTCTGTATCAAAGTGCTTCCCGTTCCTAGCATGTCGTGGAACTGCTTGGGGTTTTCCGTGGTACTTATGGGCCAAAACCGTGAGCCTACCCCTCCGGCCATCAACACTGCGTAATAATTTTTGTTCATCTTAACTGTTTATAAGTTCGACTTCTGCATTAGGCTGAAAAAGAAAGACTTTCCCCGTATGTACCTCAATACATTCATAGCGTTTTGTCCTTTTGTTCCCCTTCCTGTAGAGCTTTCCGTTATAGATGCGGAAGACACTCCCCAAGGGCAACTCAAAAACGTAGGTTTTATCCGATTGTTGTGGATCAAAACTTTTTAGGGCTACGGACAAACGGGCATCCGTACTGCTGCTCGCCTTCGGGTTTCTAAAATGATTCGCCAATAGGGGAAGTAGGGTGGACGGAAATACCTCTGGCCGTATAAAGGGAAGCATCAACTGTTGAAAGGTATGCTTCCATTCCAGCCCGTGGGGCTTAATGCGCCTGCCATATTTTTCAAAGGCCACCAAGTGGGCAATTTCATGCACTAGGGTGATTAAAAAACGGTACTTGTTCAAGGTGGCATTTACCGTAATTTGATGCTGCCCGTTCCCATGCCTCCGGTAATCCCCATGCCTGGTAACCCTTTCGTTCACTATTTTTAGATGCACCCCGTTACCCTTGATCAGCTCCATACAGGGGACTACGGCACGTTCGGGCAAGTAATTGATAAGGACGCTTTCCATAAGGGCAAAAATACCTGAAAAAATGAAATTTGGGCGTATTGTGGTGGAATTTTGGTGTTTGAGGCAGAGAAGAAAGGGGTGCTAGGTAAGAAGTCTATAGCAAGAAGAAAAAGGCGATTATTGTTCAGACGCCAATCCTATCTAAAGGAAACTCCTTCTCCTTGTGAGGGCTGGGGAGAGGTCTATGTTTGAATCTATATTGAGTGAAAATCCGATTATTGCGAGAAGCTATTGCTTTCCAAAGGTTCGCGATACCATCGCCTTTTTAGGGTTTCACACGAACTGAGGGCGAAATTAAAAATTGAGTGTAATATCCTGTCTTTGCGAGAAGCTTTTGTATTCCAAAGTTCGCGATACCACGCTGTTAGGGTTTCACACGAACTAAGGGCGGAACTAAAAAACCACTCAGCTCACATTCTTACTTAAAATAGGTAAAATGCACCATCGGTATAATTATATTTGTTTTGCCTTTCAATACCTATACCTTTGAATTTTTATTTTTGTACCGATTAAACAAGAACCTTATGATATCTAATACGAAGCAGGCAGCTCTTGCATACCACCTATTAAAACGCACGCTTAAATTCGCCGCTATGTTTTTATTGGCTGTACCGTTTTTTTCCTGTAGCACTGTGGACAAAGCCACCTATTTCAACGATATGGGGGATACCAAATTTGCCGAAACTGGCGAGACCTTGGAACCCGTACTTCAAAAAAATGATATCCTGAGCATCACCGTGAGCAGTTTAAACGTAGAGGCTGCGGAAATGTTCAATGTCGCCAATAAAATATCGTCCCAAGCAGGCAGTGTTAATGGAAGACCGTCACCTACTGCCGGCTACTTAATTGATCAGGATGGCTATATCCAGTTTCCTTTTATAGGGGGCATCATGGCAGCCGGACTTACGAAAAAGGACCTACGCCAGTACATCACCAAGGAATTGATCGTTCGTAAATTGCTCATAGAACCTATCGTGGATATCCGGTACCTTAATTTTAAGGTCTCCGTATTGGGAGAGGTAAACAACCCCTCGGTATTTACCATTCCCAATGAGAAAGTAACCTTGTTGGAAGCCTTGGGCCTGGCAGGTGATATGACGATTTTTGCCCAACGGGACAATGTATTTGTCATCAGTGAACAAGATGGGGTCAAAACCACAAAACGGATCAACCTCAACACCGATGAACTTTTTACATCGCCCAATTACTATTTAAAATCCAATGATATTGTGTACGTGCAGCCCAATAAGCGAAAGCTACGAACAACATCAACCACAGCCACAATGGTTTTCTGTTGTTGTAGGTGCCTTGTCCTTAGCGGTTATTTCCATTGCTAGTTTTAGATAAGCAACCTTTGAACTCTTGGTAGTTCCTCAACTTGATGTTTCTGAATAGTTAAACCATAGGCGTTGAAACGTAAAAAACCGTTTATCCCAATTTTCCTATTGAAAAAACCTTACCAGGAACCTATATTATTTAGCCCCATAGCTGTAAGAGGTGGTAATACCAATTTTACTATCATTTAACACCAAGGCTAGGTTTTTAAAATTTTCGGATTGCTTGCTCTTACCAAATTTCTCCAAAATAGTCCGATCCGTCAAACCGGCACGGGCTACTAACAGGGTAATATCTGCATATTCCGAAATCAGGGAGGTATCGGTAACGAGCATCAGAGGGGCGGTATCCACAATTACATAATCAAATGCGTCCCGTACTTGTGTTATGAACTTATGAAAACCTTCACTACTCAATAGTAATGGAGCGTTCGGGGGAACGGGACCGCTAAGGCAGACCTTATGACTCGGTACACTATCCAAACCGGGATAAATAAACTCGCTTGTATTTTGCTGCGGTTCCTTCAAAAAATCGGACAGGCCTTTGGTGTTTGCACCCATACCAAAGAAATCATGCAATTTCGGATTTCGTAGGTCGGCGCCTACCAGCAGTACTTTTTTATTCAAGCTGGCCAAGGCTACGGACAGGTTATAGGCCATTAAACTTTTACCTTCACCCTCTACAACAGATGAAACATAGACCACTTTACCATTATCTCCTTTACTAACAGGCAGCAAATACTTCAGGTTACTGGCCAAAATTCGGAACGATTCCGCCATTTGCGAGCGGTCGTTGATATCTACGAATACCTTTTTACCTTTTATATGTGGTATTTCTGCAGCAACGGGAATGGTGGGCAGTACTTTCTCCAAATCGCTACGGGTGTTTATTTGGGTATCCAAGGTATTTCTAACAAAGAAAAAGGCAAAGGGCAGAAAAAGTCCTAAGAGTCCAGAAATACCCAATACCACCAACTTTTTTGGGGCTACCGGTTTGTTATCGGTCTCAGCAAAGTCTACCACTTTTACTGATGGTGCCGTTACGGCAAGGTTTATGGCCGCTTCCTCTCTTTTCTGTAATAACAACAAAAAGAGGTTTTCCTTAATACTCTGTTGGCGCTCAATGGAACGCAGCATCTTTTCTTTCTCGGGCAAGCCCGCAAACACAGAACTGGCCTTGGAACGTTGTGTATTCAAACGGCTTAAGGCCGTTCGCATTTGGGACTGGTATACATTTACGGTTTTAAGGATATTCACCTTGGTACGTTCCAATTGCTCCGATAACGCCACCATACTGGGATGCCCCTCTCCTATGGTCATGCCTAATTTTTCTCGCTCCATGGCCATCTCGTTATAAGAGGACACCAAAGTGCTTAAGCTACTATTGTCCAAGCCAATATCTACGGGCAACAAACTGTAGGCGGATTGGCTGATGACCGTTTGCTTCAATAATCCCGATAAGGAAAGTTGGGTTTCCAGATCGGCCACTTGATTTTCAGTTTCCGATTTTCGCTCCAGGGAAATCCCGGCATCGGCCTCTATATAGGAGAGATTATTGGTGCGTTTAAAACTTTCCTTACCCCCTTCAATGGAATCCAGTTCGGTAGAGAGGTACACAAAGCGTTCGTCTATAAAATCCAAGGTGCGTTTGGATACCTGTTGCCGATCCAATACCCCGTCATTATTGAACACGCGTATCAAGGTATTTAAAATGGCTTCGGACCGTTCATAGCTTTCCCCTGTTAGTTGCAAGGAAATAATATCGCTGTTCTTGCTGGTGGGCTGTATCTGTATGGTTTGACGCAAATTGGCAATGGTCGATTTTCTTGGATTGACTACCACCTCATAGGTTTGTCCCAAATATTCGTTTACATCCAGTCATAGGGGCTAAGCGATATGGCAAATGGCAAAGTGGTATCCGTTGAATCTAAAGCGTTATATTTTAAAGTCCATGTACGCTCCTTATCGTCGGTTACTACCAACTGATCACGACCCAAAACCAATTTATAGGCCATGGGTTTTTGTAAGACTGTCTTCCAAAATAGTTTTAGTGAGCACTAGCGGTGCATTCCACACCTGGGTGGTCTTTATATTGCCTTTTGCGAAAATAGAAATATCTAAATTGAGCTCCGATGCTACTTGATTCAACAAGCGATACGACTGTAATACCTCCATCTCATTGTCCATGTTAATGTTAGACCCACCACCACTAAGCATGGAAAGCGCATCTACCGCTACGTTCATTTCCTTGGACTCGTCTATGATTTTGATCTTGGCTACAGATTCATAAGTTTCAGGGGTATAGCGAAGGTAAGGCAAGGCCCAAAATGACACAGAGCACCAAACTGCCCAAAAACCAAGGCCAATGTTTAAGATATTTAAAGAGGATTCCCTTAATGTTCAAAGAATCGTCATCAGCATTTAAATCTAAATCAAAAGGAACTTCTCTCATTATTGGTACTTCTAATTAAAACTAGTCTAGAACTGGTCATTATAAATTATTCGTTCTAAAATTATTATACTAATTTATGAATCTTACACTTTAAGGCGCTCGTATTCAAAGTTTAAAATAACAGCACAAAATTAACACTTTTATAAACCATTATACTTATCAAACCTATATCATCCTTACAGATTTTTAAGTAGTGTACACAATAGTTTAATTTAACAAACATGCATACTATGCAAGGTACAGTATGATAATTATACTATCTCTTTTAACTTCGAAAGCATTAATAAGGCCAACCTTTTCCGGTCATAATACGCGGCCAATGTAATGCCACCTTTACGAAATACATCGTTCTCTTCAGGATTCATGATCTTATCCAACTTATTTAAAAAATCCACTTCATTTTCAGGTTCATAGAATAAGCCAGCCTTATATTTTTCTAAAATACTCCTAGCTTCCCCATCCACACCTAAAAGTATTGGAATTCCCATGGCGGCGTTCTCAAACATTTTTGAAGGGATGACTGTTTTAAATAGTTCATCCCTTTTTAAATTAATTAAGGAGACATCCAATATGGACAAATACTTTTTAATATCCTTCTTTGAAACAGGATCCAATAAGGTAACGTTCGTAATGTTCTCACGCCTCTTCTTCTCCGCTAAATTTTCTTTTTCGGCACCAGAACCAATAAATAGGAAATGATAATTGGTGTCCTTCAATTTTTTAGCACAATCCATCAGAAAATCCAACTTATGGGCCATGCCATGGGTTCCAATATAACCCAATACGATCTTACCTTCTAGCTTTAATGCCTCTAAAAGCGCTTGACTTTTTTCAACTGGCTGAAACATATTGAGATTTGCACCGTTTTTTACAACTTCTATTTTTGAAGGAAGGATTCCTTTTTTTGCAATCTCCCTTTTAAAAGAATCTGTTACAGAAATAATTTTTATAGCGCTTTTGTAACAGCGTTTTTCTTGCCATTCCAAATACTTTATTAGTAAGTTGTCATCCATGGCCCCAACCGTTTTGATAGATTCTGGCCACAGATCCCTCACTTCCATAACCCATGGCGTTCTTTTCCAAAAACTCAAAGACCTGCCCGAAAGCGCAGTAAAAAACTGAGGGGAAGTAGCTACGATAACATCGGTTTTTATAAAAAGTCCTGCTAAAAAGGAACTTGCTCCAAATGAAATATAATCTGCTGTCCGCTTTAGAAAGCCTTTATTTGCGGCGATAAACGTCCATACGCGAATCACTTTGATACCATCCATGACTTCACTTTGGAATATTTTATTTTTAAATCCTGCATAGACTTTCCCTTCGGGAAAATTTGGAGCACAGGTTATAACGGTAACGTCAGCACCTTGTTTCACCCATTCCGAACAATGTTCGTAAGTGCGGGTTGCAGGAGCATTCACTTCTGGCGGAAAATTATCGGTAAGAAATAGTATTCTCATTTGTTATTCCTAGTTTAACTCCGTTTACAGGAAATTGTCGTTACCAAGTTCTTATGAAAAGAAACTTGTACAACCGTAGCTTTTTTTCTTCTATTAAAACCAGCTGCAAAATTATAAGTTCCATTTTCTATCTTAAGATGGTCCGCTTTAAACTGTATTACGGTTTCCAATTCTTGAAATCGTATAGCATTTTCCGAAAGTATCATCTTATTTACAGAAGGATGAAAATGAAAATACGCTATGCCATTCACAGGTTTTCCGGATAATGTATCCGAAATCACCATGCCATGCTTAGAAAAAGAAAAGCTACGTGTATGAATGACTCCTAGCCGTTTATAACCGTCATGGGATGCGGCATACCCATCCTTTCGCACTTCCAATTCTATTATTTTTGCCCTTCTAGCCACTCTAAAGCCACCCCAAACCTCTGTTTGATTCGTGTTGTTGATCACAACTGTATTGTGAGATATGGTACCTCTTTCCAGCTGTCGCAACTCGTTTTTCTCGTATGTAGAGGTTCCTGTATCTACGATAAATGGTTGGTCGTTTACCTGCAACTCAAAATTAAAGGTATCCGCATGGGCATGTCCTGGTATATAGGCAGGGCCTATTTGCCCCAAATCCATAAAACACTCATAATTTTCGCTTTCCCACTTTCTGTAGCCCGATTCATTCAACATCGGTTTATCCCATGTTAACCCTAAATACCCTGCATAGTCAAAAATATCCGCACTGCTTGGTGCTATATCATGGGATGCATCGTTGACCATGGGAATAATACCACTTTTAAACGTAACAGCTTCTAACCAACCCAACATTTTTATGGCCTTCTCTTTCAAAGTAGGCAAAAGATTGTCTTTCCGCACTGGGTTCAGCGTAAATAACTGAATGCTATCCAGAATACGGTGAAGGATAATTTGATGGTACATGGGACTTAGCTCAAAATGTGCACCGTCTGGCAATACCTGTTCCTTTAATTCTTCTAAAACTATTTGCTTTCCTTTCCTATACCAGCTTTCATTATTAAAATAGGTAGCACCAAAGAGCAGCGAGAAGCCATTTTCCAACAGATGGTTTCCCAATAAATGGTACTCCAAGTTATCCCGTAACCTACTATAATCATTAAAAAGGGCTGAGTTTATGGTTACATCTTTAATCTTGTGTTCCGATAAAAATTTAACCCAATTCATACCCCGTAAGGATAAGGGATAAGGTTCCAGAGCATCTTTTGCCCCTTCTTTTTTCTCAATAAAATCGGTTAGTAGTCGAATCCCATCCTCTTTGGTAATCTGGTCTTGGTTCAAGAAATCGAAATAGGTGAGGTTGTAGGTCCATAATTTACCATAGTCGGAAAAATTCCAATCTATGGTTTCAAAAGATTTCTCACGGTTTAAAAATTTAAAAGAGCTGTTGCTATTCCAGCTATTTGGGTATCTAAGTGGGGAGTTCCAATGTATAGTTACTGTATCAGGACCCTTTTGTAGGTAGCTCTTAAGGTAAAATTTATGCTTCACCCTATACCACACCTGATAGTACATTTGCTTTAAGCGCATGTATTTTATAGTATGAAATAAGAGGAACAACTTATGGAACATGTAATTTGTAAATTCTATTTTAATTTTTTCATCCAAAGTCTTTGGTGAAATTGTGTAAAAAACTTAAACCTTTATCCAATCCCCAGATTTTAGGCTTTGCAAGGCGGCAAACGAAGCCTTCGTGGTGTTCATGATATCGTCAAAAGGAATAATGGGTGCGCCACCCTTCATTTGTTGCCCTACCAGTTGTTGAAATTGATTAAAATGGCCTTTATCCTGTTTACCGCTCATTTTGGAAAAGCCTTTAAATCCGTAGCCTTTCAATTTTCTCCAATTGTCCATCACCAACGTACGTTCTTGTGAAAATACCTCCACGCGCTCTTTGGAATAGGCTTTGGAACCATTGGAAAAATAATTGATCACCGCATTGGATCCATTTTCGTATTTTAAAAGAATGGAGGCATTGTCCGTATTTTCTTCCGGATTAATTCCCATGGCATTCATACATACGGCAACCACCCTACTGCCAGCCAAATAAGAGCAAAGGTCAATGTAGTGGCAAGCTTCCCCTAAAATCCTACCGCCGCCTATCTCCATGTCATGCACCCAAACATCCGAAGGAATGGCCCCTGCGTTCATTGTAGCAACTATGTTCAACGGACTGTCATCCGAACCTAATAATTTTTTCATTTTCTGGGCCAAAGGCGCAAAACGCCTATTGAAACCAACCGATACATTTACATTAGCATCATCATATGCAGCAATTATATCCTGTAGTTCTGCCTCCTTGATCGCTAAAGGTTTTTCCACGAAAACACTTTTACCTGCATTTATGGCTTCCAAAACCATAGGAGCATGCATGTTATGCCGGGTAGTAATCAGAACTAAATCAACATCTTTGTCCTTTATTATTTCGGTATAGTCACTAGTCGAATTGGAAATAGCATATTTTTTGGCCATGATCGTCCCTGTTAAACCTCCGGAACTTGCAATATATTTTATATTGGCCTGTATCTTTTTCAGGTTGGGTAAGATGGTGGAACTTGTGAAGTTACCTGCTCCTACAATTCCAATAACACCCTTTTGAGCCTCATACGATTTTTGATCCAGTGTTACGACCGACTTCTCTTCTGCGTTATTGTCATAAATTAAGATGGAGGCTATGGAATTAGGGTTATTCATATTTCCATAAATATCCTTATACGCATTTAAAGAAATACGCTCCGTAATCAGTGGCGATACGTTCAGAACTTTTTTGGAAATAGCGTTTAAGACCGCTTCAAAATTTCTTTTTTCGGTCCAACGCACATAACCGATAGGGTAATCTTGTCCCTTTTGCTCATAATCATCATCATAGCGCCCTGGACCATAAGAACAAGATACTTGAAAAGATATTTCTTTTTCATAGAAATCCGCCCTACTAATGTCCAATCCAATTACGCCTACTAAAATAATACGCCCACGTTTGCGACACATTTGTGCAGACTGAGAGATGATTTCGTTGCTTTTATTGGATGCCGTAATTATGACCCCGTCCGCACCTACATTTTTGGTATACTCGTTTATAAATTTTACTTGATCCGTTCCTTCGCCGGGATTAATGGCAACGATTCCTTTTTCTTTGGCCAAGGCCACTTTTTTAGCATCAAAATCGAAACCGACAACGTTACAGCCGTTCGCCAAGAGCAATTCTGCGGTAACCAGCCCAATGAGACCTAAACCTACCACCACGATCGTTTCGCCAAACGTAGGGTTTAATAAGCGTATTCCTTGTAATCCTATGGCTCCTATTACGGTAAATGCAGCTTCTTCATCGGTTACGTTATCTGGAATTTTTGCTACTAAATTTTTAGGGATGCACACATACTCGGCGTGTTGGCCGTTGGAGGCTACCCGGTCTCCCATCTGAAATTCCGAAACGCCTTTGCCTACCCCAACTACCACGCCCACATTACAATAGCCCAAGGGCAAGGGTTGCCCCAATTTATTAAATACGGCATCAAGCGTTGGTTTTAAACCGTCTGTTTTAACCTTGTTCAATACCATCTTTACCTTATCGGGCTGTTGACGTGCCTTATCCAAAAAATTGGCCTTGCCAAAATCTACCAGCATCCGCTCGGTTCCTAAAGAAACAAGACTTCTCGTAGTTTTTATGAGCACCGCTCCGGGTTTTACTTTCGGTACCGGAATTTCCTCTAAAATAGTATCTCCCTTTTTAAGGTCTTGTATAATTTGTTTCATACTGCATTATAAATTTTGTCTGTACCATTCTTCCAATACGATGAGGCTCCAAATGTAAAGCGACCGATCTCTTCTGCCTGTGTCGTGTTCTTTTAGCATTTTTTCTACTGCGCTATAGTTCATACCTCTATGTTCAACACTCGCCTTTGAAAGGTAATTTGAGACCAAAGCACTTAAGTCATTCTTCAACCACATACCCATGGGAGGATTCAGGCCAAGTTTAGGCTTGTCAATAATAGCATCTGGAACCTTACCTGTAAGTAGTTTTTTCATTAAATACTTTGTTTGCCCATTTTTTATCCTATAGGTAGAAGGTATCGAGGTCATTAATTCTATAATTCGATGGTCTATTAAGGGTAAACGCACTTCAAAACTATTCGCCATGCTCATGGCATCCCCATAATTTAGAAGGTTATTGACTAAAAACGTCTTTAAATCGGTAATTGAGGTTTTAATGATTAAATCATTTGTAGGAATTGTATTGAAAATATCCGCAACTGCCTTATGAAAATCGCGTTGGACCATAAAGAGCTCATTAATTTCCTTCACTGAAAAATAACCGATCCAGTCTTCGTACATCTCATCCATGGGCTTAGCTAACGAACTCACAAATGTCTTTATCCTTCTAAGCTTATGATTCCCAGAAATATCTTCGGATATGAGTTTGAAAAACGGATTTAATACGCGCCAAAAAAACCGGGGAACAAATTTTATCTTTTCAAACAACAAGGCTGCTTCATACCTTGGATAGCCACCAAAAATCTCATCGCCACCATCGCCTGCCAGGGCCACTGTTGCATATTTTTTCGTTTCCTTGGTCAATTCATGGATTAATATTGCCGTAGGATTACCAAAGGGTTCATCAAAATGATGCACCATTTTGTGTACTAAATTAGTCACATTTGGGTGAATAATAATTTCATGGTGGTTGGTGCTAAAATGCGCTGCCATTGCTTGGGCATCGCTGGTTTCATCATATTTGTCCGCCCCTTCAAAACCCAAGGTAAACGTGTTTATGGGTTTGCTAGAATTTTTAGTCATGTAATACAATATGGTAGAGGAATCAATCCCTCCAGAAAGAAACGACCCCAATTCTACATCTGCAATCATCCGTAGGCGTACCGCATCATTCAATAAAAAATCCAGTTTTTCAAGAATCTCATTTTCAGACCACGTCATATTCAAACCAATGAAATCGTTGGCATCCCAATATTTTGTTATTTCTAGCCGTCCTTCCACATAGTAAAAGTAGTGGGCCGGTTCTAGCTTTTTAAATTCCTGATAGATAGAATTAGGAGAAGGAACGTACAGGTATCTTAAGTATTGGCTTATGGCTTCCTCATTAACGGATAACCGTTTTACCAATTCTTTTAGCACTTTTATTTCAGATGCAAAGGCAAATTTATTTCCATGATGATAGTAAACAAAAGGCTTGATTCCTAATCTGTCTCGTGCTCCAAATAACCTATCGTTTTTGATGTCATAAACGGTAAAGGAAAACATACCTATAAAATCCTTTAGGCAATTTTCCTTCTTTTCTATATAATTGTACAAAACAACTTCGGTATCCGAATGGGTTCTGAAATCATACTTCCCTTCCAAATTTTTCCGTAGTTCCTTATAATTGTAAACTTCTCCGTTGAACACGATAACATAATTACCGCAAGCGGAAACAAAGGGCTGGTTTGCAGCCGTTGAGAGGTCTATGATAGAAAGTCGATTATGAACAAAGGTAAAACCACCTAACTTTTTAACGCTGGTGTCGTCTGGGCCTCTGTAATCGGCAATACTAGCAACCGAGGATGCTACCGGGGCTTCAAAATTATATCCTATTATTCCGCACATTTAAGTTTTGACTAGTATTTGGTTGCATCCGCAATAAAAAATCTCCTTCATATCATTTAATCTATAAACACTTCTATCTGACTAATATCGAGATAAGAAATCACAGCCATGAATTTTCCGGCTTCCGTACGTTCAATAGTGGATACATATTCAAAATTAACATCAATGGCCGTACTTATCCATTTTCGTACTTTTTGGGTGAGCTGTGTTTCATTTGCTTTGGAATAACCAGGGCGTTTTACAATCCTAAAGACGACCTCGCTTATCTTATATTGCACAATTTGGCACTCTTGAATTTCCTTGGTATCCTTGAACAAATAGCTATGAATTTTCATAGTGAGCCCTTCCGGGGTAATAATAAAATCTTCGGTTCTCCCATCAATGTTTGCGATAACGCTCGAATTACGACCACAGCCGCACTTTTGGGTATTCCAAGTTGCCGTATCCCCAACATTATACCGTATAAAGGGCATGCCATAATTAGAAAAACCAGTTGCCAATATTTCTCCCGTAAACGTATCTGGTGATACTTGAATTTTTTGGTTGGGTTCTAGATGGCCATATTCAAAATCTTCATGATAATTACCATGTTCGCATTTAGATGCGTTGCCGGCCCCTTCAGAAAAACCATAGTGGTCCGTTACAGGGCATTGCAAGACTCGTTCTATACAATTCTTTTGATTCTCCAAAAGCTTTTCTGCACCAGTGAACACCATTTTTGGTGGGTATTTAACGCTTAGCCCCAAATTTTCGATAAGGCTACAAAAGGAATATATTATGGACGGGTAACCAGAAAAGAAAACAAATTTCTCTTTATTGATATAGTCTATAAAGTAGGTAATATTCTCTTCCTTAATATGTTGCATGTTCACCAAATGCTGGTTCAAAGGTTTGTTTACCCGCCAAAAGGGTGGTTTTTTCTGCGCTATGGGCACCACAATCTTACCAATAAAACTTAAGCTTTTATCTCCAAAATTGATTCCGTTTTGTAACCTTAACCGCCACCATAAGGCCCATTGAAAACTGGTAGATTTTTTGGTGGCATAAAAATCCAAGGCCATACCAGAACTGCCACTGGTTTGTCTTGGATATAATTTTCCATCCGGATTTTTAGTAGATACCATTCGTTTCCAGTGTTCACGTATTTCTGCTTTTTCTAAAATGGGAACTTTATGGGTATCTTCTGAAATTCTTGTATAGAATTTAATGATAAACCTGCCTTCTTATATTTCTCCCTTATAATAAGGTACCGAAGTATAGGCATGCTGGTAAATTTTCTGCAATTCCTTAATTTATAATCATAAATTTCTTGCTTACTCCAATATTGAGATTCTTCTAACCAATCTAAATAGGCAAAAAATTCTTTTGAAAATCGTTTATTTTTTTCAATGGTGCCATAAACCGAACAAAGCAAATTTTGAATATATATAGGGGAATTATCGTATGAATAATCCATTAATTTCAAAATTTTATTTTAGATTTAATTTAAAGTTTAATTTCATTATCAAAACGGTTGATTTTCTATGCGTGTAGAATAAATAATTTTTAATCTATAAAATCTAAGATAACATCATTGTATTGGCTGTATAATTTTACTTTAATTTCCTATATTCTATTATTCGATTATTGGTTCTCATCTCAATGTACTTAAACTCGATCATTCTATGAACATGATTTCTTAACAGTGCCCAATACCAGCCTGTTTTTCCATCTTTCCAAGCCCCATTCATTATCAAATTATATAATAGCAAAATTGTGTATTTAAATGGCATCTTAAAACCTAGCTGTTTATAAAACATTCTTCGTTCCAAAGGATTTCCAAAAAACTTAGGCTCAGCAGCTAGTTTTCTATTTTCGAAAAAGAGTAATTGCCTCCATGGTGCTATACTGATTTTGTTTTTCCTGCCAATGATGTAAATCTCTGCTATCAAGATGTTCCATTTTGCCTTTTAAAAAACCTACCCTTCCGGCAATTATAGGGTGCTCATTTACGATTACATCAGAGAATTTACATTTACCTGTTTTCCATAATCGTAAAACAGTACCATAAACGTGCAAAGGTTTACCCATAAACCATAAACGCCTTTTAAACTCATAGCCATCGAATGAATTCCCCGAAGCAATAACATTTCTAATATCCTCTTTTAATGCTTGCGTCAAACGCTCATCTGGATCTAATTTCAGTGTCCATAGGGTGTTAAATGGGCAATTTTTAAGTGCAAAATTCCACTGGTCTCCAAAGTTTGTAAATGACCTTTGTACTACTAGAGCGCCTTTTTCGCGAGCAATTTCAACCGTATTGTCGGAACTAAAGCTATCTACAATAAATATTTCTTCAGCAATATCTTTGACATTATCTATCGCTTCTGCCAAATGAAAAGCCTCATTTAAAGTAATCATTATTACGGTAAGGGATACATTACTCATTGACTATGCACTTTGGTTTGTTTTTTTTCGTAAGAATCCATTGATAAGTTGCAATCATCTCATCAGCTATTGAATCCCAAGAGAAATCTTTTTGCATCCATGCCCTTCCCTTATTTCCCATAAAAGCTAATTCCTTGGGTGTTTTTTTAAAAGCATTTTCAAGCGTTGAAGTTAAGATTTCAATACCAACAGGAATGCACCAACCGCATTCATATTTATCCAAATCATGCCAAGGTGTTTCGCTAGTAGTTATCACCGGCGTTGCATTGGCCAAGGACTCAGCTACAGTCATCCCAAAATTCTCAGAATAACTAGGTAATACATATAAATCTGCTTTTTGATATACTACATTTTTGGCCTCATCGAATATCGGACCCTGTACTTTTACTGCGATCAAGATTTAAGCTTTTAATTTGTTGCAACAAGTATTCTTCTAGGTCAAATCCCCCAATCCTACAATATCCAAATCCCATTGTGGGAATTTATCTTCCAATTGACTCCATGCACCTATTAAGTTTTCTATACCTTTTATTGGATGTATCCGTCCTAAAAACAATAATTTTCGGCGATTTTTTTTAGTAAAAGTCTCAAGTGGTGGAATTTCTATCCCATTTGGAATTCTAGAGACTGGTTTGCCAGGACAATAAGCTTGGATGTCGTCAACTTCATGTTCCGCTGTGCCGTGAAAGCAACTCGTGTTATCCAACGCTAGTTGTTGCCCTAATAACAATGCTATTTTCTTTTTCCATACAGAACGTCGCAGAGCAATTGGTGACATGGTGCCATGGAGAACATATAAGGGGGATATCATATTTTTTACTAAATAAGCCGGCATAGATATTAGGTGCCATCCATAGGCTGTGGTTATGCACTAAATCAACACTACTAGCTTCTTTTCTTAAAGCAGAAAACATCTTACGACTTCTTCCAAATGAAGGATGAGGAAATTTACTTCTAGTAAAACCTCTTACTATATAATTAAATTCTTTTTTAGGCAAAGGGTTGAGTGTATAAAGAATTATTTCACATCCTTTCTTTTGCAAGGCTTCACATAAAGCCGGCACACTGTACGCTGGTCCGCTTGCCTGATCACCTATGTAAGGAACAATATGTATTACTTTTAAACTAGTCATATGTTATTAAATTTATCCTATATATGAACATTATTAATGGTATTTAACCAATTTTATATTACAAACTATCATGAACCATAAGCCTAACAATAAACTATCAACATTGAACTTCTACCATTCATAAAAAATAATCGTGCTTGTAAAATATCAAGGCCACTCTTTTTTGATGTTGAATTGTACAGTGATATCTAGTCTAAAGTTTTGAAAATTATTGACCTACCATTTTTTGCATCTTTAACCATTCATTAAATCGATCGAATAATATCTTGTCTTTCATTAAATCATCAAAGCATAATTTATTCACTTCGATAAATAATTCGTTCGAAAGTCCAAATAAAATAGATTTTGTTCTTTTAAAATCAATTTCTTGATAGTACGTTTTGCGTAGATTTTCTATTGGCGGTGTAAATCCCTTCTTTTTTGCAAAGAAGTATCTAAAGCCGAAATATCTAAAATACTTTATCTTGAGGTAAATTTTAGAAGAAAAAGGTGTAAAGAGAAATATAGTAGGTATACTGCTTATTTTTTTCAATAGACACTCATCCATAAAAGGAGATCGAACTTCTACAGAACTGTACATGGATGCTCTATCCACCTTTACTAAGTAATTCTGGGCCAATTATAAAACCTTCTATCATAGTCGATAATTCCTCTTGCAAAACTACCTTGGTTTTTAATGGACGAATTAAATTCGTGATTAACTATTTCAGAAGCAAATTCTGTTACAATGCCATGATTCCGAAGGTAATTAGAGACTCGAAAACACTTTTTGCTATCCCTTACAATATTTTTTAGGCTTTTTGGGTATCCTAAAGTTTTTAAAAACTTTTATAAATTTAAAAAACTTATAAATTAATACTTTTTTAAAATAATGAGAATATCCATAAAATAATTCATCGCTCCATCCCTGTCAGAACAACTTTATATTTTTTAGATATTTTTTTAAATATTGCTATTGAAGGAATACCACCATAATCTGCAAAAGGTCTTCCAAATGCCTTATAATAATCTTTAAAGCTTTCTTCAAGTTCATTATCATTCATTAAGACCCGTGATAAATTGACATTATTTTTTTCTGACAAATAACCGGCCCATTTTCTTTCACTTAATTTCTTATCATTAAAATCAAAAAAAATGATTCTAAATTTTTATTTAGTGTAGAGGTTAATACTGTAATGATTGTACTATCAACACCACCCACCATTAAGGTGGTTGACTGCACATCACTTATAATTCTTTTTTCAACTGCGGATTTAAAAACCGATTTAAAGCTCTCATTCTTTTTGGGATTATATTTTTAAGAATAGAATTGGTTGAACTTACAAGTGAAAAAAATTGACTTTTCATCTCATACACATCTATTTTACCTGGTTCTAGCTTATAAATGTTTTTGTAAATGGTGTATTTTTTCGGAATAAAACCTAAAGCAAAATATACTTAAACTTCTTTGCTGATTAAGTTTTCTCCCGATAAAATACTAACCGCTTTTATACTAGAACTAAATGAGATAAAACCATCATCAGAAATAGAATAGTAAAATGGTTTTTTCCCAACACGATCCCTTGCGAAAATAAGTTTATTATTGTCATTAATAGCAATAGCCCACATTCCAACAAAATAATCAAAGCATAAACATCCCCATTCAAGATATGAAGCTGCTATAACTTCGGCAATAGAGTTAGTTTTAAAATTATATCCCTTAACAATCAGTATTTGTTTTATTTCTTCAAAATTGTATATTTCTCCATTATATGTCAATAAAACTTTTTGATTTTTGTTCTTATACTCAAAGGGCTGATTTGATCTTTCGTCCAAATCCAAAATTGAGAGTCTAGTATGTCCAAAAATTATTTTTGTTTGTTTAGAATCTGTAAATTCCCTGTCCAACTCCAGAATAGCATCATTATACTTAGCATGGATATTATTTTTGGCATCAACTTTTTTAATATTTAATTCGGGTATATCTTTTAAAACACCACCTTTTTGGTGAATATGTAAAGAGATTCCGGTGGTAAATAAAAACACTAAAATCAAAGTCCATATCACATTTTTAGTTTTTATTTTATTCCTAAAAGGTTGTTCAATTAAGTAATATGTAGTTATAGAAAGTAAAAATGTAATGATTATAATTAAAAGAGAAATTATAATATTCGGTTCCTTAAATAAAAAATAACGGCCGAACGCCAATAGAAGCTGATGCCACATATAAACGCTAAAACTAATTTTACCGATAAAAACTACGATGTTATTTTCCAATAGAAATGAAGATACACTGTTTTCTTTATTATCCGATATGAGGATTAGACAGGAGAGGACGGTAAGAATTAATAAAATATTCTTATTTACAAAGTTTATTTCAAAACATAAAATAAAAATGAGCATTAGGATGAAATAGACCGAAAATTGATGTTTAATGATTTTACCTTTCAAAATAATGGCTGAAATACCGCCTAACGACAATTCAAAAAATCTAAATGGAAGCAGATAAAATTTATAGTAATCTTGAAATGGCGATAAAAAGAGTGCTATTGAAATTAACGTAAGAACCCCTAAAACTGGTAAAATTAATTTTATTTTTATTTTAGAAATAAGTAAAAATAGAAATCGGTAAAATAGATAGTACTGCTCTTCTATTGCTAAGCTCCATGTATGCATTAATGGTTTTAATTCATTTATGACATCCCAATAGTTTTTTGTTGTTAATACCTGAAGGGTATTGTTATTAAACAAATTAGTTGCAATAACACTTTGTGCTAAGTTTTCGAGGTCATCGGGGAGCATAAATTTTACTCCAAGAATTAAAGAAACTAAACAAATAAATGAAACTAGAGGGATTATTCTTTTAGTTCTTCGAATGTAAAATTCTTTGATTGAAAAACTTTTATCGAGAATTTTACGATAAATAATCCCTGTTATTAAATAACCACTTATGACAAAAAAAACATCTACTCCCAGAAATCCATTCGGAAGAGAACCAATGTGAAAAATAACTACAGCTAGCACGGCATAGGCCCTTAGTCCGTCTATATCTTTTCTATAATTCTCACTTTCAACTAAAACCATGCTCTTTTAATTTTCGTCTAGAATTATCATGAAACTTAACCCTACTTAATTGATATATAAACAACAATTGTAGAAAGAAAAACACACGCACCCTATTCATTAGAAGGACGGGTCCACCGAAAGCGGTGAAAACACCTAAAGTTAAAATCGAAAGAAGAAGTATCTTTCGCGGTAAAAACTTGCGACTTATTGAAGAAAATCTCATGAAGATTTTAATGATAATTACTAAATATAGGATAAGCGCTATTCGACCCCCTTGATAAATTATTTGTATGTATTCACTATCCAGAAAAGGTAGGTCCCCTAAGGTAAAGCCTTTACCAAGAATTAGTATTGAACTATCCTTATCCCAAAGAATATTATAAATACCGTCTTCCTGTCCAACACGACGAGCGGGTCCGTCAATACTTAAAATTTGTTGTGATACCTGAAAATTGGCTCATAAATATATCGACACCTTTCCAGTCGCTGATAAAAACAGGAACAACAAACAATAAAAAAATAAAACTGATAACCACTAAAGTAATTTTGTTTTTGATACTTCCGAGCAACAAAAACATAATTACAAATAATAAGATACCTCCGATAAAAAAAACTTTTGATATTGAAGCTACTCCTCCAATGATAATAAAGGCAAATAAAATAAGCTGTAGAATTCGATTTCCCGTTTTTAGTTTTGTATAGTTGTAAAGCCAAGTTAAAAGCCCCAATGAATAAGCAAATCCACTTTCTATAGGTTGATTAAAAACCCCCATGTATCTGCCCATGGAATTCGTGGCAAATCTATAACCGTCTTCATCCATTTTTACATAAAACTTTTGAAAAACCTCAGCAAAAGGGGTGAAAATTTCAACAAAAATTAAGCAGGTGTTAAGTGCTAACAGTACATGAAAAAATGTATTTAACTTCCACATTTTTCAATCGAAAAATAGCTCTTATTCACTAAGAAACTGTTTAAGATTAATAGCAATATTAAGGTTTCCAAATAGTTTTAAAATTGGATAAAAATGTCAAATCACCTCTTTCGTTGTTAACAAAAGACCCTATTGAAACCAAGAGAATAATTACAAAAAACATAAAAACTATTGGCAAGAAAGACTTGGTTTTAAAATTGAAAATAAGTCCTTTAAGAAAAAAGATTGCAAAAAAAGTATATACTACCATATGCTCAATCCGTATCCCTTCATTAATTATCAGATAGGGTAAGAACGTAGACAATAAAATTATGAAATCAGCCCTATTAATAATTTTGGTAATCATTAATTGCTATTTTTGGTGAAATTCATGTAAATAATTACAAAGTATGTGGTAAAACCGCATAGACTAGCGATAGCAGCACCCATAATCCCATAAATTGGAATCAATACAATATTCAAAATAATATTCAATACTGCAGCCACAATATTACCTCGTAATATAACTACTGTCCTTTGTTCAGCATAAAAAAATAGTTCATATAATTGTGCTATGGTGAGAATAAAATATGTTAATGCAATCCAGAATATTAGGTTAAAGCCATCGATATGCCTCGATAAGAGCAAATTCCCTATATAGTCTTTTGTTAAATAAATTACTATTAATATTGGGAATCCCAAAATGAAATAATATAATCAATATTTGTTAATAGCCTTTTTTTAGTTTCTTTTTTAGAGACGGCAAAAACCAAGGGCGTTAGTAGAACGGAAAAAATAGGGCTTATCAACAGGAAAAATTTAGAACCCACGCTGTAACTAGCATTATATATACCTACGTCCTTCATCGATAAAAAATATTCTATGGCATAGCGATCAAAGAAGTTATTTACCCATAACCAAAACGCTAAGAAAATTAATGGTAAACCAAATCGCAAATATTTTTTAAGAAAGGTATTGTAGCCAATTTTAAATGAAGTTTTAACGATTTTATATTTGGATACGAAGACGACAAGCTACTAAAACGCTTATCAACTGTAACATCCACAGAGCTTGTACATGGTTAATGAATTTCAATCCCAACACCAGAAAAATACCAATAAATATCAATCCACTTGCAGATTTCACGATACTCAACTTAGAGAGGTCAATAATTTTATTGTGAATATTTAAATAGTCGCTTAAAATGTTATGAAGAGTAGATATTATTATGAATAAGAGGAAGATTACAAGAAGGGTCACATTAAAAGTGTCGTAAGCCAAATACAAAAATGAAACATAAAAAACGAAGGTTATTCCTATTATTACAATAATTGTTTTCAAGTATTGGTTACTTCCAATCTTAAGCAGTAATGAAGTGTTAGTTGCTTTTAAAAATTGAAGAAAGGGCTAATGAGTAAAGTTGAAAAAAAAGTGTATGTCTGTAAATTGAATGTTATAATTACCAAAATCTTCAGGTGATATATAGACGGCTATTAGCTTTCCAGTAATCAAGGCAATCAATGCATTTAGAACTTGAGTAAAAAAGACGTAATTACGTTGTTTATTTTGTGTAGTCTTAGTTATTAAATTTAATAGCATTTAGCACTTTTTAACCCATTTTTTAATGTTGGAATCAATTGAGAATAATTCTTAAACCTTTTCGTATACTTTAAACATAAAATCATAATTAATCTAAATTGTAAGTGACTTGCTATGTTGGGATATTATTTTACTGAAACAATTACTACTTCATTTTCACATTTTTATAGCCTTGTAAATCGTTGTGAAGCAGCTTGTCTCTTCGTGTTGCTAACTGCTTCCTGTCGGCGCTCACTAACCGAATCTCCTCTTTTTTAGATTTTATAAGCCTTGTAATTCGTTGCGAAAGCAAGCTCTGTCTTTTCGCGTCGCGAACCGCTTCCTGTTGCGCCTTTGTCAGTTTGGAAATCTCCTCATCATCGGCCAGAAGCGCTTCTAGTGCGCTATGGTCTATGCTATGATCCATTGCCCTAAAAGTATCTTCCTGAGCGGCACCTACTAGCCCTATCGTTTGTCTTGGTTTTACATAAAAAGGCAACAAATAGCACAAAAATCCTACGACCAAACTCACCAACAGTTGTAGGTGTATGTTCACGTGCTGTAGCCCAAAGGCAACGGACAGTACCAGCAAATTTAAGCCTACGATACTGGCACTTGCCCTTTTATGGCTAAAGCCAAGATTCAAAAAGCGGTGGTGGATGTGGTTTTTATCCGCACTAAAGGGGCTTCTGCCCGCACGTATGCGTATGGTGAACACCCGTAGGGTATCCATCATAGGATAGGATAGGGCGGCAATGGCCAAAATAGGTGCATTGGCAATGGGATAGTCCATAGCCGTTGGGCCTGCACTCCTGTTTAAAAAGGCGATGGTTAAATAGGCCAATAAAAAGCCGGTAAACAAGGAACCGGAGTCTCCCATAAACAACTTCCGGGTTGCCGAAAGGTTGTGCTGTAGGAAACCTAGGAGCGCACCTATAAGAATAAAAGAAGACAGGGCCAGGTACAATTGCCCGTTAGCAAGAAAGAACAGGCCATACACGGCAGAGGAAAGCAGGGCCAAGCCACCGGCCAGGCCATCTATACCATCTATGAGGTTAAAGGCGTTTATGACCAAAACAAAAACGAACATGGTAAAAATCACGGAGACCCAATACGGCAGCTCCCCAAGTCCAAAGATACCTTCCATGCTCAAAATACGAATGTCGGAAGCAAAGACCACCAACGCGGCCGCCACCAGCTGGCCAATAAATTTCTTTTTAGGGGATACCAGTACCAGATCATCATTTACCCCTAAAAACAAGAGCAACATCGTTGCGCCCAACAGCGCCAATACACTAATGACATTTTGTGGGGACAAGGGTGCAAAAACCCCTGTGAGCACAATGCCAAACGCAAAGGTGAGAAACAGGCCAACACCGCCCAAGGTAGGGGTTTTACGTACGTGCATGCTGCGTTCGCAAGGCTCGTCCATTAGATCCTTGGTATGGCTCAGGTAAATAATAGTGGGGTATATGCGAACGGAAATCGCATAAGCGGCCAAGAGTCCTATACAGGCCAAAAAGTAGGGATGGGAAAGAAACTGCATCATCGTGTTCATAAATGGAAAAATAATTCATTACATACCACACCGAACGCACCACGACCTTAAAATGGTAGTACCAGCAGCAGGGTATCCTTTTGGCTACTTCTGCGTATGGTAACTAAAATTTGAATATGGGGGAGGGAGCTAAACGAAAGGGAATACGACTAGTTCTAGCCTATTTTCCTTGTTTCAATTCCTACTACTTTTGATTTCATTTTCTGGGTATGGTTGCTTATAGTGTTTAGCGACAAAACTAATGTATCCCCAGAACTAAAAGGAATTCTACTTCTTAATAATGATGAACAAGGGCAAAAAATCGATGAACTGCAGTGTTGTTTTAAATAAGTAAGAAATCCCCTACTTAAAATACGGTTTTTGTGCGATTTGTATTGGTGAGTTGGGGTTATGAGTTATGAGTTATGAGTTATGAGTGAAAAAAAGTAAAAAAAGAAAACAGGCGGCAGTTGCAGTGGGCAGTGTGGTTCGTGAAAAAGTAAACAGTGGGCAGTTGCAGTGGGCAGTATGGTGTTGACCGGGTATTTGAACTTGTACTTGACTCTTGCACTTGAACTAACACTTTGAACAGTCGTTAGAGGGTAGAAGTTAAAGGGTAGTAAAAGTGAGCAGTGTGGTTACGTGGTGAAAGGTTATGAGTTATGAGTTACAGGAAAAGCATAAAGCCAAAAATCGCAAACCCATTTTTTGAACTTGAACTTGATTCTTGAACTTGAACTTGATACTTGTATTTGAATTTAAACTTGAACTTGCCAATTGAACTCAGCTATTCCTCTACCAAGGAATCATTGTCTTTATGTAAAAGATAGTAGACCAAAAGGCTGAGTATGATTATTTCCCCACCTTCCTCCACGACCGTGAAATAACAGGATTTGTGATAGTACAGAGAAAGAAACTGACCTATAACATCTACCCCAAAACCGAATAAAAATGGCAACAGTATTTTGCCTACGATGCTTAAAGTTTGTTTTTCAAATCCTGTCTTCCAACAATTGCCATTATTTCAACAATTGAATCATTTATTTTATAGTAAATACTGTCAGAACCACATACACATCTTCGATACCCTTTTTTAATGTAATCCACCGATTCGAACACATATGGACTTTGGGCAATACTATCAAAATATTTAAAAAAAGTATCAAAGTATTTGTCAGCTTGCGCCATTCCAAACTTTTTTACTCCGTAGCGATGAATACGTATCAAGTCATCTTTAGCAACATTACTAAGTCGATATTTAGTCATTCATCTCGGACTTGGACTGTGCTAAAATTTGCGTCCTTGCTGTGATCGGTGAATCCACTATTTTCCGCTTTTTCCAATTTAGCTCTGATCCAATCAATTTCGATTTGCTGATTTCTTGCTTGTCTTATCAAGTCGTTTACAAGTTCACTTTTACTCGAATACTCTTGATTGTCAACCTGTACTTTCAACCATTCGTCATTTGGTTTTGTAAATGAAATGCTCTGTCTTGCCATAATGATACATTTTATATTGGTGCTAATTTACACCAAAAATGAATCACTCGTAAAAGTTTTTTGATATTTTTGCCAACTCATATATACCTTACGAATTTCAACGATAAGCTCTGCATTAGGGTAAAACCTATTTAAAACGAATTTTCAACATACGAAAAACCACCCAAACCCATTTTTTTGAACTTGGACTTGAACTTTGAACAGTCGGTAGACCTTAGAGGGTAGAGGTCAGTAAAAGTGGGCAGTGTGGTTCGTGGTGAAAAGTTATGGGTTATGGGTTATGAGTTGTGAGTTACAGGCAAAGCATAAAACCGAAAGTCAAAAACCAACAGGGCACTCCCTTCCTTATACAGCACCAGCCAAATCGTACGTGGGATTCCTCCTAAGGTCGGAATGACAATACATCCTTTGGCTCTTTGTTAAACAAAACGAAATTCGCAAAGTGATCGGCGCAAACGCATTTTTTGGATTTGGATTTGAATTTGATGTTTGTGTTTGAATGCGCATAGCGAAAAGCCTACAGCTTAAAGCCAAAAAGAAAACCCATTTTTTCTGAACTTGAACTTGATACTTGAACTTTAAGCCCCTCCTACGGCGTACTACTGCTCACCTGCAACAACTTCCCGTTATATAGGGCGTGGCCTGTGAGTGCAAAGTTCATAATATATCGTGCCATTTGAAGCGCGGTTACCGGAGCTTGGTAGCCGGGAAAGGCTTCTTCCAACATTTCGGTCTGTACGGCACCTAAGGCCAATACATTAAAAGAGGGTCCCGTTTCCTTGAACTCTTCCGCCAACAATTCCGTCATGGTAATGACCGCGCCCTTACTGGAACTATAGGCCGATAGTCCCGCAAACTTGGCACTGCCCTGCACGCCGCCCATAGAGCTTATGGTGACCACATGGCCGTCCTTTTTCATGTGCGGCACCACAATCTTGGTAATGGCGGCAACGCCAAAAACGTTGACCTCGTATACGTCCTTAAACTCCTGTAAGGTGGTTTCTAAAAAAGGCTTGTTTACCAAGGTTCCGGCATTGTTAATGAGGATGTCCACTTCCTTCCATTCGCCCTTTAAAAAGCTTTCCAGTTTTTCTAGGTCGGACGTTTGGGAAAGATCACATGAAAAAGCCTGAATATTGTCGTGCTTTAGTTTTTGTAGGGGCGCAATATTTCTGGACAGTGCCAAGACACGATGGCCGGCATCCGCAAAGAGCCTCGCCATTTCAAAACCTATGCCCCTACTCGCTCCCGTTAGTATCACTTTTGCCATTACTTATATGTTATTTCTTGAATTGGTGCATTTGCGATCCCGGCTACCACAGGTACCATTTTATTAATGATCAACGCCATGTGTTCATAATCCATTTCTTCATTTTCGTCACCTACTTTATGGTAGTGGTCAAAATTGGTGAAATCAAAGGTGCTATACGTATGCGAAGGCACGTTGAACACATTGTGGAACTCAAAATTGTCCGACCGTTTGAACAAATTGAACTCTTTCGCCTTGGGCAAAAAACCGACTATCTTTTCCTGGGCATAGCCATTGCTGATCTCGGCTAGATTTGAAAGTTCGTAGCCTGTTAAGTATACCAAATGGTCCTTATCTACCATGGGAACGCCCACCATCTCAAAGTTGAGCATGACATATAGATTCAGGTTCCCGGCTTTTAAGCGTTCGGCCAAATGTTTGGCACCCAAAAGTCCCTTTTCCTCTGCGGTGAACAATGCGAAAATGATACTCCGTTTGTTGGTTTTCTCCTTACCAAAATAGCGTGCCAATTCCAATACCGTGGTTGTCCCAGAAGCGTTGTCGTTGGCCCCGTTGGCGATGGCATCTCCATTTTCTGGCGTAATCATTCCGATATGGTCGTAATGGGCACCAACGATAATGAACTCTTTTTTCAGTTCCGGGTCCGAGCCCTCCAGCACACCTACCACATTAAAGGCGGCTTTCTCAAAATTGCCTATGGTATCCTTATAGGTCTCAAAATAGGGAAGAATGTTATTTTCCATAAAACGCTGCTCGATAAAATCTGCGGCCTTGGCAATACCCTCACTACCGGAATCCCGTCCCTGAAGCTCGTCCGAAGCTAAAAATTCCATCGATGTTGCCACATTTGCCGCGGAGGAAAAGGTCTTAAAAGAAGGATTGCCAGTGGTAGCTCTAGGACTTTCATCCATATTCACCACATTGGCAGTAAGACCCTCCGGACCGGAAACAGTTTCTGATACCGTTGTGTTGTTTACCTTACGGGAAGCACAGGAAAGGAGTAGTACAAAAGAGAAGAGAAAAAGTAGGTGTTTCATGTGTTCGTATATTTTTAAAAGGTTAAAGATAGAAAAAAGAGACTGCTTGAACCGATTAAATAAAGCCAAGGTTTTTTGTTGGAGTGAATTTATGAGGGACGAGAAAAGTAGTATCGAGAAGCTCACGGGTACCAAAGGTTCTCGATACAACGTCTCTTTCAGGACGCCACTCGAACTGACAATGCAGTAACAAAAAAACTTACGTCACTTCGAGTGAATTCCGAGGCACGAGGAGATTAGTATCGAGAAGCTCACGGGTACCAAAGGTTCTCGATACAACGTCTCTTTCAGGACGCCACTCGAACTGACAATGCAGTAACAAAAAAACTAATGTCACTTCGAGTGAATTCCGAGGCACGAGGGATTTGTATCGAGAAGCGCACGGGTAGCAAAGGTTCTCGATACAACGTCTCTTTCAGGACGCCACTCGAACTGACAATGCAGTAACAAAAAAACTTGCGTCACTTCGAGTGAATTCCGAGGTACGAGAGATTAGTATCGAGAAGCGCACGGGTACCAAAGGTTCTCGATACAACGTCTCTTTCAGGACGCCACTCGAACTGACAATGCAGTAACAAAAAAACTTGCGTCACTTCGAGTGAATTCCGAGGTACGAGGAATTTGTATCGAGAAGCTCACGGGTACCAAAGGTTCTCGATACAACGTCTCTTTCAGGACGCCACTCGAACTGACAATGTAGTAACAAAAAAGCTAATGTCACTTCGAGTGAATTCCGAGGTACGAGGGATTTGTATCGAGAAGCGCACGGGTACGCAAAGGTTCTCGATACAACGTCTCTTTCAGGACGCCACTCGAACTGACAATGCAGTAACAAAAAAACTTGCGTCACTTCGAGTGAATTCCGAGGCACGAGGGATTTGTATCGAGAAGCGCACGGGTACCAAAGGTTCTCGATACAACGTCTCTTTCAGGACGCCACTCGAACTGACAATGTAGTAACAAAAAAGCTAATGTCACTTCGAGTGAATTCCGAGGCACGAGGGATTTGTATCGAGAAGCGCACGGGTACCAAAGGTTCTCGATACAACGTCTCTTTCAGGACGCCACTCGAACCAGGACATGGCCAAAATCAAAAAAGCACCCCGTTAACGGGATGCTTTTAAAAAATCGTATCGCATTGCACTTAGGCAAGCATCGTAACCGGGTGCTCTACAAAATAACGGAGCGTCTGCAGAAACTGTGCTCCCACGGCTCCATCTACTGTTCTGTGATCACATGCCAAGGTCAATTTCATGGTGCTGCCCACTACAATTTCCCCATTTTTTACCACTGGTTTTTCAACAATGGCCCCTACGGAAAGTATCGCAGAATTGGGCTGATTAATGATCGAGGTAAACTCCAATATCCCGAACATCCCCAAATTTGAAACCGTAAACGTACTACCCTCCATTTCGGAAGGCGCAATTTTCTTTGATCGTGCCTTGCCGGCCAAATCTTTTACCGCCGCGCCTATTTGGGTCAGTCCCATCTGGTCCGCAAATTTTACTACAGGAACTACTAGACCTTCATCTACCGCTACGGCCACACCCATGTGAATGTGTTTGTTGTACCGCGTGGTATCCCCGTTCCATGAGGTATTTACCTGAGGGTGCTTTTTCAGTGCCATGGCACAGGCCTTGAGGATCATATCATTAAAAGAAACTTTCGTGTCCGGTAATGTATTTATCTGTTCCCTGGACGCTTTGGCGTTGTCCATATCTACTTCTATTGTAAGATAGAAATGCGGTGCCGTAAACTTGGAATTGCCCAGCGCCTTGGCTATAGCCTTGCGCATATTGGAATTCTTCACCTCTTCCGAACCTTCTTCCCCAACGGGCAAGTTGATAGGCGCCGCCTTTGGGGCCGCCCCTTGATCTGCAACCGCGGCAACCGCAGGAGCAGTGGTCTTGGATGGCGTAAAGTTTTCTACGTCTTTTTTTATTATTCTACCGTTGTCCCCAGAACCGGAAACAGCCGCCAGATCAATGCCCTTATCCTCTGCTATTTTTCGTGCCAAAGGGGACACAAAAATACGTTTACCATCCGTTACCGTCTTTATACCCTCTTCCTTCTTGGCTTCGCCTTTATCTTCGGCTACTGTTTTACCCGCAGCGCTTTCCGAACCGGCTGGCTTGGGGGCACTAGTCTTGGTATTTAAAACAGCATCCACATCGGTTCCTTCTGGTCCAATAACGGCCAAAACGGTATCGACCGGTGCAGACTCGCCCTCTTGGATGCCTATGTACAATAAGATGCCCGAATAGAACGACTCAAATTCCATCGTAGCCTTATCCGTTTCTATTTCAGCTAAAATATCGCCTTCCTCCACTTTATCGCCTACTTTCTTTAACCACGTAGCTACGGTACCCTCTTCCATGGTATCGCTTAAGCGTGGCATTTTTACCACCTCTACGCCTTCCGGAATAGTGGCAGCGCCAGTATCGGAAGCTTGTTTTTCTTCAACTCTTGGTTTCTTCCGCGGGAGCAGCCTTCGCAGCATCCGACTCTTGCTTTTCTTGAACAGCGCCACCGCCGCTAATCAAAGCGGAAATATCTTCCCCTTCATCCCCAATAATGGCCAATAAGGAATCTACCGGAGCAGACTCGCCCTCGGCAATGCCAATATGTAACAAGGTGCCTTCGTTAAAAGACTCAAATTCCATCGTGGCCTTATCGGTTTCGATTTCAGCCAGAATATCGCCTTCTTCAATTTTATCGCCTACTTTTTTCAACCATGCGGCCACAGTACCTTCTTCCATGGTGTCGCTTAAGCGGGGCATGTTTACAACTATTGCCATCTCTTTTATAATTTATGTTGAACGAATGGAAAGTCTTCTTGCTCGTAAACCATATCGTATAATTGATTTATAGGAGGATACTCGGATTCGTCCGCGAATTTCTCACATTCGATGACCAATTTTTTAACCCGCTTATCTATCGCCTTAATTTCCTCTTCCGTGGCGTATTTATTCTCCATGATTACATCCAATACTTGGGTAATAGGATCTATTTTCTTGTATTCTTCCACTTCGTCCTTTGTTCTGTAGTGCTGGGCATCGGACATGGAGTGTCCTCTGTACCTATACGTTTTCATTTCAAGGAAGGTGGGGCCACCACCAGATCTTGCCCTATCAATGGCTTTGCTCATTTCTTGGGCAACCGTTACAGGATTCATGCCGTCCACAGGACCACAAGGCATCTCGTACCCTAGACCCAGTTTCCATATTTCCGTAGAGTGTGACGTTCTTGCGACCGATGTCCCCATGGCATAGCCGTTATTTTCACACACAAAAACAACTGGCAATTGCCAAAGCATGGCCAAATTAAAGGCTTCGTGCAAAGCACCCTGCCTAACCGCACCGTCTCCCATGTAACATAAGGTTACGGCATCGCTACCGTTGTACTTGTCCCCGAATGCCATACCGGCACCTAACGGAATTTGTCCGCCCACGATCCCATGACCGCCGTGAAACCGATGTTCCTTTGAAAAGATATGCATAGAACCGCCCATACCCTTGGAGGTACCGGTTACCTTACCGTAAAGCTCGGCCATAACAAATCTTGGGTCCACGCCCATTCCAATAGGCTGTACGTGATTTCTGTAGGCCGTGATCATCCTATCCTTTGTGAGGTCCATTGCATGTAATGCACCAGCTAAAACCGCTTCCTGACCATTATATAGATGCAGAAAGCCACGTACTTTTTGTTGGATATAAACAGCTGCAAGCTTGTCCTCGAATTTTCTCCAGAAAAGCATGTCCTCATACCATTTTATATAGGTTTCCTTGGTGATTTTTTCCATGGGTAATATGAATTTATTAGAAATTAACGCACTTATTACAAAATGGCAGTCACGATCTGCCA
This sequence comes from uncultured Flavobacteriaceae bacterium, assembly GCA_963697395.1. Taxonomy (GTDB): domain Bacteria; phylum Bacteroidota; class Bacteroidia; order Flavobacteriales; family Flavobacteriaceae; genus Maribacter. The sequence goes on from CAVONX010000005.1 coordinate 156,327, forward strand.
CACAAAGAAGACAAAAATACACATATAAATCAATGCATAAAAAAAATAGGAGCAAAAGGAATAAGAATTTGCAGGCCTCCCTCAAAAAATATAGAAGGGTTTGCCAAACTACTCCAAAAACGAACTATTGAAGCCCAAGGGCAGTATATCCGCCACGGCCCCACATTCAATAACAGTACCCGTTTCACCCATGAGCAATAGTCTGATCGGTGTCTTTTGTTTGAATTCATATTCAAATATAGCTTGGCGACAATTTCCACAAGGTGCCGCTGGCTGACCCACGATATACTTCTCGGATGCAGCCGTTATAGCAATGGCCTTTACCGCTATCCCCGGAAATTTAGCGCCTGCATGGAATATGGCGACCCTTTCCGCACAAAGACCGGAAGGATAAGAAGCGTTTTCCTGATTACTTCCGATCACCACCTCCCCGTTTGCCATGAGCACGGCTGCCCCTACCTGAAAATTGGAATAGGGTGCATACGCGTTCTTTCTGGCTGCTTCGGCTTCGTGCATCAGTGCCCGATCCTCTTGAGACAGCTCTTGTAGTGTGTCATACACTGTGATGTCAAAACTTAAATTCTTTCGTGCAACCATAATTCAATTTTTAGCTATCCTACGTCAAAAGTAATTCCTTTGACCATAATTGGTGTAAAAAACAACTCAACTAGTTGTAAAAACAAAAAACCTGCTAATAAGCAGGTTTTTTGTTTTATGTGTATCAATTTATGATCAGTCGTTGTAGAATTCCTCGCCCAAGTTAAACGTTAGGCCAAAGCGTAAGGTATTTTCCAATGGGTTCTGAACTTGTGATGTAGAAAACAGATAGGATAGATCTATTTGAGCCGATTTAAATTTAAATCCTGCACCTAGGGTAAAGAATTTTCTGGAACCTTTCTCCTCACTTTCATTAAAATACCCTGTCCTTACCATAAAAGAATCTTGGTAGGTGTATTCTGCTCCCAAAGACCAGGTTATTTCTTTAAGTTCCTCACCAAAACCATCTGGCGCATCTCCAAAAGAACCAAAAATGCCACTCAAACCACTCTCGTTTTGGTACACTTCGTTATCATCCGCATCTATATCCCCGTCACCATCGAAATCCTGAGGGGTGGGCACCAAAAGCTTACTGAATTCCGTTGTAATCCCAATAACGTTGTCCTGATCTAAAATAAAATCAAAACCTACCCCTGCCCTTAGGTTAGTGGGCAAAAAGTTTTCTTGTCCACCTTCGTCATACTGTATCTTGCCACCAACGTTAGAGAAGTTGAAACCACCTCTCCATCGTCCGTCAAAACTATTGTAAGCAATTTCATCGGAACGGTAAAAACCGGCCACATCAACCGCAAAAGAACTTGCCGCTTGGGAATCCTCGGTGCCGTTTTGTGGCAATCGTAAATTAGAGCGAATAAACCTACCGCCTACGGCCATAGAGAATGTTGGGCTAAGTTTAAGCGAATAAGAACCGTCCAAAGCCAGTTCATTTGGTTTTGCTATAGTGCCCGGATCTCCGGCAAACTGCCTGAGCTCGATCTCGCCTAAAGTAAAATAGCGCAAGCTCAGGGCGAAAGCACTTTGCTCGTTAATCTTGTTGTAAAAACTAGCATTCAACAAGGAAATATCGGTAATGATACTTTCCAAATAAGGTGTATAGCTCACCCCTATACCCATTTTTCGCTCGGCAAAGGCAAACTTTGCAGGGTTCCATTGCTGGGAAAAGGCATCGGTGGAGGTGGCTACCCCCATATCTCCCATACCGGCAGAACGAGCATCGGCCGCAATGGTCAAAAATGGTACCGCGGTAGTAATGACCCGTTGCTCTTCCTGACCCCAGGATTTTGCGCCAAACACTATACAAACAAGGACTATTGAAATTTTCTTCATTTAAATTTAATTTGTTCCAAGAAGCGAAAGTAGAGCCAAAACTCCTAACACTCCAAAAAGATCGATATAATAACGGTAAAAACGGACTTTTAGACAAAATCTTGTGCAACCCCATAAAATATTTTCAATAAATAAAATTTGAACCAAAAACAAGTGCCATAGGAGCTATGCCGGTAGTGCCTTTCAACGGTTTTTACATCTCCGGACCAAGCACCTATCCTTTAAAAATAACTTGGGAGTGTTTTATCCTATTCTATCGCCATGGATAAAAAAAGCAATACACCACCAATGGATCCAATAAAAAAAATTCCAAAAATTGATGAAAGCCAAAATGGTTACCCCCTAAACTGCTGTTGGTAGAAACGCAAAATACGCCTAGTGCATTTAAAATCGCTATAGCTATTACCTTAAAAATGGGCAAGGAAAACATCAAAAGCACCATAACAACTATACTATATCAAGGCATATGCCGTTATGAGGTTGTGTGAATAGGTATTTTATCCGATTTTTCATTTGTAAATATTGTCGAAATAATTTTTACAACATGAAATATTCTAACAAAAACAGCGTTTTAATCTGCGAAAGTGTTACAAAATATATTGAAATAAACAAATCGGAAGATTTTTGAAAGGTTTTAGATTATAAAGATTGAACTCAAGTCCTAATTATGAAAAATAAGTTTATTAAAGTTGTACTCTCATGCACCGTTATAGCGGGTGGCCTAACAGTGACAAGCTGTTCCAAATCCACTTCATCAAAGAATGTATCTAGAGCTACTGGGTGGAACATAAATGCTAAAGAAGGCGGGTTTCAGTACAACACCGATTTTAAGGAGCAAGAAACTGCCCCTGGTCTTGTATTTGTAGAAGGCGGAACCTTTACTAAAGGTAAGGTGCAGGATGACGTCATGCACGATTGGAACAATACCCCAACTTCACAACACGTGCAGTCCTTTTATATGGACGAAACGGAGGTGACCAATGTAATGTATTTGGAATATTTGGATTACCTAAAGAGTGTTTACCCACCCGAAAATCCAAAATATGCCAACATTTACAAAGGAGCTTTACCCGATACCTTGGTTTGGAGAAACCGCTTAGGTTTTAACGAGACCATGACCAATAACTACTTGCGACACCCTGCGTATGCGGAATATCCAGTAGTAGGGGTGAACTGGATACAAGCGACCCAATTTGCAGAATGGAGAACAGACCGTGTAAACGAAGTGATGTTGGAACGTGAAGGCTATTTATCTAAAGAAGCAAAATACCAAGCCGCGACGGGAGAAGTGCAAGGCACATTTAGTACGGAGGCCTACTTGAACAGACCAGAATCGGTTTATAACGGACAAATAGATTCCCTACAAGGAAAAATGAAAAAGGACAGTGTTTCCGTTTTTGCCAAAAGAAGCAGTGGGGTAATTATGCCAGAATACAGATTACCTACAGAAACAGAATGGGAATATGCCGCACAAGCCCAAGTAGGCAACAGGGAATACAATAACTATAGAGGTAGAAAAAAATATCCTTGGGATGGCGATTACACCAGAAACGGACAACGGGTTGGTAGAGGTGATCAATTGGCCAACTTTAAGCAAGGAAAAGGTGATTATGGCGGAATAGCAGGCTGGTCAGATGACGGTGCGGATATCACTGCAGAAGTAATGTCCTATAAGCCTAATGATTTAGGTCTTTACGACATGGCAGGAAACGTAGCCGAATGGGTATCTGATGTGTACCGCCCCATAGTTGATGATGAAGTAAGTGATTTTAACTACTACAGAGGTAACGTATATATGAAAAGCGCCATAGGCGAAGATGGAAAAGTAAATATCCTAAGAGATTCTATAGTCTTTGACACATTACCCAACGGAAAGTTGGTTGCGGTTAACCTACCAGGGGAAATTAAAATGGTACCAGTTGATGAAGATGAGACGTATTTAAGGACCAATTTTTCTACGAGTGACAACATAGGCTACCGCGATGGCGACAAAGGCTCTTCCAGATTTTATGATAGATTCAACGATGAAGAAGATGGGGAAACCAACAAGAACAGTATGTACAATTCCCCAAAGCATAAAGTTGAGAGAGATGAGGAAGGCAACATTACAAGGCAGTATGACGAATCCAATACTAGAACGTCCTTGATAAACGATGAAGTACGCGTTTACAAAGGTGGTTCTTGGAGGGATAGGGCCTATTGGTTAGACCCAGCACAAAGAAGGTACTTGCCACAGTATATGGCAACGGATTACATTGGCTTTAGATGTGCCATGTCCAGAGTTGGATCCAAATCCAAAACAAAAAACAAAACAGTAAGAGGCCAGAAAGCCAAATAGTTTTATTGCACTTTAGACACTACAAAAGCCCTTTTTTTAAAGGGCTTTTTTTTATCTTCGATTTTATGAATATAGCTGCACTACATACTATCTTTCTCCAACACCCCAGCGTGACCACGGATACGAGAAAAATAAAAAAAAATGATATTTTCTTCGCTTTAAAAGGTGCCACTTTTAATGGGAACACGTTTGCCGAAAAGGCAATGGAACAAGGAGCTTCCTACGTGGTCATAGATGAAAAGGAGTTTCTGATAAACGATAGAACCATACTCGTAAAGGACGTATTGCAAACCTTACAGCAGTTGGCCAATTTTCATAGGCACCATTGCAAAGCGAAAATTATTTCGTTAACTGGTAGCAATGGCAAAACCACGACCAAGGAGCTTATACACGCCGTATTGTCCAAAAAGTACAACACAGTGGCGACCCAAGGAAACCTTAACAACCATATAGGGGTACCATTAAGCCTACTTCGGATTACCAAGGATACTGAAATTGCCGTAATTGAAATGGGAGCAAACCATCAAAAAGAAATTGAATTTCTAAGCACTATTGCGGAGCCCGACTTTGGATATATCACAAATTTTGGAAAGGCACACCTAGAGGGCTTTGGTGGCGTAGAAGGCGTTATAAAAGGAAAGAGCGAACTCTACCAACACCTTATGGCGCGAAATAAGATCATCTTCATGAACGCTGACGACCCTATTCAAAGAGATAAATTAAAATCTTATGTACATACCTACGGCTACAGTCAAACCGACAGGCAGTATTTAAATATAAAAATGACCAAGGCCGACCCTTTTGTAGCCCTACGTGTAGAAGAGACCACCATCACATCCCAGTTGATAGGCAGCTATAACTTCACCAATTGCTGTGCTGCCATTATCATGGGGAACTATTTCAACGTTCCCATAGCGCAAATAAAAGAGGGCATCGAAAATTATGTCCCCGCCAACAACCGCTCGCAGTTACTAGAAAAAAATGGCTATAAAATCATACTAGATGCCTATAACGCGAACCCGACAAGTATGGCGGCAGCTCTTGAGAATTTTGCGCAAATAGATGCCGCATCAAAAATAGTATTTCTTGGAGATATGTTCGAATTAGGGGAAACGGCCGGCGAAGAGCACCAGGCGATAGCAGACCTATCAAAGCTTTTGGGCTTTAAACATGTATATCTAATTGGTGAAAACTTTTTTAAAGTTACTACGGAATTTCAGCAATTTAGAACGTACAATGCTATTGAAGACCACTTAAAAGACCTGAAAATCCCGAAATTATCCACACTACTGATAAAAGGTTCTAGAGGGATGGCCATGGAAAGGATTTTGGAGGTACTCTAGCCCAAGAGTAATTTAGCTTCCTTATGTTTAAACTACGCTAGCTAAACCAATTTAGTGGGACATACTGGATTCGAACCGGTGACCTCTGCCCTGTCAAGGCAGCGCTCTAAACCAACTGAGCTAATATCCCTTTTTTAGAACCACTAATGTAGAACTAAATTTGAAATGGACAAACCAAAATATACACAACAAAAAAGGCTCCGCAAAGGGAGCCTTTTAAAAATCCAGTGGGCCCTACTGGGTTCGAACCAGTGACCCCCTGCTTGTAAGGCAGGTGCTCTGAACCAGCTGAGCTAAGGGCCCCAAAAGGAGTGCAAATATAGAATAGTTTTGTTTACTCCAAAAGAAAAATCAATAAAATTTAAAGAACTTCTGCCACTACAAACGTACTTCCACCAACAAAAATTAGGTCCTCTTTGGAAGCTTGCTCATTTACAGCTATATATGCCTCGGAAACGCTAGAATATACCGTACCCCTCAGCTTATATTTTTTGGCTGTTTCAGCTAAGATTTTGGGATCCAAACCTCGAGGGATATTCGGTTTACAAAAATAATACTTGGCATTTTGTGGGAAAAGAGGTAGGATATCGTCCAAGTTCTTCTCTTTTACAAATCCCAAAACCAAATGCAATTGATGATACTTCTCCTTTAACAATTGCTCTAACACTAATAGAAGACCGTCTTTATTATGCGCGGTATCACAGATAATCTTTGGATCGGAGCCCAACTGCTGCCATCTGCCCTGTAAACCCGTGTTCAACTGCACATTTAGCAGACCTTTCTCTATATGTGAAGCATTTATTGAATAACCCGGTAAACGATCCAGAGTTGCCAAAACCCCTTTTACATTACGTTTCTGATAGGCGCCTGCCAAAGAAGTCTTGTACTCAGGAAAAGATAGTTCACTGGCAAACGTCAATTCAGAGTTGTTATGTTCCGCCACTTGCTTAAAGACCCATGCTATTTCAGGCTGCAGCTCACTTACAACAACCGGTACATTTTTTTTGATAATTCCCGCTTTTTCAAAAGCTATCTTATCCAAGGTATCCCCGAGTATATCCATGTGATCATAACCAATGTTGGTTATCAATGAAATCTCGGGTACAATAATATTGGTAGAGTCCAACCTACCTCCTAGCCCCACTTCTATAACCGCGATATCTACAACTTCTTTTGCGAAGTAGTCAAAGGCCATACCTACGGTCATTTCAAAGAAAGAAAAACTGTTTTCCATTAGGAAGTCCTTATGCCGGCCGATAAAAGCGATTACATAATCCTCGGTAACAGGTTCACCATTAATACGTATGCGTTCCCTAAAATCCTTAAGATGGGGTGATGTATAAAGCCCTACGGTGTAGCCGGCCTCTTGCAGTACAGAAGCTATCATATGGCTACTAGAACCCTTTCCGTTGGTTCCTGCAATGTGAATACTCTTAAAACGATGATGTGGATTTCCTAAGTGCCGGGACAAGATTTGAATTCCGTCCAATTTAGAAGTATAGGCCTTACTCCCTTTTTGTTGGTACATTGGAAGTTGGGCAAACATCCAATCCAAGGTTTCCCTGTAGGTCACTCCCCTAATTTAAAATTAACGACTACAAAGCCCACTTGTTCGCTAGGCGCATTGGAATCCAGGTTCCATTTATGCATCAAAGCCGTTTTCCGTGCCGGCTCCAACAAACATGAATTATTGTTCGTAGTACCACGAACACCAGGCTCAGCGGATATCACTCTCCCGTTCCTGTCTACTATAATCTTAACTACCACCCTGCCCTCTTCATTACATTCCTGTGGTACTTTACCTTTGTTTACCAACGTCCTTCCGTTTAGGCCATAACCGCCAGTTCCGCTTCCCGACCCAGGACTGCCGTAATAACTTGTAGCATAGGGATCTCCGTCTGGACTTCCCTTGTCGCCGGCCCTATTATCATTGCCCTCGCTACCGGATGCCGTGCCGTCAGATTTATTCAATCCTCCCATGAGGGCATCCAATTTTTTCTTTTTGGCCTCTTGCTCCTTTTGGGCAAGTTCCTCTGCATCGCGTTTCTCCTTGGCAATCCTTGCCACTTCCTCTCGTGCCTTTTTCGCTTCGTTTTCTGCCTTTCGTTTTACTTCCGCCGCGGCATTTTCAGATTTTTTCTTCTCTGCTTCAGCACGCTTTATGCGAATGGACTCCTCGTTTTCCTGAGTAAGTACTTTTTCTGCCGCGGCATCCTTTTCACTAGTTTCCTCCGGAACATCTTTTTTTTCCTCTACCTGCTGCGCTACCTCTTGTTTTGATGGTTCAACGGGTGGATTGTCCAAAGGTTCAGATCGTATTTTTTCTTTTGGTTGCACGTTTCCACTTCCAAACTCCGTAGTTCCAAAATTTACCGAAATACCGTTTTCTATCGGGGGATCCATATAAGAAAGTCCTACATAGAAAAGCACCAACAACAAAATGCTCAAAAGCAATGTGGTCAGTGTAAATGATTTCTTTTTATGTGTAGTGTCCAGAAACGCCATTAGTTGGGACGCACTGCCAAAATCACCTTATAATTGTTCCTATTGGCAATATCCATAACGTTTACTGCCTCTTTAATGGCAACGCTCTCTTCCGCCCTAAGGATAATAGTAGGTTTGTCTTGACCTTCTAGTGCTTTTTTTAATTCAATTTCTATATATTCTCCGTTGATTCTCTGATTGTTAACGTAATACTGTAAGTTCTTATCTATACTCACGGATACGTTTTGTGTATTGGTGGATTTACCTTTCGCTTTTGGCAATAACAAATCCAATGCGTTGGGCGAGTTTGCGGTTAACATAAAGAATATCAACAATAAAAAAACGATATCCGTCATGGACGACATGCTAAAATCCGGACTTACCTTGTTCCTTCCTTTTAATTTCATAGTAGGGGAATTAAAGAGGTTCGTTCAAAAGGTCTAAAAACTCCACGGCATTAGCCTCCATTTTATGCACAACTTTGTCCGTTCTGTTTACCAAATGGTTATAACCAACATAGGCTATAATACCCACGATCAATCCTGCGACCGTGGTGGTCATTGCCGTATAAATACCTGATGCCAGGGACCCCATTTCGGCCTGGCCCCCACTACTGGCCATTTCATGAAAAGCTAAGATCATACCGATTACCGTACCTAGAAACCCGATCATAGGTGCGGCGCCTGCAACGGTAGCTAGAACGCTTACATTTTTTTCCAATTTATATACCTCAAGCGTACCAGCGTTTTCAATGGCCGTATTAATATCATCCAAAGGTTTTCCAATTCTGGAAATACCTTTTTCTGTCAATCTGGCTACAGGGGAATCTGTTTGGGCGCACAATAACTTTGCTGCCTCTAATTTGCCCGAGGTAACATAGTCCCTAATCTGGTTCATGAAATTTTTATCGATTTTTGATGCCGCGTTAACAGCCAACAATCGTTCAAAGTAGATGTAGAGTGCAACCCCTAACATCAAAAAAAGTACGCCAATAATGACGACACTTCCAGTACCGCCATTAAAGACCAAATCTATTACAGATAGGGTTTTTTCTTCGGATAAGACTTCCTCGACCCCATCTTGGGCCATATTTTGGAATAATAACATAGTGTTCTTTAGATTATCAAATTCGCCTTAATAACGGTGTTTTTGATATAAAATTATACGTTCAATACAAAATCTCGTAATAACATAAATACCACGCCACCACTAATGAAACCAAGGAATGCCAACCATGCTATTTTTTTAAGATACCAGAAGAAATCAATTTTTTCCATTCCCATGGCGACAACCCCGGCGGCAGAACCTATAATCAGCATACTGCCCCCAGTTCCGGCAGAATATGCGATGAAATGCCATAAGGGATCATCTAATGTTTGACTGAACATTCCCATACTGGCAGCAACCAGGGGAACGTTATCTATAACTGCCGATCCAACACCAAACAACAACACCACAATATCGGTGTTAGGAATTGCCTGATTGAGACTTTCTGCGTAATGGAACAGCATACCTAAGGACTCCAATGCAGCCACTGCCAATAAAATCCCCAAAAAGAAAAGAATACTGGGAAGTTCAATTTTAGATAGGGAATGATGCACCGGACTGTGGTGGCCTCCCGAATCGTGTTCACCACCGTCTACAGTACTTATACTGAATTTTTTATTACTATAAATTTCAGCGAACGTTGCCACAAGCGCCAAGGAAAGCATCATTCCAACATAAGGAGGCAAATGGGTTACGGTCTTAAAGAAAGGAACAAAGATAATGGCACCTAAACCAAGGTACAACATAATGCCGCTGTACTTGGATTTGGATGGTTCTTGCTCAAAATCCCCATCGATATTTCCTTTGAAGGCTTTCATGTTGATAGCGATTAAAACGGGTACTACCATACACATTATGGAAGGTATCAAAACGTGCAGCACCAATTGGCCCGCAGTAACCTTATTCGCTATCCACAACATAGTTGTGGTTACATCCCCAATAGGTGACCAAGCGCCACCCGCATTGGCCGCTATGATTATCATACCCGCAAACCAGAGCCTGGTCTCCCGCTCGTTGATTACTTTTTGTAATATGGTAATAAGTACTATCGTCGCGGTAAGGTTGTCTATAATGGCCGAAAGAATAAACGCCAAAATGGAAAACAACCAGAGTAATTTCTTTTTACTGCGCGTACGTATATACCCTTTAATCGTCGCAAAACCATCAAAGTAATCTATAATTTCTACTATGGTCATAGCACCTAAAAGGAAAAATAGTATTTCTGCCGTTTTACCTAAGTGATGCAGCAAAATTTCATCTATATGACTTGGCTCCAATTCTCTAAGTTCCGCATTGACCTCAAAAACAGACATATGGTTTAGAGCGATTATTGCCCACAAAATGGCCATCATGGCCAAAGCGGGAATCAATTTGTCGATCTTTAGATTATGCTCCAAGGTTATGGCCAAATATCCGGCCAAAAAAACAATAATAATTATGGTCTCCATCATCAGTTGGTTTTAGTTTATTAATTATGGAATACTAAATAGCTAAAAAATTGCATGGTTTGCAACCCCCTAAAGGTATTTAAAAATGTTAATCATTCCATGGTCTTCTACCCATAAATATTAACTTTACTGATAATCAAACTTTTACGTATAAACTATTAACCTCTTCCCACTCATATTGCGAATACGCTCCCATTTCTTCACCCAAAATTTCACCCCTATTTATCTAATGGGACAGAATATATTTCATCCTCATTGCGTACCCACAAGTTAAAGGCGATGCCGTATATTTGTAATCCAAATGTCTAATAGTACAACTATGAATTTTACGCTTACAGAGGAACAAATACTCATACAACAAGCCGCCAGGGATTTTGCTCAAAACGAATTGCTGCCAGGTGTCATAGAGCGAGACGAAGCACAACAATTCCCCAAAGATGAAGTAAGAAAAATGGGCGAACTAGGTTTCATGGGTATGATGGTTGATCCAAAATATGGCGGAAGCGGATTAGACACACTCTCCTATGTACTGGTAATGGAAGAACTATCCAAGATAGATGCCTCATCATCGGTTATTGTGTCCGTAAACAACTCTTTGGTCTGCTGGGGCCTGGAAACTTTTGGAACAGAGGCCCAAAAGGAAAAATATTTATCAAAATTGGCAACAGGAGAAATAATCGGTGCTTTTTGTTTATCCGAACCGGAAGCAGGAAGTGACGCCACTTCTCAAAAAACTACAGCTATTGATAAAGGAGACCACTACATACTAAACGGAACAAAGAATTGGATCACCAATGGAAGTTCCGCCGAAATCTATTTGGTTATTGCACAGACAGATAAAGATAAAAAGCACAAGGGCATTAATGCTCTAATTGTAGAGAAAGGCGCAGAAGGATTTGAGATAGGACCAAAAGAAAACAAATTGGGCATACGCGGTAGCGATACCCATTCGCTCATCTTCAACGATGTAAAAGTGCCAAAAGAAAACAGAATCGGCGATGATGGTTTTGGTTTTAAATTTGCTATGAAAACACTTGCCGGAGGACGTATAGGCATTGCCGCCCAGGCCTTGGGAATTGCCGCCGGCGCATACGAACTTGCTTTAAAATACTCCAAGGAACGCAAAGCCTTTGGTACGGAAATTTGCAACCACCAAGCTATCGCCTTTAAATTAGCGGATATGCATACACAGATTGAGGCCGCTAGATTTTTGGTATACAAGTCTGCCTGCGACAAGGACAATAAGAAGGATTATGACCTTTCCGGAGCAATGGCAAAGCTTTATGCGTCACAAGTTGCCATGGAGACCACAGTGGAAGCGGTACAAATACATGGTGGCAATGGTTTTGTAAAAGACTATCATGTAGAACGATTAATGCGAGATGCCAAGATTACACAGATTTATGAAGGCACCTCTGAGATTCAAAAAATAGTTATTTCTAGAAGTATTATAAACAAATAATACGCCCTTTAAACCACAGCCCCCCCCTAAAAAAAAGGGTATATATATAATATTTTCAGTGTCTCTAAAATTTAGCACCCCAAACTATAGGGGTGTTTTTCGTTTATATCGCCATAACTTAAGCGCAACCCCTTAATTTACAAAAGTATAGGGATTAGAACCCAGAAATTATCGATATCACAAATTCGATGGGTCAATTTTAAGTTATTCCATTTATTTTAACGATTATTTAAAAACGTTGAATTATTTTTATCAATATTTAAAATTCCTTAAATTTTAATCATATAAATTGATATTTTTGAGAAAATACCATAATATATGATGCTGAAAAAACAAGGGCTTTACCTACCGGAATTTGAACACGACAACTGTGGGGCAGGTTTTATCTGTAGCCTGAAAGGTAAGAAATCCAATGACATCATCCATAAAGCTTTGGAGATTTTGGATAGGTTAGAACACAGGGGAGCGGTAAGTGCAGATGGTAAAACCGGAGACGGGGCTGGCATATTAATAGATGTTCCGCATCATTTTTTTCAAAGTGTCTGTGATTTTGAATTACCGGAACCTGGGGAATATGCCGTGAGCAATGTATTCTTCCCCAGAAAGGCGAACCAAAGGGATTTCTGTGCCTCCGTTTTCGAAGAAAATATTAAAAAACAAGGACTGCGACTACTAGGATGGCGAGATGTTCCCGTGAACAGATCCATACCAGGAAGAATAGCGGCAGAAACAGAACCTTTTGTAAAGCAGCTTTTTATTGCGAAATCAAATCCAGATCAGACATATTTTGATTTCAACCTAAAATTATTCATAGCCAGAAAGGTTACAGAGCACACCATTATCAACTCTAAACTTTCAGAAAGCAATTTTTTCTACGTTCCTAGTTTATCTACTAAAATCATCATTTTCAAAGGATTATTGATGCCTCATGATATCAGTCTATATTACACTGATCTATTGGACTCGCGCGTAGTGACGCGATTGGCTTTAGTGCACCAACGTTTTTCAACGAACACCTTCCCTACTTGGGATTTGGCGCAACCCTTCCGATATATGTGCCACAACGGCGAAATAAATACCCTAAGAGGAAATGTATCCCGGACGCTTTCCCGCGAGGAGCTGTGAAAGAGCGACCTCTTTGGAGCAGAAATAAAAAATATATTACCCTATTATCTTACCAGGAAAATCGGATTCCGCCACCATGGACATGGTCGTTGAACTCCTTTTAATGACCGGACGCCCTTACCCGAGGTTGTGACGTAATGGTCCCGGAAGGATGGGAAACGAACGATGAAATGTCCCCATTGCAAAAAAGCCTTTTACGAATATCATTCCTGTATTAATGGAGCCCTGGACGGGCCGGCATCCATACCCTTTACGATGGTAATTACATAGGTGCGGTTTTGGACAGAAATGGCTTACGCCCTTCACGCTATTCCGTAACCAAGGATGATTATGTAGTGATGTCATCCGAAACAGGCGTTGTAGAAATCGCTCCCGAGAACGTGCTGTTCCATGGCCGATTGGAACCCGGAAAAATGTTCTTGGTAAATATGGAAGAAGGCCGTATTGTAAACGATGAAGAAATAAAAGAAAACATTGTAAAAAAATACCCATATAGAGAGTGGTTGGATACCAACTTGGTACATTTAAAGGATATTCCTTATAACGACTGTCCCCTGTTTTTGGGTGAAGCCTCATTAAACCAGCGCAAATCGGTATTTGGATATACTCTGGAGGATATCAATACCATTATCCTTCCCATGGGCAAAACCGCAAAGGAGCCATTGGGTCAATGGGATCCGACACGCCTATCGCAGTATTATCCGATCGTCCACAATTAATATATAATTACTTTAAGCAATTGTTCGCCCAGGTTACCAATCCGCCATTGGATGGTATTCGCGAGGAGCTAATTACAGACATTAGCCTAAACTTGGGAAGCGATCATAATATTTTTGAATTTTCAGAGCTTCATTGCCGAAAATTAAAAATTAAAAATCCAGTTATATCCAAGGAAGATTTGGATAAAATAAAGAATTATGATGCCAGTCCCGTGATTATAAGGTAGTTTCCATTGCGATGCTTTATGACATTGAAAAGGGTCATAACGGCCTTGAAGATGCTTTGGAATCCATTTTACTACAAGCAGAACAGGCTATTGATGAAGGTGCCAATATCATTATTTTATCGGATAGAAACGTTAGCAAGGAAAAAGCACCCATTCCAGCGTTATTGGCATGTTCATTCGTAAATAGTGGACTTCAAAGGTTGGGCAAACGTTCCAAACTAAGTGTAATTATTGAATCTGCCGAACCTAGGGAAGTACATCATTTTGCCTTACTATTTGGATTTGGCGCAAGTGCTATAAACCCTTATTTGGTAAACGAAATTATAGCGGAACAAATTGAAGAGCACGATATTACCAAATCACTTTTGAAGAAGCCATTAACAATTACAACAAAGCGGTTGGCAAGGGCATTCTTAAGGTAATGAACAAAATTGGAATTTCTACTCTAAATTCCTACCGCGGATCCCAATTGTTCGAATGTATTGGAATAAACACTCAAGTGTAGACAAGTACTTCCCTAATACTCCTACTAGAATTCAGGGTATAGGGCTATATGAAATAGAGAAGGAAATTGCAAAACGTCATCACAAGGCTTACCCAGATAAAGATATAGCCGCAAATCTAGATTTGGAAATCGGCGGACAATATCGCTGGAGAAGAGATGGCGAAAAACATCTGTTCAACCCCTTAAGTGTTGCCAAACTTCAAAAGGCGGTTAGAAACAACGAACCGGAATCCTATAAGGAATTTGCCCAAATGGTAAACGAGCAATCCAAGGATTTAATGACCATTCGCGGTCTTTTCGAATTTTCGATTTACGACCCCATTCCTTTGGATGAGGTAGAACCTTGGACGGAAATTGTAAAACGCTTTAAAACGGGTGCAATGTCCTATGGGTCCATTAGTAAGGAAGCTCATGAAAATTTGGCTATCGCCATGAACCGGATCGGTGGAAAAAGTAATTCCGGTGAAGGCGGAGAGGATGAAGATCGCTTTTATAAAAATGCAACGGGAGACTGGAAGAACAGTGCCATAAAACAAGTAGCCTCGGGTAGGTTCGGGGTTACCTCTAACTATCTTACCAATGCAAAGGAAATACAAATTAAGATGGCACAAGGGGCAAAACCTGGGGAAGGTGGTCAGCTTCCAGGCCCTAAAGTGAACCCGGCAATCGCAAAAACAAGAAATTCTACCCCTTATGTAGGTTTAATTTCACCGCCGCCGCATCACGATATCTATTCTATAGAGGATTTATCACAATTGATATACGACTTAAAATCCGCCAACCGAAAAGCTAGAATTAATGTGAAATTGGTTTCGGAAGTGGGCGTAGGAA
>CAVONX010000006.1:0-43934 GCA_963697395.1 uncultured Flavobacteriaceae bacterium
CAACACTGTGTAAAATGCATAGCTTCCTAGCGTCAGCTACGACATTTTACACTAACCGTTATCTGCAAGCTAAACAAACATTATTACCTTAAATAAAATTGGCGAAAATGAAAAATTTCTTATTGAACATTCTATTGATTTCAGCAATAACCTCCTGTAAAACCGAAAGCAAAAATGATGGTTTCACCTTGAACGGAATAGCAAATAACATACCTGATAGTTCTATTGTGCTGCTGAACGTGAACAATAAAAACATCGATTCAACAATCGTCTATAATGAGAAATTTAAGTTCGAAGGCAAAGTGGAAGAACCGACCAATGCAGTAATCATTATAAAAAACACCAATGATTCTAAGTTTCTTTGGCTTGAGAATACCCAAATCGATTTTATCGGCACAAAAGACGATTTCGGAAACAGTAAAATCAACGGTCCAAAAACCCAAATTGATGAAGATAAACTACAGTCGAGACTTGCCAAAACAAGAGAAAAGAACGACAGCCTGAACTCCATCTTGATGAAAATGGACAAAGACGCTAAAAATAGAGATGAGACTATGGCGGAATACGAAAATACTTGGGAACAAATGGCGGTCATCAATCAAGAATTCGTAAAAGAAAAGCCAAATTCCCCCGTCAGCTTGAATTTAGCTAGCGTTTACAAAACGACCTGGGGGAAGGAAAAAACCGCAGAACTGTTCGCCCTCATGAACAATGAGAGTCAGAGTTCAGAAAAAGGCAAATTGATTTCAACTTATCTGGAATTATACGGTAATCCTGAAATTGGAGAAAAATATATCGATTTTGAACAAAAGGACACCAACGGAGAAACGGTAAAAGTTTCAGATGTCCTTCAAGATTATACCTTAATCGAATTTTGGGCATCTTGGTGTGGTCCATGTCGTAAGAGCAACCCGAAATTGGTAGAGCTATACAAAGAATACAACAATCTTGGTTTTGAGATAATCGGCGTATCCCTTGACGATAAAAGAAAAAATTGGGTCAAGGCTATCAAAGAAGACCAATTGGCTTGGACAAACGTAAGCGATTTGAAAGGTTGGGAAAATGAAGGAGCATTGAGATATGGAGTAAACGGAATTCCCGATAACGTTTTAGTTGACCATGACGGAATCATTGTTGCACGTTTCATAAAACCGACCGAGTTACGAAAGACCTTGGAACAGGAATTGAACCCGGCGAAAGCCAGCAGATAACAACGAATATAAAACATAGCCATATCTTGCTGTCCAAGAGGCTTTCTGCCCAATAAGACCGCCGAATTTTCGAATTCGGCTTTTTAAGAAAATGAAGGTAAAAAGAGAATCCGAAAATACGGCTCCTGTACAAAGCCAAGAACCCGCGTCCCAAACACACGCTACGTTTCATATTCAATCCCGTTCTCTGCAAGTAG
This sequence comes from uncultured Flavobacteriaceae bacterium, assembly GCA_963697395.1. Lineage (GTDB taxonomy): Bacteria > Bacteroidota > Bacteroidia > Flavobacteriales > Flavobacteriaceae > Maribacter. Next base: position 1,409 of record CAVONX010000006.1, read on the forward strand.
AAAAAACAAATTGATGAAAAATATACTAATAGCATTATTGACAATAATCTCTTTTAGCTGTCAAGCACAAGAGACCGAAAAGTACAATCTAGGATTTGAAAATCAAAAGGAGAAAAGCACACTATCAGATGGGTGGTTCAAATGGGGAAACTATGAACTGACAATAGATGCTACAGCTCATTCAGGCAAAAAATCAGGAAAAATCACATCCGACCAAACAGGAAGTTCTTTTGGAAGTATTGCTTATAAAATTCCAGCAAATTATGTGGGCAAAACAATAAAGTTGGAGGGATATATGAAAATCCAAAATGTTGAAAATGGATTTGCGGGTTTACTATTGCGTGTTGATGGTAATGGGAGTTCCTTAGCATTTGACAATATGCAAAACCAAAACATTTCAGGTACAAAAGATTGGCAGAAATATAGTATAACTCTTGATTATCCCGAAGAAGCAGAGAATATCTTTATTGCTGGAATACTTTCGGGAAAAGGAGAGGCTTGGTTTGACGATTTTACTCTTTCAATAGATGGAAAAAATATTCAAACGCTAAAAGAAGTCGAAAAAGAACTTTCAAAAGCACAACTTGACAAAGAATTTCGATAATGGGTCTTCTATTGAGCTTTCTAATTTGACTTCTGAAAATCTTGAAAACCTTGAATTGTTAGGCAGAGTTTGGGGATTCTTAAAATATCATCATCCCGAAATTGCGAAAGGGAACTATAATTGGGACTATGAACTTTTTAGATTCTTACCAAACTACATTGAGGTAAAAAATAACATAGAAAGAGATAAACTTATTATCAATTGGATAAACTCATTAGGAGAATTAGAAAAATGCACTAAATGTAAACCAACTGATGAAGATGCTTTAATCAAGCCTGATTTAAAATGGGTTGACAATCAAGATGAACCCTTAAAAGACAAGCTAATTTACGTTTATAGTAACCGTTCACAAGGCAAACACTTTTATGTTGGTATGACGCAAGGTGTTGGAAACCCTGATTTCAAAAATGAAAACCCTTATTCGAGTATGTCATATCCTGATGATGGTTTTAGATTATTGTCGCTTTTCAGATATTGGAATATGATAAATTACTTTTTTCCATATAAACATTTAATGGATAAAGACTGGAATTCTAAACTCAGCGAATACCTACCTTTATTTCTAAACGCAAAGAACGAATTAGAATATGAAATGACTACAATCCAAATTATTGGAGACGTTCAGGATACTCACGCTAATCTATGGGGTGGAGCTGATAAAATTGATGAATGGAAAGGTACCAATTATTCGCCTTTACACGTAAGATTCATACAAAATCGACTAGTAGTAACAGATTATTATAATGAAGAACTTAAAAACGAAGATGGTTTGGAAATTGGCGATGTAATAACAAAAATAAATGGCAGTCCTATCGACAAAATCGTAATAGAAAAATCAAGATATTATCCTGCTTCAAATGAGCCAACTAGGTTAAGAGATATTTCGGCAGACCTTCTACGTTCAAATTCAAATAATATTGAAATTGAGTTTGTTTCGGGTAATTCTAACTCTCAAACAAAAACCCTTAAATTATATCCTAAAGATAGTCTTGACATTTATCGTTGGTACAGAAAAAGTGATGATAAATCTTTTAAAATGTTGGACAATAATATAGGTTATGTAACACTTCAAAATATCAAAGAAGAAGACATTTCCAAGATAAAAAAGGAGTTTAAAGACACAAAGGGAATCATTATTGACATTCGTAATTACCCGTCAACTTTTGTTCCTTTTAGTCTAGGCTCTTATTTCGTTTCTTCTTCCACACCTTTTGTGAAATTTACGAACGGTAATGTTGATAACCCAGGCGAATTTACATTTACAAGTAACTTAGAAATTCCTAGTAAAGGCAAGACATACAACGGAAAGCTAATTGTTTTGGTAAATGAACTATCCCAAAGTCAAGCAGAATACACTTCAATGGCTTTTAGAGCAGGAGACAATACAACAATTATTGGAAGTACAACAGCAGGAGCAGACGGAAACGTATCAGCAATTATGCTACCTGGAGGACTAAGAACAATGATTTCTGGAATTGGAGTTAATTATCCAAATGGTAGAGAAACCCAAAAAATTGGAATAGTCCCTGATATAGAAGTACAACCGTCAATTGAGGGAATTAGACTAGGAAAAGACGAATTGCTTGAAAAAGCGATTGAAACTATATTGAAGGAATAAAACCTGCAGAGAACAATGTATATAAAAAATAGGCGAAACAGCAATAAAATCAATGCTTTTGGCTTGTATCAAAGTTTGTGCTTAACCGAAAGTATTGTGCTTCGAAATCGCCTACTTTTCATATACTAGACGTTAGCAAAAATGGCTTAAAAAAGATAATATGTTAGATAATATATATGAAAATTTCTCAGATAAGGGTTTAAAACAAGCTTTAGCAGTCTACGGCGGACTCCTTATTTCGGCTATTACTATACCGATTGTAATTTTGGCAGTCGAATATTTTTTAAATGATAAAATTTCTTTCAATAAAATAATGATTATTTGCCTAGTCATTCTTTTATGGAGCCTCTTTAATATTGACTATTTAAAGAAAAGATTGAAAACGAACGGAAAGTCTGAATAGATTAAAGGAACCAAAAATTAGATGGACTTTTAACGAGAACGGACTTTACTCAGACGCAACTGTTGCGCAGATGGACTTCACTCGGACGGAAAAAATATCAGAACGCAATAGTTCGTGCTTACTCATGCGTGTCGCCACATTTTGCTAACAATACCTAAACGTAATGCGGACTTTAGGGAGAAACCGAAAGGTCTGTGTATATTTATAATGTCGCTAAATCTTATCGATTTAGCTTTGGCACAAAAAAAATAAAAAACAAAACAATAAGCTTTAGCTTCGTGCGTAGACGGAAACGAAAAGTTTCCTTACTACCGCACTACGCTTAGCCGAGACGTTGTGCATAATGTTGAAAAAACTGCTAACATTAATATTATTGATTTCTCAATTGTCATTTTCGCAAACCGAAAAAGATGATTACGAGTTGTATTCATTAATATTAACTGACATACTTGAGTTAGGAAACACATCAAAAACCGATTCGATTTTATTAATCGAAAAGTACAATAATAGATTTGAAAAATCCGATTATGAAATTTTTGACCCAAAATATGATTCTGTCACAAAATTGGATTATAGTTACGTAAGCATTTATAAAGACACTGTTTTTCTTAAAAGACTTCTCAAAGAACCTGTTTTAAAAAAAATCATTGTTGACTTAACATCTGACTTTGAAAATCATCCGAAAATAATGGCTGATTTATTAACTAAAGACAATTTATTTGTCCGACCAATTTCTTCAGAAAAATTTTCATCTTTCTTTGGTAAAAAAGGTTGGCGGAAAAATAGTTGGAAAAAAATAAACAAAAAATACGGAATTAGAGAAGTGGTTGAACTTTCCAAAATTCATTTTGAAAAAAATTTGGCGTCAGCTTATTATGGAGTTCGTTGCGGTGGACTTTGTGGAAATGGCGGCTTTGTGATATTTGAAAAAATAAATGGACAATGGGAAATACTAACGACCATCAATATGTGGGAATCTTAAAAAACACTATGCACAACAATAGTAACCGTTGCACAAGTGATTAATTCAGCATAGGACCAATCAATATAAGCCTCTCTAAGAGGCTTTTTTCGCAACAACTCAGAAGTTGTAAGCTAATTTTAGCTGCTTTGTAGAAGCACCGAAGAGGTATTGAAAGGCACGTTTTATAAATGCGGCCAAAGCAAGTTTCCCCGCCCCACTTTTTACCCGTTTCTGTTCGAATTTCAGGTACTTCTTCAGGTTGTAGGCAATGGCGCAGAGGTGCATCACCTTGTTGGCCTGCTCGAGCCCTATGGTATTTATCTTGCGCATGCCCATGAACTGCGTTAAGGTACCGAAGACCGGCTCCACGGTGCTCTGGCGCTTGCCCTTCATGTACCTGCCCTGTGGACCGTTCACCCGTTCGATGTTCCGTTCATATTCCGCCCTATAGTAGGTAACGCTAAATTTCTTCTCCTGTGCACTTTTGCCCAAACAACTCCTGCGCAGGGGGCAATCGGTACAAACATGCTTTCTTGCACGGTACTCTTTCTTCCTGGTCTTGATAAAAACAAAAATCCATCTTGAATTTATCACATTATTTGAGTTAGAAAGCAGTCATACATTTGAATAATTTTCGAAGTGATTGCCATTATCCAACGCCTTTTAATTGAACTTTTAACCTCTTCATGTCCAAACTAATTTTTTGTTCCAAGACCCTTGCATAAATCTGTGTAGTGGAAATCTTGGTATGTCCTAACATTTTAGAAACCGTTTCAATGGGCACGCCATTACTAAGGGTTACCGTGGTTGCAAAAGTATGTCTGGCCGAATGAAAAGTAAGGTTTTTGTGAACCCCCAAGTCAGCTGAAATATCTTTTAGATAAGTATTTACTTTTTGATTGGAGAACACGGGTAGTAGTTGTCCGTTAATTTTTGAAGAATAGTCTGCATACTTCTTCAAAATCCTATCTGCACTGTCCAGTAATGGAACCTTGACTGGTTGTTCGTTCTTTTCACGTTGGGTAAAAATCCAATAATCCCCATCAATTCCCAATCGGATATTGTCCCTAGTCAATAATTTGACATCGGAATAGGAAAGACCGGTATAGCATGCAAAAACAAAAATATCCTTTACCATTTGATGTCCTTTGTCCTTTACATCAGAATTTAGGAATATCTGTAATTCCTCCTTGGATAAAAACTCTTTCTTGTACCTATTAAATTTCAATTTGTAGCGCGAAAACGGATTCTTGTCCAACCATTCCAGATCTAAGCCCAGGTTCATCAATTTGAGTAGTCGCTCCAAATGTTTCATAACCCCATTATTGTTCAATGGATTGGCGTTTTGCAACGAAGGACCCTTTCTTAGATACTGCTCAAAATCGATGATGAAGCTATGGGTCAGCTGTTTAAGATAAACATCGTTCGTTCTCTTTTTCTGGGCAAGGAATCGTTTGATATATTTTTCTGTGGTAAAATAATTCTTTAGCGTGCCCTGCTTCAATACACCGTTCATGTTCTCATTATGGTAGGTGACCAATTCCAGCAGGGTTTTATGTCTTTCGTCCTGCCCGATAAACCTAGCCTTTATAGATTTTGAGGTAACCAGCTTATAATCAGAGGACAACTGCTTATGACAATCCAACAGCTTGGCATACACTTGGTCCAAAAAAGCGTTCAAAGCCTTACCTTCAGTGGTTCTTGCCGTGGTTTTCTTTGATTTGGTGTCCCAATAGGTAACCGATGTTTGCCTTTGTAAACTGATTTCGGATCGCCTACCATCAACGGTTATGCGTGCATAAATTGGCGCTTGGCCATCTTTTTCTTTGGCCAGGTTAAGCCAAAAATGAATATTAAAAGTTCTTGAACTTCCCATAAACTCTCGCTTTAAGTGAATACTCGATTTGTTTTGTGAAAGTCAAATCGAAGCGAAAGTCAAACAACGCAGGATTACAATATAATAAAAAAATCCGGTTGAAAAAAGGTAACCGAATAGGTAACTTTTGTTTTGCTATTAAAGCTTATTATATGATATCAGCAAAAATGAAATATGCTGATAATCATATAATTAGCTTTTTAAAGGTATTAATTAATACCCTTTTTGTCGGGATGACAGGATTTGAACCTGCGACCACACGACCCCCAGCCGTGTACGCTACCGGACTGCGCTACATCCCGAAAACAATTAAATATGAAAAATAATAAATTCACAATTCCAAAACCTAAATTTCAGAATTGGACTGCAAAAATATAAAAGTCAATAAGAAATACGCCTATCTTTTTAAAAAAATAGTTTCCTTAATTCAAGCTTCTTATCCATTCCACCATCTGACCGGACCAACCCCGTAAAAACGGGTCTTTAAGAGCTAATGAAAATCCGTGTCCTCCCTTTGGATACACAACTAATGTAGCTGAAACCCCCTTTTCGTTTAATGCACGATAAAACAACAGACTATTTTCCACTGGAACACCTTCGTCATCGGTAGCATGCAGCAAAAAAGTAGGAGGTGTTTCCCGGCTAACGTTCTTTTCGTTTGAAAATCTGTCCACCATTTCCTGGTTAGGATTCTCCCCTATCAAATTCGTTCTACTTCCCTTATGTGTTTTATTCCCAAAAGTAATTACAGGATAAGCCAAAGCCATAAAATCGGCACGTGCACTAAGGGCATCTATCTCATCTAAAGCCTCATATACCTCCTCATTAAAACGAGTACCTAAGGTCGACGCCAAATGTCCTCCAGCGGAAAAACCTAGAATTCCTATCCTTTTGATGTCTAAATGAAAACGGTTGGCATTATGCCGTACTAAGCGCATGGCACGTTGTGCATCGATAAGCGGTACGTTATGTTTATCTTTTTGGGAAGCATCGGAGGGCAATCGGTATTTTACTACAATTCCTGCAATACCTTGTCCATTTAAAAACTTGGCGATATCCGTACCTTCCCAATCATAGGCCAAAATTCCATAACCGCCACCTGGAAAAATTAAAACGGCTTCTCCAGTGGCATTTGATTTTGAAGGTAGATATACTTCTATACTTGGTTCTTGTACTTTACTAATTCGTAAAATACCATTATTAATATGCTCTTCAACCTCCTCGGAAGCTATGCGGTTTGGGATACGGTCTTTGGGCCACAAAGGTATAATGGTGTCTTGAGCGCTTATTGGGATAACAAAAAAAATAAGAAATAGTACTAGAATATGCTTCATAGGTATACAGTTTAGTTACACTCCCATTTAAAATTAGCTACTGGATCATTGGACGCCGTGGAAAGATTATAGTGCCACCACTCCGTTCGTATGGACCAAAATCCATGCTTTTCCATGGTTTCCTTAAGTAGTTTTCTATTATCGAGGACTTCCTGCGGTAAATCGGTCATATCGTGGTAGGCACGTTTCCCGAAGAAATCAAAATCTGTTCCCATGTCCAGCTCCTTTCCTTCCAAGGTTTCCAAGGTAATATCCACGGCACCTCCCTTATTGTGAATACTTCCTTTCTTTGGGTTTGCCACATATTGCGGGTTAGGAACAATCGCCCACATTTTATATTGAACAGAATTAGGCCGGTAACAATCAAAAAACTTTATTTTCACTCCGTTCTTCTTAAAATCGGTATTGGCAGCTAGCAAGGCTTTAGCGGTCTTTACCCGCATATAGCACTCCGCACAATCATATACTTTTTCTTTTAAAAAATTGTTCTTCGTTGCATAACGCATGTCATAAACAAATCCATCACTATAATCTGCTAAACGAATGAACAGGGTGTCCGGTAAGGTACTAAGCTCAGGCACTATTTTTTTTGGTGGTTCTGGTATTTTTTCAATTTCAAGACTTTTTGTGTGCACCGTATCCTGTTCAATCGCAACTTTTTCTGATTGTCTTATGGACTTTTCTTTACAGCACCAACAAAGCCCACATAAAGCCAATATGAATATCCTATTCTTAATTACATAACTATTCATTTTTTCTTTAGCCTATTTAAAATAATCCTATACTAAAGTATGAAGATAATGGAATTTACTTTTTGATAAAACTATGGTGCCGAATTCATATTCCATTATAAAATTTCAATATGATTATTTTATACTTATCTTGATGGGCAAAACTATATCTAGATGAAAAAAATTTCAGCTATTATACTCATTTTTTTATGGATTCTGATGTCTTGTAAAGATGGTAAAGAAGGGGCTCCTATTGATAAAGATACTACTGATATAAAATGGATGTTGGACTTTAACAAAACAGCTGTTAATCCAATCATGACGGCCGATTCTACTTATATTTTTAATGACCCGGTAAGCAATATAGCTGTTAAATGGCAAAAGGCCGATGTTTTTAATCCCGGTGCCGTGGTGCGCAACGATACCGTATTTATTTTATTTAGGGCAGAAGATAACCCCGATGCTATTCTTGGTGGAAGAACTTCTCGCATTGGTTTGGCGTACAGCACTGATGGTATTAATTTCACGAAGCATCCTCAACCTGTGCTCTATCCGGATAATGACGAATTCTCAGAATGGGATCAACCTGGGGGAATAGAGGACCCGAGAATTGTTGAAACGCCCGATGGAGAATACATCATGCTCTACACCGCTTGGAATACCGATGTTGCTAGATTATCCAGCGCTACCTCCAAGGATTTACGAAATTGGACGAAGCAAGGGCCTGTTTTTGAGGAAGCCCATGGTGGGAAATTCCTAGATGTGTGGAGCAAGTCCGGCTCCATGGTTACCGAATTGGTGGATGGAAGATTAATTGCAAAAAAAATAAACGGAAAATACTTGATGTATTGGGGCGAACTATTTGTAAATCTTGCGGTCTCTTCCAACGGAGTTGATTGGGAGCCTACCCTTAAAGAAAACGGCGAACTACTGTATTCCTTTACACCAACTATAAATGAGTTTGACAGCCATTTGACAGAACCCGGACCTCCTGCACTTTACACAGAGAATGGTATTCTCCTATTATACAATGGTAAAAATCTTAGTGGTGAGGGTGCAACTTCTAAATATCCCGAAGGTACCTATTGCGGTGGTCAGGTACTATTTGATAAAAACGACCCAACAAAAATGATTGCGCGACTGGAAACTCCGTTTATCTGCCCTAGCCTTCCCCATGAAATTAGCGGACAATATAAGGCCGGTACCACTTTTATTCAGGGATTGGTTTATTTTAAGGAAAAATGGTTTTTATATTATGGTACAGCAGATTCTATGGTAGGTCTGGCCATTAAAGAATAGCGTTTGACCTAGACTTGCTGTTTTTGCTAAAATTGAAACTATGAATGTTTCAAGATGTGTAAAATATTGAAAATCCTAATATTCCGTTGGGATCAGAAGAAAATTAATAGGAATTGGGTATTTGTAATTTCTATATTCGTCTATGAAGGACGACAAAACGCCGAAATTCAAATATGTGAACCATACTAAACACGCCATACTGTAGATTTTTTAGTCTAAGCCCTCTAGATACTTCAGGCTTTGTGGCACTTGTTGCACAACTCGCGAACACTCATCCTCAATAAACATATATTCCACAATTCCAAGTTCCTTCGCTCGATTTACTACCCCTGCAATATTTACCTCTCCGGTTCCCAAAACAACATTGGTTTCCACGTCGGCATGTCCGCTATGATTTTTGGACGTTCCTTTTTCCATATCCTTTAGGTGCAGTAATACGAACTTCTTTGGATATCTATTTAGTAAGGCCAAAGGGTCCTCGCCTCCGTGGTGTACCCAATACACATCCATTTCAAAAGCAAAATGTTCTGCGTTTTCAGCCATATAGTCAAACAAAGTACCCGATTTGTAGGGCTTAAACTCATAACCGTGGGCATGGTAAGCGAGGGTTAGTCCTGCATCCTTTAATACTTTCCCAGCTTTATTGAATACTTCAGTTGCTTCCTTTGTTTTCTCAAGGTCAAACATGTTATTTTCATGTGAAATCCAGGCGCACATAACGTATTTGGCACCAAAGGCTCTAGCATTGGCTATAATTTTATCATAGTTACCATCCTTAAGGTCATCATATCCTGCCCCTACGCTAACAACCTGAAAGTCACGTATAGCTAGTTCTTCCTTAAAATCGGGCATAGACATACCGTAGGTATCTCCTCCTTCCAGTTTTTTAATACCCCAATTGGCTATGATATCCAAAGTGCCTTTTACGTCTTCCTTAAACTCATTTCTGAGGCTATACAACTGTAATCCTACTTCTTGGGCCATGGTGGGTAGACAGAAACACACAAGAAGAAAAGGAATACCTATTTTTTTGATCATCTTAGTTATATATTTAAAACCCACCGCTAGCGGTGGGTTTTTATTATTTTAATTTATTGTTTCACAATCCTAAATTTAGGTCTTACTAAGAATTAATTCACGGTTTTACTAGGTCAGCAAATTACCCTTTTCATCCCAAGTAGCTATGGTATTCCTTGTGCTTTGATCGATACATTTGGCAATCCATTCTGGATCGTAGGCCACACCATGCTTATCCAATACCTCTTGCGGAACGCCATCCCAAACATTGGGCATATTCCCTTTATATCCTAAATCGGCAATACCTACTTTGGAGGTATAATAACCAGTTACCACCAAATTACGCATTAAAGCAAAAAACTGGATTTCAAGTGGTTGCTTATCCAGAGGAATTTCATCATCATGAAAACATATCTGATCACAGATCTGTTTTTGCTGCTCCAAGGTAGCCAACTTAAATTCCGTTCCAAAGTCGGTATTACTCTTATGATCCATCCACATTAATCCACCTAACAGCGTGTTTTGCATATCAGGCATATCCTTGCCAATAAACTCTATGAATTCCGGCACATCTGCTTCAATGGGTCCCCCGTGCGGTTCTTTGGGAGGTAAGATAACCGTACTTAATACCGCTATGGTCTCCATCTCATGTTCGTTAAAGAGCTGCTCCGCATTCAATTTTTCAATTCGCTTCAATTCATCCGGCGTTCTCCCAAAATAATTGGAATCTTCCACAATTGTTAATGCCTCATCAGCTGTCTTATCTTCTGTTTTACATCCATGAAAAGCCAAGGCCGAAGCTCCGGCACCCAAAATCATGGTCTGTATACTCTTTCTTCTATCCATTGCCATACTCTAGATATTTTGCTGTTTCAATTGTTCAATAATATAATCACTTGCCCTCCAAGAAAGCGCCATAATGGTCCATGTGCAATTTTTATCTGCTTGGGAAACAAATGGTCCTGCGTCTACAATAAATACGTTATCTACGTCGTGTAACTGATTGAATTTATTGGTTACCGAGGTCGTAGGATCATTGCCCATACGGGTAGTACCTACTTCATGGATAATCTCTCCTGGGGCATGGAGACCGTAGTCCCTGTCTTTTCCAGGTTTATTTAAATAAATACCTCCCATATTATGCGAGATTTCCTCAAAAGTGTCTTGCATGTGTTTGGCTTGGCGCACTTCAATATCAGACCACTTATAATTAAACTTAAGTACGGGAATACCATAATCATCAACGGTAGTGGGGTCTATTTCACAGTAATTCTCTTTTACCGCCAAACCTTCACCTCTACCACCAAAACCTACAATGGCGCCATAATATGACTTCACTTCGTCACGAAGCTTATCTCCATATCCACCAGTAGGTAGTCCCACTAATTTATTAAAACTACCTTGATCAAATCCAAAACCATAATTGGGTTGTCCCATACCACCCCACACCTCAATATGATATCCTCTTGGAAAATCTAACTTTTTAGCATCTCCCCACCATGGGCTATAAACGTGCATACCGCCAACGCCATCTTCATTGTAGGAAACATCCCTATTCATAAGACCGGGGACAAAGGCCATACCGCTGCTTCCCGTAGAATCATGCAGGTATTTACCCACAAGATTACTACTATTTCCGAGTCCGTTTGGGTGTTGTTTACTTTTACTATTCAATAGGATACGGGCAGAACTACATGCCGATGCCGCTAAGACCACTACTTTAGCCTTTAACTTATATTCCTTTCGGTCATCCTTGCTAATGTAAGAAACACCTGTTGCTTTTCCTTCTTCGTTGGTCGTTACTTCGCGTACCATAGCGTTCACGAACAATTTTACTTGTCCACCACTTTTCTGTGCTGGAAATATTAAGCAACTACCAGCAGAGAAATCGGCGTAAACAGAACATGATCTGGAACATTGTCCACAATAAAAGCAAATCCCACGTTCATTATTAATACGCTTTGTTAACATGGACAAACGCCCGGGAATTACTGGAATACCCGATTTTTTTGCTCCTTTTATATAGAAAAGTTCATGCAATCTTGGTTTTGGTGGAGGAAGAAAAAACCCATCGGGATCGTCTTCCAAACCTTCGTTGGTGCCAAATACACCAATTAATTTGTCTACCTTATCGTAATATGGTTTCACATCGTCATAGCTTATGGGCCAGTCCTCGCCGTAACCATCTCGGGTTTTACCCTTAAAATCCTTTGGTCCAAAACGCAGGGATATCCTCCCCCAGTGATTGGTTCTGCCGCCTAACATTCTTGCGCGCCACCATTTAAAAGTAGTTCCTTCGGCATGGGTGTAAGGTTCTCCTTTTACCTCCCAGTCACCATAGGACATATCCCATTCGCCAAATGCCCTATCTGTTCCTGCTCCCCTTCTAGGCGAGTCATAGGGCCATTTTAATTGTGTCATGGTTTTTGGATCCGCTGGGTCAAAATATGGACCTGCTTCCACAACTGCTACATTAAGGCCCGCATCTGCCAATTGTTTGGTAGCCATTCCACCGCCGGCTCCCGAGCCTACAATGATTACATCAAAAATTTCCGAGGATTCTTTAATTTGCATGAAAAGTAATTTTTAAGCACAAGTTAATGTTTTAGATTAAAAAAAACTTTAATTTTTATACAAACGACCAAAAAAAGGGTGCTGAATTACATAAAAAGCATAGGTAAAGACGAAATACTATCTTTATTTAAACAACTCTTGAATAAGTTTAAGTTCCACCACAAACCTGCTCCGTACCGCCATCATAAAGGCTGGCAATAACTTATCAAATCAACTTAGGACATTCAAAAGGTAAGCATAAGTACAAATAAGATTGACTTAAATCTTACCCATTAAAAAGTTAAGTAATTCTGTATTTAAAACTTGTTATACTTAAGTAATGGTTGCTTATATCCAATCTCAAATTTTAAAAATTCTAATTAGATACTCTTGAAGTAACCCATCAATCACTTTTAAAGGTCGAAGTTGGTAAATTTGCAGCATTGAACAAACTGGGTAGTGCAATATTGTCCCAAGAAAATCTAACCGACACAGGCGCATTTACTTCCTTAGCCGTCAATACAACAGTAGTATCTCTAATCTTTGCCTTTGCCAAGTGATATACCCCATCCGCACCGGCCACTTCAAAAAATGATTTGTTTTGATCCTTAAAATGTAGTCCTTCCGCATGATCAAAATACACTATAAGCTCCTTGTTTTTTATTTCGATATTCTTGTACAGGGGACCATGAACCTGAGCATCCAAAACTTTATAATGCTCTTTCAAAGCTACGTTCGCCAATCTGAGCCCTACATCTTGTTTATTTTGTGGATGTATGTCGTCTACAGTACAAATATCACTGGTAACGACCATACCTGTATGCTTAAGTTTAAGCGATTTCCGCTGCTGGTCGCGCACCACGGCACCTTCAAAAGGCTTACCATATTTATAGGGGGCGATTTGCACGTAATAAAAAGGGAAATCAATATTCCATTTATTTCGCCAAGACATAATCATTTTGGTAAATAGCTCGGTATAGTTTTCGCCATTTACGGTATTGGATTCTCCTTGATACCATAAAACCCCCGAAATAACAAAGTCGGTTAAAGGTGCAATCATGGCATTATATAAGGTTGATCTCTCAATAGGCACCCATGGGTTTGGTTGAATTAATTGATAGGATTCCAATACCTTTGGATTTTCGTTAAAAACATATTCCGGAGTCCAAACTTCTGCACACGAAGCGCCCCAAGAGGCATCAATGAGGCCTATTGGAATATTCAACTCTTCCTGAACTCTTCTGGCAAAGAAATAAGCAACTGCACTGAATTCTGCCATCGTTTCGGGCGAACTCACCTCCCAGCTCCCTGATAAATCATCTTGCGGAGTGGCCGATGTTCTTTTAGCCACCGTAAAAAAGCGAATGTTTGGGTGATCTGCATTGGCTATCTCTGCCTCTTTGTTATCAATACCGCTATTCGCACTCCACTCCATATTGGATTGTCCGGAACAGAGCCAAACCTCGCCTATGAGTACATTGGTCAATAGAATGCTGTTATCCTTTCCCTTAAATGCAATTTCATAGGGTCCACCAGCTTTGGGAGTAGTCACTTTTACCCTCCATTTGGCATTAATTCCTGTTTTCACCTCAACCGTTTTACCGTCCCAACCGGTACGTATGGTAAATGTTTCCCCAGGCGCGCCCCAACCATATAAATAAACTTCCGATTCTCGTTGCAGCACCATATCGTTACCAAAAATTTGGGGTAAAATAATATTGGCATGGGACAACTGAAAAAAGCTAAAAACGGATAAAAGAAAAATTTTGGTTTTCATTGTTGGGGTTTGTAATTATTTCTATTTAAATATAGCGTTTAAGACTCTATATGTTACTAAAAGCTTATAAAATTTTAGTTTTATCAAACCAAAACCTTTGCTTATATTGAACCGTACTTAGCTAATAATCTTAAGCGTCCGAAATCGCTATCCTATAAATTCAAACACAATCATGAACCGAAGATATTTTATAAAAGGCACCGCTGCATCGCTCTTATTATCCTCTTTTGGTAGCTATGGTTTTGAATATTTTAAAAACGAAAAACCAAAACGAGTTGGACTCATAGGCGCCGGTTGGTACGGTACCAGCGACCTATTTAAACTCATACAAGTGGCCAACGTGGAAGTTATAGCCATCTGTGATGTAGACCAAAACCATTTAAACCAGGTTTCCGAGTTGGTAGCACAACGCCAAAAATCAGGCAAAAAACCAAAGCTATATACCGACTACAGAAAAATGCTGGACAAGAGCAATTTGGATATCGTCCTAATCGGTTCCCCAGACCATTGGCATGCCCTCCAATGTATAGATGCCCTAAAGGCAGGCGCACATGTTTATGTACAAAAGCCCACCAGTGTAGATGTGATGGAAGGTGAGGCGATGGTCGCCGCAGCCCGAAAATATGACCGTGTGGTCCAAGTGGGTACGCAACGCAAGAGTACACCCCATTTAATTGACGTAAAAAAAGAAATCGTGGATGCCGGACTCTTGGGCAACATTGCCCATGTGGAAATGTGCTGCTACTATCACATGCGTGCTGACGGCAATCCTCCCGAACAACCCGTGCCAGATTTTCTGGATTACGAGATGTGGACAGGACCTGCTCCTTTAAGACCCTATGACGATATTCCACATAGAAGATGGTGGCGTACCTTTAGGGAATATGGAAACGGAATTATGGGCGATATGTGCGTTCACATGCTGGACACCGTTCGTTGGATGTTGGATTTAGGCTGGCCAGCACGTATTAGCTCCCAAGGTGGTATCTATGTCCAAAAAGGAGGTAAATCCAATATTTCCGATACACAGTCAGCCGTTTTTGAGTATCCTGGACTTAATTGTATATGGCAGCACCGTTCTTGGGGCAGTCCCGCAGATCCCGAATATCCTTGGGCTTTTATAATTTATGGCGATAAGGGGGTGTTGAAAGGAAGTCCCATGCAGGCTGATTATATTCCTTATGGGGAAGGAACTCCTATTCATTTTGACGTTGTATACGAAAAAGAAAAATATCCTGAAGATCTCATTGAAAAGGACAATGAACTGCATGCCGCACCAGCAACCCGTGGACATATGATAGATTTCCTTGAAGCAATACAGAACAATACACGACCCATTGCAGATATTGAGGAGGGACATATTTCCTCCGCTAGCTGTATTTTAGCGAATCTAGCTATGGATTTAGGCCGTCCTTTGGTATATGACCCCAAAACCAGAACGGTCGAGGATGATATTGAGGCAACAAATTTATTATCAAGGGAATATCGGGCACCATGGGTGCATCCACATCCGGATAGGGTTTAAAAAATAGACCTCACCAAAAAATCCTCCCTTAATCCCTCCCAAGAAGGGGAACTGTTTAAAAATTTATAGGAAATTGTTCAAAAAAAGTTTCAAAAAAGAATTTGAGTCAAATGGTATTGTAAAAAATGGCGAACAAATTTGATTCAAAAACCAAATTAGCTCGCCAAGTACTCTTTATATCAGGCCTAGACCATTATTGTGAAACACTACTATCTTTTAATAGATAAAACGCAATCAAATTGCATTACAATTCCAAAAAGGTATTGCACAAATCTCACAGGCAACAATCTAAATATACTGATTCACAATATTCTCGAACAACTCCTGCTTCCCACTTTGCAATTGCAATTCACCGTTCTCTACTGCAATCTTATATAGATCATTTAGATCCAGTTTCCCTTCTTCAAATTCCTTTCCTTTTCCAGAATCAAAAGAACTGTAGCGTTTTTCCCTAAGACTGGCATAAGCTGATGAGGTAATAATTTTATCTGCTGTTACCAATGCTCTGGCAAAATTATCGGCACCACCAATGTGCGCATGGAATACATCGTCCAAGTCGGTTGAATTCCTTCTGATTTTCGCATCAAAATTAACACCACCACCTTGTAATCCGCCAGCTTCCAAGAAGACCAACATGGCTTCTGTCGTTTCCAGGATATTATTGGGGAATTGATCGGTATCCCATCCGTTTTGGTAATCGCCACGGTTGGCATCCAAGCTCCCTAGCATTCCTGCCTTTGCCGCAACGGCCATTTCATGCTGAAACGTATGCTGTGCCAAAGTAGCATGGTTCACTTCAATATTAATTTTAAAATCTTTGTCTAGGCCATACTCCCTTAAGAAGCCAATGGCCGTAGCGGTATCAAAATCATATTGATGCTTCATAGGCTCCATCGGCTTCGGTTCTATAAAGAAATTACCTTTGAATCCCTGCGCTCTGGCATAATCCCGCGCCATGCTTAAAAACCGACCCATGTGATCCATTTCTCTGCCCATATTGGTATTCAAAAGGGACATATAGCCTTCGCGTCCGCCCCAGAACACATAGTTTTCTCCATTTAGGGCAATGGTAGCATCCAAGGCCAACTTTATCTGTCCGCCTGCTCGCGCTACCACATCAAAATCGGGATTGGTAGCAGCACCGTTCATGTATCTGGGATTGGAGAAACAATTGGCGGTTCCCCAAAGCAATTTTATGCCCGAGGCGGCTTTCTTCTCTTTTAAATAGTCCGTAATCGTAGCCAACCGCTTTTCAGATTCGGCAAAGGTAGTTGCCTCCTGAATAAGGTCAAAATCGTGAAAACAGAAGTAGTCAAAACCCATTTTGCCTATAAACTCAAAAGCGGCATCCGCCTTATCCTTTGCCGCTTGAAAGGGGTCGGACGATTTGTCCCACTCAAAACTTTGCGTTCCTGGTCCAAAAGGGTCTGAACCCTGTCCGCAGAAGGTATGCCAATAGGCTATTGCGAATTTAAAATGGTCTCGCATGGTCTTGCCGGCCACAACCTGTTCCGGATTATAATATTTAAAGGCTAAAGGGTTGTCAGATTCCTTGCCTTCAAACTTAATTTCTCCAATACCTTTAAAGTATTCCTTATCTCCTAATACTAGCATCTTATATTGTTTTTAATAGGTGTTCTAATTCGTTTTTCCATGTTTCGTAAGCCTTTTGGTAAGCTTGCTTATCATTGGAAGGTTCGTAGGTCATTACGTAATCGTTTTCTATAATCCGTTTGCCGAACAGCTCAAAATCACCTTTGTGAAGATCTGCTGCCCTGGCGGCACCAATGGCCCCTGTGGTGTTATAGATTTCTATGTCGTGCCCAATAAGTGTTGCTACGGTGTTCGAAAAAATATCAGATCTAAAAAGGTTGTCATTGCCGGCTCGCATCACGTTTACTTTACTGCCGTCCGACTTTAAAATTTCCATGCCATATACAAAAGAAAAAGCGATACCCTCCAAAGCCGCCCTGCATAGATGCGCTTTTGTATGATTGTTCAGATTGATATTGACCATTCTGGTGCCAATATCCCTATTATTCAACATCCGTTCCGCTCCGTTACCAAAAGGAAGTATACAAACCCCGTCCGAACCTACCGGAACCGAAGCGGCCAAAGCGTTCATTTCTTCATAGGAAGCCACGTCCAAATTATTCAACAACCAGCGGTACATGATTCCGGAACCATTGATACATAACAATTTACCAATTCGGAGTACTTTTCTGGCTACATAATTAACATGGGCGAAATTATTTATCCTTGCGCTTTCCTTGACCGAAAGACTGTTGGTAACCGCATAAATAACACCGGAGGTACCGCCGGTAGCCGCTACTTCTCCAGGGTTAAAAACATTGAGCGATAAGGCATTGTTGGGTTGATCACCCGCTCTATATAAAATGGGTGTTCCGGCTTGTAATCCACTCTCGGAGGCCCCTTTCTCGTTTACACCACCCTGTTCCGAAAAGGTGGGTACAATTTCCGGAACCTTACTGTCATCAAAACCGTAATGGTCCATAAGGATGTTAGCAAGTTCATCTTTCTTAAAATCCCAGAGTATACCTTCGGAAAGTCCGGAAACGGTAGTATTCATAATACCCGATAATCGGTAAGCAATATAATCGCCAGGCAGCATAAATTTATGGACGCGCTTATAAATATCAGGTTCATTTTCCTTTACCCATTTCAGTTTGGAAGCTGTAAAGTTGGACGGGGAATTGAGCAAATGTGCCGAACATTTTTCCTCGCCAATAGATTCAAATGCCTGCTCTCCGATTTCTACCGCCCTGCTATCGCACCAAATTATGGAATTCCGCAACACCTTCCCGGCTTTATCCAATAAAACCAGACCATGCATTTGATAGGAAATGCCGATACCAATAATTTCGGAAGCGGCAACATTATTTTCAGATGTTATTCTTGCAATTCCAGCGCATACATGTTTCCACCAATCTTCCGGGTCCTGCTCCGCCCATCCATTCTTAAGGGCCAGCATGGACATTTCTCTTTTGGGCTCCTGCACCACACCTAGCCTCTTACCTGTTTCGGCATACACAAGAGCTACCTTAACCGAAGAACTTCCAATATCCAGACCTAAATAATACATCTACGCGTTTTAAAAATCGTCCGAAGGATTTCGGTTCTTAAAAATAGCATAAAAGGACTGCACTCGAAACTATCACTCATTAATTTCTTTGATATCGATCTATAAAAATCAGTTCAAAAGTATACAGATATTTGATTATCAATATTTAAAGTATATTAAAAAAGTGAATTACGGCACCGAAAACGCTTTGGCATAAAACGGTAGAAAGACTTGCGTTCACTCATTTCTATTAATGTAACCACTGGCAGGAGATGAACTCATGGCAGCCATCCTTGGTTTATACATTCACTTGAAAGTCGACTTACTTGCCGCTACATCTGCTCCAACTTGGTGAGCGCTTCGGATTTTGAATTTACATCGAGCTTTAAATAAATATTCTGGATGTGAAAATTGACGGTAGAGGTTGTTACGAACAACTTATCGGCGATCACTTTGTATGTTGCACCTTTAAACAGATAGTCCACAATCTGATTCTCCCGTTCCGAAAAGAAGTTAAAGGATTTCTTATGAAAATTAGCTACTACCTTTTTAACGATATCGCTACTCATAGCGGCTCCTTCATGCTTCACACTGGTAAGGGCATAATGCAATTTATCCGCAGTCATAGGCTTGGTAAGATATCCGTTAGCACCATGTTTGAAGGCTTTTTTAATGACATCAAAATCGTTGATAGTGCTTATCATAATTATCTGGACGTTTCTATTCTTCTTTTTAAATAAGCGTATGGCATCTATCCCATTAATCCCCTGTAGGGCAACTTCAGAAACAATAATATCTGGTTTTGTCCTTTTAAAATCATTCAATGCTTTCCGCACATCTGTGTAAGTGCCCGCCAAGACATAGTCGGTAAATGTTTCAAAATAACCTTGATAAGCACTGCTTAGAACTTCATTTTTCTCTATTACAATAATTTTTAAATCCTGAGTTTTCATAGTATAGGGTTAGCATGCATACCGTTCATAATGAACAATATAGCACTGGTTAGTAGTGAATTGGTAAAAATTGATAAGCGTTGATTTCTATAACTAAAGCAACTACAAAAGGAAACGAAATATGTGGATATTTAAAAAAATACCACAAGACAACTTTAAACGTCAAACCTCCATATTCTAAGCTGAACCTTAAATGCTCAATTGATTCATTTTGAACTCAATTGTACCTTGCTAAAGTCAAGAAAAAATACCCTTAAACCTGTGATATTTGGGAAATTGGGACAAACCTGGAGCGATAGGCGATCCAAAGCAATTTCTGTTTATTTCCGAATTCGGAAGTTGAAGTCTTGAACAGGACAGCTCCTGTACTTTTTTTAAAACGGAATCGTAGGTAAAATTTTTCCATGATTTGGGGGGATTTGGGATTAAACTTAATTACGCTAATTATTCTTTCGAAAAAGAAAAATAAAAAATAACAAAATAGCCTCGTCAAAAATGTAGCTATTTTCGTTCAAATGCACCAAACCCTAACCGTTTACCGAGAGAACTACCATAAACGACTTTTTTTCTTAACAAAAAGACAGCACTTTTTTAAATGAAAAAAGGAGGGTCTGGCCATCCCCCCGGATACCTTCCCTCCTCTTATCGACAAGTCACTAAAACATATAAATACTAAACTCTACTTCTAAAAAACCCTTTATATATGAGCTAATTCTCTTCACTATAATAAGCCTCATCATCTTCATATAAGTTAGATGCGGTAGCCGTTGAGCGATCTACCTGCATAATCCATTTCTCATCATTATACTTACCGTTCAAATTGGAAACCGATGCGGTCTGAGCTTCTTGCTTTGCCTCATAATCGGCCAAATAAACATAATACAAACCGTTCTCCTTATTGTAAAACTGCTTGGCGTCCAATCCTTTTTTCTGTAAACTCTCCATGAACGCATTTAAATATTTTTTGTTTTTATAGACGTTGGCTATAACATAGTATCCCGATGCTACCCCAATAGCGTCCGCATCTCCCAATACTTTTACAGGTAAATCGGAATAGCTTTTGACCTCAAAGTCTCGATATTTGTTTTGCTGTTCCCTGGTTTTATCATTTTGAGCCAAAACACTTTCCTGTTCCCTGCTAAAATCTTGCAAGTTGGCCTTTATATTATCCTTAATATCGTTTCGTAATAAGCGTACTATTGTTTCAAAACGATCCTCAAAAGCTAAGATCCGCGCTTCTTCTATGGAATCTTGGCGCAGCATCAATTCGTCCAAAATAAGTTTGTTCTGATAGGCCAACGTAGTTTCGTCCACGGTTCCAGTTGCCATTTTCTCATTGAATTTAGCTTTCTTTTGTTCTTTGTCGCGCTCTGCCAGCAAATCGGATATTTGTTCTTCATAATTACGTACAATGCGATCTATCTTACTATCATTGGAGCTGTCTACATAGCTATTCGCCATACTATTTTCATCCTTAAATGTATAAGCTAAGGACAACTCGTGGTTCCATCCTAAATTAGCTTCCTGTTGCGACAAGTCCTTTTCCATTAAATATCCTAGAGACATGGTTTTACTTAAATTAAAACCTATCCCGGCAGACATTCCGTATTCCTGATCTATCGTAGTTTGCAGCCAGCCGTAACTAGGCAAATCAAATACTAAGGATCCTAAGTAGTATAAACTCCCATCCAGATTCTGACCTATTTGCACCAATGGCATTAATCTAGCGTTGTGGAAAAGTCCTCTGCCTGCTTGAAAATTATGGGTGTATTGTAGCGATGCCTTCACACTGTTTAGGGACAAATTTGTAGTAAACTCATCCCTGGTCTGATTGTACCGAAATAAATCTTCTGCGTAAAGTCCGAAATCGAAATTACCCAGAGATAAGTTCATCCCGGGCTGTATGGCGATTTTACTTTCCTTTCGGGCGTCCGAAATCGTGGGATCCTGCTCGGATATTACTACCCTATTCTTATCTACACCTCTATTTACATAGGTAATATTGGTACCAAAAGCCAACTTACTTTTTGCACCCAGATTTACCGAGGTGGCATAATTTGCATTAAATCCAAACTCCTGTATAACACCTGATGATTGACTATAAACTCCGATGCCTACAGCGGTGTGGTCGTTTAGCTTGTTACTAAAGCCCAGAAAGTAGTTCTGACTGTTGTCATCGAACATAGCATATTGGTTTCTGTGCAATATATTTAAATAGGATTTGTTCTCCCGGATCAGGGAAAAAGTAGGGTTGATCAAAAATCTGTTAAAAAAAAGTTGATTATGGTATGCACCAGAGGTAGCAACCTCCGTTTTGGCCTCTTGGGCCTGTACCGATATGCTTCCTAGAACTAAGGCAAGAATAAGGTAAAGTCCTATGTTTCTAACACTATGATATAGATAGTCCATTTGAATATTTTTTATGTTTTAGGTAAAGTGATGTCCTACAAAAGCAATACTTTTTCTTATAGCATAGCACAGCTTCTGTTAAAATGTAATTTTCCTTGCATTTCTGAGGTTGGGTATGCCCCATGCATTATATATCGTTATTCTGTTATTCGTCTTCGAACAAGGAGGATGAATAGTTCTCTTGCGCGCCTGTATTAAAAGCTTCCAATAAACGGAAATCGGTATCTGGAGTGCCCTTTTCGCCAACATAGGTATAGGCAATCTTGTGGGCCGACTTGGTTGTACTTCCACGGTTGGATACCACGTAGGCCATCCCTTTTTGAGGTGCCAACTGAATGGCAAAATCATCATCCGCACTGTTTATGGAACTTCCCATATTGATCGCAAGACCAACGCTACTCTGAGATACCTGTACCGAATATACATCCAAACCACCATAGCCCTTATGGCCCTCGGAAGCAAAGACCAAGGTATTACCCTCCATGACCCTAGGGTACATATCGTTTCGCTGGGTGTTTACTTTTTCCCCCAAGTTTTTAGCTGCACCAATACTGCCGTTACTGCCCAATTGAGCTACATAAATATCGAAATCGCCATAGGTCCCTGGCATATTGGAAGCGAAGAAAAGACGTTTGCCATCTGGCGAAACAGCCGGATGTATGGCAGAAAACTCACTAGGACACAGGGCAAGCTCACGAATGCTTTTCCACTCGCCATGCACCTTGTCCGCACGGTATATTTTATGGACCGGTTCTTTTTTGGAAAAAATTCCCGTATTGGGCTTCACATACACCGTTTTACTGTAATACGCTGTTTTCCCGTCTTTGGTCAATGAAACCGGAGTTTCATAGTCCAGCTTGTTTTTATCGATTACGCCACCGTTATATGATTCGTAGTCGTGCATGGCCAATTTTTTGGGATCCGGAACCAGGTTCAATGGTTTAAATCGATCTCGGAAAGAAACCGAACCCTTATTTGGGGAAGCCTGTGTTATGTGATAATCGGCACGAACCAGCTCAGTCCAGTTTTCATCAGGCTCCAGTTCAGAGGTTTCGCTCTTCCCAAGTTTTGAGACGGCATGATCGTAGCGTTTTTGATAGGAGCTTTCCAATACTCCATCATCACTTAAATCGATTAACCGATCGTACCAAAAAAGTGCATGTTCGTAATTTTCGGATAAAAAGTGGGCATTACCAAGGTCTTGGTAGATTTCTTTTTCCGTGTAGCCCATGGATTTTAGTTCCTTGAAATTTTCCATTCGTTTCACGGTAGCATCCATTTTATGTTTATCTATGGAAGCAAAGGCCGTTCTCTGCGCGTTCAAGGCTATGCAGCATAGTACTGCAAAGCATCCAACGGAGACTTTTTGATGTAGGGTATTCTTCATGATATTAAGATTTTGGGTTTAGACCTCAAAGTTGCGAAAAGATGAGCCCCAAATACTTAACAAAAATTCATAGGTTTTTGATGTTTTTACCGATTAACGATGAAAACAGCAGTTTTTACAAGTAGGTTACGGATAAACTAAAAACTATAGAAGAAATAAGAACACAACATAGTATTCACTTTTACAGTTGCAAATAACGGAGACACACTATATTAATTGTCCCTTATTGGACAAGTGGTCATTATTTTGGGATTAAGTGCAGGTTGAACGGATATACACCAAGGTTAAAAGCAAATGAGCTCCAACCTATTTTTTTAGTGAGAAGCTTGATTGATATGAGTTGTACGTCAATTATATCGTATCTGTTGAAAGTCAATAGTAATTGAGTACTAAACTAAATATACCCCATCGACTTGATTCCATGGAAATCACTAAAGAAAAATAAGGTGTCGATAACCATTCGAAAATCAGTTGATGGTTTTACCGTTTACCATTAAATACACAGCCGAACAACTTTCCCAAGTCAATTTAAGAATTTGCAAAATATCATAAAGCAAATCTTCAATAAACAACTTTTAATTTAATATACCCCAAAATTTATAGGGTATGTTTTTGTCTATATTACAAAAATGACGTACATACCTCATAAAAATTAGGGTTATCTCTCTTTAGGATATATATTTCCACTTGTATTACATCAACCATATTAATGTATACACCTGTTATAATCTTAAAATACTCACTAACCTAAAAGTATTACTATTATGCTTAAAACAGTACTGTCACTTCCAAAGTGTTTACAGATCAGGGCACCGATCGTAATTAAATGTGCCTTCTATGTGCTCTAGTAGTGCTATAAAACCATTGGTGATTACCGGCACATTTTCAGTAATTATTTTAACAATTCTTAGGACACTAAAAATTAATCCATAACCAAAATCAAATATTATGCACTTAAAAAAATCACTCATCTACCTTACATGTTCCCTTTTTTTATACCAACTGACACTAAACGCACAGGATTCCGAAGATGATACTTCGGATAAAATAAGTGTGGGACTAAGTCTTAACCACGATGCCTTCTTTGGATTTAATCCTATGATGACCTTTGGGTATGCTTTAAGCGATACCGATACCTTTACGGCTTACGGTATACAGTGGGGCGCAGGTACGGGAAGTGCCTGGGGCCAATGGACGGAATTTGGTATCGGGTACAACAAGACCCTTGGTAATTTTGATATTAATCCGCAATTAGGTTTTACCATGGGGAGCTTACTCTCCAGTGGTGCGGCGCAGCCCGGCGTTATCGGGGACGGGATCGTACCCAACCTCACGGTAAACTACGGAACCGATTTGTTGGAAGGTCAGTTTTACCTTGGGTACTATGGTGCTTTAGCAAATGAAACTGCAGCCGGACAAGCCACCAACAACTACCTGCACTACTGGGCCAATCTAGGTGTAAAGGTAACTTCGTTTTTATCTGTGGGAGGCCATTTTGAAGAGCTTTACCTTTCTGGAGGGGACATTAATGGAGGTGGTTCCCTAGACCGAGTGGACGGCTATGTTTGGCTAGGTCCGTATTTACAGTTTTCCAAAGGCAATGCCGGTCTACGCTTTTCCTTTGGCGGCAACCTAGCCGATGAAGACGAGCGTTTTGCCCCCAATGATTTTTATAAGTTAAGCTTCTTTTTATCCCTATAGGAGTTAAGAAAACAGCAGCTCATCCAAAGTAAAGGGAACCGTCTAGTTGGCGGTTCCCTTTTTTATTTTACGGTATACGGGCGTACTTCTGTATGCGCTTTGATTTTTAAAATTCCGTGTAGATAAGACCTATAGAACATAGCCTTAACACCAAAAAATGTAAGGATCTAATGTTTTAAGTCGCTTGTACCATGGTCGCTTACCTAAACGCCACACTCGCCTGCACTGGATTTTACCCCCAATTTCAAAAGAATGGTTTCCAACAAGCACCATTTCGTAAATGCCGATTGTATTAAATTGACACCTATGAAAACGGTAAACCATAACCAGTTTATACTCACGTAGACGGATAACACGACGCTTAGCAAAACCATTGTACCTACGATTACTCTAAAATATGTGTTTAACATTTTGATTATTTATTTAAAATTAAATTGATTTTTCGATAGGTACTACAACCGCCCTCATAGGGTTATTGGTTTCCAGATTACTGTTGAATGTCTTAATAAGCTTAAAAAGGACATCAATATTATCATCTTCGGTAAAGGAAAAGAACAATCCGGATTCCACTCCGCTTTTCTCACTCGGGAACCAACTAGATGTACGCACCATAGACGTTGGGTTTTTATACCCGTCGATATCCGAGCCACTAAAGCTCTCTATTTTAGCTTCTTTAAAAAGTCGTAAGATGTCTTTCTCAAACTCATCTACAACGGTTACGATTAATAGTTTCATCTGTTTATTTTATTTTATTAGAGGTCAAATGTAATTCGCAAGCAAACATTTTAACTGGTATGAACTTTTTGTTGTGGCTCATTTCATGAATATTACGTTTTACAGTTATTCCTGTGTAAGGAATCTTTTTATTTTCAAGTTTCAAGTTAAAATCTAAATACAAAATCAAACTCATGTCTCTGAACTTTCCTGTCGCAACTATTCCTATGCATTTTCCGCCAATTGCTCTTTATACCTACTTTATACTTCTCACATTTTTACTTCTTATTAATTACTAAGAACCGCCAGCTGCTCCCTCTTCAACATTAACTTCTACTTCAGGATACTTCTTCTTCTCGATCATATAATACACCAACGGCACGACCAATAAGGTAAGTATGGTAGAGACGATTGTTCCACCCATCAATGATATGGCCAAACCTTGGAAAATAGGATCAAAAAGAATTACAAAGGCCCCAATTACCACGGTACCGGCCGTTAACAGAATAGGAGTTGTTCGCACGGCACCCGCTTCAATGGCTGCTTGCTTCAAGGGAACACCATCCGCCAATCGCAAGTTGATGAAATCGATAAGGAGTACAGAGTTTCGCACCATGATACCGGCCAGCGCAATCATACCTATAAAAGACGTCGCGGTAAAAAACGCACCCATAATCCAATGTCCTAAAATAATTCCGATCAAAGAAAGCGGTATGGCCACCATCATAACAATGGGTGCCTTGAAGTTTTGGAACCATCCCACGATCAAAATATAAATTAAGATAATAGCACCTAAAAAAGCAATCCCTAAATCTCGGAACACTTCAAGCGTAATTTGCCACTCGCCATCCCATTTTACGGTATAATCATCCTCAAAAGCAGGCTGACCTAAATACATTTCGTTAATTTCATAACCTTGGGGCAAGCTAATTTCCTTTAGCTTTTCTTCCATACCCAAAATAGCATACGCGGGACTCTCCAATTCCCCGGCCATATCGGCCAATACATACACTACGCGCTTTTGGTTCTTTCTGTAGATGCTCTTAGCGCTGGTGGTTTCCTGTATATCCACCAAATCGGCAATAGGTACCATGGTCCCCATTTTGGAGGCTATTTTCAACTGACTAATATCGCTAATAGTAGATTTTTCCTTTTCATCCAATGCCAAGATCAATCCTATTTGTTGGGTCGCATCTTCGTCATATAAAGTAGTAATAGGACGGTTGCTCAGAGCCATATTCATGGTATGGGCAATTTGCATGGGTGCAACGCCATAGAGCATTGCCTTTTCCTTATCGATGGTAAATTGATACTCCTTTTGGTCAGCTTCCACCATCCAATCAATATCCACCACATCCGCCGTGTTTTTTAGGATGCCTTGAATTTCATCCGCAATCCGCATCTGCTCTTCATAATCAGGGCCATAAACTTCGGCAACGATCGTAGATAAAACAGGAGGCCCTGGTGGCACCTCCACCAATTTTACATTGGCGTTGTACTTGGCACCAATGCGCTGTATCTCTGGTCGTAATAGTTTTGCTATGTCGTGACTTTGCGCACTGCGCTCGCCTTTATCCACCAAATTTACTTGAATATCGGCCATGTTACTGCCGCCACGTAGATCGTAATGCCGTACCAAACCATTAAAAGTAATAGGTGCAGAAGTACCAACGTAGCTTTGAAAGTTAACCACCTCGGGGCGGGTTGCCAAATATTGTGCAATTTCCTTTGTTACCACTGCGGTACGCTCCAAGGTGGTCCCTTCCGGCATATCTATCACCACCTGAAATTCGTTCTTATTATCAAAAGGCAACATCTTCACCGCAACCGATTTGGTAAAGAAAAGCACCATGGAACCCATCAATAAAATAAACGTACCGCCCAAGAACAACCAACGTTTTTTAGAATTCTCGATCAAAGGCCGTTCAAACTTATCGTACAACCTATAAATAAGGGTATCCTCCAAAGGCTTTTCCACTTTTTCCGGCTGGCCTTTTTTCTCTTTTTCCCTTAAGAAAATATAGCCCAAATATGGTGTAATGGTCAGCGCTACAAATAAGGACAAAATCATAGCTATGGAAGCTCCAATGGGCATTGGTGCCATATACGGCCCCATTAATCCGGATACGAATGCCATAGGCAATACCGATGCGATTACCGTAAAGGTCGCCAAAATAGTAGGGTTACCCACCTCGTTGATCGCGTAGAGGGCAGCCTGTTTAAACGGCAGCCGTTTCATCTTAAAGTGCCGGTGCATATTCTCCGCAATAATAATGGAGTCATCCACCACGATACCCGTTACAAAAACCAAAGCAAAAAGGGTTATACGGTTTAGCGTATAATCTAGCATGTAATAGCTCAGCAAAGTCAAGGCGAAAGTAATGGGCACGGATAAAAACACCACCAAACCACCACGCCAGCCCATGGCCAACATTACCACAAAAGTAACGGCGATGATAGATCCGATTAGGTGTAACAATAGTTCGGACACTTTGTGCGAAGCCGTTTCACCATAGTTTCGGGTTACTTCTACATGCACGTCGTCCGGGATCAAGGTCGTACGTAAGTGGTCTACTTTGTCTATGATTATCTCGGCAATATTCATGGCATCCGCACCCTTGCGCTTGGCAACGGAAATCGTAACCGCAGGGTATTCCGAACGGTAATCTACTGCTTTGGCGCTCGCCTGCCCAAAACCAAGGCTTACATAATCCATAGGCACCTCGGGACCATCCACGATATCCGCCACTTGTTTCAAGTAGATAGGGCGGTTTTGTTGCACACCCACTACTAAATTTTCTACATCGGCAACCGATTTCAAAAATGTTCCAGTAGTCACCAAGAATTCTGTATCGTTCTTATCAAAACTGCCCGAACTTAGCTGTGCATTGTTCGCCTGTATCATTTCGGCCACTGTTAAAAAGTCAAGCCCACTAGCCGCCAATTTATCTTTATCCAACACTACGCGTAATTGCCGGTCGTGCCCGCCAATCTTATGCGTTACCGCAACATCGTTCACCTTTTTTATCTCACTTTCCAGCTCCTGTGCCATTTGTCCCAACTGGTAGCCATCGTAATTCTCGCTCCATAAGGTGAGGCCCAACATAGGTACATCATCAATGGCACGGGTCTTAACCAAGGGGAAAGTCACCCCTTTAGGCATCTGGTCCATGTGCTTGTTGATCTCGTTGTACAGCTTTACAAAAGAGCGCTCAATATCCTCGCCCACGTAAAATTGTACGATTACCATCCCCTGCTCTTTCATAGAGGTCGAATACACATATTCCACCCCTTTTATATTGCTGATTAATTGTTCCAATGGCTTAATTACTCGGCTTTCCACCTCAGTAGGACTCGCCCCGGGGTAGCCCACAAAAATATCGGCCATAGGCACATCGATCTGTGGTTCCTCCTCACGTGGAATCAGAAACGAGCTATACACCCCAATGACCATAAAAACGATCATCAAGAGCACCGTTAACTTACTACCTATGAATACCTTGGCAATCTTGCCTGCTATACCTTCCTTCATTCTTTTTGTATTATTAGTTGGGCGTTCGGGCGGGCTTTTCGCTCCTACTCCTCGGTATTTCGCGCCAAAATGGGCTTAAAATCCCTGTGGAGTAACCGCTACAATCCCTAACGCAAGCTTTTTATTGTATTGAAATCTTTGCCCCGTTATAGAGCTTTCCTTCGGCTTTTATAATATATGACTCGTCTGTAGAAAGTCCGGAAAGGACTTCGACCTCATCTCCTACCGTTCTACCCAATCGCAACCAGCGCAATAGTGCCGTATTGCTTTCGCTTACCGTATACACTCCGCTTAACTGACCTTTTTCGACAATAGCATCCAAAGGAATCAGTAGGGCACTTGCAGCCTCTTTTCTTGCTACTGGAAATTGAACGGTGGCATACATGCCCGATAATAAGGTTGCATCCGTTTCTTCTAGCACTACTTTCACCATATACTGTCCGCCAGTATTTTTGGCAGATGTACTGACTTCCGTTACCGTACCATTTACCGCTTTATCCAATGCTTTAATGAGCACACTAACTTTGGTATCGTTCTTTATACCTAGAATTTCCGATTCCGGTACCATGGCCATAATCTGATATTTTCCAGGAGCTTCCAGTTCCAACAAGGGCATACCCGGGTTGGCCATATCGCCAGCTTTCAAAAATTTATTCGTCACTACCCCACTAAACGGAGCGCGAATATTGGCATACGAAAATTGGGCATTTACCTCGTTCTTCATTTCCTTGGCAGCGGTTAAACGCGCATTGGCCATTTCGTAATTAGCGGTAATATCATCTAGTTCTTTTTGCGAGGCACTTTTCTCATTAAAAAGGGCCGTAAACCGTTCAAAGTCCCTTTTAGAATTCCTAAAGGCAGCTTCGGCCTCTGTAATTCCAGCATTTACCTGCGCTAATTTTGCAGAAACATCGGCATTGTTTATGCTCAACAATAACTCTCCGCTAGCCACCTTATCGCCAACATCTACATAAATTTTATCCACGTAGCCCATCATGCGGGTACTGATATTGGCACTTTTGATTGCTTCAATTTTCCCACTGACCGATAAAAAAGTACCGTCCGTATTTTGTGAGCTCGCTTGTACTTCTACCGAAATAGCAGGCATATCATTAGTTACGGCTTGCTGCTTTTTATCGCCACAACTGGTTTCGAAAATGGCTATTCCTAAGCTCAGTGCAATTATGTATTTTTTGTTTTTCATCTTATTTTAGTATTAAGTACCCAGTACAAAGTATTTAGTAATTGTATTTTTAATCAAAACTATAGCTGCCTCCCTCCGAATGCTAAGGAGATTTTGTCAAAAAACGAACGTAGGCCAAAGCATAATTATGTTGAAAAATAGTAGCATAATATTCTAGTTGCTTTTGGGCGAATACGGTTTCTGACATAAGTAGATCAGTGGTCTTTTCCAATCCCTGCTCAAAGCGGTTAGTGCGTATACGTAAGGCCTCAGCCGACTGTTCTAAGGACAAGGACGTAAGCTCCAAGTTGTTTTGTGCATCTTGGAACATACGCTTGGCCCTATTCAACTCTACCTGACTGTCAGCTTTATATTTCTCTAGTTCCAATTTCGATTTTTCTAGATCCGCTTTGCTCTTTTGTGCTTTTCCAAAACGTTTGGTCCCCTCTAGAATGTTCCATTTTAATTCTGCCCCAAAAAGATAGCCATCTGCGTCACCCTGAAAAATCTCATCATCGTGCAGTTCATAGGTCCCAAAAGCGTTCAACCGAGGTAAAAAAGTCATTTTATCCGCTTTGTGCATTTGCTCATAGGCTTTTGTAGCAGCTTCCATCGCTTGGATATCCGTCCTGTTCCCGTCTATCATTTCCGTGGGTTGCAAGCTGTTTTCCATGGCCCAGACATCCAAGGTATCAGATGGCTTTAATAGCGCATAGGAGCTATCGTTCATCAAAGCGGACAATTGGTTGCTAGCATTGAGTACACCACTTTGCGCATACTGCAATTGATTTTCGATTTCGGCGACTCGTACGTTTACTGCCAATACATCGGATTTTTGAAGGTAGCCCTGTTCAAAGCTATTGTTCGCTATACGTTGGTTCTCCAACGCTGTTTCCCTTACTTTCTTGAGAACGTCAACCGTTTTATAAGCCAACTGTAGTTGCATATAGGCTTTGTCAGCTTCCAACTCCATATATTGACCCATTCGTTGAGATTGTAGTTCGGTTGCCTCTAATTTTGATTTGGCCGCCTTACGTTGGTAAACCCCATCAATATTTAAAAGCGGCTGCTCTATGGTAATTCGCGTAGCATAATCCTCAATTTGGCGTGGATCATTCAATAAATTAGGATCAAAATCACCAGAGGTCAAAATCGACTGATTTAACTTAGAGCCAAAGGCCATTAATGGGTTTGTGGTGGCTATACCGGTATGGCTAATACCAATGTTAGGAAGAATTATGGCATTGGTCTGCCTAAAATCACCCTGGGCGGCCATAATATCGCTTTCTGCCATTTTAAGGGTAGTATTGCTTTCCTTCATCTTTAGAACTACCTCATCCTTGGTAATCCAATTGGGTTCCTGTGCCCATAATGCTGTAAAGTTGACTAGAAAGCCTATAAGTAAAAGGTAATGTTTCATTGTACTTCTTTATTTAATGACAAAATTAATGTGGTCTTTTGGTCTGTACAGTAACTAATGTTACTTACGGTGCTCATTCCCTTTTTTTTGATATTAAACCAATAACATACAACAGTTGAACAATTAAGGTATTGTTCAAATCTTCTAAAAGGATAATAGCTTAGTTAGTCATGGTCGTACTACTCCGGGGAGTGGCCAAAAACAAGGAAGAGGAAAAAACAAGAATGATACATCATCATTTAGTTTAGGTTAGTAATGTGGTAAAACTAGGTTCCGAAGTTCACTGTCTAAATGACCTAGATCATTTAAAGTGAAAAAAATAGGGCATTTGGTAATATTTGTTACTTAAAAAAAGCTCCTTTATTAATGAAAGAGATTTGATATACATACAGCAATAGATCAGGGGGAATAATCAATTGTTTTTTATAAAATATTTAGAATGTTCATCGACCACATTGTTCATTGGTATCGTTTATAATAAGGTCATATTGGTCACCAGTCAAAAATTGCGGGGTATAGGTACTTCCGGTATTTTCCAATGCCAAAACAAAACTTCTTAAGTGATTACGTGAGCCGCACTGCAATCTTTCAAAAACGGAAATTATAGTAGTATTTGAAGTGGCATTTATGTAATCCTCGAGGTCCACGATATCCAAATCTTCAATTGCAGCCCCAACTTTTAGAGCTTCCGTAAGATTTACAGTGCCATCTTCGATAAACATATCGTATAAATCTTTAATTTCTTGGTTGGTAAATTCGCCTTCAGGTAAAATAGTATGTTCAATGCCATACCCATCCAACAATTTGGCAACTGCATTTAAATGTGACTGTTCACTATTTTGAATATTTGCAAATTGGGGTACACCCCATAATTGATCTAAATAGATATAGGTATCTCTGGCCAATTTTTCCTCCTCCAACATAAAAAGTAACGCTTCTTGGTCTTCAAGAATTATCGCTGTGCTTTGTTGATGGTTTAAAGGAGTTTCAGTTCCATTATTCTCACAGCCCATGAACAGGCTTGTTATAATGATAAATGCAATAGCAACTAGTGAAATTCTTGTTTTAGCTATACTTTTCATAACCTTAAAATTTAAATCCAAAGTAAAGTTCACTTAAAACATAATCTTCGACAGCAACTTTAGTTACATAAAAAGTTTTTATATGAAAAATTCTCTAGAATAGCTTTTGTTTCTAGGTACGGAAGGGATTTCCATTAGAGGGGATTTAATAAAAGTATGGAGTAAAAATACACCCATGACCTTGCCTTAGAGGCTACTATTTAAGGATTTAGAAGTAATATGAAAGGAGCTGTTTAAAAAGATTCTAAGCTTTTCGGGTGCCTCCATGCCCTCCCGCAACAATGACCAATATTTTGAGACTCAACCAAATGAACCTAAAAAATTGGACAATGGGGTTCATCATAAAAAAGCGTTTGGATTTTGATATTCTTCTCATGTCTTTACTGTTATTTGATACTTTTTTTATGCTTCATCATCGTTTTACGTAGCATGTTCCAAAATAGAATTATTCCGGAATCAACCACCAGAAGGGTTTCATTTTTGCTTTGTACAAAAAGGCATAATGTAAGGCCAGTTTTAGCCAATGTCCGGCCAAACCAATTTCACCAAAGGTCCTTCCTAATTGTCGGCCGTGCGTGTCTGGATACTTCTTAAAGTCTGGGACTATAGGGAATGTTGTAATACTGATACCACTTCCTTTTGTCATGCCATATCCTGCAGAAGCAATACAGGCCGCTCCCATGTTACCCATAGAGCCTTTATGGTGCAATTCCTTGTTGCCTTTAATGGTATCAATGATATTATCCGCAACCAATTTGGCTGTAATGCCCGAAGGCATTCCCGTACGCGGTGGTGCCGGAGAAATCACTGTTCCATTTTTACTGACTCTTGGCTTAGAAATAGCATGAGGTGGCGCAAAAGCGATACCTGGTGCAAAAATATTATTGTAAGAAGGGTTCTGATATGTTTCCGGCCAATCCTGAACGCTCCATTCCTCATATGGTTTTGGTGTATAATCAGCATCTACGATCATAAAACCCTTAAAAAGTTTTTCGGTAATATCCGCATTGTTTTTATCAAAGGCCTTAAAACCATGACCTGAGAAAGCAGGAATCAACATCGCAAAATCGTAGGTTTCCGAATGGTATTCTCCATCCAAGGTTTCATAATGTGCCAGTCCATCTTCTATTTTATTGACACCCGCACCAATAATCCATTTTATCCCACGATCCTCAAAGACCATTTCTACCATTTCACTAGATTTCATAATGTTGTTGCCGTAGCTCAGCAACATACCATCCATACCAAAATCGCCCAGTTGAGGTTCATTGGCGATCCAAGTAAGTTCCGCCATATCTCGCACCTTATGTCTTCTTAGCTCCTGCTCTACATTTAAAATATACTCAAATGCCGCACCTTGGCAGGTAGATTTCCCATGACCTGTACCAATTAATATTTTAGCCCTTTTGCCCTTCTTCATTTGTTGTATAAGGTCGTTCAAAGCGCCCCAGGCGTGCTCTGCATGGCCGTAAGTACAAACCGAGTAGGCCTTGTTTGTGCCAGGATTCAAACCTTCTGTCATATCAAAAGCGAGTTTAGGTCCGGTGGCATTAATCAAGTAATCATAAGTTACTTTTTCCAAGACACCCTTGTTTTCGCCTGTTACGTATTCCACGTTCACAAAAGGCATTTGTGTTTCAGAATCGCCTTCGGGATGAAAAGTGGTGACCTTAGCCTGTTTATAACCAATGCCCTTTTTCTTGTATAAAGGTTCCAAAGGAAAAAGTATCTGTTTGGAGGTCATCCTACCGATACCTACCCAAATATTGGAAGGTATCCATTGATAATTGCTATTGGGCGAAATTACCATTACCTCGTGTTCATTAGAAAGCTTTCTGCGCAGATGGGCAGCGGCCACATGGCCTGAAATACCGGCACCAAGGATAACTATTTTTGACATTTTATGCTTATTTGATAGTAAGTTAAACTATGATTTGAAAGTTTGGAATGATATAAATCATTCGCATAGGAATAAACGCTTACATGGTTTTGCCAACCAAGTTGTTCCATTGTTTTTCTGTTATCGTTGTTTTGACAAGGTTTCTGCAATTTGTTTTTTTCTCAACAATCTGGGTTCTTATATTGTTGATTTCCTTGAATTTTTGCAATATGATTTCCTTAGAAGTGCCTTTTAGCGATGCTTCATAAATTTCCTTTTCCAGGGAGATGATTTTATTTGCCATTTCCATCATTTTAGGATGGTTTTCCGCACTCCATATATCCAGAACCTTTTTTTGATCAGCAGAAATTTCCAATTCGGAAATATTGGCATTTATCACGCTCATATAATTAGGTAAAGGATTTACGTGCTCTATGACATCCATCATTTTAGTGCGCTCCACAAATGGAAAATTAAGTCGATAATCCGAAACCAAGGTTTGCCACTGTTCAGCATCTAGATTATCTGTTAGTAGCTGCCGACAATTTAATTTGGTGATAGCGACCTCTATTCTAAGGCTATTGGCGCTGTCTACTTTTTTCAATATTTTATCCATTTCGACACCTTCTTGAGATAGAGTTTTAAGCTCCTTTTCCAAAGCTGCAATTTGTTTTATTTGATTGGCTACCTTTGTTTGGTGCTCTGTTCGCCATTGCGTAAATAAGCTTAATTGCTCTTCTGAAAGCGAAAAACCATTTTGTTCCTTAAAAATAATTTTCATGAGGTTGGTCCCAGGTAAATAGTCGTCCATATCGGGCGTTTTTTCACCCTTTCCAACAATAGCAACTCCTGCCGAAATTTCATTTGGCGTCGTCTGCTTCGGTTTATTTTCTTTACAAGACATCAAGATTGTTCCTAAGAAGAGTCCTATGACTATCTTTTTATAAATTTTTTGATTTTTCATTATTGAAATATTTTTTAATGCACTATCAAAGTTGCTACTTTAAAACTAACCATACAGCTACTTTTGTTACATAAAAAAAGCACCTCAAAAAGAGGCGCTCCCAATTGAACTGAAAGTTGCTCATACCTAATAGCTCGTATCATCCAAGACAACTTTTCCGTTGAATGTTTTATATAAAAATGCCAAGTAACCTAGTAAAATAGGTGCCCCAATGACGACCATTGTTAGCATAATACCCAAAGATTTTTGCGATGACGCTGCATTATAAATTGTTACGCTATATGCCGGATCAATTGTTGACGGCAATAAAACAGGATATAACTGGAAAGCCACCAGCATTAATAAAAATCCCATAGTCAATGAAGAAAAAATAAGCGCTTGTCCGTACTTTTTCTTGGATACTAAACGCGGTACATTGGCAACGGCTAGAAACGCCAAAACCGGTAACACGAAAAATACAGGATATTCCTTAAACTTATCTATAACACCTGGCAAAAATAGCAAGGTATATACTGATGTTACTGCAAAGCTCCCAATAAAGAAGAGCATCCCCCTTTTAAGCAAAAAGGTTAATCTGGCATGCAAACGACCTTCTGTTTTTAACAATAGGAAAATTGCACCTTGGGTCATAAATAAAGAAAGGGTAGTAAACCCGGCCATAATGGCATACGGACTTAAAAACGTTAAGAAAACACCTCCTTTATAACTGTGATTTTTACCCAATTCAAAGCCTTGTAATACGTTTGCCAAAACCACTCCTAACAAAAAAGCTATTAATACATTGGAACCAAAATAGATAATATCCCAGGTTTTTCTCCACCAGGGCATTTCTTCCGAACTTCTGAATTTTATTGCCGTAGAGCGTAAGACCAAAAGCATCAAAAATAACATAAACGGAATATACATGGACGAAAGCATGGTAGCATACATTACGGGAAAACCTGCAAATAATGCACCACCACCAATAATGAGCCATACCTGATTGGCGTCCCATAAAGGGCCAATGGCATTGATGGCAATCCTACGGCTCAAATCCTTTTTAAAAAACAGATGCCATGATCCGGCACCATAATCAAATCCTTCTAGAACAGCATAGCCGGAAAATAATAAGCCAACTACCAAATACCAAAGTGTTGGATAATCTATACCTAAAAATGTCTCCATAATGTTGTGTTTAGACGTATTTTAAAAATTCATTTGGATTTTTGGCTTCATCATAAGGGCCGTGCTTTATTTTTTTGTTCATCGAATACAAAAACAAGAGGAATAACAGTGTATAGACGACCAAGAACAACACCAAAGAAAACACGATTTGATTGGCCGATACTTCCTGTGAAAACCCTTCACTTGTTCTTAAATGGCCATACACAATCCAGGGCTGCCTGCCCATTTCCGCAGCGAACCACCCAACCTGATTTGCTATTTGCGGTAGAATGACCGAGAACGCGAAAATCCGCAACAACCATTTCTTGTCAAATAGTGTACCTCGCCACCATAAGTAGCTTGCGTACAAGGTTAAGGCTATTAAAAACATACCTATGGAAATCATGATATGGTAAAACTGAAAAACAGCGTTTACCTGCCCTGGACGGTCTTCTTCTGGAAAAGCATTTAAACCTGTAATCGGTGCTTCAAAATCTTGATGTACCAAAAAGGACAGTCCTCCGGGCAAACCAATACCTGTCACTTCTTGACTTTCATTATCTACCCATCCGAATAAGTACAAATCTGCAGGAGCGGATTTTTCATAATGTCCTTCCATGGCTGCAAGCTTAGCAGGTTGATTTACGGCAACACCGTCTGCCGAACTATGTCCTGAAAGCAATTGCGTAAGAGAGAAAATTGTTGCTACTGCAAGTGCAATTTTAAAGGCTTTTTTTGATATCTCAATATACCTCCCCTTAAGAAGGTAATAAGCATGGACACTTAGCACCAAAAAAGTTCCTGCTAAAAAAGCACCTTGCCAAACATGTACAATCCGATCTACACTTGAAGGATTAAACACCATGGCCCAAAAATCGGTCACCTCTGCCCTTGCGTTAACACCATCTCCCACAATATGGTATCCTGCAGGTGTCTGCTGCCAACTATTGGCCACTACGATCCAAACGGCAGAAAACATAGAACCAAAAAATACACCCAAAGTGGAAATAAAATGCACCTTGGGTGATACGCGGTTCCATCCAAAAAGTAAAATACCTAAAAATGTACTTTCCAGACCAAAGGCGAATAAGCCTTCTGCCGCCAAGGCACTACCAAAAATATCACCTACATACCTTGAGTAAACCGCCCAATTGGTGCCAAACTCAAATTCCATGATAATTCCCGTGGCAACACCAATCCCAAAGGTTATCGCAAAAATCTTTAACCAAAAACGTGTTAAAACCTCATACTGTTTGTTTCTTGTTTTTAGATATAAACCTTCCATTACAACCATAACTAATCCAATCCCAATACTTAGAGGTGGATATATGTAATGAAACGCAATGGTGAAAGCAAATTGAACACGGGCAAGAATTTCTACATCCATAGCAGGAATTTTTTTTAAAAGTATAGACTATAAAACTTTACGAACGTAACAAGGGTTACAATCATCCATTTTATAAGTACTTTTTCTTAGTTTTTTTTTCTTCAAAATAGCCTCTGTTATAAAAAATATACCCGATCTAGTCAAAGTCACCTTTTAACTTTAGTGCCTATTTAGACTTTATGCTAAAAATTGGTCATTTTGGCCATATCAATCTTTTTTTTGTAATTATCATGGCCCATAGGTTATGGTGCCGGCCACAGGTGTTTACGATGCAATTTGTACGAAAGGGTATATAGAACATTTTGTAATCACTTGGATACCAAAACGCCAGAAGGAGATGGTGTATTTGAACTAGTAAAAGAAACCGATATAATGCTAAACTACCCATTTCTTTAGAATCTTTAAATAATTGAGGGGGCAAAAGCCCCCTCAATTATCATTGATAATTATCCTGTCTAATCATTATAGGCGGATAACATCCATACCAATTTCTCCTGTTCCACAATATAATCACTCATTTGAGAAACCGTACCTTCATCATTGGCTTCTGCGGCAATGCTAAGGATTGCCCTTTCTTTTTGGAGTAAAATAGATAAATTATCTAAAATTGAACCAACTGCCATATCCCCGTCTACTACATTCTTGGTGGCCTTAATTTCTGAATGGTCAAGGTATTCCGAAAAGGTATGAATCGGGGTACCACTTAATGTCAACACACGTTCCGCAATCTCATCGACTTTTACCAAGGCATCATTATAAAGCTCCTCGAATTTTAGATGGAGTTCAAAAAACTTCTTTCCTTTAATATTCCAATGAAACCCTCTTAAATTCATATAAAATAGTTGATAGTTGGACAGCAAATCGTTCAAGTGATTGGCTATCTCCATACTGCTTTCCTTACTTAATCCAATTTTGGATAGGTTTAAATTTTTCATTTTCTCTTATTTAAAATTTGTTATTCTTTCACCAAGGTCAAATACCTTAGCGTCTTTTACTTCTTTTGATATAATGCTGGCGCCTGCTGCACTTCTATATCCCCCAGCACAATGCACTAAGATAGGCTTACTTGTGGATATACTAGTAACGGACGTACGAAGTTCATGTAATGGAATATTAATGGCATTTCGGAAAAATTTCCCTTCCTGTACCTCACTTCTATTTCTAATATCCACTATGGTAAAGTCATCTAAATTGCGTTCAAAAGTTTTAAAATCAAAATCCGGGGCCTTTTCTAACTGCACGTCCGCTAAGGTTACAATGGCTTTAATTTGAGTTTCATAGCCTATTTTGGCAATACGCTCCAGAATTTCTTGTCTTTTGGCTATTGAATCTATGACCAGGTAATAAGGTTCGTTAGGGGCAATGATAGACCCCAACCAGGTTTCAATTTTATCACCTTCGTCCCGTGCCATAATATTGAAAGCATTGGGAAGGTGGTTTTTCTTAAAAGCACTTTCATCTCTAGTATCAATGATAGCAATTTCTTTATTTACAGAAGAAGCTGACATTATAAAAGGTATTTCAGCAATACTACTTTCAATATTGGGTGCCCCATTTTTATTTAAGTCAACATCAAAACCAAAATAAGATGGGATAAACGGTTGATCCGCCAAAATATGGTTTACAAATTCCTCTTCTGTTTGATTTTTAAAAGCCCAGTTACCCATGCGCTCGTTACCGAGTGTACTGGACGAATCGGAACTCATATTCTTACCGCAAAGCGATCCTGCACCATGGGCCGGATATACCAAGGTTTCATCGGGAAGATGTTTGAATTTATTTTGGATTGTGTGAAACATGGCTTTTGCCAGTTCCTCTCGTTTAGCTTTCATATTTCCAGCTTTCTCTCGTAGGTCAGGCCTGCCAACATCCCCAATAAACAGCGTGTCACCCGTAAACATGGCATGTTTGGACTCCTTGTCTTTTGCTACGATTGTAATCCCGTCAGGTGAATGTCCAGGCGTATTTAAGGAAGTGAACGTAACGTCGTTCATTATTACAATATCACCATCGTCAAAGGTTTTATGAGGATACTCAGCCCCTACAAGCT
Organism: uncultured Flavobacteriaceae bacterium; assembly: GCA_963697395.1. Lineage (GTDB taxonomy): Bacteria > Bacteroidota > Bacteroidia > Flavobacteriales > Flavobacteriaceae > Maribacter. Next base: position 41,996 of record CAVONX010000006.1, read on the forward strand.
TGCTTGTATATAAAATAGCCCCAGTCTCTTTATTGATCTGTAAATGACTACTTACGAAATCTGCATGAGGGTGGGTCTCGAAGACAGCAACAATTGTAGCATTGTGTTCTTCGGCAAACTTGTAGTAAGGCTTTGGGTCTCTGGACGGATCCACAACGGTCATTTCAGTACCGCTTACTATAGCATAAGAATAATGGGCAAGTGGCTTGTCTTGAAATTGTTTAATAATCATGATTCTACTTTTTTAGAATTAAAACAATCTATAAGTATCCATACTAAACCGCATAGTTTAGAATGGATACCTTAAATTTAAATAGATTTTTTTGCCAAATACCAATCCACTTTTTCAAGGGAATCATCGGCCAATCTTGTATTAAGCTCATCCAATGTCTTTGGTGGTGAGACAATCACCTTATCTCCCCTCTTCCAATCTAAGGGCATGGCTACTTTATACTTATCGGATGTCTGTAAAGCATCTAACGCTCTTAGGATCTCATTCATATTCCTGCCCACATTTAGTGGGTAGTACATTACCAAACGTATTTTTTTATTTGGGTCTATGAAGAATACCGCTCTTACGGCTGCGGTCTCACTTTCGTTAGGTTGCAGCATACCGTATAATTTGGAAACTTTCATATCAATGTCGGCAATGATTGGAAAATCGAAGTATACCCCCGTATTTTCCCGTACATTTTGAACCCAACCCAAATGGGCATGAACGCTATCGATACTCAAGCCCAATAATTCGGTATCCAAGGCATCAAACTCATTTTTACGTGTAGCAAAACCACTCATTTCAGTGGTACATACGGGCGTAAAATCAGCAGGGTGCGAAAACATGACTATCCATTTGTCCTTTGCAAACTCAGACATTTTAATTTTTCCCTTGGTCGTTACTGCCTCGAAGTCCGGCGCTTGATCTCCGATTCTTGGCATTGAAACAGTTTGTTCTTGTAATAGATTTTCGTTATTCATTGTATTGTTTTTATCTATCGTTATTAATATTTTGATAAAATTAAACTATACTATAAGATTTATCTGTAACAAGGGTTACACTAGTGTCAATTTAGATTTTTTTTAACAATGAAAAAGGCTTAATCAGCTAGTCTTCCCACAAAGCGTATGACCGATGCTTCTCCTTGATGATATTCACCTTCTTTTAGATAGACTATTTCTTCTTCGAGATAATCAAAGGTCAGGTCTTTAAATTCAGTATGGATTTCTTCAATGGAAAAAAGCATGTCCTCATTCTTAGGGCCACCTGAAGATTTACCTAATTGTTTTTTTGAGAACGCCTCAAAAATAACAATACCATCAGGCTTTAAGAACTTTTGGATATGCAGATGTGCTTTAGCTCTAATATCCACGGGGAAATGTGCATAACAGAACCCTATAACATCAAAGTATTTATAAGAATGAAAATTTAAGACATCCGCAACTTGGTAGTCTAGCGACAAACCTCCTTTTTGTGCAAGCTGCAAGGCTTTTTTTTGTGCAGCACCACTATAATCGAATGCAAGGACGTCCCAGCCTTTACTGGCCGCATATATGGCATTTCGCCCTTCGCCTTCTGCGGGCAACAAAAGTGATCCGGGCACCAATTTATCCAGCTCTTGCTTAAAATATTCATTGGGAAGCGTTCCGTAGGCAAATGCATCCTCGGTATATCGTTTATTCCAAAAATCTTTCATTCATAAACCCTTATGGCATAAGGGCATAGCCCTTAAGTTGATAATTGCTAAGTACCATCATGGCCGATAGGGATAACTTTGTGTTAGAATTTAGGTCTTCTTCACCATAGCCCCGAGCGGCAGTTGCTTGGGCGCAGACCAAGAGTTCCACCCCATATTCCTTTAGTAATTGTAGTAACTCGTTATTGGGATTACTTTTCTGATATTTTTCCTGATATTTTTCCTCGCTTAAGGCAGAAAAAGTAGCC
>CAVONX010000007.1:0-15017 GCA_963697395.1 uncultured Flavobacteriaceae bacterium
ATACTAGTAAATGGTTTTGACAGTTATTTGTTCAACTCTAGATTTGGGCAGTTCTGGCCTAATATCTTAAACGGGCTGTAATACAAAAACGAGGTTTAAGGGTTTTGCACAATGTGCTAATCGTATAACAAAGGTATCCGTATGATGGCCGCGCTAAACAAAACTAAATATTAGGGCTCTCCATTCAACAATAAATAATTACACATATTACGTTAATAGAATTTAATTGTAATTAAAATCTATTCAATCAGGAAAATCAAATAACAAAAAGAAAGAAGAGGTAGCTATATTCCCCTAATTTCAGCCATTTCTTTAATAATTACCCCACTTTCCCGATTGAAACCAGATGATATACTTCTGAGTTTTAAGAATAAAGAAAAGAATATGACCTTCGGATTTAATGTATAAGAGAAGGTTTTCACACTTTAAACACAGCTTATACTCTCATCATAAAATCTCGAAATTCATTTTTTTATAGCCTATTCAAAAGATTCCCTATTCTTCCTTCTTCTTCGTAGCACCAGTTTTCTTAGAATCTACGGACTCTTCATCAACTGTAACATCCTTCCCCTTCAAGTACTCCGGCAACTGCATACCGGCCATGTTGAACATTTCTTGCAATGGCGGAACCGATTTGTACATCCCCGAAATAAAGTTGGCGGTGGAACTTTTCCCATCTTCCGTTTTAGACCCAGAATCCCAAACGGTTACTTTATCAATTTTTATGTTCTTAATGGCCTCGGCCTGTGTCCGTACCAATTCCGGTAATTTATCAGCAATCAATAAGAGTACGGCATCCTTTGGACTATTTCCGGCAGCCCTTACGATCTTATCCAGACCTTCTGCCTGTTTGGTCAATACTTCCAAAATACCTTGTGCTTCGGCCTGTGCCTTAAACAAAATAGCATCGGCCTCTCCTTTTGCAATACGTCTGGTTCGTTCTGCATCGGCCTCAGCATCGATCTCAACTTTTTTCTTATCTATTTCCGCAGGTACTACAATATCCGCCATTTGCGAACTACGCTCGCGTTCCGCCCTTGCTATTTCAGCATTTCGTTCCGCTGCATAGGATTCTTCCAAGGCTTTTGCCGTTTGTACTTTTTCAGATGCTATTGCCGTGCGTTCCGCTTCTGCTTCGCGCTGTCTCCTAAGTGAATCCGAATTGGCCACATTAATCTTTGCCAAGTTCTCCCCTTCCACTGCTTTTGCATTTGCAGCTGCAACTTGGGTACGTTCATCCTGCACCGCATTTGCCTCTCCAATAGATCACTGTCTCTATTTTTCTCGGCAACAGACTTACGGGCGGCGTTAATGGCATGTGCTGCTGCTTCCTTACCCAAGGCTTCAATGTAACCGGACTCATCAACAATATCCGTAATGTTTACATTGATCAGCTTAAGGCCCACTTTCTTTAGTTCCGATTCTACACTCTGGGAAATATTGGTCAAGAATTTATCCCGATCGGAATTAATTTCCTCAATATCCATAGAGGCCACCACCAAACGTAACTGTCCAAAAATTATCTCTTTGGCCAAATCTTGAACTTCCTGCATTCCTTGTCCCAGCAAACGCTCCGCGGCATTTTGCATAATCCCTGGCTCTGTAGAAATACCAATGGTAAATCTAGAAGGCACGTTCACCCTTATGTTCTGCTTGCTTAAGGCGTTTACCAGGTTTACCTCAATAGAAATAGGAGTTAAATCTAAATATTCATAATCCTGTATTACCGGCCAAATAAATGCGGCCCCACCATGGATACACCGCGCGGAATTTCCTGTACCTACTTTCCCATAGACCACCAAAATACGATCCGACGGGCATCTTTTATATCTCCTAATAAAGGAAATGATAATGATAAAAAAGAAAAGAATAGCGAAGCCAACAGCCAATAAGGAGGCACCACCACCAAGTTGTAAGGGTAAAAGCATAGGGTTATTTATTTAAAAGTTCAACAATTAAAATTCCATTATCGGTCACGTCCTTAACACGTACCACGTCAGTTTGGCTTAAGTCCTTTGGTTCATCGGTAAGGGCCTCCAACTCCCGCAACGTGCCTTGTACACTAATACTTACCTTTCCTATCTTGGAGCGGTTGGCGCCAATAGTTAAATACACCTCGCCAACTTGATTTAGCGCATTTTTAAGTTTTAAGGTGCCGCTACTCTGTAATTTAGCGAGATAATAAAACAAAGCTGCCATTGCCATCATCATTAAAAGTCCACAAAAAATGGAAATAGCTACGGTAAGCCCTTTAGCAAGTCCGCCCTCCATACAAGCAATCCCAGACCAGCCAAAGATGGTAAGGAATCCCATTAAATTTTTAAAGGATAAAAATTGAAAGCCTATTCCGGTATCGCCCTCTATCTCCACATCTACGTCGCCGCCAAAGTCATCTGCATCTCCGCCCAAAAGCGTCATGATAATCAAAACAATAAATATTGCGGATGAAATAAGCGCAATGACCCAATAAATTTTTTCAAACAGCGATAAGGCTTCGAACCATTGTTCCATAATAAAAAGGTTTAGTTGGTTACTTGAAAGATAGTATTTTACATCTAAATCTTTAGAATATAAAATCTTTAATTTATACCAAATCCGGAGCAGCCAAAAGAACACTTACCGCATTCCCACCAAAACCAACGGCGTTTACCAATACTTTTTTTATGTTTTTTGGTGGATGTTGTGCTTTGATAAACGGAACAGCAATCGTTTTTTGATGCTGCAGCATCAAAACGGCCATTTCCAAATTCAACATGCCCGATGCCCCGAACGTGTGCCCAACCTTCCACTTATTGGTAGTCAAAAACGGTGTTTTATTATTAAATACCTTTTTTATAGCTCTGTACTCCGTCTCATCTCCTTTTATGGTTCCTGGGGCGTGCATTACGATAACATCTACGTCGGCTGGCGTAATAGTTCCAAGAGCCATTGTCATCGAACGCTGAAAACAAAGGGCATCCGTAGAAATAGAAACATTATGTTCTAAAAGCTCTGTGGCATATCCTACACCAATAATCATGGCCAAAGCGTTTGGCACATTTCCTTTTTCCAAACAGGCCATAGCCGCTCCTTCGCCCAAAATCATCGTGTTTTCAGTCTTGTTGAGGTCTAGGGCTCGACATGGATAGCTTTGGCTCAGCTCTACCGCCGTATTTTTCGTTTCTATATTCTTGCTAGATTTTTGTTCTGCCCCATTTTTAGCATAAATCTTCAAGGCTTGCATTTGAGCGATGGTAAACGGAGTCAAAGGTGCTTCGCTACCGCCAACTAAAAACTTATCGGCCATACCACTTTGTAACCATGCGATGCCGTTCAATACCGCATGTAATGCCGTGGAACATGTAATGGAATGCGAAATTTCTGGCCCTTGGGTTTGTAGGTCGTGGGCCACCCATGAGGAAATATTTCCGAGCGTTGTATTTGGGGAAGCTAAAGTAGCCGCCTTATTATTTTGCAAAAACTCTTCATGGTGCCGTTCAAATAACGAAGTCGCCCCGCGGGAGGAACCAATGTTTATTCCAAAATTATCGGTAGATTTCCAGCCTGCCATACCTACCGCATTTCTTGCCGAATAGATGGCGTAAAGCACACTATCATCCAGTTTTTTGTATTTAGTATCCGATGCCCTTAAGATATTTATTAAATGTTTCAGATGCTCAGGAAGGCAGGCCACCAAATCCATTTTTCCGTTGAAGGCTTGCTCCTTAAAACAATGTGCATCGTTTTGATACTTCTCCCAAACTTCGCCAAAAGTATTTCCTAAAGGAGAAATGGAGGCTATGGCGGTTATGGCTATTTTTTCTTTCAAAAATGGATATTAAAAGGTTTCCAAAGCTTCCAAGATGGCATCATAAATCTTCTTCAATTGGGCATTAGTAATAACAAAAGGCGGCAGTACATACACCGTATTCCCAAGAGGCCTTAAGATAACGCCCCGTTGCATAAAAAACTGATAAAGTTGGTCGCGCAGGTTGCCGTAGCGCTCCATCTCTATATTCAAATCGATAGCCAAAATCACTCCAATACAGCGGGCATTACCGACTTTTGGATGGTCTTGAACCTCGGCCACGAAACGTTCGTGTGCGTTTTTAATATACTGCCGCCGTTCCAAGATTTCGGGGGACTCCAAGAGATTTAGACCTGCAAGCACCGCAGCGCAACCTATGGGGTGCGCGCTAAACGTATGTGCGTGGAAAAAGCCTTTGGACACCTCATCACTCAAAAAGCGATCGTACACTTCATGGGAGCAACTGGTAATACTCAATGGAAACATTCCTGCCGTTAATGCTTTGCTTAAGCACATAATGTCCGGTTTCTGCTTCATATTCTCCGAGGCGAAATTCTTGCTCGTTTTCCCAAACCCGGTCATTATTTCATCTGCAATACAAAGAATTCCCGCTTTTTTGCACAGTTCCAAAAGCGCATCCAAACCCTTTGCGGAATGGAACTTCATTCCTGCCGCACCCTGCACCAAGGGTTCATAAATGAACGCAGCGCAATTGTTCTTTTTAATGATATCCTGAAGTTGTGAAAACACAAACTCCAAATTATCTTCTTGTGGTACGGGAATGCGTTCTACCTTTAACAAAAAATCCTCGAACGGGCCGTTGTATGAGGAAAGTCCGGATGCACTCATAGCCCCAAAAGTGTCGCCATGAAAACCATTTTCAAAAGCTATCAAGGTATCCCTTTTTTCGTCGTGATTATGATGGTATTGCAAGGCCATTTTAATGCCTGCTTCCACAGCCGTAGACCCATTGTCATTAAAGAAAATCTTGGCTTGGTTGTTGGGCAAAAGCGGCAATAATCTTTCTGATAATTGCACTGCCGGTTCATGGGTAAAACCGCTGAAAAGAACAAAATCCAACTGCTTCATTTGGGCGGCCATTGCATTGACAATGTGTTCATTACCGTGCCCATACATACTGGTGTACCATGAAGCGATACCGTCTATATATGGCTTGCCTTCTTCATCCCAAAACAATGCTCCTTTTGCCTTAACGATACCTAAAGGGGCTGCTGCCGTTTTATGTTGGGTCAACGGATGCCAAAGGTGCTTTTCATCTCTTTCTGAAAGATTTTTCAATCGAAGCTATTTTGTTGAATGAGGTTTTACGTATTTTGCAAAGATGGGAAATAATTTACTTCCGCATTGGGGAACAGTAGCACCAGGCCAAAAATTACTTAAGGCGACAAGCTTGTAAACAAGGTAAATTTTATGTTTAAAACTAGTTTAGGGTTTTTTTCGGATAAGCTGAATAATGGTAACGACAAAGCGGTTGTGGTAAGCCTTCTGGTCATGGCTCTTTTTATCAGGTTTCCGTTTTTTTTTAGGGATTATATAGATCGTGACGAAAGCACTTTTATTCTTCTAGGTCAATCTTGGGTAGATGGTTTCTTGCCCTACATACAACTATGGGACCTAAAACCGCCGTTAACCTTTGCTTTCTTTGCCGCAATTATAGCCGTCTTTGGAAAAAGTTTCATTGTGCTGCGTATCGCCGGGACTTTGTTGGTTGTTATTACCGCTTTTTTTACCTACAAGCTAAGTACAAGGATTACCGGTACCAAAATTGCGCTGATTACAGCTTTTGGTTGTATAGGTTTATTAAGTTTGTTTGGCAGTCTACAAGGTGTCATGTCCGAACATTTGTGCATGGCGTTTTTTACACCGGCACTTTATCTATTGGTTTCAAAAAAGAGTATTGGGTGGTTTTTTTTGGCGGGCCTTCTTATGGGTATCGCCGTGATGGTGAAATTGAATATGGCCTACCCTATTCTCTTATTGGGATTGTACTTATGTTACGAGGTGGTTAGGGCAAAAAAAATACGTTTATTTTGGAATGCACTACTATTTGGAATGGGAACTATAATCGTAATTCTTGCCACGATACTACCGTATTACGTCAATGGAAATAGTATGATTTGGTGGGAATCCGTCGTCTTAGCACCTTTGGAATATACCGGGGCACGAAGATATCCAATCCTAAAATTAGCTCCATTTTTTCTTATTGTTACCGGCTTTTTACTGTTCTCATGGAAAAAAAAGTATATCGATTTTAAAGATACTAATGTCATATTTTTAGTGATTGCTATCGCAGGTGTATTGCTATCTTTTTTAAAAGGTGGCCGCATCAACGGACATTATCTTATTCAGTTACATCCCATGTTTGCCGTACTTTTAGCCGTGACAATAAGTGGTTTATTATCGCAGTATAAACCAAGAATACCCAAGGCAGCTCTATTACTATTACTTTTGATACCTGCAGAAAGTTATTTGGAATATGGCAATATTGTAAAAAACAAGGTACGCTATGGAACATTTTTTAATGGCGAAGGCTTTACCGTTCCCAAGTATATTTCCAACAATAATCTAGAGACTAAGAACATCTTTTTTCTAGATTACCATATAGGTTATTGGAATTTAGGAAAACTGCCCCCAACTAAGGCGGCCACCCACCCAAGTAATATTTGCAGAGACGAACTTTTTCCTTTTTTCCACAATCCCAGAGAAACGTCTGTAGAAGAATTAAAATATATTATGGAAGACCTACGCCCAAAAATCGTAGTTCTACGAAAAGGCAAACGTATTTTTGACAAAAAGGAAATTAAAGAAAACGAATATATCGACGCCTATTTGGCAAAGCACTATAACGTGCTTGCTGTGGTAGAAAATGCAGAGATATTACAACGGCTAGAGGGTTTCTAAAATATGTTGAAATTTATCTGCATAACCTTTTATAACCTCTTTATTAAAATGGGCTTCTTCGTTGATTCTGCCAATTAAAGAAACACCTGTTTTATGTAAAATGATGTTTTCCGTATGCGGATTGATATTACCGCTGAACAGGACGCGAGACATCATAACCCTTTTGTTGCAGCCAGCCAATGGTTAAAAGGGAATGATTTATACTCCCCAAGTAATGTCTGGAAACAACTATAACCTTGTAGCCGGGCATAATAATATCGAACATGGTGTCCTCTTCGTTCAAGGGCACCAAAAGTCCTCCAGCACCTTCTATGACCAAGTGGTTATCCGTTTCCGGTTCGTTTATATGAAAACGGTCTATGCTAATACCGTCTATTTCCGCTGCTGCATGCGGACTCATAGGAGTGTTAAGCTGGTAGCTGCTTGGGTGTATTACCGTTTTGGTATTGGAGATAAGGCTTGCCACTTTATGACTATCCGTATTGTCTAAATCTCCAGCTTGTACCGGTTTCCAATAATCGGCATGTAAGGCTTCTGTAATAATAGCCGAGGCTATAGTTTTACCTACTTCTGTGGAGATCCCGGTAACGAAAATTTTTTGCATGCCTAACTGGGTTTAGTGATTATCCCACAATTTAAACACTTATATTTTCTTTTTTCAAAAAATGGGAAAAGTTTATAAAAAATCCCCTTCCTGTTATAAAACGCTTCGGATTTGGTAGCCTTGCAATTGGGACACACGATGGGATTGTCTTTATTGTCAACGGCATAGGCGCGTACTTCGTTGTAAATACCCAAGGCCCTTTCCTTATCGCTAGTGTACACCAACAACTTTACCCCACCAATAGCATTACTGATGAGCGGATCTGAATTTAAGGTGTTCTCGTCTCGCAGAAATACGGGGATACCTTCAGATTCCAGTTTTCCCTTTAAAATCTGTACATCTGCAGCATACTCAAAAGATGCCAACTTATAAAAGGTTTCTTCCATCCTATTTTATATATGTAGACAACAATTTCAACACCAGTCCCAACTCCTCTTTCGAATTATAACTGTGGATGCAAAATCGCAAGCGTTCCTGACCCTCTGCAACAGTTGGGGAGAGAATTGCCTTGACCCCAAAACCGTTATCTACCAGTTTTTTTGATACCGATTTCGCCTTTCCTGCACCCGGCAAGATACAAGATTGTATAGGCGACTCACTAGCAATGAAGTCCTTTTGTAAACCTTGTGCCCTTAATTCCTTTTTAAAATAGGCTATGTTTTCGGTCAACTTTAGCACTTCCCCATTTCCGGAAAGGGAAAAGAATTCATGGGCGGAAATAATGGTGGCCAAGGTGTGTGGCGTAAGTGCCGTGGTATAGATAAACGGTTTTGCGAAATTTATTAGATATTCCCTTAATTCAGCAGAACCAAGAATGGCGGCTCCATGGCAACCAAAGGCCTTGCCAAAGGTAACCGTTCTAGCAAAAACGTCTTTTTCGAGTTTTAGCTGCGGTATAATACCACTACCCGCCGTGCCATGTACCCCTACCGCATGAGCCTCATCTACTACTAAATGATAGCCGTTAGTCTTGGTATATGCTGCAAGTGCTTTTAAATCTGGCGTATCACCGTCCATAGAAAAAACACTTTCTGTAACTATGTAAATATTCGCATCGTCCGCCAATTGGCTTTTATTGGCGTTCAAATCGATTTTTTCATTTAGGCTATCCAAATCGTTATGGGAAAAATGATAGGATTTGGCATGGCTCATGCGTATGCCTTCACGAATACTGGCATGTATTAATTCGTCATAAAAAATATAAATCCCCACGTTGAGGCACGCAGCTAAAAAATCCCATGTTGGCATCGTAACCGGAATTAAACACCAAGGCGGTATCGGCACTATAAAAATTAGCCAACAAAGGTTCCAAAACACCGTACAATTTGTGGTTGCCAGAAAGTAGGCGTGAACCACCTGCACCGTTTGATGCTATGCCTTGGTTGATAAGCAACTGAAACGTTTTAGAAAATAGGTCTTCATTTTTAGCAAAACCCAAATAATCGTTGGACAAAAAATCTATGTTGCCTTGTATAGCAGATAGTTGCCGTAACGTCTGGTCCTTATCTCTGGCCGCGACCATCTTTGCCAGTTTTTCTGGAAATTGCTTCATGCGACAAAAATAATCTTTCTGTTGAATCATTGTTATAATTATGATCCAATTGGTATAGGAAATTCAATTGTATTCTTCATTCTTTCGGAATTTGTATAATCAAGTGAAAAATCGTTAAATATTTCATATTAATATTTTGATTTTTAGTTACTTATATAGACCTAACAAATGCCAAAATTTGATTAAAATAAGTACTTAGAGTGCTTTATGTTTAAGATAAAAACTAAATTCGCACTTTATTAATGAATTTTCCTACCTTAAATAAGGTGATGTGTAGGAATTTTTAGAATTGAAATTTGGATTTCATGGGGCGGAATAGAATAAAGAATAACAAAAGATTACGGACACTGGCATCCTATAATCTGCTAGATACACCCCCAGAAAAGCTATATGACGACATTACCCATCTTGCAGCCTCGATCTGCGATACAGAAATAAGTCTTATAACCCTAATAGACGATACCAGGCAATTCTTTAAATCCCACCATGGTATAGATTTTAATCAAACCGGATTGGATGTTTCATTCTGTAAGCACCTGATATGTGAAGATCTTGATGAATTAATTGTATCCGACGCAAAAAATGATCCGAGATTTCAAGATCACACCGTTTGTAATTTCCGGTGTCAAAAATTTCTTTCTACGCAGGATTTTCGTTGAACGCACCAAACGGAAACCGAATAGGGGCTTTATGCGTGATAGATAGAAAACCCAAACAGTTAAATGAAAAACAAAAGGCATCTTTACGAACCTTGGCGCAACAGGTAGTTCAATTATTTGAATTACAAAGAATTAAAATTGCGTACACAAGTCAAGAAACTAAACACAAAGAAAAGGACCGCCTTTTTAAAAGCATTGTAGAATCCAACAGGATTGGGCTTTGGGAATGTGATAAACAAACAAATTTTGTCAAATTCAACAAGGAAGGAGCCAATATAATCGGTTATGACAGTCATGGTCCGAAGGAAATAACAAAGGACAATTGGGGGGAAAAACAAATTCACTCTTCTGATCTACCTATTATTAAAAGAAACACGAGAGCGCTGCTTTGCCAATGCAAAAGAAGTATATGATATTTCTTATAGAATGTTTCATAAAGACGGAAACCTAATCTGGGTTCAAGAAACGGGCAAGATTACGGAATGGGACTTTGAAAACGAACCCAAGTCATTGCAAGGGACTATTAGGGATATTACCGAAAAGGTAACCCATGATACCGAATTGGAGAAGCTTAAAAACAATCAAGAAGCCCTTATCAATGGAACGAAAGACTTTCTATGGTCTGTAGATACGGATTTCAAATTAATTATCGCCAACAAGCCATTTGAGGAGGTAATGAAGGCACAACTGAAACGTAAAATATACAAAGGAGAGTCCGCACTACCTAAGGAGTTTAGTAAAAAAACCATCGGAAAATGGAAATCGTATTATGCGAGAGCCATGAAAGGTGAACAGTTTACTATAAAGAGAAGATGGAAGATTTATCTAAACCTTCCGCAACGTATGGCCTTATTTCCCTAAGTCCTATGTACGATAAAAAAGGGATGCTTTTAGGCGTTTCCTGCTTTTCTAAAGACATAACGTACGAGGTTATTGCTCAACAGGAGATTCTTACTGCCAAAGAAAAAATGGATAAGATCATGGACACTTCTTTGGATATTATCTGTACCGTAGATGAGCAGGGCTATTTTTTAACTATCAACAGCTTCCTGTGAGCGAATATGGGGCTATGACCCTAAAGAACTTGTTGGCAAAAAATATACCGACTTTGTTTATCACGAAGATATAAAAGCCTCAGAAAAAATAGAAAAAGATATTTTTTCAGGAAAAAAAATTAAAAATTTCGAAAACAGGTACGTCCATAAGAAAAAACATTTAATTCCCATGCGGTGGTCTGCGAATTGGGACGAGGACGAAAAAATAATGTACTGCATTGCAAGGGATAATTCCGAAAATAAAAAAGCAGAACTACAAATGGAGCGAAGTGAACGCCGTTTTAAAACCCTTGTACAGGAAGGAACGGAACTTATTGCCATTTTTGACCAAGAAGCCAACTTTAGCTATGTAAGCCCTACCTCCAAGAAAACCCTAAAGATGACGCCGGAGTCGCTCTTGGGCACCAATGCTTTTACCCATATACATCCAGACGACCATGAAGCTGTGTATACACAGTTCTTGGAAACCCTAGAAAATACACAGGTATATATAAGACCATTCAGATTTAAAAACGGAGAAGGAAATTGGCGTTGGCTTGAGACTATTGCCACAAATCAAATAGAAGAACCTAGTATACAAGGAATCGTGGCAAACACAAGAGATATAACCGATCGTGTGCTATACCTTAAAGCCATAGAGGAACAAAACAAGGCATTAAAAGAAATTGCTTGGAACCAAAGCCACATAGTTAGAGCCCCTGTGGCCCGGTTAATGGGCCTTATAGATTTGATTAGCGAAGATGGAACGGACGGATTGGAAAATAGACGAATTCTTAATTACATAAAAGCTTCTGCTGAAGAGATAGATGCCGTAATTAAAAACAACGTAGAGCGAACAAGCAACATAATAGATATAGATAAGATGTAATGAGTTACGAGATAGTGCTGGTCGAAGATGATCCAATTTTTACTTTCCTACTTCAAAAATCCCTTCTGGCAGCAGACCTTAAGGGAAATTTACACAGTTTTTCTAACGGCCAGGAGGCCATGACTTTTTTTAAACAAGAATACACCATAAAAAATAATTACGTCATTTTTTTAGATCTTCGTATGCCTGTAATGGACGGATATGAATTTATGAAAACCTTTGGTACCTTAGCCGATGTGAGTAATACTGTGGTATTTATATTAACATCGTCTGGTTATCAAGAGGACATGGATAACCTTAAAGAAAATCCTTTTGTTGCAGAATATATTACAAAACCCATAGGACAAGCTACTATAAAAAACTTAAAAGATATAATAGCGGATAAGTTTGACGGAAATGGCAATTAGCGGCTCTTATTTGTCTCCTATTTAGTAAACTCGTATTGGGACCAACATAATAATTGGCGTTGTGATATAGTATAAAACGCTTTACTATCTTAGCTGAAAATCAGTATAAATGCGTACTCTAGTTTTTTCCCTATTTCTCTTATTCGCAAGGCCTAACAACAAACGGCCAAACAAATTCCTATACTATTTCATTTGACAACGCCGTACATCATGAAGCCGTTGTGGGGGTAATTTTCCAAAAGGTGGAGACAGACACTTTAGAGGTGCGTATCGAGCCGTTCCTCTCCCGGCCGATATGCTTTGCACGAATTTGCGAAGAACGTTTATGATTTTAAGGCAACGGATAATAACGGAAAATTACTCAACGTCTACAGAAAAGACCCTTATTCGTGGTTTATCTCTGGTCATAATGGTACGGTAAACATTGGCTATACCCTTTTTGCCAACCGTGGGGACGGCACCTATTCCCAAATAGATGAAACACATGCCCATTTAAACATGCCGGCCACCTTTATGTACGCCCCATCGCTTAGCGACAGGAAAATTGAGGTCAATTTTAAGGTGCGGGAGGATTTGGCGTGGAAAGTGGCCACACAATTACCGCTGGTATCCGGCACCCTATATTCCGCAACGAATTTACAGTATTTTATGGACAGCCCTACCGAAATAAGCAATTTTGGATTACGAGAGTTTAACGTTGATGGACAAAACGTACGCTTGGCCCTACATCATAATGGTACCGAAGAAGAATTGGACAAATATTTTGAAAAAGTGCAAAAAGTGGTCCTACAACAAGAGCAAGTATATGGAGAACTGCCCAAGTTCGATTATGGAACATATACGTTTTTGGCCTGCTACATACCAAATGCTTCTGGTGATGGTATGGAACATAGAAATTCCACTATTTTAACCAGTACCACAAGTCTAGCAAATGGTGGCATGGAAGGTAATATTGGTACGGTATCGCACGAATTTTTCCATGCGTGGAACGTGGAGCGTATTCGTCCAAAATCCTTGCAGCCCTTTAATTTTGCTGAAGCTAACATGAGCGGGGCACTTTGGTTCGCCGAAGGTTTTACCAGTTATTATACCAACCTTATTCTATGTCGTGCCGGACTCATGACCCCGGAAGTATATGTCAGAGGGACTCGCAGGCACTTTCAATTATGTCTGGAATTCTCCTGCTAGACAATTCTACAATCCCATTGAGATGAGCTACCAAGCTCCTTTTGTAGACGCCTCTACGTCGGTTGGTCCAGTAAACCGTGAAAACACTTTTATCTCCTATTATTCTTATGGTAGCGTTCTGGGACTGGCACTGGACCTTCCCCTTAGACAGCAAGGCCTTAATTTAGACGATTACATGAAATTGGTATGGGAAACCTATGGTAAAGGCGAAACGCCATATACTATAGCGGACCTTCAAGAAAGTCTTAGCACCTATGCTGGAAATGATTTTGGAGCTGTTTTTTTCAATAGCTACATCTATACGAGTGGAATGCCGAACTATTAGGAACTCCTTGCCTCACATGGAGTGCTCTTAAAACAAAATACAGACCTAGCCTACTTTGGTGCTGCAGCAAAAATAAATGATGATTTAAACGGCGTTCTTACCAGCAATCCCAAGATTGGAAGTCCGGCGTATACTGCCGGTTTGGATAAGGGAGACATTCTCACTAGTATTAACAATAGCCCTTTTCCTAACGGACAGTCTTTTGATGCTTTTATTAAAACGCAAAAAGTAGGCGACACCCTTACTATTGCGTTTGATCGTTATGAAGTCAAAAAAAATGTTGCAGTGGTTTTACAATCAGATCCGTCCTATACCATAAGCCTAATGAAAAAAAAGGCCAAACTCCTACTAAAAAAGTACTTCAAAAAGGGTAGCGTGGTTAAATAAAAATGAGTAATCATTGTCAACTTGTTCAATTATATGACACTTAATTATTTTTATTTCAATGATTAGCAATCTGTTAATTGCTCTAACTGAGAACCAATTACCATTACAACTTCCACATAAATATCTTTAAGATTTCTTTAAAATTGAAGTTAGTCGTTCAATTCTAAATTTACTATTTTTTTAAATTTATTATTGTTTTTCAATAATTTTTATATATTTGTTATTGTTAAACAATAATAAATATCATGAAAAACCTATCGAGCTCCTTTAAATTACTTGTCAATTTTTTGATTTTCAGCGTGTGTGGAACGCTTTTAATTAAAGTAGTATCCCTAACCAAATTACTACATTCAAAATCTTTTGCCACGGAATCTTCCAGTATGGCAACTAACAATTGGTCGCTACTTCTTACTATTTTAAGCATGCTTCTTTTAAGTTATATGTTTTGGCTCCTACTCAAATTCAGAAAAACCATATACTCCGTAAAAACAGAGTCCTTTTTTTCTAAACAAAATCGTGAAATTTTCCAAATCGTTGGAAAAGGACTGATTTACTATTCTATTGGAATTTTTCTCATAAGGGTTTTGGAAAACTCTTTTGAAAAAGTTTCAGTGTTGGGAGAATCCACAGCATATAATTTGGGAAGAAATGTTGGTGCTGCTATTGCAGATAGGATTCCATTGTTACTTATCGCATTCTTTATATTAATAATTGCAAAACTAATTGAGGATGGATATCGACTTAAAAAAGAAAACGATTTAACCATTTAATACTAACACAATGAAAATGTTCGGTCTAAAATCCTTCTCAACCTATTTATTCTTTACTTCCAGAATACTAACATTTTGTTTATTGTTATTTCTATTATTCCTATTAGTTTCCTTTATGACAGAAAATTATCAATTGATAGAAGACAGATTTGAAATCAAAATTCCGCTCACAGAAATGTATGTAAAAGGCTTTTATGAATCTAACATTATTATAACCATTTCACTTACGCTTTTCTGTTATATTTTATTTTTCTATGGTTTATCTGAAATTTTTCGAACATTCAAATCAGAAATCATATTTACCAAAACAGCGGTAAAAAGATTAAAGTATTTTGCCCTATTTAACTTAATAGGCTCTCCCCTAGTATTCGTCCTTATTCATTATTTTGTAATGCAACACTCTAATTTTAGAACCGTCCCAACCTATTTACTGCATGTTATACTTGGAATCTTTGTACTGTTTATTGCTTCAGTTTTTGAGAAAGGATATCAA
>CAVONX010000008.1:0-12536 GCA_963697395.1 uncultured Flavobacteriaceae bacterium
ATTTTAGTAAATGGTATTGATAGTTAATAGTTCACCTCTAGATTTGGCCAAATAGTAAATTAATGCTGCCATTGCCGTCATCATTAAAAGTCTACAAAAAACGAAATAGTTACGGTAAACCCTTTGGTAAGTTCGCCCTCCATACAATCAATCCCAGACCAGCCAAAGATGGTGAGGAATCCCATTAAAATTTTAATGGATAAAAAATGAAAGCCTATTCCTGTATCGCCCTCTATCTCAACGTCTAAGTCACCGCCGGAGTCCTCTGCATCCCCGCCCAAAAGCGTCATGATAATTAAAACAATAAATAATACGGATGAAATAAGCGCAACGACCCAATAAATTTTTTCAAACAGCCATAAGGCTTCGAACCACTTTTCCATATAAAAAGGTTTAGTTGGTTACTTGAAAGATGATATTTTCATCTAAACCATTATAATAAAAAATCTTTAATTTATACCGCATTCGGTGCAGCCAAAAGAATACTTACCGCATTGCCTCCAAAACCTACGGCATTTACCAAAACTTTTTTTATGCTTTTAAGTGGATGTTGTGCTTTGATAAACGGAACATCAATCGTTTTTTGATGCTGCAGCATCAAAACGGCCATTTCCAAATTCAACATGCCCGATGCCCCGAACGTGTGCCCAACCTTCCACTTATTGGTAGTCAAAAACGGTGTTTTATTATTAAATACCTTTTTTATAGCTCTGTATTCCGTCTCATCCCCTTTTATGGTTCCTGGGGCGTGCAGTACCACTACATCCACTTCTTCTGGCAAAACAGTCCCTAAAGCCATTTTCATGGAACGCTGAAAACAAAGGGCATCCGTAGAAATGGAAACATTATGTTCTAAAAGCTCTGTGGCATATCCTATCCCAATAATCATAGCCAAAGCATTCGGCACATTTCCCTTTTCCAAACAGGCCATAGCCGCTCCTTCTCCCAAAATCATGGTGTTTTCGGTCTTATTGAGGTCTAGGGCTCGACATGGATAGCGTTGGCTCCGCTCTACCGCCGTATTTTTCGTTTCTAAATTCTTGCTAGACCTTTGTTCTGTCCCATTTTTCGCATAAATCTTCAAGGCTTGCATTTGGGCGATGGTAAAAGGCGTCAATGGTGCTTCGCTGCCACCTACCAAAAACTTATCGGCCATGCCGCTTTGTAACCATGCGATGCCATTTATGACGGCATGTAGCGCGGTGGAACAGGTAATTGAATGTGAAATTTCCGGTCCTTGGGTCTTCAGATCGTGGGCTACCCAAGAGGAAATATTTCCTAGAGTCGTAGTAGGTGATGCTAAAGTAGCCGTCTTTTTACTTCCTAAAAACTCCTCATGGTACTGCTCAAATAACGAAGTCGCCCCGCGCGAAGAGCCAATATTGATTCCAAAATTATCGGTGGACTTCCAGCCTGCCATACCTACCGCATTTCTTGCCGAAGAGATGGCGTAAAGCACACTATCATCCAGTTTTTTGTATTTCGTATCCGATGCCCTCAAAATATCTATTAAATGTTTCAGATGTTCGGGAAGACACGCCACCAACTCCATTTTTCCGCTGAAGGATTGCTCCGTAAAACAATGTGCTTCGTTCTGGTAGTTCTCCCAAATGTCGCCCAAAGTAGTACCTAAAGGAGAAATGGAACCTATTGCGGTTATGGCTATTATTTCTTTCAAAAATGGATATTAAAAGGTTTCCAAAGCTTCCAAAATGGCATCATAAATCTTCTTCAATTGGGCATTCGTAATAACAAAAGGCGGCAGTACATACACCGTATTCCCAAGAGGCCTCAAGATAACGCCCCGTTGCATAAAAAACTGATAAAGTTGGTCGCGCAGGTTGCCGTAGCGCTCCATCTCTATGTTCAAATCAATAGCCAAAATTACTCCCATACAGCGGGCATTACCGACTTTTGAATGGTCTTGAACCTCGGCCACAAAACGTTCGTGGGCATTTTTTATATACTGCCGCCGTTCCAAAATTTCGGGGGACTCCAAGAGATCTAACCCGGCAAGGACCGCAGCGCAACCTATGGGGTGAGCGCTAAACGTATGTGCATGGAAAAAGCCCTTTGACACCTCATCGCTTAAAAAGCGATCGTACACTTCATGGGAGCAACTGGTAATGCTTAACGGAAACATTCCTGCCGTTAATGCTTTGCTCAGACACATGATATCCGGTTTCTGCAGCATATTCTCCGAGGCGAAATTCTTACCTGTTTTTCCAAACCCGGTCATTATTTCATCTGCAATACAAAGAATTCCCGCTTTTTTGCACAGTTCCAAAAGGGCGTCCAACCCTTTTGCGGAATGGAACTTCATTCCTGCCGCACCCTGCACCAAGGGTTCATAAATGAACGCAGCGCAATTGTTCTTTTTAATGATATCCTGAAGTTGCGAAAGCACAAATTCAAAATTATCTTCTTGTGGTACGGGAATGCGTTCTACCTTTAACAAAAAATCCTCGAACGGGCCGTTGTAGGAGGAAAGTCCGGATGCACTCATTGCCCCAAAAGTATCTCCATGAAAACCGTCTTCAAAAGCAATTAGCGTATCCCTTTTTTCACCGTGATTATAATGGTATTGTAGAGCTATTTTAATCCCTGCCTCTACCGCAGTGGAGCCATTATCGTTAAAAAAAATCTTCGCTTGGTTGTTTGGTAAAAGTGGTAACAATCTTTCAGATACTTGTACTGCGGGCTCATGGGTAAAACCACTAAAGAGCACAAAATCCAACTGCTTCGTTTGGGCGCTCATGGCATTGATAATATGTTCGTTGCCATGGCCGTACATACTGGTGTACCAAGAAGCAATACCATCTATGTATTCCCGTCCTTCCTCGTCCCAAAACACAGCACCTGCCGCTTTAACAATGCCCAAAGGAGACGCTGCCGTTTTATGTTGGGTCAACGGATGCCAAAGGTGTTTTTTATCTCTTTCGGAAAGATTTTTCAATTCAGGCTATTTTGTTGGATGAGGTTTTACGTATTTTGCAAAGATGGGAAATAATTTACTTCCGCACTCGAGAACAGAAGCACCAGGCCAAAAATTACTCAAGATAACAACCTTATAAACAAGGTAGATTTTATGTTTAAAGCTAGTTTAGGATTTCTTTCTGGTAAGCTGAAAAATGGTAATGACAAAACGGTTCTAGTAAGCCTTCTGGTCATGGCCCTTTTTATCAGGTTTCCTTTTTTTTTCAGGGATTATATAGATCGTGACGAAAGCACTTTTATCCTTTTAGGCCAATCTTGGGTAGATGGTTTTCTGCCATACATACAACTATGGGACCTAAAACCGCCGTTAACCTTTGCGTTCTTCGCCGCAATTATAGCCGTCTTTGGAAAAAGCTTTATTGCCCTGCGAATTGCCGGAACCTTGTTGGTTGTTAGTACCGCTTTTTTTACCTATAAGCTAAGCACAAGGATTACCAGTACTAAAATTGCACTGCTTACAGCTTTTGGCTGTATTGGACTGTTAAGTTTGTTCGGCAGTCTACAAGGTGTCATGTCCGAACATTTGTGCATGGCATTTTTTACACCGGCACTTTACCTATTGGTTTCAAAAAAGAGTAGCGGGTGGTTTTTTTTGGCGGGACTTCTTATGGGTATCACCGTGATGGTGAAATTGAATATGGCCTACCCTATTCTCTTATTGGGATTGTACTTATGCTACCAAGTGGTTAGGGCAAAAAAAATACGTTTATTTTGGAATACGTTGCTTTATGGAATGGGAACCATACTCGTAATTCTTGTTACGATACTGCCGTATTACCTTAATGGAAATAGTATGGTCTGGTGGGAATCCGTCGTCTTAGCGCCTTTGGAATATACCGGGGCACGAAGATATCCTATCCTTAAATTAGCTCCATTTTTTCTTATTGTTACCAGCTTCTTACTGTTCGCATGGAAAAAGAAGTATATCGATTTTAAAGATAACAGCGTCATATTTTTAGTAATCGCAATCGTAGGGGTTTTGCTATCCTTTTTTAAAGGTGGCCGCATCAACGGGCATTATCTAATTCAGTTACATCCCATGTTTGCCATATTTTTAGCTGTGACAATAAGTGGCATATTGTCGCACTATAATCCAAGAATTCCCAAGACAGCTCTATTACTATTATTTTTAATACCCGTGGAAAGTTATTTGGAATATGGCAATATTGTAAAAAACAAGGTACGCTATGGAACATTTTATAATGGTGAAGGCTTTACCGTTCCCGAATATATTTCCAACAATAATCTAGAGACTAAGAACATTTTTTTTCTAGATTACCATATAGGTTATTGGAATTTAGGAAAACTACCCCCCACTAAGGCGGCAACCCACCCAAGTAATATTTGCAGAGACGAACTTTTTCCTTTTTTCCACAATCCAAGAGCAACATCTGTAGAAGAATTAAAATATATTATGGAAGACCTACGCCCAAAAACGGTAATTCTACGAAAAGGCAAACGTATTTTTGACAAAAAGGAAATTGAAGAAAACGAATATATCGACGCTTACTTGGCAAAGTACTATAACGTGCTTGCTGTGGTAGAAAATGCAGAGATCTTACAACGGCTAGAGGGTTTCTAAAATATGTTGAAATTTGTCTGCATAACCTTTTATAACCTCCTTATTAAAATGGGCTTCTTCGTTGATTCTGCCAATCAAAGAAACACCGGTTTTATGTAAAATAATATTCTCTGTATGTGGGTTGGCGTTACCACTGAACAGGATGGAGACATCATACCCCTTTTGTTGCAGCCAGCCAATGGTTAAAAGGGAATGATTGATACTCCCCAAATAATGCCTGGAAACAACGATGACCTTGTAACTGGGCATAATAATGTCGAACATGGTGTCCTCTTCGTTCAAGGGCACCAATAATCCGCCAGCACCCTCTATGACCAAGTGGTTATCCGTTTCCGGTTCATTTATATGAAAACGGTCAATACGTATACCGTCTATCTCCGCAGCCGCATGCGGACTCATAGGAGTATTAAGCTGGTAGCTGCATGGGTGTATTACGGTTTTGGTATTGGAGATTAGGCTTGCCACTTTATGACTATCCGTATTGTCTAGGTCGCCTGCTTGTACCGGTTTCCAATAATCGGCATGCAAGGCTTCTGTTATAATGGCCGAGGCTATAGTTTTACCTACTTCTGTAGAAATACCGGTTACGAAAATTTTTTGCATGCCTAATTGGGTTTTGTAATTATCCCACAATTTAAACACTTATATTTTCTTTTTTCAAAAAATGGGAAAAGTTTATAAAAAATCCCCTTCCTGTTATAAAATGCTTCTGATTTGGTAGCCTTGCAGTTGGGACACTCGATGGGATTATCGTTATCATCAACGGCATAGGCACGTACTTCGTTGTAAATACCCAAGGCCCTTTCCTTATCGCTAGTGTACACCAACAACTTAACCCCACCTATTGCATTACTTATGAGCGGATCTGAGTTTAAGGTGTTCTCGTCTCGTAAAAATACGGGGATACCTTCAGATTCCAGTTTTCCCTTTAAAATCTGAACATCTGCCGCATACTCAAAAGACGCTAACTTATAAAAGGTTTCTCTCATTCTATTTTAGATACGTAGACAACAATTTCAAAACCAGTCCCATCTCCTCTTTTGAATTATAACTGTGTATGCAAAAACGCAAGCGTTCTTGGCCCTCCGCTACAGTTGGGGAGAGAATTGCCTTGGCCCCAAAACCGTTATCTATCAGTTTTTTTGAAACGGATTTTGCCTTTCCCGCACCAGGCAAGATACAAGATTGTATAGGAGACTCACTAGCAATGAAGTGCTTTTGTAAACCTTGGGCCTTTAATTCCTTTTTAAAATAGTCGATATTTTCGGTCAACTTTAGCATCTCCCCTTTCCCGGAAAGGGTAAAAAATTCATGGGCAGCAATAATGGTGGCCAAGGTGTGCGGTGTAAGAGCGGTGGTATAAATAAACGGTTTTGCGAAATTTATAAGATAGTCCCTTAATTCATTAGAACCAAGAATGGCGGCTCCATGGCAGCCAAAGGCTTTACCAAAGGTAACCGTTCTAGCAAAAACTTCTTGTTCCAGTTTTAGCTGCGGTACAATGCCGTTGCCCGCATCACCATGTGCCCCAGCTGCATGCGCTTCGTCTACAACCAAATGGTAACCGTTAGTCTTGGTGTATGCTACAAGGTCTTTTAAATTTGGCGTATCGCCGTCCATAGAAAAAACACTCTCTGTAACGATGTAAATATTCGCATCGTCCGCCAATGGACTTTTATTGGCGTTCAAATCGATTTTTTCCTTTAAATTATCCAAATCGTTATGGGAAAAATGATAGGACTTGGCATGGCTCATACGTATGCCTTCTCGAATACTGGCATGTATTAATTCATCATAAAAAATATAATCCCCACGCTGTGGCACGCAGCTAAAAAATCCCATGTTGGCGTCGTAACCGGAATTGAAGACCAAGGCGGTATCGGCACTATAAAAATTAGCCAACAAAGGTTCCAAAACACCGTACAATTTGTGGTTGCCAGAAAGTAAGCGTGAACCACCTGCACCGTTTGATGCTATGCCTTGGTTGATAAGCAATTGAAACGTTTTAGAGAATAGGTCTTCATTTTTGGCAAAACCCAAATAATCGTTGGACAAAAAATCTATGTTGCCTTTCATAGCAGATAGTTGCCGTAACGTCTGGTCCTTATCTCTAGCCGCGACCATCTTCGCTAGTTTTTCTGGAAATTGCTTCATTCGACAAAAATAATCTTTCTATTGAATCATTTTTACAATTATGATCCAATTGGTATGGGGAATTCAATTGTATTCTTCATTCTTTCTGAATTTGTGTAAGCAAGCGAAAATTTCTTGAATATTTCATATTAATATTTTGATTTTTAGTTACTTATATAAACCCAGCAAATGCCAAAATTTGATTAAAATAAGTACTTACGATACTTTATGTTTAAGATAAAAACTAAATTCGCATTTTATTAATGAATTTTCCTACTTTTAAACAAGATGATTTGTGGGAATTTTTGGTATTGAAATTAGGATTTCATGAAGGGGAATAAAATAAAAGACAATAAAAGACTACGGACACTGGCTTCCTACAACCTGCTAGATACTCCACCTGAAAAGCTATACGACGACATTACCCAACTTGCTGCCTCGATCTGCGATACAGAAATAAGTCTTATTACCCTAATAGACGATACCAGGCAATTCTTTAAATCCCACCATGGTATAGATTTTAATCAAACCGAATTGGATGTTTCATTCTGTAAACACCTGATAGGTGAAGATCTTGATGAATTAATCGTATCCGACGCAAAACATGACCCAAGATTTCAAGATCATACATTTATAGTTTCCGGTGCAAAAATTTCTTTCTATGCAGGATTTTCGTTGAACGCACCAAACGGAAACCGAATAGGGGCTTTATGCGTGATAGATAGAAAACCCAAAGAGTTAAATGAAAACCAAAAAGCAACCTTACGAACCTTGGCGCATCAGGTAGTTCAATCCTTTGAGCTACAAAGAATTAAAACTGCGTACACAAGTCAAGAAGCTAAATCCAAAGAAAAGGACCGCCTTTTTAAGAGTATTACGGAATCCAATAGGATTGGGCTTTGGGAATGTCATGGACAAACAAATTATGTTAAATTCAATAAGGAAGGAGCCAATATAATCGGTTATTACAGTCATGGTCCAAAGGAAATAACAAAGGATACTTGGGAAAAACATGTTCACTCATCTGATTTACCTATTATCAAAGAAAAACGAGAGCGCTGCTTTGCCAATTCAAAAGAGGTGTATGATGTTTCTTATAGAATGTTCCAGAAAAACGGCAACTTAATCTGGGTTCAAGAAACAGGCAGGATTACAGGTTGGGACCATGAAAACAAACCCCTGTCAATGCAAGGGACCATTAAGAATATTACCGAAAAGGTAACACATGATACCGAATTGGAAAAGATTAAAAACAATCAAGAAGCCCTTATCAATGGCACAAAAGACCTGTTATGGTCCGTTGATACTGATTTTAAATTAATTATCGCCAACAAGCCATTTGAGCAGGTAATGCAGGCACAACTGAAACGCAAAGTCTACAAAGGAGAGTCAGTACTACCTAAGGAACTTAGCAAGAAAACCATTGAAAAATGGAAATCGTATTATACGAGAGCCATGAAAGGTGAACAGTTTACCATAAAAGAGAAAATTGAAGATTTATCTGAACCTTCCGCAACGTATGGCCTTATTTCCTTAAGTCCTATGTACGATAAAAAAGGGATGCTTTTAGGCGTTTCTTGCTTTTCAAAGGACATCACTTATGAGGTTATTGCTCAACAGGAGATTCTTACTGCCAAAGAAAATTTGGATAAGATCATGGATACCTCTTTGGATATTATTTGTACCGTAGATGAGCAGGGCTATTTTTTAACGATCAATACTGCCTGTAAGAGAATATGGGGTTATGAGCCTAAAGAAGTTGTTGGCAAAAAATATACCGACTTTGTTTATCATGAAGATATAAAAGCCTCTAGAAAATTAGAAAAAAAAATTGTTTCGGGAAAAAAAATTAAAAATTTCGAAAATAGATATGTCCACAAGAAAAACCATTTAGTTCCCATGCGCTGGTCTGCCAATTGGGACAAGGACGAAAAAAAAATGTACTGCATCGCCAGGGATAATACCGAAAATAAAAAAACGGAACTACAATTGGAGCAAAGTGAACGCCGTTTTAAAACCCTCGTACAGGAAGGTACGGAACTTATTGCAATTTTTGACCAAGACGCCAACTTTAGCTATGTAAGCCCTACCTCCAAAAAAACCCTGAAGATGACGCCGGAAACGCTCTTGGGCACTAATGCTTTCACCCATATACATCCAGACGATCATGAAGCTGTATATACACAGTTCTTGGAAACCCTAGAAAATACACAGGTATATATAAGACCATTCAGATTTAAAAACGGAGAAGGAAAATGGCGTTGGCTTGAGACTATTGCCACAAATCAATTAGAAGAACCCAGCATTCAAGGAATCGTGGCAAACACAAGGGATGTTACCGATCGTGTACTATACCTTAAAGCCATTGAGGAACAAAACAAAGCTCTAAAAGAAATTGCTTGGAACCAAAGCCACGTCGTTAGAGCTCCTGTGGCCCGCTTAATGGGCCTTATAGATCTAATTAAGGAAGAAGGAACGTACGGATCGGAAAAAAGACAAATTCTTAATTACATAAAAGTTTCCGCAGAAGAGATCGATAACGTAATTAAAAACAACGTCGAGCGAACAAGCACCATAATAGATATAGATAAGATATAATGAGTTACGAGATAGTGCTGGTCGAAGATGACCCAATTTTTACTTTCCTACTTCAAAAATCCCTTTTGTCAGCAGACCTTAAGGGAAATTTACACAGTTTTTCTAACGGGCAAGAGGCCATAACCTTTTTTAAACATGAATACACCATAAAAAATAATTATGTCATTTTTTTAGATCTTCGTATGCCTGTAATGGATGGATATGAATTTATGAAAACCTTTGGTGCCTTAGCCGATGTGAGTAATACTGTGGTATTTATATTAACATCGTCTGGTTATCAAGAGGACATGGATAACCTTAAAGAAAATCCTTTTGTTGCAGAATATATTACAAAACCCATAGGACAAGCTACTATAAAAAACTTAAAAGATATAATAGCGGATAAGTTTGACGGAAATGGCAATTAGCAGCTCTTATTTGTCTCCTATTTAGTAAACTCGTATTGGGACCAACATAATAATTGGCGTTGTGATATAGTATATAACGCTTTACTATCTTAGCTGAAAATCAGTATAAATGCGTACTCTAGTTTTTTCCCTATTTCTCTTATTCGCAAGCCTAACAACAAACGGCCAAACAAATTCCTATACTATTTCATTTGACAACGCCGTACATCATGAAGCCGTTGTAGGGGTAATTTTCCAAAAGGTGGAGACAGATACTTTAGAGGTGCGTATGAGCCGTTCCTCTCCCGGCCGATATGCCTTGCACGAATTTGCGAAGAACGTTTATTATTTTAAGGCAACGGATAATAACGGAAAATTACTCAACGTCTACAGAAAAGACCCTTATTCGTGGCTTATCTCTGGTCATAATGGTACGGTAAACATTGGCTATACCCTTTTTGCCAACCGTGGGGACGGCACCTATTCCCAAATAGATGAAACACATGCCCATTTAAACATGCCGGCCACCTTTATGTACGCCCCATCGCTTAGCGACAGGAAAATTGAGGTCAATTTTAAGGTGCGGGAGGATTTGGAATGGAAAGTGGCCACACAATTACCGCTGGTGTCCGGCACCCTATATACCGCTCCGGATTTGCAGTATTTTATGGATAGCCCTACCGAAATAAGCAATTTTGGATTACGCGAGTTTAAAGTTGATCTACAAAACGTGCGCTTAGCCCTGCATCATAACGGTACGGAGAAAGAACTGGATACCTATTTTGAAAGTGTAAAAAAAGTGGTGTTAGAACAGCGGAAAGTATTTGGGGAACTGCCCAAGTTCGATTACGGGACATATACGTTTTTGGCCTGCTACGTACCAAATGCCTCGGGCGATGGTATGGAACATAGAAATTCCACTGTTTTAACGAGTACCAGAAGTCTAGCAAATGGTGGTATGGAAGGTAATATTGGTACGGTATCGCACGAATTTTTCCATGCGTGGAACGTGGAGCGTATTCGTCCAAAATCCTTGGAGCCCTTTAATTTTGCCGAAGCTAACATGAGCGGCGCACTATGGTTTGCAGAAGGTTTTACCAGTTACTATACCAATCTGATACTTTGGCTCGTGCCGGACTCATTACTCCAGAAGAACTATATAGAGGGACTTGCAGGTACTTTCAATTATGTCTGGAATTCCCCTGCCAGGCAATTCTACAATCCCATTGAGATGAGCTACCAAGCTCCTTTTGTAGACGCCTCTACGTCGGTTGATCCCGTAAACCGAGAAAACACTTTTATATCCTATTATTCTTATGGTAGCGTTCTAGGACTGTCACTTGACCTTTCTCTAAGACAGAAAGGCCTTAATTTAGACGATTACATGAAATTGGTTTGGCAGAGGTATGGTAAAAGCGAAACGCCATACACGATAGAAAATCTTAAAGAAACTTTAAACAGCTATGCTGGAAAGAATTTTGGGGATGATTTTTTTAATGATTACATCTACAGCAGCGGTATGCCAAATTACAAAGATCTCCTTGCTTCACATGGTGTCCTTTTACAACAAAATATAAATCAAGCTTATTTTGGTGCTGCTGTAAAAATAAATGATGATTTGAATGGTGTTCTTACCAGTAATCCAAAAATTGGAAGCCCTACGTACAAAGCCGGTTTAGATAAAGGAGATATCCTAACCAGTATCAACAACAAACCCTTTCCTAATGGCCAGTCATTTGATGATTTTGTAAAAACCCTAAAAATAGAGGACTCCCTCAATATCGCATATGAGCGATACGGTGTTCAAAAAAAATACTCTGGTCATATTGGAGCCAAATCCTGAATATAAAATACTATTGATGGAAAAAGAGGGAGAAGAGCCAACTAAAAAAATGCTTGAAAAGAGAGCCACTTGGTTGAAAATCAATTAGTCCTAACCAACCAACCCTTAAAAATAACCTAATACTTATTTATTGGTTCCTATCCCTATAGTAAACACCATTTCAGGATAATCCTATTTCTTTTTAAATTTTTCTACAAACTATCTTCTCCATTTGTTTAAAATTAAATCAGTAGCTACAGGGTAAAAAGTCAGTAATTTCAAATTTAATTATTGTTTATCAATAATTATTTTATATTTGTTATTGTTAAACAATAATTATATGAAAATATTTGGTCCAAAATCATTCTCCCATCTTTTATTCTATCTCTTTAGGACTCTTTCCATATTGATTTTAGTATTTGTCATTTATATCGATATCTCATTTTTGACTGGGAATTTTACGCACGAAAACGGCAGATACTTTATGGATATTCCGTTAAGCGGAACATTTATTGAAGGTGATTACCAATTTAATGTCATACTTACCATTTCCTTAGGGCTTTTTTTTGGTGCTATCTTCTTTTTTGTGCTTTCTACTATTTTTAAAGCACTTAAGGAGAGCGTTATATTTAATCGAACTGCTGTAAAAAGCCTTTCTTTCTTCACCTTTCTTAACTTAGCTATTGGCCCTATCCTCTATTTTATAATACATTATGTAATTATGCAAAAGGATAATTACAGGGATATTCATAACCTTATACTCCATATTATCTTTGGAATAATCGTGTTTTTTGTAGCAACAATATTTAAACAGGGAAAACAAGTTCAATCAGAAAACGATTTAACCATATAATCTTGCTATTATGTGTAAAATCAAAATTATCCTAGCGTTCACGATTGGTCTTTCCTTACTTTATGCCGTTCATTTTCTATCTAGTGCTTTTGGTCATAACGTATTTCAGTATTACGAGACAAACACTATTACAGAAAAAGTGTTATTTGCGTTAGCGCTATTAAT
>CAVONX010000009.1:0-13739 GCA_963697395.1 uncultured Flavobacteriaceae bacterium
TGGGCCCTACTGGATTCGAACCAGTGACCCCCTGCTTGTAAGGCAGGTGCTCTGAACCAGCTGAGCTAAGAGCCCCAAAAGGAGTGCAAATATAGAATAGTTTTGTTTACTCCAAAAGAAAAATCAATAAAATTTAAAGAACTTCTGCCACAACAAACGTACTTCCGCCAACAAAAATTAGGTCCTCTTTGGAAGCATGCTTTTTTGCAGCTTTATATGCCTTGGAAACGCTAGAATATACCGTACCCCTCAGCTTATATTTTTTGGCTGTTTCAGCTAAGATTTTGGGATCCAAACCTCGAGGGATATTCGGTTTGCAAAAATAATACTTGGCATTTTGTGGGAAAAGAGGTAGGATATCGTCCAAGTTCTTCTCTTTTACAAATCCCAAAACCAAATGCAATTGATGATACTTCTCCTTTAACAATTGATCTAACACTAATAGAAGACCGTCTTTATTATGCGCGGTATCACAGATAATCTTTGGATCGGAGCCCAATTGCTGCCATCTGCCCTGTAAACCCGTGTTCAACTGCACATTTAGCAGACCTTTCTCTATATGTGAACCATTTATTGAATAACCCGGTAAACGATCCAGAGTTGCCAAAACCCCTTTTACATTGCGTTTCTGATAGGCACCTGCCAAAGAAGTCTTGTACTCAGGAAAAGATAGTTCACTGGCAAACGTCAATTCAGAGTTGTTATCTTCCGCCACTTGCTTAAAGACCCATGCTATTTCAGGCTGCAGCTCACTTACAACAACCGGTACATTTTTTTTGATAATTCCCGCTTTTTCAAAAGCTATCTTATCCAAGGTATCCCCGAGTATATCCATGTGATCATAACCAATGTTGGTTATCAATGAAATCTCGGGTACAATAATATTGGTAGAGTCCAACCTACCTCCTAGCCCCACTTCTATAACCGCGATATCTACAGCTTCTTTTGCAAAGTAGTCAAAGGCCATACCTACGGTCATTTCAAAGAAAGAAAAACTGTTTTCCATTAGAAAGTCCTTATGCCGGCGATAAAATCGATTACATAATCCTCGGTAACAGGTTCACCATTAATACGTATGCGTTCCCTAAAATCCTTAAGATGGGGTGATGTATAAAGCCCTACGGTATAGCCGGCCTCTTGCAGTACAGAAGCTATCATATGGCTACTAGAACCCTTTCCGTTGGTTCCGGCAACGTGAATACTCTTAAAACGATGATGTGGATTTCCTAAATGCCGGGACAAGATTTGAATTCCGTCCAATTTAGAAGTATAGGCCTTACTCCCTTTTTGTTGGTACATTGGAAGTTGGGCAAACATCCAATCCAAGGTTTCCCTATAGGTCACTCCCCTAATTTAAAATTAACGACTACAAAGCCCACTTGTTCACTAGGCGCATTGGAATCCAAGTTCCATTTATGCATCAATGCCGTTTTTCTTGCCGGCTCCAACAAACATGAATTATTGTTCGTAGTACCACGAACACCAGGCTCAGCAGATATTACTCTCCCGTTCCTGTCTACTACAATTTTAACTACTACCCTGCCCTCTTCATTACATTCCTGTGGTACTTTACCTTTGTTTACCAACGTCCTTCCGTTGAGGCCATAACCGCCAGTTCCGCTTCCCGACCCAGGACTGCCGTAATAACTTGTAGCATAGGGATCTCCGTCTGGACTTCCCTTGTCGCCGGCCCTGTTATCATTGCCCTCGCTACCGGATGCCGTGCCGTCAGATTTATTCAATCCTCCCATGAGCGCATCCAATCTTTTCTTTTTGGCCTCTTGCTCCTTTTGGGCAAGTTCCTCGGCATCGCGTTTCTCCTTGGCAATCCTTGCCACTTCCTCTCGTGCCTTTTTCGCTTCGTTTTCTGCCTTTCGTTTTACTTCCGCTGCGGCATTTTCAGATTTTTTCTTCTCTGCTTCAGCACGCTTTATGCGAATGGACTCCTCGTTTTCCTGAGTAAGTACTTTTTCTGCCGCGGCATCCTTTTCACTAGTTTCCTCCGGAACATCTTTTTTTTCCTCTACCTGCTGCGCTACCTCTTGTTTTGACGGTTCAACGGGTGGATTGTCCAAAGGTTCAGATCGTATTTTTTCTTTTGGCTGCACGTTTCCACTTCCAAACTCCGTAGTTCCAAAATTTACCGAAATACCGTTTTCTATCGGGGGATCCATATAAGAAAGTCCTACATAGAAAAGCACCAACAACAAAATGCTCAAAAGCAATGTGGTCAGTGTAAATGATTTCTTTTTATGTGTAGTGTCCAGAAACGCCATTAGTTGGGACGCACTGCCAAAATCACCTTATAATTGTTCCTATTGGCAATATCCATAACGTTTACTGCCTCTTTAATGGCAACGCTCTCTTCCGCCCTAAGAATAATAGTAGGTTTGTCTTGACCTTCTAGTGCTTTTTTTAATTCAATTTCTATATATTCTCCGTTGATTCTCTGATTGTTAACGTAATACTGTAAGTTCTTATCTATACTCACGGATACGTTTTGTGTATTGGTGGATTTACCTTTCGCTTTTGGCAATAACAAATCCAATGCGTTGGGCGAGTTTGCGGTTAACATAAAGAATATCAACAATAAAAAAACGATATCCGTCATGGACGACATGCTAAAATCCGGACTTACCTTGTTCCTTCCTTTTAATTTCATAGTAGGGGAATTAAAGAGGTTCGTTCAAAAGGTCTAAAAACTCCACGGCATTAGCCTCCATTTTATGCACAACTTTGTCCGTTCTGTTTACCAAATGGTTATAACCAACATAGGCTATAATACCCACGATCAATCCTGCGACCGTGGTGGTCATTGCCGTATAAATACCTGATGCCAGGGACCCCATTTCGGCCTGGCCCCCACTACTGGCCATTTCATGAAAAGCTAAGATCATACCGATTACCGTACCTAGAAACCCGATCATAGGTGCGGCGCCTGCAACGGTAGCTAGAACGCTTACATTTTTTTCCAATTTATATACCTCAAGCGTACCAGCGTTTTCAATGGCCGTATTAATATCATCCAAAGGTTTTCCAATTCTGGAAATACCTTTTTCTGTCAATCTGGCTACAGGGGAATCTGTTTGGGCGCACAATAACTTTGCTGCCTCTAATTTGCCCGAGGTAACATAGTCCCTAATCTGGTTCATGAAATTTTTATCGATTTTAGATGCCGCGTTAACAGCCAACAATCGTTCAAAGTAGATGTAGAGTGCAACCCCTAACATCAAAAAAAGTACGCCAATAATGACGACACTTCCTGTACCGCCATTAAAGACCAAATCTATTACAGATAGGGTTTTTTCTTCGGATAAGACTTCCTCGACCCCATCTTGGGCCATATTTTGGAATAATAACATAGTGTTCTTTAGATTATCAAATTCGCCTTAATAACGGTGTTTTTGATATAAAATTATACGTTCAATACAAAATCTCGTAATAACACAAATACCACGCCACCACTAATGAAACCAAGGAATGCCAACCATGCTATTTTTTTAAGATACCAGAAGAAATCAATTTTTTCCATTCCCATGGCGACAACCCCGGCGGCAGAACCTATAATCAGCATACTGCCCCCAGTTCCGGCAGAATATGCGATGAAATGCCATAAGGGATCATCTATTGTTTGACTGAACATTCCCATACTGGCAGCAACCAGGGGAACGTTGTCTATAACTGCCGATCCAACACCAAACAACAACACCACAATATCGGTGTTAGGAATTGCCTGATTGAGACTTTCTGCGTAATGGAACAGCATACCTAAGGACTCCAATGCAGCCACTGCCAATAAAATCCCCAAAAAGAAAAGAATACTGGGAAGTTCAATTTTAGATAGGGAATGATGCACCGGACTGTGGTGGCCTCCCGAATCGTGTTCACCACCGTCTACAGTACTTATACTGAATTTTTTATTACTATAAATTTCAGCGAACGTTGCCACAAGCGCCAAGGAAAGCATCATTCCAACATAAGGAGGCAAATGGGTTACGGTCTTAAAGAAAGGAACAAAGATAATGGCACCTAAACCAAGGTACAACATAATGCCGCTGTACTTGGATTTGGAAGGTTCTTGCTCAAAATCCCCATCGATATTTCCTTTGAAGGCTTTCATGTTGATAGCGATTAAAACGGGTACTACCATACACATTATAGAAGGTATCAAAACGTGCAGCACCAATTGGCCCGCAGTGACCTTATTCGCTATCCACAACATAGTTGTGGTTACATCCCCAATAGGTGACCAAGCGCCACCCGCATTGGCCGCTATGATTATCATACCTGCAAACCAGAGCCTGGTCTCCCGCTCGTTGATTACTTTTTGTAATATGGTAATAAGTACTATCGTCGCGGTAAGGTTGTCTATAATGGCCGAAAGAATAAACGCCAAAATGGAAAACAACCAGAGTAATTTCTTTTTACTGCGCGTACGTATATACCCTTTAATCGTCGCAAAACCATCAAAGTAATCTATAATTTCTACTATGGTCATAGCACCTAAAAGGAAAAATAGTATTTCTGCCGTTTTACCTAAGTGATGCAGCAAAATTTCATCTATATGACTTGGCTCCAATTCTCTAAGTTCCGCATTGACCTCAAAAACAGACATATGGTTTAGAGCGATTATTGCCCACAAAATGGCCATCATGGCCAAAGCGGGAATCAATTTGTCGATCTTTAGATTATGCTCCAAGGTTATGGCCAAATATCCGGCCAAAAAAACAATAATAATTATGGTCTCCATCATCAGTTGGTTTTAGTTTATTAATTATGGAATACTAAATAGCTAAAAAATTGCATGGTTTGCAACCCCCTAAAGGTATTTAAAAATGTTAATCATTCCATGGTCTTCTACCCATAAATATTAACTTTACTGATAATCAAACTTTTACGTATAAACTATTAACCTCTTCCCACTCATATTGCGAATACGCTCCCATTTCTTCACCCAAAATTTCACCCCTATTTATCTAATGGGACAGAATATATTTCATCCTCATTGCGTACCCACAAGTTAAAGGCGATGCCGTATATTTGTAATCCAAATGTCTAATAGTACAACTATGAATTTTACGCTTACAGAGGAACAAATACTCATACAACAAGCCGCCAGGGATTTTGCTCAAAACGAATTGCTGCCAGGTGTCATAGAGCGAGACGAAGCACAACAATTCCCCAAAGATGAAGTAAGAAAAATGGGCGAACTAGGTTTCATGGGTATGATGGTTGATCCAAAATATGGCGGAAGCGGATTAGACACACTCTCCTATGTACTGGTAATGGAAGAACTATCCAAGATAGATGCCTCATCATCGGTTATTGTGTCCGTAAACAACTCTTTGGTCTGCTGGGGCCTGGAAACTTTTGGAACAGAGGCCCAAAAGGAAAAATATTTATCAAAATTGGCAACAGGAGAAATAATCGGTGCTTTTTGTTTATCCGAACCGGAAGCAGGAAGTGACGCCACTTCTCAAAAAACTACAGCTATTGATAAAGGAGACCACTACATACTAAACGGAACAAAGAATTGGATCACCAATGGAAGTTCCGCCGAAATCTATTTGGTTATTGCACAGACAGATAAAGATAAAAAGCACAAGGGCATTAATGCTCTAATTGTAGAGAAAGGCGCAGAAGGATTTGAGATAGGACCAAAAGAAAACAAATTGGGCATACGCGGTAGCGATACCCATTCGCTCATCTTCAACGATGTAAAAGTGCCAAAAGAAAACAGAATCGGCGATGATGGTTTTGGTTTTAAATTTGCTATGAAAACACTTGCCGGAGGACGTATAGGCATTGCCGCCCAGGCCTTGGGAATTGCCGCCGGCGCATACGAACTTGCTTTAAAATACTCCAAGGAACGCAAAGCCTTTGGTACGGAAATTTGCAACCACCAAGCTATCGCCTTTAAATTAGCGGATATGCATACACAGATTGAGGCCGCTAGATTTTTGGTATACAAGTCTGCCTGCGACAAGGACAATAAGAAGGATTATGACCTTTCCGGAGCAATGGCAAAGCTTTATGCGTCACAAGTTGCCATGGAGACCACAGTGGAAGCGGTACAAATACATGGTGGCAATGGTTTTGTAAAAGACTATCATGTAGAACGATTAATGCGAGATGCCAAGATTACACAGATTTATGAAGGCACCTCTGAGATTCAAAAAATAGTGATTTCTAGAAGTATTATAAACAAATAATACGCCCTTTAAACCACAGCCCCCCCTAAAAAAAAGGGTATATATATAATATTTTCAGTGTCTCTAAAATTTAGCACCCCAAACTATAGGGGTGTTTTTCGTTTATATCACCATAACTTAAGCGCAACCCCTTAATTTACAAAAGTATAGGGATTAGAACCCAGAAATTATCGATATCACAAATTCGATGGGTCAATTTTAAGTTATTCCATTTATTTTAACGATTATTTAAAAACGTTGAATTATTTTTATCAATATTTAAAATTCCTTAAATTTTAATCATATAAATTGATATTTTTGAGAAAATACCATAATATATGATGCTGAAAAAACAAGGGCTTTACCTACCGGAATTTGAACACGACAACTGTGGGGCAGGTTTTATCTGTAGCCTAAAAGGTAAGAAATCCAATGACATCATCCATAAAGCTTTGGAGATTTTGGATAGGTTAGAACACAGGGGAGCGGTAAGTGCAGATGGTAAAACCGGAGACGGGGCTGGCATATTAATAGATGTTCCGCATCATTTTTTTCAAAGTGTCTGTGATTTTGAATTACCGGAACCTGGGGAATATGCCGTGAGCAATGTATTCTTCCCCAGAAAGGCGAACCAAAGGGATTTCTGTGCCTCCGTTTTCGAAGAAAATATTAAAAAACAAGGACTGCGACTACTAGGATGGCGAGATGTTCCCGTGAACAGATCCATACCAGGAAGAATAGCGGCAGAAACAGAACCTTTTGTAAAGCAGCTTTTTATTGCGAAATCAAATCCAGATCAGACATATTTTGATTTCAACCTAAAATTATTCATAGCCAGAAAGGTTACAGAGCACACCATTATCAACTCTAAACTTTCAGAAAGCAATTTTTTCTACGTTCCTAGTTTATCTACTAAAATCATCATTTTCAAAGGATTATTGATGCCTCATGACATCAGTCTATATTACACTGATCTATTGGACTCGCGCGTAGTGACGCGATTGGCTTTAGTGCACCAACGTTTTTCAACGAACACCTTCCCTACTTGGGATTTGGCGCAACCCTTCCGATATATGTGCCATAACGGCGAAATAAATACCCTAAGAGGAAATGTATCCCGGATGCTTTCCCGCGAGGAGCTGCTAAAGAGCGACCTCTTTGGAGCAGAAATAAAAAATATATTACCCATTATCTTACCAGGAAAATCGGATTCCGCCACCATGGACATGGTCGTTGAACTCCTTTTAATGACCGGACGCTCCTTACCCGAGGTTATGATGATACTCGTCCCCGAAGCATGGGAAAAAAACGAGGAAATGTCCCCATTGAAAAAAGCTTTTTACGAATATCATTCCTGTATGATGGAGCCCTGGGACGGGCCGGCATCCATACCCTTTACAGATGGTAATTTCATAGGGGCGGTTTTGGACAGAAATGGCTTACGCCCTTCACGCTATTCCGTAACCAAGGATGATTATGTAGTGATGTCATCCGAAACAGGCGTTGTAGAAATCGCTCCCGAGAACGTGCTGTTCCATGGCCGATTGGAACCCGGAAAAATGTTCTTGGTAAATATGGAAGAAGGCCGTATTGTAAACGATGAAGAAATAAAAGAAAACATTGTAAAAAAATACCCATATAGAGAGTGGTTGGATACCAACTTGGTACATTTAAAGGATATTCCTTATAACGACTGTCCCCTGTTTTTGGGTGAAGCCTCATTAAACCAGCGCAAATCGGTTTTTGGATATACCTTGGAGGATATCAATACCATTATCCTTCCTATGGGCACCTCCGCAAAAGAGCCTATTGGGTCTATGGGATCCGATACGCCCATAGCAGTATTATCACAAAGGCCACAATTAATATATAATTATTTTAAGCAACTTTTCGCCCAAGTCACCAATCCGCCACTGGATGGTATTAGAGAAGAATTGATAACCGATATCAGCCTTACACTAGGTAGTGATACTAATATTTTTGAATTTACAGAACTACACTGTAGAAAATTAAAAATACAAAACCCTGTTATTTCCAAGGAAGATTTGGATAAGATCAAAAATTACGATGTCAGTCCCGACTACAAAGTAGTTTCCATACCTATACTGTATTCTATTGACAAAGGACACAATGGTTTAGAGGATGCCCTAGCAGCTATTTTGAAGCAAGCTGCAAAAGAGGTAGACAATGGTGCCAATATTATTATTTTATCCGACAGAAACGTAGACAGGGAAAATGCACCTATTCCAGCGTTATTAGCTTGCTCCTACGTAAATAGTGGCCTACAAAAACTAAGGAAACGTTCCAAGGCGAGTATTATTATAGAATCTGCAGAACCAAGGGAAGTACATCATTTTGCCCTATTGTTCGGTTTTGGCGCAAGTGCGGTAAATCCATATTTGGTAAACGAAATTATAGGCGAACAAATAGAGGATTTAGATATTACTCAAATCACCTCGGATGAAGCGATAAAGAATTACAACAAGGCCGTTGGAAAAGGAATTCTAAAGGTGATGAACAAAATTGGTATTTCTACACTTAATTCCTATCGCGGTTCCCAATTATTTGAATGTATTGGAATTAATACAAAAGTAGTAGACCAGTATTTTCCTAATACTCCTACCCGAATTCAAGGCATTGGGCTGTATGAGATTGAAAAAGAAATTGCAAAAAGACACCAAAACGCTTTTTCAGCCCAACATGTAGCTGCGGATCTTGATTTGGAAATAGGTGGAGAATACAGATGGCGAAGAGATGGCGAAAAGCATATGTTCAACCCTTTGAGCATTGCAAAACTTCAAAAAGCGGTACGAGGAAACGAGCCGGAAACATATAAGGAATATGCCCAGTTGGTAAATGAACAGTCCAAACATTTAATGACCATTCGTGGTCTTTTCGAATTCTCTAATTACGACCCTATTCCTTTAGAAGAGGTAGAACCTTGGACCGAAATCGTGAAACGTTTTAAAACTGGCGCCATGTCGTACGGGTCTATAAGTCAGGAAGCACACGAAAACCTTGCCATTGCCATGAACCGTATTGGCGGAAAAAGTAATTCTGGAGAAGGCGGAGAGGATGAAGATCGCTTTTATAAAAATGCAACGGGAGACTGGAAGAACAGTGCCATAAAACAAGTAGCCTCGGGTAGGTTCGGGGTTACCTCTAACTATCTTACCAATGCAAAGGAAATACAAATTAAGATGGCACAAGGGGCAAAACCTGGGGAAGGTGGTCAGCTTCCAGGCCCTAAAGTGAACCCGGCAATCGCAAAAACAAGAAATTCTACCCCTTATGTAGGTTTAATTTCACCGCCGCCGCATCACGATATCTATTCTATCGAAGATTTATCACAATTGATATACGACTTAAAATCCGCCAACCGAAAAGCTAGAATTAATGTGAAATTGGTTTCGGAAGTGGGCGTAGGAACAGTTGCCGCCGGTGTTGCCAAGGCAAAAGCAGATGTCATCTTGATTTCAGGATTTGACGGTGGGACGGGAGCATCACCGCTGACCTCACTTAAACATGCAGGTTTACCTTGGGAGCTGGGAATAGCTGAAGCCCAACAGACCTTGGTCATGAACGACCTTAGGAATAGAATCGTATTGGAATGCGATGGTCAGCTTAAAACCGGTAGAGACGTAGCTATAGCATGTTTGTTAGGAGCAGAGGAATTTGGTTTCGCCACAGCTCCTTTAGTAGCCTCGGGCTGTATTATGATGCGTGTTTGTCATTTAAATACATGTCCTGTTGGCATAGCCACACAAAATCCGGAACTACGTAAGAAATTCAAAGGAAAACCAGAACATGTGGTGAACTACATGTATTTTATTGCCCAAGAACTACGAGAAATCATGGCCCAACTAGGCTTTAGAACGGTTAATGAAATGGTGGGTCAGGTCAAAAAACTGGATCGCAAAAAAGCGATTAACCATTATAAAACCGCAGGTATAGACCTTACTCCAATTTTACACCAAGTAGACGTGCCTCTCGGCACCAAGTTCTACAACACACAAAAACAAAAGCATGACGTGGAGAAATCCATAGAATTCGATATCATAGCCAAAGCGAATCCTTCCCTTTTTAGAAAAGAAAAATCAAGTTTGGATTTCCCTATCTGTAATACGGATCGAGCCGTAGGAGCAATCATCAGTAATGAAATATCCAAGATTTATGGGGCTCAGGGACTTCCTATCAATACCCTGAAACTTAATTTTACAGGATCGGCAGGGCAAAGTTTTGGTGCTTTTGCGACAAGAGGACTCACCATGACCGTAAACGGAAATACGAACGATTACTTGGGAAAAGGACTTTCAGGTGCAAAACTGGTCATTAAAGTACCGGATAAATGTACCATTGTTCCCGAGGACAATGTAATTACAGGAAATGTTACACTGTACGGGGCTACAGCAGGACGGGCCTATATTAACGGGAGAGCAGGAGAGCGGTTTTGTGTTCGTAATTCAGGAGCCAAAGCAGTAGTTGAAGGTATTGGAGATCACGGTTGTGAATATATGACCGGTGGTATCGCAGTAATCCTAGGCGAAGTAGGTCGGAATTTTGGAGCAGGTATGAGCGGCGGTATCGCCTATGTGTTAGATGACAAGAAAACCTTTAGAAAACGCTGTAATTCTGAGGCGCTAAACCTTTTGGAGGTTACCGAGGACAACGATGTTAAGCAGTTAAAAGACTTAATCGAAAGCCACTATAACGCAACACTTAGTCCTTTGGCACAACGTATTCTAGAAAATTGGGAGGCATACCTACCAAAGTTCGTTAAAGTACTTCCAGAAGAATATAGACAGGCATTGATACGGCTGGAGCAAGAAAAATTACAAACTATATAAATCGAAACATGGGAAAGATAACAGGATTTTTGGAATTCGATAGAAAAGTAGAATCATACAAGCCAGTAGAAGAAAGGGTTCAGAATTACAAGGAATTTACAATAGCACTTCCTGAAAAGGAATTGAAGGAACAAGGTGCCAGATGTATGGACTGCGGTATTCCATTTTGCCATAGTGGTTGCCCGCTAGGAAATTTAATTCCCGATTTTAACGATGCCGTATATCGCGGTAAATGGGAAAAGGCAAGTGAAATCCTGCACTCCACCAATAATTTTCCAGAATTCACAGGTCGACTGTGCCCCGCACCCTGTGAGGAAGCTTGTGTGCTGGGAATAAACGAAGATCCTGTCTCTATTGAAAACATAGAAAAGAATATTGTAGAAAAAGCTTTTGAAAAAGGATGGATTACCGCACAACAACCACTTAACAGAACAGGAAAAACAGTTGCAGTAGTAGGCTCTGGCCCTGCCGGCCTGGCAGTTGCACAACAGCTGAACAGAGCAGGACATTCGGTTACCGTTTTTGAACGTGATGAAAAACCGGGGGGACTACTACGTTACGGAATTCCGGATTTTAAGATGGAAAAGCAGGTGATTGACAGAAGACTGGCCGTGCTGAAAGAAGAGGGTATAACTTTTGAATGTGGTGTTCATATAGGTGTCGATAAAACAGCGAATGAGCTAAAAACAGATTTTGATGCAATAGTACTTTCAGGTGGTGCTACCGTTAGACGAAATTTACCCATAGAAGGCTCCGACCTAAAAGGAGTGGTACAAGCCATGGACTTTTTGGGGCAAAATAACAAACGTGTAGACGGGGTTAAAGAGTTAGGCGAAGAAATAAAAGCTACCAATAAAAATGTTGTGGTTATTGGTGGTGGGGATACAGGTTCTGATTGTATAGGAACCTCCTTTCGTCATGGGGCTACATCGGTTTCCAATTTTGAAATTATGCCCATGGGAACAGTTGACAGACCAGAAAATCAACCTTGGCCATTTTGGCCTATGCGCCTAAGGACGAGCTCATCGCACAAAGAAGGGGCTGAACGTTTTTTTAGTATTTCGACCAAGCGTTTTGTTGGAGATACCGATGGCAATCTAACAGGGCTGATCACCTCAGAGGTAGAATGGGTCAACACACCCGGACAACGTCCACAATTGAAAGAAGTGCCAGGAACAGAAAAGGAATGGAAATGTGAACTGGCACTATTAGCCTTAGGCTTTACAGGATCTGAAACTACCTTAGCAGAGCAATTTGGAATCACCATGGATCAGCGAACCAATATAAAAGCGACTGAAGAAAACTACATGACCAATGTACCAGGTGTTTTTGCCGCTGGAGACCAACGTAGAGGACAGTCTCTTATCGTATGGGCCATATCCGAAGGCAGGGAAGCAGCGCATCACGTAGATAGCTTTCTTATGGGAAGCTCCAATCTGCCTTTAAAGGGTGATGGGGATCTACCAAGGGTTTAATCTTTAAGTACATTTTAGTCAAAATACCTGCCTTTGCAAACGCAGGTATTTTTTTGGCAAAGGTGAATAACAAATTTGTAGATAGCCCTGCGCTCGACTTTTTATTGATGGCCAGTTTATTGTCCTAAAAAATGGATATGGTTATTGAAACATTTCTTCGTGTGAGTATTATTTTCTAACCATGAAAAAACGTTTCTCCTTGGCGCCATACTCCTACTTGCATTGTCCTGTATACCTACCAGGATTGCTCCAACTATCAAAGAGTATAAAGTAACGAAAGAGGATAAATTTAAAAGGAGCCTACCTAAACGTCAGATGGTTATATTCAAGGATCCAAAACCCGCTAACAAATTCCACACCTTTATCAATACCAAGTTCCAACTAAATGGTATTGATATCTATGACGATGTACCCTTTAAGCTGAACGAAAAACAGCACTTCTTCTCCCTTTATGAAGTTGAGATACCCTATAAGACCTTGAACTTGTTTCCTTTAGTTGTTGACATTCTATTCCTTAGCGCAGAATTGGACCTTATGATGGAAGAACATTATAAAACAAGAAAAGGCAATTGGTACGTAGCGATAGAAGTTTATAGCGATACTGGA
Organism: uncultured Flavobacteriaceae bacterium; assembly: GCA_963697395.1. Lineage (GTDB taxonomy): Bacteria > Bacteroidota > Bacteroidia > Flavobacteriales > Flavobacteriaceae > Maribacter. Next base: position 13,120 of record CAVONX010000009.1, read on the forward strand.
CTGGATTGTTTGGCGGCAGATTCAGAGTCTAAGCCTGCCATATCGGAATATTTCCGGATGTTCAAAAATGAGTACTTGACCTATGCTAATTATAATGGAATTACTTTTTAAAAATTAGCCCAAAGAGCTGAACTGATTCAAGATTAGAACCTAAGGTATGATATCAAAACACGTTTTATAGTTCTGTATCAAAGACAATATTATAACAGTCCTTTTATACTATTTTTCCTAGATTAACCGTGGTAAGAATAGTTGGCCCTCCAATGTTGTACCCAACCTTGATTTTGTTGTACAAAAAAGCCCCCTTACATTTCTGTAAGGGGGCTTCGAAAAAAGGCGGCTACCTACTCTCCCACTTGGTATAGCAGTACCATCGGCGCAAACGGTCTTAACTTCCCTGTTCGGAATGGTAAGGGGTGGGCCCCGTCGCCATGGCCACCTAAAAACTTGGATATTTTGATTTTCGCGGGCATCGTCGCCACAAAAATGACATAATAAAGGAACAGGTACCCAAAAAGAAAGTAACGTACGATCCATACGTTAAAAAGACTCTACAACAATCGGCAAAAGGAGTCGCGCCCCCCGTACGAGTACGGGGGAACGCATGTGCGCAAGCCTGA
>CAVONX010000010.1:0-42425 GCA_963697395.1 uncultured Flavobacteriaceae bacterium
GAAACCTAACGTTTTATTAGTATTTCGACTGTGCTCAATATGACAATTCGCTCTAAATTAATTTTGTCATGTGCTAAACTATTGGGTGGGGTTGAGAGTACAAAAAAAAGCTCGTGACTTAACCAGTCCACTTCAATTGAATAGACCTACCGGGCTGGCCCCGAGTTTTTGTTGCGGAGTAGAACTCTTTTTTATAAAAAACCCATCCCTTTCAATTTTTCGAAAGGGACGGGTTTTGATCAATTTAGGTGTTTAGAAAATTGGTATAAAACAGATTGCCTATCTGTGCACTTGGCAATTAGCGCAAGCATACATGTTACCTTCACAGCTGCAATTACCATCTTTATGCACGCTACAGGTCATAGCAGTAGCTTTTGAGATTAATTTTAGGTCCATTTTACATACAGGACAACTGCCAGCTTCCGTATAGGTTTTACCATCCTCACAATCCATAGGACATTGGTATTGGTTTTCTTCTACTAATTCATTTTTGGTCTCGTCCGTATTTTCTTTTGCCTTATCCTTGCAGGAGCTTAGCATTACCAAGGAAATCAAAGCGACGATTAGGCTTGTTGTTTTAAGCTTCATGGGTATCTTATTTTTTCGGTAAATCTAAATAAAGGGGACAATTTGAAACCGATAATTTTATAGGTGCATCTGCGAGTTCATATATGAACCCTAAAAGATATTTTTCCAATTTTTAAATACTCAAAAATGCTTGGCCCTCCTGTACTTTTTGGGCAAAAGTTACTATGGTATTTTCTCTAAGTTCTTGCAGGAATTTTTTTCTAAGTGGCTGTACCATGTTATGTATTGGGCAAGGTTTTGCGCTACTGCAATTTGTAAGGCCCAACACGCATTGTTCCAATTTTAAAAGGCCATCAATTTCATCAACAACGACTAGCAGTTTTTGGGACTTGTTTTCATCTGTTAAATAAAAACCACCATTAGGACCTTTGGTAGAGGATATAACACCTTTCCGCGCTAGGTCTTGTAGTAGTTTGGCTAGAAAAGGGACGGGTACATTTATATTGGACGCGATTTCTTTTACGCCCACTTTACGGTCGTTATGAACGTCCAGAGCCAAAAATAGAACAGCGTTTATAGCGTATTTGCTTGCGTTTGATAACATTTCCATACAAATGTAGCTTTTTAAGGCACAAATAAAATAATAATTAGGGGTACAAGGTACATTAATTAATTTAAAATAAATAAAGACCTTTTTATCTTATATTATGATAAATATCATATATTTGACCTTTAGATACGCCTACTTTTGGCACATTAAATAACTAAATATCCAATAATATGAAAATAATATTTAAAAGTGTAGCGACTATTTTCTCGGTAATACTGATTGGTTGCGGTGGAAAAGAAGAAAAGAAAAATGATGGCTTTAGTGTAGACCGCCAAAAAACGACAAAGGCAGCAGAAACTGCACCATTGGTAGATGAAGTCCCAGCTTCCAAACGTATTACTTTAGGCGATAAGGGAGTAGGTCAGATAAAGGAAATTACCTTGGATGCGGAGATCAATCAAGAAATGGCTGCCGCTGGGGCAGAGCTTTTTAAGACCAATTGCACGGCTTGCCACAAAATAGATAAACGTTTTATAGGGCCGTCTCCTGTAGGTATTTTGGAAAGAAGAAGTCCGGAATGGATTATGAACATGATTTTGGATCCTAAATTAATGACGGAAGAAGACCAGTGCGCAAAAGACCTTTTGGTAGAATTCAATGGTGCTGCCATGTCCAACCAAAATTTAACAGTTGAACAGGTACGTTCTATTTTGGAATATTACAGAACCCTTTAAAATAGAACAAAGTGAAGATAATAGAGAGGATAGACTAGAAAACAGGATATTTTCAAATTATATTGGAAAGAGCTTCTTTTTCTCTCCCCTCTCTTCTGCACACTTTTTCCTCTCCATATAAACTTAATATTAACTAGAAACCAAGATTATGAAAACAACCAATTTTAAATTTTTATTCGGCTCAGTTATTATGCTGCTGTTTATCTGCAGTTGCAAAGGCGAAGCCAAAACCGACAACACCAGTGCGCCCGCCGCAACAACAGAAGCAGCGGATGCTCAGAAGAAAGGTCAGGCCTTTATTGAAGATGACGGATCCACGCCAAACGTATTACAGATTGCCATCGGGTCTCCGGACCATACCACTTTGGTAGCTGCCGTACAGGCTGCAAGTCTTGAAAATGCCTTGGTGAATGCAGGCCCTTTAATGGTTTTTGCACCAACCAACGCCGCTTTTGATGCCTTACCTGCGGGTACTGTGGAAGATTTGTTGAAGCCGGAGAACAAAGATGCCTTGGCGAATATTCTTAAATTCCATGTTACCGCTGGAAATTACGATATAGAATTTTTGAAGAAATTCAAAAAACTGGGACAGGCCAATGATCAAAGTGTCGTGGTAGAAGTAAAAGGTGATGATGTCTTTGTGGGCGGTGCTAAAATAATTGGTAGCGTAAAAGCAGGAAACGGTATCGTTCATGTCATCGATAAAGTAATGCTGCCCCCATCAGAATAAAAAATCAACTTAATATAAATATGAACACAATGAAAAAGTACACATATCATTTATTTGCACTACTAGGGACGGCCTTGATGCTTACCGGCTGTGGTAATCAGAACGGGAACGGTTCCTCTAGCGGGGCACTTAATTCGAGTAATGCCGAAAAGGTTTATGTAGCACCTGGGGAGCAAGATGAGTTTTACGCCTTTATGTCCGGTGGATATAGCGGTAACCTTACAGTTTATGGCTTGCCTTCCGGACGTATGTTCAAGGAAATCCCTGTTTTCTCCCAATTTCCAACATCTGGTTACGGATACTCCGAGGAGACCAAGCCCATGTTGGAAACTTCCTTCGGTTTTGTGCCTTGGGACGATTCTCACCACCCGGATATTTCTCAAACCCAAGGGGAATTGGATGGTAGATGGATTTTCATCAACGGTAATAACACACCAAGGATTGCTCGCATCAGTTTAGAGACCTTCGAGACCGAGGAAATTATTGAAATACCCAATAGTGCTGGTAACCACAGTTCTTCCTTTATTACTGAAAATACCGAGTATGTAGTTGCCGGAACACGTTTTTCTGTTCCAGTTCCACAACGCGATATGCCTATAAACGAATACAAGAGTAACTTTAAGGGAGCACTTTCTTTTATAAGCGTAGACCCAGAGCACGGTCACATGGATATTAAATTCCAATTGATGATGCCAGGTTTTAACTATGACCTTTCTCACCCAGGTCGCGATAAATCACATGGTTGGTTCTTCTTTACTACCTATAATACAGAGGAAGCCAATTCACTTTTAGAAGTAAATGCTTCACAGAACGACAAGGATTTTATTGCTGCCGTAAACTGGAAGTTGATAGAAGAGTACGTAAACAATGGTGGTGGTACAAAAATGCCTGCCAACTATGCACATAACGTTTATGATGAAGCTACGCATACGGCTACTTCTACGATGAAAAAAGAAGTATTGACCGTTGATCCTCTAAAAGTTCCTGGTGCAGTATATTTCTTGCCAACACCAAAATCTCCACACGGTTGTGACGTAGATCCAACAGGACAGTACATTATTGGTAACGGTAAACTTTCTGCGGATTTGACAGTGCACTCTTTTGATAAGATGATCGCTGCTATTGAAGGCAAAAAGTTTGACGGAGAAGCCTACGGAATTCCTATTTTAAAGTTCGAGGATGTATTGGCAGGTGTAGTAAAAAGTGGAGGTTTAGGCCCCTTACATACCGAGTTTGATGGTCAAGGTAATGCCTATACTACCTTCTTCATTTCTTCTGAAGTGGTAAAATGGAAATTAGGAACCTGGGAAGTTATCGATAGAAAACCAACATTCTACTCTGTAGGTCACTTAATGATTCCTGGAGGAAACTCTAGAAAACCATTTGGTAAATATGTGGTTGCCATGAACAAGATCACTAAGGATAGGTATTTACCAACAGGCCCGGAATTGGAGCACTCTGCACAATTGTATGACATTACAGGTGAAAAGATGGAGCTTATTTATGATTTCCCAACGCACGGCGAGCCACATTATGCAGCTGGTATCCCTGCATCTATTTTAGCTCCTAAATCTAAAAAGATATATCGTTTGGATGAAAACAAGCACCCTTATGCAGCAATAACTCCAGATCAAACAAGAGTGGAGCGTAAAGGCAATGAGGTACATATTTATATGTCCATGATTCGTAGTCACTTTACACCTGACAATATTGAAGGCGTAAAAGTTGGGGATAAGGTGTATTTCCACATTACCAACCACGAACAGGATTTTGATGTACCGCACGGTTTTGCCATGATCGGTCAGAACACTTCAGAGCTGTTGATTATGCCAGGACAGACAAAATCATCTGTATGGGAGCCTAAGCAACCAGGCGTATGGCCATTCTACTGTACAGATTTCTGTTCTGCCCTGCACCAAGAAATGCAAGGATATGTTAGGGTTTCTCCTGCAGGCTCCAATGTTGACCTTACTTGGACCTTAGGCGAGGATTAGAAAGGAACTTTAGTATCATTTTTTTCAAACGAAAAGCGGGTAGCGTTTTAAAACCTGCCCGCTTTTTTAAATTAGTACAAAAACGACCATTCAAAATAAGAATCGATTTGTACATAATTTAAATTCTACAAAAATGAAAATAGCAAGTGTTATAATGATTATAGGTTCTTTGTTGCTCCTGGGGTTATTCGCCTTCCCCTTATGGAACATAGAATTGGGTGCGCCCCAATATCCTGAACCCTTAGGAATGGATATTTATATTGATGGTATTCAAGGTCAGAGTGAGTTTGACCTGCAAAATATAGATGGCCTTAACCACTATATTGGCATGAAAATGCTACCAAAACCTGAAGATATGTGGGAGTTTAGCGTTTTCCCTTTAGTAATTGGTGGTATGGCCGCTCTAGGAGTACTATTTGGTCTTTTGGGATATTTTAATAAGGTTTCCTATAAATGGTTCTTGGGATGGTTCATCCTCATGTCTATTTTAGGCGTGCTTGGCATGTACGATTTTAATGCTTGGATGACGGACTACGGTACCAACCTAGACCCTAAAGCCATTATGAAATTGGCCAACCCGGACGGAACTCCAATGAGTTACAAACCCCCCTTATTCGGACATCAGAAAATGTTAAATTTTGATGCCTATTCCTACCCAAGGCTAGGAGCCTATATGATGTTTGCCGGGATGATGTTAACTTTGGTTGCCGGTTATATGGGTTGGAAAAAAGGTGCCCTTGTAATTGAAAAATATGTGTTGTAAACAGATTTGGGCAGATAATAGTAAAGGTTAGTCGCTAGTTCATTATTTTTTTACTGTCGGATGCCTTGATCAAATGCCTTCGGATTGTCGCTTTAGCGGGATAATTAAAAAGCAAGAGTATCTCTAGGGATCTTGTGTTAAATGAAAAAAGTATGAAAAATCAGGTTGTTGTAATTTTAGTTTTAGCCGGCATTCTTGCCTCGTGCACTACTACCCCCAAACCGGTGATTTACGGGTCCGATGGATGCCATTATTGTAGTATGACGATTGTGGACAAACAGCATGCGGCCCAGATTATGACCAAAAAAGGCAAAAGTTTTGCTTTTGACGCAACTGAGTGCATGTTGAACCATATAAAGGAATTGGACCGCGAAACTATTGCGCTTTACATGGTCAACGATTTTAATGCTCCTGGAGAATTTGTTGATGCCAAAAGTGCTACCTATTTAATCAGTAAGAACATACCCAGTCCTATGGGCGAATTTTTGAGTGCATTCTCTACGGCAGAAGATGCTAGAAGTGTGCAAGCAGCCAACGAGGGCGAATTGTTTACCTGGGACGAGTTAAAAAAAAGGTTTAAACTGTAACGGCAACTACAACGCTTACAGGGTGAGCGAGTCCAGACCTCTTGTTTAACCGTAGCGCTTCCCAATCATCAATTCGTTTTTCACGAAAATGTAGGTTTCCATAATTGTAAATACAAAAAATATGTACCAAGTAAATACGACCATAAAATCACAAGTTTTTGATAAACTTCAAATACAAAAACTCGTCAAGAACGATGCGCTAGAAATTCTTAGCATCAGTTTGGAGAAAGGAGCTATTTTCCCGGAACATACCTCCCCCACAGATGCCACCTTGGTAGTGCTTGAAGGTGCCATTGTTTTCCATATCAACGGTGAAGATTATTCAATAAAAAAATTAGAACATTTTAGTTTTCCAAAGGAAGAAAAGCACTGGGTAGAGGCATTTAAAGATTCTAAATTTTTGATCATACGCTAATGCGAAAACTCCACGGGACACTATTATTCATTTTTATTTTTTGGCTACAAGTTAGTACCGCCGATACTATTACTGTTTGTTCGGATTGCGAAATCAAAACCATAAAAGAGGGCATTGCCCAAGCTGTGGATTTTGATACCTTGTTGATTAAGAAGGGCACCTACAGGGAATATAATATCTTGGTAGATAAACCCTTGACCATTATAGGTGAGAACTATCCTGTAATTGATGGGGAGAAAAAAGGGGAAATTATTAGAGTGGTGTCGGACAATGTTACCTTGGACGGCCTTTTTATAATGAATGTGGGCGTTAGTTATACATCGGACCATGCCGCCATACGAGTGGTTAGAAGCGAGAATTTTCTTATTCAGAACATTGTATTGGAAAAATTGTTTTTTGGTATTTACCTGGAAAAAAGTAGTAATGGGAAAGTCTATCACAATAAGATAATCGGTGAGGCCAAAGATGAATATAATTCGGGGAATGGTATTCAACTATGGTATTCCAAAAACGTGATTGTGGATCACAACATTGTGCAAGGTGCACGTGATGGTATCTACCTAGAATTTTCCGATGAAATTACCATTAATAATAACTTGAGTTCTAATAACCTACGTTACGGACTGCATTTCATGTTCAGTAATAATGATGTGTATTCCAATAATATTTTTGAGAGCAATGGGGCAGGTGTGGCGGTCATGTTTTCCAAAAAAATAGTGATGAAGGATAATATTTTTAGAAAAAACTGGGGAACAACATCGTACGGCATGCTGCTCAAGGAAATAAACGACGCAGAAATCACAGGAAATACGTTTGAGGAAAATACGACCGGCATTAACATAGAAGGTTCAAATCGTATTGTTTACAAAAACAACAATTTTATTCACAATGGCTGGGCTATAAAGGTTTTAGGTGCCTGTTATACCAATACCTTTGAAAATAATAATTTTCTTTACAATAGTTTCGACATCTCTTACAATAGTAAGCTTAACGACAATAAAATCGTAAGCAACTATTGGAGCGACTATACCGGTTATGACCTCGATAAGGATGGTGTTGGGGATGTTCCTTACCGGCCAGTGAAACTCTTTTCCTATATTGTAAACCGCACACCGGAAACCATTATTTTGTTGCGTAGTCTGTTTATGGACATTATAGATTTCTCTGAAAAAGTATCGCCGATATTTACGCCCGATAATTTACTGGACGAGAGTCCGTTGATGAAAAAAGTAATTATGCAGCAGGTACCATTTGAAGTAAGAAGAGGGTAGGAACGCTTGTTATTGGTTTAAAGTCGGCAGCAGCAGTACGCGGATGCGGTAAGCGGGAAAAAGTCATAATTGAAACAGCAAGCAGTTAACCATAATGCTACAGAGTAATAACCAAACGTAAAGGGGCACATCTAAACGGGAAGGCCGTTTTTTGGACTTGAAGCTTGATGCTTGAACTTCATGAAAGTGGTATGCGCTTTGTGAAAATTGATTTATAAATAGAAAGCGGTTGCACGTAATGAGTAACAATCCAATATGATACACGTAGAAAATCTACATAAAAAATTCGGGAAGAACCAAGTGCTCTCCGGCCTAGATCTTACCATTGAGAAAGAAGGTATTTTTGCCGTACTTGGACCAAATGGGTCGGGGAAAACAACCTTGATAAAAAGTATTTTGGGCATGGTAGTACCTAATAAGGGTGCTATATCAGTAGATGGGAAACTCATCAAAAACAAATGGAAATACCGTCAAGAAATAGAATATCTTCCACAGATTGCCAATTTTCCCGGAAATTTAAAGGTTAAGGAACTGATCCGTATGATTAAAGACCTTCGGCAACGGCCTAGTGAAGAAGAAAACTTGATTGCGCTCTTTAAACTAGAACCTTTTCTAGATAAGAAATTGGCAACGCTATCCGGAGGTACAAAACAAAAAGTAAATATCGTCCTCGCTTTTATGTTCGATAGTCCACTGCTTATTTTGGACGAACCCACCACAGGCTTGGATCCGGCATCCCTTATCAACCTAAAAAAATTGATACAAAAAGAGAAGCAAAAAGGGAAAACTATTCTAATTACCTCCCATATTATGCAGTTCGTAGCGGAGGTGGCAGATAGTATCATCTACTTGCTAGAAGGAAAAATTTATTTCAAGGGCAGTCTGGACGAGCTCAAGCAAAAGACCCAACAAACCGATTTAGAACATGCCATTGCGGCCATAGCAACAACCCCAGCCGATGCTTAAGATACTTAAATACAGTTTTTACGACCTGATCCGTAGCCGTTGGAGCTATGTATATTTCCTATTTTATCTTTTATTGGGCTTTGTACTGCTCTTTTTGAACAATGATGTTTCCAAGGCCATTATTACCCTTATGAATATAATTATAGTGCTGGTGCCTTTGATCGGAACCATATTTGGTATTATGTACTTTTATAATTCCAAAGAATTTACGGAGCTCCTCTTGGCACAGCCTATAAAAAGGAGTTCTATTTTCCTGGGACAATATTTGGGTGTTGCCGGTTCGTTAACCCTTAGCTTAGTACTAGGGTTGGGTATTCCGTTTCTGTTATATGGCCTTTTGCGAAGCGACGCTATTTTTGATTTCTCCATGCTTTTGGTCGTCGGGGCCTTCCTCACACTCATTTTTACAGCACTCTCCTTTAACTTGGCAATATCGAACGAAAACAAAATAAAAGGATTTGGTTATGCCGTGCTCTTATGGTTGTTCTTGGCTGTCATCTATGACGGACTCTTTTTAATGTCACTTATGTTTTTTGAGGACTATCCACTGGATAACTTTTCTCTATTGGCAACCATTTTAAACCCTATAGACCTATCCCGAACCTTAATCTTATTAAAGCTAGATATTTCTGCGCTTTTGGGCTATACTGGGGCGGTCTTTAAAGCGTTTTTCGGTACCAATCAAGGACTTGTTGTCTCTATGGGTGTGCTCGTACTTTGGACCGTACTGCCTATATGGAGACTGTTACATAAATCCAAGAGAAAGGATTTCTAACGGATAAGTTGAACTTTAATAAGGTTGACCCATCGCCATATCCTTTATGGGTTTTTGCATTTACGCGAAGGCCAATTTCCTGATGTTTTTATACGCTACATCAATCTATAAAAATGTACGTTTACTTCATTTTTTAATCATAAAAGGTCAAGTAGAGGCTGAGAAAGCTTATTTCTTGGAAAATTACGGAGCGGAATGAGGTAACCTGTGTAGTATTCGTAAGAGAACCTTCCTTATGTTTTCGATGATTTATAACATCTTAATTTGTTCAATGTGCGTGACATTATAAGTTAGAAAGCTATATTTACTTTTTAATTTTTTTCGATTATGCGTCTTAATTATCCAACTGCTTACGTTTTTATTTTTCTATTTCTTTTTCTAAATTCTTGTAAAGAAGAAAAACAGGACATATCAAAAATAGACGCTCCCGAAACACCCAACGTTATTTATATTTTGGCCGATGATCTTGGCTATGGAGATTTGAGTTTAACGGGACAGGAGAAATTTTCCACGCCACATATAGATAAATTGGCTGCGCAGGGGATGTTATTTACCCAGCATTATTCAGGAGCTACTGTATGTGCACCATCACGTTCTGCCCTTATGACCGGGTTGCATAGCGGGCATACGCCTATAAGGGGCAATAAGGAAATTATGCCAGAAGGGCAATGGCCCCTGCCGGATACTACGTACACGCTTGCGAAACTCTTTAAGAAAAAAGGATATGCCACAGGTGCTTTTGGTAAATGGGGCTTAGGCTACCCTGGCTCCGAAGGTGCTCCGCTAAAGCAGGGTTTTGATCGCTTTTATGGCTTTAATTGTCAACGGTTAGGGCATCATTATTACCCCTATCATCTTTGGGACGACGATAGCCAAGTAGTGTTGCAAGGTAACGAAGGCATTAAAAAGGAACAGTATGCGCCCAGTTTAATTCACGATGAAGCCTTAGCTTTTATCGAAAAACATAAGAACCAACCCTTTTTTCTGTATTATCCTAGTATCATTCCCCATGCTGAACTCGTGGCTCCAGAGGCTTACATGAGCCTTTATAGGGACAAACTGGAACCGGAAACGCCATACCAAGGATTGGACGAAGGACCCAATTATAGGAAAGGTGGTTATGAGTCCCAACAACATCCACATGCCGCTTTTGCCGCTATGGTTCATTTGCTAGATGAGCAAGTGGGCGAGCTAATGGCCAAGGTAGAGGCCTTGGGATTGGCGGATAATACCATTATTATATTTACTTCGGACAATGGGCCGCACTTGGAAGGTGGTGCTGATCCTGATTTTTTCAACAGCAACGGAGTATACAGAGGGTACAAAAGAGATTTATATGAAGGCGGAATTCGAGTACCTATGATTGCCAGATGGGACGGAAAAATAGCCAAAGGGAGCACAACTGATCATATTTCCGCTTTTTGGGATATGCTACCCACGTTTTCCGAAATTTTAGGGGTTCCGACGCCACAAGATTTGGATGGCATTTCCATGTTGCCAACACTTACAGGTAAAAATATGGAACAAAAAAAGCATTCTCATCTGTATTGGGAATTTCACGAATTGGGCGGACGACAAGCCATTAGAAAGGAGGATTGGAAATTGGTACGGTATAATTTAAATAAGAACGGAGCCTACGAACTCTATAATTTAGCTCAAGACCCATCGGAATCAATTAATTTGGCTTTGGTAATGCCAGAAAAAGTAGCGGAACTTGCCGTTATATTAGAAGCAAGCAGAACGACTTCTGAGGTGTTCAAGTTTGTCGGGGAAGATTAAAGGGTCCTGGGGAGACGTATCCTACGTCTATCAAATTGATACCGCCAGCTGTCAGGGGTTCTTCGAATGCTATAAAAGCTTTATTTATTAAAACCGTATTTTATCTTGGATGGATAAAAAATAACCCTAGGATAATATCAAACACATTCAAAAAATTAGGCCCCTCAAGAGGGGCCTAACTACAATGTAATATTTTCACCTATAAATAATAATTTAAAGGTTAGATTGCGCCAATTAAGGCTAACAAAGATCCAACTGCAACTACAGCTAAAAAAGCGTGCATTGCAATTACAAGTACAGATAGATAAGAATCTACCCCAGATTTAAATGACAAATGGTTCATAACATTACCTACTTTAAAGTTATATACTTCTAAGGTATCATTTATATGAGCCAATGTAACATTTATGTTGTAAAGTGCTAATTGATCGATGCTAAATTGGTCTATTTTGTGGTCTTGGTCTACTAAATTTGGTATTTTATCGACTAAAACGGATATTATATCGATTTTGTTCGAAGTGATTTTGTTCTAACACAAGTAGGACACACTTAAGATAAGGTGTCCGTTATACTATTGAAAATTCTGTAAAATGACTGCTCCGCCGTCTTTTAGATAAGATTCAACCAATCTAGGATAAGGGCTAGTGGAATCGCTACTAATATTACGACCAGACAAGCAACCATAACTCTCAAAAATCCGTTTAAAATTTTTATTCCAGATGTAACTTCCTGTTCCATAATCGTGTAGTGTTGTTTGGCTCAATGTATATAAAATAGTATCGATTAAAGTTAAATGGACATATAAATCGATAAAAAGCCAAAAACAACCTTTTAAATTTCGGCTTTAGTTCCGTTCATCGATATTTTATTCCGATAAAATATCTATGTTAAAATAAGGAATTGTTAGGAGATTTTCAACTTTTTGACCTAATCTCTACAGGTGTTTTATGCACAATTTGGTACGTAGTGGTGAAATATTCTTATAAAAAGGATAACCTATCATTTAATACCAAGAGTTAAATAGTGCCTTTTCTTACTTGTGTTCCATGTTAAAAATGAATTATAACAACTTTTCAATAGCATTCATTATTTGGATACTGGCGCCCTTATTTTTGACAATATAGTTGGAATTTATGGAGCCTAGCTCTTTCCTATAATTTATATCGTTTATTATTCGATGCATGCGTTCGGTAAGTTCTTCCCTAGTTCTTATGGATAAAATGCCTCCTAAAGCCACTAACTCTTCCGCTTCTAGAAAGCCTGTATATTTTGGACCAATGATGACCGGTATCCCAAATACCGCAGGTTCTAAGGTGTTGTGCAGACCGGTGGCAAATCCACCACCTACATACGCTATGTTCGCATAACTGTAAATCCTGGTCAATAAACCTATCGTGTCTATAATGAGCACGCTTGTTTCACTCAGATTTTTATCGTTGATTTCTGAGTATAGTTGTGTAGGCTTGGAAATTGAATCCTTTAAATTTTGGCTATGTTCTTTTTTGATGTTGTGTGGAGCGATGACAAATTTCATATCCGTAGGGCTAGTGTTTATATAGTCCACCAGTATTTTTTCATCTTCTGGCCACGTACTGCCGGCTACCAAGCAATTGGAAGCGGTGTTGAATTGGGTCATGAAATTTAGGCGGTTATCGGTATCCAAAATTTCCGAGACCCGATCTAAGCGTGTATCTCCCGTCACTGTACTATTAGTAAACCCAATAGATGTTAAAAGGGCTTTTGAATTTTTGTCCTGTACATAGAAATGGGTAAACGTTTGTAACGCCGCTCTCATAAAGCCTCCATAGGGCTTAAAATAGATTTGCTCCTTTTTAAAAAGAGCGGAAACCAATAGGGTGGGGATACTTCTTTTATTGAGTCCAGCTAAATAATTTGGCCATATTTCGTATTTAATGAAAATAGCAAGTTTTGGTTGTGCGGCATCCAAGAACTCCCTTACTTTTTTTTTGGTATCCATGGGTAAATAGGTCACCACATGTGCCGCCTGGGTTTTCTTTTTTATTTCGTATCCGGAAGGGGAGAAGAAGGTTAAAAGAAGTTTGTGCGTTGGATAGGCCAATTTTAGTTTTTCTAAAATAGGAAGGCCTTGCTCGTATTCTCCTAAAGAGGCGGCGTGTATCCAGATAACCTTATCACCATCCGTAAGGGATTTTTCTAGCGTATGGATTGTCTGTTTTCTACCTTTTACAAACAATGAAAGTTTGGAGTTCACTTTTGCCAATAGGTGCAAAATAGCCCAAGATGTAGAAACTAATAGATTGTAAATGAAGTGCAAATTGGTTGTATTTATTGCTAAATTACATTTCTTTCGATAAAATTAGTGTCGGGCATTTCGTATTTTTGCAGCGATTTAGTTAATAGCATAAGATGAAAAAAATACAAATGGTAGACCTTGGTGGTCAATACCAAGAAATAAAGGAACAGGTAAATGATTCTTTAGCACAAATTCTTGAAACTTCTGCTTATATAAACGGGCCTGAAGTGCATGCATTTCAAAAAGAGTTGGAGGATTACCTTGGCGTAAAACATGTGATTCCATGCGCCAATGGAACAGATGCCTTACAAATTGCCATGATGGGCTTGGGCCTTAAGCCTGGTGACGAAGTCATAACTGCAGATTTTACCTTTGCCGCTACCGTTGAGGTTATCGCCCTTTTGCAATTGACACCAGTCTTGGTAGACGTGGACCCGGAAACTTTTAATATAGATATTGCTGCGGTAGAACGGGCCATCACCCCAAAGACCAAGGCCATAGTTCCGGTGCACTTATTTGGCCAATGTGCGGACATGGACGCTATTCTTGCCCTTGCCAAGAAACATAAGCTATATGTGATAGAGGATAATGCGCAGGCCATTGGAGCAAAGTATCTATCCAAAACCGGAAAAAAACACATGGCCGGGACTATGGGACATGTAGGAGCGACTTCGTTTTTCCCTTCTAAAAATTTAGGTTGCTATGGGGATGGTGGTGCTATTTTCACCAATGACGATGCTTTGGCTCACACACTTCGAGGTATTGTAAATCATGGTATGTACGAGCGTTACCATCACGATGTGGTAGGAGTCAATTCTAGATTGGATTCTATACAAGCGGCTGTTTTGCGCGCCAAGTTACCAAGATTGGATGGCTATTGTGAGGCTAGAAGAACGGCTGCGCGGAAATATTCCAATGCCTTTAAGAATAGAACCGATATTATTGTCCCTAAGACTGTCAATGGCTGCCAAGGAATATGTGATACCTGTGACTGTCATGTGTTTCATCAATATACCTTAAGGATTACCAACGGAAAGCGGGATTCCTTGGTAAAATACTTGAATGCTAACGGAATACCATGTGGAGTGTATTACCCAATACCGCTTCATAAACAAAAAGCATATTTGGACGAGCGTTATAAGGAAGTCGATTTTCCGATTACCAATCAATTAGTGACGGAAGTTATTTCCTTGCCCATGCATACCGAGCTGGACGATGAGCAAATAAACCATATTACCAACATGGTCATCGGATTTATAGAAGCTTAGGAATTAGATAATAGTAGTTTTGAAGAAAATCAAACCACAAACACATACATGAAAAAAATACTCGTAACGGGAGGTCTTGGCTTTATTGGTTCGCACACCGTTGTAGAATTGCAACAAAAAGGTTTCGAAGTGGTTATCATTGATGATTGCTCTAATTCCAATGAAAATGTGCTCAATGGTATTGAGGCTATTACAGGAAAAAGGCCCGTTTTTGAGAAACTAGATCTTAAGGAACGTGATAAAGTATCTGATTTTTTTAAGAGAAATGCAGATGTAGAAGGCGTAATCCACTTTGCTGCTTCCAAAGCTGTTGGGGAAAGTGTGGAGAAACCCTTGTTGTATTACGAGAACAACATTGGAACGTTGGTTTATGTCTTAAAGGAACTCTGCAAAAAGGATCGGGCTAGTTTTATATTCAGTTCTTCGTGTACGGTTTACGGTCAGGCCGATAAAATGCCCATCACCGAGGATGCTCCGGTAAAGGTAGCGGAATCCCCCTATGGCAACACAAAGCAGATGGGAGAAGAAATTATTGCGGATACCTGTAAAGTAACACCCTCGCTGAATGCGATTGCCTTGCGGTATTTTAATCCTATGGGAGCGCACCCTTCTGCAGAGATAGGCGAACTTCCTGTGGGAGTGCCTCAAAACCTAGTGCCCTTTATTACCCAGACTGGCATTGGACTTAGGGAGGGATTATCCGTTTTTGGAGATGATTATCCTACACCCGATGGTACTTGTATCCGAGACTATATTTATGTAGTAGATTTGGCAAAGGCACATGTGGTTGCCTTGGAGCGACTTTTAGCAGGTAAGAATAGCGCCAATTATGAGGTTTTTAATGTAGGTACAGGAACGGGAAGTTCCGTTTTGGAGGCCATTCAAAGTTTTGAAAGAGTTTCCGGAAAAAAGTTAAATTACAAAATAGTGGACAGAAGACCAGGGGATATTACATCTGCCTATGCCGACACCACCAAGGCCAATACAGTACTTGGATGGAAATCGGAATACACCTTGGACGAGGCCATGAAGTCTGCCTGGGATTGGGAGCAGAAGATTAGAAAATAAAGAGAGTGCTATTTTATATGGAAAGAGGAAGAAATGTTCGTATATTTCTTCCTCTTTTTGGTTTTGGGGTCTAGGAGGCTATTTTTGGATTTATTCATATCAACTAAAAATAGGTCAAGGCAAAAATTTTCACCTAAAACAGAGCCTAGTTGTTTTAGTTTTAAGCGAAACTAAATCGAACTATAATTAAGCAGGAAATCATAAATACATATAAATGAAAAATAAGATTGCTTTTTTGATGCTCGTGATTTGTACCATACCCCTATTTGCTCAGGATATGTATCTGCAATGCGGGGAGATTTTTGATTCCGAAAGCGGAAAATTTTTGACTGAGCGCACCATAGTAGTTTCGGGAAATAAGATAAAAAGAATAGAAAAAGGTTTTGTCACGGGTACGGATGCGGACAGTATCGTAGACCTACGCTCCAAAACAGTACTCCCCGGTTTTATAGATATGCATGTGCACATAGAAAACGAATCCAGTCCGTCCAGGTATCTGGAGCGTTTTACGAAGAACGACGTAGATGTCGCTTTTCAATCTACCGTATATGCAAAACGCACCCTTATGGCCGGTTTTACCACGGTTAGGGATCTTGGTGGCTCCGGTGTCAATATTGCATTGGGGAAAGCTATTAACAGTGGTCTGGTGGCAGGGCCTAGAATCTTTTCGGCCGGAAAGGCCATTGCTACTACGGGAGGCCATGCCGACCCCACCAATGGGGTTAGAAAGGAATTGATGGAGGACCCCGGCCCAAAAGAAGGGGTTATAAATTCGCCCGAGGATGCTAAAAAGGCCGTACGCCAAAGGTATAAAGAGGGTGCGGACGTTATTAAGATAACAGCCACAGGGGGCGTAATGAGTGTCGCTAAAAATGGTCAAAATCCTCAATTTACGGTGGAAGAACTTAAAGCTATCGTGGAAACGGCCAATGATTACGGGATGCTTACTGCGGCCCATGCCCACGGGGACGAAGGTATGAGAAGGGCTATTGTTGCCGGTATCAAAACTATAGAGCACGGAACTTTAATGGAAGAGCCTACGATGGAGCTGATGATAAAGCATAATGCTTATTTGGTGCCTACCATATCTGCCGGTAAGGCCGCCGCCGCTATGGCGGATATTCCTAATTTCCTACCGGCCGTAGTAGCCACAAAGGCAAGGGAGATTGGTCCTATAAGCGAGAAAAATTTTAAAAGAGCTTATGAGAAGGGTGTGCCCATAGTCTTTGGTACAGACGCCGGTGTTTCTCCCCATGGCGATAATGGAAAGGAATTTACCTATATGCACGATGCAGGTATGCCTGTAGTGGCAGCTTTACAATCCGCCATGACCACTCCTGCTAAATTGCTTGGCATGCAGAATGAGCTAGGGATCTTAAAAGCAGGATTTTTTGCGGATATTGTAGCGGTGGACAAAAATCCGGTAAACAATGTACAAGTATTGGAATCCGTTAGTTTTGTAATGAAGAACGGTACTGTTTACAAGAAATAGGGGTCAAAGGATTTAGTATGGACGAGCATAAGTATTCAGATAGTGCAAGTGTCCTGGCATATGCCCAGCTCCATGGTCTGTATGATGCATTGGTGATTCAAGTAGATAAGGATTTTGCTAGGGTAAATATCCAACTCCCGTTAGGTAAAGATACTCGGCCAGAAGAACTTCAAACTGTAATCAGGGACAAGATATACGTATTGCTGATGGAGCGTTTTCCCGATTATTTAAATGTGATGTATGCCGTTGATATTCCAGAGCGGTACTTGAAGCAACTGGCGTTGACCGATCCAGTAGACGTTGCAGGGCAAGTTACTTTTATTATTTTAAAGCGGGAGCTTCAAAAAATTGGTTCAAAAGAAGAATATAAAGCTAAGAATCAAAAATAGAATCGTACAAAGGGCATTAGTGCATCGGCATAAATACTGTCCATATCATCAAACAGCACATTATATCTAAGTCCTACGGTTACATTCCGTGTGGCGTATCCCATCCCAAGGAACAAGGCCGGGGACCAATAGTTCCGATCTATCAAATCGGGGAAGCCCCTCACGGTACTGTTGATCCGTAATTGTTCTAACTCTGCCGATAGTTGTAATTGGGGAATTGGATTATAAAGAGATATTAAACTGCCACCGTAAGCCAAAAATTTATTTTCGTCGAATTTAGCGTAGCTTACATTTAGGCTCATTCCCGTAGCAAAGGTGCTGCTTACCTGATAGATTGCACTTGGAGAAACAGATGCATTGAATCCACCATTGGTAAACCCCAGCCCAATTCCGCCACCATAACGTACCTGACTCCAAAAATCGCCTTGGCTAGTGATGAGCTGCGCCTGGGAAAAGTGAAAAAATATTAGGCTTGGAAGAAGCAAAAAGTAAATTTTAACAGGGTTTTGCAGGTTTTTAGGAGAAACTTTCATTTTTTCTAATATTAGATGGGATCGTTACTTTAAATATTGTAAATGTTGTATTTTTGGGCAAAATTTATTCTAAAGATACAGAAAGTAATTCATGGATAAATATTCCTTTTTAAACGCAGCACATACCTCTTTTTTTTCAGAGATGTATGATAAGTATGTAGTTAGTCCCGATAGTGTTGAGCCTAGTTGGCGGGCCTTTTTCCAAGGTTTTGACTTTGGTTTGGAAAGCGCGGAGGGCGAACCAGATTTTAGTGAGCAACGGGTTACCTCCGTGATTAACGGGAATCAGGTAGAAATGCCAGAGTCGCTTCAGAAAGAATTTCAGGTCATTCGGTTGATCGATGGCTACCGAAGCAGGGGACATCTTTTTACCAAGACCAACCCGGTACGGGATAGGAGGCAGTACGAACCAACCTTGGATATAGCGAATTTTGGTCTCAAAGAGGCCGACTTGAATACTGTTTTCAACGCTGGCGATATCATAGGTATAGGCCCAAGTTCCCTTAATGAGATCATTAAACATCTCACCAGCATTTATTGTGACGCCATTGGTGTGGAATACATGTATATTAGAAAGCCAGACCTTGTAAAGTGGATTCAGGATTGGATCAATGTAAACGACAATCATCCCAAGTTTAGTCCGGAACGAAAGAAGCATATTCTAAAAAAATTGAATCAGGCCCTTTCTTTTGAAGGGTTTTTGCATACAAAATACGTGGGTCAAAAGCGTTTCTCCTTAGAGGGCAACGAATCCTTGATTCCCGGGCTCGATGCCATAGTGGAACGTGCCGCAGAAATGGGTGTAGAGCAATTTGTAATGGGTATGGCCCATAGGGGTAGGCTTAACGTGCTTACCAATGTTTTTGGTAAATCGGCTAAGGATATTTTTAGCGAGTTCGACGGTAAGGATTATGAGCAGGAAATTTTTGATGGTGATGTAAAATACCATTTAGGTTGGACATCGGATCGTTTGTCGGATAACGGCAACAAGATAAAAATGAACATAGCACCAAATCCTTCACATTTAGAAACGGTAGGCGCCGTTGTAGAAGGTATTGCGAGGGCAAAGCAAGATGCGCATTATCAGGAGGATTTCTCAAAAGTGCTTCCCATTATCGTGCATGGCGATGCTGCCATTGCCGGCCAAGGTCTAGTCTACGAAGTAGTACAAATGGCAACTTTGGACGGTTATAAAACAGGTGGCACCATTCATATTGTGGTAAACAACCAAATAGGTTTTACTACCAACTACTTGGATGCTAGGTCTTCTACCTATTGCACAGATGTAGCCAAGGTTACCTTAAGTCCTGTATTGCACGTGAATTCAGATGATGTAGAGGCCGTGGTACATGCATCCTTATTTGCACTAGAGTATAGAATGCAGTTTCAAAGGGATGTTTTTATAGATTTATTGGGATATAGAAAATATGGGCACAACGAAGGTGATGAACCACGTTTTACCCAACCAAAATTGTATAAAGCAATTGCCAAACATAAAAATCCAAGGGATATTTATGCCGAAAAATTGATAGCGGAAGGGATCATATCCAATGGATATGTACAAGAGTTGGAGCAGCAATATAAAGATGGCTTAGAGGAGAAATTAGAAGATTCCAGAAAAGAGGACAAAACCGAGATTACCCCATTTATGGAAGATGAGTGGAAAGGGTTCTCCAACGTTCGGGAATGGGAGATGATGGAGAAAGTCGACACCGCTTATGACAAGGAAAAGTTAACTTCTATTGCCAAAGTCATCACGGCCTTGCCCAAGGGTAAAAAATTTCTTAGAAAAGTTGAAAAGTTGGTTGATGACCGCAAGAAAATGTTCTTTGAAACCGATACTTTAGATTGGGCTATGGGCGAGCTTTTGGCATACGGCACCTTACTAGAGGAAGGTTACGGCGTTAGAATGTCCGGCCAGGATGTGGAAAGAGGTACTTTTTCCCATCGACATGCAGTAATGAAGGTAGAAGAGAGCGAGGAAGAGGTGCTATTGCTCAACCATGTGGCTGAAAATCAAGGTAAATTCCAAATCTATAATTCACTTCTATCCGAATATGCGGTTGTAGGATTTGACTATGGTTATGCTATGGCCAGTCCAAATACCTTAACAATTTGGGAAGCGCAATTTGGTGATTTTAGTAACGGTGCCCAGATTATGATAGATCAATATATCTCGGCAGCCGAGGATAAGTGGAAATTACAGAACGGCTTGGTGATGTTCTTGCCTCACGGATATGAAGGCCAGGGAGCGGAGCATTCCTCAGCACGAATGGAGCGTTACCTGCAACTGTGCGCTAGGGATAATATGTATATCGCCGATGTTACCACGCCGGCCCAGATGTTCCATATCCTTAGAAGGCAGATGAAGGTCAACTTTAGAAAACCGCTAATCATTTTCACGCCAAAAAGTCTATTGCGGCATGCCAAGGCCGTGTCTACGGTAGACGAATTGGCAAATGGTAGTTTCCAAGAAGTATTGGACGATGCCTCTGCAGATGTAAAAAAAGTAAAGAGCTTAGTATTCTGTACGGGGAAGTTTTATTATGATCTGTTGGCAGAACGGGAATCTTTAAATCGCGAAGATGATGTTGCCTTGGTTCGTGTGGAGCAATTGTTTCCCGTGCCAGAAGAGCAAATGATAGCGCTTATGAAAAGGTACAAGAATGCGGACGACATCGTTTGGGCCCAGGAAGAACCAAGGAACATGGGTGCTTGGAGCCATATGATGATGCATTTTAGTGAGGCGCAAAAATTCAGAGTGGCTTCCAGGAGGTTTTACGCAGCACCAGCTGCTGGAAGTTCGGTGCGTTCAAAGGCCCGCCACCAACAAGTAATAGATTTTGTCTTTGACAAGACAAAGGACAACATGAGCAGAAAAACAACGAAGAAGTAACATATCAAATTATAGAGATAATGATTCTAGAAATGAAAGTTCCCTCGCCGGGAGAATCCATAACAGAGGTAGAGATTGCGGAGTGGTTGGTAGAAGATGGTGATTATGTAGAAAAGGATCAGGCTATTGCCGAGGTAGATTCAGATAAAGCAACTTTGGAACTACCGGCGGAAGCCAGTGGAATCATAACCTTGAAGGCCGAAGTTGGAGACGCGGTGGCCGTTGGTGCCGTTGTTTGTTTGATAGACACGAGTGCCGCCAAACCCAGTGGTGGTTCAGCCCCTAAAGAAGAGGCCTCCAAAAAGGAGGAGGCCGCACCTAAGGAAGCTAAAGAGGGAAAAGTACCGGATGTGAAAAAATCGTATGCCACGGGAAGTGCTTCCCCAGCTGCGAAAAAAATATTGGAAGAAAAAGGGGTTTCTGCTTCCGCCGTAACAGGAACTGGACGTGATGGTCGCATCACAAAGGACGATGCCGTAAATGCCGTGCCATCTATGGGGTCACCCATAACAGGTGGTAGCAGAGGTGAGAGCAGGACAAAGCTATCCATGCTGCGCAGAAAGGTGGCGGAGCGTTTGGTTTCCGTTAAAAATGAAACGGCAATGTTGACCACTTTTAACGAAGTGGATATGTCTCCCATTTTTGCTTTGAGGGACGAGTATAAAGAAATATTCAAGGAAAAGCATGGCGTTAGTTTAGGGTTTATGTCCTTTTTTACTTTGGCGGTGGTAAGGGCCTTGGAGCTCTTCCCTTCCGTGAATTCCATGATCGATGATAAAGAGATGCTCTCCTATGACTTTTGTGACATCAGTATAGCGGTTTCCGGACCTAAAGGACTTATGGTTCCTGTAATACGCAATGCCGAAAACTTATCCTTTAGAGGTGTTGAGGCAGAAGTAAAACGCTTGGCCATTAGGGCTAGGGAAGGGGAGATTACGGTAGATGAAATGACCGGCGGAACCTTTACCATAACCAATGGTGGAGTTTTTGGTTCTATGTTGTCAACCCCAATAATCAATCCTCCACAGAGTGCTATTTTAGGAATGCACAATATTGTCGAAAGGCCAATTGTTAGGAATGGGGCTATCGTAGTTGCACCTATTATGTTTGTTGCGTTATCCTATGATCATCGTATTATTGATGGTAGGGAGTCCGTAGGGTTTTTGGTTGCGGTAAAAGAGGCCTTGGAAAATCCGGAGGAATTATTAATGGACGGGAATGTAAAGAAAGCCCTCGAATTATAATTTAAAGTGTAATACAAATAAAAAATGCGGGAAGTTTTAACTCCCGCATTTTTTATTTGTACTTATTTGGTTTATAGTTTAAAGGTAGTGCATAACTACTTTAGTGTTTTTGTTCATCTATTTATTTAGATTTCTTCCTTTTCTTTTTCAATTTCAGGTGTACTTCTTTTGCATTGTAATCTATGAGAGCCCTGGTCTTTTTTAGAACGTCTGCGCCTATGATTCCATCAACCGGTGCAACTTTGTGTGCCTCTAAGGCCTGGTTTACATGGGTAAGGTCAAATAATACTATTTTAAGCTTCTTAATATTCCAATCGCCAATTTTAATGTTGTTTTTTGAGGATATCAAAGTCTCCATATCTGTAGCTCCTGCACCGGCTGCCTTCATATCTGAAGTTTTTGAAACCAATTTAAAGTGGTCTAGTTTATCAAAACCAACACAGGTATTTGAGGCGCCTGTATCCAGTATAAATACGCCCTTTATGCCATTTATTTTTGCTTTTATTTCCAAGTGATTGGTCGCGGTAAGTTTAAGTGGAACGGCTGTGTAGTTTCCTTTTTTTAAAAGTTTTTTTAGTTTGGACATGGATAGAATAACTGTTAGGGTGTGATATGGAATATTTAGGACAAAAAAGTGGTGTGCAAATATGGATTTATGTTTTCAAAGATAAGCCTATTTTTGTCTTATGATTATAACGGATACGCATACCCATTTATATAGTGAAGCTTTTGATGCCGATAGGGCAGAGGTTATTGCCAAGGCAATGGACAATGGAGTAAATCGATTTTTTATTCCTGCCATAGATTCCACATATACAAATCGAATGATGCAATTAAAGGATGCTTATCCAGATGTTATTTTTTTAATGACAGGCCTTCACCCCACTCATGTGAAAGCTAACTACAAGGAAGAGCTGCAACATGTAGCGCATCAGTTGGAAAAGCAGGGTTTCTGTGCCGTGGGTGAAATTGGAATGGATCTATATTGGGATAAAACATTTTTAACGGAACAGCAGGAAGCGTTCAGAACACAAATTGGTTTAGCCAAAAAGTATAAATTGCCCATTGTAATACATTGTAGGGAGGCTTTTGATGAAATTTTTGAAGTCCTGGAGAAGGAAAAAGGGGATGACTTGTACGGAGTGTTCCATTGCTTCACGGGTAATTTAGAACAAGCAAAAAGAGCTATTTCTTATAACATGGTCTTGGGGATCGGGGGGGTCGTTACTTTTAAGCATGGTAAAATTGATACCTTTTTAAATAAAATAGATTTGAAGCATATTGTATTGGAGACAGATGCTCCTTACCTTGCCCCTGTTCCCTATAGGGGGAAGCGCAACGAGGCTCTTTATATTCTGAATATTTTGGAAAAGGTTGCATCTGTCTATAACAAGACCATGGAGGAAGTAGCTGCAATAACTACTGAAAATTCCAAAAGGATCTTTGGAATGTAATAAAATAGAAAAAGCGGCTATGAACGCAAACAAGACTACTATATTATTAATTTATACTGGAGGTACCATTGGTATGGTGAAGGACTATGCTACAGGTGTCTTAAAAGCTTTTGATTTCAGTGAGCTGCTAAAAAGTATACCCGAACTACACCAATTGGAGTGCGACATAGATACCGTCTCTTTTGACAATCCTATAGATTCTTCGGATATGCATCCAAAGAATTGGGTCCAAATAGTCACCATAATAGAGGAAAGGTATCATGCCTACGATGGTTTTGTAGTACTTCATGGTAGTGATACCATGAGCTATACAGCTTCTGCACTTAGCTTTCTGTTGGAAAATTTGGATAAACCAGTAATATTAACTGGTTCTCAATTGCCTATAGGTGACCTTAGAACAGATGCTAAGGAAAATTTGATAACTTCTATACAAATAGCCTCTTTGAGAAGTAAGGGGTTGCCCGTCGTAAGAGAGGTAGGCCTCTATTTTGAATACAAATTGTATAGAGGAAATAGAACCACCAAGATAAACGCGGAGCATTTTCAAGCTTTTGCTTCTTTAAATTACCCGCATTTGATAGAATCCGGGGTGCATTTAACAGTTTTTGATGAATATTTGTTGCCCAAAAAGCGAAAAAGACCATTGATTGCCCATAAAAGTATGGATGGGAATGTGGCATTGTTAAAATTATTTCCAGGTATTAATGTGTTGGTCTTGGAAAGTATGTTAAATACCGTAGGATTAAGGGCTGTAGTTTTGGAAACTTACGGATCAGGAAATGCACCTACCGACAAAGTATTTTTGGATTTGCTGAAAAAGGCGATAAACAATGGTATTCATATAATAAATGTAACACAATGCTCCGGTGGTAGTGTTATGATGGGGCAATATGAAACAAGCACAGCCTTAAAGAAAATGCAAGTTATTAACGGTAAGGATATTACGACCGAAGCTGCAATTGCCAAGGTTATGTACATGTTGGGCAGCGGGGTGTCATCCAAATTGTTTAAAACAGTTTTCGAAACTTCCTTACGTGGAGAAATGAATTAAAATTAACCTGTATAATTTTATTTACCAATATTTTTTTTGTTATTTGCCCATCCTTAATAAAAAGGGTAATTTAGAGAGGTGGCCGAGTGGTCGAAGGCGCACGCCTGGAAAGTGTGTATACCCCAAAAGGGTATCGAGGGTTCGAATCCCTTCCTCTCTGCTTTTAAATTTTACTTTTTTTGTATTGTTTTTTTTTTATCTTTAACCCTATTAACTAACTAATTTAAGTTTGAAAAAAATGAAAAAATTATTTCCAAGCCTGGCCGTAGCCGGGGCATTTGTAGCAGGTACAAATATGGTAAGTGCAAAAGTAGCAGCTGTAGCTTTAGTTGTTCAAGATGCGCCTGCCGAGGCCGAAAAAGGTTTTAACCAAGTGTTAAAAGAAATGTTTATCACTGGTGGGGCCGGATTTATGGGTATTGTACTTTTATGTTTGATTTTAGGTTTGGCCGTTGCCATTGAAAGAATCATCTATCTTAACATGGCCAGTACCAATAGTTCAAAATTAAAGCAACAAGTAGAGGATGCTTTGGCTTCTGGTGGCGTTGAGGCCGCAAAAGAGGTATGCAGAAATACAAAAGGACCAGTTGCCTCTATTTACTACCAAGGATTGGATAGAGCTGGTGAAAGTGTTGAATCTGCTGAAAAGGCAGTGGTTGCTTACGGAGGAGTTCAAATGGGTCAATTAGAGAAAAACGTTTCTTGGTTGTCTTTGTTTATCGCCATTGCGCCAATGCTTGGTTTCATGGGAACGGTAATCGGTATGATTCAAGCCTTTCAAAAGATTGCGGCTGTTGGTAACCTAAGTGCATCCCTTATTGCGGGTGATATTCAGGTGGCCCTTTTAACAACGGTATTTGGTCTTATTACGGCGATTATATTGCAGATTTTCTACAACTATATTATTGCAAAAATAGACAGTATTGTCAATGATATGGAAGATTCTTCGATCACATTGATCGATATGTTGGTAGATCACAAAAAATAAGTATCACTTTTAATACCTAAAAATTATGCAAAAAATTATAAAAATAGCATTAATTGCTGTAGGTGTCCTAAGTGCTATACTCTGGTATTTACTGCCTAGTTCAGATATGCCAGCCCAAGAAGCTTCGCAAAGTGGCGCGATGAACTTTATGTTCATAATTACCTACATCCTTTTGGGTGTAGCAGTTGTGGTAAGTTTGTTGTTCACGCTAAAGAATTTGTTCGCCAATCCTCAGGGGCTAAAGAAAACCTTATTCGTTATTGGAGGCTTTCTATTGGTTGTTGTCATTTCCTATGTGCTTTCTAGCGGAACCGATGTGGCCCCAGAATTTATGGCGATGTCAAATGAGAATACGGTAAAGTACATTGGAATGGGACTCAATGTCTTTTTCATCCTTACTGCAATAGCTGTGATTTCGTTAATTGTACCCGCGGTAAAAAACATGTTTAGTAAATAAAAATAAGTAAACTATGGCTAGAAGAGCAGGAGCACCAGAAGTAAGTGCAGGTTCCATGGCGGACATCGCATTCTTATTGCTTATCTTTTTCTTGGTAACAACTACTATTGAGACTGATGCGGGATTAGATCGTATGCTGCCACCCTGGGAGCCGCCTACAGATGAACCACCAATCATTAGGCAAAAGAACATATTTACTGTAAATATCAACAGGAATGGACAGCTTTTGGTTGAAGATGAGTTATTGGAGATTTCGAAGTTAAGAGAAAAGGCTGTTGCTTTTTTGGATAACGGTGGCGCACCATCTGGATCTCCAGAGTATTGCAGCTATTGTAAAGGAGAGAGAGATGCTGCTTCTTCGGATAATCCTACAAAGGCGATTATTTCATTAAAAAACGATCGTGAAACGAAGTACAGTACTTACATAACCGTTCAAAACGAGTTGGTGGGGGCTTACAATGACCTTAGGAACCGGGAAGCGATGCGTTTGTACAAAAAGAATTTTGTGGACATGGAAGCGGAGTATCTAAATCCCGAAACTTCTGATGAGGTAAAAGAAGAATTAAAGGAGAAGGTAAAGAGAATCCAAGAATTATTTCCTCAAAAACTTTCTGAAGCGGAAACGTCCTCTGATTAACAAAACATACTTAAAACAACACTATGTCAAAATTTGCAAAGAAAAAAGATGGGGAAGTACCAGCGGTATCCACAGCATCTTTACCTGATATCGTATTTATGCTTTTGTTTTTCTTTATGACGGTAACTGTTATGAAGGATAGTTCCTTAAAAGTAGAAAATATTCTTCCGAATGCCAGTGAAATTAAAAAATTGGAGAAGAAGGATAGGGTAATCTACATTTATGTTGGAAAGCCAACAAGGGAATATGAAAAGGTCTTTGGTAAAGAACCTAAAATTCAGCTTAACGATAAGTTTTCTGATCCTTCGGAAGTCGGCGACTATATTTTGATGGAAAGAGCCAAAAAATCTCAAGAACTTCAAAATGTGTTGACTACATCTTTAAAGGTGGATAAGAATGCCAGTATGGGACTTATCTCGGATATTAAGCAGGAGTTAAGAAAAGTTAATGCCTTAAAGGTAAACTATACTACCTACGAAGGAGATGCATTTAGAAACCTCCAGTAGTAATTTATTTTTCAAACTTTAGTAAGCGCTCCAATTATATTGGGGCGCTTTTATTTTAGTACCTTTAATACCGTATGAAAAATTGGATAGGTATCATTATTTTTTTTGTTCTCAACGGGCTCTACGGCCAGTCTAAGACCGATTCTAAAGAGGTTTCCAATAGATATTTTGAAGATCAATTTTATCTAGGCATCACCTATAATTTTATAAGGAATATACCGGAAAGTGTAAAACAACAAAAATTATCCTATGGTTTACAAGTCGGAATTATAAAAGATATTCCGTTAAATCCTAGCGGAAGATTTGCCATTGGTCTAGGTATGGGTTTTGCATTGAATAACTACTACTCTAATCTTCTTGCTAACGAAACCAGCACAGGTATTACGTATTCCTTAGCTGATAACATTGCCGGTTTTCAACGTAGTAAATTGGAAACTCATTTGATTGAATTTCCGCTCGAATTTAGATGGCGAAATTCTACTCCCGACGAGTATCGGTTCTGGAGGCTTTATGCTGGTGTAAAGGTTTCATACGTTATGGGGGCCAGGTCAAAATCGCTTATAGACGGCACTAAAGATGGCTTTTATAATAAGGATATTACAAGATTCCATTATGGGCCAACGGTAAATCTTGGTTACAATACCTTTAATATTCACGTTTATTATGCCGTTAGCGGTTTGTTTAAGGATGAAGCTAAGGTTAATAATGAATCAATTGGTTTTAGTCCGCTAAGAATAGGGGTTATTTTTTATATCCTATAGCCAGTATTTTACAGTCAAGAGTTGTGATAGCAAACCTATACATAGGCCGGCCAATAATTCTGGGCGAGTTTGGGCCTTAAGGTATATACTAGAAGATGTTACAAGACCAATAATCAAAGTGAATATACTTATTGCTATGATGACATTGATTTCAAAATGAATACTTAAGCAAATTAGGTACATTAATAGGGCTCCCATCCCCGTCATATGCAGGCTAACCTTAAAGTTTAGAAACAGGAGTAGAAGGCAGGTAAATGAAGCCCCTAGTAATCCAATAAAATAAAAGTAGAGTTCTACCACGAAATTATTAGGAATTACTTTATATAGAATCATTAACAGCAAAATAATATGAATGGCAACAGGATATTTTCTTTCGGCAGCAGTGGGCATAGCTATGGAGTGAACAACACCAATATTTTTTAGAATAAGATAGGTAACCA
The DNA here is from genome assembly GCA_963697395.1 of uncultured Flavobacteriaceae bacterium. Taxonomy (GTDB): domain Bacteria; phylum Bacteroidota; class Bacteroidia; order Flavobacteriales; family Flavobacteriaceae; genus Maribacter. The sequence continues at coordinate 28,552 of CAVONX010000010.1, forward strand.
AAGGGATAATAATTGTAAGGATAAAGATGGGTAAAATAGTGGCTCCTTGCACTTCTATTGGGGTGTACTTAGGTGTAATTAGGAAATAGGCCACTGTTCCTCCCAGAGTAATAAATAGTGGGTGAAAGATATATGAAACTAGAGTAAGAAATACTTTCATTAAATCTGTTTGCGTAAACGGGCAACGGGTATGCCAAGTTGTTCACGATATTTTGCTACGGTTCGTCTAGCAATTGGGTAGCCTTTGTCCTTTAAAATGGCTGCAAGTTTGTCATCGGTCAACGGTTTTCGCTTTATCTCATCGCTAATGACGGTTTCCAGGATTTTTTTTATTTCTTTTGTAGATACGTCCTCTCCCTGCTCGTTTTTCATAGACTCTGAAAAGTATTCTTTTATTAATTTTGTGCCATAAGGTGTATCTACATACTTGCTATTGGCCACTCTGGAGACAGTGGAAACGTCCATTTGAATTTCATCTGCAATATCTTTCAGTATCATTGGCCTTAAGTTACGTTCATCTCCGGAAAGGAAGTACTCCTCTTGGTAGTGCATTATGGCGTTCATAGTAATGAATAAAGTCTGTTGCCGTTGTCTAATAGCATCGATGAACCATTTGGCGGCATCTAATTTTTGCTTGATAAACAAAACCGTTTCTTTTTGGGATTTGGATTTATCTTTAGCTTCTTTGTACCCTTTAAGCATATTGCTATATTCTTTGGATACGTGAAGTTCAGGAGCATTTCTACCATTTAGGCTTAATTCCAGTTCGCCGTCTACAATACGTATGGAGAAATCAGGGACCACATGCTCAACTATCCTATTGTTCCCTGAGTAAGAGCCACCTGGTTTAGGGTTCAGTTTTTCAATTTCCGAAATTGCCTCCTTTAACTGGGTCTCTGTAACATTATATTTTTGTATTAGTTTTTGATAGTGCTTTTTAGTGAACTGGTCAAATGACTTTTTCAGGATTTCAATAGCCAGTTCAATACTGGGAGTCATTGATTTACGTTCCAATTGAATGATGAGGCATTCTTCCAAAGATCGTGCTCCTACACCGGGAGGATCTAGTTCCTGTACAATGGAAAGTATTTTTTTTATGGTCTTTTCGTCGGTGTAAATATTTTGGGTAAACGCAAGGTCGTCCATGATATCAGAAATGGGTCTACGTATATAGCCGCTTTCATCTATGCTTCCCACCAAGAATTCTGCAACGGCCCATTCATCATCCGTAAGGTACACGGTGTTCAGCTGATTGATAAGGTATTGATTAAAGGAAGTGCCAGCGGCATAAGGAACATTTTTTTCCTCATCGTCCGTACTGTAATTGTTGGCCTGCGTACGATAATCGGGTATTTCATCATCGCTTAGATAATCATCTATATTGATGTCATCCGTGGCAATGGTTTCGTTATCGTCAGCCTCGTAGTTATCCTCAAACTCGTCATCTGGATTGTCAACTTCATCTTTACCGCTTTCCAATGCCGGGTTTTCCTCGAGCTCTTGTTTTAAACGTTGCTCAAATGCCTGTGTGGGCAATTGTATCAACTTCATCAATTGTATTTGCTGAGGTGATAGCTTCTGTGATAGCTTAAATTGTAAATGTTGTTTTAGCATTGCTTTTTTCTACTCCATCATAAAAATAACAAAATGTATTTAGAACTCCGCATTTTGTGGAGTCCTGGGAAATGGAATAACGTCTCGGATATTGCCCATGCCGGTGGTAAAAAGAACAAGCCTTTCAAAACCTAGACCAAAACCGCTATGTTCCGCCGTACCAAATTTGCGTAGGTCCAGATACCACCATAGTTCTTTTTCGTCAATATCCAAATCTGCCATCTTTTGTTTTAGCACGTCTAAACGTTCCTCCCGTTGTGATCCGCCGACGATTTCCCCTATTCCGGGAAATAGAATGTCCATAGCGCGAACGGTCTTTCCATCTTCGTTTAAACGCATGTAAAAGGCTTTTATCTTTGCGGGATAATCAAACAGTATAACCGGGCAATTAAAGTGTTTTTCTACTAAGTAACGTTCGTGCTCGCTTTGCAAATCTGTACCCCATTCTTGAATAGGATATTGGAATTTCTTCTTTTTATTTGGCGTGCTATTCTTTAAGATATCTATGGCCTCTGTATAGCTTACTCTTTTAAACGTATTATCTGCAACAAACCTTAATTTTTCTAATAAAGGCATGGCACTGCGATCGGCTTGGGGCTTGCTTTTTTCTTCCTCTAAAAGTCGATTTTCCAGAAACTCTAAATCTTCTTTACAGTGTTCCAAAACATATGAAATCACGTTTTTGATAAAATCTTCGGCGAGGTCCATATTGGCATTCAGGTCAAAAAATGCCATCTCTGGCTCTATCATCCAGAATTCTGCCAAGTGCCTTGAAGTGTTTGAGTTCTCTGCCCTAAACGTAGGACCAAAAGTGTATACCTTGCCCAAAGCCATAGCGTAAGCCTCCGCTTCAAGCTGTCCGGAAACGGTTAAATTCGTTTCTTTCCCAAAAAAATCTTGCTTGTAATCTACTTTGCCTTGCTCCGTTAATGGTGGTGTTTTATCGTTTAAGGTGGTTACACGAAACATTTCGCCAGCCCCTTCGGCATCGGAACCGGTAATAATTGGGGCATGGAAATAGTAGAACCCATTTTCCCTAAAATACTGATGAACGGCAAAAGCAAGCGCTGATCTAACCCGCATTACCGCCGCAAAGGTGTTGGTCCGTATTCTTAGGTGCGCCTTTTCCCTCAAAAATTCCAGAGAATGCTTTTTGGGCTGTATGGGATAGGCCTCCGGATCGGCGGTACCAAGAATACGTATAGCACTAACCTGAATTTCTACGGATTGGCCTCTACCTTGACTTTCTGTCAACGTTCCGCTAATGTTAACCGCTGCTCCCGTATTAATTTTCTTTAGGAGTTCTTCGTCAAAGGCCTCGAAGTCTACCACACACTGTATATTGTTTATGGTAGAGCCGTCATTAAGGGCTATAAAACGATTGCTTCTGAAGGTTCTTACCCAACCGTTTATAGTTATTTCCTGAAGTAATTGCTTTCCGGTTAATAGTTCCTTTATGGTCATTGAACGCATGTTGTATCGATTGAAAATTAAAAGGTCAAAGATAACTTTTTGATAAAAAGGAACGAATTTAAAACAACCTTAAAACGCCAGGATTTATCTAAAAAATATCAATCGTTTTCCTCTTCTTTTGGGAGAATATCAATTTGGGGCTCCTTAAGTACGGTCTTGTTAGAAATGGCTCTTTCCAGAGATATGAGCAGCGATGGCAGCAGAATGAGATTCGCCAACATAGCAAATAGCAGTGTAGCTGAAACCAATGAGCCTAAAGCGACGGTGCCACCAAAATTTGAAATTACAAAAACTGAGAACCCGAAGAAAAGTACTATAGAAGTGTAAAACATACTAATGCCCGTTTCCCGTAAGGCAGCGTAGACCGATTTTTCTATGCGCCATTTGCTTGCGGTAAGTTCTTGTCGGTATTTTGCCAAGAAGTGTATGGTATCATCCACCGAAATTCCAAAAGCGATACTGAATACCAAAATGGTGGATGGCTTTATAGGAACACCCACAAATCCCATTATTCCTGCTGTTACAAGAAGTGGCAGGAGGTTGGGGATGAGTGAAATTATAATCATTCTGAACGACCGGAATAAATAGGCCATAAAAAGCGCAATCAGCCCTATGGCAAGCGCCAAGGACATGATTAAGTTTTTTACAAGGTATTTTGTCCCCTTTAGGAATAGTAAGGCACTGCCGGTCAGGTACACGTTGTAGCGTTCGGCAGGAAAAATTTTGGCAATGTTTTCCAAAAGTCGCGCTTCTATTTCTTCCATTCGATCTGTCTCTACATCGCGCATAAATGTGGTCATCCTAGCGGTCTGTCCCGTGCTGTCCACAAAACTTTTAAGAAGGTCTCCGTTATCCGCGGAATTTCTGGCAACATCCATAATAAAGGTGTTTTCCTGGCTCGTTGGTAGCTGGTAGTACTTGGGTATGCCGTTATAAAATGCCTGTTTGGAATACTTCACCAAATTTACGATAGAAACAGGTTTTGAAAGTTCTGGAATGTCCTCTACAACTTCCCCTAGTTGGTCCATTCGTTTCAGGGTAGCAGGTTTAAGTACTCCTTTTGGGTTTTTGGTATCTATAACTATTTCTACCGGCATAATGCCATCGAATTCCTGCTCAAAAAACCGGATATCCTTAAAAAACTCTGCTTTTTTAGGCATATCCTCTATGGGGCTTCCCGAAATTTCTATTTGATAAATACCGATAATGCTAATAACGAGTAATGCTATGGATGTTATATAGACCGATATGCGGCGCTTTCGCACAATTCCCTCCATCCAATTTACAAAGGCATCTATCCATCTTTTGTTCAAATGTTTTAAATGCTTTGTTTTTGGAAGCGGCATAAAACTATAGGCAATGGGAATGATCAGGAGGGAGAGGATAAATATGCCAACAATGTTAATTGAGGCAACAATACCAAATTCCTTCAATAGCTTGCTATCAGTGATAATAAAGGTGGCAAAGCCCGAAGCTGTAGTCATATTGGTCATCAGTGTCGCATTTCCTATTTTTGAGATAACGCGCTGTAGTGAAAGTGCCTGGTTTCCATGTTTCTTAACCTCTTGTTGGTACTTGTTGATCAGGAAAATACAGTTTGGAATCCCGATTACGATAATGAGCGGGGGGATTAGTGCTGTAAGAACGGTAATTTCATATTGTAAAAGTCCTAGCACGCCAAAAGCCCACATGACCCCAATAATGACAACGAACATAGATATGAAGGTTGCTCGGAAGCTTCGAAAGAAAAAGAAAAATATCAACGAGGTTACCCCCAGGGCCGCCAAAATAAACTTCCCGATTTCATCGATGATGTTCTGCGCGTTCATGGTTCGCACGTATGGCATTCCTGAGACATGTACGTCCAACCCCGTATCTTTTTCAAAACGGGCTACCAGATGCAACATGTCCTTTAGTACAAAATCTTTTCGGACACTGGTGTTTAAAATGTCCTTGTCCATGTACATGACGGTGCGTATAGTACTACTTTTCTTGTTATAGATAAGGTTGTCGTAAAATGGAAGTTCGTTGAAAAGGTGCTGGATAATACTGTCAATTTCTTGCGCGGTTTCGGGTTGCTTTTTTATAAGTGGTTGCATCACAAAGGTTTGGGTGTCGTTGTCCTTTATGAGTTCTTGAAGATTATCCGTAGAGAGAACAAAATCTACCTCTGGGAAAGCATCCAGTTGTTTGCTGAATTTGTTCCATCGGTTAAAATTGTCAGGTTGGTATAATGCACTGTCCTTAACGGCGAAAACAACCGCGTTGCCTTCCTCACCAAATTGTTTTAAAAAGGCTCGGTATTCTACATTTATGGGATGGTCATCCGGGAGAAGGTTTGCTTGGGTGTTGGAAAAACGCATATTTTCCCACTGCAGTCCAAAAAAAACTGTTAGGCCGGCAATGCCCAATAAGATTAGTATTCTATTTCTTAGGATGATTCTTGCGGTCCTTGCCCAAAATCCCTGTGTAAGTTTTGCTACCATAGCTGCTTTTAGCAAGGGTCAAAGGTAACTAATGTGGTCAAGTCTTCCTAGATAGCTCGCTTTAAAATAGTGTTCATTTATTAAAACTTAAAGAGCGGTCCATTTTAGCCGCTTCTTTAAAACTATTTTGGTATCGTCCCGTTTAACGAAAACCTGAGTTTTCAGTAAGAGGGAATTCACATTACACCTTCATGATTTCGGCCTCCTTAAGACCTAAGAAATCATCTATTTTTTTAACATATTTATCGGTAAGTTCTTGTATGTCGGCCGTAGCGTTTTTTTGTAAGTCCTCAGAGGCATCTAAATCCTTTATCTCTTTGTTTGCGTCTTGTCGCGCACTCCTAATGCCTATTTTGGCATGCTCCGCTTCGGCCTTCGCTTGTTTGGTAAGTTGAATGCGACGCTCTTCTGTTAACGGTGGTACGTTTATGATGATTAAATCCCCATTGTTCATAGGGTTAAATCCCAAGTTTGCGTTCATGATCGCTTTTTCTATTTCTTGAAGCATGTTTCTCTCCCAAGGCTGTACAGAAATTGTACGGCCGTCCGGAGTGTTTATGTTTGCCACTTGGGACAAGGGTGTTAGGGACCCATAATACTCGACCAATACGGATGATAGCATAGCTGGACTTGCCTTCCCCGCACGTATTTTAACAAATTCGCGTTCCAGATGGGAAATAGCCGCGTCCATATTTTCCTTAGCGGAATCTAAAATAAATTCTATTTCTTCGTTCATAATATTAATTTCTAAAGTACGATCATAAACTATACCAAAAACTACATATTTACGGTTGTACCAATTTGCTCTCCATTTACAATTTTAAGCAAATTACCTTTTTTGTTCATATCAAAAACCACAATGGGTAGCTCATTTTCCTGGCTAAGGGTAAAAGCGGTAGTGTCCATCACCTTTAATCCTTTTTTTAGTACATCGTGGAAAGATATCGTATCGAATTTTGTTGCCGTTTTATCTTTTTCCGGATCTGATGTGTAAATGCCGTCCACTCGTGTTCCTTTAAGTATAACGTCTGCTTCTATTTCTATGGCCCGCAAAACTGCGGCCGAATCGGTCGTGAAATATGGATTTCCTGTTCCACCCCCAAAAATGACTACCCTACCTTTTTCCAAATGCCTAATTGCCCTTCGTCGTATAAAGGGTTCTGCCACTTCGTTTATTTGAATGGCAGATTGCAGTCGTGTTTGCACGTCTTGCATTTCTAAAGCACTTTGTAGCGCTAGACCGTTAATGACCGTTGCCAACATTCCCATATGGTCTCCTTGAACGCGGTCCATTCCCGTGGCGGCAGCTGCCAGGCCCCTAAAAATATTTCCACCACCTATTACAATGGCAACTTGGATGCCTTGCTCGATTACTTCCTTAATTTCGGCTGCATAGTCGTTCAGTCGATTTGAGTCAATTCCGTACTGCTTTTCACCCATTAGGGCTTCTCCGCTTAATTTTAGAAGTATTCTTTTATATTGCATGTTTAGTTTATTTCAAGACAAAAATAATGAAAATTATCTATGGGAGTAGAAGACAATTTTACGAGGCAAAACATAATTATTTCCTAATTTTCAAAAACCTGACTTTTACTTTTAAGATTCTTTTGTAGTATTGGTAGTTATAGTGCACTAAATCGTTCTAATTGTTATATTGATATGTAACATACTATCTTAAATCTGGGCACTTTAAAGAATATGTTTTTCTATATTTTATTTGTAAGTTGATATACTATTTGAAATTATGAGGAGAGGAGTTGTGTTTGTTTTTATTCTTTTTGTACTCTATGGTTGTGTAGCTAGTAAAGCTTTGGTCACCATAGAAAATGTCCCGATCGTTGTTTCTTTAGATTTGGTAAATGTAAAAAATGATAGGGTGGAAGTTTCTGTGGATCCTGGTGCTTTTGTTACAGATGTGGTCACTTTCATGATACCAAAGACCGTTCCCGGGACTTATAGTTCCGACGATTATGGAAAGTATATTCAAGACTTGGTGGCTTTGGATTATGATGGTAAGGTACTGGGTGTAGAGCGGACAGATGATAATACTTGGAGGATTGGGGATGGAAAACGATTGGACAAGATTACGTATTGGGTAAACGATACCTACGATACAGAGGACGAAGTGACCGATGCCGTTTTTTCGCCCGCAGGAACCAACATAGTAGAGGGTGAAAATTTCATGCTAAACCTACATGGTTTCGTGGGCTATTTTGATGGTTATAAGGAAATACCTTATGCTATTTTGGTGCACAAGCCAACTGATTTGGTCGCAACAACTACACTACCAATAGAGTCAAATAGAAAGCCGGAAACGAGCTGGGACAGTTTTATTGCCAAGCGTTATTTTGACGTTATTGACAACCCTATATTATATGCACGACCAAACGTAGAGGTGTTCCAGATTAGGGATATCCAAGTAACCTTAAGTGTATACTCACCCAATGGTACCTATAAGGCATCTGACCTAAGACAACGAATGCAGGAAATGATGACCGCACAAAAGGCTTTTCTTGGAGACATAGACAGTACCAAGGAGTATGCAATCTTACTTTATCTTTCTGAAATGGGCAAGCCCGATGCACAAGGTTTTGGTGCTTTGGAACATCATACCTCTACTGTGGTGGTATTGCCTGAGACCATGCCCCAGGACCGCTTGGAACAGGCCATGGTAGATGTGGTATCGCACGAATTTTTCCATATTGTTACGCCCTTGTCCATACATTCCAAGGAAATTAAGTTTTTCGATTTCAACGACCCTAAAATGTCAAAGCATTTGTGGATGTATGAAGGTACTACGGAGTATTTTGCTAATTTATTCCAGATCCAACAGGGGCTTATCGATGAAATGGAGTTTTATGAGCGTATTATGGATAAGATCGTAAATTCCAAAACCTATGACGACGCAATGTCTTTTACGAAAATGAGCGAGAATGTATTGGAACCTCCCTTTGATGCCAATTATGGTAATGTTTATGAAAAGGGAGCGCTGATAAATCTGTGTTTAGATATATTGATACGTGAGAAAAGTAATGGGGAAAAGGGTATACTTTGGCTTATGAAAGAACTTTCTAAGAAGTATGGGAAAGAAACCCCGTTCGAGGATAGTGAACTCATTCCCGAGATAGTAGCTATGACCTATCCAGAAGTTGGAAGCTTTTTTAACACCCATGTAATAGGGAATGTTCCAATAGATTATTCGGAGTATTTTGCAAAAGTTGGTTTGGCCATGGTGCAAACGGATAGGCAGAGCGGCTATTTTTTAGACGAAGAGAATCCCTATATTGATGTTGACCAGACGAACGGAAATCTGATTTTTGTGCGGGAAAATATACCTTTGAATACTTTTTTTACAAACCTAGGCCTTATGGGAGGTGATGTCATTAAAAGTATAAATGGCACTGATATTACCTTGGAGTCTATTCGCCCTATAATTGGCTCCAGTTATTCTTGGACTCCAGAAACAAAGATAAACATGGAAATTTTGCGAAATGGAGAATCTTTACTTGTGGAGGGTATGGCAGGAATATCGACTATAAAAGTACAGGAATTACTTCCTGTCCAAGGGGTTTCCATGGATTTTGCAAAACTGAGAAATGCTTGGTTGAAGAACTAATGTTAATTTGCTTAAAAAAAGCCTTGAACTGTAAAGTTCAAGGCTTTTTTTTATGTTTAAATACCAGTAAATTTTAGCCAACAGTAGCACGCTTAAAACCTGTTACGGCGACATTGCCATAAGACTCAACGTATTGTGCAACGCTCATTTTATCATCTTTGATAAAGTTCTGATCCAATAGGCACTGCTCTTGGTCTAAGGTGGTGTTGTCAGAGATGAACCTCTCTATTTTACCAGGTAAAATTTTGTCCCAGATTTGCTCTGGTTTACCCTCGGCCTTTAATTGTGCTTTGGCATCTTCTTCTGCCTTGGCCATAACTGTAGATGATAATTGGGCCATAGAGAATATATTCCGGAACGTTTTTAAGGGTTTTTCCTAAACGCCCTAGTTCTTCGTTCTCTTTTTCTATTACAGCAATTCTTGCTTCAGTTTCCGAGGCTATGAAAGCAGCATCGAAATCTTTGTAAGAAAGTGTGGTAGCACCCATAGAGGCTACTTGCATGGCAAGGTCTTTTACCAAAACATCTGCTTTGTCCACCTTGGCAGAAAGTCCAACCAAAGCAGCGATCTTGTTAATGTGAACGTAGAAACCTACATAAGGGGCTTCCAATTTTTCAAAAGCGGTTATGTCTAATTTTTCGCCAATTACACCTGTTTGTTCAACAAGTTTGTCTGCCACGGTCATTCCACCAAAATCAGCTGCTAAAAATGCTTCCTTTGTGTCAAATTTCAAGGCTATCTCTGCAAGGTCGTTGGCCAATGCTACGAAATTTTCGTTTTTACCCACGAAATCTGTCTCACATCCTAATACGATAGCTACACCCATGGTATTGTCGCTATTGACTTTTGCTATCGCAGCACCTTCAGAAGAATCTCTATCGGCTCTTTTTGCGGCAACTTTTTGTCCTTGTTTACGAAGTACTGCAATGGCTTTGTCAAAATCGCCTTCGGCTTCTACCAAAGCATTTTTGCAGTCCATCATTCCGGCACCGGTTGCTTGTCTTAATTTATTTACTTCTGCGGCGGTAATTTTTGCCATAATCAAATTTTTTATTGTCATTCCCGCGTTTTTACTAAGTTCGTTTCAGCAAATGCGGGAATGTATTTTTAATGTATCTTTTACTAATTAAGGTTTATTCCACCCCTCCTTTTACACTGTCTTGCCATTCTTTTAGCTCATCCCACTTGCCATCTGCGGCCATCTGAGCTTGTTTTGGCCATGAAGTTGGGTCTAAATGGGCCATTCTAGAACTGGCTTCGTTCAGGATTTCCTTTATATTATCCGCATCACCCTTTGCCAAAGCGGCGAAAGTTCCCATTCCTGCATTGGTCAAAGCCTCCGCTGCTTTAGGGCCGACTCCTTCTATCTGAGTAAGGTCGTCTGAATCTGATGAAGATTTGGCAGTTGCTTTCTCGCTAGTTTTTATTGGTTCTGTCTCGGCAGTTTCTATTGGTTCTGCTGTTTCAACTTTTTTGACTGCTGCTTTTTTGGAAGATTTTTCTTTTTTTCCTTCTTCGGCATCCCCGTCACCTTTTTCGGACTTTCGCTCGGTAAGGCCTTCGGCAATAGCATTGGTCACATGCGTCATGATGATGTCTATCGATTTCGATGCGTCGTCATTGGAAGGAATCAAAAAGTCCACATCCCTGGGGTCGGAATTAGTATCCACCATGGCAAAAATTGGAATGTTCAATTTTTGTGCTTCTTTAACCGCAATGTGCTCGCGCATTGTGTCAACAATAAATAGAGCACCTGGCAGTCGTGTCATTTCAGAAATTGAACCTAGGTTTTTTTCTAATTTGGCACGTAAACGGTCTACTTGTAATCGTTCTTTCTTAGATAGGGTAAGGAAGGTTCCATCCTTTTTCATGCGGTCGATCATCGACATTTTCTTTACAGCCTTACGGATTGTAACAAAGTTTGTCAACATACCTCCAGGCCATCTCTCTGTAATGTAAGGCATGTTTACTTTCGCTGCTTTTTCTGCAACAATGTCTTTAGCTTGTTTCTTGGTAGCTACGAAAAGAATTTTTCTTCCGGATGCTGCAATTTTGCTCAAAGCCTCATTGGCCTCTTCCATTTTTGCAACAGTTTTGTAAAGATTGATAACGTGAATCCCATTACGCTCCATGTAGATATAAGGAGCCATGTTTGGATTCCACTTCCTGGTAAGGTGCCCAAAATGCACACCTGCTTCTAATAATTGTTTTACTTCGACTTTCGCCATTTTGAATTTAGTTTACGTTCTTTTGAATTAGCAATAACAAAGTGGTATTCCGACTACGGAAAGCCTCTATTATTTAGATGCTAAACTAATTTATCCTGAACTGATTTCAGGTTAAGCCTTTATCCTTTTTAAAGGATTTAAGGATTTTTAATTGCCCTATTACAAAGGCTTTCAATGAACTTGTTAGAGAAATATAATTGAGGCGCTTATAACGGAATAAGCGCCTTGTTAATTTGTACTTGGGATTAACGCTTAGAGAACTGGAATTTCTTCCTGGCTTTCTTCTGTCCAAATTTCTTGCGTTCAACCATTCTTGGATCTCTTGTCAACAATCCTTCTGGTTTTAAGGTTGATCTATGCTCAACGTCTATTTCGCATAGCGCTCTCGAAATAGCTAATCGTATGGCTTCTGCTTGTCCTGTGATTCCACCACCGAAAACATTTACTTTAACATCGTAATTGCCTTCCAAAGAGGTTAGCGCAAAAGGTTGATTAACTTTGTACTGTAGTGTCGCTGTTGGAAAATAAACAGCTATATCCTTATTGTTAATTGTTACTTTTCCATCTCCTTGGGAAAGGTATACACGCGCTACCGCTGTTTTTCTTCTACCTATTTTGTGAATTACTTCCATTACTTAAGGTCTTTTATATTTACTACAGTTGGTTTTTGAGCTTCTTGTCCGTGTTCCGAACCAGCATAAACTTTTAGGTTTCTAAAAAGTTCTGCGCCTAAACGATTTTTAGGTAACATTCCCTTCACTGCTTTTTCTAAAATTCCAGTAGGATTTTTTTCCAATAGTTCTTTTGCAGTGGTCGAACGTTGGCCTCCTGGAAAACCAGTATAACGCAAATACGTCTTGTCCATCCATTTGTTTCCGCTAAGGGCAACTTTTTCAGCATTGATTATCACAACATTGTCACCGCAATCTACATGAGGGGTAAAGCTCGGCTTGTGCTTTCCTCTCAATAAATTAGCTACTTTAGAGGATAAACGACCTAGCGTCTCTCCTTCGGCATCTACCAATAACCATTCTTTGTTTACGGTCTTTTTATTGGCAGATATGGTCTTATAACTTAATGTATCCACTACAAATATTTTTAACTATTAATCTTCTCAATCCCGATTAATGGGGTGCAAATGTACAATTATAAACTTGAATTGCAAATAGTTGTTTCTTTTTATTTTGTACCGCTTATATTCTTGTGGTTAAGTAGCATACGGTTGTTGAAATTAAGGGATAAGTGTTTAACTAATTTAATGTTTGAAATGCTCTTCCAAGAGGTTGCAAAGATACATTTGGGCAACTTTTGGATAGTTAAAGGGACAACAGTTTCTGGATTTGGTTATAGACCGGTAAAGATAAACCCGAAATTGTTGGCTATATAGAAAATATTAATCCATAATTTCCGTTTTAGAGCATTACGTAACTAAATGTTTGTAATATGAAGGTAAAAGTGTATGTGTTATTATTTACTGTTGTGTTTGCAATATCCTGTAGTTCGGATAATGATGGGAGTTCCAATGCCAAGAACGATATCATTGGGACATGGGATGCGATTGAGCTAAATGTTGATTCGGATACAGCCAGTGAAAATGCGCTGATCGGTAGCCAAATACTCAAATTTTTATCCAATAACGATTGTTTTATTATAACCTTGACCTTTACTGAGGATTTGAACGCTGTAGCCAAAAATGCTATTACTGCGGCCATTTCAACAGCAACACTTGGTGCTACCGGTTTACAGGTGCCATGTCCTGCCTCCTCGGCTTTTGAGACAGTTTCCAATACCTACACGTATAGTAGTGGTGTTGTTAGTTTTCTGAATGATAACGGGGAAACGATTGAAGTTCCAGTTAGTATAAAAGGTGATGAGATGACCGTTAATGCCGCTAGTTTGCAGCTTGCCGAGTTTAATGAAGCAGGGGAGTTGGTTTTTAAAAGACGGTAACTTTTTGAAATTTTGAAGTGAGGTAAGCGACTAAACCTAGTGAGCTCATTCTTTTTCATTTTGCCTACACCTACATATTTATATATGTTGAAATCCCGGATACTATTGTTTGTAAAACTTAGTGTTTATCTGTTGTTCTTGGGATTGAATGGAAATTATATAGATTCCTTTTTCCAAATCGGCAATGGGAATGTTCAATGCATTATTTTTTATTTCCCATTGATACTGTAGTGCAGTATTTCCATATACATCTGATATTCGTATCGATGCTTTTGGTGCATCTACCAGTCCTAAAACGTTTATAACGCTGGTGGCCGGATTGGGGAAAAGCTTTATTTTTTCAATATTTTTACCTAACGGGTGTTCTTCGTAGGTTTGCGAGAAGCATTGTGTAAAAACACCAAAAGATAAAACGAGTAGGATTAGACCTTTCTTCATGTCCCTTACATTTTCTTTCTTTTTCAAGAAAACTAGTCTATAAGGAACGTTTTAAAATAGGTTCTCGT
>CAVONX010000011.1:0-7196 GCA_963697395.1 uncultured Flavobacteriaceae bacterium
AGATGTTTCCCGATGTGGATCGTATTTACAGGGTCAATGTTGATATTAAATTTGGAGGAGACGCCCGCAAGTTTGCCGTAAGTCCGGCGCCATTGGCCAATGCCCTTAAAAGTGATTTTTCGGAAGTGGAATTGGTTACCCGTTTTAGGACCAGAGGGAGTGCATTGGTAAAAAAAGTGGGGGCGGAGGCCAATGTAAAAGAAGAACAGACCACCTTGGTAGACCCAACATTTTTTGAAATGTTCGGTATAGCATTGCTGGCAGGAGATGCGCAATCGGCATTGAAAGATCCAAACACTTTGGTCTTGACCAAAACCGCTGCCGAGAAGCATTTTGGCATTACAAACGCAGTTGGCCAGAGTCTATTATTAAATAATGAGGAGACCTATACCGTTACGGGGGTAATAGATGATCTGCCCAAAAATTCGTTCTTAAGGGACTACTCGGTGTTCGAATCTATGGAGGGTTATGATGACTCTAAAGAAGTGAATTGGGGCAGTAATAATTACAATACCTTCCTTAAGCTTATTCCTACAGCGAAGGCTGAAGATATTCAAGCGCCCTTAGAAGGATTTTTAGGAAAGTACGTTGTTCCGGGAGTACAAAAATTTATGCCAGGTATTACCGAAGAACAGTTCAAGGCTGCAGGAAATTACTTGGTATACAGTACCATACCGTTAACGGATATTCATTTGAATTCCAATTTGGTAGCGGAAATGAGTTCTAACAATGATATGCAAAGTATTTATATACTTTCGTTTATCGCCATTTTTCTAATGGTGTTGGCAAGCGTCAATTTTATGAACCTTTCTACGGCACATTCATTAAAACGGGCCAAAGAGGTAGGGGTGCGTAAAACCTTGGGGTCGAACAAAAAGGATCTGGTGAGTCAATTTTTGGTAGAATCAGGTCTTATCGCATTCCTTTCTTTGGCCTTGGCATTACTCATTGCCATGATAGCCCTACCCTTTTTCAATACCCTTTCGGCAAAGGAAATTTCCGTTCCGTTTTTAAACCCATTTTTCTGGTCGATCGTATTAGTTGCTGTGTTGTTGTTAGGATTATTGTCCGGTAGCTATCCGGCCTTTTTTATGTCGCGCTTTATGCCGTTAAAAGTGTTGAAAGGTGCCGGGCAAAGCAATGTTGGAGGTGCCAATATTAGAAATTCACTAGTGGTGTTTCAGTATACCATCTCTGTTTGTTTGATCATAAGTACGCTGGTTGTCTACCAGCAGTTAAGTTATATACAAGGAAAGGATCTTGGTTTCTCAAAGGACCAAGTTTTAATTATAAACGATGTATATACTGCGGGCAGTAAAGTGGATTCCTTTAAGGAACAAGTGAAACAATTAAGTTTTGTAAAGAACGCTACCTTAAGCAGTTTTTTCCCGACCCCATCGAGCAGAAGCGATACTACCTTTAGTCCTGAAGAAGGCCTTACAGACCAAGAAAATGCGGTAAGCATGCAGACTTGGGGAGTAGATTATGATTATGTTTCTACCATGGATTTTGAGTTTGTAGCGGGGCGTGATTTTGATAAGAATTTTGGAAACGATTCAACTGCCATCATTGTAAACGAAAGGGCCGTAAAGCTTATGAAGTCATCTCCGCAAGAAGCACTTGGCTTGCGGTATTCATCAGGTTTGGACAGTGAAAATCCGGAGTTCTTTACCATTATTGGTGTCGTTAAGGATTTTCACATTGACTCTTTGAAAGAAGAAATAGATGCGGTAAGTCTCCACTTATCCAATAATGCCTATGCCATGGCGGTAAAGCTGGAGGCCGGTACTTTTGACAATGCTGTCTCTGCGATTGAGGGGGTTTGGAACTCCATTGTACCCGGAGAACCCTTCAACTATTATTTTATGGAAGATTCTTTCAATGACACCTACCAAAGCGAACGGAGGTTAGGTAATATTTTTATCATTTTCACTATACTTTCTTTAATGATCGCCTGCTTAGGGTTATTTGGTTTGGCTGCCTTTAATGCTGAAAAGCGAGTGAAAGAAATTGGAGTGCGCAAGGTTTTGGGTGCAAGCGTCGGTCAAATATCCACAAGGCTTACCCTAGATTTCTTAAAGCTGGTAGGTATTGCCATTTTAATTTCTTTGCCACTGGGTTGGTATGTTATGAATAAATGGTTAGAAGATTTCTCTTATCGGATAGATATACCGTGGTGGGTTTTTCTATTAGCGGCATTCTTGGCCATTCTAATTTCAGTGCTTACGGTAAGCTATCAAAGCATTAAAGCAGCAATTGTAAACCCGGTTAAAAGCTTACGATCAGAGTAATAGTTCACCACCTTGTACCGAGCTTAGTCGAAGTATCAAAAAAACTAACAAAGTTTATGTTCAAGAACAATTTAAAAATCGCCTGGCGCAATTTAAAAGCGAACCGCCTATTCTCCACCATTAATGTTTTGGGGCTTTCCTTGGGCATCACCATAACACTGGTCCTTTTTTTGTTCATAAGGAGAGAACAGGGTTTTGATCAGTTTTATGAAGGGGAATCAAATGTATACCGTGTATTGTTGCATACGGATAGCGAAGCATTTGATAATGAGACTTGGGCCGGGGTGCCCGCGGCATTGGCTCCGGCTATGAAAACGGATATGCCAAATGTAATGAACGCGGCAAGGATCTTAAAGAACGGTTTCGGGGCCAATGCCTACATCAAGGCAAACGATAATAATTTTATCGAAAAAGGGCTATACTGGTGCGATGCTGAACTATTTGACATTTTAAAAATCAACCTACTGAAAGGAAAACGAGAAGACTTAGGTAGGCCCAATACCGTCGCCCTTTCACAGGAAACTGCACAACACTATTTTGGCGCTACTGATCCTATTGGTAAGCCCTTGAAAGTTGACAATGTAAAAAACCTAGAGGTAATAGCCGTTTATGAGAACTTAACCGACAAAAGCAGTTATGATTTTAATGCCATAGCCTCATTTAGCAGCATTGGTTTTTACAAAAGCCCGAGCTGGAGCAATGCCAGCTTTGAGACCTTGGTTCAATTTGACAAGGCAATCTCTATTACATCAACAGAGAATCAAATACAACAATTACTTGACAAAAATGTTGACAAAGAGGGACAATGGTTTTCATTTTCATTACAACCGCTAGAAAAAATCCATTTATATTCCTCTGGTTATATGAACTCCTATGCTTCCCATATTGGGGACATTAAAGAAATTAAGCATTTGTCCATTCTGGCGATACTAATTTTATGTATCGCCTGTATCAATTATATGAACCTGACTACTGCCCGTTCTCAAAAAAGATCGAAAGAGGTGGGTATAAATAAAACACTTGGGGCCTCAAAAGCATCTTTAGTTGTACGGTTTTATGCGGAAACAGGTTTGGTAACCTTTATTGCTGTGGGTATTGGGGCCTTGTTAACACTTTTGGTAATCCCTTTTTTTAATCAACTCACCGGGCAGAATTTAGATCAGCGTTCAATTCTAGCACCAGAATTGTTACTGGTGTTGTTAGGCGTATGGGCCATCACAACGTTAGTAGCAGGTTCTTATCCAGCGCTTTATCTTTCTAAATTTTCCGCAAAATCAACCATTTCTTCCTTCATCAAAACAGATGTAGGGGCTATTTTTATCAGAAAAGGGCTGGTGATACTTCAATTTAGCGTTTCCGTGGTCTTGATTGTGGGCATCTTGGTAATCCATCAACAAATTCAATTAATAAGCAATCAGAAATTAGGTTTTGAAAAAGAAAATGTTTTGGCCATAGGTACCGCGGCAATAAAGAAAGAAACGGATAGAAAAGCCCTGGAAAGGGAATTAATGGGACTAAGCCAAGTGACCACCGTAGCCATGGCGCAAGGATTTCCTGGAATCGATGTAAGCACCAATTCTATTTTCAGAAATATAGATGACAACGAGGGCAAAAGCATACAGACCAATGTCGCAGATACAGAAATTGTGGATGTATTGAAGCTGCATCTTTTAGCAGGTACATCCCTTCCTAAAATAAAACAGGAAACAGATACCCTTTTGGAAGTTGTACTGAATAAAAAAGCAATTGAATATTTGGGGTATTCGCCAGAGGAGGCCATAAACAAAGAAGTCTACATGGGACAGCAGTACACTATTGTTGGGGTGGTAGATGATTTTAACTATGCCTCTCTTCATGAGCCTATTGGTGCTTATGCATTTACCAATAGTACTACGGAATCAAAATCATATGCTTTGGTGAGATTTTCAGGGTTCTCCCGAGACCTTTTGGGTCAAATTGAAATGAACTTCAAAAAAATTGCACCAGATGCTGCTTTTGATTATTCTTTTTTGGACACAAACATTGAAAAGTTATACGAACGCGAACAGCGCACGGCTCGCTTGGGTATTTTATTCTGTACCCTGGCCATATTTGTAGCCTGTTTGGGACTTTTTGGTTTGGCGGCCTTTATGGCGGAGCAGCGTAAAAAGGAAATTGGGATAAGAAAGGTACTTGGGGCAAGTATCTTGAACATTACCCAAATGCTTAGTAAAGATTTTGTGCAACTGGTATTGGTAGCTTTGGTCATTGCTTTTCCTATAGCTTTTTGGTTGATGGAAAATTGGTTACAGGGTTTTGCATATCGAATCGACATAAGTTGGCTTGTCTTTGCCATTGCGGGGATGTTGGCACTATTGATCGCCTTGGTTACGGTTAGTTTTCAGGCTGTGAGGGCTGCTGTGATGAACCCCGTAAAAAGCTTACGAACAGAATAAAGAATCAAATATCAACTTGTGCTGAGCCTATTCGAAGCATCAAAAAATCATTAGTCATGTTTAAAAACTATTTCAAGATCGCTTGGCGAAGTCTAAAAAAGCAACCCTTTTTTACGTTCTTAAACACATTCGGACTTGCTATTGGTATGGCCGGGTCACTTCTTATAGGCTTATACATATTTGATGAACTGAGCTATGACAAAATGTTTGCCGATGCGGATCGAATTTATAGAATAGATGCCGATGTAAAATTTGGAGGTGCAGAAATTAAAGCTGCCGAATCTGCCCCACCAATGGCAGCCGCCTTAAAAAGGGATTACTCGCAAGTAGAGGCCAGTACAAGATTTAGAGCATTAGGCAGTATGCTCGTTAAAAAAGTAGGTAGCAATACTAGCGTAAAGGAGCTACATACCACCTATGCCGATTCAACCTTCTTTGAGTTTTTTGGAATCGATTTATTGGAAGGTGATACTAGAACAGCATTGACGGGTACTAAATCGGTAGTACTTTCAAAAACTACGGCAGAGAAGCATTTTGGAGATAAAAGTGCATTGGGTGAGAACATTGTGGTGGATAATACCGACATCTATACAGTAACCGGTGTGGTAGATGATTTACCTAAAAATTCATTTTTAAACGACTACAGTGTTTTCTTGGCAATGTCTGGCAATGTAGCTTCCCGTGAAGAGCTTTGGGGAAGCAATAACTATTTTACCTTTATTAAACTGATACCAACGGTAACACCTGAGGAATTTCAAGCCCCTCTACAGGGTATGTTGGAAAAGTATATGCTGCCGTGGGCACAAAAGTATTTTCCGGGTATGACGGCAGAATCCTTTGCGGCCTCCGGTAATTACATTCGGTATCACACCATGCCATTGACCGACATTCATTTGCATTCAGATAGGCACTCAGAAATGAACGCGAACAACAGCATTCAAGATGTTTATATTTTGTCGTTTATAGGGTTGTTCTTACTAGTTTTGGCATGTGTCAATTTTATGAATTTATCAACGGCACATTCCCTGAAGAGGGCAAAGGAAGTTGGGGTGCGTAAGACTCTAGGTTCCAATAAGCTTCATCTGATATTTCAATTTTTGACCGAATCTAGTCTTATTGCCTTTATCTCATTGACAACGGCACTTTTAATCGCAATTATAGTGCTGCCTTTTTTCAATGACCTCGCCGGAAAATCTATTACTGTTCCTTTTACAAATGCGCTGTTCTGGCTGACCATTGTATTCACAACGTTGTTTCTTGGACTGCTTTCAGGTAGTTATCCTGCCTTTTTCATGTCTAGGTTTACACCGGTAAAAACGCTCAAAGGAGATACACAAGGAAGCGCTGGTGGCATCAGGGTGCGTAATACATTGGTGGTATTACAATTTGCGATATCCATTTTTCTAATCATTAGTACCTTGGTGGTATTTCAGCAGTTGAATTACATGCAAAACAAAGATTTAGGGTTTGAAAAAGAACAAGTGCTGTTGATCAATGATATCTTTTTCTTGGGATCTAAAACACAAGCTTTTAAAGAGCAATTATTAAAGGAGGCATATGTTGAAAATGTAACACTAAGCAACTTTTATCCAACCCCATCCTGGCGTTCCGATAGTTCTTTTTTTGAAGAAGGCTTTAGGGATCAAGAGAACGCAATACAAATGCAAACCTGGGATGTGGATGTCGATTACATCCCAACCTTACAGATGAAACTGGTAGCGGGGCGAAATTTCGATAAAAATATACCAACCGATTCATCGGCCGTAATAATTAATGAGGCAACGTTGGCCATTATGAATGTACCTGCGGAAGATGCTTTAGGGATGCGTATTTCCGAAGATATTGAATTGGAGAATCCGAGCTATTACAAAGTAATCGGTGTGGTCGAAGATTTCCATTTTGAATCCTTACGAGAGAATATAAAAGCATTGGGGCTTTTCATAAACGAAGGTTCTGAAAATATGGCCGTACGCATCTCTGCCGGCGAGTATTCGAATACCATTGCCCAAATAGAAAGAAAGTGGAATGAGCTGGCACCTGGGCAACCTTTTAATTATCGTTTTATGGATGAAGCATTCAATACGACCTATGAATCTGAACGTAAGTTGGGCCAGATATTTTTCATTTTTACGCTACTCTCCATTTTCATTGCATGTTTAGGATTATTTGGATTAGCTGCCTTTAATGCTGAAAAACGCACCAAGGAAATTGGGGTTAGAAAAGTGTTAGGAGCTACTGTAAGTCAGATATCATATCGGCTTACAGTAGATTTTCTAAAATTGGTAGGGCTTGCTATATTAATTTCTTTGCCATTAGGATGGTTCGCAATGAATAAATGGCTTCAAGATTTTTCATATCGTATAGAAATAGGAATAGGAATTTTTGCTTTGGCAGCCTTTTTGGCGATTTTAGTAGCAGTAGTCACAGTAAGTTATCAGAGTATAAAAGCGGCCATCGTTAACCCGGTTAA
>CAVONX010000012.1:0-18202 GCA_963697395.1 uncultured Flavobacteriaceae bacterium
TTTATAGCCCTCTAGAAAACAAAACGGTGGTTATTGTTTTAAATATTATTCGTATGTCCAAGGTTACCGATCTATTTTTAATATAGTACAGATCATACTCCAATTTTTTTATGGAATCGTCCAAATTTTCACCGTACTTATATTTTACCTGTGCCCATCCTGTTATGCCGGGCCGTATTAAATGCCGAGCATTATAAAAGGGGACACGCTGATTTAGTTGTTGCACAAAAACCTTGCGCTCCGGTCTTGGGCCTATGAACTGCATATCTCCCTTTACTACGGATATTATTTGTGGAAGCTCATCTATTCTAAAAGCCCTTAAGATTCGCCCGAACGGGGTAATCCTGGCATCGTTCTTTGTAGCCATCTTGGCACCTGTCTTTTCAGCATCTACCACCATAGACCTAAACTTGTAGATCTTAAATTCCTTGCCATGCAACCCTACACGCTTTTGTGTATAAAATAAAGGCCCCCGGTTAACCAAAAGATTACATAGCCAAACAAAAGGAGTACACCACAAGAAAAAGATTCCTACCAGTACTGCCAAGCCAAAATTGATTCCGAAGCTAAAAATAGTTTGTAAGTATCTTATTTTTCTATTTCTAAGCTGTAATATCTCGTAAAAACTATCATTATTGGATTGTATGGGTAAAGCCTCGTAGGTGTTTTCATAAAATGAAGAAAAGGATAATACCTCTTTGCCCTTTAGTATACTACGGAGCATAATTTTCTCAATATCGGTAGGTAGGTCGTTGTAGTTTTTTACGTTAATGATCCACGAATCTATCTTCTCCGTAGCCTTGAGGAAATTCCTTTTTATGCCATGGTGCTGATTTATGTTGTAGGTCAACTTTACTCTATAGAATGTATTTCTATCCGTCCCATCAACAATAGCCAAATCCTTCCTTAGGTTTTTTTCTGTCTGATCATCATAGATATAGAGCACATTCTTTGTAGTAGGAATAACCCGGAATACATTTACAAAGAATAATCGCCAAAGCGCTATTTGGAATGGTGTTAGAATTAAAAACACCAATAATGGTATACGCCAAAAACTGACATCGAAAAATAGTACGGCAAACAGGAATACTGAAAAAACATATAAGAAGGTTATGTAGAGCGCTTGGGTAAACACATATTTTCGCCTTATCGTTTTTTGGAAATCATAAAGGTTTAGAATATAAGATAGCGCCAAAAAGGAAAAGACCCCAAAGCCCGTGACCCCTATTTTAAGACTCACCGATATAAATTGGGCATCAATAGCGTTGGAAATAAAAAGATTTAAACTAGCCAAAACTACAAGTACATCTCCAATCAAAAGAATGAACTTGCGCTCTGCACTATTTAAAATAGATGGTCTGGCCATTATTTCCTTTATTTTTTTACCTAATATTAAAAAAAACACCTCGCCATACAGCTCTTTTTGGAATATTACACCAAAAATCACAACGAATTTTCTAATTGGCCTGAACAAATACTTCTCGCAGCCAGCCTTCTAAAGAATATTTATAATAAACATCCGCTTCAGTTTCTTTATATTCACTTTCAAAAAAATCTTTATTTAAAATAGGATTATCCCTGTCAATATATAATATATTGTTGGTATTATAAAAATCGTAGTTGACAATGTCCTTATTTGTCGTGATAACCTTTTTCCTAGCACCTAACATTTCAATGACTCGCATCGTTAACCCACTCTGAGCTGGATGTTGAATATCCAATATGGCTATGCTATCATTAACTTTGTCCAAAATTTCCGTCTTGGTCATAGATGTGAACTCAAACTCATTAATGTTTGATTTTCGAAAATACTTGTCCATTAGTTTTCTATAATAATAGATTATCCTACTTTGTAAAAACATAAAGTAAAATACCGTTTTATCCAACCTCTTACATTCTTCTTTAACCTTAAGCAGCAATCTATACCTATCGCTGTGAACCGTTCCAATAAAAAGTAGATCTATGGCATTCATACTTGGCCTACTTCTGTTTGTCATATATTCGTCCAAAAAGAAAAGTGGCCTGAATCTAAAATCCTTTTCGGGTCTCGCACAATCGCCCTTATCAAAAGAATATTTATAATCAAAACTAGGCAGAAGGTCAATAACATTCTTCCTGTTTTTTAAGGAGTCCCACATATATAGTATAAACCTAGCCCCGGGTTGGGACCTTCTTAACGTTTCCAAGCTTTTGGCAGAGATACTTTCGGGTGTCAGGAAAAACACAACATCATAGGAGTCGTTATCTAATGTCTTGAATATATTGGAGTAATAGGCTTGTATTTTTTTGGTTAAAATTTTCTTATTGACCCTAACAAGTGCCTTGGTCCAAAAATCATTGTCCGGTTTTTCATCAAAATAATGAACAACACTACCTAAAGATTCTAGCTTGTTTGCTATTTCCAGACCATAGCCAAAAAATTTAGGGGCAAAAAATAAAATTTTCTTTTCCTTAAAACTATCTAATTTTGACATAGTCCCTACACCTTCTTACTTGTTGTTTTCCGGTCGTATTAATTTTAAAATTGTCTCTCAAAAAACAAAGATAGCATTATGGTTAAAAAACCTCAGTGTTCTACCCTTTTAAAGTGCGTTCTGACAAGATGAAAACTTTTCTGGCAACCGGGCCTCGTAAATGTAACTTTATCGGAAAGATTCACCTATTTCCCTTTCTACGAAACCGTCAATAATTACATTTGGTTTAACCTGGTCCACAAACTCTTCCTTAAAGCCCCATATGTAGTAAACCTCGTGAAAATGAAGGGAGAAAAACTGTATTAGGCTATTGGTGAATGAATCCCTAAAGACCAATGCCCTTAATTTGTTCCCGCACTCATTGTTCCTTGTAATTACCGTTAAAGGAGGAAAGCCGTCTACGGCCAGGTATTCTATCTGATTCTTATTCTCCTTTGGCGTAAATACAGGGTTCTTTTCTAAAAAAAAGCCCTTATTGTTAATTCCCAACATCTGTATAAGTTCGCCTTGGTTATAATCCTCCCATTTCACGTCAAAATATTGCAACGGCTTTGGCGGCATTCTCAAAACCTCTATGTTCCGATTAAACAACTCTTGGTAACCAACGAAGGCCCCATAACTGTTCCAATGCGAATCAAATTTATGGTACAACTGATTGTTCTTTTTCTCCTCTAGCAATTTGCCCCTAACATCGGTTAACTTAACGGTGACTTTGGAACTGTCCATTACCTCTAGAAGTTGATCTATTCTAGAAAGGGTGTCCCTGATCTGCATTTTAGCGGATGAAGGCAGATACTCTGGGTATATTGTCTGTTTATTTGGCCAGAACCCAAGAACATACTTTATGTCCATGCCATTAAACTTAGTCCTATTGTCCTCCCAATTACGAACTATCTTTTGTAGCGTGTCTCTTGAATAAAGATTTCTTCTAGAATAGCTACGGAAAATTCTTCCTTCCAGTCTATTGTAATATAACCATTTGTCCTTACCAAAGGCAACGAGTTCCGGGTGTGTAGAGGATCTGAACAATTTGGTCTTGATAGTACTTCCTAAATTCACCAAATGGTTTCTAAATCCAAAATTATCATTAAAATAGGTCTCGTAGTCCCTTGCATACTGTGTTGACCATTGAAATTTAGGACTACTAGCCAAGGTTCTCTTTTCAAGACTTTTTAATGGCGTAACAAATCTAGCCTGTTTTTGAACAACGGGAATAATGATTAGAAGTAAAAAGACAGCAATAAAAACCGTTTCTAGCTTTGGCACCACTTTTTCAACATTAAGTAGCAAAACAAGACCGATAACAAAAAACACAAAGCCAGAAACAACGAATGGCAGTTTTGTTAAAGGACTGGCTTTTATTTGCCTTAACTGGTCTGACCCCGCAATGGTATAAAAACCAGGGTCATAAATAATCCTGTCAGTGCCTAACTGTGCGGTGAGTCCTATGAATTCATTCCCGTCTATTGACTTTTTAATATAATCATTTGGAGAGAATAATGCATTAAAGCCATTAGTATCGAAAAATTGGGTGTTATCTTCTTTTATGAAACTAATTCCCTTTATTACTACCGTGCCCTGTTGAAAATTTTCACCGATATCCAACCTAAGCTTTGCCAAATTCTTTAACAACGGAAGTTGAAACCTTATCTCCTGATAATCCACAGAACCGTTTACCTTAGAACGAACAGATTTCGCTATCTCGAATTCAGCTTCCTGCGTTTCTGTATAGAACAGTTGAAAAGTGTCATCCTTTGGAACTTTGGCGTTTAACACTACCTGCATAGCCCCTATGCTGGTCTCCGTCGATTTATTTAAAAAATTTCCAAAAACATAAAAGCCTACTATGGTAAAAATAATAATGCCGCCAATACGTATGTTTTTTCTGATGTCCATAATCTAAAATCTAAAATAAATAAAAGGATTATAACCAGATTGAGCCAACTCCATAATGGAAAATAAAAATAAAATCAAATAGAATATTTTTGTTCCAAATGCGATTGGATATTTTAACCAAGTCTGATTAAAAGTCTTTAGTCGTGCATTTATATTCTCCCTGATAGGCGTTGCGAACACAAGCGCAAAGACAAGTAATAACACAGAATAGTTATTTAAATAGACGAACACCAAATTGCTGTCTCCCTTAGAAAATCCCACCAAGGTCTTGATAAATTCAAAGGCTTCCTTCATCGTTTCAGCCCTAAAAAATATCCAACCAAAAACTACCACAATTATCACGTAGACATGTTGTAAAATCTTAGGCCAATTATCTGTTTTTAGAATTTTGCTCCTTTCTAAAATTAAAAATAACCCGTGAAAAAGTCCCCAAAAAATAAAATTCCAACTTGCTCCATGCCATAGACCTGTTACAAAAAAAACTAAAATAAGATTCATATAGGTCTTAGCACTCCCACCTCGGTTTCCTCCTAAAGGAATGTAGAGATAATCTCGAAACCAGGTTGAAAGCGAGATATGCCATCGCCTCCAAAAATCTTGAATAGATTTTGCTACGTAAGGGTAATTAAAATTTTCCTTGAAATTAAAACCTAGCATTTTGCCTAGGCCAATAGCCATATCCGAATAACCAGAAAAATCAAAATAAATTTGAATAGTGTAGCACAATATGCCGATCCAAGCGGCTGGAGTGGTAATCGTGTCAGCCGCTACAGCAAAGGCCTGGTCCGCAATTAGGGCCGCATTGTTGGCAATAACAACTTTTTTGGCCAACCCCCTTATAAACCGAACGGTACCTTCCGCAAACAACTCCTTGTTTGTGGTCCGCTCATTAATTTCTATCGCAATGTCATGGTATCTTATTATAGGGCCAGCTATAAGTTGAGGGAAAAACGAAATGTAAAGTCCCAAATGAAAAATATTCTTTTGAACATCCGTTTCCCTCCTGTACACATCAACCAAGTAGGAAATTCCCTGAAATGTAAAAAAAGAAATCCCTATTGGCAAAAGAATGTTCTGGTGATCGTACTCTAAGTAAAAACCTAAGTCTTGCAGACTGTCTACTATAAAATTAGCATACTTGTAGTATAACAATAAACAAAGATTTATTGCAACGGCAACACCCAATACCATTTTAGCCCCAAACGCACTTTTTTTCAAAAAATAGAAAATTCCCAATCCGGAAACGTAGTTCAGCGCAATAGAAAATAGCATTAGAACCACTAAGATGCCTTCGCCCCAAGCATAAAAACCTAAACTGGCAAGGAGCAAAAAGAAATTTCTAAATTCCCTTTTTAAAAGGAAATTTAAAATAAGAACGGCGGGCAAGAAAATAAAAAGAAATACAAAGGAGCTAAAAACCATAGATTCTTCTTTTGGTATTTATTTTAGTTTAAACGACCTTAGGAACAAGTAAACAATTAAATAAAGCCTCATTTGAATTTTTTTGTATAATGAAAATTTACTTTTGCCGCCCGTTGCAGAGACGGTGTCTTGATGTCTCCTATAATAAATTAGTTGCTCATCTACGTAAAATGTATTTCCCATTGTTTCGGCTATCAGCCCCAACCAGATGTCGTGCATTGGAACGTTTTTGGGAAACGGCAATGCCTTGTCCAAAATAGATCTTTGAAAACCGAGGGTTGCGCCTAAAAATTTCACCTTAATAAGGTTGTTTATAATACCCGTTTTCTTTTTTGAGTTGTTGAAAAATGGCTTTGAAGAGGCTAAATCCTCATCTTTGAAGATAGACGCGTTTGAAAATACCAGTACATTGGTCTTTAAAAGTTCCATGTACGTTCGTACCTTATTACTTTTCCATATATCATCCTGATCAGATAAGAATATTATATCTCCCGTAGCCTTATTTAAAGCATTTTCAAAATTAAGGATTAGATTTTTTTTTGTTGAATGAAATAATTTTATTCGTTCATCTCTATATGCCATTATTATGGAAATAGTTTCATCGGTAGAGCCGTCGTCCGAGATAATTAGCTCGTCATTTTTCGACAATTGGGTTAGTATAGAGTCTAACTGTTGTTTAAGATATTTTTCGCCATTGTAAGTGGCCATACAAACCGAAATCTTCATAACATACATGGTTGGTCTTGCAATGACAAACTTATTACAATTAAAAGTGCTTATTTAGCTCCTGAAAATGAATTGATTAAAAAAAAGTTAACATAGGTTCCAAAGAAATCTAGCCTCTTATATCTTAACGTTAGCCTTGTTCCCCTGATAAAAACAACGATGCCGTACTGTAACCAATCCCACATACCGTCTTTAGAACTATGTAAGGCACCTTCGCAATAATACCTAAACCTATTTAATTGACTGGCAAAAGAAACTTCGTCATCAGAAAAATCTTGCTCGCATACTACATCTATAATGCACCAATTAGATTGTACTTTTCTGAAACGTTCTATAAACTGAAAATCGCTAAAATCCAATTTAACTGCGTTATTATACCCTCCGGCTTCAAAAAAGCTTGTTGTATTTATGAGCATTCCACTGTTTACCGGCGACATGTTTTTAAATGAACTTAAACCTGCCGTTACTCCCTTTAAGTGAAAACCGCGTTTAAAACGATATTTACAGGGCGAAAATATTTTGCCGTTGGCCAGTTTTAGTATAGGCGCAAATAATTTTATCTCCGGATATTTTCTAATGGCCCGTTCATAGTCTAAAAAAATGGCTTCGGGCAACGTAGTGTCCTGATCCAAAATTAAAATCCATTCCTTTTCGTTGCGATGGGCATACGCTGCCCCGGAATTATAGGCTTTGCTAACACCGGGGTTTTCAGGGTCGTGTGTGTAGAAAAAATGTAAGTCGGGATAGTTCTTGGTTTCTTGGGGATATGGGGAGTTGTCGTATATAAAAACCGAAATCTCCTTCCCCAGTTTTTGTGCCGCTAATACAGATTTAAAAGAAGGGGACTCCTCCAAAGCAATCTTATAGAGAACAATAACCACGCATACGGTGTCTGTAAAATTGTTCATCTTCTATTTGTACATGCCCTTTTGCTTCATCTCACTGATAGATTTTTCATAATTATCCTCCTTTATCTCTTGGGTATCTACCCATGACGTAAAGTGGCTTATACCATCTTTGAAACTTACTTTTGGCACAAACCCAAGTATAGTGCCAATCTTTTTGAGATCTGCATAATTATGTCTAATATCCCCGATTCTAAAATTACCAGTAACGGTTAAGGGCACCTCTATTCCGTAGCTTGCTATTAAGGTCTTTGCTACGGTTATTACATCCGTAGCTACACCTGTGCCCACATTAAAGACCTCTCCATTTGCCTCTTCTTTCTCCAATCCCAAAATCGTAGCACGCACCACATCGTCTATGTAAACAAAATCTCGGGTTTCCTTGCCGTCCTCAAAAATATTAATTCCGTTTCCGTTTTTTATCTGGGTAGAAAAAATAGACAGTATTCCTGTATACGGATTGGAAAGTGATTGCCCCGGGCCATATACATTCTGGTATCTGAACGCCACTGGTGCTATTCCTATTGTAGGGCATACCGTCATAACCATTTGTTCCTGGTTCTGTTTCGTAATTCCATATACAGAGGATGGGTGTATCTTGGAATCCTCATCCGTTGCCACTAGCTCCAGAGTTTGTGAATTGGGGTACTTCACCTCAAAATCACCGGCTTCCATATCCGACTCTAGTCTATGTTTTGGATAAACATAGCCGAGTTCCTTACTACGGTACTTTCCTTCACCATAAATGGACCTAGAGGACGCCACAACTATCTTTTTTATAGTATTCTCGGTGTTTACCAGAAGGTCCAATAGTATTGCGGTCCCCTGTACATTGACATTTACATATTTATTTACTTCGTACATCGATTGCCCAGTACCTGTCTCCGCTGCATAATGTATGATAGCATCTTGCCCATATATGGCTTTTTTCCAATCCTCTATATTCGTAACATCTCCTTTAATGAAATTTACCTTGCCTTTTATGGACCGGTAAAGCGGCGATGTGTTTTTTGGGTCCTCTCCGTGGATCTGAGGGGAAAGATTGTCCAAAATTGTTACTGTATAGGCCCTTTCAATTAATTTCAATGCCAAATTAGAGCCTATAAAGCCTGCGCCACCCGTAATTAAAATGTTTTTCATAAATTATTTAATTTTCATTCCAGAATTAAAACAAAAGTAGGGAAATTCTAGCTTTTCTTGGATTTGTCAAAACAGCAGCGTCAATTTCGTTGACAATAAATTCTTAATCCGTTCCGGTGGACCATCTTACAGATTCAGATGAATCATTAATTCTGGAGTTTCTTGAAAAGACAGATAGTAAAAAACTTATGACATAGAGCGGGGTAGCAGTTTTAAAGGGTGATTCGGTTGCCATGAGCATCAAAAAAGCGAATAGTACTAACATCATAGTTTTATTATTTTGTTTTATAAACTGATTGAATATAAGGACCAATAAAACCAGAGCCAATAAGGCTCCTATAAATCCGTTTTCCATAAAATAGGTTAAAAACTGGTTATGAGAATGGTTTATCTCCATAGGAGTGCTGACTCCCAATTTTTGTATAGGCAAACTCCTTGGTAATAAAGAACTGGAATTTCCAGTTCCATGGCCAAGCCAAAAACTTTCGTTCACTTTGGCCCAAGAAGTTTCCCATAACTTAGCCCTAAACGGGTCTATCTTTTCTATGAAAAAAACGATTGAAGCGAAATTCAATATCCAAAAAGGTAATAAAAGCTTCTTTAAATAATCTCTTGGTAGGACAGACAGCACAAGTAATAGAACACCTACACCCATTGCAAATCTTGACCCTAAGAGTAATAAGCTGATAATTGTGAAAAGAACATAAAGTAAAATATAGATTTTTGAAACTTGCATTTCGATAAACAGCTCTCTGGCAAAAAGTGTCCCGATAAGAATGAAAAAAGAGAGGAAGGTGGTGTGGTCATAATATATCCAATACAACAACTGATGCCGGTTTGACTTTAAGTCTAAAAAAAAATTGGACAAGTTGATATCATAAAAATACCCATCAAAACTTACCAATAGAATCCAACTAGTTATAAGGATTGACATAAAAACAAAAAACACTTTTGTGAATATTTCTTTAATATCCTTAAGATGTGGAGAAAAATCGATTAAGGAGAAGATAACGGGAAAGATTATGAAGCCCAAGGGAATGGATAGTTTTGAAACGGAACCATTTCCCAAAAACAAAAAAGGCACTAGAAAAAGACATGACACGAAAGCTAAATTAAGGTTTAGAACAAACCTCCTGTTTTTTGCAAATTGCAAGTATGCATACGCCAACAATAAAAGTGAGGCGAAGCTCACCCAAGCTGCTTTTAAGGGAATAGAAACTAAAAAAAAGCCGGCTAACAAAAGGGCTGTTTCTCTTTTGTCAATTCTTTGTTTTACCCAGTCGAAAGTTGGCCAAAAAAGAAAAAGTAGCCAAGGAAAAATCAGTAATAAGGTTCGTTTCCATTTCGGGCACATCAACTCGTTGATTGGGCTAAAAACCAAATAAGGGTCAAATTGATTATCCACTGCCTTCAATTGAAAAGTTGCGCTTTTATTATCCGGTTGATTTATCCCTTTAGAGAAGCCAATTCGTTTTGCAATGGTTTCATTATCCATATCGAATAGAACACGTTCCTTACTAGACAATAGTAATCTATTAATCACTACATGGGTGAGTTTGGAGTCTTGCCCAAAATCTAGCCTAAGGAACTTTAACTGTTGTTGCTCTGTTAACTTAAACGGTATTTGTAGATGGTTGGGGCCTTGTTGAACAATAGCCCTTTTAGATTGTGCTTGATTAAAATCTAAGCCGGTATCATAAAATAACTCTAATGAACTATTGTTGTTATAGTCAATGTCGACAGTGAGCATATAATTCTCCTGACTGAGCTTTGTCCTTAAAAAGAAACCGAATCCTAAATTTAGGATAAGGGAAAGTATTATGCAAAGGGCTATTTGACATACAAAAGACCGCTTCGATATCCATTTCATGATGTTGTAGTGGTCTTAGTTTGTTTATTCATGTGGACATTGCTTTTGTTCAAGGCCTTAAAAGATGCCAATGTTAACATAAACATTGAAATACCGATCGGATTATTAAAAAACGGATTTGTTAAAGAAAGAAGTATTAAGAAAAGTGTTCCCAAAAAAAAGGCTTTTCTGATGTGTTCTAAATTGTGTTGTTGTACATAGGTTTTGTACAGAAAAAAAAATAATAGTCCCCAAAGACTTAGACCTAGTATCCCTTGTTTATGAAAAACCTCCAGATATCCGATTTCCATGTGAACCGGTCTTATGGGAACGCCATTGCCAAATCCGTGCCCAATAAAAAAAGATATGAAATCAATGTCTTGAACCACCTGTACGGTCTGCTCAACCCTAATAGAATCACTAAGTTCCTTATTGCCTATATCCCTATTTGCGAAGAAATAGATACTCCCAAACACCAGCAAGGCAGATAATATAAGCATTTTCACGTTTAACCTCAGCAACAAGGGTACGCCGTAAAAAAGAGCATACAACATGCCAAAAACTAAGATAACCCCTCTAGTGCCCGTTAAGATCATGGCCACGGTCAAAAGTACTATCGCTATGGATTTACCAAACGATTTGGGGCTATGAATCCAAAAAATAAGGCCTACCACCATATAGGCGAAACCTTTGTAAAAAAATAGCCCACTGGTTCCCCTGAATATAAAGTCGGAAGCTGAAATCTGAGTATAGGTGTATTGATAAAACCAAGTAAAATCTATTAGATTTAAATAAAAAAGAAGCTGGATTATGATGTAGGCCATTGCCATAAACAAGCTACTCTGTTTCAACAGCTTGACCACCAAATGAACCCGTTGTTCAGAATCTATATAATAACTAAAGAAGAGAATACTATAAAAATACGATAATGGCTTTACATCTTCTGCCAACAAGGCAATTTGGGCACCGTTTATCAATCCCAGGATACTATAAAAAATCAAGAAAACAGTAACAACAAAAATAAGGATCGCCGTGTATGTGGGAATTTGGTATCTCTTATAATATAAAAGCGCAACAATTAGAATGTTCATAAAAAAAAGAACCATCCGAAGTGTTGCCGCACCCATCTCAAAAATTCTGCCACCACCCCCTAGAAATAGTTCCAGCAAGGTAATAGAAAATAGAATTTTTAATAAGCCTCGCATTGGATAGATTTGGTGTTTTTGAGGAAGTTTTAAACTAAAATAACCAGGTTAAAAATACAATAATAATTTAGCCCGTTTAACCTAATCCGAGAAAACCCTTGTAATGTTAACGAGCAGTGATTCATGGTTTAATTATGACTATTCCGTTTAATAATACCATAGATGCAATTAAAACAACTCTGTTATTTAAGCGATAAGGAAAAAAGGATATTCAATTTTCACCTGCTCCCTTCTCAGATAATATTTTTTTCAAGAATTCTAAATTATTGTTCTGTTTCATTACTTGAAACAGAAATACTAGCCACATACCAATACATGCCGCGGTTATGCGATAGTTGCCAGATTCCCAAATGGCAATTGAGGTATACATTAGTATCATTACGCATAGGACTATCATATTGGTCTTCGAATTTAAGCGCAACGATGGTATTTCCTTTTTGCTATGTGAGGCATAAATTATAAATAGTACCATGTGTACGGCCACACTGCTCCACGCGGAACCAATAATGCCATAAATAGGAACTAGCATTATATTCAATACCAAACTGATTATAAGTGATATACTCACCCCAAAAACCCGAGCTTTTTGACGGTCCGAAATGGTAAGTAAATTTCCCAAAACCGATGATACGGTCCTGAAAATTAGAACAAGGGAAAATGGTAAGACCAAAACGGCTGCCTCAGAATATTCTTTGGTATAGAGTAATTCTATAACTTCCGCTTTAAACGTGGTAAAAACTAAAAATATGGAACAACCTACCAATAGTAAATATAAAAAAATACGTGTAACATACTCGGATAAATTTTGTTTCTGATAAAATTTGAAGGATAGATAGGGCAACAGTACACTGGATATTACATCTGAAAACAGCATTAAAATCAGCACAATTCTAAATACTGATTGGTATAACGCAACATCCCTCGCCCCTAAAAAGATGGCAATTATTTGGGTGTCTACCATAAAGTAGAGAATCCCTAAAATATTAAAAAGACCAAAAGACCAGCTGTTTTGCAATAAAAACGAGGTCTTTTTACCGGAGTAACGATATGTCTTAAATGAAGATCTACAACTAAAGAGCAGCCAAACAAGTTGAAATCCCTTAGCGAAAGTCAACAAAAAAGTCAATGTTATTAGATTCATTTCTTGCCACCAGTACAATAACACTACCAAGGTAATGCCTGCTGCATACACGATACCGGAACCCGCATATTGCCTGAATTTATTTTGAACCCGTAATAAGGCCTGAAGATAAACAACGAAAGAGGCCAAAATGGCGAAAAGCGTAAAAATAAAACCAATTTGCAGCCATTGGCCATCATAAAGTCCTATTAGATAAACACCAAAAACCACTACAGATAAAACACCAATAAAGCCTTTAGCTACAGTACTGTTAAACAAATAAGAAGGCCTGTTATTTTCTGCGGGGTAATCTTTTATGATCATCAAGGAAAAACCAAAATCTGCAACCACGGCAACAATGGCAGATAGCGCGTACCCAAAACTGAGTAGGCCAAAATCATTGACAGACATTAGTTTAGCCAATATGATAAAAACCGCACTGCCTGTATAAACCTGAAGAAAAGAGGTCAATGCCGACCAGCCGATATTCTTAAAAAGTGTAGGCATACCTGCTTTAATCTATTTGAATAGTGCCCTCCAAGCCAGATACATAATGTTTAGAAATACCTAATTCTTCCATCCAACTGCGAACCACAAGCGTTTTGAAACTGCCCGAATTTACCGATTTGCCTTCCAATTGGTTGTTCCAAAGCCATTCTGGGGTTGGCCACAAGGCATATTTAGCATTTACGGCCGTGTAAAAATCCCTATCCACCCCGGCCTGGCCATGGTGTGACATCTGCACGTAGTCCGATTGAATTTGAATTGGCGCGTATTTTTTTAATAAAGAACGACCTCCTTCAGGCCCGAGGTCTCCTAGGAATAATACCGATTTTGATTTGCTCTTTATTTGAAACACCATGGAGGAATTATTGATGGCGTTTGAAGTGATTTCTTCATTGAATGCTCCAAAAACATTCATTTCCACACCCTCTGCCAATGCAAAATAATCACCTTTCTCAACTTGGGTCTCGGGCACCTTTGATTTTGAAATGGCTTGGCCCAACCTTCGGTTTAGTTTAATACCGTCCGGTTCGTTATTTAAAACCCACTCATCTGGCAAGTTTACATGTAGCACTTGCCCAACTTTTATGGAACCTTTGTCCATAATCTCCAAAAAAGCGGTAATATGGTCTGCATGGGGGTGGGTTAATATCCATGTGTCCACTTTACCCCCTAGCTGGCTCAAGTAGCTCTCTAAAATAGGCGCGGCAATTTTACCGCCTCCATCCACAACTATAATCTTGTTTTTGTCCGACCTTAATATATATCCCATCTGTACTTCCTCGAAAAAAGGCTCTAACTGCCATAAGGAAAAGTCATTGTTGCGTTCTGGGAAATCTTTGACCACCAATGGTTTAAAATCCTCGGAATAAGAGCAGGATAGTAATAGCACCAAAATACAGCCTAAAATAAATGTGGACATCCATATGCTTCCATTCTTATTTTTGTTGTGATATGACTGCATCATAAACACGTTCTGCATTCTTGTTGTCATGATAACGATTGTATAGTTTGTTCTTTCTAATTAACAGATCTTTATTTTCCTTGTCTTCCCAAATGTACTCCAAAACGTTATATAATTCTTGCCAATTTTTAACTATGGGGCCAGCGACTGCATCGGAATAATCAATATACATCTCCCTTGATCCTTTAAGGTACGTTTCTAAGTCAAAAGCGGCGTGAATTATGGGTCTTCCCGTCAATAGAAAATCAAAATAAGCACTTGAATAATCTGTAATCAAAAGATCGGCATCTTTCAGCATAAAATTGATTTCAGCCACATCACTATCATTCAAATCTATTAGTCGTTCATTCTCCGTACTATTGATTGTAACTAGGCTATTGTCAACAAAATGGCCTTTACTGACAAAAACCATATTATTCTTGGTTAAAAAGTTTTCCAGTTCGTTTCGGTCAAAACCAGTTATAGAAAACAAGCTTTCGGCATCCTTGGTTCCCCTGAAGGTGGGTAAATAATAAATTAATCTGCAACCCTTAAACCGTTTTCTAAGTTCACGGTTAAAAGTATCTTCCGCAGTCTCAAAAAACACATCGTTCCTTGGGCAACCGGTTTCCCAAACATTGGAAATTTCAATATTAAAGGCAGTGGACATTTTAGGTGTAAATATAGGGGCATTGGAAACTGTAAAATGATAATTGAACTCGTACACAAACGGGAATAATACCCGGACTATTTTTTTTTGAAAAAAAGAATTTGCCTGCGAGTAACCATCGTCCAGCCCAATTTTCTTTAATGGGCTACCATGCCATAACTGAATCCATTTTGCCCCATTTATGCACCAAAAATTTACATCTCTCTTTCCTGAACTTACAAAAATAAACTTTGCTGCCAAGCTATAATAAAAACTGTGGAGGTCATATATCAAATATGCATTTCCTCCGGCCTTTCTAACGGTTTCTACTACCTGCCTATTTCTAGACAGCCATATAGCTTTTATATGCGGATGATGGGCCCTTACGTATTGGTAGAGATAATGGCTGTTGTCTGAGAATTTTTGTCCGTACCAGGCGCCGAATACCCAAATGTTTTTGTTACGAGGCACTATACGCTGTACAATCCAAAGGGGTAAAAAAAATAAGTATCCAAGGTATTTGAATATTCTTACCATTATTACATTCTTGACTTTTTACTGTTATTGGGCATCATCGTCCTCTTTTAGGATAGACTTTAATTTCGTGGTAGAAATTCCTGCCGTTCTGGGCAGGTAGAATACCTCACAATGTTCTTGTAAAAAATCGAATTTGCCTTTCCAATCATCTCCCATTACAAAAATATCGACTTGATGTTTGAGGACATCTTCCGATTTTTGCTCCCAATGAGATTCGGGAATAACCAAGTCAACATACCCAATAGCTTCCAATAATTGTTTTCTTTTTTCGAACGTAATTTCACATGATTTTCCTTTGGTCTCGTTAAATTCGTCCGTGGAAAGTCCTACTATCAAGCGATCACCCATCTCTTTAGACCTTCTTAGAATCTCTACATGGCCATAATGCAAAAGATCAAAAGTGCCGTAAGTAAGTATGGTCTTCATCTTTCGGTCCATCAATTTATTAAAATCAAAATTAAAATAGGTCTCTTTATTTTTGAAAAAAGATTCCAATGCACTGAACAATGGTGTTCGTTGCTTTATATAAGCACTTATGGTATTAGAAATAAGTTCTATAGTCTTTAGGCCTTCCAGAACTACAGAGCTGTTTTCCAGATCCTTGGTGTAGTATCCTTTACCTATTAAGAGGCCCAATGTCCTATTCCGGCTAAGATCGTTTAAGGAGGTAAGTCCAAAGTCGCCAAACCCGCACCCAAGAAAAAGAGTATCTTCCCTACCTCCCAGCTGCTTTAATAAAATCCTGATTTCATAAAAGGCTTTCGTTAAAAGCATGAACCTGGTATTTGCAGAATTGTACTTGGCATCTACAATACCTATACTTATTGCAAATATATTTTTAAGTGCACTTAAAAGCTCTACTCCACGCACATCTGTAGTGTAATCTATATGTATGTTCGTGCTTAAAACCATTTCTTGAATCTTTTGGTATTGTTCCCTGGTCTGGAAACCCAAAGTAAAAATGGAATGTTCGTTATTTATAATTTCTGCTGCAAAGGTAGGGCCCTTCAAAGTCACGACATTTTGTCTATTTAATTCAATTTGTAAAAAATCAACAATGGTCTGTCCGTTCTTAAAAATACCTTTAGAGAGGTTAACCACCAATGTATCTGGTTGCACATTTAATTTTATAGCCTCGATATTCTCACTGATTAAACCAGAAGGAAGGGCGAGTAGCAGTACATCGGCATCATTAAATCCGTTGTCAAAGGAAATAGCCTTAACGGCCGTGTGCAATATCTTGTTCGGAAAATAACGGGAATTTGTGTGTTGCTCGTTAATTTCGGTTGCCTGCTCCGGTCTTCTGCAAACGAGAGTTACTTTGTTATGGCTATTGTATGAAAGTTGTTGTGCCAACGCTGTACCGAAAACGCCCGCACCAATAATATATATATTCATCTTTCATTAGGGTTTAATTACGCTTAAGCACTTCTCTAAACTTTCTCGCCAATAGGGAATTTTAATTCCTAGTCCGGTTTTTATCTTTGATTTGTCCATTACGCTGAAAGGCGGCCTTTTTGCAGGGGTCGGGTACCCAGCGGTATTAATAGGCATTACTTTACAATTTAATTGTCTTAGGTCAAATATAGCTTTTGCAAAATCATACCAGCTAGCTACTCCTTCATTGCTGTAATGGTAAACGCCGTAGTCTTTTGAATCGTTCGTCACGATTCCTAGAATAATCTTGGCTAGATCCCCGGCATAGGTGGGCGTTCCTATTTGATCAGTTACCACATTCAATTCTTCGCGTTCCTTACCCAATCGCAACATGGTTTTCAAAAAATTATTTCCATGTTCTGAGTAAAGCCATGAGGTTCTTAGTATGAAATGCTCTTTCAATGCTTTTGCAACTGATAGTTCTCCCTGCAATTTAGTGGCTCCATACACTCCTAAAGGGTTTGTCTGGTCTATTTCCTTATATAGTGTACCCTGTGATCCATCAAACACAAAATCAGTTGAAATTTGAATCATTAAGGCCCCATTTTCGGCGCAGGCCTTAGCTAAATGTTTGGCGCCAATATTATTTACTCGATCAGCCAATACCTTATCCGTCTCTGCCTTATCAACCGCAGTATATGCAGCACAATTAATACAATGGGTTATTTTTTTATTTTTAAAATAGATCTTTACCAGTTCTGGGTTCGTTATGTCCAGTTCGTCTACATTTGCGTATAAGAAGTTACAATTCTCTATTGCTATTGCCACATCTTTAATACAACTTGCCAATTGTCCACTCCCTCCTGTGATAAGAACATTTTTCATTTATATGGTGTTATGCAACTAATTATGGTTTGATTTTCTAATATTGTATGAAATGAACTCTATAGCCTCGCTTCCCCAAGGTTTGGGAGCACTAGGTCCTTATCGGAAACTCTAATTTCCTCACTGGCTATTTTCCAGTCAATTTCTAAGTCTGGGTCGTTATAAATAATCCCTCCTTCGGCTTCTTTGTTGTAGTAATTATCACATTTGTAAAAAAATTCAGCAGTGTTAGAAAGGACTACGAAGCCGTGGCCAAAGCCCCTAGGCACAAAAAGTTGTTTTTTATTCTCATGACTTAATTCTATGGAAATGTGTTCTCCGAAAGTAGGAGATTCTTTTCTTAAATCAACGGCAACATCCAATACTTTGCCGCTTAATACCCTCACTAATTTTGCTTGTGCATGAGCTCCTATTTGATAATGAATTGCACGAACTACACCTTTAGTAGAAAAAGACTGATTATCCTGTACAAATGCAACTTTTTTGCCAATCCCGGTATTGAACCTTTCTTCGTTAAACGACTCCAAAAAATATCCCCTGTCATCTGCAAATATTGTAGGTTCCAAAATA
>CAVONX010000013.1:0-8227 GCA_963697395.1 uncultured Flavobacteriaceae bacterium
GCTAACGACATGCCCCGTTTTTCTGACAAACATATAAAATATGGACGGCTATTTGGTTACTGTAAAGAGAAAGCACCGTACCTATAGCGGGTACAGGTATGTCGATGGGTTTTGCCACTTTGGTAATCAGGAAGGCAGGTTTTTGATACCGTCCTTTTTCCGCCCGTGTAGCGGCACAATACAGTTTTAGGGGCAAGGGTATTTATCGTTTTATGGGAAGGTGGTAAGCGAGTTCGGGGTTTTTACAGAGAGGTCTTAAAAATGCAAAAACAGGACTATGTCCAGGATGTATGCTATGCGGATATGAAGACGAGTGCTAAGGTTTTTGGGGCGTCAAAAAGCCGGTAGGCAACTTATAAGTGAAAAATCTTTTTAGATAGCTAATGATTTTTTTTTGGGATTTTATATTATCGGCGATAACAGTGTTGTGCTCTATCGATAAGAAAAACAATAATCCCAGAAATAGAGGATTACGTCTATCCCAGTCCGCCATATAGCGCCTAAGGTATTGCGGAAGTATCCATTGAAAATAAATGGGATACAGACCCGTAAGAGTAAACCGACATTTTGAGGGGTATTTTCAGCTGCTCGTCACTCTTTATAAATCGTACTGCATGTTGACATAGTTTTAATACAATGGGCATGCAGAGAAAATCGTTCAGGTAAGTGTTTACCAGTTCTGGAATCGAAAATGAGTAGCGCTGCGCCAACAAACCAAAAGGCTTACTGTGCAAAAAACCTGAAAGTAAAAACGTTGCACATATGCGATAAACATGTAGAAGGTTTATTGAAGCTGCGATAAAAGGAAAATTAAGGCAATAAAAGAACCTATGGCAAGATGATAATCCAAAGAGAAAGAAACTGTTAATACTTGACCAATGGGTTTTTGTGGTCTTTTTATTCTTTCCAAGAATACGGTAACGGCACTCTTGTTTTTTGTGCCACTTCGTTTGGCTTTGTCTCAGGTTGTCTTTTTCTTCCCGCTCCAGTTTTCGTTTTAGATTGGTGTTGATGATGATGCCACGTTGGACAATAGTCCTTGTTCACGTACATTACCTTACATTTTGGGCACCTTCTAGATGTTTCGTTAGCCATAACTACTTCAATTTATTCCGGGAGGCGATTTAATTAGGTTTAATTACACGAATTTCAATTATGAATGGGACATAAAAGACCCAAATCTAGTTTTCTGACTCTGACGAACAAATTTAACCATACCTAGTCGCAGCCTAAAGTCTTATTACTATAAAGTGTGTCTTTAGATTAAAGGAATTGGAGCACTACACATAGCTAGTGAAAAAGTTGTTTTACTTAAAAAAGGCATAAAACTGCCAATTTATTTGGATTTCTGATTAAAAATGATAGTTTCTTAATTGAATTGAATCAAAATCTGATTATATGCGTCAACTTAAAATTACGAAGCAAATAACTAATAGGGATGCAAAATCTTTGGAAAAGTACTTTCAAGAAATATCAAAAATAGATTTGATTACCGCCGATGAGGAGGTAGAGTTGGCCAGAAGGATACGAGATGGTGATCAAAAAGCCCTGGATAAATTGGTAAGTGCCAATCTGCGTTTTGTAGTTTCTGCCGCCAAACAATACCAAGGTAGGGGCTTACGACTTTCAGATCTGATCAACGAGGGCAACTTTGGTCTAGTAAAGGCCGCCAAGCGTTTTGATGAAACACGGGGTTTTAAGTTTATATCCTATGCCGTCTGGTGGATTCGCCAATCTATTTTAGAGGCCATATCCAAAGCGCTCTAGAATCATTCGGTTGCCCATGAACAAAACGGGCACCATGAGCAAAATTTACAAAGTGTACTCCAGTTTGGAACA
Organism: uncultured Flavobacteriaceae bacterium; assembly: GCA_963697395.1. Taxonomy (GTDB): domain Bacteria; phylum Bacteroidota; class Bacteroidia; order Flavobacteriales; family Flavobacteriaceae; genus Maribacter. The sequence continues at coordinate 1,840 of CAVONX010000013.1, forward strand.
GCAGTACGAAAGGCCGCCCAGCGATGTGGAAATCGCAAACGAGCTAGATATGAAAGTCTCACGGGTAAAAAATTCTATGAAGAACCCGGGTAGGCACGTATCTATGGATGCACCTTTTAGGGACGGTGAATCCCATAATTTATATGATGTCATAGAATCCAAGGCCGCTGCAAGTCCGGATCAGGGCGTCATGGACGATTCGCTGGTTACGGATATGGACCAGGCCCTCTCCACGCTGCCGACAAGGGAAGGCGATGTATTGCGTTTATATTACGGTCTAGGAGACCAACAGCCGATGAGTCTTGTGGAAATTGGCGATACCTTTGATATTACCAGAGAGCGCGCAAGACAGATAAAGGAAAAAGCCATTAAAAAATTAAGGCAACCCGCCAAGAACGGCGTGTTAAGAACACATCTTTAAAATAAATAGGGTTTTTAGTATGAGACTATGGCCGGAATAAGCTATAAATATAAACCAGCAGACCCAGCCCGACGAAGGATTTTTTAGAGGTTGGTGGTAAAATCAAGTCAGATGTACTATTAAAAGGACAATCCTTAAAAATTGTAACACAGAAAAGGCAGACCGAAAAGGTCATGAGTCCTTTGTCTTTTATTTAGTTCCTAGACCTGTTTATACTAACCAGATAAATAATAGTAGAAGTAAAATAAAATAGAACGTATGTTGAAGATTGAAATTAAAGAAGGAGAAAACATAGAAAGAGCATTAAAACGCTACAAACGAAAATATAGAAAAACCAAGGTGCTGGATAGGATTAGGAACCGACAGTTTTATACGAAGGATTCCGCCCAACGCCGGGAAACACAAAAGAAAGCGGAGTACCGTCAAAAGTATCTTGAGGAAACAGCGGAATAAGCACTTTTTCAGGGTTATAACTAAACCTTAACATGATATTCTTGCTTTTGGCAAGTAATTTATTAGATTGTCCAGTTACAAATGACAATGCACATCATGAAACTTTATTATTTCAGTCACATTTTTGACCAAGATTTATATAATAACAAATCCATTAAAACTATCGCAGTAGAATAGGTTATCCTTGGCTACATCAAATTTAGGCCGTGTTTTAAGAGCAAGGGCTTATAAAGGTGTGTCCGGCCTAAACCTTTAATAGCATATAATTAAAACTTAAATAAAAGTAAGAATGAAATTATTCTACATCAAACGAAAGACAAAAACAGAAAAACGGTATAGTAACAATATGGGAATGTTGACCACAAAGGTCATCTACATAAAAAAATACTTTTTAGGCCTTCCCTTAAAAACAGTACACAAATACAGGGAAACCTATTACGGACAAGTAAAAAGCTGTGAGGACTGCTCACTTTTTATCTAACAGTAATCATGGTCTAATTCAAGACCGCTAAACAAAACAAATGAAAGTATTGGTAATAGGCGCGGGCAACATGGGACTCACCTACGCGGAAGGTATGTCCAAATCCAAACTGTTAAAACGAAAAAATATCATGGTATTGGACAGTTCCGAGGAAAAACTCAAGGAACTGGACCAGATTTCACATTTTGATGCCTTTAGGGAACTTGATGACTGTGTACCCCAAGCAGATATTATTTTTATAGCCGTAAAGCCCTATCACGCAGAAAAATTGTTTCAGCGCATACATTCCTTGGTAAATCCTGAACAACTTTTGGTTTCCATTATGGCGGGTAAAACAATTGCGTCTATTCAGGAATTAACTGGATTATCCAAAGTTGTGCGTGCCATGCCCAATTTACCCGCTAAAATTGGAAAGGGGCTAACCTCTTACGTGGCTTCCACCCAAGTTTCCCGAATAGAATTGTTGACCGTGGAAAGTCTTTTGGACACCACGGGTAAATCCGTATTGGTAAAAGATGAGAATTTAATTGACGCTTCTACGGGTATTTCGGGAAGTGGCCCTGCCTATGTATTCTACTTTATGCAGAGCATGATGGATGCCGCAAAACAGATGGGGTTTTCAGAAAATGTGTCCAAAGTATTGGTGAGTCAGACATTTACAGGTGCTATAGAGCTATTTAATCAAGATACGATTTCACCTAATTCTTGGATGGAAAAAGTAGCAAGCAAAGGAGGGACAACCCGTGCCGCTTTAGACTCCTTGGAACACAACAATGTAGGGGAGTTGATCAAGGAAGCAGCGTTTGCCGCATTTGACCGTGCTGTGGAACTTGGAAAAGAGAAGGTTGTCTCCAACTAAATCCAGCAATCAAGGAATTCTAAAATAGTTTGTTGTAGTGCTTGCGTGCGCGGAATATGTACTCGCGAGAGTCTTATGTATCGGATTTAATCCTCACCTTTGAATTGCTTGTCTAACTTGTTTTTGTCAAGACCTGCGCTATCAACTTCAATATATTTTTTAAAATCGGACGCACTTTTTAACTGTATAAATTTGTCGCCAAGTATGACAATGGGAAAGGTAAGCAGTTGAGGTTCATTTTCCAATATTTTCAACCAATCGTGCGCCATCAATTAGGGTTTGTCCGCTCCGTAGGTTGCTTTAAAATCTGGATGGTCTTGTTGTATGAGTTCCGAAATCTCAACTCCCAAGCCATCGGCAAGTTCTGCCCATTGTGTGCCAGTTACATTAGTTTTAGAAATATCTATGCCTAATAGTTTTTTTTCTGACGCCTGGGTGTAAGCGTAAGCCTGTTTTCCTATAGAAGTGCCGGAATGATAATAGATACTGATTTTTCTGTCGTCCGTTGAAATCACGCCCATAGTTTTAGAGTAAGTCTTAAAGGTATTTTAGACCAAATAGTATCCTTGCCTTAATCGATTTTTATTGTGCTTTGAAAGGAAGACGCCTTAACGGATTCATCCTTCCGCGGTTCAATACAGTTAATAGCATAATGGATGGCGGCATTTTTTTCGATACCTAAAAAGTATATTGGAAAGGAAGATGCGGAACAGTATATAGTATCGATGCAGTTCGGCTTTAATATAAAAAGATACATTAAAAGGAATAGAAATCTTAAAAATTAAAACAAAATGGGAATTATAAAAGACAGAAAAAAATTTAAAAGAACAGTAGAACAAACGAATCCTACCAATCCTACGGGAAATACTGATATTGACACCAACAAGTTCGATATTGAGAAAGGCACCATAAAGGAACAGCAGAACAAGAGGTAGGAAGTTTATTTAATTTTGAAAAACCTCTCATCACCACTGAGAGGTTTTTTTGTGAATAAAATGATGTTTTCAGCTTTTTTAGGAGTAAATATTGGCAAGCCTTGTGTTTTGCAGTAGTCCATTTTTAGCTATTTCGTATCTTCTCGCTTTATTTTGAAATTAGCAGAAAATATGGCCAAGGAGTTCAATCCCAATTACCCGTCCATGGACGATTTAAGAAACAAGGCCATGCGCCGTATCCCCAAGTTTGCCTTTGAATATTTGGATGGCGGCTGTAACGAGGATGTGAGCATTTCCCGAAATACATCGGAAATTCGGGAAGTGCAATTACAGCCAAGGTATTTAAGAAATCAGGGCATCAGTTCGACGAAAACTAGGGTTATGGGCATGGAGTTCGATGCGCCCTTTGGTATAGCACCGGTAGGACTACAAGGGCTGATGTGGCCCAATTCCCCGGAAATATTGGCAAAATCTGCCCATAAAAACAATATACCTTTTATCCTGAGTACGGTTACCACCATGAATATTGAGCGCGCCAGCGAACTGACCGAGGGCAATGCATGGTTTCAACTGTACAACCCTGCGGAAGATGCTTTGCGGGACGACATCATCAACAGGGCAGCAGCAGCGCAATGTCCCGTACTCGTCCTCCTTTGTGACGTGCCCACGTTTGGCTACCGCCCACGGGACATTCGCAACGGACTGGCATTGCCGCCAAAGATGTCCCTTGCCAATATTTTACAGATTATGGGAAAACCTACTTGGGCCTACAATACGCTAAAATACGGTCAGCCTACCTTTGAGACGCTAAGACCATACACGCCCGAAGGATTGAACTTAAAACAACTAGGTCAATTTATGGACAAGACCTTTTCTGGCCGTTTGAACGCCGAACGCATAAAACCGATACGCGACAAATGGAAGGGAAAACTGGTACTAAAGGGCGTGGCTTCGGAACAGGATACGCAAGATGCCATACGAATGGGTTTTGACGGGATCATCGTATCCAACCATGGTGGCAGGCAACTGGATGCCGCACAATCTACCATCAATTCCCTTTCGGAACTAACGGCGAAATATAGTGATCAAATTGAAATAATGATGGATAGCGGACTGCGATCGGGCCCCGACATTGCCCGCGCCATGGCCACAGGTGCCAAGTTTACGTTTATGGGACGTTCCTTTTTGTACGGATGCGGTGCCTTGGGCGAGCAAGGGGGCGATCATACCATAAGCATGCTAAAGACACAGTTTAAACAGGTGATGGACCAATTGTGCTGCGAGCGCGTGGAAGATTTACCTAAACACCTGATAAAGAATTAGCCGAATGAGCTTTCCAGATTTTTAAAATAACCGAACACCTAATTCCGATTTTTGGAATTGTAACAAAATTGTACTTTTTCATCCCCTCTTTAAACAAGGGAAAGTAGCGGAAATAGTAACTTTATAACACTTTTGATAGATAATCATTCTTATAAAACAAACACAGTTAAATGAAAAAAGTAGTAACCTTCGGGGAAATTATGCTCCGTTTATCTCCTCCGGGATTTTTAAGATTTTCGCAAACCAATAGTTTTGATGTCGTCTATGGCGGTGGCGAATCCAATGTGGCCGTTTCCTTGGCCAATTATGGTGTTCCCGTAGAATTTGTAACGCGTTTGCCTAAAAACGATATTGGCGAATGTGCCCTTATGGAAATGCGAAAGCGTAACGTAGGTACTGATCATATCATTTATGGAGGTGACCGTTTGGGCATCTACTTTTTGGAAACAGGAGCGGTAAGCCGTGGTAGTAAAGTGGTCTACGACCGTGCACATTCCGCCATTGCGGAAATTAAGCCGGAATGATCGATTGGAAATCTGTTTTCAAAGGTGTAGAATGGTTCCATTGGACGGGAATTACCCCGGCCATTTCCCAAGGAGCTGCAGATGCCTGTTTGGAGGCCGTAAAGGTTGCCAGTGAGATGGGCGTTACCATTTCGACGGATTTAAATTACCGAGCCAAGCTTTGGAACTATGGCGGCGATAGAGAAGCCATTATGACCGAACTTACTTCCTATTGCGATATTATTTTGGGAAATGAAGAGGATGCTGAAAAGCATTTTGGTATTAAGCCCGAAGGTTTGGACATTACAACCCAGGGCGAGCATGTAAAGGCAGAAGCCTTTCTTATCGGTTTGTCAACAGATGATGAAGAAATTTCCGAAGGCCAAAAAAGTGATTACCACCTTAAGGGGTTCCATTTCCGCGTCTCATAATACTTGGGCAGGGGTATTGTACGATGGCAAGACCATGTTTAAATCCCCCGAATATCAAATAACCGATATCGTTGATCGCGTAGGTGGAGGTGATTCCTTTATGGGCGGCTTGATCTACGGTTTGTTGAAATACCCCGAAGATGACCAGAACGCCTTGAACTTTGCCGTAGCGGCCTCCTGTTTAAAACATACGATCAAGGGTGATGCCAACTTGGTGACTGTAGAGCGAAGTAGAAAAATTAATGGGTGGCGATGCCTCGGTAGAGTAGCCGATAAAATATTACTGTATTGAATATAGATTGTTCGGCTAACAATAACAACTAATAACTTATATAAATGGCTCAATATTACAAGAATAGAAGTGGCGACCGTTATGAAGGAAACTGGTATGGTGCCCTTGTTCTATCAACCGGATATTGCACTGGGAAAGCAGGTTATAAAAGCTTGCTATGACGGTGGCGCGCGGTTAATGGAATTTACTGCGCGGGGCGATTTCGCTTTTGAGGTTTTTTCTGAACTAAATAAGTTCGCCTAGGAAAGAGTTGCCAGGAATGATTATGGGCGTGGGTTCCGTTACAGATGCCGGGGCAGCAAGCATGTTCATGCAGATGGGTGCCAACTTTATTGTAACTCCATCCCTACGTGAAGATATTGCCCTGGTCTGTAACCGCAGAAAGGTGTTATGGTCTCCGGGTTGCGGTTCGTTGATGGAAATTAACAAGGCCGAGGAAATGGGTTGTGAAATAATTAAGTTGTTTCCAGGCGCTACCTATGGTCCAGGATTTGTAAAGGCTATTAAGGGGCCACAACCTTGGACGAATATTATGCCCACCGGAGGGGTAAGTACGGAAGAAGCAAATCTAAAAGGATGGTTTGATGCCGGTGTTACCTGCGTAGGCATGGGTTCCCAACTTATCGGTAAAGAGTGCTGGCGAACAAGGATTTTACCGGACTTGAAAAAACGGTTAGGGAGACTTTGGCA
>CAVONX010000014.1:0-7181 GCA_963697395.1 uncultured Flavobacteriaceae bacterium
CAAAAGAAATTACTTGTTTTTTCTTCCTCCGACAACCCAGCCCAATCGCACATCGATAAGTAAGCCTACATCCGTACCAAAATCATCTATAAAAACTCCAGGACCAAAAGAAACGCCCCAATAAAAACCCTGAGGTCTTATACGTTGTATACCATAAACAATGGCAAGGTTGTAATAGTAATCCGAATTAAACTCCAAATCTCCAAAAAGTGGATTACCAAGCTGAAACTGATTCAAAAGACTTACATAATTACCGCTGTTCCCGGAAATATTCTTGTTTTTGCCTAGCCGTCTCTCAAAATTGACATAATTTCTATACTCTGCCTGAACAGCTGGAAAAATACCAAATTCTGTACTCCTACCGGAGCCTCCATTCAAGGCAAAACCAACAATACCCTCTAAACTAATTGTGGACGCATTTCCAACACCAAATTCATAAGAAACCCCGGGCAGTAAAGCGTTCACTTTAAAAAGTCCGTCTTCCACTTGTTTTGCAGCTTGTGCGTAACAGAAAACTATAGGAAGAACTAAAACACATAACAGTACTATTTTTCTCATTTTATTCTTGTTTAAAAATGCGTTCAAAGATGATGAAAAAACGGTTGTTTAGTCTATTATAATCTATCTTGTTCCTCTTCTAGTCCTGTTTTTCTATTTCTAGGTTTTTTAATTTGGTTCCTTCCAAAGTCGAATGATAAACTAAAGGCAACTTGCCTACTATCACTGCCACCCGTAGCACTTATGAACAAATTGTCAAATTCTGTAGTCCCTTGCCAAGGAATCGTATATAAAATATCGTTAAACGCCAACCGCGCATTTAACCTATTATCTAAAAAACGCTTCTGAAAGGCAATGTTTACTGAGCCAAGCGCCTTTATGGTATAAGTAGCACCCCAAACACTGGGAGAACTGTACCATCCCGATAATTCCATTGTTAAACCGTTATCCAGCGAAAACGTATTTTGGGCGTATAGGCTTACCGTTGCCTGTTTAATGGAAATAAAGGATGTATCTATCGCTTTAAATGAGCTGCTGTAACCATTCAAACTTAAGTATACATTCCACCATTCGTTAATCTGTTTGGGATATGAAACCCCAAAATTGATAACTTCTTGATCGGCAACATTACGTGTGGTTATAAAACTTCTGTTCTGCTGTTGAGGAAGGGTAACCCTAGCAAAATAATCAGAGACGTAACTGTAACTTATCGAAGTTGTTAAGCTGTATTTATAAGTATGGGAAACTTTAAAATTATCCGTATACTGGGGTTGCAAAAATGGGTTACCCTTGCTGAAATACAAATCATCGATCACGTATTCAAAAGGATTTAAAGACTCATATGTTGGCCTTTGAATACGCCTGCTGTACGTTAGCGCAAATTGATTTTTTTCATCCAATTGATATGTTAACCCTCCTGATGGAAACCAATTGAGATATCTACGTTTTACTTGCTCCTCATCGTTTTGTTGGTTACTCATCAGGTTTCCGTTAGAAAACGTATGTTCTCCTCTTAGCCCTGCCTGCACGTTCCATTTTTCCCATTTATAGTTGTAATTGAGGTAACCCGCATTTATCCTTTCGGCATATTCAAACCGATTGCTTCTAGAAAAATCTTGAAGAAAGTCGCCATTAGTACCGGTGAAGAAATCAAATATATTATTTGTATTTACGTTGGAAAATTTAAGTCCCAGCCCCAATTTTCCAATAAACAGATTCTGTTCATAGTCAATTACAAACGTTGCAATGGCAATATCTATCGGAGTATTCTGGCTGGTAGCATTCTGACTGATAACCTGATTTTCATCGCCATTAAAATACACGTTGGGCTGCAACGATTCTCGATCGCTAGCATACTTTGCAAAGTCCAGGTCAAGATTTAAACTGTAGCCCAATGTATCGGTGTATTTGTAGTTTATGTTCCCGTTAATATTGTACGAGGTACTGGAACTTCTATTATCTGAAACCAAAACACTATCATTTAGTATTGAACCAATAGGACGAATGGGAGTTCTTGAAAAGTTTTCACTGAAATTGGTATTGAAATTTCCATTCAACACAAGACCAATGGTGCTTTTTTCAGACGCATAATGATCATATCCTAATTTTACATTATTGGTATTACCATCATAAATACTTCTTGTTCTAGCTAAAAGCTGAGTACCAGACTGCATTCTTAGCAGGTCAAAAAAACCGGTACTTTTCCCGAATCGGTTACTGTAGGTGCCATATAAATTCCCTTTTTTTTCTCTATTATTAAAATTGATACTAGAGTTGGTACGGGCAAAATCGCCAACTGTGAGGCCGGCTATACTACTGCCGTTGGTACCAAGGCTCTTGTCTTTTTTAAGTTTGATATTTATGATGCCCGCATTACCGGCCGCATCGTATTTAGAAGAAGGCTGTGTTATAATTTCTACAGCTTCAATATCGGTAGCTTGTAAGCTTTCTAGATAGTTCGCTAAATCCTGTCCTTGCAAGACAGAAATCCTTCCATCAATAAAAATTTGTACGCCAGATTTACCTTCCAGTACAATACCGCCATTATTGTCGATAATTACGCCCGGAGCTTTTCTTAGAAGTTCAAAAGCACTTGTACCAGTCGCATTGATGGTATTCTGCACATTAAAAACGGTCTTGTCCGCAAGGACCTGTATTATCGGTTTTTTTGAAACCACCTCAACCTCATTGAGTTGTTCGGTAGCGGCGGAAACGATAATACTACCTAGAGGTAAATCCGTATTTGCAAGGTTAATTTGTTTTTGAAAATCGCTAAATCCTAAACTGGAAATTATCAACAAATAGGCACCCGATGCGACTTCTTTAAACAAAAAAGTGCCATCCTCTAAACTGGTAGTGGCTTTGACCAAACTTGAATCCGAAGGTGTTGCAAGTAAAATAGCGGCGTATGGTACAGCTTCCCCTTGATCCGAAATCAATTTTCCAGTGATACGCTGTGCACTTATAGAGGCTGCAAATAAAATTAATATGACTAGAATGCGTGTTCTCATGTCTTTGTTTTTATGGGTTGTGATCAAAGTTGAACGATTATGACACCCTTTAAAAGCACAAACCGATGAACCCTTCTATTTTGGACATAAGTTGCCCGTGGCCAACTCATCGTGCTATGGGTCCGTTCGTCTGAAAGTACTTTTTACGATTCCTATCGTCCCATACTTTAGCAGCGCACAAAAACAAAACTTATGAAACTTTTACTTTACACTATCACATTACTTCTAACCCATCTTATGGCGGCTCAAGACTACTTTGTAGTCATTGTCAAAAATGAAAAAACCACCTATAACTACCCAAAAGATGTAGCGTTTACCATTATCGATGGGGAAGGAAATGAAACGAAATTTGAAATTGATGAAGCATTTACCTTCCAAGGGGACTATACCTTATCGATACAGGTGCCGTGGTCTGCAGAACCAGAACTCATTACCAGTGAGGGTGGTAAGCTTGAACTCTTTGTATTGCCCGAAGAGCGAAGAAATTGGACCCAAAAAGATGAGGATAAATCCAAGACAGTGTGGTACGACCAACGTTCAAATAAACTAGGTCTTGAACGAAAGGAAATTTCAGTTTCGCAAAAAGACGCGGAACACTTTAACCTTTTAGTGGTATTTAATAATGGTGTAGTTTTTAAATATGAAGATGGTACTGTTCGTGCTTGGTTAAATAACAAAGAAGTAAACGTTACAAATCACTATCTTGTTGATACTCCAGAAGGTCTTCTAAAAATTAGTTTTGACCCGAAGGATGGAGAGTTTTGGTATGTATTTGACTCATAAAATTACACCTGATTGAAAAAATTACATATTTCGCGCTGGCGTATTCGGTTTTAATTTCATCGTTGGCCCTTTATCTGATAATAACAAAATATGAGTCGACCAAAAACCCAAAATTTGTGAAAGTAACCGCCCAGCGATTTAATATTGTTGAACCTGACGGTGCTTTGAAAATGGTTTTAAGCAATAGTGAGAAACAACATAATGGGATTATTAATGGAGATACCCTGCCAGAAAGGGAATGTCCGGCCGGACTCATATTCTTTAATTCTGTTGGCGACGAAAGTGGTGGTTTGGTGTATGATGGCAACAAAGAGGAAGCGGGTTTCGTTATCTCTGTAGATCAATTTAGAAATGACCAAATCATGCAATTGCAACACATAGAAGACGTTGCGGGAAAAGAGCGTAAATATGGACTGCAACTTTGGGATTATCCTAAAGAAAATAGCCATGCGGAACGAAACCTTCAATTTAAGAAAATGGGGCAATTGGAAACTCAACAACAGCAGCATAGTCTGTATGAAAAGATGAAAATCGATAATCTTCTGATGGAAGACCGTCTTTTTTTAGGAAAGAGCTTTTCAAATGAAGTCGGTCTTTTTATAAATGACGCAAAAGGTAGAAATCGGATTAAAATATACGTGGATCAAGAAAATAACGCCATTTTCAAAGTGATGGACGAAAACGGGAAAATAATCCGAAACAACATTGAAAATATAAATTAAAAGCACTACCCATTGAATATTAAAAAGTACATAACGGTAAAGGAATTTGTTGCCTTATTTCTATTTTACTTCTTTTTTGCATGGCTCTACCGAATTGTTCTTTGGTTTACCGGCATGCGCGATATTGAGGATGGCATTTGGGGTTGGTTGAACTTGAGGGGCTTTTGGTTCGCCTCCGCCCAGCAATATACATTTTTATTGATTGCCTCTATAGTTATATGGTTTTTAGGCTATTTCTTATTACGTCACAAATCCCGTAAATGGCAAATAATCACCGTTTTCCTTTTAATACCGGTAGTTACATATCTCATTCGAGAAATTAGATATGCCGTGGTCGATTCATTAGGGATATCTAGACTGACGGGTACAGGTTCTATATGGGACTGGTACATACCCCTTCTTTTTCTGTTTTTCCAATTCGGATGCTTTTTTGCGTATCGCTATTTTCTTGAAAACGAACGTAAACTCAAGTTAGAGGGCGAACTTAGGCAAGCAGCGTTAAAAAGCGAACTAGCTGCCATAAAAGCACAACTGAACCCTCATTTTCTGTATAATGTATTTAACACCATCAATGCCTCATTACCTCCTGAGAATGAAAAAACACGTACGATGATCGCTCAGTTAAGTGATCTTTTTCGGTATCAGCTACAAGCATCGCAAACTGAATTGGTTCCACTGAAGGATGAATTAGAATTCGTTCAGAAATATCTAGATTTAGAAAAAGCTCGATTCGACGAACGCTTGCATATTGACATTTCAGTGCCAAATAAATTGTTGGAAGAAATGGTACCGCCGATGCTCCTACAGCCCTTAGTGGAAAACTCAGTCAAACATGGCCTTTCGAGTTTAATAGGCGGAGGATCAATTGCAATTCATATTAAAAAGGAAGCCGGTAAATTGATGTTCGAAATTTCAGATACGGGTATCGGGATAGAAGAGAAAACTCAGGTTTTCGATAAAGGAATAGGACTAACGAACACACGGTTACGTTTGCAAAAAATGTACAATTCGCAATTAGAATTATTAGATAACGACCCTAAAGGACTTAAAATACGATTTTCTATATGAAAAAAGTACTGATTGCAGACGATGAAAAAGCTGGTCGTAAACTTATTAAGGAATATTTAGCAGATTTTCCTGACCTTATTCTTATTGCAGAAGTAAATAATGGCGTTGATGCGGTAACGGAAATCAATAGGTTCAAACCCGACCTCGTTTTTTTGGATATTCAAATGCCAGGTTTTACTGGTTTTGAGGTGCTGACGCGTTTAGAGGAAATTCCTAATATCATATTTTCAACTGCCTATGATAAATATGCCCTGCAGGCATTTGAGGTGCATGCCATCGATTATTTATTAAAACCCTACACCAAGGATCGCTTCAATAAGGCAATTGAAAAACTGAATCAGACCACCGAGAAAGTAGGATCTCTGACGCAGTCCCTTCTTATGGATAAAACAGATTATCCCGAACGCGTTTTAGTGGAAAAAAATAAAAAACTGGTAACCATAGCCGTTAAAGACATTATTTGGATAGAAGCCTATGGAGACTATTCCAAACTGCATACAACAGATACCACTTTCATAAGTAGTTATGGTATCTCTGGTCTTGAGGAAAAACTGAATCCTAAGGCATTTCTTAGAATACACCGATCTTCTATAATTAACCTGAACAAAGTAACCGAATTACACAAATACGGAAAAAGTTATGACGTAACCATGCAAAACGGAGCTGTAGTTAGAGTTAGCCGTGGATATATGGATGCTATTAAAAAAATTATACTTTAATCAAAAGTCGGCTTACGCGCCTTGCGTTTTGTCGCTACCCAACCAAAAGTAAAGTTGAGCAACGGACCATATCCGCTAGGAACACCATCACCTAGGTAATAACCAGCACCAAACTCTGCATTAAAATTAAATCCTTTTTCATAGGTTCGTTGTACACCGTAAAGAATTCCGTAGAATCCAACATTAAAATCTTTAGGCCCTTCTATATTTGTAGCTACTCTTAGTTGTGAGAAGAATATGGTGTTTGAAAGGGCCAAATAGTTTCCAGAATTTCCAGATACATTTTTACCCATATTCACCCGCCTATTTAAATTATGGTAATACCTTACCCTATTATGTAAAGCATAACCAAAAGTATAGCCTTCTTCATAGCTTGCCAAACCAAAACCTGTAGCGCCTGAGGCGCTTACATTTCTAAATAAACCTATTTCATAACTAATACCTGGGTTCACTAGGTTTAGTGTAAGTTGATGTTGTTCCAAATGGACAAGACCAAAACCTTTTTCGTTAGTTTGTTGCGCCCTAAGTTGATTCCCTAGTGAAACAAAACACAGGATTAATAAAAGTAGTTGGTTCTTCATACGGTTAGGAAGTTCAGTTGCTAAAGCTAAACAGTTACCTAAACAGAATCGTTCTTTTTAATGAAATTTTATGAAAAACGGAAGCAAATACAAGCGTAAGTGTCAAACTCAAATGCAAATGTCAAACTCAAGTGCAAGTCTCTAGTTCAAATTCAAACTAAATAAAATTATCAAGCTCAATAAAACTTGAAACTATAGAAACTTGAAACCCTCTTACTTTGGGCGGACCACAGAAACTGAAAATATGAAACCACCACCTAAATGATACCTCTAAAAACTACCCTATACCAACTAACTTAC
>CAVONX010000015.1:0-17076 GCA_963697395.1 uncultured Flavobacteriaceae bacterium
CCTGCATCTAACCATTTACTATGGTCGCCCTGTGTACGCTTGTTGTCAAAGGCCTTGAACCTGTCCTCTGCGGTTATGAAATCGTTTCGGGAAGTAATTGTTCCGCTGCCCACGGGCTCGGACACATCTGCTAGGATTCCGTTGCAGGTGCCGTTATCAACAGTGTCCTCCTCCACGGTAATGGCTGAGGTGTCGGTAAAGTTCCCGTCGTTGGTTGTTACGGTGATCAGGGTGTTCCCTGTTCCCATGGCCGTGACGTTCCCAATATTGTCCACTATGGCTATGGCCGTATCGGCACTGGACCATAGGACGGCAGTATCCGTGGCATTCGCCGGTAGTACGTTTGCCTGTAATTGTACGGACGTGCCGACTACCATATCGAGTGATTCGGGGGTCAGCTCCACATCGGTAACCGGAGTATTGTCTAGGATCTGGGCCTCACATCCTAGCAGTTCTATTTCCGCCAACTGTGTGAGTTCCACGTTCTCGTCGTTCTTGGTAATTTCCAATCGATAGGTGGTGTAGGTTCCTGGTGCCGAAAGGTCAAAGGTCCTGGTCTGATATCGCAGGGTGAAGGTCTGGCCGCTCCAGCTTCCGACTTCCGTGAAGGCCCCGCCGTTGGATGCCATGAGCCTGAAGTCCATCGGGTCGCGCCCGTAGTCGTCGTTGGCACTGGTAATGGTAATGGCCTCCACTCGTTTGGACGCTCCCAGTTGTAGCTGTATCCAGCTTGGATTACCGCTCGTAGGAATCCCACCTGCATCTAACCATTTACTATGGTCGCCCTGTGTACGCTTGTTGTCAAAGGCCTTGAATCTATCCTCTGCTGGTATAAAGTCATTTCGGGAAGTAATCGTTCCGCTGCCCACGGGCTCGGACACATCTGCTAGGATTCCGTTGCAGGTGCCGTTATCAACAGTGTCCTCCTCCACGGTAATGGCTGAGGTGTCGGTAAAGTTCCCGTCGTTGGTGACTACGGTGATCAGGGTGTTCCCTGTTCCCATGGCCGTGACGTTGCCATTATTGTCCACTATGGCGATGGCCGTATCGGCACTGGACCATAGGACGGTCATATCCGTGGCATTCGCGGGCAGTACGTTTGCCTGTAACTGCACGGTTGTTCCTATCTCCATTTCAAAGGATTCTTGTGTAAGTTCCACACCGGTGACTTGTACAGTACCTCCACTTTCCTCTTCCACGGTAATGGCTGAGTTGTCGGTAAAGTTCCCGTCGTTGGTTGTTACGGTGATCAGGGTGCTCCCTGTTCCCATGGCCGTGACGTTCCCAATATTGTCCACTATGGCTATGGCCGTATCGGCACTGGACCATAGGACGGCAGTATCCGTGGCATTCGCCGGTAGTACGTTTGCCTGTAATTGTACGGACGTGCCGACTACCATATCGAGTGATTCGGGGGTCAGCTCCACATCGGTAACCGGAGTATTGTCTAGGATCTGGGCCTCACATCCTAGCAGTTCTATTTCCGCCAACTGGGTCAGTGCCACGTTCTCGTCGTTCTTGGTAATTTCCAGTCTGTAGGTGGTGTAGGTTCCCGGGGCCGAAAGGTCAAAGGTCCTGGTCTGATATCGCAATGTGAATGTCTGGCCGCTCCAGCTTCCGACTTCGGTAAAGGTGCCGCCGTTGGATGCCATTAATCTGAAGTCTTTTGGGTCACGACCGTAGTCGTCGTTTGCACTGGTAATTGTTATAGCCTCTACGCGCTTTGGTGTTTCCAATGCTATCTGTATCCAGCTAGGATTTGATGCAGTAGGTATTCCTGCGCCATCTAACCATTTGCTGTGGTCGCCGCGTAGGCGTTTGTTGTCGAATGCCTTGAACCTGTCCTCGGCGGGGACGAAGTCGTTTCGGGAAGTAATCGTTCCGCTGCCTACAGGTTCGGATATATCAGTGAGTATTCCATTGCAGGTTCCATCATCTGTGGTAGGTTCCGTTACGGTAACGGTTGCTGTCGCAGTATGGTCACCGTCATTGGTCGTTACACGTATAATTGTGGTGCCTGTGCCCTGTGCCGTAACATTTCCATTAGTATCCACAATCGCAACGGTAGCGTCATCGCTAGACCAGGTCACCTTTTTATCGGTCGCCTCAGTAGGTAAAACGGTCGCTAAAAGTTGGACCGTTGCGCCAGGCTCCATTTCAATCGATGTCTGTGATAGTGCTACATCGGTAACTTGAACAATTTCATTTGTAGTCGGTACGCAACCAAGCAGTTCTATTTCTGCCAACTGCGTCAGTTCTATGTTGCCATTGTTCTTGGTAATTTCTAGCCTATAGGTCGTATAGGTACCTGGTGCCGATAGTATAAAGGTCCTTGACTGGTAGCGTTGGGAAAAATTCTCACCACTCCAATTTCCCACTTCGGAGAACGCACCTCCGTTAGATCCCAAGAGCCTGAAGTTTTGGGGGTCACGCCCAATTACATCGTTGGCACTTGTGATGGTGATAGTCTCCACGCGTCTTGCTTCTGGTAATACCAATTGAATCCAGCTCGGGTTTGTGGTGGTAGGTATTCCGCTTGCATCCAACCATTTACTGAACGTACCTTGTAAAGCCTTATTGTCGAAAGCCTTGAACCTATCTTCCGCGGGTATGAAATCGTTACGGGAAGTTATAGTCCCGATGCCTACGGGGTTCGTTACATCTGTGAGTATACCATTGCAGGTTTCATCGTTATCTAAATTGACTCCATTGATCAGTGCAGAAATACCATTGTAAAGAACATCGCTTCTAGAACCGTCTACTGTGATGTGGATGGTATAATTTTGCGTGCCATCAATATCTGTATCATCTACGCCGGTAACTGTTACGGTTTGGTTAATATTCCAGTTTGCTGGAGTAAACAAGAGTTCTGCGGTAGATAGCGTGTATTCGTCTGTGTTGTTTGTACCGGATAAAAGTACTATTACATTTTCTGCTGGAGCTGATTTTAAAGATATTTCTAAGTTGGCTGTGTCTTCGTTCTCAGAGGTAGAAATCGAGGTGGTTTGTACCGTTATACCAATGTCTACTGGTTCTCCGATTGGAAGAAATTCCCAATGCGTGGCAGTACTGGTATCGTCCAAAACGGCTACGTTACCATCAGGTCCTGTTCCGAGGTAAAAGCCAGAAAGTTTGCTCACAATATAAAAGGAATCTTCACCTGTATCTATGAGTTCCCATAGTTGTGCGTCGGTACCATTTCCAACATACTGCCAAACATTTGTTCCTGCAGTCGTATCGCCCAATTCCACATCAATATATTTATCACTATGAAGCGCCGAAACTGATAATAACCGTTTCTCGCACTTCTTCAAAGGCAAAATGCTGATGGTCCAAACCTTCATAGGTTCCAACCGCAACATTTACACGATCGGCAATGATACACTAGGTATTTGTAGGGTTTTGCCGCTAGCTTTATTTACGATGCGGTAATCGCCTGACTTGGAATTGGTAATGGTGCGGCTAACTGATTGATCCATTCTTCAATTAATTCAACACCCATTAAATCAATTTTATTTTTGGCTATTGGTGGCATCATTATAGTTTGGTCAACCGAATTCATTCTATGAAACAAAATAGATTTTGAAGCGTCATTCGGAACAACAATTTTTTCACCGTCAATGCCCAAGGGTGTATTGATTCCTGCGTTCAGAAGACCTGTTTGGGCTAAATTCTGAAAGAGTTGCAAATCAAATTGTGCTCTTTCTCCTGTAGCTCCCGGTCTATGACAGTATGCACAATTCAAATCTAAATAAGATCTTGCCTTTTCATCTAAACTTGCATCTACATCATTTATAGCCTTATGGGTCTGGTACCCCTGCGTTTTAGGTTCATCTATAATTTCATTTAAGATTCCCAAATGACTTAAGGTTACCAATTGGTTTGCTGTAACTCCGGATTGTTCGTAAGTCAGCTCAGAATTCAAATAACGGGTTCTAGGTCCTAATGTTCCACCAGTTGCTGGATTGTGGCATGAAATACAATCAGCGGTCGAAGGATAGGACCATGTTTGGTAAGCCGTACTGCCATCGGTCTTGGTTACGGCAATAGTTTCTTCAATACCCGTTTCAAGTAAAAAAGCCTCGGTTTCCTGTGCGTTCCATTTATAGGTTACAAAATAGAAAGATCCATTACTGGCCTTGACGGAAAATCTGGTTTCTAATTTTTTAGTTAGGGAGGGATTGTTTTCATCAATGGGAAGCTCAAAATGTTTTACTAGAACTGCGCCTACTGGAAAATCCCAATCTCCATTTTCTGAAAAAGAAATCTGTTCGTCTGGCGTATTGTGGCTACCATTATTGGGTATGGCCATCCATCTTTGTTTTTCTGCCCCATCGGACCAAAAAGACTCTATAAGGTTGTATGGAATTAGTCCTTGGGCGGGTTCCATAGTCTGTAGGTCATTGAACGCGCCAGTTTCAGATAAGCGCTGTGGCATGGTTCCTTCGAACTCTCCGCTTTCTGTTAATTGGTATAAGGGAACATTATTCCCTTGACTCAAAAGATAGAGTTCACCATCGTTATCCTCTCCAAAAGAAATAATATCTGTAGGCGAGAACTGCGTAATAACTTCATAAGCGCCGGTAACGATATCAACCGCCCAAATTTCCTCGCCTACACCATAATCTGCACATATATATTTACCATAGTAGCTAGGCATGGAGGTGCCTCTGTACACATAGCCTCCCATAATGGCATTGGCTTCTGATCTAGGGAACGATACCAAAGGGCTTTCATGGGGCATTTGGTCTAGAAAATCTGTACAGCCAGTACCTCTAAAATAGTTTCCTTCATAAATGGGCCATCCATAGTTTCCGCCTTTTTTAAGTACATTGATTTCCTCATGACGCGCTTCGCCTACTTCACCTATATACATAGTGCCTGTTAGCCTGTCCTTAGTCATTCTATGTGGGTTTCTATGTCCGACGGTGTAGTATTCTTCAAAGCGACTTCCATCTCCACTCAAAAAAGGATTGTCATTAGGTATCCAATAGCCATTTCCCGAGATTTCGTCTGGAAAACGACCATTCACGTTTAATTTTTTAATTGGGGCATGACTTCTAATAGGGTTTTGATCTACATCTAATCGAAGAACACCTCCATCTAAATTGGTTGTGGTGTTTTGTGATTTTGAATAGGCCGATTGATCTCCGGTAGTTAAATAAAGAAATCCGTCATCTCCAAAAGTAAGACCACCACCTCTGTGCGTTGATCCAAACATGCGCATTTTTAGCATAACTAAATCTTCCGCAGCATTTACCGTTAGTGTAGTTGGGTCTACGCTGATTCTTTTTAATATGAGGAAGCTGCCCCAGTAGTCTTCTTGATTACAGCTAAAACCAGAAACGAAATTGTCCGGGTAGTCGCGGCCTTGACTATCCTTAGTGGTGTAATAGATATAAAAGTAATTTTTATCAGGTTGACCAAATTCAGGATGTATCGTAAGACCTAGAAATCCGCCATCCCATACCACACCTACTTCATTGGACATATCTAACAATAGGTTCTTTTGAGTGACGTTCTCATTATTTTCAAACCAATATATCTGACCGTTACGCTGCCCAACGATTAAGGACTGAGTATTTGGAACAACAGTAAAGGTTAGAGGTGAGTTAAAAGTGAGGTTTGGAAAGGCAATTGTATACTCTTGGTTTGCGGGGGAGATATCTGGAAAATTTCCATTTAAAAACGGCTGAACAGCCTCTGGAACAGTCAATCCAGGTTCATCTGGTAGCGGTCTGAAACTATAATACAGACCGATTCCGACTACTAACACTAAAACGCCCCAGACACTTTTTTTCATTGTAATTTAGTTTTGAAATGATGCAGGGGAGGTATCAAAATTATGCTAAATTAATGTTAAAAACAACTTTACTTAAATGATTTCATTTTGCTAAAATGAAGTATCTGTTTGGATTGCTGAAATCTCTGTTCATTCTAATATTTTGAGATGCGTATAGCGCATGAATCGTTATTTTATCGAAGATTTATGCGAGATATCGAAATTATTTTTTAGTAAAAAATATACAAAATCAATTTTATAATGCAGGGGCTAAAGAGTTGTTAGGCGATTGTTATTTGAAGTATGAATAGTCTATAATTTATCAAAAATAAAATACAGGTCGTTATGGTATTTTTATCGTTTTCATAAGGCTATGAAATATAGAGCTAAAAAAAAGTGTTTTATCCAACTGAAAAAAACAATTCTTTAAGT
Source organism: uncultured Flavobacteriaceae bacterium (assembly GCA_963697395.1). Lineage (GTDB taxonomy): Bacteria > Bacteroidota > Bacteroidia > Flavobacteriales > Flavobacteriaceae > Maribacter. The sequence goes on from CAVONX010000015.1 coordinate 6,215, forward strand.
TAATTCACGTTCTATTTCTCAAAACAAGTACTTATGCAGTCTACAGAGACTTTTACATTAAACTGTTATCCACTTGAGGATAGTAATAACATAGATTTATATAAATATGCTTTGAACAAAGTTGGCTGTGAAAGTGCATATTATTCTTTAGAGCTTTTAACTAGTGGACAAAGTGATCAACAACGATTGCATTTTTTTGTTTTTAAAACTTCAGAAGACCATGTTATAGCTGTAATGCCCTTTCTTCTTAGAAATATCGTATTACATGATACCGATACAGGATTTTATGATGTAAGCAGTCCCTGGGGTTATAATGGTCCTTTTTTTAAAGAAGGTAGCTCGGAAGCTTTAGTTCAGGAGTTTTGGAACGCTTTAGATTTGTGGTATACTGAAAACAATGTGGTGTCCGAATTTTTACGTTTTAATTTCTTTGAAAATTACCATAGCTATACTGGCGAAGCCGTGCATACGCTATATAATGTAAAGGGAGATATTACCGATTGGGATTTATTCTGGTCCAATCTTAAATCGAATACTAGAAATCAATTCCGTAAAGCAGAGAAAACAGGTTTAGCGTTTAAATTGTTCTATAAGAATATTACTGAAAAACAGGTAAAAGACTTTTATCAAGTGTATATCGGTACTATGGATAGGAGGGATGCCATAGATTCGTTCTATCACCCACTAGAATATTTTCTTGATTTTTGGAAGAATAACGAAGAAAAATGTGCAATTGGTTTAGTATATAAAGATGGGTTACCCATTTCTACAGAACTTTTTCTAATTTCTGAATCTACACTATATTCTTTTTTGGGAGGCACTGACGCTAATCATTTTAAACTTCGCCCTAATGAATATTTAAAAATTAGTGCAATAAAATGGGCTAATGAAGAAGGGTTAAACTATTATATGATTGGTGGTGGGCTATCTAATGGAAAGGAAGATAACTTATACTTGTATAAGAAAAAATATTTTCCGTTCGATGATGACATCGATTTTTATACGGGAAGAAAAGTTGTCCTTCCCGGCAAATACCTGGAATTTTGTGAAGCTTCAGGCCATCAAATGCAAAACGATGCTCTAGAACATATTAAAGAAGGATTTTTCCCAAGGTATAGAGCTCCAAAATAATAGCACTACAATACGTATATCGTTTACATACGTATGAGCTCTGCATAGACCGTCAACGTATTATTAATCATTTGATGGTTTGTGAAATTGGCTAGCGCTTTTTCTTTTCCTTTTTTAGCCAATTGTACTCTTAAGTTTTCATCTGAAAGCACTTGTTCTAATTGCTGTCCCAACTTCTGGGCATCCTCCATAGGAAATATCATGCCATTAACACCATGGGTTATTTGGTCATACGCACCATTAGAATCGGCTCGTATACGTACAGCAGCCGCTCATCATCGCTTCTACGGCTACGAGACCAAAAGTATCGGAGCGCGATGGTAAAACAAAAACATCAAAAAGTTGATAAAAGGGTTTGGGGTCTTGAAATGGTACCACCGTTAAGCGGTCCTTTAAACCATATTCCACAAGCATATTATCCAACCATTTTTCTTTGTCCTTATTTAGATAGTCGCCTACGAATACGATATGTATTTTTTCCCTTAATGTTTTAGGTAGGTATTTCCCTATGGCTTCTACCAATATATCCGTACCCTTCATTTCCGATATTCTTCCAACAAACCCGATGATTATTTTATCTGTTGGGATGGCATTCGTTTTTTTTAGTTGCTCTAAATCGTTTTTAGGTATAACTGTCGCAAATCGCTCAGAAATACCGTGGTAGACCATTCTAATACTCTCCGGGGGAGAACTCATTACGCGTTGGGTAAACTCCTTGGATCCCTCACTTACTGCGATCAATAAGGTAGGGTGCTTGTATCTGGCGTTTGGGGTAATCGTATCCGCGTGTACCGTAGAAACATACTTCTTGCCCATCAACCAGGGTATAAACGTAAGGTTTGGGGAATGGGCATGAATAACATCTGCATTTATTCTTTGTAGTAAACCACCTATTCTAACTAAGCTACTGATGGAAGTCATCATTTTTTTTACTGGATTACCAGAAGGCTCTTTAAAATAATGCACCGGTACGCCAAGGGTATCGAACTCCGTCTTTAGTTCCTGAAAAAAGCTGTTTTCAGCTGTTGAGTTGCTTTTAAAACCACTTGTTATAATATGTAATTCGTGTCCTTTTTGTATCAGGCCTCTGGTGAGTTCCAAAATATTGGTAGATAGGCCATCCCTCCCAAAACGCATGACTACAAAGACAATTTTCATGCTTATACTTTTTTTACATGTTTAAACTCTTCCCACGAACTACGTTCAATATCTAAAAACTGCATATCAGGATTGCCTTGTGGATCTACTTCAATATCGTCAGAAGACATTACTTTCATAACGGTTGACCAAAATATCTTAGCATCCATCTTAAAAGTGAGGTTTTCCATATACTCTACATCTTTTGCAAACCTTTCTTCCCAGCTAATAAAATTTCGTCCAGAAATTTGTGCTAATCCCGTGATTCCGGGCCGTATTAAAAATCGCTTTTTCTCTCTTTCTGTATGATAGGGTAAGTAGCGAATCAATAAGGGTCTAGGACCAATTAAACTCATATCGCCCTTGAGAACATTAACAAGTTGTGGCAGTTCATCTATTGAGGTTTTCCGTATAAAAATACCCAAAGGGGTTAAGCGGTCTGTATCGGGCAATAAATTACCTTGGGCATCTTTTTTACTGTTCATGGTCTTTAATTTTAAGACCGAAAATATTTTCTCGTGTCTACCAGGGCGTTTTTGAGTAAAGAAGGGGCTTTCTTTAAAACTTATGGTTAGTACAATAATAGCAATCAACAGTATGGGAGAAAAAACGATTAGACCAGTAAGGGCCATTAAAAAATCTAATGGTCGTTTAAAGTAATTCTTATAAATCATTTGGGGAGTATGTTAGTATATATACTGGAAAACGGCTAAGTTAAACCATTATTATACTTTGGCAAGAACTTGTAATGTATAAAGTTATTTTTAAGAAATATTGCTGCTAATTTATGATTCTTGCTCTACATTTATATAGGACTGTTGTAACGTCCATTGGTTAATAGTTTCAGACATATACTCTAAATCTTCCTCGTTATAACGAAAATCTACATGAATGTTTAAGAGGAATTTAAATTCTTGTCCTATTCGATTTTGTGGCCACAACTCGGCCGGATAAATCATGTTGGTAATTAAAAACTGTTTGAAATTTGTAAACAATTCCCACTCTTTAAAGGCTAATAGAAGGCCAAATGAGATGTTTTTATCGGAAGTGATTACCTTAAATGTTTGTGAAGACGCTAAAGTTTTTAGTATAAAAGTCAAATTGGCTCTTTTGTACGCATTAAAATCTTTAAATAAACCTTCACGTATCATAGCTTCATGTTTAGCTGATAATGGTACTATTTCTTGGGTATTTCGAAGCAATGTTTCACCTTGACTATAGCCTAATAAAAAGTCAATTTTTTCCTTTTCATTGGCGCAGGTAGCTTTGGTTTCCATTGCATTTTCAATCAAATCCCATGATTTTAACATGGGGTTTATTTTCGTATCTATAATCCTGTTTTTTAGAGATTTTAGAGGAATGTCACAACTGCCCATTAATGGCTTCCATGCAATGCCACCAAGCGGTATCGGTAAGGTTTTTCGCAACGATGCAATACAAAAATCAGCATTGCTTTCTATACATCCTTTTGAAAGCCACCCATGAGAATGATCTTCAATAACAATTGGTCGCTCACCCTTAGGAATTTTGTTTTCTTTTACTCCCCAAAAGTTATTAGCAATTACAAGGTCGTTGGGTGAAAATAAAGACCATTCTATTGCGTCTGTTGCATCAAATGGGTCAATGTCATAATACTTTATGGTACTAAATTCCTGTTCTAGCCAATTTTTAACATACGGGCAGTAATAATTTGGTAACCAAATATGGTCAATGTCTTTATGCTCTAATATGCAAAAAATAACATGTTTAATAGCATAGCGCCCAGCATAGAATAGTTCATGTTCCCCTATAAAACCAGTATTTGAAATATTTTTTATATGGGTGGTATCCTCTTTATGAAATATGGATCCATATCCTATGACACTTTTTTGCATAGGTCAAAGTAATCAAAAACTTTTCAGATTTGTTTTGCTATTCGAAGAAACTCAAAATTCTTAGATGAAGAGCTCGTTTTTGTTTTGTAAGATATAATTATTTTGTAATGTGTCTTTTATATCCCGAGCTTGTAATTCCGTAAATTTCTCAGTTTCTTTTTTATTTAAATGTTGAGAGTTCTTAAAAAGGGTTTGATTGGTTGACCAATTCCAAAAGCATAAACTAAAAAGTTTGCAGCCACAATCAGAGGGTTTTAGATTTTCTAATACCTGTTGTGCATTTTGAATATCCCTGTACTGTTTCTAGTCTCAGTTCGAGTGTTTTTATTCCTTTTTCGGAAGAAAAATGTATCGAGAACAGACTTTATCCTAGAATGGTTCTCGATACACTTGATTTTCTGATTATAAAATCGAAAATCCCGCACTTGAACTGACATTTTTTGACAAATCAATCATAATGCACAACGGGTTCTAATGTCTTCGTATAAGAAATGGATTGTTAAAAATGCTAAGGAAGAACAATCGCAAAATCCAATGAATTGAATAATAGTTTTATTTTTTTAGCCTTCTGCTTCGATCCGTTTATATTCTTTTAATACTTCTTCCCAAACAAACTTGCGGTCATACTTTAATTTGATGTGATTTCTACATTCTTTCGCTAGGGCAGCTACGGCTGTAGGATTGTCTAAAAACCATCGCATAGCTTGTTCTAGGGCCTTGGTATCTTTTGATGGAATAATTAAACCATTATAATCAGGTATTATGATCTCATTACTACCGTTAATATCTGTAACTATGGAAGGAAGCCCCATGGCTCCCGCTTCTAGCACTACATTGGGAAAGCCTTCCCTATAACTAGGAAATACCAGTGCAGACGCTATGGCGAAATACGGTCTAACATCATACTGATGTCCTACTTCTATAATGTTTTTATTGCTCGTAATCCTATCCCAAGTAGTTTGGGGAAGAAGATCCGATTCCCCCTCATGTGATCCCACAAGTACAAGTTTTGCGTCGCTATGTTCACGAGTTAAGGAATCAAAAGCGGCTACCAATTCATTTACGCCCTTGTCGTTTACCAATCTTCCTAAAAAGACAAAAACGAAATCGGTAGGTTGTATGCCTAGTTGTTCCCTTAGGTTTATAGTATCGGCCTTGGTAAATAATGCTGGGTCAAAATAGTCTAGGTTCACGCCATTAATATTGCCATTTGCAATTACGTTTAACGGCTTGTTGGTCACATTATGGTTTTGAAGGTCGTTCTTTACACAATTCCCCTCAGGATAAATATGTGTGGCGAATCTACAGATAATTTTATCAAAAAAAATCAGTAAATGTTTGATTAAACCAGTTTTGGTTGGGAAAATTAAACCGGTAAAGGTGTGTATGCGTTTTGGGACTCTGGCAAAGTATGCTGCCGTCATGCTTAATAATCCCGCTTTTTGGGTAATGCTATGTACTATTAAGGGCTTTTCGCTTCTAAAAAGCCTGTATAGCTTGTAAAGTGAAACAATATCTTTAAAAATATGTATTTCTCGTTCTATGGTAATTTCTTTGCTGCGAATGCCATCTCTTTGGACTAGTCGTTCTAAATACCATTTATCCGGATCGGAACCAATAGCCAGGACATCATAGTGTTGATTTAAAAATTTTAATTGACCATCCAATAGCTCATACAATGTTCCTAATCGCGAAGCGGTACGGATAACTTTTTTCTTTTCTTTTTTTTGAATTGGTGTGTTCAAAATATGATTAGGATAGGATATGATGGGTATATGCTTCCAATATGGGCTCTCTTTCAAAATCTTGTATGCGCTTCTTGACACGTTTACGACAACTCTCTAGAAATTCTGGATGTTCTAAGCAATAGGCCAATCCTTTTTGAAATAGCTCCAAATTTCCTACGGGAGTTAGGATACCGTAATCCGTAAGCATAATGTCATCTGTCTTTGGGGCTTTTAATTCCATAATTTCGTCTGGGCCAGATTTACAGTTGGTACTTACAATAGGCAGCCCACAGGCCATGGCCTCCAAGAGCACATTTGGGAAGCCTTCGTGATTTGAACCAAATAGAAACAAATTTGCGGTCTTTAAATACTTGTAAGGATTGTTATCAAATCCCAAAAAGAATACCCGTTCGTTAATGCTTAGTTCTTTGGTTAAGTGTTGTAGGGATTCCATAAGCCAACCATCACCCAATATGTATAAGCGTATTTTAGGAAAAGGAGCTATAGCATTGATGAGTAGTTGATGATTCTTACCAGTATCCAAACGGCCTATGGTTACTATGTTAAAGTACTCGTCACTAAAAAAAGTCTCTTTTATTTCAATTCCATTTATTTTTTCAATATCTACAGGATTGTGAACCACTACTATTTTGGATGCTGCAAGATTATAATTGCTAATAAGATCATTTGCATTACCCTGAGAATTGCATATAATCTGATCTGCCTTTGGATACAATTTTTTAATCAGGTAATTATTTATTTTAGATTGCAAGTTATTGTAACCGTATTGCATACTCGGGTGCGATCGTTCGCTGATACTAATTTTGTAGTGCCATTTCGTAAAATAACGGGATAGGATATTTATATAACTAGGTCGTGTTAGTAGGGCAAAGGAATGTGTGATTTTTAAATTGCTAAGTAGATTAGCATATTTATAGGCTAACCACGGTAATTTTATGAGCTTAAGGAAGCCGTTTTCAATACCTCCTTTAGATGTTTCAATGAAATGTATGGGAATATTTTTAGGGATGTCATAGCTAATTGTAGGGTTCATAAGAACCAAATGCACTTCCAGTTCCTTTGTTTTTTAAATAGGGAAGGAGGTAAGAAACAACGCGTTCTGCACCGCCACCAGAAAGGGAATATATTAATATAGCTACCTTCATTTATAAAACTATGTTAAGTTCTTTTTCATTTTTCGACAACCCTTAGATCAGGACCCAACGTTTCCAATAAGATTAATACTTATAGGATTTCCGAACTTAAGGTCATATATTTTTCACAATGCTACAAGTATGGTTCCAAACCTCGTTAAGAGATTTTTAGAGTATTAAGCAATAGGCGAAAATTCTTTAATTCAATACGAATCTATTCTTCAAAAGAGACTTAAAAGATAGCCTTAGCACGATTGAATATTTCCATCGGGTTAAGTTGATAACCCGAGTATTTTCGCTGTTTTTTGGTGGGCATATCTATATTTTGTCTTTAGGAAGCTTAATTGTAAATTCAAAGAAAACCTAATCGGATTTATTTTAGAAGTCGAGGAAGTTCTAAATTATGGTTTAAATGTAATCTTTTGGAGCATTTTCCTCAAAAGCTCTTGGAGGAATTTGAAGTAAGGACGCGCTCATATTCTTCATGTATAAGCTTCCAAATTAATTTTTGATCATATCTTTCCATAATTAGCCTCCTGCAGGTTTCTGATGGAAAGGTTTGGGAATCGCCATTTAAATAATTTAAAATGGCTTCTTCTAACATTAAGGTATTTTTAGGAGGGACTATAATACCATTTACATTATTAATTATAATTTCGTTACACCCATTTATATCCGTGGCTATTACAGGCAAGCCCATTGCCCCAGCTTGCATGACCACATTAGGAAAACCTTCGCGATAACTAGGAAAAATCATTAATTCTGAAATAGAAAGGTAGGGTCTAACATCTTTGACCCAACCTAATAATTTGATTTTAGGATGTGTATTTAAAATATTTTCGGTCCTGGGCGAAATAGGGTCTAAATCTCGTTCATAATCTCCACCTATAATTAGTGTGATGTTATCAAATTTTTTGGATAGACTAACAAATGAATCTATAAGTTCATGAATACCTTTATCCACTACGATTCGACCTAGAAAAATTAAAACCCTTTCATTCAGGGGAATGTTTAATTTTTCCCTTAAGGTTTCTTTATCCTTGTCTGAAAATAGTTTTGGATCAAAAAGAGAAATATCTATACCGTTGGAACTACCCTGCCCAATTACCTTTAATTTATCAACGCTAGTAAACCTTTCCTGTTTTATAAACTCATAGTGCCCTTGTGAATTTGGATATATCTTGGTTGCAAAAGCGTAGGTTATTTTTTCTATTAGATTCAATAGTTTTCTTTTTATACCAATGGCTTCCATGAGTGGTAACCCTGCAATGGTATGCAATCTGTAGGGTACTCCAGCCAGATATGCTGCTATTAGGCCCAAAGTTCCCGCTTTTGGTGTATGGGTGTGAACAATATCCGGACGTTCACTTTTAAATAAACGATATAATTGAAATAGAGCTTTTAAATCTTTGAAGGGTGTAATCTTTCGGGTCATATCTATACCCACTGTCCTTACGCCTTCTCTTTCTGATAGTATGTTTAGTTCAGGGTCATTAGAACAAACACCTATTACTTCATAGAATTGCTTCATAAAAGCAAACTGACCTTTTAATGTACCCTCAAGGGATCCAGATACCGTTGTTACTCTGATTATTTTTTTATATTTTCTTTCGGACATTTAAATTAAGTTTTAAAACTAGGGATTAAAAAAGTATGTTCAACAGGATTAATTATTTAATAGAAATATTTCATACCATGACCTTGATTTAATCTTTATAGTTGTTCATAAATATTAACATACCATTTCTGGAAACAATAAAAGTTCCAAACTTGGAATGTACTGTCCTGAATACCTTCTAAGTGATTAGTGACCATTTCTTGAATATACGGGGCATTAAACAAATTCTGCTTCATTAAAAATGGTGTTGAAATATAGGATTCTACTTCCTTCTTTAGGCTCATTTGTAACCAGTCTCCGACCGGAGCACCAAAACCACGTTTACTCAGATTTAAAAAACCCTTTGGAAAATCCTCTCTAAAAGCCTCTTTTAATATGTGTTTTTTGTCCCATCCCTTCATTAAATATTTTTCGGGTAAACTATTTGTGAAGGCCCATAATTTCTTATTTAAAAAGGGAGCTCTGCATTCAAGGGAATTTAGCATACTGGTTCGATCTACTTTTACCAACATATCTCCTTCTAAACTAATTATTTTATCTATAAATCGAAAATCAGTAATATTGTTAGGCTTCTCAATAGAAAGTTTCTTTTTATATTCCATGAATATATCTTGGTGAAATATATCGGATTTCAACAAATTTTTTAATTGATATTCGGTATTTGCCAGCGAAATCATATCCCAATAGTGGCTTCCATCGTAGCTAACCGAACTCAACATCTTTCTGATCCTATACTTTTGTCCTCTTTTGTCGCCCTTATATTTTAGAACATAGTCCATGTTTTTTACTACAAATTGGTGTAGATTTTTAGGCACTATAGAAGTGTATTTACTATTTATCTTGCCGACATAATACTTGTTATAACCTCCGAAAATTTCATCGCCACCGTCACCCGTAAGGGCAACTTTTACATGTTCACCTGTTTTTTTCGAAACTAAATAGGTGGGTAAAGCAGAAGAATCTGAAAAGGGTTCATCAAAATTAAGTAAGATTTCGGAAATGTTATCTTTTAAGTCTTCCTCGCCTATAATATATTCATGGTGTTGGCTGTTGATTTGTTTGGCAACTATGCGCGACCTGTCGGATTCATCATATGATTTTTTCTTAAAACCAATGGAAAAAGTGTTTATTTTTTTTGATGACATTTGGGCTAAACAAAGCGATACGATTGATGAATCTACGCCACCAGAAAGGAAGGTGCCAATAGGTACATCAGAGATAGATCTGCTTTCCACGCTTTCCGTAACCAGTTCTTTAGTTTTTAATTTAGCTTTGTCAAAGCTTAAATCGCTTTTGCGTCGTTGAAAAGCATCTTCTATACTATATGTTTGATAGTCTTGGGTATCCAAGTCGTAGACCAAATAGTGGTTGGCCTCTAGTTTAAATATATTTTTATAAATGGTATGTGGAGCTGGCACATAGGTTAATCTAAAATAAAGGTTAAGCCCAGGAATGGAGATCTCTGGTTTACTTTTTGTGACCTTTAACAGCGATTTCAATTCTGATGCCCAAATAAATTTGTCGTTTTCTTTTGTATAGTAGAGCGGTTTTTCACCAAAGAAATCACGTGCTATAAACACCTTCTTTCTCCTTTTATCATAAATACTAAAGGCGAACATGCCGTCCAGTTTTTTAAATGATTGCTCACCTTCCAATTCATAAAGCTTCAGGATAACTTCTGTATCGCTATTAGTTTCAAAATTCAAACCTTTGTTTATCAATTCATTACGTAAAATTTTGTAATTGTATATTTCCCCGTTAAAAACGATGACCAATTGTTTATCTGAACTTAGGATAGGCTGTTTTCCGCTAGTTAAATCTATTATGGAGAGCCTTCGCATTCCTAGGGCTATGCTATACTCTTTTTGAACTTCAGTGAATACACCATCATCATCAGGACCTCGGTGAACAATCAAATCGTTCATACCTTGGATGTCAGCTTTTAAATCGTTTACTTTAGATGAATTGGATGCAATGAAGCCATTGATACCGCACATATTATATTGTTTTAAGAATGATTAAACGTTTTAAATTGGTGATAAATTGTACACTCGTCGCCAATATTCTTTCTAATGCTAGCCCTTATAGAGCAAAGGAATATATCATTTTTAGATGGTTAAGCAATTTCGCTTATTTATAAGCCAACAAAGGTAGCTTAATGAACTTAAGAAAACCGTTTTCAATACCGCCTTGCCATGTTTCAACAAAATAGATGGGTCTA
>CAVONX010000016.1:0-14885 GCA_963697395.1 uncultured Flavobacteriaceae bacterium
CCGGCGCTATCCAGCCATTTAGTATGGTTTCCTTGAACACGCCGATTATCAAAGGCCTTGAATCTATCTTCCGCTGGTATAAAGTCATTTCGGGAAGTAATTGTTCCACTGCCTATGGGCTCAGATACATCAGAAAGTATCCCACCACAGGTGCCATCGCTTATCACTTCCTGCTCCACGCTAATTAAAGTTGTTGCTGTAAAGTTTCCGTCGTTTGTAGATGCCGTAAGTACAGTGTTTCCGATGGCTAAAGCGGTAATGTTGCCCATAGCATCCATTGTGGCTATAGCTGGATTCTGAATGGACCAGTTAAGTGTTTTATCCGTAGCGTTGGACGGTAATACGGTCGCGTTTACTTGGGTTATAGCCCCTACTATCATTGCTAGTGACTCTGGTTGGAGCTGCACACCTGTAACCGGGACGTTTCCTATGGTTCCTGGTTCGTCACATCCTAATAGTTCAATTTCAGCCAGTTGCGTTAGCGCAACACCCTCGTCGTTTTTAGTAATTTCCAATCTGTAGGTGGTAAAAGTTCCCGGCGCAGAAAGCTCAAAAGTCTTTGTTTGGTATCGTAAGGAGAATACTTGGCTGCTCCAACTTCCCACTTGAGTAAAAGCACCTCCATTTGATGCCATTAAACGAAAGTCCTTTGGATCACGCCCATAGTCGTCGTTTGCACTGGTAATGGTTATGGCTTCTACGCGTTTTGGGGCTACCAGTTGTAATTGTATCCAACTTGGATTTGCCGTGGTTGGTATACCAGCGCTATCCAGCCATTTGCTGTGGTCTCCTTGGATACGCTTATTGTCAAAGGCCTTGAATCTATCCTCAGCCGGTATAAAGTCATTTCGGGAGGTTATCGTTCCACTTCCCACAGGATTTGACATATCTGTAAGTGTCCCGTTGCAAGTATCGATTCCGATAACCGGTTCTTCAACTATAACGGAGGTAGCTGCGGTAAACCCTCCATCGTTACTTGTTACCGTAATTAGTGTATTTCCAGTGCCTTGGGCGGTAACGTTCCCGTTGTTGTCAACGGTGGCGACAGCAACGTCATCGCTAGCCCAACTTACCGTTTTGTTGGTTGCATCGGCAGGTAGAATGGTTGCTACAAGTTTTGCTATGGCACCGGTTTCCAATTCCAGCAAAGAAGCGGAAAGGTTCACATCGGTGACAGAAACATCGGTCAACACGGGTTCTTGTACGGTTATGGTGGTTGTGGCGAAAAAGCCTCCGTCATTGCTTCTTACGGTTATGATGGTACTGCCAGAGCCCTGTGCGGTTACATTTCCATTACTATTTACTGAGGCAATAGCGTTATCCTCGCTAGTCCAGCTTACGGTCTTGTCAGTAGCATTGTTCGGAACTACTGTTGCTATAAGTTCAGCAATGTCTCCAATTTCCATTTCTAAGGATGCAGCAGAGGTGCTAATGTTTGTTACTTGAACAATTTCCGTTATCTCGGGTTCGCACCCAAATAATTCGATTTCCGCCAACTGGGTCAGTGCCACGTTCTCGTCGTTCTTGGTAATTTCCAGTCTGTAGGTGGTGTAGGTTCCCGGGGCCGAAAGGTTAAAGGTCCTGGTCTGATATCGCAATGTGAATGTCTGGCCGCTCCAGCTTCCGACTTCGGTAAAGGTACCGCCGTTGGATGCCATTAATCTGAAGTCTATTGGGTCACGACCGTAGTCGTCGTTTGCACTAGTAATTGTTATAGCCTCTACGCGCTTTGGTGTTTCTAATTTTAATTGTATCCAGCTAGGATTTGATACAGTGGGTATTCCTGCGCCATCTAACCATTTGCTGTGGTCACCGCGTAAGCGTTTGTTGTCGAATGCCTTGAACCTGTCCTCGGCGGGGACGAAGTCGTTTCGGGAGGTAATGATTCCACTTCCTACCGGCTCAGAGACATCAGTTAGTATTCCATTGCAGGTTCCATTATCTGTGGTAGTTGCCGTTACGGTAAGGGTTGCTGTCGCAGTAAGGCCGCCGTCTTCGGTAGTTACACTTATAATTGTGTTGCCTATGCCCTGTGCAGTAACATTTCCATTACTATCCACTAGCGCCACGGTATCGTCATCGCTAGACCAGGTCACGTTTTTATCGGTCGCTTCCGCCGGTAAAACGGTCGCTGAAAGTTGGACCGTTGCACCAGTCTCCATTTCAATTGATGTCTGTGATAGTGCTACATCGGTAACTTGAACAATTTCATTTGTAGTCGGTACGCAACCAAGCAGTTCTATTTCTGCCAACTGCGTCAGTTCTATGTTGCCATTGTTCTTGGTGATTTCTAGCCTATAGGCCGTATAAGTACCTGGTGCCGATAGTATAAAAGACCTTGACTGGTAGCGTTGGGAAAAATTCTCACCACTCCAATTTCCTACTTCGGTGAACGCGCCTCCATTAGATCCCAAGAGCCTGAAGTTCTGGGGGTCACGCCCAATTACATCGTTGGCACTTGTGATGGTCATAGTCTCCACGCGTCTTGCTTCTGGTAATACCAATTGAATCCAGCTCGGGTCTGTGGTGGTAGGTATTCCGCTTGCATCCAACCATTTGCTGAACGTACCTTGTAAAGCCTTATTGTCGAAAGCCTTGAACCTATCTTCCGCGGGTATGAAATCGTTACGGGAAGTTATAGTCCCTATGCCTACGGGGTTCGTTACATCTGTGAGTATACCATTGCAGGTTTCATCGTTATCTAAATTGACTCCATTAATCAGTGCAGAAATACCATTGTAAAGAACATCGCTTCTAGAACCGTCTACTGTGATGTGGATGGTATAATTTTGCGTGCCATCAATATCTGTATCATCTACACCGGTAACTGTTACGGTTTGGTTAATATTCCAGTTTGCTGGGGTAAACAAGAGTTCTGTGGTAGATAGCGTGTATTCGTCTGTGTTGTTTGTGCCAGATAATAGCAGTATTACATCATTTTCTGGAGCTACATTCAATTGTACATTGAAATTGGCAATATTACCGTTTTCAGAAGTGGAAATGGAAGTGGTTTGAAGGTTTAACCCGACTTCTGTATTGTAGTTGGTTGGAGAAAATATCCATCGTAAAGCATCGCTAGTAGTATATTCTACTACGGAAACATTGCCATCGGTATTTTCACTTAGGTAATAGCCAGATAACTTGCTAACAATATAAAACGAATTTTCTCCCGCATCTATAATTTCCCAAAGCTGAGCGTCGGTATTATTTCCTACATATTGCCAAATATTTGAATTTGGTGCTGTATTGCCCATTTCTACATCTAAATATCTACCACTATGTAATGCCTTAAATTGATAATACCCTTGTATACTCGCATTTTCCAAGGCAAATTGCTGATGTTCAAGTCCTGTATAATCACCAACCGCGACATTGGCACTATTAGCAAGACCTGCATTCGCCACTTGAAGTGTATTGCCACTCCCACTGTTTACAATTCTATACTCCGCAATAGTCGGCGGTAGCGAAGGTGTTCCTAACTGATTGATCCATTCCTCGATTAACTGAACACCAGCCACATCAATTTTGTTTTTTGCAATGGGGGGCATTGCAATAGTCTGATCAACCGAATTCATTCTATGGAACAAGATGGACTTTGAGGCGTCATTCGGAACAACAATTTTTTCGCCGTCAATGCCCAAGGGTGTATTGATTCCTGCGTTCAGAAGACCTGTTTGGGCTAAATTCTGAAAGAGTTGCAAATCAAATTGTGCTCTTTCTCCTGTGGCTCCCGGTCTATGGCAATACGCACAATTCAAATCTAAATAAGATCTTGCCTTTTCATCTAAACTTGCATCTACATCATTTATAGCCTTATGGGTTTGGTACCCCTGCGTTTTAGGTTCATCTATAATTTCATTTAAGATTCCCAAATGACTTAAGGTAACCAATTGGTTTGATGTAACACCGGATTGTTCGTAAGTCAGCTCAGAATTCAAATAACGGGTTCTAGGTCCTAATGTTCCACCAGTTGCTGGATTGTGGCATGAAATACAATCGGCGGTCGAAGGATAGGACCATGTTTGGTAAGCCGTACTGCCATCGGTCTTGGTTACGGCAATAGCTTCTTCAATACCCGTTTCAAGTAAAAAAGCCTCGGTTTCCTGTGCGTTCCATTTATAGGTTACAAAATAGAAAGATCCATTACTGGCCTTGACGGAAAATCTGGTTTCTAATTTTTTAGTTAGGGAGGGATTGTTTTCATCAATGGGAAGCTCAAAATGTTTTACTAGAACTGCGCCTACTGGAAAATCCCAATCTCCATTTTCTGAAAAAGAAATCTGTTCGTCTGGCGTATTGTGGCTACCATTATTGGGTATGGCCATCCATCTTTGTTTTTCTGCCCCATCGGACCAAAAAGACTCTATAAGCTTGTATGGAATTAGTCCTTGGGCGGGTTCCATAGTCTGTAGGTCATTGAACGCGCCAGTTTCAGATAAGCGCTGTGGCATGGTTCCTTCGAACTCTCCGCTTTCTGTTAATTGGTATAAGGGAACATTATTCCCTTGACTCAAAAGATAGAGTTCACCTTCGTTATCCTCTCCAAAAGAAATAATATTCGTAGGGGAGAACTGCGTAATAACTTCATAAGCACCGGTAACGATATCAACCGCCCAGATTTCCTCGCCTACACCATAATCTGCACATATATATTTGCCATAGTAGCTAGGCATGGAGGTGCCTCTGTACACATAGCCTCCCATAATGGCATTGGCTTCTGATCTAGGGAACGATACCAAAGGGCTTTCATGGGGCATTTGGTCTAGAAAATCTGTACAGCCAGTACCTCTAAAATAGTTTCCTTCATAAATGGGCCATCCATAGTTTCCGCCTTTTTTAAGTACATTTATTTCCTCATGACGCGCTTCGCCTACTTCACCTATATACATAGTGCCTGTTAGCCTGTCCTTAGTCATTCTATGTGGGTTTCTATGTCCGACAGTGTAGTATTCTTCAAAGCGACTTCCATCTCCACTCAAAAAAGGATTGTCATTAGGTATCCAATAGCCATTTCCCGAGATTTCGTCTGGAAAGCGACCATTCACGTTTAATTTTTTAATTGGGGAATGACTTCTAATAGGGTTTTGATCTACATCTAATCGAAGAACACCTCCATCTAAATTGGTTGTGGTGTTTTGTGATTTTGAATAGGCCGATTGATCTCCAGTAGTTAAATAAAGAAATCCGTCGTTTCCAAAGGTAAGGCCGCCGCCTCTATGCGTAGAGCTGAACATCCGCATTTTTAGCATAACCAAATCTTCCGCAGCATTTACCGTTAGTGTAGTTGGGTCTACGCTGATTCTTTTTAATATGAGGAAGCTGCCCCAGTAGTCTTCTTGATTACAGCTAAAACCAGAAACGAAATTGTCCGGGTAGTCGCGGCCTTGACTATCCTTAGTGGTGTAATAGATATAAAAGTAGTTTTTATTAGGTTGACCAAATTCAGGATGTATCGCAAGACCTAGAAATCCGCCATCCCATACCACACCTACTTCATTGGACATATCCAACAATAGGTTCTTTTGAGTGACGTTCTCATTATTTTCAAACCAATATATCTGACCGTTACGCTGCCCAACGATTAAGGACTGAGTATTTGGAACAACAGTAAAGGTCAGCGGTGAGTTAAAAGTGAGGTTTGGAAAGGCAATTGTATACTCTTGGTTTGCAGGGGAGATATCTGGAAAATTTCCATTTAAAAACGGCTGAACAGCCTCTGGAACAGTCAATCCAGGTTCATCTGGTAGCGGTCTGAAACTATAATACAGACCGATTCCGACTACTAACACTAAAACGCCCCAGACACTTTTTTTCATTGTAATTTAGTTTTGAAATGATACAGGGGAGGTATAAAATTATGCTAAATTAATGTTAAAAACAACTTTACTTAAATGATTTCATTTGTGCTAAAATGTAGTATCCTGTTTGGATTGCTGAAATCTCTGTTTATTCTCATATTTTGAGATGCGTATAGCGCATGAATCGTTATTTTATCGAAGATTTATGCGAGATATCGAAATTATTTTTTAGTAAAAAATATACAAAATGAATTTTATAATGCAGGGGCTAAGGAGTTGTTAGGCAATTGTTATTTGAAGTATGAATAATCTATAATTTATCAAAAATAAAATACAGGTCGTTATGGTATTTTTATCGTTTTTAAAAGGCTATGAAATATTGAGCTAAAAAAAAGTGTTTTATCCAACTGAAAAAAACAATTCTTTAAGTTAATTCACGTTCTATTTCTCAAAACAAGTACTTATGCAGTCTACAGAGACTTTTACATTAAACTGTTATCCACTTGAGGATAGTAATAACATAGATTTATATAAAAATGCTTTGAACAAAGTTGGCTGTGAAAGTGCATATTATTCTTTAGAGCTTTTAACTAGTGGACAAAGTGATCAACAACGATTGCATTTTTTTGTTTTTAAAACTTCAGAAGACCATATTATAGCTGTAATGCCCTTTCTTCTTAGAAATATCGTATTACATGATACCGATACAGGATTTTATGATGTAAGCAGTCCCTGGGGTTATAATGGTCCTTTTTTTAAAGAAGGTAGCTCGGAAGCTTTAATTAAGGAGTTTTGGAACGCTTTAGATTTGTGGTATACTGAAAACAATGTGGTGTCCGAATTTTTACGTTTTAATTTCTTTGAAAATTACCATAGCTATACTGGCGAAGCCGTGCATACGCTATATAATGTAAAGGGAGATATTACCGATTGGGATTTATTCTGGTCCAATCTTAAATCGAATACTAGAAATCAATTCCGTAAAGCAGAGAAAACGGGTTTAGCGTTTAAATTGTTCTATAAGAATATTACTGAAAAACACGTAAAAGACTTTTATCAAGTGTATATCGGTACTATGGATAGGAGGGATGCCATAGATTCGTTCTATCACCCATTAGAATATTTTCTTGATTTTTGGAAGAATAACGAAGAAAAATGTGCAATTGGTTTAGTATATAAAGATGGATTACCCATTTCTACAGAACTTTTTCTAATTTCTGAATCTACACTATATTCTTTTTTGGGAGGCACTGACGCTAATCATTTTAAACTACGCCCTAATGAATATTTAAAAATAAGCGCAATAAAATGGGCTAATGAAGAAGGGTTAAACTATTATATGATTGGTGGTGGGCTATCTAATGGAAAGGAAGATAACTTATACTTGTATAAGAAAAAATATTTTCCGTTCGATGATGATATAGATTTTTATACGGGGCGAAAAATTATTATGCCAAAAAAGTATTTAGAATTTTTAGAGATTTCCAATATGGATAAAAAGAATGCGTTAGAAAATATTAAAGAAGGATTTTTCCCAAGGTATAGAGCTCCAAAATAATAGTACTAAAATAGGTATATCGTTTACATACGTATGAGCTCTTCATAGACCGTCAACGTATTATTAATCATTTGGTGGTTTGTGAAATTGGCCAGTGCTTTTTCTTTCCCTTTTATAGCCAATTGTATTTCGTAAGGTTTTCATCTGAAAGCACTTGTTCTAATTTTTCACCTAATTTTGCTGCGTCTTCCATTGGGAATATCATACCATTTATGCCATCATCAATTTGATCGTATGCGCCGTTAGAATCGGCACGTATCGTACAGCAGCCACTCATCATTGCTTCTACGGCTACGAGACCAAAAGTATCGGAGCGTGAGGGTAAAACAAAAACATCGAAAAGTTGATAAAAGGGTTTGGGGTCTTGAAATGGTACCACGGTTAAACGGTCCTTTAACCCATATTCCCCAAGCATATTATCCAACCATTTTTCTTTGTCCTTATTTAGATAGTCGCCAACGAATACGATATGTATTTTTTCCCTCAATGTTTTAGGTAGGTATTTCCCTATGGCTTCTACCAATATATCCGTACCCTTCATTTCCGAAATTCTTCCAACAAACCCGATGATTATTTTATCTGTTGGGATGGCATTCGTTTTTTTTAGTTGCTCTAAATCGTTTTTAGGTATAACTGTCGCAAAACGTTCGGAGATACCGTGGTAGACCATTCTAATACTCTCCGGGGGAGAACTCATTACGCGTTGGGTAAACTCCTTGGATCCCTCGCTTACTGCGATCAATAAGGTAGGGTGCTTGTATCTGGCGTTTGGGGTAATCGTATCCGCATGCACCGTAGAAACATACTTCTTGCCCATCAACCAGGGTATAAACGTTAAATTAGGGGAATGGGAATGAATAACATCTGCATTTATTTTTTGTGAGTAATCCACCTATCCTAAGTAGGCTACTTATGGAAGTCATTACCTTTTTAACGGAATTCCCAGAAGGCTCTTTAAAATAATGCAGGGGTACACCAAGGGTATCGAACTCTGTCTTTAGTTCCTGAAAAAAGCTGTTTTCCGCTGTTGCGTTACTTTTAAAGCCACTGGTAATAATATGTAATTCGTGTCCTTTTTGTATCAGTCCTCTGGTGAGTTCCAAAATATTGGTAGATAGGCCATCCCTTCCAAAACGCATCACTACAAAGACAATTTTCATGTTTATAGTTTTTTTACATGTTTAAACTCTTCCCATGAACTACGTTCAATATCTAAAAACTGCATACCAGGATTGCCTTGTGGATCTACTTCAATATCGTCAGAAGACATTACTTTCATAACGGTTGACCAAAATATCTTAGCATCCATCTTAAAAGTGAGGTTTTCCATATACTCCACATCTTTTGCAAACCTTTCTTCCCAGCTAATAAAATTTCGTCCAGAAATTTGTGCTAATCCCGTGATTCCAGGCCGTATTAAAAAACGCTTTTTCTCCCTTTCTGTATGATAGGGTAAGTAGCGAATCAATAAGGGTCTAGGACCAATTAAACTCATATCGCCCTTGAGAACATTAATAAGTTGTGGCAGTTCATCTATTGAGGTTTTCCGTATAAAAATACCCATAGGGGTTAAGCGGTCTGTATCGGGCAATAAATTGCCTTGGGCATCTTTTTTACTGTTCATGGTCTTTAGTTTTAAGACCGAAAATATTTTCTCGTGCCTACCAGGGCGTTTTTGAGTAAAGAATGGGCTTTCTTTAAAACTTATAGTTAGTACAATAATTGCAATCAACAGTATGGGAGAAAAAACGATTAGACCAGTAAGGGCCATTAAAAAATCTAATGGTCGTTTAAAGTAATTCTTGTAAATCATTGGGGAGTTTGTTAGTCTATATACTGAAAACGGCTAAGTTAAACCATTATTATACTTTGCGCAAGAACTTGTAATGTATATCGTTATTTTTAAGAAGTATTACTGCTAATTTATGATTCTTGCTCTGCATTTATATAGGCCTGTTGTAACGTCCATTTGTTAATGGTTTCAGCCATATAGTCTAAATCTTCCTTTTTATAACGAAAATCTAAATGAACGTTTAAGAGGAATTTATAGTCTTGTGCTATTCGATTTTGTGGCCACAATTCGGCCGGATAGATGGTTTTGGATATTAAGAATTGTTTGAAATTAGTTAACATTTCCCAATCTTTAAAAGCTAGTAAAAGACCAAAAGGGAATTTTTTTTCTCCTGAAATAAGCTTAAAAATTTTAGATGGTTTTAAGGTCCGTTGAACGACCAGTAAATTATCCCTTTTATAAGTATTGAAATCTTTAAATAGATGCTCACGAATAATGCTTTCGTGTTCCAATAGTAAAGGAACAATTTCTTGGGTGTTGCGCAGCAGTGTTTCTCCTTGACTGTAAGCAAGTAAGAATTCTACTTTTTCTTCTTCATGCAGACAAGTAGCTTTTATCGTCATCGCCTTTTCTATTAAACTCCATGATTTTATCATCGGGTTTGCTTCTTTGGCAATGCTTTTCTTTTTTAAGGGTTTTAGTGGAATGTCACAATTTCCTTTTAGTGGTTTCCATGCTATGCCACCTAGCGGAATAGGTAGTGTTTTTCGTAATGAGGCTATACAAAAGTCAGCTTTACTTTCTATACAACCTTCTGAAAGCCATCCATGAGAATGATCTTCAATTACGATAGGTCGTTCTCCCTCTGGTAATACATTTTCTTTAAGTCCCCAAAAGTTATTTACTATTACAAGATCTGAAGAAGAAAATGGAGACCAGTCTATTTGGGCATCTGTATCAAAAGGATCAATGGTGTAGTATTTAATGGCACTAAATTCTTGTTCTAACCAATTTTTAACATAGGGGCAATAATACTCAGGCAACCAAATATGCGCTATGCTGCGATGTTCTAAAATGCAATAAATGACATGTTTAATTGCATAACGTCCAGCATAGAATAGTTGATGTTCATCGATAAACTCAGTACTCGAAATATTTTTTATTTGGCTGGTATCCTCTTTATGAAATATAGAACCATAGCCTATGACACTTTTATGCATATTCCAAAATAAACGAAAAGGAGTGAGATTCTTTTTTAAAATTCGAGGAAGTTCTTAAATTATTGATGAAAGGTGCGCTTAAGCCTTAGAGCAGCAATAAAAAAGATGAAAAGTCAGCCATGTCAGTTTAAGACCGTTATAAAATTCAATAAAGTATGTGCTACTATTTTTTCAAAGGATTTAAGTTCGAATTACAAATCTTTTCTGCCAAGGTGGGCTGTTTCTGTAACTTCATGTCATACAATTACAATTTAACTTGCTAATAAGCAAATGATCACCTAATTTTCAAATGCTTATTTATTAGGTTTTGCCTTGTTACGGTTCTAAATCGGGCTCACGTTTAGCTTCGGAGCATATTAGAAATGCCTATGGTCGGTGTTTACCAAACCTCAAACAATATAGATAACCTGGGTCTCACTAACGGTATATCAAAAAATCACTACAACCAATCTCTCTATGACAATTCAAAACCTTTTACTGGATTTTGTGGAACACACTACATTATAGGCAAGTCTGCTTACCGTTTGGACTCCTTTTCTTAAAATTACGACCCGTCTACGAAATGTACAGCATTTTTTTTTATACTAAAGTCCTACGATGAAATTGAAAGGCTAATACCCCGAAAATGAGACCAGTATAGATTCCTGTTTTATGGTATATATCCCGTAGGTCGAATTAAGCCAGAATTAGGAGTTTTAAAGCATTAAAACGTTATATTTCAGAATCATACAGCGTTTTTTTAAACTTTTTCTCAACATTTTACGTTTTAATAGCAACCCATTGTAATAATTAATCTAAATCATTGATGAAAGAAAGGAACATTAGTATTGATGTGGTAAAATGTATCGCTGCCATACTTATTACAAACTCCAGTTTTGAAATATTATACCCAATTAGTGCCTTTGCAACAGGTGGGACAATGGGAAATTGCCTATTCTTCTTTGCCTCTGGATTTACAATATTTTTGAAACCACTTGGACGATTTGACCAATTTTATAAAAAAAGAATTAATAGAATTTACCCAACCATATTTGCTTGGGCCTTGTTAAGTGCTATCTTTTTCGATAGCTCAAAAAATATGGTTCAAATCATACTTTACGGTGGAGGTTGGTTTATTTCTTGTATAATGATACTTTACATCTTTCTTTACATAGTGAATAAAACAATGTTTAAACGATTGGTCTTAAGCGGAATCATATCGTTTTTAATTGTTATTGTTTGGTTCATTTTGATAGAAAAACATCCTGATGCTTCATTTTATGGAGATAATTCTTTTTTTAGGTGGGGTTTCTATTTTCTCTTTATGCTTTTAGGCGCTATATCTGGGGTTTATCAAAAAAAGATTACACATCAATTTGGGAATAATCTTATTATACTAACTTTATTTATATTGATATTTTATGCTATGTTATATTATTCAAGACTAAATATCATCCCAAAACAAATAGAAATAATATCAGTATTACCGTTGTTAGGGATGACTATATATTTTTATAAGCTAGGCAACACAAAAATTTTGAGGAATATGTATAATCATAAAATCTTTGGCGCAGCTATAAAGATAATTGGGGGGCTTTGTTTGGAAATTTATTTAGTCCAATCGTCTTTATTAACAGATCAAATGAATGCTATTTTTCCTCTGAATTTAATCCTAATGTTTCTAATTATTTTGATAGCGGCATATATCCTTAGATGTACCGCAAGGTTATTTTCTCAAATATTTAAAAACCAAGACTTAGATTACAAGGAAATTTTGCGATTATACTAAAACGTAAGTATACATTAATTTCGAATACAACAAGTTACCTTAAAAAAATTTAGGGATAGTTGGGCAAGAAGACGACACTTCTTTCAAATCTTGATGCAATCATGGGTCGGGCATTTTAGGCTATCTTTTTTCGTAATGCATCGTCCGTTAGTAGCAGTTGCATGGCATGATACATCTAGATAGCTAAGCTTTGGAAGGTATAAAAACTGATTCCAACAGGTAAAATTATGTTTAGGGAACTAATTTTTATAGTACTACAACAAACGTGAAAGCCTCGGCGAAATTGTGAATAAGGAAGTTGTTGTATTTGAAAAACCCTAGAAAACCTAGATTAACTATTAAACTTGTCCATAAAAGTATTTTTCTTTTTTTACTATTTGTAGTTTTTCCAAGTGCTTTTCCTACAAAAAAATCTTTTAGTGTACTAAAAATAATTAAGCTTAAAAAACGCTAATCCCACCAACCATAAAAAATATAGCTAGCTACTATACGATTAAAAGGTTTTGAACGGTCAAATTCTTCTGAACTACAAACCAGTATAGTAGAAACACTTTGGGAAGAAAAATCGCAAAATCCAAGGAATTGAATAATAGTTATAATTTTTTCAGCCCTCTGCTTCGATGTGTTTATATTCCTTTAATACTTCTTCCCAAACAAACTTGCGGTCATACTTTAATTTGATGTGATTTCTACATTCTTTCGCTAGGGCAGCTACGGCCGTAGGGTTGTCTAAAAACCATCGCATAGCTTGTTCTAGGGCCTTGGTATCTTTTGATGGAATAATTAAACCATTATAATCAGGTATTATGATCTCATTACTACCGTTAATATCTGTAACTATGGAAGGAAGCCCCATGGCTCCCGCTTCTAGCACTACATTGGGAAAGCCTTCCCTATAACTAGGAAATACCAGTGCAGACGCTATGGCGAAGTAAGGTCTAACATCATACTGATGTCCTACTTCTATAATGTTTTTATTGCTCGTAATCCTATCCCAAGTAGCTTGGGGAAGAAGATCCGATTCCCCCTCATGTGATCCCACAAGTACAAGTTTTGCGCCGCTATGTTCACGAGTTAAGGAATCAAAAGCGGCTACCAATTCATTTACGCCCTTGTCGTTTACCAATCTTCCTAAAAAGACAAAAACGAAATCGGTAGGTTGTATGCCTAGTTGTTCCCGTAGGTTTATAGTATCGGTCTCGGTAAATAGCTTTGGGTCGAAATAGTCTAGGTTCACGCCATTAATATTGCCATTTGCGATTACGTTTAACGGCTTGTTGGTCACATTATGGTTTTGAAGGTCGTTCTTAACCCCATTTCCTTCTGGGTAGATATGTGTAGCGAATTTGCAGATCAATTTGTCGGCAGCTAACAGGAGCTGCTTCATGGGCCCTTTTTTGGTAGGGAATATTAGACCTGTAAACGTATGCACCCGTTTTGGCACTCCTGCAAAATAGGCCGCTATCATGGATACAAGACCTGCTTTAGGGTTCATACTGTGCACCATAAAGGGTTTTTCTTTTTTAAAGATCTTGTATAATTTATAAATTGAAACAACATCCTTAAAGGGGCTAATCGTGCGTTCAATGTTAACGGGTATGGATATAATGCCTTCTCGGCGGGCCATGTTTTGTAGCTCGGGATCATCCGAACCTATGGTCATCATTTCGTAATGTTCGTTTAAGAAGCTTAGTTGTCCTCCTAGAAAGGCGTATAGCGACCACGACAAAGAAGCCGTACGAATCACTTTTTTTCTATCTTTTTTGGGTATAGGTGTGTTCATAATATGATTAGGATAGGATATGATGGGTATACGCTTCCAATATGGGCTCTCTTTCAAAATCTTGTATGCGCTCCTTGACACGTTTACGACAACTCTCTAGAAATTCTGGATGTTCTAAGCAATAGGCCAATCCTTTTTGAAGTAGCTCCAAATTTCCTACGGGAGTTAGGATACCGTAATCCGTAAGCATAATGTCATCTGTCTTGGCATCTTGGAGTTCCATAATTTCATCGGGACCAGATTTACAATTGGTTGTTAAAATGGGCAGGCCACAGGCCATGGCTTCTAAGAGTACATTAGGAAAGCCCTCGTGGTTGGATCCAAATAGAAACAAATCTGCTGCTTTTAAATATTTGTAAGGATTGTTATCAAACCCTAAAAAGAAGACCCGATCGTTAATGCCTAGTTCTTTGGCTAAGTGTTGCAGGGATTCCATAAGCCAACCATCACCCAATATGTATAAGCGTGCTTTAGAAAAAGGAGCTACAGCATTGATGAGCAGTTGATGATTCTTACCAGTATCCAAACGGCCTATGGTTACTATATTAAAGTACTCTTCACTAAAAAAAGCCTCTTTTTTCTCAATCCTATTTAGCTTTTCAATATCTACAGGATTGTGAACCACTACTATTTTGGATGCTGCAATATTATAATTGCTAATGAGATCAGTTGCATTACCCTGAGAATTACATATAATCTGGTCTGCTTTTGGGTACAATTTTTTAATAAGAAAATTGTTTATTTTAGATTGCAAGTTATTGTAACCGTATTGCATACTCGGGTGTGATCGTTCGCTAATGCTAATTTTGTAGTGCCATTTCGTAAAATAACGGGATAGGATATTTATATAACTAGGTCGGGTTAGAAGTGCAAACGAATGGGTAATTTTTAGATTACTAAGCAATTTTGAATATCTGTAGGCCAACCATGGTAGTTTTATCAGCTTAAGGAAACCATTTTCAATGC
>CAVONX010000017.1:0-3130 GCA_963697395.1 uncultured Flavobacteriaceae bacterium
ATGGGTGAAGGAAACAGTGCGGTACAGCTTAACGCCCAATTGAACTCGGTGGATGTGTTAAGCGATGGAATTGTGGTTTATCCTAATCCTGTCAATCAAGGCGAAACACTTTTTGTAAACGTACCGCCGCTAACCAGTAGTGCCATAATTCGTTTTGAGATGTTCAATTCGGTCGGCAGCAAAGTTTTAGAGAAGGAGTATCCTGCCAGTTATTCCGGTATACACGAGTTCCCTCTAGACTACAGTCTGTCAACTGGTCTGTATTTTGTGCAGATACACATAGGTGAAAAAATTGTGAAGACCCAAAAAGTAATCGTAAGATAAGTAAGGGATCTGGCACACTAAGGTTTAGGGTTTCTATAAATTGATTACTGCGGATAGTTTTCTGGTTTTTATTCTCTTGGTTACTCCGAGTTGTTTTTTGAATCCTCATTGGGATACTTTTTTTCGTAGTAACCTTTTGATGGGCGGGACAGTTGAATGGGTCGGTAACTTTTATATTGGTTTACCTGTTGTGCATTTATAATAACTCTGTACTGTTTCCAATGTCAGTTCTAGTGTTTTTATTCCTTTTTCGGAAGAAAAATGTATAGAGAACAGATGTTATCCTAGAATGGATTTTGATACACGTGATTTTCTGATAAAAAAATCGAAAATCAACCACTCGATCTGCTATTTTTTGATAAATCACTCATAATGCACAACGGTTTAGGTTTACATTTTCAAAAGGTATACCATGTTACATTTGATCATTAAGGTTTATGGGTGTCTCTCGATTTTCAAATTATGCATTCTAAGTTTAAAATATTGCTTCTAAATCCAGCTGGGTCCAAAAAAGGTAATTTTCGTATGAAAAGGCATATTTTTATAGTCAAAAGAGCAATTCTTTTTATTGATTTGCGTTTTATGGTTCAAACAATATTACTATGACGTCTACCCAGACATGTACACTTAAAGCCTATTCCTTTGCAAATTCAGAAACCAAGGTACTTTATAAGGAATCCCTTGCGAACGTGGGTTGTGAAAGCGGTTACTACTGCTATGAATTACTCACCAGTGGCGAGAACGAGCAACAGCGATTACATTTTTTTCTTTTAAAATCGGCAGAGGGCAAGGTTATGGTTGTAATGCCCTTTTTACTTAGGAAAATTGTCATTAATGGTTCGGATACCGGTTATAAGGATGTGAGCAGTCCTTGGGGCTATAACGGACCTTTCTTTAGGACAGGCCTTTCGGAAGATGTGGTTAGGGAGTTTTGGAAGTCGGTGGATTCTTGGTATCGGGAGCAACATGTGGTTTCTGAGTTCTTACGATTTAATTTCTTCGGCAACCAGACTAATTATTCAGGTACGGCAATACATACCTTGTTAAATGTAAAGGGAAACATAACAGATTGGGATACTTTTTGGTCCAATCTAAAATCGAATACTAGAAATCAGTTTCGAAAGGCGGAAAAGCTCGGCCTGGACTTTGAAATGTGTTATGGCCATTTTCCGGAACAAAAGATTCATGATTTTTATGAGGTCTACATTGGCACCATGGATCGGCGAGATGCCATCGACTCCTTTTACCATCCCTTGGATTATTTTATAAATTTTTGGAAAAATAATCAGCAAAAATGTGCTGTGGGTCTGGTATATAAAGAAGGTGTTCCCATTTCATCGGAACTGTTCTTGATTTCGGATTATACCATGTATTCTTTTTTAGGTGGAACGGATTCCAACTTTTTTAAATTACGGCCTAATGAATTTTTAAAGATCAACGCGGTACAATGGGCCAAGGAAGAAGGTTTGCATTATTATATGATCGGTGGGGGCTTGTCCAATGGTACAGAAGACAATCTCTATCAATACAAGAAAAAGTATTTTCCTCTAGATCCTGATATAGATTTTTATACTGGAAGAAAAATCGTTATGCCGGAAGCCTACCTTGAGTTGTTAGCTAAAGCTGGACATGATTTGGCGGATGAAACTAGCTTACAGGATCTGAAGGAAGGCTACTTTCCAAAATACAGGGATAGTAAAGCCTAAACAAGGATTTCTTGTAACTCCGATTCTTATTTTTTGAGCATAGACGGTGTTTTAAACCGCCTTAGGCCCGATTCCCAGATGCTCATAGGGTATGAAGAGGAATGTCTGAACCTTAAGGTATTATTTAAAAAATCTAGTTATCCCAAATACGGGCTATATGCACATCGTGGCTGTTTATATTTCTAGGTTTATAGTTTAAAGCGTATTTTTTTTCAAATGCTTAAATTCGTCCCATTCCTGTCGTTGAAGGTCCATGGCCAGCATAATGGGATTGGAATTGGGGTCTACATCGATCTCACCAGGGTTGAAGACCTTATGGATTGTTTTCCATATAATGATCAAATCGTTTTTGAAGCTCATGTTGTCCATGTATTCAATGTCATTTTTGAACTTATCTTCCCAACTCATAAAATTTCTACCAGAAATTTGCGCAAGTCCTGTAATACCGGGTCTAATCAAGAACCGCCTATTTTCTTCCTCGGTATAATAGGGGAGGTAACGTATCAACAGGGGTCTAGGTCCAATTAGGCTCATATCTCCCCTGAGTACATTTATCAGTTGGGGCAGTTCATCAATAGAAGTTTTACGTATAAAAATTCCCATGGGTGTTAAGCGGTCGGAATCTGGCAATAAATTGCCCTTCGCATCCTTTCTGCTGTTCATAGTCTTCAGTTTCAATACCGAAAAGATTTTTTTATGTTTTCCAGGCCTTTTTTGGGTAAAAAATGGACTCTCCTTAAAACTGATGGTCAACACAATAATGGTTATTATTAGAATTGGCGAGAACAGTATAAGGCCAAAGAGCGCCAAGAAAAAATCCAAGGGTCTTTTAAAATATTTTTTATAGGTCATGGAAAAGGGGTTTTATGAATTAGGTTAAATTACCGGTAACTTAGGTTTTGATTTGATTGCCAGTGTAATTCTTATGCTTTGCGTAAACTACGTAAGGAATGTATGGTTAACATAACTATTTAAAATGGCTGCGATATAATCCAGATCCTCCCGATTATATCTGAAGTCTATATGTACGTTCAACAAGAACTTATAGTCATAATCTATGTTATTTTTAGGCCAAAGTTCGGCAGGATAAATTGATTTTG